>CAWDZD010000010.1:0-126996 GCA_963806465.1 uncultured Alphaproteobacteria bacterium | reverse complement strand
CGGCTTCGGTTTGCGGGACTTGCGGCTGATAGAGCGGCCGCATGTTCATGTAGCATTTGCTGTGCCGGCAATGTAGCGCAGCCGTCAAGTTGAGACAGGACTGGCCGTCAGGGAATGCCCCGACAACGCGCGTCCGCCGACGGATTTCTTTCATGATCCGCTCTAATGGGTTGTTGGTGCGGATCTTCTGCCAGTGGATGTCCGGGAAGGCGTAATAGGTCAACGTTTCGGACACGCTACGCTCGACCAGATCGGCGGCCGTGTGCATTTTGGCGGCGCGCAGATCTTCAACGATCGTTCGCGCTTTGCGGTCGGCCGCGTCACGGTTCTCCTGGGCATGAATGGCTTTGAGCATGTGGCTCACCTCGCGGACCCTGGTTGCCGGCACATGGCTGAAGACGTTCCGATAAAAATGAACCATGCAGCGCTGCCACTGAGCGTCGGGCAGATATTCCGCGGCACTCTCCATCAAGCCTCGGCAGGCGTCGGAGATGATGAGTTGCACGCCGTTGAGGCCGCGGTCGACTAGGTGGCGCAGGAACGCCGACCAGCCGGACTTGTCCTCCTTGGCGCCCTCGCAGATGCCCAGAATCTCCCGAAAACCCTCCGAATTGACGGCGCTGGCCACCAGCAGAGAGACATTGCGGACTTCGCCAGCCCAGGTCCGCTTCATCACGATGCCATCGAGATAAAGGTACGGATGTTCGCCTTCGATGCGCCGGTTCCGCCACGCCTCGATCTTGGCGTAGATCTTCTTGTTGAGGTTCGACACCGTGCTCGGGCTCACCCGCGTGCCCCACAGGGCTTCAGTGATGTCCTCCACTCGGCGCACCGAAATCCCCGCCAGGTACATCTCGATCAGGGATTCCTCGACCGAGCTCTCGCGCCGGCGATAACGTTCGATGATTGCCGTCTCGAAGGTCTGGCGCCGTAGCTTCGGGATCTTGAGGTTGACCTCGCCGGCGCTGGTCTGCAGCGTCCGATCGTAACTCCCAGCTCGGGTGTCCTGCCGAGCCTGGCTGCGCTCGTAACGGCCGGCACCGCAGAGCTGGTCTGCTTCGGCATCCAGCATCGCGTTCAGCGTCTCTTCCACCGTCCCACGCACCATCTCGCCAAGATGATCGCGGATCCGCGCTTCATCGATCTGGATCACCTGACCCATCGGCTTCTCGTCACTCATCGGTTGCTCCTTCAGTGTACGAAGAAGCCGTCAATCCTGAAAGTGCGAAAGATTCCGGACGTTATCGAGGCTAAGTCCGGTCAGGCATGCGTCGAATCGTTAGTGACCTCGTCACGTCCGCTGCTCGTTGCACCAGGCGGGATAATTGTGAGCACGGCAACGGCGCCTGGCTGCCAAAGTTGCAAAAGCGAGGGATTGCGTCATTGTTGAGAAGTGTTCAGTGGAGCGCCCATCGATCTAGGAAGCCGAGATGCCATTAGGTGCTCACTGAGGCGACTAAAAAAATCGAACGAATTTGGCGCTTCAAAATATGTGCTGACAGGCGCGCCTAGCTCATCCTGGCTGCTCGCGAATGCCTTCTGTATTAATATTAATACTAGAGCGATTCCAAGTTAGGCGAGGCAAAAAGGGTATCTCACGTCCAGAGGTTAGTCTGCGGAATCCAGATATTACGGAGCGATTCGAAGCCGCATCAGCACTTTTTGAAGTCGCATGCCTTCAATTTGGGCAAGATCCCGCCACTTACGACACGACAATGGCCATCCGACCAGTTACAATTCATCGTGAATAAAGCTGGCAATTTCTACTCTTCAAATCCCGAAGAAATTGAATAATATTCTACTGCTTTTGAGTTGTTGTGAGGGTAGCCAGCTATGAGTGATCTTCGATCAGACGTTTCGCACCAAATGTGAATCAAAAAACGCCTGCCTACCAACGAGTGATCGATGATATTTGCCATCTGGATTGGGGTAACCTGACAGAGGAAGATCTCATCGGCGTTGCCTGGGTTTATTACTATTTCTCCATTCAGTTCCGTGAAAGCCTTGAAATAGCGTGCCAACTGTATCCCGCCGATCAGCAACTCCAAGAACTTGATCGTGGTGAGCGCAACACTGACAATTTGTCACCTTGGCCGGGTGTAGCGAGTGTCGGGGAGACAATGAATCATGACGAGTTCATGAAACGAACACTTGGCCTGTCAAAAATATCTGGGCGGCGACAGCGCAATCTCGAGTCGATCGGCGAAGCGTATTTGAGTATGGCACGTGCGATTGATCGAAAAGTCAGAGCACTCGCTCTGGCCAGCTATGAGGATGGCGGTCTTGAAAGCGTATTTCGCGCCATCTTAACGGCTCCAAAGTGGAACGACCCGCTGCTGCAAGCATTCAAGCATTTTCTCGTCGAACACATCAAGTTTGACAGCGATCCGGAGCAAGGACACGGAGCGCTTTGTCGACACCTGCCCCCAGATGATCGAGTTTCTCCGCTGTGGGATGAGTTTAGGAAAATGCTTGTCAAGGCTGCCCCCCGCTTAGCGCGCTTGTCTTGAGAAACAATTTCTTGACACGTTTTGATTTGTCGAATTGAGGTTCGATCGGCGCGGCCCGAACCGAAGTTCAAGGTTTTGCGTTGTCGTCGCAGATAATTCTTTGGGCGACGACAATCGGTTGCTTAAGAGTGGCGACGGAAACTTGTCGATCTTGATCCTCGTGTATAAATCGCAATTGGTCTTACTGCAGCGCGGTCGCGAATTGGACTCGTAGCCGCTTATTTTTAGCTGGATCATTGGCGGCATTTAGCCGTGCCACATCATCAAACGCGTACACTCAATGGGCGTAAAATCTACGCAAAAGGACGACGAAGCAATGCCGGGTAACTTCCCCACATTATACCCACGAATGACAACATCTATCCGCGACGAAGCTTGTTGTCCCCTTAGCGAAGCGAACTGCTCATACCGCAGTAAACATTGCCTACGTTCGGAGCCGCTGCGCAGACTGCTGGGAATCTTAATGATGTTCGAGCCGTCAACCTACCTTCGCGGCGACCCACGAATATGGCACATTCGGTTGTGCTGTGCTCCCGATGTAGCACCTTTGGCCGCATTGCGGAATGGGTCTACGACGGCTAGAACGATGTTCGCAAAAGGCGACGGTGAGCGGCCGCTGCTGGTGCGCTCGCAGCATCAAAAGATGACCGGCAAAAAGCTTAACAAGAGAATCGATCGTGAGTGTTCAGTCGGCTAATCCAGCTATCGTACGAATGGCAGGCGACTTGCATCGCGGCGAATACTTTGCTGGCCTGTTCATTTTTGGATTTGCGAGCGGCTTCACATCGCGCATCGTCCATTCGATAGAGGAGATTGGTTGGGCTGACGCACTTTTTCGTACTTTTGGGATTAGTGTAATCATTTTGGCTTCGGGTATTGCGGGAATATCACTAATTATGCGCGACCATACCAAGCGGGATTCGTCCTTTAGAGCTCGCGCTTGGCGTTTGTTTCATCTTGCTGGCCATTCTCCCCATTGGACCCTTGAGTTGGATCGCCGTAACAGGTCTAAGCCTCTATATCCTCTTCTCCACCGATATCGCCACCTCTCGGCGGGGTGCGCATCATCTTGCTGGCTAGCACCTTCCCCCTACTCTGGAGTCGCTTGCTATTTCAGTTTTTTGCTAACTACATATTGGCAGCCGACGCATCCCTCGTCAGTTTGCTGTTGGGCACTGATAGGACCGGGAACCTTGTGGAATTTGCCGATAAATCTGGCCAACTCGTGATATTCCCACCTTGCTCTTCACTCGCGAACGTTTCCCTGGCATTTTTATGCTGGGTCACGCTAAGTCAAACTGTATCTCACCGGAAATCCGGCTCAGATGCTTTTTGGTGCCTGCTCGCCTGCATAGCCGTGGTAGCAGTGAACGTGACCCGGATGACGATCTTGGGACTCAGTGAGTGGCACTACGCCACCTTCCATAGTCAATGGGGAGATGCCGTCGCCAACATGATCATCCTAGTACTGATCGTCGGAATTTGTTCGCTAGGAGTAAGGCGTGAACTCGTCAAGTACATTTAGGTGGATTCTCGCTATTGCACTTGTGCTAAGTGTCGCGTGGAAGACCGCGATCGGATCTGGCATCGGGAATGACGCCAAGGACCATCTAGTCGTTTTTCTAAAACGCAATCATTTTGAAGTCTCGCCGATCGAGCAGATAGTGAGCGATGTTTCGATGATTCGAGCGCAAACGGCCTCATGCCGTCTACAAATCGTCCAACTTGCCGCTAATGGATCGGACCGAGATCTTTTCGCACATCTTGCAGCGGGCGCCGACCGCGCATTCGTTGTTTTTCGCGGCAAAGTATACGGGCAGCAGCCGATATTGTGGACGGTACTTGATGATTTTTGGGTTAGGCATCTTCGCGAGCTCGGAGTAACTACGCACAGTACACCAGTTATTGCTGTCGCTGCTGAATTCATCTTGCGATGCGGAACGAATCCCTTGGAATGAACTATGAGAAGCATCGTGAAACTCAGCGCCGAACATCGTCTCCGGCAACCTGCTTGAACTGGCCCAATATTTACAAGGCTGCAGACTGTCGTCACTGCGCGGGATTGAATAGACACGCGATTGCACTTAACCTTGTCGAGCTGCGACGGCACATATTCTCGACGCTCATAAATCGAGCTGCTCGGCCGGGACCGCAATGTCCGACCCGAAGCGGGTGTGCATTTCACAGATCGCAATCATCTACCGCTTCCGAGCGTGTTTGAAAGCTTTCGACATCATGTTTTTGCGCTGGGTGTCCAGCAGATTATAACCGCGTTAACCCCCGTGTCCGTTTAAGGCAGCCAAGTGTCTTACCTGGGCGAGTTAGACACTCACGCGTCGTCATTTTGTTCTTCCGGCAGTCGCGATACGGCAGAGCGTGCCAAGCGCGCTTGGTCTGCCGCAGCGGTGTACCGCTCGATCTCCTTCAGGCTGCGGTGACCCGACGCCCTTGCTGGTTGATCCCTCAGCGAGGCGGCTCATCGCGCCCTTACGGAGACCACGGGGAGCATTTCTTCGGCAGTCCGGTAGCGTGAGCGGCGCGGGTGGCAAGCGCGGATAAAGCTTTTGCCGTCATGGGCCGGCCATGGGCGAGCCGATCAGAGTCAATCCGTTCGCCGGGCAAACCTTGATCGAACGGAGCAATTTCGGATGCAACGGGATCACCAGCTCGGCGCCCGTCTTTTGCTGCCGGATATAAATGGTGCCATCGCGCAAATCAGACCGGCGCATCGCGGCAACGTCACCCACGCGCTGGCGGGTAAACAGTAGGAAATTCAAGCGCCAATCGTTCGCGTTATAGGCCACACTGCTTCGTAGGCAGCAATTTCAGGTTCAGTCCAAGTAGGTGCATGCCCAGCTTGTACGCCTCAAGCCCTGCGAAAGGATTGTCGCCGCGCAGTTCCTTCTTTACCGCATGGCCAAACAGTAACTGAAGCAGTGAGATTGGCCATTGCTGGTCTGCGCTCGCCCATTTCCTCAATGATGCTCATTGCGACACGCTTGGGCATGTCCCGAACAAAGCGCTGGCCATCCTCTTGAGAGACCTTGTCGAGTACCAATCGGTATACCCGCGGCGACTACGGTTTCAGGCTTTCGAAGAACGACGACCGGCAGAACGCTGCAACCAAATCCCCGATCGTACCATCACTATGCCTTTGTCCATTCGGCAGGCCCTCATCAGCTAACGCCGATTCATAAGCGGCCATGAACTGTGGCGATCCCGGCGTGCCAGGTAGCGCCACCCGCTTGTATCCTGGACGTCGAAAGTAACGTCGCGCCTTACCTTGTCGGTCGCGATATTCCTGGATGTAAGGCAACCTAATCGACGTCATCGGTCATCCCATGAGTTGGCGGCGATTGGCGGATTATCTTCGCGTGGTAGCTCATCGAAAGCCATATCCAACTCGAAAACGTCCCACACTTTTCGGCAGTCGATATTGCGGGGGCGAGGTATCCGACCGTGCCTCACAAGCTCATCAAACTTCGACGGCGAAATACCGAAGTACATTGCGACTTCCGTCCTGGAAAGGCCGCGCCGAGGGACCGTCGCGATTGCGACGGAGCGAGAAGGCGTTGCGGTCATGCCAGCACCAAGCCGGCGAACGCATTTTCAAACATACGACAACTCCCTTGCCCGCGACCGGTCATCGGTCGACACCCGGCCCGTTAGCAGGCGCCGGTCTTCCGTTCATCGCAGTTGGCTATGGCGTGTATTGGCTGGTTCGTCGCCGCCGCAACACGCAGTAGACAGTCCTTCATAAATCAAAGTTAGAGCGCGGGCCGCCTAAAGGGCGGTCCCGATTTGTTGCTTGCGTCTCAAAGGTTTGGTTCGATGCCCCTAATGGAAGCTCTAACCAAAAGTCGCTAAGCGTAGCGTTCTCAGTAAAAGCCGAGCTGGCTCATCGACATGCAATCGGATCGCGACGGAGCGGAGATCACTGCGCAGAGAGCGCCGCAATCGACGCCATGAGGACAAATCCACCGCACCCTCCGCAACCAGGGTAGATGCGTTCATAAAGCGCCGTTTCTGTTCAGACATGGTCTTGCCAAGGTCGATCGTTTTGATGCCAATCGATTTGGCTTGCTCAACAAACATAAGCAACAAGATCGATCCAGGCGAATAATGTGCCATGGCAGGATCGTAAGAGGGGAACCAATAGTGATAGACGCCTGCGGACCTCATTCCGAGCATAGCCGCGATGCGATGATCCCCAGCATAGAGCAGAGATAATATTCCGGCAAAATCTGGGTCGTGATGCCCGTAAACCTCCTGGACCACCGCGGCGATCCACTCGCGTTTGAAAATATCCCGTTGGCCGGTCGTGCGATACTGTTGTGATTTCCAGCGCAAAAGCTGCTGCATCGCCTCGGGATCGCCGCTGGCTGGCACCATCCGCAGCGAACCAAAATCTCGGGCGAGTCTTCGCATTTTTGCTCGCAGCGACTTAACCTCTTTATGGGTTTTGACGTATTCATCAAAATCCCCCGAGAGATCGATCTGAGGGGATGGGCCGGTTGCCTGATGGAACGCAGCAAAGCAAGGTTGCGACGCGAGGAGATGATCGAAGTCCCAGCCGATAAGACCGCATTGCCTGACTAGGTCGGCGACGTCGACGTCACACTCGCTCGCACTTATTAAGCCGTGATAATCGGAAAGAGGGCGACCTACCGGGACGCCGATGTGTTTGGACGTCCTTTGAAATGGAAGTAGTGCTACGACTTTATTGCGTTGTTCAACTACTGCAACTTCTACATTGGTGCATGCTCGCGCGACAATGCTGGTGAATTGCGGGTGGAAAAAAGGGCTGTCGAGGCCGGCATTGTTTCTCCGCATCTCAACCCACTGGGAGATCATTGCGGAGTTGTGATTCCACTTGATAGCCGTCGCCCTCATGGCCCGCGCACGTTTGGATCACAATCAAGGCATGTTCTGTTAACTAACTTTCGCACGTGCAAAATGTTTCGGAGAAATCGAGTTCCTCATGCCACACACTGCCGTCACAAGAATGTGGTTTCCTATGGGGTCTTTAAACTCGCGTTTTAGCAAGCATTGTCAGGCAACTTGGCGATGTTGGCAGCGATGCGCCGGGGCTTCGTCGCGCGGATCGCTAGAAACTAGTCTCCCGACTACAAAGAACTAGACGATATTCTTCGACCGTCATAGAGCCGTTCAATTTTTGGGACGCAAAGATGTTACGCGTAAAGCCACGCGACAGGTCGCCATCTAAGGTAACGATGTGCTGTTCCAGGCCGGCGCTCTAAAACATTAGCGAAGCAGCGTACGCCAACACCGCTATCCAGATCGCGTTCATCGCAACCGCAATGCCGACTCCAACCGACGCTCCCCAGAGTTCGCGCCGGAATGACAGCCCGTTAGGGGTCTCGCACTGTGAACAAACCGACACTAGGACGCTTTTTGCGGCGCACTGTGGCCCAGATGCAACCATCTGTCCCAACGCGATATTGGCATTAGGACCACCTTTGACCACCACACCAAGCACCGCAAATGAGAGTCGCCTAAAGTCTAACTTTAGATTGTAAGCTACTTGCCACATAATATGGCTCGTCACAGTAGCGAGTCACGTCAGTGCAATTGGCTATAGAGATTGCACCCTTGGTTAGTTTGCTCGTTTTAGCGTTCGGCTGCGGGTACGGAGTCCGCGAATACATTGCACGTCGTCGGCGGGCAGCAGCACGTAAAATATTCCACGAAAAACATCCTGAGTTCGGGCCGTCGTAGTGGCTTGTTGGTTGGGAGCCGCGTCAAAGGGATGTCGAAGCCCACTCGGCCTACCAGATATAATGCGTCTTCTTCGCCAACAGGTCAAAAACGCTGGGGTCAATCTGTTCCGAAAGATACTCTCACAGCAGCTCGACCGCAATCGCGTCGGGCTCGCCAGAGAGCCCGCGCTGCGCACGTCACGATCCGGCTTCATTCCGGTCAGGCGTGATGAACGGAGTCGACACGTACTAGTCGCATGGAACGATGAAAGCGTGACTCCGGTTTTTACGGGATCACTTTCAACTTCGAGAGCATTGACTTGCACGCCATCTTGTCAATCGGCGTCATCTTTGACGATGCGAATAGCGACATGATTTCGTCGGGCGACTTCTCGACCAAATCCTCGACCTGCGGCAAGCCACCGCGTCGAAGTTGGCCATTCAATAGATTGAATAGCGTTAGGACCGCCGTGGGGGTCTGCTTTTGCGGCATTAATTCGCTCGATAGCGACTTTCTTACGATCGAGTGAAGCTTCCGCAGCGTTCACCTTTTCAACGAGGGTAGAAAGCTGTCAAACAAATTCGCTCTGATCTTCGTAACTCATATCCAGAATCTTGCGATATGCTTGCGTTCCGAGGAAGTTCTCATCAAAAATGGAAAACATCAAAATATTCCCTTATGTTGAAATTGCAAATATGATTGTTGGTCCCATTATGGAACCAGTTATTTTTTAGATACGGGGGTTGGCCTTAGGCCATTTTTTTGTACAAAATTTGGGGCTTCGTTTTCTCAGAAAAAAGACAAAAGGGTTTTTGAGACCGTACCCCTTTAGGATTCCGCAAAAATATGTCTTGGGCAGCGCGCCGACCAAAGAACCAGATTCCGTGAGTTGGTTTTAGCAACAAACACGGGGTGGGGTGCCATGGTCGCGACCCGGTAACCAGCGCGAGCAAACTTGAAAACCGATTCGAAATGATAGCGATTGAGGGCGAAAATAAATGGACTGTCCGAAGAACACCCAATTTTCGGACAGTCGTGTTTGCTCCGGACGAATTCGGTTCGTAGTTGCAATATGGGAAGATACAACCGAAAGGGCGAATCAGCGGTTTGAGAGAAATCGACTTTCAGATCCGCGCCCTTGAGTTTTACAAAGGATCAGGACCAGTTTTGGTCTGGAAACCGTTCCTGAAGCTGGCGGACAATCCTCGCCCGGCGAACTTCTGCGTCTCTGGTGGAAAGCCGCGTTGAGCTTCAGCGGAGGCCGCTGGTGCGGGTTTCGGCTTGCGTTGGATAGCATGTACCCCCGCAGCACGTCGACGCTCATATGAAGCTATCCGGCCCGCAGTACATCGATCATGATTTCTCTTTGGTCCCGTGCTGGCACCGCCATGATTTAAACAATGTCCATTTCGGACGCGACCACCTGGCAGCAATACCGGCTTGCGCTTGCACGGAGTGCCCTTTCTAGTAATCGCACCGCAGCGCGGGAGCCAATAGCGACGGCCGGCCACCACAACTCCATGATGCGTGCGCGTATGGACAGGCGTTCTCGCCTTTTTCTAGCCCACTGCGGTGGGGCATCCCGCAACCGGCGCGTAGACTAGGCGAACTCTTCGCCACTGCAATGAGACCCCTGGCGCTTGATTACCGTCACATACTGGCCGCAAAGATATTGCAACGTCAGATCAGGGCCAGCGCTGAACCGAATCGTGCGCATGCACGCCTGCCACGTTCGACGAGTCCCCACCCATACCTCATGAAGTCGAGCATGAACTCCCGACGGCCGAGGTGGGCCCTGATACTTGTGGTGGTCGCATTGGCCGCGGCTGCCATCGTTGCGGTTCCCTCCGTTCGAGAGCGGGTTCTGCGAGCCGCAGGATGGGCGCTCGTCGTCAACGAACCGGTCTCGCCCGCCGACATCATTGTCATATCGTCAGATTCCGGCGGCGCGGGGGCGCTCGAAGCGGCAGACCTTGTTCAAAGCGGCATTGCGAAGCGAGTTGCGGTTTTTGGCCACCCTCCGAGTGGAGAAGACAACGAGTTCGTCCGCCGGGGGCTCCCTTATGAGGATGAGGCCGAAAGGCAAATTCGCCAACTGAGGTGGCTTGGCGTGACGGATGTCGTGCAAATCCCTAGAACCGACATTGGAACCGAAGCTGAAGGTCAGGTGCTTCCGCCATGGTGCGACCAGCATCAGTTTCGATCCATTGTGTTCGTGGCTCGCTAGGGATCACTCGCGACGAACGCGGCGAATGCTCGATCGAGCCATGAAAGGCCATTCGACACGTGTCACAGTTCGACCCTCCCGCTACTCGAATTTTGACCCGGACCGATGGTGGAAATACTCGCGGCAGCATCCGGACAGAAATCATCGAGTTTCAGAAGCTGGTGCTCGATATCGTGCTGCACCCAATGTCATTTTGACATCGAGACGAATGTCTTTCTAACCGAAATGCGCAGCACAACATCATCATCCGAAGCCTGATTTGTATTCAGTGCATGTGGTGCCGCTGCTGCCTCGGCATGCGCATCGTCAAGTTCGTACTCGATTGTTCGCACCGCCGAACGTGAGAACTGAAAGCCTTCGCCGAAGCGGGCGAATCATGTTACTGGTCGATGCGATCTTTCACCCGGATCGCATCCTTGCTGAGACGCGGATAGCCCGGGCACGTTCCGCCGGGGCTATTTTTGTTTTTATGGACCCGCGGTCGATGATCAGCCGGGGCATCGGCCGGTGGTGAGAGCCACCCCCGTCAACGTTAATCCTCGATCGCGATGGAATTGGCTGCCTATCTATGCTGCCTTTGTGCCGAGGCAGCGAATAACCCCGACCCCGATGCTGTCTCAGGCCCCAAGCGCGCGTATCTCATCGCGCCTTGGGGCTTTTCATCGGGGCCGTTCCCCCCGATCATTTCAACGATCGCCGCTTGATTGACACCATAAAAACCAATCGCCTTACCTGATCTGTTTGCGCGCCAAGATATCGGCACAGATCAATAACGTCCGCCACTACTCGGGCTCTCCCCATCTGACATGAGCAAGATCAGCCTCAAAGGCCTTTTTCGCACTTTCGAAATCCGGCCAAGTATCGAGACTGTGGCGTTGGACAAAAGTGGTCTTATGGGTATGCAGTAGATGCCCATCGACCGTGAACGTGATCAGCTCGGCATCGTTTTCAAAGACCACCCCAACTCTGTTCCCTGTTGGTTTTGCCATGATTGTTCTATCTGCCTCATTTCCCGCCGGCTAGGCTAGCGGCCAACGCCGTCGCCCTGTACTTCTCGATCATTTTCCTCGAACAGCGCCATATTTGCGGCCACGAGATTAATCGCCTGGCCTGCTTAGTTGCTGGCTTGGATACCCCGCGCAGCACGTTGATTTGTTCGAGAGCCTCGACCCTTTCCTCAAGTGCCACTAACCGGGCCGTTCTGTCGTCGCGTGTATCCCGTGTCATCGCATCCATGTTTGACGCCCGTTGCTTCACTGTCGTCCATGTTTCACAATTCCAATTATCCAGCAGCTTGACCACGTCTCATTCTATGACCGAGAGTCGGAGCGGGTACCTCAGAGACGGTGTGTGAGTTTTATTCTGGGACTGCTCCCGATCCTCGGGGTCATAGTCGTGAGCTTCGCTTCCGGTTATATCCTGCGCGAAGGGGTGGCGCGGCGACGACGTGCTGCTGCGCGTGAAAAATTCTACCGAAAGAACCCCGAGCTGCGCCAGCTACTCTACTTGGCCGGTGAAAAAGATCACGCCGCCAACTTAAACGCCGGTCGTTGCTCTACTAGAATGGCTTGCGGTCGATCGCGTGACGGGTACATCCGCCGCTCACGACGATCGCCGCGTTTCCCGCCGTAGCAAGAATTGATTATGCCCCGCTTTTCGTAGCGGGCGCTTCTACCGATGGCATGACCGACGATTGGCCCCGCGCTCTTGCTCAATTACCGCGCCCTCGGTAGACCCTCCCCATAACCAGCAAGAGGATTGATCGATGGCGCTCGAACCGCAAAAGCCACCCGTACAATTTAGCTACGAAGATCGGCCCGAACTGTCGGAAACATTCGCAGACTCCGTTTACTCGCTCATGTTCGATGGCCAGACGCTGAGAATAATTTTCACTGTTACCAGAGTAGAGCCGTCCCCAACAGGAAAGCCCACGGGCGGCAAGTGTTTTCCAACGCGCCGGCTGGTTCTAAGCGGCGCCGGCATGGCCCAATTGTTAAATCATGTGGCCCAACTCAATGAGCAGATGTCACGGCGACGCGCTCTGAGGATGCGGCCGTCGAGGGGGAGCGAGGCTAGGTCGAATCAGACCGTTGTGCTCAAGCCCTACTCATTGGCACGCTTTCGCTTTCTCTGTGTCGGCGGTTCGGGTTCAAGATATTTGAAAATGTCGCTCGGCCGGGTCCAAACTCGTCTGACTTCGTTGGGTCAACCGAGAAGCGGTCGCGCTAATCGTTTGGCGCCGCGCTTGAGATAATCGGCGTATTCCTTATCGCGCCATTTCTGCTCGGCATCGGAGATGGCTTCGCTCATTTACGCCGATCCTCGCTCAAGGTCTTTGAAAATTTCCCGCATCCCGTGCGCTGGAATTAAGTCAGCGCCCGCCGATAACGCAGTGTAGGTTGCGGCTGGCTCATCTGCTTTTGACTTCGACGAATTGAGACGCAATGCGATCCACGCCAATCCGACGGCGCCGACAAGAACGCCGATAAAGAAACCGCTCGTCGAGAACCGCCTGAGATGACGCTGCGGGCGATAACGCGATCTCGGTTACACAGCATCACCAGCCGGTTCGGATGGTTCATGACCGCGTGCCAATAAAGCGAGCGCGCCAAGTCGAGGCGGGCTGTCTCAGCACGGGCATTCAGAGTAGCGCTGGCGAGGCGGCGATTCGACGTTTGCTGATCCAGACGAGCAGGTCAACATTTTCGGCTACGGCCAGGACGCACAACAATTACCGAGTGGTTCGGGGCAGCTCTGCATCCAACGGGGCCAACTAACTCCATTCAAGCACTTTCAGAGCAACGGACTTGGTTCGCCGCCGGCCCCTTTCTCGCCCGAGCAACTGAAATCCGTGCCAACTCCGGTAGCTTCGCGATGTTGGCGGCGATGCGTCGGGCTTCGTCGAGAACCGCCCCGAGCGGCAGCTATTGATGATCGCTGCGGGCGATAACGCCATCTCGGTCACACAGCATCACCAGCCGGTTCGGATGGTTCATGACCGCGTGCCAATAAAGCGAGCGCGCCACGTCGAGGCGATCGTCGCTATCGACAACCGCGACTATCCCTTCGCTGGATATTTCGATCCGATAGCGGCCCGCCAAACCCATAGCGGGATTGTGCGTCGATTCCTCTCGACGACGAAATCCCGCCGCAGTTGAAGTCGAGCCCGTCACAGTAGGGGGTTGATGATTTCAATTCGCGCGGGGAAGCATGGCATTGGGGATTCATCGGGGGCGATGCTGAAACGACTGCCGCAGGTGATCTGTGCGGACTGTAGAAAGGCGATGATACCTTCAACGCGCAAGCGGCTGCTGTTGCGAAAGGCTTGGAGGAAGTGACCTTCAATTGCGTATTCTGTGGCGCTGCAACAGAGCCCGACGACTCCCACAAGCCCGACGAAAAGTAAGCGCCGTTGTGGTCGACAGTCCAGGGTGCGGGGAAGCGGCGAGCGGCTAGCATTTGATCATTTATCTGTCCCACTGGTCTGAGAGCCACTACAGTTGCTGCAATAGGCGTTGCCGGTGGTCCGCCTGCCGGAAGGCGCCACGGCGAGGAGCGCCATAACCGTCATTGCGAGGATCAGAAAACACTCAATCTTTTTCATAGAGGACGGAACCAGTAATCGTTGCCCTGGGCGGCGGGAAGCGGCGGCGATCGGTCATGGCGCCGTGGAGTTTGCAAGTGCATCAAGCTCGGCCAACCAGTTAAATGAGCAGCGCCGGCGCTGACTAGATATACCGCGAGCGTTAGCGGCGGCCGAGCAATCGCGTCGGGAATTCACGTCGACAAGTCCGTTAGAGACACTCGCCGAAATACGCAAGAGAAAACAATGGTAACATTTTAAGAGTTAGACAACATCGTTGAATATGCTCTGTTACGTGAGAAGACCGCATTACCTCGTCGCTTTCATTTATCACGCATAAACAATGTGTTAGCGGACGACCTGGTGCTGGCCCGTTTCCATGCCGTTGGCCCTTTTTAGTTTTGCATTGGCCCGCTTTATCCCTGCTGCCACGTCGCCTCATTGTGCTTTGCAATATCATGGAGAGACGCGCCTAAGTCCCGAATGAGAGGAAACATCAGACATCAGATGCTTCGCTCCGAATATTGCCTAGCTCGCGCAGAACGCCTGTGCATGTTGACGCTCACTGCACCTAATCCAGCCTCATACAAAAATATAGAGACCCAGCAATGCGCGCTAAGAGAGAAGAGAGACCGTCATCTAGCGCGCCTCACTTCGCGGTCTCGAATAGTTAGTGCCCAAATCCCTCGGATAAGTATCGAGGTAGCGCGTCTTCGGTTGGCGGCCCGTCATTTTAAACGATCGCGTCGGTCTTGAAAAAATCCCTTGCCAGCGAGAAACTTTCCCTGGTGCGTTTAAGCAGCCGCGGCGTGTGGGGTAGCTCCACCGGCAAAACGCATGGGCGGGCATCTCTATGGGGCTCGCTCGCCGTTTTGAACCGAATTGAACAGAACCCGAGAAACCGGCCTCGCGTTCATCCGGAGTATTGATGCGGGCTGCTCCGGCCGCCATCGCGATCAAGGATTAACATTACCGGGTTGCACGGCCGACATGATTTTAAGGTTTACCGCCGATAGGAGTTCGTCTAAGCACTCCGCAGCTGCTAGTCGCGTCCACGAAAGATCCAGTTACGCGCCTCAAGCAGAGCAATATGACAAAGGCTGACTGAGACAGTGTGACACGGATCACTTAATGGCCGCGACTTGGACGGTATTGTTTCATTGACGGCAATATTTTCTGCGAGACGTAATGTCCATGAGTACCACACAGACGTTAGCGCGTAGCGAATCTTGCCTACAAACAAATCATCAATGAAATATGCAACCTCAGTTGGACTGCTCTAAACGAGCAAGATCTCATCAGGGTAGCGTGGGCTTACTACCATTTCTCTGTGCAATTTCGTGGGTCTTGAAATTGCCCGCGAGCTGCATCCCGACGACGAGCGCTTGCTGCAGCTTGATCATGGCGAGCGCAACACCGATAACCTTTCGCCGTGGCCGGGCGCCGCCGCAGTCGGCGAGAAAATGAATCACGACGAGTTCATGCGTCGGACTCTTCAGCTGACGACAATCCCAGAAATCGGACGACTTGCTCTCACCGATATCGGCAACGACTATCTGAGAAAAGTTCGCGCTATTGATCGGACGACCAGGGCTTTGGCTTTAGCTAGTTACGAGGATGGCGGTCTGGAAAGAGTGTTTCGGGCCATCCTAACAGCGCGGCATTGGAACGGCCCGCTGCAGCAAGCATTCAAGCATTTTCTTACCGAACACATCAGGTTCGACAGCGATCCAGACCAGGGGCACGGAGCGCTTTGCCGGCATCTGACGCCCGACGCTCGGGTTCTGCCGCTATGGGCTGAGTTCAAGCGAATGTTAATTGATGCGGTCCCGCGTCTAGTAGATACTCGCTAAAAATGCCGGAAAGCTTGCGCGAATAGAGTATTAGCGTTGCCTGGGGTTGATCCGTGTCCGCACAGCGTGTTCTTGGCTTGCACGGGATTGGTTCACCGCACCACGGCGTCACCGATGACGAGCGGTCCTATTGGCTAAGCCGCGAAACATTCATTTCATTGCTTCAAACGATCGGAGCGACTTGTGAGACGTCCAACCCGCCGGTTGTGATTACGTTTGACGACGGTAACGAAAGCGACGCATTGATTGCGCTGCCCGAGCTCGCAAAGCGCAACTTGAAGGCAATTTTCTTCATCGTCGGAGGACGAATAGGTTTGCCCCACTACCTCGATCAGGCCGCTCTTAGAGACGTTGTCTCGGCAGGGATGGAGATCGGATCACACGGCATGCATCATTCTGACTGGCGCAAGCTTCAGTCCACCATGCTCCATGTCGAAGTGGATGCCTGCCGCCGCCGCATTGAGGATGTTTGTGGGAAAGCGGTCACGAAAGTTGCAATTCCCTTTGGCTCGTACGACCGCCACGTACTGAAGCAATTGCGCGCTGAGCGATACGATTGCGTATACACGAGCGATGGGGGATTGGCCCAATCAGATGCGTGGCTAAGGCCACGTCAAGGCATCAGCGGCGGTGTGTCCGAAGCAGCTATGAAATGCCTGATTACAGGCTATCCAAGCCTAGCGGCGCGTCTGCGGTGCTGTGCCGCAAGGACGTATAAGAGCCTTCGCGGATAACAGAAGAAGCACTCAAGGTGCAGATGCGGTTACCACGGGCAGACCTAATCTGTGCTGGCAAGTTAATGGAATGATTTTAAAGTATTCTGGTCCGCCGCTAAAAAATCCAAACCGGACTCGCTCGAAGGCACGCCATGAACCGCGATAAAATGGATGCATAATCAGAACGTTGCGATCACCTGCTCGTGGCGCTGTGGATTAAAGCATCTCAGCAACGACGCTTATACCGTTTCGTGAAGGCGTGCACCACGAACGGCATCGGCCAGTCGCTCGACGTTGCTTGCCAGGATTTCGCAGAACGTTGGATCGTTTTGACCATCAAGCGCTGCCGTGAGGTTGGTATCAATGGCAATGCAATGAAACTGCACGGCCGCGTCGCTCTGCTGATTCTGAAAGCGACGTAACTCCAACTGAATGGCCTCGATTTCCTTCTTCGTGGCGCGGCCGGTGGATTCAACCATAGTAAGTAAAAACTACACGGAACTCGTTAATCGACCGTAGGCTTGTATGCGGCGGCAAAATAAGAAAAAATTCCGCTTTTGCCAGCACAGCCGGCTAATCTTCCAGGCTAAAACTCGCCATTCCGGTAGTGGCCCCACAGATCGAGCCGAACAGAGGCGGTACGAACTATTGACCTCGCGGCGACAACAACTGGTAGCAGCTGACTAAGCGGCTACAAGGGGCCGGAAGCAAAGAAGTCACAATGTCGGTGCCAGCGGTAACTGCGACCCACTGTCGTCCTCGCGCATCGCCGCCCTTAGCCAAGCCTGAGCCAGCGTGAGGCAAGCAAGGCGAACTTCGTCATTAGGTGCCTCTTTCGCCCAACTGAGGCATGCGTCGACCCTTCCGCGATAGTCATCGCCGCTTGGTTTGGTGGAGGACAGCTGGTCGTGGGTCATATGTAGGACATCTTGTTTTGCCGCGGCCCTTTCGCCTAGCCGATCACTTTCGCGCGCATAACAGTGTGCTTTCCGTGCGATGGTTTCTGCTTCTTGCGTATCGCTGGCCACGACGCCACCACACTCGCGACTTCTTGCCAACCGAGACGCCATAGTGGCGGCAATCTCAGTTACGCTCTCCCTCGTGTAATCGCGTCCAGGGTAGTCGCTATTTCTGAAAACAAGGCTCGGCGCCATGTGGCCTCCGCACGCGTTACCACATCTAGCGTTCATTCAAGGTATGACTAAATCGTGGCTTAGGCGGGGCAAAACAGCGGCGTAGTCGGTTCTAGTGCTTATAGCCGCATTTTCAGTGAACCATCGTAGTGGGACGACGGAACTTCGATTTCCAGTATCCAAAGGTCGGACATGTCGCCTGACCCAAAAGCCCAACGCCATCGCTTAACGTGCTGGGCGTACGTTTCTCTTCACGAGAAGGGCCCGTTCAAATTGCAATCCGCGAACTACTTAGCATGTTGGGTGTAGTCCAGCTTAGCGACTTGGATTTCGATTTTGCTTGCGCTCCACAACGCTACCGTAAATAGCCCTGTCGAAATGCCTACGAAACTGCCCGCCACCACGTCGCTGAGAAAATGGAGATTGAGGGCCACGAGACCAATATCCACAGCGATCAGGCCGATCGTGCAAAATACGCGCAGATTAGGAAACAAAATCCAGATGACCGACAGCACTGCCGCGGCAACTGCGGCATGACCGGACGGAAACGACTCAAATGATTTCCCAGATTGAAAGAAATGGAACCCGTAGACGTTGTCTCGCAGGAAAGACTCAATTCCCGGGCCCCACGTGTCCGGCCACGTTCTGCCGAACGCAAATTTGAGTTGATCTTTGATGACGGTAGTGGCCAAGGTGCTGATGGCGCACATCACAATCGCTACCTCGAGTTTCGAAAAGCGGCGCCCCATGATGGCGATAATACCGCAGACGATGAATACGATTGCTGTGACAGTAGGAATTTGGACGATCCGATCGGCTAGATGAGTTGGTATGCGGCGACCCCCAAAGACATCGAAAATCCAAAGCGCAATCGGCCTGTCGATCCACTGAACAGAAAGCAACACGACCGTTGCCGTCACAACGAAACCTACAAGCCAAATCTTGAATGTTCGCGTCATTTGTTTTACTCGCAGCGAATGAAAAACATTGCTCTATCGATCGGTATCCTGTTAGCTTTTTGCTTCCCGGCACTAGCGCAAAACCCCGGTAACGCGTCTCCTGTTCCCGGAGCGGGACTTCCCGTCATTGTACTCGTTGCCATTGGATGTGGCGTCTATTGGCTCGCTAAGCGCCGACGAAACAAGGGCTAAAATGACGGCCGATTCTCACTTCACCACCCAAGTGGGGTAGTGGAAAAGGGTATCCGCCGCGCAACCCGGCGAAGTGCGGGCCCGCAAAGATAAGCCAGTTATCCGAGACCATTTTTCCTTGCCAGCGCTACTTGTCGCGCAAACCAACTTCTAGGACCGTAGACTGCGCTATATCGCCCGCAAATGGGAACATCGATCGCGTTGAGGATTCACTGTCGATCACGACAATGCGTAGAGCTCACACCACGGGTCCACCGGGCCGTTTCGCCGCTATCCGGAAAGATCAGATTTCGGCCGGTTAGATGAGGGAAGCCGAACCCGCGTACAGGCCCGCCTTCTGAGCGGCGTGATCATTTTACGCTCCGCGCCTCTTTGAACCCACCTAAACAATCACCTGCCCAGGATCTCCCCATACCGTGATGGCATGCGTGATTCAATGGACTGCGCCAACTGGACCAACGAACGGTCAGCGCGACAGCGCAATTGAGGCGTTAAAATATGCGACAAAAATTACTGGCAAGGGCGCACCGTAGCCCCTCCAATCTTGCGACTTCATCGGTTAGTCAGGAATCGGCCAAGGCGCCGGAAGGCGGTGTGGGCGATTGCGGGTATCGCAGCAGTTTCGCTACTTGCTAACCCAACAGCTTGGTCGAGGCGACGTTGAGGATCGGGCGCTGCAGTTAGACCCGCAAACGGGCCAGCATTATTCCAGAAGGCTGACTTTGCCAAAAAAGCCTCAGTGACGAGTCGCTGGGATTTTTGTATAAACTCACGATACAGTTTTAGGATCTTCTCTGCGGCTCGTAGCTGATCCGACGAGGCGCGCTCACTGCTGTGATAAAATTCGCTTTGCCCGATTGACGCCTCCTCCTGGGTGATAATCAAAAGCCTCCAACGGGCTGCCATATCGACCCACGAGCATCGCTCGGATTCGGTCGATGCCTCCTGCGCCATGCGCCAGCACAGTTCAAGATAAGCGCGCCATTCGTGATTCTCAGACACACGGCACATTGAGCCGCGGGAGGGCAAAAAGGCAACATCGTGGCGTGCAGACCCCCCAATAAAAGCTCTTTGTTGCAAAAAAATCACCAGTGGGCGAATGCAGTTGGCTGACCAGCAATCGACCCGCGACCGGTATAGCCGGGTGGCTCGCCAAAGCTGCCGGAGCTGCCGAAGCAGCCCGAGTATAATTTCTTTGCCTCAGCAAAGGATCGCGAGCGACCCAAGTCCAGCACCCAGATCGCCGGCCGGTACTCGACCGCGAGGGTCGCCTACCAGATCTTAGCAATTAGTGCGCCCGAGTCTCTCAGAAGCGACTGTATCGATCTTCGTTCCGCGACCGCGTCGCGCGTGAAATGGCCGTGCTTAAGCGCGTTTGTGTTGCCATGCGGGTTAAGTCCCCAGTTGGATAGGGACCGGTGCCGCCGAGCTCGACTCGCCAGCCCAGGATCTGCCCTGTAAAATAGGCAGATACTACTGGCTAAAATGACCGGATTCTGAGACCGATCTCATGAAACGACAATGGCGACTTTTACCGTTATTGATGGCAATGGCTGTATACGCGCTTCCGGCGCTTGCCCAATGGTCGGCAGTGCAACCGGCGCCTAATGCGGTGCCTCCACCTCCAAGAGTGCTCCGGCACAAACCGCTGGCCCCGGCCGTTGAGCCCGCCGACGTGGTCTTGGGTAACACCAAGCCGACGCTGCTCGGCCGGTACGGTGATTGGGGCGCTTACTCGGCGTCGCCCGGCGGAAAAAAGATCTGCTTTGCAAGCGCTAAGCCGTCATCGTCTGAGACGGACCCACCCGGTAAATTGCGCGATCCGACGTTCATATTCATTTCGTCTCGGCCGGCCGACAAGGTGAACAACGAGATCTCGATTATTATGGGCTATCCTTTCCAACCGAGGTCGGAAGCGACCCTGGGGATCGGATCAGTTTCATTTGCGCTAGCCACCAGACAGGACGCCGCGTGGATAAAGAATCCGGTTGAAGAGCCTGATCTGATTGAGGCCATGCGTGCGGGTCAGAACGCGGTGCTAAAGGGAAAATCGGCAAAAGGTACCCATTCCACGGACATTTTTGCGCTCAATGGTCTTCGGGACGCCGTCGACCGCTCTGCGCAGGACTGCAAATAGCTATAACCGTGCTGCCGACCTAGCCTCAAAAACACTCAGGAGTGAAAACCCGGCTTGCGGCCGCCAGCTTGTGCGTTGCACAATTCCAAAAGACACCGGCGATCTCGTCGGTCAAGGCGCAGTGCTGGAAAAGCGTGGGGGGAGATGACCGGCCCGACGGGGTGAGTTTTGCCTCGTATGCGGCGTCAAGGCCAACGGCGGCGATCTGACGAAGCTCAAATTCGGTGAACCGGAGACCGCGCCAGCGTTCAGCACCGCGGATCAGCGCGCCGAACATCAGCTTGAGAATGGGGGCTTGGCTGGGCAAGGCTGCCGAGCGCCGCGACGAGGGGAAATGGCGTATCGGCGCACGCCTTTCACAGCCGCCGAATTCGCCAATTACGATCCGAAAACGCCGGATATGCTTCCCGTCTGCTCGATCTAGCAGCTAACGCTGAACTTTACGATCACTTTGCTGGGATCAAAACCGTGGCGTTCCGCGAATTCTTGTTTGACCCGCTCAAAAAAATCGCTCTCCGACTCGTCCTGTGAAAAGTGAGGGCGAGACACCGAAGTCAGCGGTACTAACGCGCTCCACTGCGACATCGCTTTCAGCGCTGCTTCGCTTGCATCACCGCCATGCACGACGTCGTCAAGCGCTATGAATATGGGCGACTTGATCTTGAAATCGGGATTCTCTCCTTGCCGCGCCTTTAGCGCCGCATCGAAGGCGCGGATGAGCACCTTCGGGGCAAAGCTCAAGATCTCGGCCGAGCCCCGTTCGTTTGCGGAGGGAACGGCTACAAGCACCTCATCCATTCGCGGAACAGTCGACCAGTGCCCATCCGACTTACGAGTTAATCCAACCTCGCGCTCAAGAGAGGTGCGAACAGCAACCTTGAGCATCAAGGAGCCCTTTCTCGCTCGAAGTCTCGCCCCCGGCAGAATTCCGGATCCACGAACCGGCTCTACCGTGAAACCGCGTTGCTCAAGTGCCAGCCGCGCGCACTCACGTAACGCCGATCTTTTGAGCTTCATGGTTTGCCTCCGACTTGTCGGGCAACGGCCCTTACGACACCCAGATCCTGCTTGATATTAACTACACATATATGTGAATAGGTGGCCATATGTAAGAATAATAACCGAGGTATATATATGCCATACAATCCAATATGTGAGGTGACGTTAGGCTTTAGAAATGAGTAACGACCACCCCGTCGGGTACAAGCATCCCCCAAGAGCGACGCGCTTCAAGCCCGGAGTTAGCGGCAATCCCAGCGGCCGGCCCAAACGCTGCCCGAGTTTCCGGGAGACCCTGTTGGCAAAGCTTGCCGCGCCTCCGTCCGAAGACGGCTCGCGTCAGGGCAACACCAATTTGCAGGCCTTAGTGTCGACGCTGGTCGAGGCCGCCATATCCGGCGACGCACGGGCCCAGGCACTCGTGCTCGGCGCGCTGATGCGCTTTGCCGAGTTTGATGGGCAAGACGCTGCAGTGGTTTCGCCAGACGACGAGGAGATCCTCGAAGCCTACGCGGCGCCTGAAGAGCGCGCGGCGATCGACGGGACGCCGGTCTCGACCGAAAACGGCGGCGATCAAATAACTGCTGGGGAGGCCGCAACGGTCGCGCCGTCGGGCACGGAAACGCTCAAATGAACACCAACCTGGAGTCGTTACTACGCAAAGGATTTTTTGTCCTTCGCCTGGAAGGCCCTTCGAGAGACCGAAGGTCTCACCATCGGTCGGGAGCCCTATCTGCGCCATCTGGCCTATGAATTGGCTCTGTTCGCAGAGGAAGACACAAGTCGTCTACTCATCAATTTACCACCGGGCCATTTGAAGACGTCGCTTGGCTCGGTGTGCCTAGCCGCATGGTTATTGGCGCATGACCCGTCGCTCAAGATTATAATCGTCTCGCATGCGGAACATTTGTCGAAATCGATCGCGCGCAAGATCCGGTCTATCCTACAGTCTGCGTGGTTCAAGCTACTTTTCACGACGCGACTCAAAAAGGGGCATGGGGAGGTCACGGATTTCGGAACCACCGCGGGTGGCGGCGTTTTCGTCACTTCATTCCGAGCCGGCTTCACCGGCCGCCGGGCCGACGTCATCCTCGTCGAAGACCCGCATGACATTGGAGACGAGATTGACCAGATCGAGGACACGATCGAAAAATTTAACACTGTGCTCTTATCGCGCCTGAATGATCGCAAAAATGGGCGTGTATTAGTGATTGCACATCGCGTGAACGAAGGCGACTTGTCCGCGCACCTGATTGGAAGGCGCAAATGGAAACACGTCGCATTGCCGCTGATCGCCACCAACGATCAGACCTACAAAACGACGAAGGGGCTTTGGCACCGCAAACGCGGCGAACTCTTGCGTCCCGAAGCCTTTAGCCCCGAGGACCTCGACGAGCTGCGGGAGAGTTCGTTCAATCCCGACTTCGGGATGTTGTACCAGCAGGACATCGAATTGCAAGGATTGCCCGCGTTTACTGCTGCCCATTTTCCGGCCTTTTCCGATACGATACCGATATCTGGCCCGGTCGTGCTGAGCGTCGACCCTGCGATGTCCGGCCGCCCACGGAGCGCCTACAGCGTCATCCAGGCGTGGCGCTTAGCGGGCGAGTGTTTCTTCTTGCTCGATCAATTCCGCGAACAAATCGATTTTGCCGGCTTGCGTGACGAGGTCCGCCACTTTCGCAAAATATATCGGCCGGTCACCATACTGATCGAGCGTGCTGCGAATGGCCATGCACTCATTTCCGATCTGACTCGCCGGTTTGGACAACTTATCCGACCGATCGATCTGGACGGTCGCTCAAAATCCGCGCGACTTCTTACGCACGCCGATACAATCCTCTCCAAGCGCATCTGCCTCCCGGCCCTCGCGGCTTGGCGCGAAGATTTCATAGCCGAATTTTGTAGTTTCCCAAAAGGCAAATTCACTGACCAGGTCGACGCGACCACGCAGTTCCTCGACCACGCCGGCCAATTCGCGGGGCTGGCAGCCTTTCCATCTGGAGAAAGGGCGATCGCCGCTACCGCGACCGGTCGAACGGTCGGTTTCCATACAGCCCAGCGAGGCGAGCGCGGAGTGATTGGCGTCGCGCGCTACGGCCAGCCATCTGGATCGGCGTCGATTTACCGTCCAATCTTCTCTATTAAAACGGAGGTCAAATACTAGCAAGAAGTACCAGCGCGTCGCCGGGTGCGAATCCGAATTCCGCGACGGCTTTATCGATAAATTGAAATCCCCGTTATTTTCCCTTTAGCAGGGATTTTGCGTGAGGTCGAAACCGGATTGGAAGCGAACATGAGGCGGTGTAGCTGCGGGGGGTGGCCTGCAATTTACGGAGTGCCTCTGTGGCCGGCGGATCGCGATCGTCACGGCAGATATGCACGGCGCCGCTTCGAAAACGTGCTTGTGCTTAAGGGAAAATCGGCAAAAGGTACCCATTCCACGGACATTTTTGCGCTCAATGGCCTTCGGGACGCCCTCGACCGCTCTGCGCAGGACTGCAAGTAAGCTATAACCGTGCAGCCGACCCCGCGTGAAAAACACTCAGGAGTCAAAACCCGGCTTGCGGCCGCCAGCTTGAGCGCTTGCAGACTTCCGGAAGACACCACCGATCTCGTCTGCGGCTTTCCTTGTCAGCGACGTGAAGGCTTGGTGGTTCAACAGTTAGGCCATGTACGCTAGGTAACCTAGGTGTCGGCATCCTGTCTTTGCATCTGACTTCGCTCGACCTAACAATATCCCGATTGATCGCGCAGTGTATTTAGGCGCCCCGATCGTCAGAGGATAAATGTCGAAAAATGATCTTCGCATCAAGCAGGAGGGACCAATTCAAAATATAGGACAAATCAGCTTCTATGGCGTCCGGTTCGTCCCTTTCATAGCTAAACAGACCTGGCCTGAAAAAGTCATTCGTGCACAGTAGCGACACCTGATAATCGACATGTTGCGGGGGAAGGACGTACGAGTGCGTGCCGACGAAGGACATATCGCCACGTAAGATGTTGATTAACACCGGGAGCCGATCAAGACCGCTGCGGACCAAAAATTGACCAGCGAGGGTTTCCGTACGATGAGTTCTGCATCGAAAACTCAATAGCCGTATCTGCTGGTTATTGAATCCGTACACATGCTTTACCGAGAATACCGTTCCATTGGATTCAAGCGCTATCGCAACCGACGCCAACAAAAACACCGGTGAAAGAACGAATAAGTCCCAGTGCTGAAAGAGCGATGTCGAGGGCGCGTTTGACAGTGAGCTGTATGCCGCGCGTAAGATGCGTTTCAAAAGAGTGCATTTCAATATAACGATAAACCACACGCTGATAATTCGGATCTAAATTGGGCGCGCAGCTCTGCGCAATAATCAATAGCGGGCGGAGTGGTCGATTTCGGCCATCAACGCTACCGATTAACGTTACAGTCGGCGGCAGAGGAGAAAAATAGACGTCCTATATGATCAATAATATCGCGATGGCCAAATAGTGCCGCGCAGCAACTTGCTTCGCATGCTGAGGTAAACGCCTGCTATCCCTCCAACGACATAACAAATTTGCAGCGTGATCACGACAGCCAACAGAACGAATGCAATGGTCGTGAAGTCAACGTTGCTTCCAAAGCCGGCAGCAAAGGTAGCGCCAGAGGTAAGTAAGATCGTTGGCCCCAAAACGAGGATCCTACAATTGCATCCAAGAATGATCCCGATCGCTGCAGCGAATAGTAGAACTGTCAACATTGGATCGCCCCCCCTCCTAAAAAGGCGACCAAAAAATATCTAGTCGCCGTTTCGTTTCCCACCGTTGATAACACGGTCATTAGGAAATAGGGCCAAAAAGAGTTCGCTGCAGTGCAGCATCGTAGTTTTAGATCAGTTATAGGACGCTTTTCGTTCAATTTCTGGTCTTTAACTTGCAAATGGGCTCTTAGCAATAGGCCTGGTACGCTTGGCGATCGTTGCCCCGATTGCGTCCGCCCGGCATCGCTTTCACGACTGTTGGCCAACTGAATGCAGTAGTTCGGCTGTTGATTATCCTCAGTTCGCAAACTTTGCCTGGATTCGAGCACGCCTTCGTTCTTTCGCTGTGTGCCTCGCCTCCTAAATTAGAATCGCAACGAAACAAAAGCTCGTCCACACGCTTCGTGACGGCGGCCGTCGCTAACGTGTGGGCATTTGAGGAGAATGTCTTAGAAGAAATCACCCATTACAAAGCGACCGTCGCTCGCCAATGCCAAAACAAGCGAGCTTCGTTTCCCTCGACGCCAATCGCCGAGGTCGCCGATGTCTAGACCGCTCGTTACCCCCTCAAATAAATAATATGGTTTGTAACAAAAGGATGTGTGCCAAAAGTCCGGCCGAAGACAGCGATTTTAAACCATCGGCTCAGAGACAAAAAGTGCAACTAAACTTCGCAATTTTGTGTTACAAGACGAGGCAACAAGGCATTGGAGGACACTATGCGCTTCTTGATTGTGGTGGCTGCTTTGATCTCCACGCTGCCGGTAGCCAGTGGCGCCCTTGCTGAGACAGCACCAGGGCCCGGCGCCCCCAAACCGGCCGCGCCTAAGATGGACGAAACTCAGGATGCAAAGATAAAAGCCGAATATCTAGAGGCCATACCTTACAGACCGTGCCCGGCCAACGTCAGATTTCCAAATGGGCAACAGGTTTGCCTTGGGTTGCCGGGGAATCCCTTTTACCGGCCATACAATCAGCCAAATCAATGAATGCTGTCGAATGTTCGTAGGAGCTCGCTAAGGCCACGTTCCGACAATATCGCCTGCTGCCAACGGTATTGCTCATGTTTGGCCGGCCTTGGCTGAACGCTGTTTTAGCGCTAACAGGCGGCAGCTGTCGCAGCACTACAAATCACTCTGCTGCGCTTCGAGCAGAGGCCTCAATCAGCTGAAGAGAAATGCCGCAAAGAGAGCCGAAAAGAACCGCTCGGCGAACGCTCTTTTTGACATCTGCTCGGTTTGATAAGTAACTCCTCGGTTTTGAATAAACGCGGGCCTCCCCTGAATATCAATGCGAGCCGCGGTTCCGAGACAAAAAATCAAACACCGACATAATAAGGAACCCAATCAGCTCCACGGCACAGTCTACATTAGAAGGCGATACAGTAAATACTACAAATCCGGAAATGAGCGAGCGGGCCGTCTTCTAATAGCATTATCCTATTGTCTTCCTGCGCGCAGAATACCCATGGCTTACAAGGCCAACGAGCAGGCCAAGCAAAGAACCAAGTAAAAATCCGAAGGCGAAGGACACGGATTAGTCCTGCGGCGAATGTCGGCGTGTTGAGAGCAGGCGGCAGCAGAACGCGCCGCACGCGCGGCGAGTGATCTGGACACTTCGCGAGTGATGACAGCGCCACATTTGGCAGCTGGAATGCCTGCTTCGGCTTTACCGTGGCCGAGGCACACTCGTGCCAATCCGCGATGACGACGATACGTGGCTCTTCATGGCGATCTCGCTTCCGTGGTCTTCCGAACCACACCAGAGTTCAAAAAGAACGCGCAATGCCCGCTGACAAAATAACTCCCAAGGAGCGCCAAACCTTGACAAGTCGCCCGACAACCTAGGCGAGGGTCGTCTCTAGATGGTCGGAGTTGGCGTCGACTCGTCGTTGCGAGACGTGCGCAAAACGTAGCACCGCCAAGGCCACGAAGCCCAGGCAAGCGCCGAATATTGATCCGAGGAATAGGCCGGTGGCGAAAGTCACGCGATCAGCTCCGTACGAGCAAGGCCCCTTAAAACGAGTGTATTTAGACGCTCGCAGGTTGAAGCGCGCCCCCCCCAATTAGGGGGCTGTGCAAAAGCGGACCAACGCGTTCGGGGTACTTGGCCGCCCCCCTCTGGCCGCGCGGTTAGTCTGAGGTGCTGGCCAAGTGTTAAAGGCGCAATTGGATTGTGCTGAGCATCACATTCTCCACTATCCTTCAGCCTTAAGCTCCCGACCGTGGCAGGGAACCGAGGGTGCTATGACTATCGTAACGAAAGTGACGGCCTTTTTGGAACGCGCTTTGCCATTGGCCGGCTTAGCTATGGCCGTCGTCATCAACCTCGCTTGGATCGGCTTCTTAGGATACGGTCTCGCGAAGTTGCTCTAGCGATTTGACACTTAACTGACACTCGTTCGGCTCAAACCACGATTCCAAATCCCTCAATGATGCGGGCGGGTGTAAGGCTGCGGAGCGGCGACTTACCGGCCGGCAGCCATGCCCGCCGCAAAAAGGGCAATTTCGAGCGGGGCATCATCCATAACAAGAGAACGAACTCCGCCAGCATCGCGGCAATAGGTCGGCGGCTCGATGCAAACATCAATCCGGGGTCGCTGTTTGCGGCGACCTTTTCGACGTCACCGGTGCTGGACGCGGTGCGATTTGCGGGCCGTAAGGGGCAGCAGGTGCGGCGTTAGGAACTTTTCCGGATGCCCTTGCTTTTTGCGTCGTAAGATCTGGGGGGCGCGGCCGAGGTAACGGCTGCACATCGTCGGGAGCCGCATACGTACCGCGAAGCGTCGCCAACGGGGGTGGCGGTGTCCCCAATTTCGCCTCCGTCGGGACGCCGGGGATGCCGCCGGTGGTGGCGGCCGTATCATGAGGTGATGGTCCAGCGGGCGCAGGACTTGGAAGCGGTTCGGAAGCCGGTGGCTTGTATAGCGTTGGCCCCATATCAGGCGGCGGCATTAGACCAACTACGCCTTCGGGCCTTGCGGGAACGATTCGATTGACCGCACGAATCGCGCCGCTGCGCCCATCGACCACGACCCGCATCAGGACGTCGCGGTAGTCCGTGGCGCGCAGCTCATACATCGTGCCCTGGCGCCGCGCTGGCGCCAGTGGAGTGAAACCGGCGGCGCGCACAATCCTGGTGATTTCGTCAGGCGATATGAGGCCTAGTAAAGGAGCCGGCGCGGCCACAGATTCTAGGGGCGGCCGATTGCGATTGAGCGTGGCCCGGAAGCGCCACTGAAACGAGACAACACAGAAAGAGTGCGGCAGCCCCAGTCGCCGACGTTGCCCCCCTTGCACACAGCGCGGTGAAGCTGGTGTTGAAGCGCGGTACGCTTACCCACGTCTGAAGACTATGCACGACGGCAGAAACCATGGGGCCCTCCCCACAAAAGAGTTCTGCGGTTTCGCTGGCGATTTCGTCATGGTTTCGCATGTATCAACTGAAACTCATTGGGGAATTCAAGGCAAAGCAGCTATCTGCTAAGGCGCCATTCCAATGCGTCAGGGTTCGGGCGCTCGCGGTAGTCGACTGAACTATCCCCCTTTCCGCCGCTGTTCGCTAGTCGGCCGCGTCCGGCAAGCCCCTCGGGGAGGTCGCTGCATTTCTGGCGGCGACAAGCTTGCGCGTGGCAAGCCCTCCATCCTGCGCTGCCCTCGAGATCGCCACAAAGCTAGTGGCCGGGAACCGCGGCTATCCTTGGCCGTTTTTGCCACAAATGCGTATTGAAGTAGGGGCCGAAGAATGTCGACGGCGCGCTGCTGAATGCGCAGAGAAGACGCTTTGCCAAGCGAACCCAGAGGTACACGCCCCCTCGCCAGCTTCGGACCGTGAAGGCTTTAGAAACAACATTTCAAGGGTTAGCCATTAGAGGTGGCCGCGCCGGTGCGCAGGGTGCGCTCTAGTTTTGCCTAACGGTGCCGGGGTCGCGAGCTAGCTTCTCCGCTACGGCAACCATACGGCTTTGCGAAGATTGACTTGGACCTAAGACTACGCCATCGTTTTAGCGGGGTCGCAACTTATGAGTGAGGTATGGGCAGGACTGTACACGTTTTGATTGCGCTGGCGTCCGTCGCAATCTTGGTCTCACTGTTAGGAGCCGTCGAAGGAGCTTTTGCGCTTCCATCGCCCCCCAGCCCGCCACATGGCGTTCCGGGCCCTATTGCTGGAGCGGGGCTGCCTATTCTTGCGGTCGGCTATGGCGCTTACTGGCTTGTGCGGCGTTATCGTCGGAAGCCTAAGGCCAAGCAGGATCTGGCACAGTAGGATGATCTGGCACCGGAACGGGCCGCCTCAGAGGGCGGACTGGATCAGGTCAACAACTGTCCGAAGTGTTTTGGATCACCACGCGTAACGCAGCGTGCCCGAGCCGGCGTAGGTCTGCGAGCCGTTGGCGAATTCGGCGTCGAACTTGGCGAGCAAGGTCCAGCGCGGCGTGAGGAACAATTCCGCGCCCGCCGAGGTGAGCGCGGAGTTGTGCGGGATCGGCGCGCCGTTGACGGTGAAGCTGCCGCCGGGGAGCGTCTCGAAGGCCGCGCTCAGCGCCGGATTGCTGACAAAGTCATGCGCCCAGGCGATCCGGCCGCGCAACATGAGCGGCATGCCGGCGACGAGCGTCGGCGCATCGAGCCGGCTACCGAGCTCGGTGCGCACATCGGTGGCATTCATCGCCGCATAGGAAAGTCCAAGGCCGCCATTGGTCAGATCGCTCTCGCTGTAAGCGGGCGTGCGAAAGTCCTGTGCTTGGACTGCGGCGTAGGGCGTGACGCCGAGGGTCGGCAGCACGCCAAAGCGATAGCCGCCTTCGAGCCGGCCACCGTAGCTCTGGCCGGTAAAGGTCGCGCTAAGCGCATCGCCCAAAGCCGAGCGGCTGGTGGTGAACCAGTGATTGGTGAAGGAGAGCCCGCCGGCGACATAAGCCGGACCGAGATAGCTGATGCCATAGACGCCCGATTGCAGCGCGTCGCTGCGTCCGCCGCCCATCGCATTGGCCAAGCCCCAATTAAGACCGCCGCCGGCGAGCGCAAAACCGACGACGGTGCTCGGCGTGACGTGATAGTCCATGCCGGCGGCGAAGCCGAACGTGCGCGCGGTGACGTTGGTCGAGCCGACGGCCGGATCGCCGTTGGCATTATTGGCGCCGCCATAGGCCGAGCCCCACGCGGTCCAGCGCTGGTCGAAGCTTTGCGGCGGCGCCTTCGTGAGGATCGAGGCGTAAGCCAGTGCGATGTCGGGCGGCAGAGTGGCCTCTTGTTCCGGCCCGAAGCCGATGGCGCCGCCGCCTGGACCAGAGCCCCCTGCCCGGCCATAGACGAACGGATCGAGCATGAGCGACAGAAACTGGTCGGTCATCTGAAACGCGCCGCGCTCGGCGCCGGTCGCCGCTTCGCCGTCCAATTGCGAAAGCGCATTCGCCAACGCCCCGCCGGTCAACCCAAAAATGTTGCCCAAGGCCGCCGGCAGCGCAGCGCCGTTGTTGAGGGCGGTGTTGATGCCGCTGGCAACCGCTTGCTGATTGGGATTAAGCCCGCCGCCTCCGCCGAGCTGCGCGCTGACATTGAGTAGTACATCAGTCGGCGTGTAGCTAAGGCTCACAGCGTAGTTCGGGTTCGAGCTGCTTGCTCCACTGAACGTCGTGCCGCCGAGCCCCGCGGAACGAAGAATGTCGTAGGTTTTTGCCGTAGCGGCCGACGCAAAAGACGCCTGCACCGTTCCGCCAAGGGTGGCGATGCCACTGACCTGCGCGTTGCTGGCCTTCGCGCCACTGACAGTGATCAAGTACGTGGCCGCGCTCTGGAAAACCAGGTTGCCGGCCAGAGTCAGTGTGCCGGTGGGGCTCGATGCATTGCCCGGCGCCAGCGTGCCGCCGCTCATGATGGTGGTCGTCGCCGGACCGACAATGCCGATACCCGCGAGCGCACCGCCCGTGTTCACCGTAACACTGCTCGACGCCGCGATCGAGCCGTCCACCTCCAGCGTGCCGCCGTTGACATTGGTCGGGCCGGTATAGGTGTTAGCACCCGTAAGCGCCAGCGTGCCACTTCCGACTTTCACGAGCGACCCGCCCACTCCACCAAATAATCCGCCATCCGCTATTTGACCGCTGACGACCGTGCTCAAATTGTTGGAACCAACCGTCAGCTGCTTTGACCCCAGGTTATAGCTGCCTGCTCCAGCGATCGAACCCACGGTAAGTCCACTGGAGGAAAGTCCTGAGATGTCGAAAGTGCCGCCGGCATTCGTTATGAACTGTGCCTGTCCACCGCTAGCGGTATTTTGGAAGGCAGTAATGCCGCCGCTATTTGTAACTACGATAGCGTTGCCCGCGGTGCTGCTGTCGTTGAATTCCAATACACTGCCGCTGTTGATGGTAATGTTTGCGGCGCCAGCCGTGCTGGCGTTAACGAAAAAAGTATTTCCGCCGGTATTGTTGTTGATGTTTGCTGTGCCGGCCGTGCTGTTGTTAGAAAATTCGACAAAGCTGCCAGCCCCGCTGTTTGTGATAGTGGCGTTCCCGGCAGTGCTTGCATTTTCGAAAAACGTACCACCGCCGCCGGAGTTGTTGACGGTTGGTGCATTTGACGAGTTGTTTACAACGCCGTTGCCGTTGATTTCGAGTACAGTCGGTACCGCAAAGCTGTAAGCAGGAGCGCCACCATTGAATTGCATGGAGCCGATGATTGTATCGGGCAACGAGAATGTGAGGGAAGTCTTATTCGAAGCACCGAAGCTTGCCGTACCCGTCGGTACCGTCGCAGGAGACCAATTGGCCGCCGTGTCAAAATCAGAACTGCCGGGCGACAAAAGCCACGTTGCATTCTGTCCGTATGCGGCAGTGGCACAAAGGCCCAGGGCCGCGCCGACCAGAACCTTTCGCATGCTACTCCGTGCGCTAACGAGCGCGGTTGAATTGCGTCTGTTGGGCAAGAGGGATCGCATGGAGCTACTGAAAAAACGATCAATGACCCGCGCCCGTACGAGGCGGAATACCACGTCAACACGCGATTCGACTGAATCTACCGGCAAGGGGCCAGAACCGGCAACGGTCGGTTCCTGCTTCACGATCAGCTTTTGGCGATTTTTGCTGATTGTGTTCGAAATGCCACGGTCGAACAGAGTGTTAGCCTGCACGCAACGGCTGTTAGCACGCGGCGCCAGCTGCGTGACGTCTTTGGCGACAGCCGTTGCGACGTACCCGGTTCGGCAATTATTCGGGGCAAACACAGCCAGTGGACGAATTTGGTGGATTGAACGGCGGCGGGGCACAATAGACTTTAGATTTGTCGAAGGGCGGCCTCATGGGCGGTGGGGAGCCCTTTGACCAATCCGATACCGGGCAAGGCGGCAAAGAAGCGTCCCGAGGGGCTGCATTTTCGGCCAAGGGCGCTTGGGGCGCAGGAGGAAGATTGAGGGCCCGGGGCGACGGGGTTGCCGCGCCAATATCCGAGACTGCAACGCGGATAGTCGAACTCCCGGTCAACTTTTCCTTTTGAGCCCGACACCTCCACTGCTGCCGGTCACTGCTTGCTCAGACCGCCAGCGCCCGCCCTCCTGCAATCGATAAGCCCCAAGATCGGAGAACAGAACCGGACACTAGAAGCTCAAACAATTCAGACCGTGTCGACTAACGTGAGACTTCCAAACGGGTAACAGGGCCGAAAGCAAGAATCTTTCGCTCGGTTCCTGCTGTCCTGTCGTCGCCCTCGTTTCGCAGAGGCCTCAGCCTCAGAGCGATACGCCTGGGTTTGCACGACCCTGCCAGTTTTCTCAACGAGTGACCCGTATTCATTCGCTGCGGAAACGACCATCTTGTGGTACAGTACCATCGATCGGTAAGTCAAAGAGGCTTGGCGCCGCGTCTGCCGATCAAATGGATTTTTTTTCCCGGTCCGCTGTGTTGCCCGGGTCGAGAGATGTACCCGTAGGCTGTCATCGAAAGGGACATTTGAAACCCGATGGTAGAACGTAGTCCTATTTACAGCGCCAAGCATCGAAGCCTCAAGATTGGCTACCTCGAAGGAGGTCAAGCATTTGACTTATCGGGCAATAAGCGTTGCGATTACAACCCAAAAACCGGAAATCTTCTAGAGTTTGACAGTGGGAAAGTAATTGGCCACGTTTCTTTAGCGAGCTTTTTCGTCGGCTCATCCTGGATTGCTGACGAGCTTTTCCTGCAATTTGACACCAACGCGTCGCCATTAACTCCAGCCTCCAAAATCGCCGGTGGTGGCCTTACCGAGACCCTTTTGTCTAGCGATGCAGAACGCGCCTTTGAAAGCGCTTGGACCGTGCCAGCTGAGAAGTCGCCCGAAACCACGCACCAAACATCGGGCGTATTCTTGAATGGCGCGGAATCTTTCCTGCGACCCGATGCCAAGACCGCGCCAACAACTTCATTCAGCAACGCGTCCGCGACCGAACCTAGGAAGATCCGCCTGTCAGGTGATGCCGAATGCTCACCAAAGACGGTTGGAGTAAAGTTGTCGATTAAATCCGTCGAATCCAGGCGGCAAACGGCGCATGACGTGGCCACACGAATGCGCGAGCACCTGGCGCAGTTACGCAAAACCGCGCCCGCGAGCACGGCTCGGTTCCGCTAGGTAAGGTGGTAGCCGGATTGTCTCGTCCGTGAGACCATTTCTGACATTGTGCATGCTCAAAAAGAAGACTGTCCGTATTCAAGGAGGAAGAATGTCACTCTCTGCCGACCGCATTAACGCCGTCGGACAGCTCACACCCGGCCGCAAGCCCAACTAGCAGCGCAACAACTGGTTGCTTGGGGACCAGCAGAGAGTTGATAAATTGCTGTTCAAGGATGTGGGCCGGTTAGCCGGACGTGTTGCGTGGCACGCATCGAGCCGAGCGAGCGAATATAGACGCGGGATCCGCGTGCGGGAAATCATCTCAACTCTTATCGTTTGTGCTCTCTAGCGCTCGGTCACCGTCGCGCATTGCAGCGCTTAACCAAGCTTGCGCAAGAGTGAGACAAGCGAGACGGACATTGTCAGCGTTTGCCTCTCGCACCCAGAGCAGACATGTATCGAGTCTTTTCCGATATTCGTCGGGAGACACAGCGGCGAGGCTTGGCTGATCCCGCAAAATCTGAGGGCTGATTTGTGCTGACGCGGTGCCGTCGTATTGGCGTCCGCTCACGTTTGTTGGGTTACCCTCTATAGAAAAAGTGCGCGCTTGCGGTGGGTCGTCAGACAACGCACTCCCGCCCTCGCGGCTTTTGGCCAATCTGGAAGCGATAGAGGCCGCGATCCTCGCTTACGCTTTCCTCCGCGCCATTGCACCCTGCGCAATCGCTTTTTTTTGTGACCAATGGTCGAGATCTTCTCTTGAAGTTGGGATCGGTACTGGCTCAGCTAGTCATAAGCACTTGAAGAAGATTGACATTGAACTGGTTGCACGGAACCATCAAGATATTGGATGTGCGCCATCAGCCGCGGATAGCCTCACCATACTTGAATGTACACGCCGCTCGGTGTCCATCCGCACTCGGAAATTAACGTTACCATTGCGGCGCTTGCACAGAGGAATCACAAATCTGCCAGGCGCTGTAATTTTGAAATCGTTCTCGCTGCAGCAATCGCCCAATCTTGGCGGCAGCGTCAGCATGAACGAAACTCAACACTTCTGTACAAAGAGCGAAAGCCCGATTTGCAAGCACTTCGGTTGTGTAAATGTCATGCGCAAAATGAGGAGACAGATGATCGTTAGCTATGCGCGGGTCTCGACCGATGGCCAGACGCCCGATGCTCCATATGCCGCGTTAGCGGCAGCGGAGAAGAAGTTTGCAATCGGCGTGACGATAGGAAGACTAGCGAAGCAATTGCCGCGTTGGGTCTGCGATGTCTTATGGTGACGAGCTGGATCGGTGCACGGTCTACTCGAGATTTTCTAAACATGCGGATGCTGTGCGAAAGCGAGAGCTGGCTTCCGCTCGCTGGCCGATGCCTAGGCCGATACCACGACGCCCCATTGGCGGCTGATGCTCACGGTGCTGAGCGGATTGGCGGAATTTGAGAGGGAATTGATCCGATCGCGGACGGATGAGTGAAGAAAGCGGCTCAAGCAAGAGGTGCCCGGTTCGGTGGAATGCTCAAGCCAACGCTTCATCAGCGGCAAGAAGCAATACTAGACGAGCAGCCGGCGAAAGCTTGGCAGCGATTGGCCGAAGCTATAACGTAAGTCACTCAACCATCTTTCGGCTCTAAAAAGGTTCGAATATGTTTGTGTTCTTGCGAGCGTTTCTGTGCGTGTTTGTTGCTGCACAGTTTCTGATGCCGGGTACCGCTAAGGCCCAAAGCCACCCAACGTTCTATGCAAGGATACTCATGGACGGCGACGTTCAGGAAGTTTTGCATTGTCCGTTATGTAGCTATCCTGTGTCCGACGGTCCGACTTTCTTCGTTCGAACTGAAGAGGGCCTGAATGTGGCGTTTGCCGACGCGAGCACCGCCGTCGGCGCAGTCGAATTGTTGAACTTGATGGCCTACGCCCAAGATCGATGTGACAGAACTCAATACGAGCTGGCTTTGGACGAATACGCGAAAATGATGGAGCTTCGCGAAAAGCACGCGTCACCGGCCCACCGGAGACCGACGGTGTGTTTGGACTGTTGCAGCCGCGCCGCGACTTGTCTGCCCTGACGGAAGTCGTAGTGCCGCCCTTTCATAGATGCGGACGCACGGTCTCGGCGATGCGAAAGTAGGCGCGGCTATTCTTGTTAGACGTAAGCCGCCCGCTGCGGGGCCTTGGCGCCATCGGCGAAGCGGCAGGTAACTGTAACAAGTAAGGTTGATCGACAAGACCGCAGTTACCATCAGACCCAAGGAATTGCTTCGACCATCCAGCGTCGAATAATCTGGCGCTCGATGCCCAGCAGTAAAGAGCGTTACGCTATGCGCACCATTCTCCGAGTTACGACCCCGAAGACAAAGGCCAGCTGCGAAACGTGCAAAGGTAGCTTCGGCCTTATTCGCCACCGATTTGCACATAAGCAGTTTTGTTCAAAACAGTGCCTGAACCAATACCTGAATAATAGGAAGCAGCGGGCTATCGGTTTTGGACGGTGGATCGACTTTTCTCGAAACCATTGAAAGAGTGATCCTGATTTGAGCCCTTTGCGTCCTCGCTCGTCCATCGGTACTCGATCAGCTTCGGCGCTGCGCTCGATCTAGCTATCGCCCGTTCCAGCCGCGACGCGAACCCCTCCCACGTTCATAACCGAGACCGCCTCCAGGCGCCCTTCTATTCCTGATGAAACCTAAATTCGTCCTTCTGTCGTCACATTTTCTTGGTCTCATTTGATTCGAAATCGGGTCGGGCGACCTCTCATGATTGATGATGCAGGGAGTATGCGCCGCTTTGGCGCGCGTATAAGCCGCCGTGTGATAATTGCGGCAATCGAACTTTTCTAGCGCATTTAACTGAGGCGGCCGGTTTGTCTTGCGAGCGTCATTAAAGGCCCCAAGAATACTGGAATGTCTGCAGTCCCGCGAAAGCCAATATTTTGTGTCGTACTAGCTGACGGCGACCAATGGTCGATTGAGGCCGAGTGGCCTGACGGTACGATCGAGCGCTTTGGGGCGTTTAGAGCTCATCTTGATGCGGTGCATTGGATCAACACGCTGTCGGAAGCGTGGCTGCGGGAACGGATCTAATTCATTGGTGCGGGACCGTCGCTCGCCGTTGACAAACCCGTCGTGATTACTTCCGACAGCTTGGCAGGATTTTCCCCTATGCGGTGCAGTTCGGTAGCGGCTTACATCTTAGGTGCCAGCGGTGAATGATCTGTCCCGCCACCGTCTTCGGCCATTGCCGCTTTGAGCCACGCGCTAGCTAGCATCAGACAGGCAAGACGAACCTCATCGGCCGGGGCTTCTCGTGCCCAGTTGAGGCACTCGTCAGCTCTTCCGCGATATTCTTCGGCAGTACGATTAGTCCGGAGTGGATAAGGGCATGCCATCTCGGACGCGATTTCCTGTAGCGCAGGAACTTCGTCTCGGCGCTGATTGTCGACGCTAAAACTGTCTTCGCTTAGTACGGAAGCTCCGGGGTGGAGTGGATCGCCAGGCGGGGCGGCGTTTCTTGCCAATTTAGAGGCAATAGAGGCAGCGAGCGCGTTTATCGAGGTATCGGCAGACTCTTTGCTCTGTCGCTTGAGCATTCCATTCCCTCCAGGGCCGCAGGAGGGATAACCCAAACTATAGCGAACAAGTTCCCTTACAATTGTGGCTGGCCCGTGATCGTCGATCGTCCACCACGCGCCTGACGCTCGGCATTCAAGGTTTACGCAGCAGCTCCGGCAGCTTAGCGATGTTGGCGGCGATGCGCCGCGCTTTCGCATTGCGCACAGGATGAACCTTCATCCCTGAGGTGGGAAAGCCTCGGTGGCCTCAGAGAAATTCCACCCCCACCTTATTTAATTTCCGCCATACTAATCGGCATCGCCTAATCGAATGACCAGCATCTAACGTCAAATCCAAACTTTCCGGCAGCTCGTTTGCATTTGAGACCTCAAGACCTGCGCCTCTGCTGGTCAAATCCTGCGCAACGCAGTCGATCAACGAGGATTTCCTAACCAGCATCTTTGCCGCCTTTAGGACTCTTGTGCGGGTAACTTTGCGGCGCTCTTGCATACAAATCTCCTCAAATTCTCTATCAACTTAGGCCGCAAGAATTTTTGCTTGTTTAACCTGAACCCCTGCGAGAGAGATACTCTGGAAAAGACTTCATTAATCAACACAGGGCCGATCGACGCAACCGTCCAGGGCGGCGGGAAGCGGTGGGGCGTCACGCTGGTGTCGCCTGACGGAGCGAAACTGTGGTCGTTGTCCCATTTCTGATTAAGCCCCAACGCCTCCCGCCGGGGCTTCCTCTTGGGCGCGCCGGCCACGGCGATCGGCGCCGGCGACTATGACGGACCCACCCCGCCGCTGAGAGCATCATTCGCGATCCGCGGCGCTCGTTGAATGGCGTCGGGAACCCCAAGCGCTGGCTTGCGCGCTTGGGGCCCGAAGTGAGACAGCGGGACAGGAGCTGACGGCCTCTGGCGCGGTCCCACCCTCGAATATTCGAGCACGCGTGGCCCGGTTACTCCATTGCGATCGGAGATTAACGTTACAGACCGTGGCAGACTTAGGAACTAACGAACCGCTGCCGACTTGCGCCTCCGCGCGCGGCTGATACGATTTCTCCGGGTATTATTGGAGATCGTTCATGAAAGACTTCTCGCTTGCCCGATCTGCACCGATCCTATCTGCGCTAATCATTGTCACTTGCGCGGCATCACCGGCAGCCGCCATAAGCGCGGAGCTGGCAAACAAGTGCCGTGATATGGCTATCAAATCACATCCTCCGCCATTTCCGCTTGGAAACAAGGCGTATGCTCAAGCCGAAAGGGATTTCTTTCGCACCTGCGTCACGAAAAAAGGTCAAATGCCAGACAGCGATGCGCCAAATCCGAAATAGGGCCGAATTTGCCTTTTAGGAGTTTAGCACCAACTTCGAGACCTTGGCGATTTTGGCCCGCAATGTGCTGGGCTTCTTCCCAGTCAGCGACGTCGCGTTAGGTAGACGACGCCCCAGCCGACAAAGGCGCAGGCCGCGCCTACTCCAAACACTAAGGCGAATTCGCGGATCATCGATAGTCAGCGCGCCACAGCATGATCCAGCCGGGCTCTGGAAGAGGCGATCGCCGGCTTGGTCATTATTGACCTGCCACTGAGTTTTTCCTCCACGCGGAGTTAGAGTCCGACCTCAAATAGGGGACGGACGATGAAGCGGAATAGGTTCAGCGAAGAGCAGATCATCGCGGTCTTGCGCGAACACGAGGCCGGAGCGAAGACGGCCGATCTAGCACGCAAGCACGGCATCTCGGAAGCCACGTTGTACAACTGGAAGGCCAAATACGGCGGCATGGAGATGTCGGACGCCAAGCGTCTGCGGTCGCTGGAAGAGGAGAACCGCAAGCTGAAGAAGCTCTTGGCGGAGTCGATGCTGGACCAGGCGGCGCTGAAAGAGCTTCTGACAAAAAAATGGTAGGGCCCGCCGCCAAGCGCGAGGCTGTCGCTCATCTTCGTAATGTCCTGCAGATGAGCGAGCGTCGGGCCTGCATCCTCATTTCCGCGGATCGCAAGATGATCCGCTATCGATCGCGCCGGCCGCCCGATGTCGAGCTGCGCACCCGTTTGCGGGATCTCGCCAACCAGCGCCGCCGGTTCGGCTACCGTCGGCTGTTCATCCTACTGCGGGAACGGGGCGAGCCATCAGGTGTCAATCGCATCTATCGGCTCTACCGCGAAGAAGGGCTGACGGTCCGCAAGCGTAAGGCTCGGCGGAAAGCGATCGGAACGCGCACGCCGATCCTGGTCGAGGCCAAGGTCAACGCGCGCTGGTCGCTCGACTTCGTCCATGATCAGTTCGCCGGGGGCCGGCGCTTCCGCATCCTCAACATTGTCGATGATGTGACGCGCGTATGTCTGGCGGCAATTCCCGACACCTCGATCTCGGGCAAACGAGTTGCACGCGAGTTGACGATGCTCATCGGCGCGCGCGGCAAGCCGCGGATGATCGTTTCCGACAATGGAACCGAGTTCACCTCGAACGCGATGCTAGGCTGGGCGAAGGATCATGGTGTGGATTGGCATTACATCGCACCGGGCAGACCGATGCAGAACGGCTACATCGAGTTCCTTCAACGGCCGGATGCGCGACGAGCTTCTCAATGAGAGCCTGTTCATCGATCTCGATCAGGCCCGTCAGCTCATCGGCGCCTGGGTCACCGACTACAACACCGCGAGGCCGCACTCCTCGCTCGGCTACAAAACGCCGGCCGCTTATGCCGGTACACTCACCGCGCCGAAGGGCGTAACCTTGGTCGAGGCTCTAAACGCCGCTGGATGAAAGTTCAGTGGCAGGTCATTATCGCCCTACCATCCAATTCAGGAACGCGTTGAATTTGTCGGGGTAGGCCAGAAAATAGATCACGACCATCAAAGGAACCGCGACTAGCAGGACGTCCAAAGTGTATTTCGCGATCTTCCGAACTTCGGCCATTCAGTTGGAATATGAGCCATCTCGCCCGGCTGGCAAGCTCGAAAGTGGCCTGCCTTATTCAAACGGCGGAGTTCCGCCATCCTTGGTGATGCCGACGGCCCTGGGCCGAGATCAATCGCCGGAGAGATCGTAGCTCGGGTACTGTCCTCGCTCCGAGCCCTCTGTCCTAATTTGAATTTTCGTCTGTCCTAATTCGCTTCTGGGTGCTGGCTAAATTTTCGTCCGTCATAATTCGCTTCTGGGTGCTGGCTAATTGCTGCCGCTGTTTCTTGGCCAGAAACGACGGGCACGATTTCAAATCCGCACAGATCAATCCTTACGCAAATACGCCGGAATGAATGTGAAATAGGCGGCAGTTCACTCGGAGTTGAGTTTGAAATTTCCCCAGACGAGAGGGCTTGGGCTTTGGTGCCGGCTCGCCGAAACCACTATCCGCGGCGAGTTCCGCACCGGCCACGGCGGACGGCAACCCGCCGGGCCGCTGTTGGGCGAACAAGGCGCCGCGCCCAATGGCGACTTTTAGAAGCAAGCCTTCTCCAAACGCTGTTTTGTTGTTGCCGCCTATTCCAATCGTGCCATAGTAATCAACGTGAAGCGCGCTTGGATGCGCGCCGGCGTTTGACCCCCGCGGAGCGTTTGGGGAAGTCATGGTAGGTTGGTTTCCAGGCTGGGAAATTACGCTTGCCTGGTTCGCGGCGATAGCGATCGCCGCGGCGATCCATTTCGGTCCGGTGGCGCGACTGATCGAGCTCGGCAGCTGACCAGGCACCGGTAGATCGGCTTGATAGGCGCGAGATCATCGAGATCGCGATGCCATCGCCTTTGGCGATCGGGGCCAAGGTCTCGCCGGCATCGCGGCGCCGGCTGGCCTCAGCACGCTGGTATTTCGACAGCTTACGCTTCCGGCCGGAACTTGACGCCTTCGGCATGGCCCGCTTGCGGTTGGGTACGAGACGTAACCCAGAGCAGGTTCGCCCACCGATCGGAATGAAGCACCAGCTTTGCTGATGCGATCGATCAGTTCCAGCAGTTCCAAACGGCCCAGCCGGTCAAGCTTCGTCACCAGGACGATATCGCCCGGCATGAGTTCCGCCGTCGGTCTGCCAAGCTGCGGCCGATCGGGCCGGGCTCCGCTGATCTTCTCCCGGTAGATCGGATCGGCGCCGGCGGCCCTGGGGTCTGCTCCCTGAGGGAAAGAGCGCGATAACCGTCCGATCAAACGCGTTCTCAGCGTCCGAGTTGCCGGATCTAGTCCCGGTAAAATCCCTTGAACCGATCCGGCGCGACGTCACGCGCCGTCAGCGATGGCACCGAGGAATAGTAAGCGACAGCGGTGATCGCAACAGGCCATTGAATTGCGGTTCGAAGCCCGTCGCCAAGGCGACAAAGACTATTAGCAATGGGCGAGCGTCGTGAACATGTCTGCCGCTCGGCTGGGCAATGCGCCGGCACGATGAAGCACATCCCTCGTTAAGGTCTTCGACGATCCAGGGCGACGGGAAGCGGCGACTATCGCTCCCCGTCACCAGAGAACCGGTTTTGTTGCGTTGGAGTAGGCGCCACTGTCCCCGCCGACTGCTCAGCAGCCTTGATAAGATTGTCCGCGAGCGTTCGGACCAATTGCTGGGCCAATTCTCCGGGCATAAGGAGCCGGCAGATTACGATCCCCTGATATTTCGGAGCGCTTTTGCCCGCGAAAAGATCATCTGCATCGGGCCGTACCGTCGTGAAGGTAATTTGTACCATGCCTCCCATATTTATGATGTTGAAGGGTCCATTGATGAATAGCTCAGGGACGTTTTTAGGGTCGGAAATCTCAATCGGACCCGTTGGAGGCTGCATGATCGCCATTGGAATTACCTCTCACGTTGGACTTTATATTCGCTCGCCATGACCTGGAAAAAGGGAGGGCGGGAGCCAGTCGACCGCTCTTCGCGATAGGCGTCGATCTTCGCCTTGAGTATTTTCCCGGCATCCGCCGTCTCGATGATCTCGCCCTTCTTCGGCGCGTAGGCTCTGAGCTCAGAAAAGCGAAGCCGCGATCCATCCCGACAAGTGATCGTGATCTCCCACGTTGCCATCAGAGCCATGTGTAAGGGAAACGGCGGTACGTCACGCCGGCTTCGATCCGTAGCGGCGCCGCTCTAGCCGGGGCGCCGGTGGTAAGCGAACCGACGCGCTGTCTCGACGTGAGGCCTCCTCCAGCCAAGTTTGCGCCAGAGTGAGGTACATCATGCGCTCGTCCTCAGTGTGCGCCACGCGCGCCGATTTAAAGCACTTGTCGGCCAGTTCACGGTAATCGTCGGCACTTGGCACGGTGCGCACCTCGGTTCTAAAACCCTTTCAGCTTAGCATTCCCACAGTCCAGCTTAGCATTCCCACAGTCGATTACCAAAATTGGAGCCATGCCGACTTTTGGGGCGCTGGGACAAGCTTCGGCGGTGTGTGCCCGATGTACGGTGTGCGGTCACAAGGACGCGACGATCCAGCACCCTGGGTGGGGAGTGCCTGATATTGGCTTCTTGCCTTTCCCGCAACTAGTCCCGCCAAAAGCCCTTGAACCGATCGGGCGCGAGCGCCGTGTGCCGGGTCGTATTCTGGATATTGCGATGCCCCAGGTAAGCCTGGAGCGCCCGGGGAATTGACCGCGTCACTAGCCCGCTTAAGCCGCAAACCATGGCCTCGGCTCGTGGGACGAATCCAAATCGATACACACGATCGCATAAGTGCACCGGACTTTGGGGCGCGAGGCAGAATAAGGGCTGCCGTGAACGCTTTCTATCGCCGCTCAGGCAGCGGCTGGCCTATATCAAAGCGCGGCGGCCTTGCGCGTGGTGCTCCATCGTTGTTCTCCAGTGACCATTTGATCGAAGCGGCGCAAAGCTCCGTAACGCACATCTGGTAGGTGAGAAATCACCTCACTTAGCTCTTCAGTTGCCCGTGAACAGGGGCTCCGTAATTGTCGAATATCTGAACTTAGAGAAAGCGACTGCCGCCTACGACAATGCCGCATATGCGGAAGGCTAAAGGCACTTGGCGACGGCGCTGTGCGCGATTTTCGGATCGTTGAAGACATGTTGAAGACATAGAGTAAGCACAGTCACCCGACCTTGCGGGAACCAGAATACAGACAATTAGGGTCACTGGTCCGGGTGACAAGGTTCCGCATGCAACGCTTGAGCGTGCTTTGGCTTGCTATCTCTTAGATTTGAGGTCGGGGAACTAGGGAACGCCCTTTGCCGTTTTGCGTTGCGACAGAGGGGAGACTTCCCTCTGTGACCAAGTCTGAGCATTATCAGCTTTTCGCCCGTGAGTGTTTGGCGATAGCCCAAGCCTCGGAAGACGAGCGTGCTCGTGCATTACTGACGCACATGGCGCAGGTCTGGCTTCGTTTGTCCGAAAATACAAACGACGCGGCTGACGAAAAAAGGAAGGATCGCAGTTAGTCCTCTCTATCCGCCTCTTCTGCCAACTTGACCCATTCTTTGGCCATTTCTCTTAGAACCTTTCGGTGATGCTCGTCCTTGGTTTGTTTAGCCAGGCGTTCGCATTGTTCGGCGAACGCGCGATATTGCTCTGGTGTCTGCATGGATGAAAAACAATCCCCCAAAAGTTCTGTTCCTAATGCATATGAGTTATGAAACCGGAACCAGGTTTTTCTCTTGACTTGCCTAAGCTGGAAGCATGCCACACTCGATGTAGCATTCGTGGCGCACAAACACCTAAGAATGCCGTCACCCCACATTCATAGCTTGGTCGCGACAGAAACGGTCCGATCGGAAGACGGCGGCAGAGACCGACACGACTCGCGCATCGCGATTTTCGGCCGCGCAGCAGGTCGCTTAAGGTCGTTGCTGTATGCACGAGACGGGCCGTAACACTGTCGGGCCAGAAAACGATATAAGTATCCAAAAACCCCTTATTTTCAGCGACGCGCTTGCAGCAAATATTCGACTGCTTGGCGATCAACGCGAATGCTGATTTAGCGTGGCATCGAGGTGGCCGTAAAGCGCTTGGCGCAAAGCGCGCACGTCGTTACGCGCATCCTCCTTGAGGAGTCCTTTGCGAATTAAGTCGTCGACTTCGGTTTCGCATGACTCGACCACGATGCAGCGCAGCCCAGGCGTCGGCGTTTCCTGTGCAGTCGCAGGCGTTCAGCCGCAGACGATTCAGCACCATCACCTTCTTGGCTACTTCAAACACCGGAACGCGCGATTGTCCCGGTGCGGAAAAACCGTACTACACATACGCACCACACATAATAGTCAAGCGGCCGAAACAAAGCGGTTTCTGCGGACCGGCGAAGCTCGCAGTCGCTCGATCAACCTCAAGGCCCGGGCATTAGCGATTGCGTCACGACCTTCGGTGTCAGCTAACTTGGCCGGAAGTCCGAGAAGCGGAAAGCGCCCTCCATCTTCAGCGCCTCATTGGATAAACTTGTGGACAAGGGGGCGCTTTTGTATCGGTTCGGCACGGCTAAGCTATAGGTGCTGTGGTTTTGTAGGGGGAGCATGTCGGACAATTGCCGCGCAAACCTCGAAGCATGCTGGCTTAACGCAGAGAGGGCATCGAGCGAGCGCGAGCGCCGCGCTTGGCTCGAGATGGCCGCCGCCTGGAAGCTGCTGGTTGCTATCGGTGACCCGCCGTCACCCCCCGAAAATTGTGTCGTTGTCGAGCGCTTGCCACCTCTGGCCGATCGCCTTATCAAGATCAGCAACCCGCGCCAGTGGTGGATCCGTCGAGTCGGGGCATATATTTCGAAGTGTCGAGCGTTGATCCTTTTTAACGCTCGAACCCTCTCGATCTATCCGTTCATTCAGATAATGGTCCGCGCACGGCGTTCCGCTGGCAGAGCCGCAGCGCTGGTTCGAGCCCTTTTTTGACCAAAAGGTAGGAACTGCTGCGTCGTCGGCGAGCTCGCGTGAGACATCAACTCTCATCCGGCACAGGACCATTGCCGACTACACCTGCCGCATCGCATCTCTTCGCCAACCCGACGTGTTCATGACGCGGGGCGGCCGTCGGACATTCGCATTTCCGACCGTTCTAAGCGCGGCGTCCAAGGGAACAGGGCAACGCGCCGCCTTCACAGCCAATATTATTTCAACTTTTGCGACCCGGTTAATATTCGATTCGGGGAAGCAAATTATAATGAAATGAGTTCGCATCTTCGCGGCATCGGTTCCAATAATCCACAACGCTTGGACTAGGTATGTCAGTAACGATTTCACCACTTTTGATGACTTTATTGAGCTTTGCATGTGGGTACGCAGTGCGCGAATTGATATCACGACGACGACGCGCGGTTGCGCGAAAAAACTATTACGAAAGCATCCGAAGGCGTTCTGAAAGGGTTTCGGCAGAAACGCGCATATAGGCGGTATCTATTCAAAATAGCCTACCGGCCTGTGCCACTTACCTGTCGAAGGCGGAACGCACTCTATCACTGTGCGCCTTTTTTATTTCGCGCTCACAGTAATCACTTATACATGCCCGCGGCTTTGATTTGAGCCGCGCTTCACTCTTAGGTGGCGCTCCTCTGATATTAGGAGCCGGTTCATCGAGCCTACGTAAAAAGTCTGCAGCAATTGCCCTAAGCGGAGTCGACAAATAAAACGCGGCAGATTAAAGCGCGCTGCGCTCTGTATCCGACATCAAGATCTTGACTGCAGCGTCTTGGACACTCTCAACATCCCGGGCGTTGGGTCTTCTCAATCACCGCGGTAATCATAGCCGCCTTCAGACTTTAAGTGTCCAATCTCGTAGTCCTTGTACCAGCTAGTGATTCATTGGACAATCTTTAGGCTCATAATGTATTATCTCCCTCGAATCTCGGAGTGTCGCAATGCGGTTCAGGGTTCGCTCGCTTGAACGCGACGACGACGCGGACGCACGCAGGCTAAGTTCGATCGAACGACCGTTGTCAATAGCGATCGCTGAAGCGAAATCAGAACTGGAGGGGCTGCGTCGGCGGCTCGAGTTGGCGAGACAACGCGCATCAGTATTGGTGGGCGACGAACCATTCGAGTCCGGCGACCGAGAACCAGAGAACGAGCAACTGTTACTCGAGGCAGAAGAGCATCTGATCGCGGGCGAAAGGCGTGTTCGGCAACTTGCCGCCCACGTGCACCATTTGGCGGCGGTGTTGGAGTTGTTGAAACGTCGATAGGTCAGCCATCTGCGCCGACAGCATGCCGAGCAGTGCCCTAGCGCGGCCAGAAACTCTGATGGTCGCAGCCGCTCGATACGGTCTCATGCGGGACTTGTCATTGCCGCGCTGCTTTGGGCCTGTGGAACCCAACACTAACGGCCGCGTCCCTAATTTCGACCGAATCACTAAGCCCACTATCAACCCGGAGCGATCCACCGCTAGCCATGCCGACGCTCGAGAAATAGAGGCGTTCTTTGATTCCGCGCATTAGCATGGCGACCGGCGAGTCTTTCTGATTGAGTATGCTCTGACAAGTCGCGGCGGACAAATTTGGAAAGCTAGTGTGACTTAACGCTAAGGCACACCTGCGATGGATGCGAAACGAACCCGATATGCCGATCTTATCGAGTGTTCCGCGCGTGTACTTGCGTTTGACGGGTTAATTGACGCTGCGTTGCCGGACCTCGTGAGTGCGTGGACAAGCGAGGCTATCGATCTTTGCAACGGTTGGGTGAGTTTCTCCCCCGATGATAACTTTGGCTCGGCCGAATTACCGATCGTCGACGCCGTGATTGCAGAGGTGCGTGCCCGCGCCGATGCTCTGCGGCGAGAAATTTTCGACCACATTCATCGCGCGGCTGAGCGTAATACGGATGCGTTACGGCCAATCGACTTCAACCGCAACACGGCAAACGACGTGGCCACCCGAATGCGCGAGTATTTGGCGGGAGGACGAAAGCAGCGTCGTCGACCTGCATGAACGCAGTAAACACTTCGCATCTACACTTGCTTTTTTTGTCCACAATCGAAACGGCTTCCCAATCGAATGGGCTGTTAGCGTCCAGCCACTGCGCTATCGATTGTGGCTTCGCGAGGATGCGATAGCACGTCACTAGGTTATCGTGCGCTCATTCCAAGTCGACAATTGGCTTGCGCTAAATGCAACAAAGGATTTCGGCAATCACACAGCTTACAAATCCGTTCCAGTATCGCTTCCCTCCTTTCTATCCTTTTTGAAAGATTTCAGCTCCTGAAGAAAGCGTCGCTGTTCTGCATTTAAGAGGTGTTTCACGTCCTCCGACAGCTGCGCTACGTCTTCACGCAGCCTGGTAAATTCGCCCCGCGCTCTCACAAGCATAACTATTGCCGATATCGCAATGATTGCGGCACTTAGATAGACACCGGTTGCAAGCGTTAATTGCCAATCATTCAAGGCTCAACCTCCGCTTCCAACGTCGGAACGACACTTTCTCAATATGCTGTGTAGTGGCGGGCCCCTTCCGGGAAACTAAAGGCTGGTGCATAGGTTGCTTCCGAAGCGCAACTGTCTTATTCCAGCGACATTAGACTACGTCCCCCTACCCTGGAAAACCACAGGCTGTTGATCGAAAATGCCGGCGAGACCGGCACCTTGGGTCGCGAGCCGGAAAATAGGGAAACATTATTAGCGACATCAGACCGACAAGCGCCGCGATGGTCATCGCTCGACCATAGCGAGTGGTGTTCAGCGGCGGTGAATTGCCTCACGCCACTAAGCAAACGGCGCACCCGATGGCCGGCACATTCATGCCAACGCCGCCGCCAACTTTTCTGGCTGCGGTCTGGCTTGCAACACCACAAATCTGTGTAACATCAAAAGAAATAGCCGACACACAAAGACCTCTGAATGCGATGCCGGTCCGGCGGCGCCTTCGTGCCCGTTGTTTCCATGCCTGGCTGCGGGTAGCGGGTGTGTTGACGCAAATTTGTTGGTTGCAGACGTTGCCCGGTACCAACTTGTCTATGGCGCTTAAACTTCAGCACCATCGCCGATGCCTGAGAACCTCACCGTCCGTTAGCGCGTTTGTTGCGCTACTGCGCACGATCCGCCGCTAATCGCTCACCATCCTTGACGCCGTCGTAGAAGCCCAACGTGTAAGCGCCGAACAGTCCAGCGGATACCACAAGAATAATGCTACCAAATGCCAGAACGGCAATCATGATTTCGCATTTCCTCGACGCAGGGCCGAAGATAATTTAAGGAAAGAGATTTAAACTTTCAGTGAAATTGCGACCACAAGTTTAGGACATTTCGTTAATAAATAAGTGATGTTGCGGACCGAACGGTGCCTTATTCAAGCACGCGCGCGCTTCCCTAATCGCCAGCGCTACAACGGGCACGCGCGTTGCAACAGCACCAGGAGCGCGCCAGGCGCCTCGTCCTTGTCGGTACAGCTCACACTTCCCCCAATCCCCTCGCCCAATCAAAGGGATTAGGGCGCACCGATTAAACCGAGACGTGATAGCCAGCCCACAATGGCTCAACACCATTCGGCCATCCACCATGGCCCTTAGACCTTCCTTTGAAATGGGTTGAGGGGCCCGAAAGCCCCCCGAACGCCAGAGGCTTTGCTGACCTGCCTCCGCCGGCATCGTGACGCGTGCGTCGTGAGCTTGAAGCTTTCATGACCGCACTTATACTCAGCGGCTGACGCCGGGGGTGAGCGCCTACGCATTCGCGCAAATTATTGCGTATCATTTGTGGTTGCTAAATGATGGCCAGCGTGCTGTTGCCCGACCGTCATAACTCGGCACCAGACTTCAAGCAAAGAGCAGCGAACTCATCATGGACACACCGCCTATCACATCACCACCAAAGCCTCCACTTGAAGACCCTTTGCACGAAAAAGAGATCTTCGCCAACGAAGTGACTAGCATCGGCAGCATACACGGTAACGTCGCGATAACGCTTGCAAACACCCGATTTGATGAGCAGGTCGGGAGCAACCAGCCCAAGGCCCAGCGCGTGATAGCGGCCCGCCTGATCCTCACGAACCCCGCAGTTAACCAACTGTTGCAAAGTCTTCAGCGTCTGGCTGCACAAAGTGCCGCAGCACAGTCGGCCACAAACAAAGAATCAAATTGAGTCTCCTTCTGCCAACGAGCGACAACCGACGAAGTCTTTGAGACCAGCGTGCGCAGCAGCTGACGCGGCGGGGTCGAACCACCGAGGCCCGTGCGCAACGTGCCTCCGAGCCATTTGACTCTCTTATGACTGTCTTATGACTTTCCTGAGTTGCATCTTCGGACGAAGGACTTCGTTCGTCATTTGTGACGCAACTCGACGACCGATGATGCAGGATTGGTAGTCCGGGATGATTTTCCGACCCGCTCCGGGTATGCCGCGCTCAGCGACGCTATCGCGATCGGGGATTAACGTTACTAACGAAGCTGCAGAAGACGGGAGCTCCGATCGGTATCGTGCAAGCACACAGCGCAGCTGCCACACCGTCCTGTGATGAGTCGTTTTATCTTATGATACCTAAAAAAGACATATAACAAGCACCGACCGAAGATGTGTGACGTGGGTCACTTATTAGATCGCGCAAGTACAGCATTGTGGTCAATGCCGGAGTGATCTCCGTGGGAAGGGGTAACTCTCATGAATGGTTCAAAAGCGTTGGCCCGTAGCGAAACGGCGGCATTTGCCTATGAACAAGTCATTGATGAAATATGCAATCTCGGTTGGACCACTTTGACTGGAGAGGATCTTATTAGGGTTGCATGGGCTTACTATCATTTCTCCGTGCAATTTCGCGAGTGTCTTGAAATTGCTCGCCAGTTATACCCCGATGATGAGCGATTGCTGCAGCTTGATCATGGCGAGCGCAACACCGATAACCTTTCGCCGTGGCCGGGCGTGGCCGCAGTCGGAGAGAAAATGAATCACGACGAGTTCATGCGTCGAACTCTTCAGCTGACGACAATCCCAGAGATTGGACGACTTGCTCTCACCGATATCGGCAACGACTATCTGAGGAAAGTTCGCGCTATTGATCCGTCGACGAGGGCTTTGGCTTTAGCTAGTTACGAGGATGGCGGTCTGGAAAGAGTGTTTCGGGCCATCCTAACGGCGCGGCCTTGGAACGGCCTGCTGCAGCAAGCATTCAAGCATTTTCTCACCGAACACATCAGGTTCGACAGCGATCCGGATCAAGGCCATGGAGCTCTCTGCCGGCATCTGAGGCCCGATGATCGTGTTCTGCCTTTGTGGGCAGAGTTCAAGCGAATGCTGGTCGAAGCAGTCCCCCGTCTGGGACATTAGCGTGATCGGGCGCGAATTAAACTCGATCGGGAAAGGTGGCTGCGGGAGGATTGAAGGTACTTTGAGTAAGTGTGGCGCGAATCACGTATTTGCACTAGACGACGCTGAGCACTTGCCCACCCAAGTGCTCATCCAAGTAGTCCCCAGCTGCATATTGCCCCGCGGCTGGGGATTTTCTTATGTGTTGCCTGCTCCCAAGCCGCCGAACTGGCAGCTGCGGCTCTCGCGGCAATATGCCTTTGTGTCGCTCCGGCGGGTTGTGGCGAATAGGCAACAATGCCGGACAAACGGTACCGGGCAGGTTCCCATCGCGTTCGAAAAGGCGCACAAATAGTAGGCCCCGGCGTGGTTGCACACCGGGGCCCTGTGGCCGGAGCGCCTTACGGCTTTGGGAGCTTGGGGGCACGCCTCGACCACAATTGAACTCGAGACCGCCGCGCTTTCTTGGCGCGGCGGCATCCCTCCAAATATTGGTGTACCAATTTCCCGCCGACCAACCGCTAATTTGCCAGCATAACTGTGGCGGCGAATAGGCTCTTTTTGGACCAAATGAAGGCTGGGCCGGATCGGCTAAGTTGATGGGTTGACCAACTAGCGAGCGACGATGGATGTCGCGGTGACAACTGGGGTCGGTCAATCGGCCGCGAATCAAAACCAGGGCACCGGCGTATCGAATAAAACTCGGTCACAATCGATGTGACCGAAATCGAGCGAGCGATCGCAAATCTGTGGGCCGCGCGGTTGTTCGCCGGCGATTGATGCGGCGCGTTCTTCAAGAAGTTGCCTCCGCGCCTAGTTGGGATCGACGCTTGCCGCTGAGCGCCCCATTGGTCACACCCACTTCAGGCACTTGGCCACACCGTGCGGCTGATGCCGCTGGTGACGTCGCGCCATGTTCCAAATTGGGGACGCGACCTCTTGGTGATCGCGTCTTTCATTTTTTAGACCCATGGGAGCCGCGGCAGGCATTACTGCTGGAGCTTTTTTGCCTTTAGGTTCCGTTGGCTGGCCCACGGCCGAAAATCCCTCGATCGGGAGCGGTTGCGAGACACCGCCGCAAAAAGACTCCCTCACGAATAATCTAAACGCCGTCTGCGCCAGCCGATCCCTCCAAATCCTCCGGCTTGGTTGGCCTGACAAAGCTAAGCGCTTTGTATAATTCCAAAGCGAACCGTTGCGCGTCGATGCTTCTCTTGAAGCCTCCTTCCACGACCAGACCACCTTGCGCTGTGTCAACCACGGCGAACGTATCATCTGCTGCGACGTAACGGATCGTGAGCATTAGCTTGTTGGGGTCGTCGCTCACCGTGATTCCTTCTTGGACTCAGCACACCGATCGCGCACTCGATTGTGCCAACATCGATACTGCGGCCGTGTCCCGGGCTTCAACCGATCGAACGACGGGCTGCAGGCAACAAAGCCTTTGCCCTTGTTGGATCATACAGCACACTGATGCCGCGTCTCATCTCCAACATCCCCACTGGCCCAGAAAATCAGAGTAACGAGCCGTAGTTAAGCTGCGACTTAAGTGCTTTCTTTCGGGTTTTGAGCTCTCCATCAAGCCGGACGGCGCAGCCTTTAAGGTCCTGTTAACCACACCGGTGGCACGTTCGCGCCCTTGGGACTACGAGTAACGGAAATGGGCTCCAGTTGCCGCCGCACCGGGGCTCATTTCTTTTTTGGCTTCTACATCCGTTTCGCTCTGGCGACGCGGTCTGGCGCCCATAATTTGAGCGGATAGTTGAGTGTGTGGCGTTCGCCGTGGCCGCCTCGGGCGCCGGCAACCTTACGGAGCGATGGTAGAAATCCTGCAATAGTTCCGGGGAAACCCGGCCACATCCCGAAAGGATTGCGGTGGCGGCGCCGGCTTTCGATAGAGTCGAAAAGTCCAGCAGCCGGCTTGCGCGGCGAACTTATTCTCCGGCAAAGCGGAAGCGATTGTACATCGGAATAGCGCAACAGGGCGCTGCGAACCCACAGGCGTTGCCGAAGATCTGGGCGTGTCTGAACCGCGGCCCGGCGATGCGAGTGTCGTAGGTCATGCCTGGAACGAGTCGTCTCCCGCGGATGTAGGGTCTGCGTGAGTTAAGCGACAATCGCGCCGACGTCGTAGGGCGCAACGATCCAAAGCTTAGCGGAGAATGAGGACTGTTACTCAATCACCGGGATCTGATTCCGGACCCCGAACGAGGTGATCGTTTTTTTCGCCCTTGGTTTCCTCGGCGAGCCGTTGCCATTCCTGGGCCATTTCAGCGAGGAACGCCTTGAGCCGCGGATCAATCGTTCCGCGGGCTTCCTCCAGGCACCGTGCGGCGAATTGTCGATATGTTCGTGTGCGCTGCATCTTTCCCCACCCTTGGAACAAAACCGCTGTTGCGGATTGAAGTTCCAAAATCGGCAGGTCGCCTGTGTTGGTATGTCATAACTTTGAAGCCGCGTGCAGTCCCAATGCGGAACCCTTTGGCCGCATTCGGCTTCCGACGTTCCAGCCCTGGGTGGAACCGTTTCAATCGGGTTCCAATTCAGCGTTTTGCACAGTTTTTTTCGTAGCGCACAGCGGCGTTGTCCTAATTCCGCACCTTTTGTCGGCCGCATTAGGCGGCACCGTCGGGGGTTGGGGGCGGGCCCGTGGAGAAGCGTTCCTTCATCGTCAAGGAGCAGAAATTTATTCGGCCAGTCCGCTGCATCAAATGCGGCGGCAATGCGCATTTGATTCGACGCTCGCCCGATCCGGTCAAAGAAGACGGTTCCGAGGTTCGCATCTTTGAATGCCACGAGTGCGGCCATCAAACGCTTCGGATTGCCAAAGCGTAGGCGCCCTCCGGCGGTATCGGCAACGCTCATAGGAAGGTCGAAGCCAGCGTCGGCGATTCCGCCAGCGCATGCGCCATGAATTCGAGCGCGCTGCGCACCGCGGAACGGTCGGCGGGTCCGCCGAGGCAGACGCGCACGGCTTCGGGAGGCGCCCCGTCGGTGATGAAAGCATCGCTGGCAACGACGCTGACACCGGTCGATCGTGTGTGGCCGACGAACGCCGAGCGGGTCCACGGTTCCGGCAGCGACAGCCAAAGGTGGAAGCCGACCGGATCGGCGCGGTAGCCATGGCGCGGCAAAATCGCGCTGGCGAGTTTTTGCCGCGCCATCGATTCCTGGCGCACGGCTGCCAGCAGCGCATCCGCGGTGCCATCGGTAATCCAACGCGTCGCCAGCGCGATCGTCACCGGCGATGCCATCACCGTCGCGGTGCGCACCGACGACGCAAACAACCAGCCTGAACGAACGTCGGGCGCCACCACGTAAGCGATCCGCAAGCCCGCGCCGAGGCATTTGGCCAGACCGGCGACATGCCAGGTGATATCTGGCGCCAGCGCCGCGAACGGCGCCGGGCCGTCGACCGGCAAGAAGCCGTACGGGTCGTCCTCGACGATGGCGACGCCGAAGCGGCGCGCGATGTCGACGATCGCGACGCGGCGGGGTTGCGAGATGGTGTGCGTGGTCGGGTTGAGCAAGGTCGGATTGACATAGAGCGCACGCGGCGCCAGGCGCGCGCACGCATCGGCAAACGCGTTGGCGTCAAGACCCTCATCGTCCATCGCAATGCCGACGTGCCGCAGGCCGAGTTGCGCGGCAATCGAACGCGCCCCCGGATAGGTGAGCGATTCCGACAGCAGCACGTCGCCCGCCTTGGCAAGCACGCCGAGAATTCCGAGCAACGCCGGATGTGCGCCGGGAGCGATGAACAATCGGTCCTGCGGCGGAACAAGCGTCCGGTGCCGGAGCCAATGCGCTGCCGCATCCTTATCCGCCTGCACGCCGCCAAAGCCCTGATAGCGCATCAAATAAACCAGATCGCGGCCGAGCGCTTCGAGGCCGTCCTGCATGCGATCAAGAAGCTCCGGGTCGTCGGGCTCGGGCGGAAGATTCATCGACAGATCGACGATCTCGGGGTGACGCGCGATCGGACCGTGCCGGCGCTTCGCCGGCGCGCGCACGAACGTCCCCTGCCCGACCCTGGATTCGATCAGGCCGCGTTTCTGTGCCTCGACATAGCCGCGCGCCACGGTCGTAAAGTCGATATTGAGGCGGCGCGCCAACTTGCGCTGCGGCGGCAAGCGGTCCAGCGGCGCGAGCTTACCATTGCGGATGTCGTCGGCGATGGCGTCGGCGATAGCGAGATAGCGCGGCTTGCCAAGCCGGGACAATAGCGGCGACCACTCGCCCATCGTTCGCTCCGTGCAACGTCTTCTGTCCGCCCGGCGCGAACTAAAATTGACTGTATATTGTTGCAAACAGTTGCGCCAACAAAATTTGTTGATCGTCCGCTGTGGAAATTGTTGGTCCTGCCGAAACTCACGCGAGGCCCCTTCTCTTGCACTTCATTTGCGCAAAGCTTGCTCAAATTTATCGCTCAGCTTCATAACAAGAATTGCCTGCGCCGAAATCGGCGGCAGAAATTGATTGCAAAAAGTCGGGACATGACTGGATTTGATGAATGGATGTGCATGCCAACAATTGGCACACGCCTTGCTCCCTCATGGTGCGGCCGCTGCACATGGCCGACAACGCTAAGCGAGGAGTAGATCATGCCCGCCGTCACCATGCCTGCGCATAAGAAAGGTGACTATCTGGTCGACTACGAAGAAAAAGTCTTCGAGGACGTTAAAGCGGAGCCGGGCGAGAAAGCTCTGGTGACGTTTCACACCGTCGCGTTCGAAGGGTCGATCGGACTGGTGAACATGCTTCAGGCGCTGCGCCTGCATCGCAAAGGGTTCAAGACGACCATATTGCTGTACGGGCCCGGCGTGACGCTTGGCGTCCAGCGCGGCTTCCCGAAATTGGGCGACGAGCCGTTTCCCGGCGCGCAGAACTTCGCTAACCAATTGACCAAGTTCATGGGCGAAGGCGGCGAAGTCTATTGCTGCCGGTTTGCCTTGCAGATGCTCTACGGGCATGGCGAGGGGTCGCTTGTTCCGGGCATCAGGCCGGTCAGCCCGCTCGACGTGCTGGATCTCATCCTGCTGCATCGGCGCGACAACGCCTTCATGCTGCACACCTGGACGCTCTAGCCGCGCACGGGAGCGACGCAAGCGGAGCAGCGGACATGACACTGAAGGACTCGGTCCGTGTCGCCGCGGCACAGTTGTCGCCGGATTTGGAAACGTCCGACGGCACCATGGCGAAGGTGCTTGCCGCGATCAGCGAGGCCTCCGGGAAGGGAGCAAAGCTCATTGTCTTCCCGGAGACTTTCGTACCTTGGTACCCCTACTTCTCTTTTGTTCATCCGCCGGTCGCGACCGGCGCCGAACATATTCGTCTCTACGACAATGCCGTTGTGGTGCCCGGACCGCTAACCGACGCGGTTGCGGCAACGGCCAAGCGAAACGCGATCGTGGTTGTGCTCGGCGTCAACGAGCGCGACCACGGCTCGCTTTACAACACGCAACTCGTTTTCGACGCCGACGGCCGGCTCGTACTTAAGCGCCGCAAGATCACGCCGACCTTCCACGAACGGATGATCTGGGGCCAGGGCGACGGTTCGGGGCTGAAGGTCGTCGACACCGCGGTCGGGCGCATCGGCGCGCTCGCCTGCTGGGAGCACTACAATCCGCTCGCGCGCTACGCCCTGATGGCGCAGCACGAAGAAATTCACGTCGCGCAGTTTCCGGGTTCGATGGTTGGGCCGATTTTCGCCGAGCAGATGGAGGCGACCATCCGCCATCACGCGCTGGAGAGCGGCTGCTTCGTCGTCAACGCCACCGGCTGGCTGACCGACGCCCAGATCGCCAAGATTTTACCCGATGAGAAATTCCGCAAAGCGCTGCGCGGCGGCTGCATGACTTCCATCGTCTCGCCGGAGGGATCACATCTGGTGCCGCCGCTGACGGAAGGCGAGGGAATTTTACTCGCCGACCTCGACATGGGTCTGATCGTCAAGCGCAAGCGGATGATGGATTCGGTCGGCCACTATGCGCGCCCCGAGCTTTTGCATCTCGTTCTCGATAGCCGGGCGGCGCAGGCCATGGAGATTGTGCCGAAGCCGGGATCGGAATCCAAAAACGAACCAGCGAATGGGAACACGTCCGATGAAACCGACGATGCCCAAAGCAATGCCGACCGCGCAACTGATCAACGAGTTGCAGTCCTGCGGGGTGCGGCTCGTTGATCCAAAGGCCGGGCACGAAAGCCGCCGCGGCGGCGCCGGTCCGTCCGATCACAAGGCGATGACGCTCGACGGCATGACCGTCATGGTGCCGGTCCACACCGCGCCGGCTTTCGCAAGCCCTTACGTCATTGAAAAACCGGACGCAGCGGGACGCAGCACCGTCAGCCGCGACGGCGTTGTGCTCGGCAGCGTCAGCTTTCCCGCGCGGCCGCGCTTTTACGATCGCACCACCGCCGACGGCATTCCCTATTGGAAGATCGCGGTGCTGCACAGCCGCGACGTGCTCGCGACCACGGTGCTGCAAAGCTGCATCCGCTATCAAAGCCGCACCAAGACCTGCCAGTTCTGCGCGATCGGCCAATCGCTGGCGGCCGGCCGCACCATCGAACGCAAGACGCCGACGCAGCTTGCCGAGGTGGCGAAGGCCGCCGTCGAGCTCGACGGCGTCAAGCACATGGTGATGACTACCGGCACGCCGCCGGAGCGCGACCGCGGCGCGGCGATCCTGGCCGAGAGCGCAAGCGCAGTGAAAGCGGCGGTTGATCTTCCAATCCAGGGACAATGCGAGCCGCCGGACGACGATCTGTGGTTCGAGCGAATGCGCGATGCCGGCATCGACGCGCTCGGCATGCATCTCGAAGCCGTCACTGACGACGTGCGCGCGAAAATCATGCCGGGCAAGGCGCAGGTGCCGCTTTCACGCTACTTCGACGCCTTTGATGCGGCAGTCGCGGTGTTCGGCCGCGGCCAGGTCTCGACCTACATTCTTGCCGGTCTCGGCGACCCGCAGGAAGCAATCCTTACCACCTGCGAAAAGCTGATCGGGCTCGGCGTCTATCCTTTTGTCGTTCCCTTCGTGCCGATCTCGGGGACGCCGCTGGAAAGCCATCCGCCGCCGACCGCGGCATTCATGCATGGGATTCTTCATCCGCTGGCGCAGATGCTACGTGCCGGCGGGCTGCAAGCAACGGCCATCAAGGCCGGGTGCGGCCGATGCGGCGCCTGCTCGGCACTCTCAACTTACGAGCGGGAGGCGGTGTCATGATCTTCGAGCCATTCCCCGAATTTCTGCCGTCCGAATATCGCGTCAAATTCGCGACCGAGCGCTGGGAGCATCGCGAAGCCGCCGCACTGCGGCGTCTGGTATTTTGCGACGAGCAGAAAATATTCGCGGGCGACGACCGTGATGACATCGACGATATAGCGACGACGATCGTCGCCATCTCATCGTTTGCGGTCGCCGCGCAGGAAGTCGTCGGCACCGTCCGCATCCACGAAGCGGAACCCGGCATCTGGTGGGGCTCGCGGCTTGCCGTCGCTCCGGGTTATCGCCGGATTTCGGCGCTGGGCACTTCGCTGATCCGCCTTGCGGTTTGCTCCGCGCACGCGCGCGGCTGCCGGCGCTTCTTCGCGCACGTGCAATCTCAGAACGCACCGATGTTCCGCCGGCTCCACTGGCACACCATCGGCGAGATCGCGCTCCACGGCCGTCCGCATCATTTCATGCGCGCCGATCTCAACCGGTATCCGCCGATTGCCGACGCGGAGACCGGCTTCCTGTCGTTGCCGAAGGCGGCGTGATGCTCAGCGCTGTCGCGCTCGATCGCATCGCCGGCGATCTGCGCGCATCGCGTGGTGTGGCCGGCAAGCGCGACATTGCCGCGGTCGCCGCGAGGCTGTCGTTGTCGGCGGACTCCGTCATTCCGGTCGGCGACGATTGCGCGGCCATCCCCGACGGCGACGGCTATCTGCTGTTCGCGATCGAAGGCTTTATGAATGAGTTCGTCGAACGCGACGCTTGGTTCGCGGGCTGGTGCGGCGTCATGGTGAATGTCTCAGACGTCGCCGCGATGGGCGGCCGGCCGGTCGCCGTGGTCGATGCGATCTGGGCGGCCGGCGAAACGGCCGCGGCGCCGTTGCTCGACGGCATGCGCGCGGCCTCGCGAGCTTACGGCGTGCCGATTGTCGGCGGCCATACCAACACCCGCACCGATCGCAGCCAGCTTTCCGTCGCGATTCTCGGCCGCGCCAAGAACCTCCTGACTTCGTTTGATGCGCAACCCGGGCATCGGCTGATCGCGGCGATCGATCTGCGCGGCCACTACCGCGAACCATTCGCCAATTGGGAAGCCGCAACCGACGCACCGCCGGCCCGGCTCAAGGCCGACCTTGAGGTGCTGCCGACGCTCGCCGAGTTAAATCTCGCCGCGGCGGCAAAGGACATTTCGCAAGGCGGCCTGGTCGGCACGACGATGATGCTGGCGGAGTGTTCGCGGGTTGGCGCCCGGCTCGATCTCACACGCCTGCCGCAGCCGGACGGCGTGCCGCTGGAGCGATGGCTGTCGACGTTTCCGAGTTATGGGTTTGTGCTGGCGGTCCGCCCTGAGAATGTTGCCCGCGTTGTCGCCACCTTCAGCGAGCGCAGCATTGCCGCCGCCGACATCGGCGAATTCACCGACGATCACCGCGTGGTCATCGGTAACGGCGAATTTGCACAGACGATTTGGGATTTTGCGCACGAGCCCCTGATGGGCTACGCGCCCGTCGAGGCCTTCGCATGATGCCTGCTCGTCTCCCGTCCAACGCGAAACTGCGGGAGCCGGCCCATGCCTGAAATGCACTTTTGCATTCGCTGGCCGGACGGCGCCGCGGAGCGCTGCTATTCGCCGTCACGGGCGATCCAGGAGTTTTTCGCGCCAGGCCAGAGCTATGCGCTCACGGATTTTATCGAACGCAGCCGAACCGCATTGAATATCGCTGGCGATCGCGTCGAGGCGAAGTACGGCTACCGCTGCTCACGCGCGGCGGCGCAGCTAAAGCGGATCGAAGCGGTCGCCAAGACCTTCGCCGGTCTACCGGGAGCACGCGTAACCGTAGACGCATTCGAGACATAGAGGCGCATTTTTCGATGAATCCGATCACTCCCGTCGCGCGCCATTCGGTCGCCGTCATCGGCGGCGGCCAGGCCGGGCTGTCGGTCAGCTGGCATCTGACCCAAAGCGGCATCGATCACGTGGTGTTCGAGAAGGAGCGCGCCGCACACGCGTGGCGGGCCGAGCGCTGGGATTCGTTCTGTCTGGTCACGCCGAACTGGCAGTGCCGGTTGCCGGGCTTCCCCTATCCGGGATCGGACCCGCACGGTTTCATGCTGCGCGACGAAATCGTCGCCTATATGGATGCGTTCGTCGCTTCGTTTGATCCGCCGCTACGGGAAGGCGTCGCGGTGCATCATCTGCGCAGCGACGATCAGCATGGCTTCACGCTGGAGACGACCGACGGGCTTTATTTCGCGCAGCAGGTCGTGGTTGCGACCGGCGGCTATCAGGTCCCGGTGATTCCACGCTGCGCCGAGCGGCTGCCGAGCGATGTCGTGCAAATCCACTCGTCGCTATATCGCAATCCGGACGCGTTGCCCGCGGGCGCGGTGCTGGTCGTCGGCAGCGGCCAATCCGGCTGTCAGATCGCCGAGGACCTGCACCTTGCCGGTCGCAAGGTTTATCTCTGCGTCGGCGATGCGCCGCGCGTCTCGCGCCGCTACCGCGGCAAGGACGTGGTCGAGTGGCTGCACCAGATGGGTTATTACGATCTGCCGGTGCACGAGCATCCGCTGCGTGAAGGCGTGCGCGACAAGACCAACCATTATGTCACCGGCCGCGACGGCGGACGCGACATCGATCTGCGGCAACGCGCGCTCGAGGGCATGGAGCTTTACGGACGCTTGCTGGACGTCGTGGGAGATCACCTGGTCTGCGCTACCGATCTCAGAAGCTGCCTCGACCAGGCCGATCAGGTTGCGGAGAGCATCAAGACCAGCATCGACGGCTTTATCGCCAAGAAAGCACTCCCGGCGCCGGACGAAGACCGTTACCGCCCAGTGTGGGTACCTCAGCACGAGCGGCCGAAGCTCGATCACCGCGCCGCCGGCATCACATCGATTGTCTGGTGCATCGGCTTTCATAGCGACTACAGCTGGATCGATCTGCCGCTGTTCAATGGCCGCGGCCAACCTTCCCATGTGCGCGGCGTGACGGCTGTTCCCGGTGTCTACTTTGTCGGGCTGCCGTGGCTTTTTACTTGGGGCTCGGGCCGGTTCTCCGGCGTCGCCAGGGACGCCGAGTATCTGGCCGAGCACATCAAAGCGCAGATTCGGCTCAGCGGCTCCGAGCGACAAGAGGCAATGGTCAACGAAGCAGCTATCGGATCTTAGGCGCTGCCTACCACCGACCTGATCGCAGCAATCAGCCGGCCCGCGGGAAAGCGGAATGCCCCTACGGCCGCAATGTGGCCGTTTGAAAGTCGATTACTCGCTGATTAACGGCCGCCAATCGCCCGCGTCCTCGTGACGGCGGAAGCTGCAATCGTGAAGCCATGAATAGTGGCGCTGGCGTCACAATTGGACGCGGCCCACGTCATCGCGACCTCCGAGCTCGCAGGGAACCTTCACCCCGGTCGGCGGGTTAGCGCGACAGGCGTCATCCCGCAATGCGGGATGAAACGCGTCCGCGCCTCAAACGATCGCGAGAGGCATCTCGAATGACGGCTCTAGCCTTCACAGAAACCCATCTCGGCCCGCCCTCGCCAAGCCTCGGCAGCGACCTCGATCAATTGTGCATCAATACCATTCGCACCCTTTCGATGGACGCCGTGCAGCAAGCCAATTCCGGCCATCCGGGCACGCCGATGGCATTGGCGCCGCTGGCCTACACGATTTGGCAAAATTTTCTGCGATTTAATCCGGAAGATCCGATCTGGCCCAATCGCGATCGCTTCGTGCTGTCGAATGGGCATGCTTCGATGCTGCTCTATTCGATTCTGTATCTGAGCGGCGTGAAAGCCGTCAATGCCAAATACGAGCGGCTCGGCGAGCCCGCGGTCTCGCTCGACGACATCAAGCGATTTCGTCAGCTCGGCAGCAAGTGTCCCGGCCATCCGGAATATCATCTGACCTCGGGCGTCGAAACGACGACAGGGCCGTTGGGTCAGGGCTGCGGCAACAGCGTCGGGATGGCGCTGGCCGGACGCTGGTTGGCCAAGCGCTACAATCGCCCGAACTTTGCGATTTTCGACTACGACGTCTATGTCATCTGCGGCGACGGCGACATGATGGAGGGCGTATCCAACGAAGCAGCCTCGCTCGCCGGCCATCAGATGCTCGGCAACCTGTGCTGGTTCTACGACAGCAACCGCGTGACCATCGAAGGGCACACCGATCTCGCCTTCAGCGACGATGTCGCGGCACGCTTTCTGGCCTATGGCTGGAACGTGCATCGGGTCGGCGACGTCAATGACCTGGAGCGGCTCAACGAAGCGATTGAGATTTTCCACCGCACCAAGGACGCACCGACGCTCGTTATCGTCGAAAGCCACATCGCCTACGGCGCTCCACACAAGCATGACACCAGCGCCGCCCACGGCGAGCCTTTGGGCGAAGAAGAAGTACGTCTGGCGAAGCGCAGCTATGGTTGGCCGGAGGACGCCAAATTCCTGGTGCCGGAAGGCGTGCGCGAACATTTCCACGACGGCGTCGGCGTCCGCGGTCAACGCCTGCAGCAGGAATGGCTGGCGCGGTTTGAATCCTACCGGCGTAGCTTTCCCGATCTTGCCGACGAGATCGAGCGCATGCAGCGGCGCGAACTGCCGGCCAACTGGGACGCGAAGTTGCCGGGCTTTGCCGCCGACGCCAAGGGGCTAGCGACGCGCGATTCATCCGGCAAGGTGCTCAACGCCATCGCCGCGCATTATCCGTGGCTGATCGGCGGCGCCGCCGATCTGTCTCCGTCGACCAAGACGCGGCTGTTGTTCGAGGGCGCCGGCGACCTTGAAGACGAGACGCCGGGCGGCCGCAACATGCATTTCGGCATCCGCGAGCACGCCATGGGCGCGATCGTCAACGGGCTCGCTTTGTCGAAAATCCGGCCGTTCGGCGCGGGCTTCCTGATTTTTACGGATTATATGAAGCCGCCCATCCGGCTCGGCGCCTTGATGGAGCTCCCCGTCATCTATGTGTTCACACACGATTCGATCGGTGTCGGCGAAGACGGGCCCGACGCATCAGCCGGTCGAGCAACTGGTGGCACTGCGCAGCATTCCAGGCTTGATCACGCTGCGGCCTGCCGACGCCAACGAAGTCGTCGAGGCCTGGCGCGTTGTCATCGGTCTCAAGCATCAGCCGGCGTGCCTGGTATTATCCCGTCAACCGCTGCCCACGCTCGACCGTAAGCGCTTCGCGTCCGCGGCCGGGGTGGCGCGCGGCGCCTATGTCCTTGCCGATGCCGATGGCGGCAAACCTTCGGTGATCCTGATCGGTACAGGCAGTGAAGTCGCGCTCTGTGTCGAAGCCTACGAGGCGCTGACGCGGGACGGCATCGCGACGCGCGTGGTCAGCATGCCGTCCTGGGAATTATTCGAACTGCAAGATCAGGCCTACCGCGACAGTGTACTGCCGCCCGAGGTTTCAGCGCGTGTATCGGTCGAACAAGCTTCGGTGATCGGTTGGGATCGCTATGTCGGGACCAACGGTGCCAAGATCGGCATGCACACCTTTGGCTCGTCGGCGCCGATCAAGGATCTCCTGAAGAAATTCGGCTTCACGCCCGACAAAGTACTGGCAGCCGCCAAAGATCAAATTGCGAAATCAAAAAGGCAGAAATCATGAATCCGCTCCAGCAACTCGCAGCATGCGGTCAGTCGCCGTGGCTTGACTATCTCAAGCGCAGCCTGATCCGCAACGGCGAGCTGCAAGCGCTGATCGACCGTGACGGCTTGAAGGGCCTGACCTCCAACCCGTCGATCTTCGAAAAGGCGATCGCCGAAAGTGACGACTATGCCGGTGCCATGGCGCAATACCTAAAGGGGGCGGACCACGGCGTCTCTGACATCTACGAGCATCTGGCGATCGCCGACATCCAGGCCGCCGCCGACATATTGCGACCGGTCTACGACCAGACCCAACGCCGCGACGGTTATGTGAGTCTCGAGTGTTCGCCTTATCTGGCGAACGACACCAAAGCGACAATCGGCGAAGCGACACGGCTATGGGCCGCCGTCAACCGTCCAAACCTGATGGTGAAGGTGCCGGCGACGCCGGCCGGTATCCCGGCGGTCCGCGAACTGATCGGCCGCGGCCTCAACATCAACATTACGCTGCTGTTTGCGGTGAGCGTCTATGAGGACGTCGTCGAGGCCTATATCTCCGGCCTGGAAAATTTGACGCGTGCCGGTGGCGACGTCTCCAAGGTCGCCAGTGTCGCCAGCTTTTTTGTCAGCCGCATCGACACCGCCGTCGACAAAAGGCTCGACAAGCTGAGTGACAAAGGCTCGGCCGACCGACTGCGCGGCAAGGTCGCGATCGCCAACGCTAAACTTGCCTACGCCCGCTACCAGGCGCTGTTCTCGGGCCAGCGCTGGCAAAAGCTGGCGGCGGCCGGCGCCAAGACGCAACGGCTGCTATGGGCCTCCACCAGCACCAAGAATCCGAACTACAAGGATACATTATATGTAGAGGCTTTGGTCGGGCGCGACACCGTCAACACCATTCCGCCGGCGACAATGGACGCGTTCCGCGATCACGGCAAAGTCTCCCCCGACGCCATCGAGCAGGACGTCGAAGGCGCGCGCGCGATGCTGGCTGATCTTGAGCGCGGCGGCATCTCGTTGAAAGCCATCACCGAAGAGTTGACCGTCGAAGGCGTGCAGCAATTCGCCGATGCGTTCGACAAGTTGTTCGCCACCATTGCCCGGCGGCGCCGGTCACTGTTGGAGGGCGATAGCGCCCGCTTCGCCATCCGGCTTGGCTCTGCCGACATGCAGATGGCGTTCGACAGCGAAATGGAGACCTGGCGCAAAACCGGGGGCGTTCGCCGCCTTTGGGCGGGCGACAAAAGCTTGTGGACCGGGACCGACGAGGACAAATGGGTCGGCTGGCTCAGGATCGTCGAGGAAGAACTCGCCGATATCGGCAAGCTCGAGCGCTTTGCCGCGAAGATAAAAAAGCACGCCTTCAGCGACGTTGTCTTGCTGGGCATGGGCGGCTCGAGCCTCGGCCCGGAAGTCCTCGGCAGCACTTTTGGACACCAGCAGGGCTGGCCTCGCTTTCACATGCTGGACAGCACCGATCCGGCTCAAATCGCGGCGATCGAGCAGGCCGTTGATCTCGGTAACACGCTGTTCATGGTTTCCTCCAAATCGGGCAGCACGCTCGAGCCCAACATTTTCACCGACTATTTTTTCGACCGCGTCGCCGCCGTGCGCGGCAAGGACAAGACCGGCGAGCACTTTGTTGCCGTGACCGACCCGGGCTCATCGCTGGAGCGCCGCGCCAAGGAGCAGCGTTTTGCCGACACCTTCTTTGGCGTGAAATCGATCGGCGGACGCTATTCGGTGCTGTCGAAATTCGGCCTGGTGCCGGCGGCAGCGACCGGCATCGACGTCAAACGCCTTCTTGAAACCACGCGCCACATGCAACGAAGCTGCGGCGCCGATGTGCCGCCGGCCGAGAATCCGGGCGTGCAACTCGGCGTCGCCATGGGCGTCGCCGCTACGAAATTCGGCCGCGACAAGGTGACGATCATCGCTTCACCGGCGATTGCCGACGTCGGCGCCTGGCTGGAGCAGCTTCTCGCCGAGAGTACCGGCAAGCGCGGGCGCGGCCTCATTCCGCTAGCCGATGAGCCGCTTTCAACACCGGCGCACTACGGCGGCGACCGCTTCTTTGCTTATCTGGAGCTCGACGGCGACGCCAACCCGATGCAACGGCAAGCGGTCGAGGCGCTGGAGAAAGCAGGCCATCCGGTGGCGCGGATCCGCCTGAAGGACAAATTGCATATCGGCCAGGAATTCTTTCGCTGGGAGATCGCGACTGCCGTCGCCGGCGCGGTCATCGGCATCAACCCGTTCGATCAGCCGGATGTCGAGGCCGCCAAGGTCAAAGCGCGGGCGTTGACGGACGCCTACGAGAAGTCGCATCGCCTGCCGGAACAGACGCCGATGTTTCGCGAGAACGGCATCGCGCTCTACGCCGATCCGCGCAACGCGTCAGAGCTTGGCCGGCACAACACGTTATCCGGCTATTTGAAGAGCCATTTCGGCCGAGCGCGTGCAGGCGACTATGTGGCGCTCCTCGCCTATATCGAGCGTGATGCGCCGCATACGCGCGCGTTGACGACGATGCGCGCCCACATTCGCGACAAGATCCGCGCCGCCACCTGCCTCGGCTTCGGCCCCCGTTTTCAGCACTCCACCGGGCAGGCCTACAAGGGCGGGCCGAATTCCGGCGTATTCCTGCAAATCACCTGCGATGACCAGCACGACATCAATGTGCCGGGCCATTCGTATACCTTCGGCGTGGTGAAAGCGGCGCAAGCCAGCGGCGACCTCGAAGTGTTGGTCGAGCGCGATCGCCGGGCGCTTCGCGTGCATCTCAAAAGCGTCGATGCAGGTTTGGCAGAGCTTGGCCGCGCCGTCGATGCGGCGCTCGAATAGTCGAATTTTTGCGGAGCAAGTCACTTTTTGCGGAGTAAGCACATGGAGATCGGCATCATCGGGCTCGGCCGCATGGGCGGCAACATGGCCCGTCGCCTGATGAAGGCGGGACACCGCTGCGTCGTCTTCGACGCCAACGCCAAGCCGCGCGAGGTGCTGGCCAAAGAAGGCGCGACCGCTGCGCGCTCCCTGGAGGACGTGGCGAAGACACTCAGCGACAAGCCACGCGCCGTGTGGGTGATGTTGCCCGCCGGCCAGATCACCGAGGAGACGGTAGCGCAGCTCGGCAATCTCCTTGAGCCCGGCGACATTATTATTGACGGCGGCAATTCGTTCTACAAAGACGATATCCGCCGCGCCAAGCAGCTCGCCGGCAAGCGCATTCGTTATGTCGATTGCGGCACGTCCGGCGGCGTTTGGGGCATCGACCGCGGCTATTGCATGATGATTGGCGGCCCGAAAGAGGCGGTCGATCATCTCGACCCGATCTTCGCGACGCTCGCTCCCGGGCTCGGCGACATTTCCCGCACGCCGGGGCGGCAGAACGGCGATTCCCGCGCCGAGCGCGGCTACATTCATGCCGGGCCGTCCGGCGCCGGCCACTTTGTCAAAATGGTGCATAACGGCATCGAGTACGGCCTCATGCAGGCCTATGCCGAAGGCTTCGACATCCTGCGCAACAAAGACTCGCAGGATCTGCCGGAAGACGAACGCTTCACGCTCAACATGGCCGACATCGCCGAAGTCTGGCGGCGTGGCAGCGTCATCTCATCGTGGCTCCTTGATCTGAGCGCCGCGGAGCTGGCGAAGGATCCTCAGCTGAAGAACTTCTCCGGCTACGTCCAGGATTCCGGCGAAGGCCGCTGGACGGTCGAAGCCGCCATCGAGGAAGCGGTGTCGGCCGACGTGATTACCGCGGCGCTGTTTGCCCGCTTCCGCTCGCGGCAGGAGCATACCTTCGGCGAGAAGATGCTGTCGGCCATGCGCTTCGGCTTCGGCGGTCATGTCGAGGGCCAAGAGCCGACCGACCCCGAGCCGAAACAAGCGCCGCGCCAAACAGCCCAAGCGACTCCAGCCGCCGCCGGGCAGCGCCGCCATGCTTGACAAAGTTCCGGTCCGGACGCCGCCCGCCCCGACGCGCGTGATCGCGTGCCCACCGCGGCACCAGGCGAAGCCGGCCGATCCGTGCGCGCTGGTGATATTCGGCGCAACCGGCGATCTGACCAAGCGCCTCGTGGTACCGGCACTGTACAATCTGTCGCGCAGTAAAGTGCTGCCCGAGCACTTCGCGCTGATCGGCGTCGCGCGAACAGAAACCAACGCCGACGGCTGGCGGCAGCGCCTGCACGACATGCTGGAAAGCTTTGTCGGCCACGCCGGCGCCGAGTTCAACACCGACCACATCGATGACGAGGCGTGGGCGCGGCTCGCCGACAAGATGACGTACATCTCTGGCGACCTGACGGATCCCGATCTTTATCAGCGCTTGCGCGGCGCTCTCGACAAGGCGGAAAAGGCCCATGGCACCCGCGGCAATGCCATCTTCTATCTCGCCGTCGCCGACCGGCTGTTCGCGACCGTCGTCGACCAACTCGGCAAAGCCAAGCTCACTACCGAAGCCGACGGCCAGGATGGGGGCCGCCACTTTTGGCGGCGGGTGGTGATTGAAAAGCCGTTCGGCCACAGCCTCGATTCGGCGCGCGCGCTGAACGCCGACATTCTGCGCAGTCTGCATGAAGACCAGATCTTCCGCATCGACCATTTTCTCGGCAAGGACACCGTCCAAAACATCATGGCGTTTCGTTTCGCCAACGGCCTGTTCGAGCCGATCTGGAATCGCGACCGCATCGACCACGTGCAGATCACCGCGGCGGAAACGGTCGGCGTCGAAGGCCGCGGGAATTTTTACGAGGCGACCGGCGCGCTGCGCGACATGGTGCCCAATCACCTTTTCACGTTGCTCTCGATGGTGGCTATGGAGCCGCCGGCAGGCTTTGATGCCGCCGCCATCCGTTCGAAAAAAGCCGAATTGCTGGCGGTCATCCCGGAGGTCAAGCCGGCGGCGGCGGTACGCGGCCAGTACGACGCCGGAACGGTCATCGGCAAGAAAACCAAGGCCTACCGGCAGGAACCCAACGTTGCCCCGGATTCCAATGTCGAGACTTATGTCGCGCTCAAGCTCGAGATCGACAATTGGCGTTGGGCTGGCGTGCCGTTCTATCTGCGCACCGGCAAATATCTCGCGCAACGCAATACCGAAATTGCCATCTGCTTCAAGCAGGCGCCCTATGCAGCATTCCAGGACACGCCGGTCGACGCTTTGCGACCGAACTGGCTGGTGCTGCGCATCGCGCCCGACGAAGGCATCTCCCTGCAGTTCGAGGTCAAGCGCCGTGGCCCGGTGATGGATCTCGCCGCCGTCAAAATGGACTTCCATTACGACGACTGGTTCACCAAGGAACCGAATGTCGGATACGAGACGCTGCTCTACGACGTGATGATCGGCGACCCGACATTGTTCATGCGCGCCGACATGGTCGAGCAGACGTGGCGCATCGTGCAACCCGTGCTCGATGCGTGGGCGAAGAAGAGCGCCGCAGGTCTGGCATTTTATCCGGCGGGCAGCGCAGGACCGTGCGATGCCGACGCGCTTCTGGCCAAAGATGGCCGGAAATGGCGAAGCATCGGTGGCGATGCCCATGGTCAAGCATCATGATTTTAGCGCGCCCGCGACCCCTCAGATGCTCGGCCGTGATTTCAGACGTCGACGGCACGCTGATAACCGATGACAAAATCCTATCTGCGCGGTCGGTGGCCGCAGCGGCGGAGCTACGATCAAGCGGTATCATCTTCTCGGTTATCAGCAGCCGGCCGCCGCGAGGGTTGCGAAACTTGATAACGTCGCTTGGCATCGATGCGCCGGTTGCAGGCTTCAATGGCGGCGTGCTGGCAACTGCAAATCTTGCGATCATTGCCGCCCATCTGCTCGCGCCGGACATCGCTCGCCGCACCGTGCAGATGCTCGACGCCCGCGGACTTGAGGCATGGGTATTCAGCGGCCAAGACTGGCTACTGCGGCAGCCAGATGCGCCTTATGTCGGATTGGAAGCCCGAACCGTAGCGTTTGGGCCGACACCGGTCGACGATTTCGGACCGGCGCTCGATACCACCGCCAAGATCGTCGGCGTTAGCACGAATTTCGAGGCGCTGGCGCAGTGCGAACGCGATTTGCGTGCTGCGCTTGGCGCGCAGGCGTCGGTTGTCCGTTCGCAGCCTTATTACCTCGACGTGACGCATCCGCTTGCCAATAAAGGCGACGCGCTGTCACATCTCGCCAGGCTCATGCAAGTTCCGCTGGCCGAGGTCGCCACCATCGGTGATGGTCATAACGACATCGCGATGTTCGAGCGGAGCGGGCTGAGCATCGCCATGGGCAATGCCAGTCCCGAAGTGCGGCGGGCCGCAGATTTCGCCACCACCAGCAACGGCGAAGACGGTTTTGCGCGCGCGATCGAGCGATACATCCTCAGTGCCGACACCCCGGCACCGGTCGAAGCCGCGAAAGCGAGAGATCGCGCATGGTAGGACCTGCCCGCGGCGGACCGAAGATTTCCCTCGTCCTCGCCGACGTCGACGGGACTTTGGTGACGAAGGATAAGATCCTGACGCCGCGCGCAGCGGCCGCCGTGAAGGCGCTGCAAACGGCCGGCGTCGCCTTTGCCATCACCAGCGGTCGTCCGCCGCGCGGCATGTCGATGCTGATCGAGCCGCTGGCGCTGCAAACTCCGATCGCAGCGTTCAACGGCGGAATTTTCGTTAGTCCCGAAATGGCCATTCTGGAACAGCACGTGCTCGCCGCCGATGCTGCCAAGCGCGCAATCGATGTCATCCTCGGCAGCAACATGGACGTGTGGATTTATAGCGGCAATGACTGGTTCATCCGCAAGCTCGACGCCCCGCACGTCGCGCGCGAAGAATGGACGGTAAAATTCCCGCCGACCATCGTCGCGAATTTCGACAATCTGCTCGGCAACGTGAACAAGATCGTCGGCATCAGCGACGATTACGATCTGGTCGCGCGCTGCGAAAAAGAGGCCCGGGAAGCGCTCGGCGCCAAAGCGTCGGCAGCCCGATCGCAACCCTATTATCTCGACGTCACCCATCCGGACGCCAATAAAGGAACGGTCGTCACCACGCTGTCCAAAAGGCTCTCCATACCGGCCAGCGAGATCGCGACCCTCGGCGACATGCCAAATGACGTGCTGATGTTCCACAAGAGCGGACTCAGCATCGCGATGGGCAATGCCAGCCAGGAGGTGCAGGCGCAGGCCAACCGCGTCACCGATTCCTACGAGGATGAGGGCTTCGCCAAGGCGATCGAGCGTTTCATCCTGCCGCTCGCCGGCGCAACCCTGCCGAGGGCGTCGTGAAGCCGATTGTCGTCGCGCCCTCAATCCTTGCGGCCGATCTGACGCGACTCGGCGAGGAGGTGCGCGCCGTCGACGAGGCCGGCGCCGATTGGATTCATGTCGACATCATGGATGGCCGGTTCGTACCGAATATTTCGTTCGGTCCCGCGATCGTGAACGCCGTGCGCCGCTCGACCACGAAGCCGCTCAATGTGCATCTGATGATCGTCGAACCCGAGCGCTACCTCGAAGCTTTTGCCGACGCCGGCGCCGATCACTTGCTGGTTCAAACCGAACCAGCGTCGACCGTCCACCTGCATCGGGTGCTGTCGCGGATTCGCTCGCTGGGCAAATCCAGCGGCGCCGTGCTCGACCCCGCAAGTCCTATCGCGTTTGTCGAGCACGTGTTGCATCTGTGCGACATCGTCCTGGTGATGACGGTCAATCCGGGATTTGGCGGACAGAAATTCCTGCCGGAGATGTTACCGAAAATCCGCGAGCTGCGCCGGCTTTGCCAAACGAAAGGGCTCGACCCCTGGATTGAGGTCGACGGCGGCGAAGACGGCGAACATTCGCCACTGGCCATCGCCGCCGGCGCGAACGCCATCGTCGCCGGATCGGCGATATTCGGCTCCAGCGACTATGGCGCTGCCATCGCCCGCATTCGCGGCCCCGTGTCCCGGCCTAAGGTTATCGCGCAATGACCATGACCGCCGCAGCCATCGAGATCCGGACTTTCGACGACACGGATGTGCTCGCTCACGAGGTCGCCGACTGGATCTGTAGCCGCGCGCAGGCGAGCGACCGGCCGTTCGCGGTCAGCTTGGCGGGCGGCTCGACACCGCGCCGGCTCTATGAGTGTCTGGCGTTGCCGGCCATCGCGTCGCGATTTCCATGGGACCGCGTACACTGGTTCTGGGGCGACGAACGCTTCGTGCCGCACGACCATCCCGACAGCAATTATCGGATGGTGCGCGAAGCATTACTGTCACGCGCTCCTGTGCCGGACGAGAATATCCACGCCGTGCCGACGGAAGGCATCTCCCCGCAGGATGCAGCCGCTGCGTACGAAGCGACGCTCAAGCGCTTCTACGGTCGCGATGCGCTCACTCCCGATCGTCCGTTGTTCGGCGTCACGCTGCTCGGGGTTGGCGCGGACGGACACACCGCCTCGTTGTTTCCCGGGCAGCCGGCGCTGCGCGAGAGGCAACGCTGGGCGGTCGCGGTGATCGGCGCGAAATCCGAGGTCCGGATCACGCTGACTTATCCGACTCTCGATAGCAGCCGCGATCTCGCTTTCGTGGTGACCGGAGCCGAAAAGCGGCAGGCGGTGGCGCGCGTTCAGGCCGGCGACCCGGCGGCCCCGGCCGGCGCCATTCGTCCGGTCGGATGCCTGCACTGGTTCATGGATCGCGCCGCGGCGCCGGAACGGACCAATTAATGTCAACCCAAGCCGCACCGGCAGGGAAAGACTTGGCGCCGACTCCCATGGCCTTGATCGTCATGGGCGTTTCGGGATCCGGAAAATCGACCATCGGCACTCTTCTCGCCATGCGGCTACATTGGGAATTCGAAGATGCCGATTGGTTTCATCCGGCCGCCAATATCGAGAAAATGCACGACGGCATTCCACTCAGCGACGCGGACCGTTTGCCGTGGCTCAAATCGATCGCCGCCTGGATCGACCGGAGTCGTCAAGAAGGTCGGCACAGCGTTGTCGCTTGCTCGGCGCTCAAGCGCCGGTATCGCGACATTCTGATCGGCGATCGTGCCGACGTCGATCTGGTTTATCTCAAGGGCGACGAGACGGTGATTGCACGCCGAATCGCCACCCGTCATGAGCATTTCATGCCGCCGAGCCTGCTGCACAGTCAGTTTGCCACGCTGGAGGAGCCAACAGCCGACGAACATCCGATTGTCGTCTCGATCGAACCGCCGCCGCGCGAGGTGGTGACGAAAATTCTGACGGCGTTGAGCAAACAAAAAGTCAGTCAGTGACGGCGGTTGCCGGACCGATTGGCGGCGGCCGACGGTATTGAGGCGGTTTGTTCGACGCCTGGCTGCGGCAAACTTAAGTTGACGCTTTCGCGATCTTTTTCCAGCGTGGCTTCCCGCCCCTGCACCGATCGTAGCGTCCAACCTTTGTACGCTTCGCCGGTCCGCAGCCGCACCGGATTCTTGGTGGTGTCCTCGACAAAGACCGCGATGGATTTTTCTCGCCGATGACCGTGCCGACCAGCGAAAGCTCCGGACTTTGCGGACCGGCCGGTTTCGGCGGCACCCGGACCGGCGCCGCCGCCGGCGGCGGCCCAACGACCGCCGACGCCGGCGGCCGGCGCGAGGGCGAAAAGATCGGCCGCTCGCGCGTATTGGATAACTGTTTGAGCGGGATGGCCCATAGCGGATTGGCCGGCAATCCCCGGCCGCCGGATTCGTCCATTGGAGCCTCCGGCGCCGGCCGCACATTTGGCGCTTGACCACTCTCGGCAGCGCCATCGCGGGCTGACTGATCGGTGACGGGAGAAATCGCCAGCTCCAAGGCTTGCACGGGCTCGAACAACAGCGTGCTGGCGAGAAGCACGGGGCACAAATGCCTCATCATCGCGCCCCCTGCCATTGGCCGGATACCGAAATCAGCACGCGCAATTTGCCGGGCCCGCTGCCGTTCGGCGCGCTGGCCGCGGCCGCGGGCGCTTGCACGACCAATTGATCGACCAAAAGAAACGGCATTCCGGCCTCGAGGTCATACAACAATTGCTGCAAGGCCGGCTGCTCAAGCTCGCAGCTGATCGTGGCGGCAACGAAACCCTGTTTGGACAGCGGCCCCTGCAGATCGACCTGCGACGAGAGGATGCTGGCGCGAGCGTGCGTCACGGCGCCGGCCAGACGCTGCAGCAACGCCGCACCGGCAACCGTCACCGTCGCGCCTTCGACAAACGGCGAGCCGGACAAGACTGAAATGTCGGTTTGATCGCGAGAGCGGGACCGTGCCGGTGTTCGTCCCTCGAGCCGGCTCAAAATATCGGCCGATGCGGCGACGGCGCTCCAGCGCTCGGCGATGTCGGCGACCTGCAGTGCCGTAATGGTCACGAACGCAAGCGTCACGACCAAATAGGTTATCAAGGCGCCAAACGGCACCCGGGCCAAATAAGCTTCAATGCGTTTTGCCGGCATCAGCTACCTTGCGCGAACTCTGCCTTGATGCGGGCTTCGATGTGAAAACGTTCGCCCGGGTCGCCCGGCGCCTGGGTGGTCGGCGCAAAGAACGTGGCCCGGGTGAATTGCGCCGACTGCTCGATCAGCTCGATCAGCGAGGGCGCGTCGCGGGTGATGCCGACCACCTGCAGCCGGTCACCCTCGATGTGCAGCTCAGTGACGTAGGTATGGTCGGGCAGGATTTTCGACAGCGCCTCGAGCACCAGCACGCTCGACGGCGTCGCTTGTTTGCGCTGGGTGAGCGCCCGCTGAGCGGAATTGGCTCCCGGACCGTCGCCGAGACGCATTGCCACGCGCCGCGCCGCAATCTTGTGCGACACATCCGCGAGCTCGGCGTCGAGCAAATCCACCACCACGGCGCCGAGCGCGAACGATGCCAGCACCGCAATGCCGCTTGCCAAAATTGCCACAGCGAGGACGCGGCGCAGGCGGCCGGCGCCGACCTTGTTCTGCGCACGCGTAGTCAGGACCGTAACCAACCCGGCATCGGGCGGCATCGTTGTCGAGACTGAGACCGAGTTCGTGCCAAGGCCGGTCAGCGAGCTCACGTACGGCGAGACCATGCTGCGGGCGGTCGCCACGACCGAAAGCTTGATCCGATCGTCGGCTTCGAGTGGGCGAGTCCAGCCGAACACCGCGTCGTTGGCGTGCCACGGCGTCAGTCTGTCGATCTGGGCGCGAACAATGCCTTCGAGAAAATCGACAGCCTGCCGCGGCAATTCCAGCGGCCGGAACAAGAAGCGCCGCGGGTGCAGGACGACCTCGACGCGGCTGCCGCGCAGCGCCGTCATCCAGTCGACCGGCAGCGATTCGGTGAGGGCGCCGTCGACAATACGAGAGCCGACCGGCGCCAGCATGCCCGGCGGATTGGCGCGTTTGCGCGGCCGCCAGAGACGTCGTTTCGTCAACCAGGTGACGCTCTTGCCGGCCGTCTCGGCGATCTGAAACGTGAATGTGCCGTCGTCATTCTCGATCAATCTGATAAAGCGCCGTGACCGGTATCTGTCGACGAGGCCGTCGATCGACCGCGCCACAGAATTGATCCAGCGCGAAAAGCCGCCAGTTATGGTGCTGAGCATGCTCATCGGGACATCGTCCTGGCGGCGGCACGCGATGGCGGCGGCATCTCGTCGGCGCCGTCGCGCCATGACAGCACCTGATAGGGCACCTTTTCGCGTCCCAGCAGAATGACAGCCTCTGACGCCGTACGGCGACCATCGTCAAATCTGATCTGCACGTTGACCCGGAATGCCTTGCTGCCCTTGGTCGTTGCCGCAGGCTCATCAGTACCCAATAGATCGGCGGCGGACTTGGGAGCGTTCGTCATCGTCTCCCGCCTGTTGAGGAGATTGTCGAGCCGATCCTGGGTCATCTCCGGCAAGGCGGCGAGCACCTGCGGCGCCGCGTCGAGCACGTTGACGGTGGCCTGTCCGTTATAAACCGTGACAAACGGCAAGGCCCGCTCGACCAGCGTCGGCGGCAAGCCTTGCACCAGCCACAGCTCGTTGACGTGAGCAAACGGAGCGCCGCGGGGCAGATAGGACAAGCCAGCGGCACGATAGAGCGAAACTTCATTGTCCTGCGTCGTGGCTTTCGGCTCGGTACGCCAGCCGATCACGCGATCGGCGTAACGTTCGGCGTCCGGTCCGCGCGCTCCAAGCACGGCGAACAAGCCAGCCAGCAACGGCTTCGGCGCTTCGTTCAGATCGATGCGTGCGGCCTCCGACACAAACGTCACTGTGAGATTGGCACGGCCAAGGCGGACGCGAAATTCGCCGTGCGTCGGCCGTTCGTCCTTTTCCGACGACAATAATTGATAGGCGGCAAGCTCGAGACCCGCCGACGCCATTAGCTCGGTTTCGAGTCCGGCATCGTTGGCCGTGAGCGCCAACGCGGATTTGCCGACATAGACCGAATAAATCGTCGCCAGCGTCGCCAGCAACAGCAAAATCCATAGCACCGCGACGATGATAAAGCCGTCACGCCGTCGCAGGCTTGCGCCGAAGCGCGAAATGGCAGCCGCGTTCCTCATTGTCATCCGCCACCAGGAGAAGCTTGCTGTTTGGAGGCGCCAGGCTGGCCCTTATTGCGCACATCGTCTGCCGACGTGCCACAGTCGCGCTTGGTCTTCTGCTGCACGCAATCAACAGGAACGTCGACGCGGACGACAGCAGCGGTCGAAACCGCGAGGCTTCGCTCGGTGACCGCGTCGCGAATGGTGAAACGCACGCTGGTCGGCATGCCGTCTTCGTTCTGCCACTTGTCGTGCCAGAGGCCATCGCCGTCGCCATAGGCAAAGGACAGTTGGTAGGGCGCGCGCAACAGCGCCACCTGATCGGTGAACACCGCCGGCAGGGACTGCGGCGCGTCTGGATCAGCCGGCGCGAACGGTGCGCGCGAGCGCACCAGCAGCGAGCCGAAACGATCGGCGGTCTGCGAGATCCGCACCACCTCGAGACTGGGCTGCGTGTTCGGACCCAATGCGGTGCGCACGAACGTGACCGACAGCTCGGCGCCCTCGAACACAGGCTTCGTCGCCTTGCGGTTGGCGGTTACGAACTCGGCCGCGCCGACGTCGGCAACCAGGCGGGAAAGCGCCATGTCGAGCATTTCGTTTTGTTGCACGCGCGCAAAGCCACGATGCCAGTTTGGAATCCATTGCGCCGTTATCGTCGCCAGGGCCGACAGCACGACGCCCATCAGTGCGATCGCGATCAGCATTTCCATAAGCGTAAATCCGCCGTCGCTAACGCGGCGGAGCACTGCGCGACTGTGCCGGCCAGTTGTCATCCGCCGGGCTTCCTCTGCAGTCGCACAGTCCGCAGCGCCAGCACCGCACCCGACGGCGACTGGACGCGGATCGTGACGGCCTGCGGAATCCATTGCGAATCAGGCTGCTCGACGACGTCGCCGCCGAGCCACGGCCCGAGATCGACTTGCCAGCGATGGCCAAGGATTTCTCCGGTCCCCGGCACGATCGGGCGGGCGCTGTGCGGCGGCAGGCTCGCCGCGACGCTGCGCGCCACCTCCACCAGAGCCACGCGCTGTTCGAGGGTGCGCACGCTGTGCGAAGTAACGCCGACCACTGCGCCGATGGCGCTAAGGCAGACGGCGATCACGGCAAGTGCGATCAGGACTTCGATGATGGTAAAGCCCGAGCCGCCGCCGCCGTGCTCAAGACGCGCCGCGTGCGACAATTTCGATTCCTCCGGTGAGCCAATTGATGCGGATCTCGTAACCGTGCTCGCCGCGGTGGAGCTTGATGACGCCACCGCAGGACATGCCGTTGGGAAAGAAACTCACGGTCGAGAGCGCCGGACGGTCGTTGCAACGCTCCGGCAGCAGCGCCGTCACCACGACGTCGTCGGCAACCTGCATCGCCTGGCCGGTCGCGCCAGAGCGAAACGATCGCAAATTGGCGTCGATGCTGGTTGCAATCTGCCAGCCGGCTTTCATCGCCGCGGTGCGGTCGCCCTTGAGTATTGCCGCCGCCTCGATCGCGTACGCCTCAAGCCGCGGCCGCGAGGTCTCGCGCGATACCCGCGGCATCAAGATGGCCGCAAGGATCGCGACGATGGCCAGCACACAGACCATCTCGATGAGCGTAAAACCGTCTTCGCCGCGAGCCGCGGCCGACACCTCACTCATGCGTGCTCGTCAACGATATGTCGCCGGCGCTGCCAGTACCGCCCTCCTGCCGATCCGAACCGAGCGAGATCAGGTCGTAGGGGCCGTGTTCGCCGGGCACGCGATAGACGTAGGGCGTGCCCCATGGATCGTTCGGCACGCTGCCGCCGCGCAGATACGGTCCATTCCAGGCGGCGACGCCCGGCGTCGGCCGCACCAACGCGTCAAGGCCTTCACCGCTCGAGGGAAAGCGCCCAGCGTCGAGATAAAACAGATCAAGCGCACTGGCGAAGCTTTGAATCTGGATGCGCGCTGCTTTCACCTTCAATTCGGTCAGATAGTTGAGCACCCGCGGGCCGACCAGCGCCATGATCAAGCCGATAATGGTGATCACTACCAGCATTTCCACGAGCGTGAAGCCCGCCTCCCCGTGCCGGACCGAGCGCCGTGGCCGGCGCGGACAGATCGCAACCTGATCCATTCTTCTCCTCCTCAGTTTCAACAAGAAGGCATCAATCAATCGACGATCTCAGTTGACGACATCAATTGACCACTTGGCTGACCGAAAGCAGCGCGGTCATCACCGACACGATCAGCCCGCCGACGACGACACTGATCAGAACGATGGCAAGCGGCCCGACAATCCCGACAAGGCGGTCGAGGCTGCGTTGCAGCTTGGCCTCGTAGAAATCGGCGACGCGGCCGGCGAGCGTCGCCAATTGTCCGGTTTCTTCGCCGAGCCGTAGCATGCGAATGGCCATCGGCGGCAGGATCGCGGTTGCGGTGAGCGCGTCGGACAGCTTGCCGCCGTGGCGAACCCGATCGGCTGTCGCGTTCCACAGCGGCGCCCGTCCGGTCGACACCATAATGTCGACCAGAATCCGAAGCGTCGCGGTCAGCGCCACGTCGCTGCCGAGCAGCACCGCGAGGTTGCGACAGAACAGTCCGGCCCGATAGAAGTCGAACATCGACGCGAAGCCGGGCAGGCGCGATATTTCCGTGACGATGGCGACCCGAACGCTCGACTGACGCAGCAGGAGCCAGCCGCCAATGACGATCACCAACGCGGCGATACCGAGCTCCGTGCCATGGCCGCGCACGAAATCGGAGATGTTGAAGAACGTATTGATGACCAAATCGGTCTTGGCGCCGAAGTCGTGCAACACCGCCGAGAATTGCGGGAGCACGAAAATGACGAAAAATCCAAGCACACCGAAGGCCGCCAGCAGCACGAATGCCGGATAGTGCAGCGCGTCGGTGACCTTGCGGCGCAACGCCTCAGCGCGCAGCCGCTCGTTGCCGAGCAGCTCCAAAATATGGGTCAATTTTCCGGAACTCTCGCCGACCCGCACCAGCGCCACATAGATGCCCGGAAACAGCGTCGGATGGCAGGCGATGGCGTCGGCGAAGCTTTCGCCGGCCATCACGTCGGTGCGGACCTTGGCGACGATGCCGTGCAAACGGCCGATGTCCTTGTCGCCGGCAAGAAGTTCCAGCGCATCGTCAAGCCGCGCGCCGGCCTTGAGCAACAGCGCGAGGTCGCGGGTGAAGACCGTCACGTCCTCGCGGCGCGGCTTGTTGAACAGGCCGACGGCGAAGTGCGAAATCGCTGTGCCGCCGTCGCCGGCAATGGTCTCGACCGGAATGAGGCCGAGATAGTCGATCCGATGCGCGACCTCGGCGGCGTTTGGCGCCGACAGCGTTCCATTGACGATCTCGCCGGTCCGCGTCAGGGCTCGATAGCGAAAATTCGGCATCGGCGTCACCGGATGGTCGTAACGCGCAGCAGCTCGGCCGCGGAGGTAATCCCGGCGCGGCATTTGGCGATGCCGTCGTCGACCATGGTCGTCATGCCGCCGCCGATCGCCGCGCGATCGATCGCAACAGAATCGGCGCCGGTGTCGACCAGCCGACGCACGTTGTCGTTGATTTCGAGAATTTCGAAGACGCCGAGCCGGCCGCGATATCCAGTCCCGCCGCAGCGCTCGCAGCCGGCGCGATCATGGACCACCTCGCCTGCCTTCAAGCCGAGCGCGCTCAAGCGCGGATCGGTTTCGAGATCGGCTGGCGTCAGCGGCCGTGGCGTCTTGCAGCGATCGCACAACTGGCGGACCAGGCGCTGAGCGATGACCGCGCGCAGCGTCGAGCGGAGCAGGAAACTCTCGGCGCCGAGATCGATCAGCCGCGGCACCGCGGCGGCGGCGGTCTCGGTGTGCAGCGTCGTCAGTACCAAGTGGCCGGTGAGCGCTGCGTGGATCGCGATATGCGCGGTCTCGGCGTCGCGCACTTCGCCGACCATGATCACGTCGGGATCCTGACGCACGAAGGCGCGCAACGCGGCCGCAAATGTCAGCCCGATTGCGGGTTTCGCCTGCGATTGATTGATGCCGGCGATCTCGTATTCGACCGGGTCTTCGATGGTGAGGATTTTCCGCGACGGCTCGTTGAGAATCGACAATAGCGTGGCGAGCGTCGTGGTCTTGCCGCTGCCGGTCGGTCCGGTCACTACGATCATGCCATGCGGCAATGTCAGGAGCCGTTTCAGCGTCGTCTCGTCGCCGCGCGAACAGCCGAGCTTGTCGATCGAAAGCACGCCACGGTCGCGCGGCAGCAGGCGGATGACGGCCAACTCGCCGTGCTGGGTCGGCATGATGGCGACACGGATGTCGAGCTCCGACCGCGATAGCCGCAGCCGCGCCGCGCCGTCCTGCGGCAGCCGCCGTTCGGCGATATTGAGGCCGGCGAGAATCTTGATCCGCGAAATCAGCGCCTGCGGTACCGCTCCCGGCGGCGCGGGTATCTGCCGCAGCAACCCGTCGACACGCAGCCGCACCACTAGCTGCGCGCGAAACGGCTCGATATGGATGTCGCTGGCGCGCAGTTCGACGGCTTTCTCGAACAGATCATTGACAGCGCGCACAACCGGCGCGCCGCTGGCAAGATCGCGAAGGCTGTCGATGTCATCGTCGCGGACCGCCGCGCGGGCGCCTTGGTCGCCAGCCAGAGCCGTGGCGTCGTCCTCGCCGAGACGCTCCGCCAGCGCGGTCTCGATATCGTCAAATGAGCCGACCCGCAGCGCGATATCGTCGCCGAGGACGATTTGCGTCGCCCGGATTGCGGCGACGTCGCTTGGATCGGCCACGGCGACGATGTTTCTGCCATCGGCGGAGCGGTATGGGAAAACAATCATCTCGCGCAGGAAGCGGCGGGAAAATTGCGCCGTGAGCGGCTGCGCCTCCAACAGCTCCGGCAAGCTCACGCGTGGCAAGGCATAGAAGCCCGATACTTCGTCGGCAAATTCGCCGGCCGGAAGTTCGCTCTGCTCCCAGAGCTTGCGCAGCGAATGCCGCGGCTGGGCGCCGAGCGCAGCAAGCGCCGGTGCGGCCGACGGAATGTGCTTGCGCTCGAAGTGCCGTGCAAATTCGACAGCCATATCGGAAGTCATCGCTTTTTTCCGATCGACGGCGGGCGCTGAAATCGTGCGTTGAGGTCGTGCGCGGAGTCGTTCGCGGACTGTCCCCGTCTAGTTTTATTCTCCACGAACGTGACACTGGTACGAACGACGATGGGTATGAACGGCGTCACGTCACGTGACGGTAGCAAACCGCGGTTCCTCGACCGTTATAAATTTGTGACTTACGCCAACTAGCCTGCGTTGCTGACCTGCCGGCACGTTCCGATCGTTTTCAGTACAGGCGGTTGCTTTGTCTAATGTTCGCACATTGTCGCGGCGGTTTCGCACGCCCGGCTATGGGTTGTTGTTTCGTAATGTGATTTTGGTTTGCCTCGCCCCGATCGCCGCCGCCGCGCTGCTGTCCGCCTGTAACCAGTTTCTGCCGCAAGCGCCTCCCAACGACCAACAAAATACCGAGCCGGGCGTCTTCGACCGCGTTCGCTCGCTCGACCTGTTGCCGCGCTTTCCGAACGAACAACAATCTTCCGGAGCAACCGCCGCCCGCCCCAAACCCGCGGTCTATGGCGGAGCCGAGGTACCGGCGATTTCGCCGCCGGAGGGACAGCCATCGGGAGGCGGCGACGGCTTTGAGCTCAACTTCGAAAATACGTCGGTCGCTACCGTCGCCAAGGTCGTGCTCGGCGACATCATGGGTGTTGGCTATTCGATCGATCCGCGGATTCAGGGCACGGTAAGCCTGTCTTCGGGCCGACCGGTGCCGAGATCAGACATGATTTTCGTGCTGGAGAACGCGTTACGGCTGTCCGGCGTCGCTCTGATCAAGGAGGCGGTCGGCTACCGTCTCGTACCCCTCGGCGACGCCGTCGGCGGCGGCAATCTCGATCAAACGGCAGCGCGAGCGGAGCCGGGCTACGGGGTGTCGGTGGTGCCGCTGCAACACGTTTCCGCGGCGACGCTGTTGAAACTTCTGGACAGCTTTGCCACCAGGCCGGGGGTCGTGCGGGCAGACACCTCGCGCAATCTGCTGCTCATTCAAGGCACCGGACCCGAACGCCGCGTCGCGATCGAGACCGCGCTCAGTTTCGACGTCGATTGGATGCGCGGGCAGTCGGTCGGAATTTTCCCGGTGCAGAACAGCAACCCGGAGCCGGTCATCGCCGAGCTTGAAAAGATCATGGATACCGGCGAGGGCGGACTGAGTCACAACGTCGTCAAGTTCCTGCCGATCGGGCGCATGAACGCGATTCTGGTGGTTACGCGCAAGCCGGAATTCCTCAAGACCGCGGGTAACTGGATCAGCCGGCTCGACAGTGCCGACACCACGCGCACCGGCGTCCACGTCTATCACGTCAAGTTCGGCGAAGCGCGTCAATTGGCGCGGGTTCTCAACGAGATATTCGTCGGCAGCAGCGGATCAAACGCGCTCGACCAGGCGGCGAACCAGATCGCGCCAGGTTCCGGGCTGAGCACGACGACAAGCGGCGATCGGTCTTCGCTTGGCGCCAATCAGCAGCAGGGATCGGGCGGTTTCGGCTCGAGCAGTGGCGGCTCCGGCTCACGATCAAGCGGTGGCGGGAAAGACGGGCGCGGTGGATTCGGCGCCACGCAGTCGACCCTCGGGACGGACCAAAACGCCGGTGCGGATGGGCGCGGTATCGGCGCTGGGCCCGGCGGCCCGCCGGCGCTACCCGGCGTGCGGATCACCGCCGACGTCGTCCACAATGCATTGCTGATCTACGCCAGTCAGGAGAATTACCGCACTATCGAGCGGACTTTGGTCCAGGTCGACCGTCCGCAATTGCAGGTCGCCATCGATGCGACCATTGCCGAGGTCGACCTCAACGACAATCTCAGTTATGGCGTGCAGGCCTTTCTGCAGACCAGCGGCGGATCGGTCTCCAACATTCCGGCGTCGCCGCCGGGCCAACCGTCGGTCAACGCCGCAGGTCTCGTGGGCGCGGCGCTCAATCGCGCCTTCCCGGGTTTCAATTTGCTCCTTGGCCCCGAGCTCTCGCCGAATCTGATCATCGACGCTCTGCATGCCGTCACCGACGTGAAGATCCTTTCAAATCCCTCGCTGGTCGTCATCGACAATCAGGTGGCGACCCTGAACGTGGGCAACGACGTGCCCATCACCACCGCTTCCGGCAGCGTGCTCAACTCCGCTACCTCGACCAGCAATACCGTCGTCAACACCATCGACTATCGCCAGACCGGGATCATTCTGCGGGTGGCTCCGCGGGTGAATGCCAATGGCAACGTGCGGCTCGACATCGAACAGGAGATCAGCCAAGTCGTTGCCGGCGCGGCGACCGCGGCCGGCACCGCCGCCAACACGACGCCGACCATCTCCGTGCGCAAGGTCAAGAGCTCGATCGCGGTGGCCGCCGGGCAAACGGTGTTGCTGGCGGGCCTGATCCAGGAATCGCGGACGTTGAACCGCAGCGGCATCCCCGTGCTCGACCAGATCCCAAAGCTTGGTGATCTATTTTCCGACCAAAGTAGAATGATCGCACGAACGGAACTGATCATTTTCATCCGCCCGCAGATCATCCGTGACAGCGTCGATGCGCATTTTGTGGCCGAAGAGCTACGCACCAAATTGAAGGGCGCGATCGGGACGGTAGGATCCGACGCGAATGCACGGATCCTGCGGTGACCGGCATGCGGTTTCCAGACCTCGCCGATATGCGCGGCATGCTGGGCGCAAAGTCTTGGTCGTTGTTCGACTTGGGATTCGGTGCGGCGGGCTTGTCGGCGATCGCCGTGAGCCTGGTTGCTGCTCCGGACGGCCGCGGCCTGCTCGGCGCCGGCCTCGCTCTCGTCATGATGGCAATCGCGAGGATCGACGCCCGCGACTTGATCATTCCCAACATGCTCGTTGTCGCGGCGCTGGCGCTCGGCCTGTGCAATGCCGCCTTGACCGCGCCGGCCGGCATTGTGGACGGTCTTTGGTCTGCGAGCGTTCGCGGCGCCGCGTTCGCGCTATTGTTTCTGGCCTTGCAAATAGGCTACCGCTGGCTGCGCAGGCGCGAAGGCCTGGGCTTGGGCGATGTGAAGCTCGCCGCGGCGGGTGGAACCTGGCTCGACTGGGCGACAATCCCGGCCGTCATCGAGATCGCCGCGGCGACCGCACTGACCGTCTACTTGGCGCGCCATCTGCTCGGGCAGCGGGACCAGCTAAGGCTGACCTCGCGGCTGCCGTTCGGCTTGTTTCTGGCGCCGGCGATCTGGCTCGGTTGGCTGCTGCAAAGTTTGGCCGTGCCGGTTGCCATCGGGTGAGCTACTGAGCACCAGCTATGCTGAGCGGAAATAAAATGCGCATCCGGTTGGTGACAGTTCTTGTGCTCGCCGCTGCGCTGGCGGGGCCGGCTTATCAAGCGCGGGCACAAAATGGCTGGGTCACCAGCCACCATCACAGCAGTCATATCGCCGCCTCAAGACTGATGTTGCGGGCGCGCGCCGGCGATGTGCGGGCGCAGGCGCGGCTATGTTTCATGTTTCAGGCCGGGCTCGGCGTCGTGCAGTCCTTCGCGGTCGCGGCCGACTATTGCCACACCGCCGCCGCACAAGGCGACCCGAACGCCCAGTATCTACTCGGGCTGATGTACGACAAGGGCCAGGGCGTCGGACGCGACGTCGTCCTTTCTTACATGTGGCTCAATCTTGCCGCCGCCGGGGGCTCGCCGTCGGTGCGTCCGGCCTATGCGCGAATCCGAGACGCCGTCGCCACCAAGATGAACTCCGGCACAGCTTCAGTATGGTCAAGCCTTGGCGGCGACCCGCGCTGGCCTGCACTACTAAAGCTCCACCGCTGTCATTGCGTCGGACCTTGTTACGTTCAACGCAGTCACTTTCACTTGGAATTTTGGAACTCATTGCCGACATGATGTCAGGTAACCTGCACTCAACACGGCTAACATTGCACCAACGTGTATGCGCGATGACAGGGCGCGATATATTCACAGTCGGCGGTCGATAACATTCACTCACACGGATAAATTTCTGACGATCACTGAAGTGTCACGCGCTGGATAATCAAGCTCCATACCTTCCCGCGCGTTGAGGGGCTAACGCTTAGCAGATGAAGGAGCTGCAGATGCTAACGCACAATTACCTAGGCAATTGTTTCAAATCTCGCTTGCTGTCATGTGCCGCGGCCTGCGTTGTGGCCGGTAGCGTCGTTTTGCCGATGAGCGTCGCAATGGCAGACGACGATACCGCGACGCTGACGCCGATCAAGCACGTCATTATCATCATCGGCGAAAACCGGACGTTCGACCACGTATTCGCCACCTACACGCCGGTGAGCAAAAACGACACTGTCCTCAATCTGCTGTCACAAAAGATCGTCAACGCCGATGGGACGCCCGGCCCGGAATATGACAAGGCCAGACAGAGCTCGGCAAAGGACGGCGTGATCTACGAATTGTCGCCGGGCCATCGCAACCCGTACAAAGCCTTGCCGCCGGCGCTCACGGGCGGCCCGTCGACGCCGTTCGGCTGCCAGGTGCTCGGCATTGCGACGGGAACTTCGTGTGTGACCAATGCCAACATTGCAGCGATCAAGAAATTCGAAAATGGACTGGACGACGGCTATTACAAGTTCATGCTGACCGGCGGCACCGGTCAGAACAGCGGAATTCCGGACGCGCGCATCATGTATGACGGCAAGGATGCGAGCCACCTGCCACCCGGGCCGTACCAGCTCACCAATTCGGAGACCTACCCGTACGACGCCTACGCGGCGAGCCCGGTGCACCGGTTCTACCAGATGCGGCAGGAGCTCGACTGCGACGCCAACGCCGCGACTCCGGCCAACGGCTGGGGCTGCCGCTCAGACCTGTTTCCGTGGGTTGAGGTCACGATCGGCGCCGGTTCGAACGGCAAGGCGCAGCCGGCCGGCTTCAACGACGAATCCACCGGCGAGGGCTCGACGTCGATGGGCTTTTTTAACGTCCAGCAAGGCGACGCGCCCTACCTCAAGAAACTCGCCGACACCTATTCGATGAGTGACAACTACTACCAGGCCGTTAACGGGGGAACCGGCGCCAATCATGTCATGCTCGGCACCGGCGACGCCATCTGGTTCAGCGACGGCAACAGCAACCCCCTGACGCCGCCGAACAATCCGGTGAATCCGAGCAATCCCGGCACGCCGGTGACGGGCTTCACTAGCGCACTCAGCGAAATCGAAAATCCGAATCCGCAGCGGGGGACCAACAACTATTACACGCAGGACGGCTATGGCGGCGGCTCGGGATCGCCGACTGCCAAAGCGCCCAACGCCAACTACGGCGGCGGCTCGTACAGCAATTGCTCGGACCTCAGCCAGCCTGGTGTGGCGGCCGTGGTCAGCTACTTGCAAGCGCTGCCACGCGAGGTCAAGACGCGCTGCGAGACCGGACACTACTATCTGCTCAACAACTACAATCCGGGATATTTCGGTGACGGCAGCAACGCCTACACCGACACAAACCAGAACAATTTCGTCTACACGATCCCGCCGTCGAGCGTGCGCAACATCGGCGACGCGCTCAATGACAAGCACGTCTCCTGGGCGTATTACGGCGACCAATTCAACGTGTATTTGACGGACCCATATCAGCTCGAATTCAACACCGGGCAGGACGAGTACTGCAACATCTGCAACTGGGCGCAGTATTCGACCTCGATCATGACCAACAAGACGGTCCGAGAAGCGCATCTGAAGGACACGCTGGACCTTTACGCCGCAATCCAGGCCGGAACTCTGCCGGCGGTGTCCTATGTCAAGCCGAGCGGCTGGGCCGACGGCCATCCGGCCTCGTCGAAGCTCAATCTGTTTGAGGGCTTCGTTGAAAAGATCGTCGAGGCCGTGCAAGCCAACGACAAATTGTGGGCCGAGACCGCCATCTTCATTACCACCGACGAAGGCGGCGGATATTATGACTCCGGCTATGTGCAGCCGCTGGATTACTTCGGCGACGGCACCCGCATCCCGATGATCGTCGTGTCGCCGTACAGCAAGGGCGGGCACATCTCGCACAGCTATACCGACCATGTCTCGACCTTGAAGTTCATCGAGGCGAACTGGGGATTGAAGCCGATCACCACGCGGAGCCGCGATAATCTCCCCAACCCGCTGGTGGCCGATAATCCCTATGTTCCAGTCAATTCGCCGGCGATCGGCGACATGATGGATCTGTTCAACTTCGACAAATAAGTCGGAGTTCGCTGACGGCCGGTAGTCTCGCGCTTGGAACGGGATCGAAAGAGATCGACGCCGACCTCGGAAATGAGGCCGGCGTTGCCATGCGGGCCCCGCAGAACAAGCGCTGTCTACTTGGCGGTCACCTTGGCGCGTTCGGCATCGCGCAACACCCGGCGAACGATCTTCCCGGTCGTCGTCATCGGCAGCGAATCGACGAACTCGACGTCGCGCGGCACCTCATGCCTGGCCACATGCTCGCGGACGAAAGTGCGGATCTCGTCGACCAGCTGCTGGCCCGGGGAAAATCCGTCTTTCAGAATCACGAACGCCTTGATCGATTCCGTGCGCACCGGATCGGGCACGCCGACCACCGCCGCCAGTACGACAGCCGGATGCCGGATCAGTGCGTCCTCGATCTCGGAAGGACCAATGCGATAACCGCCGCTGGTGATGACATCGTCGGCGCGGCCCTGAAACCAGAAATAGCCGTCGTCATCGCACATTCCGAGATCGCCGGTGATCAGCCAGCCATTGGCGTATTTGTCGCGGGTCGCTTGCGGGTTGCGCCAGTATTCAAGCATCATCACCGGATCGGGACTGCGGACCGCAATATGACCGGTGGTTCCGGGCGGTTGCTCGTGGCCGTCATCGTCGACGATGGCGGCGACATGGCCGGGAATGGCGCGTCCCATCGCACCGGGCTTGATTGGCATGACGCTGGCGTTGGAACCGATCACGAGGTTGCACTCGGTCTGGCCGAACACTTCGTTGATGGGCAGCTTTAAGACTTCGGCACCCCATTCCAGAAGTTCCTTGCCGACCGCCTCGCCGCCGGAATAGACCGCGCGAAGCTTGGCGCCAAAACGTCCGACCGGATCGGGCACTTGGCGCATCAGGCGCAGCATGGTCGGCACGAGCAGGGTGGTGCGCACCTGATGCCGGCCGATCATGGCGAAGGCCTGTTCGGGATCGAACCGCGGCGCGCGGAAGGTGAGGACGGGAACGCCGTGGTACCAGGCAGGCATCAATATATCCATCAAGCCGGCGAGCCATGCCCAGTCGGCCGGCGACCACATGATGTCGCCGGGCTGCGGGAAAAAATCGAGACAGAATTCGGGGCCCGGCAAATGACCGAGCATGGAACGGTGCGGCTGCAGTGCCCCTTTCGGATTGCCGGTGGTGCCCGAGGTGAAGTTCAGGAACGCCGGATCGTCAGCCGCTGTATCGACATTCGTGAAGCTGTCGCGCGCCGCTTCGAGCGCTTCTGAAAGTAACTCGGCTTCGGGTTCGCGGCCGTCGATGACGTAAATGCGCTCGGTCTCGGGAGCAAGCTTGCGCGCCTGCAGCAGCTTTTCCAGGTTCGCCAGATCGGTAATGACCACGCGGATGCCGACATGATCGAGCCGGTAGGCGATGGCATCGGCGGCAAACAGCGTCGACACCGGCACCGACACGAGGCCGGCCTTCCAGCACGCCACATGGGCGATGGCAGTCCACGGATTTTGACCGAGCAACAGCATGACTCGGTCGCCCTTGACGAGCCCGCGAGCGACCAGGAGGTTTGCCAGCTGATTGGCCCTGCGCTGCACGTCGCGAAACGTCATTTGCCACACGCCGCCGTCGGCCCCCTCGCCGATCAACGCGATCTTGCTCGGGTCCGCGGCATGGCGGTCGCAGACATCGGCCGCGATGTTGTACCGCGCCGGAATGTTCCAGCGGAACGATGTGTAAAGCTGTTCGTAGGTCGGCAGTCTTTCCATCGAGATGACCGTACTTGTTATCGACGCTGACGCGGATTTGTCGACTTGATGCGCAGGGCCGGCGAATGCCGGTGAACTTTCAGGAAACCATCATAGAATTGCAAAGGCCGGATGTCGCGATCGATGGCGGTTCCCGTCACGCGTGCTTGTGACGCTGCCTGTAACGCTGTGCAATGCACGAAGCCTTCGCCTTGGAGTTGTCACAACGGACCGCTACGCTCCTAATAGCTTGACGGAGGATTTTATGAAAACCCAAGATCTCGCAAAGACCTTCACCGATATGTGCGCCAAGGGCGAGTTCGACGCCGCGGGCAAGAAGTTCTGGGCCGATGACATCGTCAGCCGTGAGCCGATGACCGGCGACATGGCGATGCTTAAAGGCCGCAAGGCGGTCGAAGGCAAGGGCGAATGGTGGTATGCGAACCACGACGTGCACAAGGTCCAGGTCGAAGGTCCCTATGTGCACGGCGATCAATTCGTCGTTCGTTTCAAGATGGACGTCACGCCCAAGGGCAGCAAGCGCGTGACCCTCGACGAAGTCGGCCTTTACACCGTCAAGAACGGCAAGATCGTTGAAGAGAGCTTCTTCATGGGCGGTCCGCACGCCGCTTAGGGCATTGCCACTGAGGCGACGCAGGCTTGACCTCTTGGGTCCAGCAAGAGGCAGTCGCGTGTCTGGTGCGCGAGCGAACGCTGATGGCTCGTCGAGCCGTTGTTCGCGCACACTTGCTCGGGGGAATTTGCCGGCCCTCGCTACCACGCCATTTCAAGCATTTCGCGAACTTGCGCCGGCTCAGTAATCGGTCGCGGATTGCTGCGAACAAAGACGTTCTGCATGGCGCCATCGGCGATCGCGTCATAGTGCCGCGGCTGTACGCCGACGTCGCGCAGTCGCGTTGGTTGTCCAAGAGATTCGACGAGCTTGGCGACGGCGGCCGCCGCGTCGCCATCGCCGGCCCCCATCGCCTGCGCCACCACCGCCTGCTGCGGAGCATTCACCGACCTGTTCCAACGCAACACGCTCGGCAGCATGACGCATGAACAATGTCCGTGCGGCACGTTGGCGACGGCACCGAGTTGATGACCAATGCCGTGGCTCGCGCCCCAATCGACGCGGCCCAGGCCGGTCGTCGCCAGCCAAACCGCTAGCTGGCTGTCGAGTTCGACCGGCAAGATCGGCCGGGTCGGCACGATTGGCCGGCAACGATTTGGACAAGAGCCGCAATGCATGAATGCACGTGGCGTCGGTGAACGGCTGAGGTTTCCGCGAGCAAATCGTCTCGACCGCGTGGTCTACCGCGCGGATGCCGGTCGAAAGCCAGAGACCGGGAGGCGTGTGGACCGTAACGGCGGGATCGAGGATGATGACCTGCCCGCCGATCAAGCGCCCGGTATAGAGGTCCTTTACATTACGCGCCGGGTCGGTGCTGCCGCCGAGATTGGAGAATTCGGCTCCTGACAGCGTCGTCGGCACGATGATCTGACGAAGCGGCGGATCCTTGATCGCGGGGATGACCCGGGTGCCGTCGGCGCCGACGCGAATGCGCATGCCGTCAAAACCGGGCTCGTCGTCGACGCCGGCGGCTAAGACCAGCAGCATCACCTTGACGGTGTCGATCGGAGTGCCTCCGCCCACTGTGACGATCAGATCTGGTTCGCTGTTGCGGACGGCGGAGGCAAGCGCCAATACCGAGGCGCGTGGCACATGTTCCACACATTCGTCAAACACGCCGAGGCAGCGCTCGCCGAGCGCTGACCGTATTTTCGAAATAACATCGGTCTTGCGATTGAGCGTTCTGCTGGCGACGATCAGCAAGCGCCGCTTCGCCATGCGATCGGCCGTCTCGGCGACGGCCTCCGACGCCGGGCGGCCGAAGATCACGCGGTCCTGAGGAAGGAATTCGTAGACACCCGAAAGCATGCTCTCCTCTCCTCAGCGTGACAGCCGCCCGGCGAGATGCGCTCTGGCTCACCGCGATCGTATTAGTTGGAACGGGCCGCCTTCCTTGGGGCGCTCAGGGCGCGAATGCATTCGATGACTTTCTCGCCGTCGGTCGCATGGGCAAAGACGGCGGCCACGCCCGCCTGCCGCATCTTCTCGGCGTCTTCCGCGGTAATGACCGAGCCGCCGATGACGACGGGAATATCCGAACCGCGGTTGCGCAACTCCTCTACCAGTTGAGGAACCAGGCGCATGTATTCCCACGAGTGACAGCTTATTCCGACCACGTCGGCGTCTTCCTTAATGGCCTTCTCCGCGACCGACGCCGGCGTGTGGAATTTGCCGAGATAGGCGACTTTCATCTGCGCCTCTCGCAAGACGCGGGCTACCGCTATCGCCCCGTTCTCATGCTGGTCGATGCCCATGATGGCGAGCGCAACAAACTCACGCGACATGTCGAGCGCCCGCATTCAGACCCGGCAACGGATGATCAAACATGTCCGGCGGCATTGCGAGCGCGCGACGCATGGTGGTGACGATCTCGCCGATTGTTGCGGAAGCATCCAGGGCGTCGATGACAGCGGGGATGAGATTTACAGACTCAGCCGTCGCGACCGCAACGCCGTCGAGTCCGGTGCGCAACCTCGAGATATTTCGCTTGCGTTTGAAGGCTTCAATTGTCCGGGTATGGGGGTGCCAAGTTTCAATCTTGGCCGTGGCGACGTCGCGCAGCAGCATATCGTCCTGCTCGGCCAGCTTGTGTACGTTGACGCCAACCACGGAGATATCGCCGTGCTCGACGCCGTGCTGGGAGTCCTCCATCGCCCGATGGAATATGTCGCGGAAGAAGCCGCCGGCGGAGAGTTCCTCCGGATCGCCTCTTGCCTCGATTTCATCGACACGCCCGCGAATTCGCTCTGAGATCTGGTCGGTCAGCGTCTCGACAAAATACGACCCGCCCAGGGGATCGAGGACCTTGGCGACGCCGGCCTCCAAATCCAGAATCTGCTGGGTGCGCAGGCCAACCATGTGCGCGTCCTTGCTCGGCGTGCGGAAGGCTTCGTCAAAAGCCGAAATCTCGATCGCCTGCACGCCCGCCAGCACCAGCGCGAGGGCCTGAACGGCGCCGCGCACGACATTGTTGATCGGCTGCTGCGCGGTCAGCGAAAGGCCGGAGGTATGGCTGGTGATCGCCGCCGACATCGAGCGCGGGTTAGTCGCGCCGAACTCGTCGCGCATCATCTTGGCATAGAGGCGGCGCGTGGCGCGGATTTTGGCAATCTCCTCGAAGAAATCCATCCCGCAATTGACCAGAAGGGCAATGCGCGGCGCAAACGAGTCAATTGCGATTCCACGGGCCAGAAGCTTGCGGACAAGGTGCCTCAGTTGAACAAAACCCAACGACATTTCTTCAACCGGCGTCAGACCCGATTCGCTGAAAAAATATGTGTCCTCCACGTAGGCGTGAAACTTCGGCATGTGGTGCGAGCAATATTCGATCGAATCGAGCGCCAAGCGCACCCGAAAATCCACCGGCAGATGCCATGCGTAGGAGCAGTCTTCGGTGTAAAGCGGTCCGTGCAGGATGGAGCCGCGCAGGCGCTCGAGCGGAAACTTTGCTTCCCGCGCCGCCAGCACCAAGCCCGACAAAGCAAAGAACGACGGCGCCGAACTCGAGATCGAAACACGATCGAATGGCACGCCACGAAAAAGGTCGAGAAAATCCTGTTTCCGGCACAGAGAAACGCCCTGAGTACCGACCGCTTCCCGCGCCAGGGGATGATCGGGATCGAGCAGCGACTGCGTCGGCCCGTCGCCGATAACGTCGATCCCGGTCTGGCCGTGCTCCAGGAGATAGCGGATTTGTTCGTTCGAGCGGTGGCCGTCGCCTTCGCCTGAAAGCTCGCGCTGAATCCAGGTTATCTGGGTGTGCGGGTTTGCCAGCCGGCCGCGCGTGTAGGGAAATTCGCCTGGCTGCTCTCCTTCGCCGGTTGCCGCGACGTACGTCCGCTGCAACGGCACACCCGATCGCGTGTTCATGTTCGGGCTCATGGCGACGCCTCTCCGTGCAAAACAGCTCGTGCGACTTGTGCTGCGTTATCAGTGAGCGAGCCCACCGCTGACCTCCAAAATCTGGCCGGTGACGTAGTCGGACTCCGGAAGGCAGAACAGCATGATGCCGCCCGCCGCCTCGTCGGCGGTCCCGGCCCGGCCAAAAGCAGTGCGCTCTTTGATCGCTTCGATTATCGGCCGCGTCAGTCCGACGCGCCGCGGCACGCCCCCGATCATCACCGCGGTCTCGCCGGCAATCTCCTGCGTCAGGCGGGTTTCGATGTAGCCGAACGCCACGCAATTGACGTTGACGGCCAGCGGCCCCCATTCCTTCGCCAACGACCGGGTAAGGCCGTGAAGACCGGCTTTAGCCGCCGCATAATTGGCCTGCCCTGCGGCGCCGCCGGTCGCCGAGACCGACGAGACGTTCACGACCTTGCGGTGAACGATCATGCCTTTTTTGCGTTCCTCCGCGACTCGGCCGTCCAAAAAGCCGCGAAACTCCCGCAGAATGCGGAACGGTGCCTTCAGATGCACGTCTTGGATGGCGTCCCACTGCTCATCGCTGATTTTGTGCAGTGGCCCATTCCAGATGTAGCCGGCGTTGTTGACCAGGATGTGGATGTCGCCGAATTGCTCCAACGCGGCAGCAATGAACCGGCGTGGAAAGTCGTCATGGGTAACGTTGCCCGGATACGCGATCGCGGTGCCGCCGGCGTCACGCAGTGATCGCGCGGCCGCTTCCGCTTCTTCCGCATCGAGATCGTTGACCAGCACCCGCGCTCCCTCCGACGCCAGCCGGCGCACCAGGCTCAGACCGATGCCGCGCCCTGCGCCGGTGACCACAGCCACTTTTCCCGTAAGCCAGCTCATGGAGACTGCCTCAGTCGCTCCAAGCGATTTCCTCGCGTGACCATGGTTTCAATAATGACGGTCAGGCGGCGAGCAGGACAAGCCTACCGGAGCATCGCCGTTACGGCGGCACGGCACACGCTTGTCATCCTCCCTGGCAGCGCCGATTCTTCGATCGGGCCGTCGGTCAAGTCAGAATTGTATCGCTCGTTCCATTTTTGTCAACAACCTGGGACGAATGTTACAGAATGTTCGGTTCACGAGTGGCTCGCCGCGCGGCCAGGCGCCTTTCCCCTGCCCGCGCGGCTTTCGGTCAGGGAAGACTCCAACATTCCACGGATTCCCCCGGCGATAAAATCCTTCATCAGCGGCCCGAGCAGAGCGAGGTCCCCCGACGAGAATGCCCGCTCGGGAAAGGTCTCGATGCGGCCGGTTTCGGTAATCACCATGAGATAGGGCCCGATCAACAGCAGCGCCGCTGCCTGAATCTTCGCCGCCGGCGCGGCGGGGTAGAGCTCGCTAAGCGCCGCCATCAATTGCCGCGCCGGCTGGTTGAAGAACTCGGCTATTTGCGGCGGAGCGAATCCGGTGAACGTCACCTGTCCGATCAGCGAGAAGAAATTCTTCCAGCCGACATCGCCGCTCCGGCTCAGTTCCAGCGGCGGATCGGCATAAGCCGCCACCAGCGCGTTGAGCTTTTGCTCGCGGCCGATTTTCTGCGCGCGCGCCGCCTTGATGCGCTCGAGCCGCAAGCGCGATAGAGGTTCGGCGCGGCGGCGCAGGACCTCGTAATAGAGGTTTTGTTTGCTGCCGAAATAATAACTCACATTGGCGACACGCATGCGCGCCAGCGACGTCACATCGCGGACCGAGACGGCAGCATAGCCCCAGCGGGCAAAAAGAAACTCTGCCGTATCCAGTAACTTTCTCTGTATGTCGGCGGATTTCTTGTAGCGCGCCGGCGGCGGCGTAACCGGCCCGACGATCTCGGCCCCGACCTTGTAGCGCGCGTCGGCGAGGCTGAGCGAAGGCTTCCTGGCCCTGACCGAACGTGCCATCGGCGATTGCCCTTGTTGGCGATGATATCTGCTGGCGTCCGGACCGTTTCTGACTGCCAATGTACCGGCTCCCATGCTTGGCAAAAACCACATACCTAATTTGGAACACTTACTCCAGATTATACTTGGAACAACTGATCCAATATGGTAGTCTACCAACTGGCGTGGCCAAGACCACGCTCCGACAAGTACCAGGGAGGTCGAACGGCCATCGCCGGTGCAACGCGCCCGCATTGCCGCGAATGAATCGGCCGGGAAGAACGGTGCTGGCGTGACAGCATGATCCCGGCATCGCGTTGCGTTCAAGCAGCGCACGCAATCCGAGCAATCCTGCACTCGCATTGGCATTTGTCGCCTGAGCAACGAAAGGTATACTCGCGCAAAACCGCCGGGGGAAAACTCCGGCACATATCGCGTCACAAGGGAGGAGTAACGCCATGACCCGACGATATTCGTGGGCAGCAATCGCAATCGCGATGATTGTTTTTGCGGCTTGGGGGCTGCAGCGCCCCGCGTTCGCGCAGGAGGAAGGCGGCACCAAGACGGCGCATGAGCTGCGCGCCGATTACGATAAGGATCTCAAGGGCAAGACTATCGCATTTCTGCCGATCGCCACCGGTGTGCCGCTGATGGACGAATGGGGCCGGGTGATCAAGACCGAGGCCGAATGGCGCGGCATGAAATTCATCGTGCGCGATCCGGCCCTCAACCCGGCGGCCATGCAGCAGGCCTTGACCGCGCTGATCGACGAGAAGCCGGACGTGCTGGTCGTACAAAATCCGAGCGTCACGCTGCTGATGAAGGAGCTCAAGCGCGCCGAGACGCAGGGCATTCACGTGGTGCAGATGAACATGTCGTCGAACTACAAGTCCGACGCTTTCGTCGGCGCCGATTGGTACGAAGTCGGCCGCCTGTTGGCCGAGGACGTGGTCAAGGCTTGCGGCACCGGCAGCGGAACTTCGGGCGAGGTGCAGATCGTCCAGGGCGAACTCACCGCCGCGGCCAGCGTCGATCAGATCGCCGGCGTCATGGATGTCCTCAACAAGGACAAGGCGATCAAGGTCGTCTCCAACCAGGCGGCGCTGTGGGACGCCAACAAGGCGCTCGAGATCACGGCGACCGTCATCCAGCAGCATCCCGATCTGTGCGCCAGCATCGGTTTCTGGGGCATCATGGAATTGGGCGCCGCGCAGGCCATTCGCAACGCCGGCAAGATCGAGAAAGTCAAAGTCTATGCTTCCGGCGAGGGCTCGCAGCTCGATTGCGATCAGGTCATGCAGGGGAACTTCTACAAGTTCCTGAGCTATACGGCGACCGAACAGGGCCACGACGCCTTTGTGGCCGCCGAAACGCTGCTGCAAGGCGGCAACAAACCTGGCACCAAGCATCAGGAATATTACACGCGGCCGAGATGGCTCGATAAGACAAATGCCAGCGGCGCCAACTGTTATCCGGTGCCGAAGCCGCCGACCTCGACGGCATCGAACTAGCCGACGCGGTAGGCCGTGGCCGGCTGACCCACCGCTCCCGCCGCCGCCGCCGCGGGAGCGGATTGCCGTTCGGAGTTGGGCCGATGTCGACGACTGTCCTGCAGGCGCCGGATGAGCGAACGCAGCGGCTGCGATATTCCTGGTCGCCGCGGCTTTTCCTGTCCGAGCTTCTGCTGAAACAATGGTTCGAGCCGATCATCCCGTTCACCGTGATGGTCGCGCTGGTGATCTATTTTTCGCTGACGATCAAGGATTACGGCACGCTCGGCAACGCGGTGTCGCTGATGCGGCTGTTCGCCGAGTTCGGCTTTATCGCGCTCGGCATGGCCTTCTGCCTGATTTCAGGCGGCATCGACCTCAGCGTCGGCGCGATCTTCGCGCTTTGTAATTTCGCCGCGCTGTTTTGTCTGTTCGTGCTCGGCCTGCCGGCTTGGCTGGTGGTGCTTGGCACGCTACTGACCGGCGCCGTCATCGGCGCCTGCAACGGCATTCTCATCGGCTATCTCAAGGCGCGGCCGTTCCTCACCACGCTGGTGACGCTGATCATTCTACACGCCTGCGTCAATTTGCTGAACGAGCGCTTCGCCACGGTGTTCGCTACCAATTCGGTGGACAACGACGCCTGGGATTTTCTCGGCGAGGGCTCCGTTCTCGGGGTGCCGGTCAACGCCGCGGCGCTGATTGTCGTTCTCTTTGTCGGCCACATCTTTCTCAGCCGCTCGCGCTACGGCTGGCATCTCACCGCCATCGGCGCGAGCCGCAAGGCTGCCCGCCACGCCGGCATCCGCGTCAGCCGCATGCTGCTGGCGACCTACATGCTGTCAGGCGTGCTGTGCGCAGCTGGCGGGATTTTCTACGCCGCACGCCAAGGCAGTACCGACTCGACGACTGGGGTCGGCTGGGAATTCCAGGCGTTGACCGCGGTGATCATCGGTGGCGCTTCGGTCCTCGGCGGCCGCGGTACCGTGTGGCGGGCGACGCTCGGCGCGATCATCATCTTCGTGATGACCAACGGCCTCGTGCGCATCGGTATCCCCGGCTACATCACCTCAGCAGTCATCGGCGTTGTTCTCCTTCTTGCCGTCGGTATTGATGTCAAATGGGCCAAGAACCGCGGCAAGGTCATCCAGAAGATCTACGTGAATCCGGCGCTGGTTCCGCTAAGCAACCCGCCTTCGGTAAAGCCGGGTAGCAGGTCGCCGTTTGCACTCAACGATCGACTGGTCAATGCGGAGGCGATCGGCGTCGATCAAGTCGAAGGGCCGGAAGACGTGATCCTCGACCGGCAGGATCGGCTCTACGGCAGCACCCGCGACGGCAACATCATCCGTTTCTCGGGCGCTCGTTTTGAGGAGCGCGAAGTATTCGCCCATATCGGCGGCCGGCCGCTCGGGATGCAGTTCGACAAGGACGAGAACCTGATCGTCTGCGTCGCCGGGATGGGCGTCTACGGCGTCAAGCCGAGCGGCGAAGTGTTCAAGGTCACCGACGAAACCAACCGGACCTGGACCAAGCTCAACGACGACTCGCGCATTCGCATGGCCGACGATCTCGACATCGGTCCGGACGGCAAAATCTATTTCAGCGACTGCACCACCCGCTATGAGATGACGACCAATACACTGGACATTATCGAGGGCCGGCCGAACGGCCGCGTCCTGTGCTACGATCCGGCCAGTGGAAAAACAACGACTGTCATCAAGCGCTTCTACTTCCCCAATGGCGTCTGCGTTGTGCGCGACGGCCGTTCGGTGTTTGTGGCGTCAACGTCGGCCTGCCAAATCTTTCGCCACTGGCTTGAAGGGCCGGATAGCGGCAAGACCGAAATTTTCATCGACGAATTGCCGGGCCTGCCGGACAATATCAACCGCGCCTCGGACGGCAATTATTGGCTAGCGCTGGTCGGCGTCCGTACGCCGACCTACGATCTCGCCTCGCGCAAAGCGGCGTTCCGGCGGCGCATGGTCAAGCAAGTACCGACCGACGAATGGCTGGCGCCCGGCCTCAATCACGGCTGCGTGCTCAAGTTCGACGAAGCCGGCAACATACTCGAATCGTATTGGGATCCGACTGGCATCTCGCATTCGACAGTGACGTCGATGCGCGAGCACAAGGGTTACCTCTATTTGGGCGGACTGGAGAACAACCGGATAGGCCGTATCCAGTTGAGCGGCGCCGATCCGACCTGGACGGGCTTTGAGGCGTATTGGGGCAGCAAGCGGCGGATATGATGCCATGGGCTTTCTGACCTTCTTCCGGCGCGACCTTGAGCAGATCCTGTTTCCGGATCGCGACCCGCATGCCATTCCGTCAATGGATGGCCCCTTCAGCCCCAACGATCGGCTCGACGAAGCCATCCCAATTGGCGACCCGATACCGGGCGCCGACGCCGTCGCCGAAGCTGCGGACGGCGCGATCTGTGTATCGGCCGGCAAAAAAGTCTGGCGGCTGAGCGGCGCCGATTACGCCGGGCGCGCGGTGTTGGCGGAGTTCGACGGCGATGTTGGCGCGCTCGCTTTCCATCCCGACGGTCGACTGCTTGCGTGCACGGCGCAGGGGCTCGCCGCGGTCGAACCGGCGACCGGTCGCAAGACATTGCTGGCGCAAGCGGACGGCGAGCCGCTGCGCTGCCTGACCGCGGTCGCCGTGACACCCGACGGCCGCATCTTCGCCAGCGATGGCAGTACGCGCCATCAAGCGGACGAATGGTGCGTCGACTTGATGGAAGGCAACAGTCGCGGCCGCGTCATCAGCTGTGACGCCTCGCTCGCGAACGCGCGGGTGCCGCTGCGCGGCTTGAATTATCCCGGCGGCCTTGCGGTGGCCGAGGGCCAGCTATGGTTCACCGAGAGCTTTGGCCATCGGCTGAGCCGCGCGGAAATATCCGCCGCCGGTTCGATCGGCACACCGCAGATCGTGATCCGCAACATGCCGGGCTATCCATCGCGACTCGGCCGCGGCAGCGATGGCGGTTTGTGGATCAGCCTGTTTGGCGTGCGCACCCATTTGATCGAGTTCGTCCTGCGTGAGGACGATTTTCGCCAGGAGATGATGCGCACCATTCCAAGAGAATATTGGGTGGCGCCGGCACTTTCGAACAGCGGCGATTGCCTCGAGCCGATGCAGTTCGGCGGCATCAAGGCGCTCGGAATTCAGAAGCCTTGGGCGCCGCCGCGGTCCTACGGACTGGTCGCGCGGCTCGATCGCAACGGCGAAGCGGTGGAGAGCCTCCACAGCCGGGTTGGCGGCCGTTACCACGGCATCACCGCGGCGATCGAAACGGCGCAGGGCCTCGTTATCGTATCCAGGGGCAGCGGCCGGGTGCTGCTCCACAAGCGGGATGCGCGACCATGAACGAGATGAGCGTTCCGCATCGTCCGAGCGACGCTCCGCGGCCGGAATTGTTGCACCAACCGGTGCTGAGCGTCAGCAAGGGCAGCAAGATCTATGGCGGCGTTCACGCCATCGAAGCCGTCGATTTCGACTTATACCCCGGCGAGGTCCATGCGCTGGTCGGCGAGAACGGCGCCGGCAAATCGACGCTGTGCAAGGCGATCGCCGGCGCCATCAAGCTGACATCGGGCACTTATTGCGTCGATGGCAAGCCGGTCGATTTTCATTCGCCGCGCGACGCGCTGACTGCCGGCATTTGCATGGTTTACCAGGAGACGAGCCTGGTACCGACCATGACGGCGGCGCAGAATATCGAGCTCGGCAACGAGAAACTGCTGACGCGGTTTCGCACGCTCAACATTCAGGCGCAGCAGCTGCTGCAGTCGCTCAATTTCCACGTCGATCCTGCAACCCCGGTGGCGCTGCTCGGCACCGCCAAACGGCAGATGGTGGAAATCGCGCGCGCCATCTACAACAAGGCACGCATCATCATCTTCGACGAGCCGACCGCGAGCCTCACGCCCGAAGAGATCGTGCATTTCTTCAATCTGGTCCGCGACCTTCGCGCGCGCGGGGTCGCGGTCATCTACATCTCGCACGCGCTCGAGGAATCGCTGAAGATTTCCGATCGCATCACCGTGCTGCGTGACGGCAAGCTGGTGGTCACCGCCCCGACTTCCGAAATGACGCGTGAGAAGCTGGTCCGCCACATGGTCGGCCGCGACATTACCCAAACCTACTATGGCAGACATCGCAATGCCGACGGCGTGCGCCGTGCGACCGAAAAAGTTCTCACCGTAGAGAACGTCACCATGGGCGCGCTGGTGAAGAACATGTCATTCTCGGTCTATGCCGGCGAGGTCGTCGGCATTGCCGGCCTGATCGGCTCGGGCCGCACCGAGATCGCCAAAATCATCTACGGCGCGCACAAGCGTAACCTCATCAACGGCGGCATGATCTACCTGCGCGGCAAGCCGATCCGCTATCGCGTGCCGAAACAGGCGATCAACGATGGCATCTGCTACATCACCGAGGACCGCAAGCTCAACGGCTTCTTCGAGACCATGCGGATCGACGACAATATCTATGTAAGCAAGCTCGCGACCAAACAGGGCTTCAGCTTTTTATTGTCGCGGGTCACACGCAACAAGCTCGCCAACTATTGGGTGGAGCGCTTGAAGATCGCCGCGCTCCAGCGCAAGGCGCGCATCGTCGAGCTTTCCGGCGGCAATCAGCAGAAAGTCGTGATCGCGAAGTCGCTGGTGCAGGAGCCTTCGATCATCATCTTCGACGAGCCGACCCGCGGCGTCGACGTCGGCACTATTCCGGAAATTCACGCGCAGATTTGCCGGCTCGCCAACGAAGGCAAGGCCATCGTCGTGATCTCCTCTTACCTTCCGGAAATCCTGGCGGTTTCGGATCGCATCCTGGTGGCCCGGCTCGGGCGCATCGTCGCGGAATTCGATGGCGCAACCGCCACCGAGGACAAAATCATGTACGCGGCCATTCACTAGATGGCCGGTCCATCGACGGGAGGAAAAAAGGTGCAGCGATGGCGATCTTGACGACCACGAAGCCGGACAAGCCGGTGCCCTGGCGAGGGTTGAGCCGGCTCAGCCAGGAACAGGTCGTCGCGGTCATCGTGATATTTTTGTTGCTGGTCTTCGCGCTTGCCTTGCCCGGATTCGCCACCGCGTCAAACATCCTCGGACTGGTCCGCAGCATTTCCATCCTCGGCATCCTCGGGCTCGGCATGGGGCTGATTGTCATCAGCCGCGGCATCGACCTGAGCGAAGTCGCCATTATGGCGGGTGGCTGGTGTGTGGCGCTGATCGCCAACCAGCATGGGCTTCCGCCGCTTTGGACCGCGGTCCTGGCGCTCGGGATCGCCATCGGCATCGGCGTCATCAACGGCGTCATGGTGGCATTCGTCGAGGTGCCGGCACTGTTCGTGACGCTGGCCACCACCTTTGTCGTGTACGGTGTCGCTTACTGGATCGCGCCGGTTTACGTCGTCTATGCGCCGCAGGATCAGGCGGCGCTGCTGTTTGCCGGCCGCGGCGCGTTGCTCGGCATACCGATGCCGATCTTCGTTTTCGCGGCGGCGGCGCTTTTGGTCTACGCCTTCTTGTCGCGGACCTCGATCGGCCGCTTCATTTATGCGCAAGGCGACAACCCCGAGGCGGCGCGCTTTTCCGGCATCGCACTGCGTCCACTGACCATACTGGAGCATATCCTGGTCGCGGCCCTTGCCTGGCTCGCCGGGCTGGTTTGGATCGGCCAGACCGGCAGCATGCAGATGACGATCGTGCAGGGCACGCAGATTTTCGACGTCATCCTCGTGGTCGTGCTGGGCGGCATCAGCCTGGTCGGCGGGCGCGGCGGCGTCTTTAGCGTCGTCGTCGGCTGCGCACTCATCGGCACTTTGCTCAACGCTTTCACCATCATGGACGTGAACAGCGAGGTGCAGAACATCATCCGCGGCGCGGTGCTGCTCGCCGCCATCATCCTGGATAATTGGCTGCACCCGCGCGATGAAGAGACCGCTCGGCAGGGCGACTGATCGGTCCTGGAACGCGCTGCTGGGTAGCGCGGCCTCCGCCTGACCGCTCGCGGCACTCGGGCAGCAGCGCAGATACCGATCGTCGGATTTTTGCACAGCGCGGTCATCAACCTTAAGACCGCGAAAGCGCTGGGTCTCGAGGTGCCGCCGATGCTGCTTGCCGGCGCCGACGAGGTGATCGAATGAAGCGGATCCCCGGCCTTCCCTCCCCTGATTCGGGCCTGGCCTGGCGCGCCCCCATGACCGAAAAGTGCTAAGATGACGGGATGAGAGCGCCATCTGACCAGCGCGAAGGTGGAACTCCGGGGCCGGCGAACGGCCTGAGCGGCCCCGCGCCGGGCGCGTCGATCGTGCGCAGCCGGCTGTTCATCAAGTATCTGGCTTTGTTTGTCGCCGTGGTCAGCCTGGCGCTGATCGCCAACGGCATATTCGACGTCTTTTTCTCATACAAAGAACAAAAGGCTTCGCTGGTCCGCATCCAGCGCGAGCAGGCCGAGGCCGCGGCCGGCAAGATCGGGCAATTCATCAGCGAGATCGAAAGCCAGGTCGGCTGGACCACCCAACTGCCGTGGTCGGCCGGCACGCTGGAGCAGCGGCGCTTCGATGCGCTGCGGCTGTTGCGGCAGGTGCCGGCGATTACCGAACTCGCCGAGATCGACTCGACCGGGCATGAGCAATTGCGGGTGTCGCGGCTCGCCATGGAAGTGGTCGGCAGCGGCAACGACGTTTCCAAGGAGCCGGCCTTCACCGAGGCGGTGGCGCACAAGGTCTATTACGGCCCGGTCTACTTCCGCCGCGAATCCGAGCCGTACATGACGCTGTCGCTAGCCGGAACGCGGCGCGACACCGGCGTGAGCATCGCCCAGGTCAATCTCAAACTCATCTGGGACGTTCTCTCCAAGATCAAATTCTCCGGTCATGGCCGCGCCTATGTGGTCGACGCCGCCGGCCGGCTGATCGCCCATCCCGATATCAGCCTCGTGCTGCGCAACACCGATATGTCGCAGTTGGCGCAGGTGCAGAGCGCCCGCGCTGCTGTCACCGGCAACACCACCGAGCAAGTCCAGGAGGCGACCGACATCGAGGGTCACAAGGTGCTGACCGCCTCGGCGGCGGTCGCGCCGCTCGGCTGGCACGTATTCGTGGAAACGCCGATCGAAGAAGCCTACGCGCCGCTCTATGCCGCGATCGAGCGCACCGCCCTGGTGCTGCTCGCCGCGCTGGCGCTCGCATTCGCCGCCGGCATGTTCTTGGCGCGGCGCATGGTGGTGCCGATCCAGGCGCTGCGCGCCGGCGCCGCCCGCCTCGGCTCCGGCGATCTCGGCCAGCGCATCGCGATTAAGACCGGCGACGAAGTCGAGGCACTGGCCGATCAGTTCAACGACATGGCCGGGCGGCTGCAGGAGTCCTACGCCGACTTGGAGCACAAGGTCGAGGTGCGCACGCGCGAGCTGAGCGAGTTGCTGGAACAGCAGACGGCGACGTCCGAAGTGTTGCAAGTCATCAGTTCTTCTCCCGGCGAATTGGACATCGTGTTTGAGGCGATGCTTAAAAACGCCGTTCGTATGTGCAACGCGGCGTTTGGAAACATCTACCGCTGGGACGGCGAGGTCTTAAGCCTCTTAGCGACACATAAAACGCCGCCTGCATTCGCCGAAGCCCGCAGGCGCTCGCCGCATCGTCCCGGTTCGGAAACACCTCTCGGTCGCATGATCGCGAGCAAAGCGGTAATCCACATTGCCGACACTGTGACGGATCCTAGTTACGCCGAACAACGCGATCCGGCAGCCGCCACAGCCGTCGAAATTGGCGGGGTACGCGCGGCTCTGCTCGTTCCAATGCTAAGCGAGAACGAGTTGATTGGTTCGTTTACAGTTTACCGCCAAGAGCCACGCCCCTTCACCGAAAAGCAGATCGAACTGGTCAAGAACTTCGCCGCGCAGGCCGTCATCGCCATCGAGAACGCGCGGCTGCTCGCCGAGCTGCGCGAAGCGCTGGAGCAGCAAACCGCCACGGCAGAAGTTCTACAGGTCATTTCCGGCTCGCCGGGCGACCTGCAGCCGGTGTTCGAAGCCATGCTGGAGAACGCCACCAGGCTGTGCGAGGCGCCCTTTGGCACGCTGCTGCTTCGCGATGGGGAGGTTTTGCGGATCGCTGCCGGGCATGTTCCGCCTGCCAGCAGCGCGATATTTGAGCCGGGTTCCGAGCTGGTCGTTGCTGACAATCCGGGCCATCCGCTGGTCCGCGTCCTGAGCACAAAAGACATCTATCACATCTCCGATTTGCGAACGGAACCTTCTTACATCGCGGGCAATCCGCGCGTCGTCGCTTTCGTCGAAAAGGTGGGCGCACGCACGGCTCTTTGCGTGCCGATGATGAAGGACGACGAATGTGTCGGCGCGTTCGTCACTTGCCGGCAGGAAGTGCGGCCGTTCACCGACAAGCAAATCGCGCTGGTCGAAAACTTCGCCGCGCAGGCGGTCATCGCCATCGAGAATGCGCGGCTGCTCACCGAATTGCGGCAGTCGCTGGAGCAGCAGACCGCTACTGCCGACGTGCTGCGCGTTATTTCCAGTTCGCCGAGCGATTTGACGCCCGTCTTTGATGCCATGCTGGCCAACGCCGCCCGCCTTTGTGAGGCGCAATTCGGCAATTTACTGCTTTGCGAAGACGATGCGTTTCGTGTCGGCGCCCAGCATCGCATCCCGACCGCTTTCGCGGAGCACTTCCAGCGCGGAACGGTTTTCCACCCCGGGCCGCTGGCGCCGGTGTCGCGCGCTGCCGCGACCGGCGATTTCGTCCACATCGTCGACCTCACGGCAGATGCCGCCTACCAGGCTGGCGATCCGCCGGTTGTCGCCGTGGCCGATCTCGGCGGGGCGCGCAGCATGCTGGTCGTGCCGATGCTCAAGGAGGGCGACACAATCGGCGCGCTGAGCATCTTCCGCCAGGAAGTCCGCCCGTTCACCGACAAGCAGATCCAGCTGGTGAAGAATTTCGCCGCCCAAGCGGTCATTGCCATTGAGAACGCGCGGCTGCTGACCGAATTGCGACAATCGCTGGAGCAGCAGACCGCAACGTCGGAAGTCCTCGGCGTCATCAGCCGCTCCAAGTTCGAGCTGCAACCAATCCTGCAGAGCGTCGTCGATACCGCGGCGCGGCTCTGTCACGCCGACGCTGCCGTCATTTTCCGGCTCGAAGAAGACGGCCTTTACCGCTTCGCCGCCGGCTACAGTCTCGAGCCGGCCTATATCGAGATTGAACGGCGGACGCCGATCGCTCCGGGGTCCGGAACCATCGTCGGCCGAGCCGCCATGAGCCGGCAAGTCGCCCGGATCAACGATGCCTGGACCGACCCGCTCTACGAGAAAAAAGAGCAAGCCAAAATCGGCCCCGGCGCCCGGTCGATGATGGGCGTCCCGCTGATGCGCGACGGCGAAGCGATCGGCGTCATCGGCCTTGCGCGCAGCCGCATCGAGCCGTTTGCCGAGCGCGACGTCGATCTGGTGACGACGTTCGCCGATCAAGCGGTGATCGCCATCGAGAATGTGCGGCTGTTCGAAGCTGAGCAGCAACGCCGGCGGGAGCTGACCGAGTCGTTGGAGCAGCAGACCGCCACCTCGGATGTGCTGCAAGTTATTTCAAGTTCGCCCGGGGACCTCGACCCAGTATTCGATGCGATGCTGGAGAACGCGGTGCGTATCTGCGATGCGACGTTTGGCGGCATCTACCGCATTGAAAATGACACCGTACGCCTTGTCGCGACACACAAGGACGTACCGGCCGCCTACGCGCGGGCGCGGCGTTTCGAGCCATTTCGTCCCAGTCCGAAGCATTATTTCGGCCGCATGATGGCGACGAGGACGGTGCTGCACATCACCGACACGGCAGCCGAGCCAGGCTACCTGGAACGCCGCCCGGAATATGTGGCGGCCGTCGATCTCGGCGACGTCAGGACATTTATGGCGGTTCCGATGCTCAAGGAGAACGAGCCGATCGGTGCGTTCTTGCTGGCGCGGCAGGAAATCCGCCCCTTCACCGACAAGCAGATCGCGCTGGTCACAAGCTTTGCCAACCAGGCCGTCATCGCCATCGAGAATACGCGGCTGCTGACAGAGCTGCGTCAGCGCACCGACGAACTTGGCCGCTCGGTCGGCGAGTTGCGGGCGCTCGGCGAAGTCTCGCAGGCGGTGAACTCGACGCTCGAACTCGAAACCGTGCTGTCGACCATCGTCAGCAAGGCGGTGCAGCTCTCCAACACCGAGGCCGGCGCGATTTATGTCTTGGACGAGCGCGACCGCGAATTCCATCTGCGTGCTACCTACGGTATGGATCAGGAATTGATCGACGCGTTGTCGCAGCGCCATATCGGCTTTGATGAGAGCAATGTCACGCTGGCGCTGGCCAATCGCGAGCCGATCCAGGTCGCCGACTTGCGCGACGATCCGCCAAGCGAGCTCAACGACCTTATTCTGCGTGCCGGCTACCGCGCCCGGCTGATGGCGCCGCTGTTCCGCGGCGCTGATATCGTCGGCCTCCTGGTGGTGCGCCGCCGCACGCCTGGTGCTTTCCCGCAGAACACCGTCGATCTGATCAAGACGTTTGCGGCGCAATCGGTGCTGGCGATCCAGAACGCGCGGCTGTTCCAAGAGATCGACGAGAAGAGCCGCGAGCTGGAGGTCGCGGGCCAGCACAAGTCGCAATTCCTCGCCAATATGAGCCACGAACTGCGCACGCCACTCAATGCCATCATCGGCTACAGCGAGATTCTGCAAGAAGAGGCCGCCGACGCCGACCAGAACGAGATCGTGCCCGACCTCAAGAAGATCGAGAGCGCCGGCCGTCACCTGCTCGGCCTGATCAACGACATTCTCGACCTGTCCAAGGTCGAAGCCGGCCGCATGGAGGTGTTTCTGGAGGACGTCGAGCTGGTGCCGCTGCTCGAGGAGGTGCGCGCGCTCATCGGGCCGCTGGCCGAGAAGAACGGCAACGTGCTCGACCTTAAGCTTGCCGAAGATATCGGCACCATTCACACCGACCGCACCAAACTCAAGCAGTCGCTGCTCAACGTTCTCAGCAACGGCAGCAAGTTCACTGAGAACGGCCGGCTAACCCTGGTAGCGGAGCGCTTTGCCGACAACACCGGTCGGCCGATGGTGCGTTTTGCCATCTCCGATACCGGCATCGGCATGACCGAAGAGCAGCTCGGCCGGTTGTTTCAGGCCTTCAGCCAGGCCGACGCGTCAACGACCAAAAAGTACGGCGGCACCGGCCTCGGTTTGGCTATCTCCCGGCAGTTTTGCCAGCTTCTCGGCGGTGACATCACCGTGACCAGCCGGCCCGGCGAAGGCTCGACCTTCACCATCATTCTGCCGACGCGTAGCGACGGCCCGGCGCAAGTCAAACCAGCGGACGCGCCGCGCATCGCCGCAGAGGTAAACGGTGTCGCCACGGTGCTCATCGTCGATGACGATCCGGCAGCCCGCGAGCTGTTGACGGCAAGCTTGAAGTCTACCGGCTATCGGCTTGTTCATGCCTCTAGTGGCACTGAGGCGCTGGCTCTGGCGCGCACCGTGCGCCCGGACGCCATCACGCTCGACGTCATGATGCCCAAGCCGGACGGCTGGGACGTCTTGACCGCGCTCAAGGCCGACGCCGATCTCTACGACATCCCGGTGATCATCGTCACCATGGCGCCGGACCGCGGCATCGGTCTGTCGCTCGGCGCGGTCGATGTTTTGACCAAACCGGTCGACCGGGCGCGGCTGACGGCGCTGATCCATCGTCTGGTGCGGCGCGATGGTCCGGTTCTGGTGGTCGAGGACGATGCCGATACGCGCGAAATGATGCGTCACACGATTGCGAAAATGGGGCTTGCGGTCGCTGAAGCCGCTAACGGCCGCCGCGCGCTCGGCTGGCTCGGCGAGCACGCGCCACCGGCCATGATCCTGCTCGATCTGATGATGCCGGAAATGGACGGCTTCGAATTTCTCGATGCGCTCAGCGCACGCACCGAATGGCACGAAATTCCCATCGTCGTCGTCACTGCCAAGCAGCTCAGCACCGCCGAGCGCGAGCGCCTGTTGCTACAGGCGCGCAAAGTGATCGAAAAAGCCAAGGCGACCCGGGTCGATATCGCTGCCGCTATCGCCACAGCGGTCCGCCGCCGCTCGGGGCGTGCGGCGGTCGTGGCAAATGCAGACAAATGATTGAGGGCAGGAGTCATTAGATGGCGAAAGTTCTGTTGGTCGAAGACAACGAGATGAACCGCGACATGCTGTCTCGTCGCCTCGTCCGCCGCGGCTTCGAGGTGGTGTTCGCCGTGAACGGCAAGCAAGGGGTTGACCTCGCCCGTAGCGAAAAGCCCGACATCATCCTCATGGATATGAGCCTGCCGATCATGGACGGCTGGGAAGCGACCCGATGCGTCAAATCCGACGACGCGACGCGAAGCGTGCCGGTGATCGGACTCACGGCCCACGCCATGAGCGGCGACCGCGAAAAGGCAATTGAAGCGGGATGCGACGACTATGACACCAAGCCGGTCGAGCTCGACCGCCTGATCGGCAAGATCGAGCGGCTGCTGGGCGCGGCCAAGGGCTAGCGATTTTTTTCCGTTCATTCTCGCGTAAGCGGGAATCCAGAGCGGATTCCCTCTTGCTGAAAACACGATTGATTTCCCTCTACTTTTTGCCCAGGTTGGACACCTGGGTCTGGGAGGTTGGACAGCTCTGTTCAGCTTCCGCCCTGAGCTGGTTCTCGACGGCCTGCCTGGCCAAGCGGCGCTGATCGGCGTTCCTAGTGTACTGCTGAACCTGCCCAAGCGACCTGTGGCCGGTCATGGCGGCGATCTGGCTGGCGCTACTGCCGGCCTCTGCCAACCTGGTAGCAGAACTGTGGCGCAGCCCATGCGCGGAGCAGTGCGGCAATCCCGCAGAGCGGCACGCCCTCTTGAACCAGTTACCGAAATTCTTCGACGAGAACGGAGCGCCGCGCAGGTTGGTAACGAAGGTCATGTTAGTTCTCGGCACCGATGCGAGCGACAGCTTCAAGGCGGGATGGAACATCAGCACCAGCGGGGTCTTGGTCTTGCCCTGACGAACGGCGATCTCGTCTCCGGTAACATTCTGCCATCCCATGCGAGCAACGTCGCCGCAGCGCTGGGACGTATATAATAACAAGTCGAACGCCAGCCTCTCTCTCGTGCCAACGGCGTACTTCGCCTCAAACTGCGCGATCTCGGCTTCTGTCCAAACGTGATTTCCCTCGCCGCTCTTGTTCATCTTCACGTCGTCGGCTGGGTTGGTTTCCAGCATGCCGATGCCGACGGCATAGGCTAGCACGGTCCGCAAGGTCTTTATTAGGTTGTTGGCGGCCGCTGGACCGCCGGACTTCTTCTTGTCGGAAACCTCCGACCTGCTGCGCTCGTCAAAGAACTTCTTTATGTGCGTGCGGGTCAGCTGGGCGATCGGCTTCTTGCCGTGGTCGGCGCGAAACTTCTCCAGGATGCCGCGACGGACCTTCCTGGTGCTCTCCTCGAGGTTGGAGAAATCCGAGGACCGATAATAGGCCACGCACAAAGCGTCGAAGCTTCCGGGAATGGTTTTGCGCTCGTTGACGTCCATAACCGGCACGCCGGAGGATTGTTCTACGGCTGACGCGTACGCGCGCATGAACTCCTCGCCCCAGGGTGTGCCGGGGATGTAGATAGAGAACCTCCCCCTGCGAAAGCGCACCCGGCGCCTGCCGTGGCGGTCTACTATCCCCGTGCAGAACTTGGGCAGGCCGCTCTTGGTTTTCAGCATGGTTCACTCGTCCCAGGCATTTTGAGTAGCAGCGGCGTCGGATGACGTCGGCTGGCCGAATACAATCTTGATCCGGCCGCTGACGGGATCGACCTCGGCGGCCGCGATCGACATGTTCTGGCGCTTGGCAGCCTTGAGGGCGCGCTCAAGCTCCCTCTGCTTGAATACCATCGGCTTGCGGTTGGGATTGGACTTGGCACCTCTCGGCCGTCCGGCTGGCATAGCACAACCTCGAACATCAACTCAGTGATGCGACGAGGCACCTAGCGATCTACGGTTACCAGTTCCGGACGCTAAGTCGTTCCGCTTGCCACACGTGCCACCCCCATCTCGGGGTAGCCAACAGTCCCGCTCGGCTCCTGCGTCCGAGGGGGAGGCCACATCCTGGCGGGCCAATGCCTCTTTATCTCATTTTTGGCGACATGGAAATACTTTAACGGCGATGTAAATTATTGAGGAAACAAGCCTTTTAGGGGCCCGAGGACGGCGTTCCCGGTCCCAGGGCTCCTGGCCCCTGCCGGCGCGAATGGCGCGCCAGCGAGCGGCTGGCGAAGCCCGGCGAGGGCTGGGATAGTGGCAACAATCCGCAGGATGGGCTGGAAGCAAGCTCGTCCCTGGGTTGAGCTAGGGGCCAGGGGAGGTTCCCAACCCGCCCGCCGGGCCGCGTGGGCTTCAGACTCCCCTCCGTACCGGCCCGCGCAACTCAAAAGAGAAAGAGAGCCTGTTCCGCGGGCGGCAACCCGTGAGGCGGGGCGTTCTAGCGATCGTGGTATGATGGTCTAGGAGGAAGGTGATTTCGTCCGCGCAGCGTACCAAAAGTCAAGGTTTATCAAAAATGCCGAAATCCAGAGGACGAAAACCCAAAGCAAAAAAAGTGCAACCGGCACCGCCAAAAATAGCCGAGCAAAAGGTGGCGAAACCTCCGGGCGGATCAAAGGAGCAACCGAAGAAAGATCAGGTTTTGAATAAACCCGATCTTGCTAAGCCCACTCTCGCTGAAGCCGGTATTGATAAGAACCCAACAGCACCAAAACATAAGTGGGCGACACTTCGAAGATTGTTTTCCCGCAGGCAGACGACTGATCGTTAGCGCCATTCTGAAGAATTTGAAAAGGTGGGGTCCCTACCTTCACGGCTTGCCGCGGTCCAGTATCCGAGGACCCCGGCCGGCGAAACACGAACGTACGGCCTCGGCAAAGCGGTGCCGCGGGACCTCCTAGTGCTGTCGAAAGACTGGCTAAATGTCCTGGCCTAGCTTACGCGGACCTACAACATGAACGCCGAAAAACCCGAAAAGAACGCCGATCCTTTAGCAGAGCGCAAGAAAGTCTCCTTCGAGCAGGCTGAAGGGCTCGCGCCGATGCCGAGCCAGCTTGCGATTGGAGACATCTCGGAAGAATTCCGAGCGGTGCTCTGGTCTGAAATACATTCTCGCCTTGAGCTCGGCCATCTAATGGAGGGCAGCGCCTACTTGAGTGATCCGTGGAACACCATTTTGAGAGACGCTCACGTATTTCGTGATCATCGGGCTATCGATGAATTCCCGCCCCGCTTCAAAGATATCGTGACGAGGGTAAAAACCGTCATCCGCGGCGGCCATTGGTCGGCCGTCTTGGGTTGGCTGGAATTTGTATTGAAGCACCCCGCGTGTCCGCCCGATTTCCCTACAGCATTGAATTCAATCATGGTGCACAGCCGCCTAGCCTACAGGGTTTTCGATCGTGTGGTGATCTGTCCGATCGGCTCCGACGCCGAACGAACAGCCATCGAGCACGCTTTTGCCGATTTAGTGGCGGCCGAATTTAACGGCGCGCAGGCGCACCTCCGCAAGGCAGCCGAAGAACTCACCGTAGGCCACTACGCCGACAGCGTCCGCGAAAGCATCCATGCCGTCGAGGCGACGGCGCGCGTCTTGGAGCCGAGCGGTGCCTTAAGCACGCGCTCGGCCGCCTAGAAAACAGTGCCAAAATCCACCGCAATCTAAAACACGGCTTTATCAATTTGTACGGCTACACGAGCGAGGAAAATGGGATTAGGCATGCCCTCCTTGATGATGGGACGGCGAAGGTCGACGAGACGGACGCGCTCTTCATGGTCGGCGCCTGCGCGGCTTTCGTCTCCTACCTCATCAACAAAGCGCGTTCCGCCGGGATCTCCCTGAACAGCGCCTAACGCGCTTTGCATGCGGAGACTTAGGGTGAGCGTCTCTGGCGACGCGGCCTGATTGCGACAGGATCATTTCCATGAACCGCAAAATCGAAATTGCTCGGCGGCAACTAGGCACCGCGCTCGCACTCTACTTGCAAGACCAGGACCCAGTTTCTGTGCACTGCTTGGCCGGAGGCGGATGCGAACTGATCGAATACTACGCCAAGGAAGCGGGTGCCAAACCGCTGACATCACACATAATGGAGGTGATGCCTGACATCGACATAAAAGAGGTCAGAAAGCAGCAGCGCCAGTACTGGAATGCCTTCAAGCATGCAGCCCATCAGAGTGGCAAAGAACGAAACGATAATGATCTGTTAGTAAAATTCAGCGACGTACAAAACGATCATGCGCTATTCATCGGGTGGTTCGACTACGCGTTGACGATGAATGTTTTGCCGATCGAAGCGCAAGCACATCAGGTGTGGTACATAGCGCTATACCCAGAAAAATTAGACCCGAAACATTCGATAGATCGTTACGAACAAGTCTTCCCAAACTTGCGCAGCAAGTCACGCGCGGACCAAAAGCAGATGTTGAAAGACGCCATTAGACGAGCACGCTCGGACCCGAGCATGATGGACGACGACCGTACTGAAAAAAGAGACCTAGTTCTGAGTTGGTAGCAATGCTCCTGAGGAAGCCGTCGCGCGCGGCGCGCGGTAGGTCGGCGATGACGATGACTATTAGGGCGCGTACTCATAAACCCGCCGCATCCAACGTCGGCTATTGGTAAGAACAGACATCGCGCTGACATTTCCGCATGTCGCTGAATGACCCATAAACTCACATCGATGGTCAAGTTTGTTGCGATGCACACGGACAACATCCAGTCAGCAACGTGGTAGGCTGTTATCGTCGACCTGAGGAACACCTATGAGGCGTCGCGAATTCATCGCGCTTATCAGCGGGGCGGTGGCGTGGCCGCTCACGGTGCGGGCGCAAGCCGACCGCAAGCGCATCGGCTGGTTCAGTCGTGTCACCACATCCGTACATTGACGGATTCCGCCGCGGGATGGGGGAACTTGGATGGATCGAAGGTGAGAACCTTCTGATCGAATATGTTTACGCCGATGGCCACCCCGAGCGGCTGCCCGAGCTTGCGGCCGTGCTCGCACGGGCCGCAATCAGTCTCGTCGTCGTTTCCGGCTCCGATGGAGTCGAAGCGGCACTTGGATCCATTCATTCGCTCCCCATCGTCGGCATTTCGAGCAATATGGGAATGGGTGGGAGCCTGTCCCGCCCGGAAGGCAACCTTACTGGGATGGCGTTGTGATTCGACGAGGTTGCCACGAAATGGCTAGGGCTGCTGGTGGAGGCTGTACCGCGTGCGCAACGCATTGGCGTGTTGTATGACCCATCGCCTAGCAACGCACGGCAGGTCGAGGCCATCGAAACGACGGCGACGACGCTCGGCAAGACGTTGTTGCCGTTGCGGATCGAGAATGTCGATCTCATGCGCGATGCGCTGGAGCGGGCGCAGAGCGAGAAACTCGACGGGCTCGTCTTTACGTCGTCGCCAATCTTTACGGCTAATGCTGTGCGGATCGCCAAGCTAGTGCGATCCACCGGATTGCCTTCGGTTCACGAAGCTCGCGTCTTTGTCGAGCAGGGTGGGCTCATGTTCATATGGGCCGAATTTGAACGAGACGTACCGCCGCGTCGCTTTCTATGTGGATCGAATCCTCAGGGTGCCAAGCCGGCCGACCTTCCGATCGAGCGGCCTACGCGGTTCGAGCTGGTCATCAACCTCAAAACCGCCAAGGCACTTGGCCTCGACGTGCCGCCGATTCTGCTCGCCCAGGCCGACGAGGTGATCGAATAGCTCTGCTGTTTGCTGCACCTGCTCACGTTGGCTGTTGGCCCATCGAGACGTTAGCGGCGTGCACGATCATGTCTGTAATTGGGGGATTAGTCGAACTATCCCGGACAATCCGGTAGGTCGCATTTTGACCCAACGGAGACATCGACGGACCACCCAACCGGCGGGTGCCTCAGCCACTGCCGCGTGCTAATCTGAGATCGTGCAATGCCCTGTCCTGAGCCTTAGGGGAGGCAATGAGGCGGCGCGACTTCGTTACCCTGATCGGCGGCGCGGCGGCTGCATGGCCCCTCGCCGGGCGCGCACAGCCGGCGGGGAAAGTACCAACCATCGGGTTCCTAGGCACCGACACTTCGGGCTACATTTCATGGTCAGCCGCTTTCGCGGAGCGACTGAAGGAACTCGGTTGGATTGAGGGTCGAACCGTCGCGATCGAGTACCGCTGGTCGGAGGGACGCCCCGAGCGCGTCGCCGAGATCGCGGCCGAGTTCGTGCAGAAAAAGGTCGACCTTATTCTCGCATATGGAGCCGCCGTCACCACGTTAAAGAAGGCGACAGCTTCCATCCCCATCATTTTTGTACCCGCAGTTGATCCAGTTGGCGTCGGCCTCGTCGCAAGCTTCTCACACCCGGGCGGGAACGTCACGGGACTCTCCCTCCAGGCGACCGAGGCTGCCGGTAAGCGGCTCGAACTTTTACGTGACGTCGTTCCCAAACTTGGCCGGTTGGGAATCTTGTTTGATGTCGACTACGCTGCAGCCGTGCGGGAGAAGGGCGAAGTTCAGGCTTTGGCTCGCTCGGTCGGCCTCGAAGTCGTGCCACAAGAGATACGGCGAGCGGAGGATATCGCATCCGCGTTCGACGCTCTCAAAGGCCAAGTGGACGCACTTTATGTAACGGAAAATGCTCTGATTTTTACTAACGGTAAGACCATCAGCACGCTCGCGCTCAACGTGCAGCTGCCGACGACCTGTAGTAACGCGAATATCGCGAGAGCCGGGGCTCTCATGTCTTACGGACCAAACTTTCCAGCTCTGTTCCGCCGTGCCGCCGAGATTGCTGATAAGATTCTACGCGGGACAAAGCCGGGCGATATCCCGGTCGAGCAGCCGACCAAATTCGATCTCGTTATCAACCTCAAGACCGCCAATGCACTCGGCCTCACCATTCCACACAACCTGTTAGTGCTCGCTGACGAGGTGATCGAATGAGGTGACTACGTGGATGTCGCCTCCTGGCCCTTCTCGGACCTCAGGCGGGGTCCGAGTTGAGTTCGCAAAGCGTGGAATAACGGACATTGCTGGCGGCCTTCGACCAAATCGATTTATGAGTACACGCCTTAGTTCAAATTGGTGATCTGAGAACGACACCGGCTGAGCGCGCTCGGCGACCAGGCTGATGACCTCGCGGAGTCAGTTGGGCGGTTGGGCTTGATGTCCTGGATGCCCGTAACGTTCCCGCCGGATTAGCAATGGGAATTGCGGAAAATGCGGCTCAGAACTTGTAGCCCGCCCCAATGCGGCCGCTGACATTCTCCACGGAGATGTTTGATATCGGCGCGAACTGAACGAACTCGAACTCACCGCGCAGGAAGAAATTCCGCGTCAATGCCCAATCTAGTCCGGCGCCGACGGAGTAGCCCCAGAGCAACGCGTTGTTATGCCCGGCGCCAACCGTTAAAGGGAAACCGCCGCATTCTCCCTGTATTAATGTATTTGCGAACAGAATACATTGTACGTCGGTCGTTGCGGTTACGCTGTAATCGGCGCGTCCGACCACCACGCCAACAAAGCCATACGGCAGCAAATTGCCGACAACGTATCCGGCGCGGCCTCGGCCCTCAGCGTAGTCAGTGAGATTTAAATGACCACTGGCCTTGCCGAGGCTAACGCTGGTAACGGTGCCGGCGGGTATACTGAGCGGCAAGCTAGTATTGATCGGAATTGAACGGGCGACCGACGTGGAGGGCGGGGTCAAATTTAACGAGGTGTGTGTATAGTTCGCCTCGACGCCGAGTACGAGGTCTTGCCACTGGGTATTGTAGCCGAGGAAAGCGCCGCCGCCGAATGCGTTGGCCGCGCCTTTACCGAGCAACTGCAATTGGGATGGCGCGAACTGTGACTGCACCGCCGTGCCTTGCAAGCTCAATGCCACCAGCGGCCCCGTTGCAGTGGCAAAGTCGCCGGTCGCGGCGTTGTAGCTGACGTCACCGCCGAAATAGAGGCCGCTCCAGCGTGTGAAGGTCGCGGGGCCGACGGTCACCACCGGCGCTGGCGGCTGACTACTGCCGCGCAGGATCGGAAGATCGTAATCGGCGGCGAGCGCGGACGACGTCATCCCGAAGAGCATCAGAATGCAGAACAGCCAACGCATCGGTTGCTCTTTCATCCGTTTTGCGCGCTCGGCGACGCCAGGCTCGGCCCGAAACGAATCAGCCGCGGCTCGGCAGCGGCGGCTGCATCGGCATGTATTGCTGGGGTGACGCCGGGACGTATTGCGGCGGCGGAGCCGGGACGTATTGCGGCTGCGGCGCGACAAAAGCCGGCTGCGCGAACGACGCCAAACCGAAGCCACCGGCGGGGAACACCCAGCGCAAGCCGACGCGGAAATCCTGTGATGAGGTGTCGCGCAGCGTGTAGAACGCGCCCGGACATGACGCCGTGTTCTGACACTGGACGACCGCGGTTTGCGGCGAGCCCAGGTTCAAATAACGCCAGCTGAAGTCGATCTTGAAATTGTCGTTGACGTTGTAGGTCAGACCGGCTTGGACATCCCAAGCCAGGTTCCACTGGGCGCTGTCGCTGAGCGTATAGCCGAAGCCGACGGTGCCGTTCGCTATGATGCCATTGTCCTGGACGCCGGTGATCTGGTTGCGGGCGCCACCAACGCCGGCACCGATGAACGGTGTGATACACCACCAGGTGCCGAGATCGATATAGGCGTTGGCCAAGAAGACTTCGGACGAAAGGTTGCCCGTATTCACGTCGAAGCAGACAGGGCTAGTAGCGCCTAGGGCCCCGGTACAGAAGTCGGTGTAGCTGCCGGTCGCCTTGAACATCGCCTTGGTGCGATATTCACCGGTGACGTCGAACCGCAGCCAGCTGTTCCATTCATAGCCGACGCCGAAGCCGAAGATCGAGGTGTCCTGAATGTCTTTCTGGACGATCTGCCAGCTCGGCGGCCACACGAAGACTGAGTTGGTCTGCGAGTGATCGAACGAGGTGAAGGTTTGCACGCCGACGCCGACATCGCCGCGCAGGTACCACCTGCCGGTATCGCAGCAGGGCACGGGCTGATAGACGACTTGAGGCTGCGGCATCGGCATATCGGCCGCGTGTGCCGGCGTGCTCAAATATGCCGTGATGATGATGGCCGCCGCGGCGGCGATCGAGGATTTTACGCTGACCATCTGCCTCATCCTTTTCTCGGCGCAGCATCGAACTAGGAGAGTAATTTGTTAACGTTAACGACTGGTTTCGTTAACGTTAACGATTGGTTAAATTTTTGGTGGTCATTTGGAGCAGAGGACGACCCACATGGGAAACGCGGAAAACACAATGTCGCGCGGTCTCGGGAAAATGCAGCGTCTAATCCTCGCCAGTCTCAAACCGGCGAAGCAGGCTCATGTTGAAGGCAAGTTCAACTATGTCGGCGCTGCCCGTTTTGCAAACATCGCACACCTTAGCGACCTCTATGATCTTCGGGCAACGCTGCCCTATCTCGCGATCATGCTTTCGGAACGACCGGGCAAGCGCAAGCGGCGGCCTATTTCCGAAGACCTTCGCGTCGTCGACCAAAGCTTCCGAGTCGCGTTCTGCCAAGCCGCGCACACGCTGGTCGAGCGCGGGTTGTTGATCCCGTGCGATGGCGAAAACGCTAAGCAAGTGCGCTTCGTCAGAATGCGACCCGACATTGACCGCAGCCGTTCCTTCGCGCACCTACAAACCAGTCAAAAAATTCCAGCGCCCGAACTTACTCGCATGCTCCGTGCTCTCCTCACCCATGAGAACACTACCGATGATGAAATCGCTGCGGCACAGCAACTATACGCCGTTGTCGGACTTCTGGCGGCTTCTGGGCTAGCGGACGTTCGCCTCAATAGCTCGCAGGTGATAACGAGATCGGGTTTGCCCCAACTGGCGAGGGATTGACGGGCGGCGGCGACATCTTTCTTGCGTTCTCGTAGTCAATGCTCATGGCTACTTCCGCCGCATATTCAGATCACGGCGATGGCGAATTTCGCGCAGACGAATAAGAGGCCGCCGAATATTCCGACGCTGAGGATCAGCAGCAGCAGCAGCATGAAACTTACGCTTCACCTTTCTTAGGTCGGCACCAGCGCTCAGGGCTCAGATGTCAAGACCTGGCGCCGGCACCTTTTCCAACCTACCAACGGTTGGACAGAGACGAGCGGTCAACAGGTTCCGCAAACCGCTCGCTCCGTTGATCCGGTCAATCGAATTTCACACCTTCGCCCGCGAGGGCATTGCTCTTTGACCGGACTTCCGACGCGGTTGGACACGAACTCCCTGGGAAAAGGGAGCCCACGAGAGCGGCGCCAGAACTTGGTAAGCAGGCCGCGACCGGCGGATCGAGGACACCGGCCGCTGCCGCTTCGAGCGCCGCCGCAGAAGGCCGTTCGACAGCGGCGCGAACCTTGAAGAAGCTGACGCCCGGTGGAGATGGGGACACCGGGCGGCGTCGCTTCGATCCGTCGTCGTCTCCCAAGAGGCAAAGAGCGGCAACGGAGAACGGAGGAGCGCGACCCGGCGTCGTTAGGCCACCGGGTCGCCTCGCGCGACGGCAAATCTGCGCGATTTAAATCCGTCGTGCGAACTGAAGTCACGCTGGCCACCCAGGATAGGCGTCGCTGCCTCGGCGCCTACTCTCGAAGCGCTCGCGATTGACCAACTCGATGTTCTTGGTGTCAGTGTAGACGGCCGCGAACGCCTGCTCCGGCGTCATGAACGGAGCGCGACGCCGCTGCTCTGCCGCGAGGGCCATCAACTGCGAATAAGCGTCGCCGTTGGTACCGTCGGCAGAACGCGTCGCGGCATCGCCGCCGGTGACGCGGGGCTCCAAGGTGACCACATTGACGTCGACGTTCGGGGCGCCTGTCGGCATGCCGCGTTCGGCCTTAGCTGCCCACGTCGCGTTTTTGATCAGCGTCAACGCCTTGCGCAGGGTAAGGCCGTCCTCGCTCTGCTCGGAATACAACTTGACGAAGTCAGGGCCGCAGGCTTTTACAAATTCGTGCTCCGTCACGTTTGTCGACGGACCCGTGGCGAGGACGTGCTTGGCGATGGCGACGGCGCCATATTCCTTGACGACGGACGCCATGAACTCTTCTCTGGTCTGCTGCGGCATCGCTGCCTTCTCCTTGGTTTTCATTCTTTCCAGCCGCTTGCCGAGCGACCTAAGAAACAGCGTGTTGCCTCTGGCGCTGTGCAGCAGCCAGTGCAGGGCGTCTTGGCGAGAGACGCCGGAAGACTCGGACAACAGGTCCGCCATGTCGCTGGCGTGGCGAGCCGCCGCCGAGCGCGGGTCGGCATTGGCGTCGTCGCCGGCGCCGAGCGCGTCGATCTGATCGACGACCTTAGCTATAGCTGTCGGGGTCACGCCGCGTTTTCCTTCTTCTCTTCGAGGCGAGCGAGGACCGGGTCGCTCCAACTGGCGTCGAGCTGAGACAGCGTCAGGGTCTCTTTCGGCGTCAGGTGGCGGAAGCCCCGCTTCACGAACGTGTGCATGAAGTAGCCGTGGACGACCTGCTCGCAGAACGTCAGCATCTGCATGGCGGTCGGCGGCACGTTGGCCAGGGCGGAGGCCGCCTCGGCGGCCTGCTTGTAGTCGCCAAGCAAGTCGCACGCCTTCTGAATGTGGTCGTCGAACTCGACCGCGATCTTCTTGCGATGCCGCACGATCTTCTTGAGGTTGTCGGCATCGACGGCGGCCTGGGCTCGCTGCTCGTCGGCCTTGGCACCGGCGACGGCAGCCTCCGCGGCCTTGACCGCGATGTGGAGCGATTGCAATTCCGAACCGTGGGTCGCGATCAGAATATTCAGTTGATCTAATTTCTTGCGAGCCTTCTCGTCGCCAGTGTGCGCGGCCAATGCGATACTCGCTCGCTCGTCTCCGAGTTCTGTGCCTCGCTGCTTAAGGCGGAGCAACGCGTGATCGAGGTCGGCGAGTGTTTGCTCGGCCTTCTCGAGTTCGGTGGTGGCGTTCATCTCAAAATCCTCTGCGAGGCGACCAGTCGCGAGTGCGCCACGGGTTGTTGCCGAGACCAGTGTTGCCCGGAGTTTTACCGAAGAAAGCAGCAGTGACCGGGGACGATGGTCGCGGGCTCGGTGGCCTCGATTGGCCGGCGGCATTGTTCAAGCTGCTGGTGCGCAGCGGCGACGGTTGGTGATCGTCGAGCACGCCCGCGTCCACATACGTCACTGGAGGTCGCCCCGACGGAGGGTCTTGGCCCTCGGGCAACAGTTCGGGGACCGGGGACGGCGGCTCTCGTAGCGGCGACGCTGTGGCTCCAGTTGAACCATCAGAAACCGGGGTTCGAGATACCCCGGTCTGTTTGCTCGCCTCGAGGGCCGCGGCCCTCGTGCGCTCGTCTCTCCTCGCGATGGCCTCGGCGCGGTTCTCTAAGAATGTTAGAAGTTCTTGCTTGGCGTCGGCAAAGTCGTGTTGATCGTTGGTCTGCTGACCCAGCGTGCCGCCTACGAGTTGTTCGAGACTTTCTGAAGCAGCCACGTACGCCCTGACGTCGAAGGGAGCGCCAGCGTTGGCCACCTTCGCCGCCATCAGATCATCTATTTCGAGGCGCAGAACAACGGCTCTCTCCAATCTAACTTCCTGAGCGGGGCTCATGGCCTTCAGATCGATGCTGAGCCATCGCGCCGTGTCGACGCGAAGTTGCTCGTGGATGGTGGTCTTGGTCACGATGCCGACTCCTTAACGACATGCGATCGCGAAGCGGCGACGCTGCTCCGGGCGCGACTTCTGCCTCGACTAGTCCGGAAACGATGCGGCTCCTTTTACTCAGTCCGATCTTCGCGGCAACGCGGACCATCGCCGACACTGCAGTGGCGTGAGTCGAAAGATCGATCTCTTGGCCCAACGCCTAGCGAGTATTCAGATCGTTCATGACAACCACCGAACCGACGAAGCCTTCGATCAAACTCAACTCTACCGTGCTAAGCTGATCGCGGCCCCCAAGCTCGGACTGGATGCGGGAGGTGAGATTGACAAACAGCTTAGCCGCGTTGGACCGCTGATCGAGGCTCTCGCGCGTCAATAGCTGGGGCTTTACCCGTCGATGCTTCCTCTTCGGCTTGGGCCCGGGTGGGGCTGGCTGTAGGCTGTCTGGGGATACTTCCATGCCCTGAATCAAATCCAAGTCGCGAGCATTTGGCCAGCAGGTTGTCCCCGCGAGGGTTATTCCGGGCCTATGCAGAAAACCCCACGGAAACGACCCGCCAGAAACCCTTACATCATCGACACTTCCGACCGCGGGTTTGGCCTATGCAACAATCATATGTATTCAGCATAACTAGGGCTAGTATGCCGCTCTAAATTCTTTAATCTTTTTAACTAGTTAGTGCAGCTGTCTTACGGAAGACAGGTCCCGGTTTCGAGCGCCTCGGATCAAGGACACCTCGGGCTTTGGCCAGCACTTCGGCCGATTTAACCTGCATTTCAGAGCTAGATTTCGGTATCCAGCAGGGGGTTTCGCGCGCCTCGGATCGCGGATTGCAGGGCCTCAGATCGTGGGCATTGAGGGCTTGGATCGACGGTCTCGAGCCTCGGATTTTTTCTCGCGCGTAGAGGATAACCCGTCGTGATTCTCGGTCGCGACCGCTAGAAACGGTCAAGGAGAGCAACCAAAACAGAGGGGGACTGCCCTAGCTCACCGGCCTCGAACTCCGGCCAGTGGCGGTCCTGGCCGGGGGTGGCAGGCCAGGGAAAAGGACGGGGCTATAAGCGGCATCAGTAATTCACTAGGGTTTTCAGTATGGCCTGGACACCCAGGTCACCCAGGTCACCCGTTCTGGGAATGAGCTCAATCAATTATTTTTCTATTTAGAGACCAGGAAACGGGTGTCTTGGGTGACCTGGGTGGCCAGATGGAACTTTAGGTTTCGTAGGGAACTCTCCTCAGCCTAGGTGCCTCTGCCGCTGCCGGCGGCTCCGGCTTGACGATTTTGACCAATACCTCGTTGGAAGTGGCGGCCACGCTTTCCGGCGTCCAATCTCCCTTGACGATCACGACGGTTTCCTTCGCGCTACCTACCCTGATGCGGTGCCCAGTGTTGATCATGCCCGACCTTGAGATGGCGTGCGTCAGGTGATTTTCGTTCACTTTATCGACGTTGAAGGCCACGGTATCTTTGATCGAGGACCTCCACGTTAATTCGGTCTTACAGTCTTCCTTGAACTCGTCGACGACGCGCTCGGTCTCGCTCCTCATAGCGCGAAGCGCATTCTGCTTAGCTTCGTTCATTGGTGCCAACTCGCCCGGCTTGAAGCTGCTGATATCTAGCGTCTCCAAAAGGTGCCTAATCGACGCGACGAAATCGGCATCGTCGAGCAGGCCATATCGTCGCTCGTAATATTCCGGTTTCTGTCTCACTGTCGGATTGGCGATGACGATCACCCTCCGGTCGAAGGCGTCGAATGGGATCGCATCTAAGTAGTTAGAGAATTCCAGCCAGCGGCAGCAGTTTTTCTCGATGCTCTGAAGCCCGTACTTAAAGTTGATGTGCCGGTGTTCCTGGGTGATGAGCTGCTTGTGTTTCTCCGCGCGCACGTATCTTTTTTCGCCGCTACCTTCGCGAGCCTCGTCGACGATGGCTAGGAGTTTCTGCGACAGTCGGCCGGTAAACCCGCCGTCAAGCAGCTCCGGCAAAGAGACGCCAGCTGCGACATGGCCTCGAAGCGCCCTGACCAGCATCGACGCCAAGAGGTTCCTGCCGATGCCGGTAGTCTGCGTGATCATCAGGTACGCGGTATGGGGCAATATTTCTGGTCGCTGGACTATGTGGGCTAGCCACTGGAGGAAGCGGAACGCTCTGCCTCGATCGGCACCAGGTACTCGACGTGCTCTAGGAACGGCTTGGCTCGCTCCTGCCAATCTGCCGGCGCGTCCGTCGGTGTCATGCCGCGCCAAGTGTTGAAGGCCTACTCCGTCGTCTCCGGCGATTGACAGATTTGAGGCTGGCCCGGTACCCAGGCCAGGACGTCCACCGTCATCCGCTGCGTCGAGGCGATCCAGATCCGCAACGCCGGACCCCTTTTGGTCCTGTTGTTTTCATCCCACTCATGATGCGACGCTGCGTATTCGGCATAGCATTTTCTTTCTTGCGAATTTTTCTAGTAGCGCGATCGACTACGGCGCTGTACTTGCCGATGAACACCAATCTGTCGAGCATCTCGGCCAAGGTCATGACAGCCGGGGAAGATTGGTTCGATGACGTCGTCGCCGATGGTTACGTTTTCCGCGATCTGTTCCTTGCTGCGGCTATCATCGGTCATTGGCTTTCTCAGCCTCAGCTCATAGACGCTGCCGCCGTGGGCGAAGCTGTGGACGATTAACCCGCCTTCGCGGCGACGACGAGCATGGGCGGACCCGCCCTTGTACGCGTCGCTCTTGACCGGGTCGGCGAGCGTCCGGTCGATATAGGATCGGGATCGCGGAGTCCGTCGCCGACGGTGGTGGCGCCGAGCTCGGGCTCGTCGAATAGAAGCTCGACGGCCGGCAATAAAATACCTCGGCACCGCATCTCGGCGACCTGCCGCGGCACGCGGACGCGGACCCTGCGCTCTATCCAGGCGGCGTGCACCTTGTCGGCTTCGCCCTCCAAGGCGTGGGCAGCCTTGGTCTTCTCCTCATCGACCTTGGAGCGTTCGGCGGCGGTCAGGGGCCGGCTTGCCGTAGGGTGTCGAGTGCGTCGCCGTCGATGGCGATCGGCTTGCGGCTTTCCTTGTCCTGCTCCAGCGGCGTTTCGAGGATCGGCGGCCCCTCGAACACCATGCGTTCCGGCGTGCCCACCGTGACGTCTATGATCGAGCGCTCCAGCAGCCGGTCCACTGCTGATGATCATCCAGCTTCAGGCCCGCGAGCCAGCACCGATCGAACAACGTCTCCAGGCAACGCTCGATGTCGGCGCGCGTCCTTGTTGACCACGTAGACGTGATAGTTGCCTTCGACCCCGGCCCTGCTCGCCGGGTCTGCGCGCGAAGACCGCTGCCAGTGGAACGCCGCTCTACGCGAGCCGTGCCTTCTAATTCCGGCAATACTGACAGCAGCAATCGCCGTAGCACGCTCGCCGGCCTGCTCGATTCTGATTGCGACGGCGTCGAGGATGAAACCTGATGCTGTCCGGCCCGAGCAGGGTGAAGGCGGCTGTCCCGCTCGATATTGATCTCGTCGCGGCGTGCCAGTCGGCAACGGCTTAATGTCGTTCGGAGTATCCGTTGAGCTGCTCCTTCGGTTACGATCCAGACCTTCCTCCCTCAAATCTCCGCGCAGGCCGACTTCTAGAGGATTGCCTTCTTAGACTTCAGCCTATCGGTCAACCCGGGCATCCGTTGACTCCAGTCGAGTTGCCGGTCGCGACAGGCTCGGACGCGGCGCCAGCGTCGCAGCGCCGATACCTTATCGCCTGGACCACCCTTCCCTTCGGCGGTCAAACTGGATTTGCTTAGCAGTCGGCCCGGCGTTCTTGGTTGAAAATAAGAGATCTTTCAATGGCACTCATGCAACACCCGGACGCGTTTCGCGGCGCGAGTGATCGCCGTATAGAGCCAGCGCCAGCGGTCCGGCGCGAAACACGAGGCTTTGATCATCGACGAATACCGAGCCCCACTGGCTGCCCTGGGCCTTGTGGACGGTCCTGCCAAAGGTGAACGGGTTCATCGGTAAGTCAGCGCCATTGCCTTTATCGGCAGTAAATCCCTCGGTCGGCGCGACGGCGGTTGCCGGCTGCCCCAGATTGTTCTCGATTTCTAACTCTACGAAGGCGCCGTCTGGGGTAGCCTGCTTCACCGTCCACAGCGTGCCGTTGAGCAGTCCGCTTGCATGGTCGTTCTTTAAGCAAAGTATTTTCTCGCCGGCGTTCGGCAGCGGGCCGCCGAAGCCGAGCAGCTCGCGAATGCGCTTATTGAGGTGCTGGCGCTTGCGGTGAGTGCCGCAAATCACCTGGTCAAAATTCAAGAGGTCCTTCACAGCCATGGTGCCGCGTTCAGGACCTCGCTGTCGCCTAGCTGCCATAGGTCAATGGGCGTCTCTGCCGCGCTTCGGCCGCCGATGGAATGATGGGCGAGCCGGCCGGCCTCGCGGTGAATTTCGGTGAGCTGAAATCCGGCTCGCGGCTGTCAAGAAGCCTCTGTCGCCGATCGGCGGCAGTTGACCTCGTCGCCGAGCGCGAGGATCGATGCCGAACGAAAGCAAATGCTCGCCATCTCGTCCCGACCATGCTGGCCTCATCAATGATCACTCGCTTGGCCTCCGGCGGGCCTCGGCCACGTTAATTCGCGACCGACAAAATAGCTGCGAAGATGCGGCGCCTTTCCTCGCAGTCCGAGGCGGCTGGGGCAGGGTCGCGTTCTTCGCGCATGGTTTCGATCTTTGGGTTGTAGATCGGCGCTGGATTGTGGTGACGTTGGCACGCCCGCCTTGTCAGTACCGCGGCGGCCTGCCGCTATAGGCGGCATCGTGGCGCCGCCCGGTTAGCTCGTCGAGGCTGAGGCGGCAAAGTTGATTTGCCGGTGCCGGCGTCACCGGTCAGGTAGAAAACTCGGACGGCCTGGGGCGTCTCATCCAATTGAATATCAGGTCGATCACCGCGAGCCTTATCCTCGTGAACCAATCTAAATCGGCTGAAGCCCGCCGGGCGCGCGAGAGCGTTCCTCATGACCGCCTCCCCGAGGCCCGGCCTACTGGCTTCCCGTCAGTTGGCGGCGTCGAGCAGTCGCTTGTCCAGCTCGCCCGTCTGGATCGGAAGCGTCGTCGCGCATGACATGAAACATGCCCGGGTGGCCGAGGGCGCGCTTCGCGCTTCGGATTTCCTTTTCTGTTTAGATGCTCTTCGTATCTTCGGCATCGACGCGGCGTCTTGGCCTGATCCTCCGTCACGTGCCCGCGGCTCGCCGTCGAGGTCGAGCGTTGGCGCCGGCCGCGCCAGCCGCCAAATAGAACTAGTTTCTGACGTCGACCGCGACCGCCCGCGTGACCTGGTCGACGGTAAAGAGGCAACGCCGGCAAGGAGCAGGCTATAGTTTGAGGTCGACTTTCAGTTCCAGCGGGTACGGCCAGTTTCTGGCCGTCGAAGGAAAACGCCCTTGGGCCAGGTTCGCCTTTCTTTAGAAGTGAGCGATCAATGTTGCTGGACTAATCTCCGGGGCTAACTGGAAGAAATATCATAAGATCTGTCTTGATGCTTGACCTCATCATGATCACGAGTTGCCCCGCGGCGGAGGTTCACC
>CAWDZD010000009.1:0-178294 GCA_963806465.1 uncultured Alphaproteobacteria bacterium | reverse complement strand
GATGTCTCGCTTTACACGGAAACCATCATCACGCCAGAGCAGGCTCCCGCGGTGATCCATTAGGCGATTGCCGCCGAAATAGGAGATCGGGCTTCGTGCTCTGGAAGTAGTCGATGTTAGACTTGCGCGGCATGTCCCGGTTCCGGTTCCGGCACCGACCGACATCCAGCGATGTCTATCATTAGTCCGCTCTTGGGCTTTCCTGGGCAGCCTCGGCCGGTTATCGCTCGATCTCGCCACTATGGTCTCGATCTCGCCACTATGGTTCTGTCAACGGTTGACAGAAAGGAGTGCCGCCGCCGTGAACGGGACAAAATCGATCACGTTGAGAACAACCCGATGCCGCCGTTAGGCAACATAATCGGCCTGAGTTCCGCGACGCGGGAAGCCTGTTCATAACTGTGCACTGCCACAATGAAGGGCGCCAATGGGACTAAGATGAAAAAGGTAAAGTACAGCGGGAGGATGTGAAATGTGTATGCAATCGACCAACGGCGAGTTGAATTCTGTCATTCCCCTTGCGCCGAGAGCAAAAACCGCAGTTTCCGATCTCGACCAGCTCGACCAGGCAGGAGAAACCATTCTAAAATTGCTTCACAAAGCAGCGGGCGTTGCTGAAGCAAACAGCCGGCAGGCATTGGATATGGCACAAAAGATTGCGCATCAGCTTCGCTCGGCCGAGGATCGGATCGCAGAATTAGAGGCTGAGGTTGAGCTGTATCGAGATAAAGCCGACCGCGCGGGGCAGTGGCTCAATAAAGTCTACACTGAGATTGAAGAGCGATTTATGCGGCGACCGGAAGACAAGCACCGCGCTGCTGCTGCGCGGCGGACTTAGACCCTTTCGGTCGTCGTTGCGTGCCCTATTGCAAGCCCACCCGATTGAGGGCGTCCGCGGGACGCGCCGAAATAGTCGGCGACGCTGCTTGGTCGCCGGTCAGCGCCGTCGAGGAAAATCCCTGGGCGGCCGCGCGCAGCCGTTTGAAAGAAGACGCTTTCAGCCCGTTGCCTGAGTTCGTCGCGCCATTGCCGCCCCCGCTTCCGGAGGCCGGCTAAGTGAAGGAAGGGAGGGAGTGGGAATTAAACCCGACCCTAGCGTGGGTTTTTATCCGAGACGATGACGGTCGCCCGGCGCACTTGTTGGCTTCATCGAGTCACTGCCGCGCGCCCCGAGCTTTGAAAAGTCGTTTGAAACGTTATCGTGAGGTTTCGCGGGTTTCTGAGGTGTTCAAGTTCATGAGACGAGCAAAATCAGGGACTTTTTGAATTCGGTTCGATTCAAGAAATCAAAATGACGAACGAAATTGGCCTATCTTGAACTTGGTTTTGAATTGTATCCGGCCACGCTCTTCTGGACGAGCGGACCGGCCGCATTCGGGCGCTGCCGCGTGCGGCTTTGCCACCGGTGCATTGAATGCAGCGCTGGTTCTTGAGCTACCACTCGCCGGATCAGGCGCTGGCGGAGCGGTAATACGGGCAGTCGCAACACTAACGGCTAGCACAACTATCGCAGTAGCGGTGAGCGTTCGGATCATGTGTTACTCTCCCGGTGTTTGACGTCATTGATCCTGACATACGCCGAAGCCAGGACAAAGATTGGCCCAGGTGCTGCTCTAACTCCGAGCGTCCGGAGGGGAGCCACAATGCCCGATTATCGCATCTATGCGGTAGGATTGGACGGTCGCTTAATGGTCGTCGAAGACCTGACGATCAAGAGGCCATCAAGAAGGCAACGCAAATTGAGTTGCGGGAAGGCGAACGGTGCGGCAGCGCGCCGATGCTGTATTGCGGGATTCAAGTCCGCGACGACGACGCACGCGCGCCTCGAAGCTCTTGAGTTGACCTTGCTCGCGGTGCTCCCGCTGTTGCCCCCGGCGAGCCGCGCGATTGTCAGAAGCAATATCGCTGGGTTCATGGATGAAGACATCACCACTTCGCCAGCATCGCTTGTGCCAACGCGGCACGCCCAATTATTTCGTGACACGTTGAGGGCTCAGATGCAGGCGATGATCGAAGCAATCGACCGAGCCGGCTGACCGTGCGGCCGGGCCGCAGCTGCAGAAACGACCGGCCCGCACCCGCCGGGCCGAGGAGATTGCAAGCCGCCGCGAGCTGTCCGTGTTGTTGCCGGTCACGCACGACTTGACCGACCGTCACGAACGAACAAAGCATGCCGAATGCTACATGGTCCACGGCGCCAAAAACTAACGCTGCAATAATTTATCAGAGTGAGCAATTCTGCACAGTAGTGGTCGCGTGCCAGTTCATACGTCGGGCGCTTCCGCATCCCGCCGCCCCTCGCCCCGCGGAGTGCCCGTGCTCTGTGCGTATGCAACACCCCCGCATTACCGGGCTCTTTTCCGTGTGCCTGTCCGAAATCAAACGCAGCAAAAATTTATCTGAGTGAGCTAGTTTATACAGACGTGGTCACCGGGTCGTTCCAGCTTCTCGGTAGCGCGCTTCCCCCTCGAAGCGCTGAGAGACGCCGGTGATGCGAGCTAAGACAGCTGCGGACCGTCTCCTGGGTCTTGATGCCGGGGACTGGTCAATACTTGTCCTCGGCGCCGCGCTGACGGGCTTGCTGGTAGTGCTCTTCTGATAGGTAATTGCTTCCCACAAGTCCTCTGGGGCGACTTCTATTTTGACGGCGCGCGCCAAACCGGCACTTCCATGTTCCTAGGCGTGTATCGCGGCATTGTCGTCTCCTCGATCTACTATCCGGTAGGTTTGCGCGATAGCTCGGGCAGCTTAGCAATATTCACCGCAATGCGCCGCCCTTCGATCGCGCACGGTATTAATTCTTAAAATTAGCTTCGGAATTGGGACAGCACCGCTTAAGATCGATAGGTCTAACCCATGGTGCGGACGATCTTGATGCACGGGGTCGCTCCCCCATGTGCCGTCAAAGTAGCCGTCCATCGTTAGGCGGAGAAGCCGGGGGTCGCTCCCTCGGCTTCATCTAAGCTTCATCTTCTCCGCGCAGTTCCGACCCTTCACGATGAAGCACGCCTCGTTATGGTCTTCGACGGTCCAAGGCGGCGGGAAGCGGCGATCTGGCACTAAGCTGTCGGTCCTTGCGCCACGATCTCAACCCTAGCCGAGCCGTGCTTGACGAAACTTCCCGCGCCGGTTTCCCCGCTCTCGATGTATTGCTGAAATCGGCTTGCTGAGGTCCTTAGACGAGCCTGCGCGAGATTTTCCGAGGCTCCGTCTTCCATTTCAAAGTCGACCCTAAGTCTGGCAGTCCATTTGATGCCCATTGGGTGACTCCTTTTGATTGGGATCTCCGAATTCCTACGGGACCTATCAACATGGCACAAAACGGTTGACGGCAGAACGTTCACTTCACAGCGGCTGGCGGAAAGAGGTGGGGCGAGGGTATCGCGGATAGTTGTTGGACTAATTGACCGGATCAGCGTTGCGTTGCCGGATCAGACTTTCCTGTGCCTCAATGTGCTCTGTCATCTCTCGCCTTTTTGGGCAAGGTCTAGATAGATCAGCCGCGCTTTTGAATCGGTCGCCGTACCGGCGTCGTGCTCGGACAGGGAGGCCATCTGTCGGCATTTATGGGCTTGCTCGCTCATCCCCTCAACATACCAATTTCCCGTTCACGGTGCCTGCAGCGGGAAGCGGCGGGCGGATGGCATGGGACAGACTAGTTGCTTGCGTGCGCAGAGCACCACGCGCGGATATCTACGATATCGATGCGTTCATCATTCGGGCCCAGCGACGTGAGAAACGACGTATCCCTCGCGCATCAGGCTACACGCTTTCCGCATTGCATCCTCTCGCGGGCTAATCTCGCTGGAGCAGATGTTGCGGTTATTGATCTCATCCCAGTAGTGAACGAACCACGCCATTTGCTCGCGTTCCTCGTTTAGCTGCCGCGATCCTTCACGATGAAGCACGCGTCGTTGTAGTCTTCGACGGTCCAGGGGGCGGTCCCGCTCGGATTAGCATCAAGTCCCGTGCCGTGAAGGTGAAACGCTTGCTTCGGCCGTCTTGTTCTACCGTGGCTGATGGGCCACACACTTCGCAAAAGTTCGGTGCGCTCGAAGAAAGCACTTTGCCGTCACAAAAAAGAACCCCAAGCGAATAGATGCTTGGGGTGCAAGACAAGGACGATGTTGCCTCAGCTTAGGCTTCTGATCGGGCGGCAGGGGTGTCGGGGGATGAGGTGCCGCCCGGTTGGCCTATTGAACTCCTATTTATCTGAGAGTCTGACTAACTCAATGCGTTTCTGACATTAATGTTTATCCAGTTAGCCTTGCTCACGTTGTCGGCGCCTTTCCGGGCGTGCTACGTCGCCTAACTGCCCAGGATTCTCCACGACCTAACGCGCCGTTGCCCTCGATCGTCCAGGGCGGCGGGAAGCGGCAGTCGGGCATTGCCTCCTGCTAGCGCGAGAGAGGGGCTTCGGCCGCCCTTTTTCGTTGCTCACTGCTGCCTCGTCCGCCGCAGCAGCTTCGGCAGCTTGGCGATGTTGGCCGCGATGCGCGGCGCTTCGTCGCGCGTGAGCAAATTACCGGCCGTGCGCCGGCCGGCGTCACTCTCGAAATATACGTAGGCGAGCGCCTTACCGTTGTTGTCCTTGACGATGAAGCAGGAGGCGTTTGCCTCCTCAATGTCCCACGGCGGCGGGAAGCGGCGGTCAGCGCGGGCCATTTATGGCTTCTGCATTCGACCCTTCTCGATCAACAGTGCTTCCACTGTGGGTCGGTCGTCGTAGAAGTCCTCCAATATGCGTTGGGCGTAATGATGGGCCCCGTCAAATTCATCTTCGGTCACTTCCCTCCATTCGTCATGCAACACGTCATTGCCCAACACACGGATGTCCTCGTGCGCTCGTTTGGAGCGTGCGACTGTTATTGTTCCGTCGGTCGCCGCCTCGTCTATTCGATCCGCTAATGAGCCCTTGCCGTAGCCATTCGCCCGCAGAGTTTTTTCTAGTGTTGATCGCAGTAGCGCGGAGGCAGCGCGCCAAGCTCCGATAGAGGCGCACAACTCTGCCTCGTTGAACTCCGATCGCACGCCCGTAGGAACGTTGTCCGGTATTTGAAGCGCATCGATCGTTCGAGGGTAAAATTCGTCGAGCGCCCCGTTCACGTAAGCGTCGCCGTCTACCACCTCGACCGTTGCTAGCCCACCACGCCCACAACTCGCGCACCTATGTAAGTGATAATAGACATGAACGGGTCTTCCTTGCTGACTTTGCCGGACCCTAGCGCGAACAACAGATCCAAGCTCGCCGTGGTTGCTCGTAAATTCGTAGGAAGTCACTGCGCCGCCACAGTCCGGACAGTTCGCCCGAACGCTTCCGTTAACAAATCGCGGTTTCATCTTCAGACCCTCTCGGCAGTGGCTTCGCGCCCCAATCCTCCTCGGCCTCGCGCTTCACAGCCGGCGCCGCCGGGTTCTTTACTTGACATTGGTCAGTGCGGCCGGCGCCGTATGACGAACCGAGCCGCTTCGAGACGATATCCTCGCAGCCGAGCTTGAAACAGGATGCGGCCCTCGTCGAGTAGAAGTGCGGATTGTTAGCAATGCCTTTGGCAGGCGGAAAGACATGACCTTGGTGCTCCCGAGGGGACTCGAACCCCTACGGACAAAGTCCACCGGTTTCCGCAAGGCCGAGAAAAATTCGACCCTCCGGCAAACCGGCCCGTCTACCGTTTCGGCACGGGAGCAAAAAAGCATGTATGCGCAACTACCCAATTTACAATGCTTCCGCGAGTGTCCGGCGCGCCATTGCCCTAGAACTAACTGGATTTGATGCCCATCTTGGAGAAACTCGGCTCAATCCGAGGGAAAGGCGGTGTCATGCTTAAGATGATTCTTCGCGCCCCCGCCCTGCTTCATCTTGCGTTCGGCCTGTAGAGGGTCGAGCTCCCGAACCGACAGGGATCGCAGAAGTCGGCGTCGCTAACGCGGTGGCAGGGTTATCGCCTTCCGGACGCGCGGCGATGCGCCGAACTAAGAGATGGAGCGGAACCTCCGCGCCATTTGGTTACACCACTGTTACAGCCGGACTAAGGGCCATGTGGTAGCCTCACGGTCGCCCGGCAGGCGTCCCTGAAAACATTTCCGTTGCGCGCAATGGCGCGGCTCGCGGTCACCCTGCCGGGCGATCGCGGGCCGCACTTCACATTTCGTACCGGGCGGCGCGCGCCTCGGGCGTTTCGCGCGCGCACTTAGGGAGGTAAAAAGAAATGAAAAAGCTAACAACGGCCGCGATCGGCGCGGCATGTTTGGTGCTTGGAGCTGGAGGGGCGACCCTCTACACGCACGCTGCCACCGGACCGGCGGTCTACGACGTGTACGAGACGAACGTCACCGACGAAGAGGCCTACAAGAAGGTGCTGCCGGAAGCGCAGAAGATGATCAAGGAAGCCGGTGGCGTTTATATCGCTGGCGGTTTCAACAAGGCCACGATCAACCACGGCGGCCCCGCGATTGCCAACCGCTACGTGATCATCCGCTATGAGAACGAAGCCGCCTTCGACAAATTCTGGAATGGTGGCGGCAAGGAGTGGGTCACCAAGAATGCTCCGCAGGCTCGCGACATCAAAGTCCCGGGCGTCGAGTAAACCAGAGCGAAGCGGCGGGCTGCGCAAGTGGCCCGCCGCTTTACATTCTGACAGTCCGTTGGCGCCAAACGGAGAAAGGGTGGCCCCGGCGCGGCGGGTACCACGCAGCATGCTGTGCGACCGGGGCCAAGTACAGCGGCGGAACTCCGGACATATCGGGCCGGTGTACTGTCCGCCAACGCTAAACGGCGTCAGTTAAATGTCGGCTTAAAAGACAGTCGGGGGGGAGCAAGTCGCTCCGTTGCGCCCCGGCGGACCACGCCGGCGGGAAGCGGTGCGGCGGCTGTCGTAGCGACAGCGTGTCCCGCTTCAGCAGCTCCGGCAGCTTGGCGATGTCGCGGCGCCGCGCCGCGCTTCGTCGCCGGCGAGCCGTGCTGATCGGCCGGCACAACGGTTGGCGGGGAGCCATTGATTAGAGTCTCTGTTGGGCAATGCGCCGAATGTAGTCCGCAAAACTCATAGCTTTATGCGGGCGTCGCCACAGACCCACAAAAATCCAGAAGTGTCTGGCAGGCAGTTCTCAAAATCGTCCGCCACATTGCGAATGACGTTAAGGACGTCGTCGGGCTCTTTAATCAATTCCGGATCACGGAATTTGTCGAAGTTTTCTAAGCCTTTGATCAACCCAGCGTACTTCCTGCGCCGATCCCAGCCCAAGATCTCGGCCATGGCTCGGTAATTAGAGATGCGGTCAGATCGACTAAGTCGCTCCGCCATGTACGCTGTCGCGTGTCGAATGCTCTCCCAAGCCGATCACTCCGGCGTCGGAATTCGGCACGGCCAGGAGCTCGCGCCAAGCTGCCGCCATGCCATCCGCATAGTTGGTTAGGTCTTCCGCCAGGAGGCGTTCCGCCTCTTTGCGGTCTGCGACTGTGCGCTCGCGGTCCGCATTGATCTGCTGCTGCACGGCGGTCCATGCCATCCACGCCGCGATAAGCACGCCGGCAGCACCCATGAGGCCGGCGGCCAATGTTTCGTGGAGACCTAAGACACACCCGAACCATCTTGGAAACGCCCAATGGCAACCGGCTCCGCTTCCGATCTCGGTGAGCGCCAAAATCAAATACACAAATAGGAAAGAGCACAGAGCAAGGACTAACAGTCGGCCGTACCGCAAATTCCATTCTGGCTGCATGTTGGGATTTCTATTTTCTTTGCCGTCCCTCTTTCACTTCTCGACCTTGTAGAAGTTGCGCCGGTCGGCGTGGATCGGGTCGTCGGTTTCTTCGTCGGAGCAGTCAGACATGCTCTAAGCACGGTGCGGTCATTTGTCGGCGCGGTCTACAGTCGCGTGAGCATCAGGCCAAGAAGCGCGCTTCGGTCTGCAACCACTCGCCGATGATGCGAGCGCGCTGCTCGCGGTCGATCGGCCAAGTCTTGGGGAAGACGTACTTGGCGACGTCGTCAGTTTCGATGCCGAGCGCGTCCTGGATGATCTTGGCGGCCTGATCGCCGTCGCTGCAGTTGATGGCTTGTTCTAGCTTACTCATTTACCCGGCAAACTTCAGATCGAACCCGGCGTGTTCACTTGCTTTGCTGGATTCCCGCCTGTGCGGGAATGAGCGGACCAAGGATCTAATATAATCCACCCTGCGTCGGGCTGCGATCGTCCGGACGGGCGTAGGCTGGAGGCAGCAGCGCCTGCGGCGGCGGCTGCGTATATCTGCCGGCGGGAGGCGGAACCGCGGCGGTTGTGCCCGGGGCGGTGGCAACAGGGACCGCAACAGCGGTCGTGCCCGGGGTACCAGGAGCTGCGCCAGTCGGCGCAACGACAGCGGTGGTGCCGGGCGCCGCGGCAGTGTTCGGCGCCGCATTTGGCGCTACGTCCTGGTGCTGCTGGTGCGCCATGAACTCTTCGTAGCCCGGAGCGCCCGGCCGCGGTGGAACATCCTTCGGCATGCCGCCGGCCCAAGTCGGCCAAGCGTCGGACACGGCACCAGCAAAAGGCGTGCACGCGCCAAGCCAGAGGCAGCCGCGGAGCGCCATCGTCAGCAAGAACAAACGTTTGGTCGTGCCGCCCGTCAAATTGAACCCTCGATGCGAACCTGCGCGCCGCGTCGATCCTAGCCCGTCGCGTCAAATGTTTCTTCCGGCCAAGTCCTTCTTCCGGCCAAGTCTCGCTGGCCACGCGCAATCTCACGAGCCATCCCGGGTTTACGCCACCATCGCAGAAAAGATAGGCGCGGCGGTGGCGGAGTTAAGTCGGTCCTAATCGTCGCGCGCTATGCCGCCTGCGGGCCTCGCCCATGCGCTTGCCGGCGCCGACGGAGTGCAAATCGTCGCGCTGTGCCGCCTGCGGGCCTCGCGCGTTCGGTTTCCGAGCCGAAGGCTCCCGACACGGCCGCTGGTGATGCGTGTGGTGCAGACGGTCGCGAGGTTCCGATCGATCGGTTATGAAGGCGACAAGATCGCCCACAAGCTGCACAAGCCGCCGGCGACAGTCCGCCGGATTAACCGCGCCGGTCTCGACGCCATCGCCGCCGGGCTTCGGCGTGACGACGTGGCGGTGTTTTGAATCTGGCACCGGAAGTGGCACCGGACGTGTCGGGGAAGCTAGGTACAGCGTGGGATAGTGAGGACGGCGAATGTCCTTAAGCGGCTGCAAATGCGCACTAACTGGGACATGGTGTGCTGTGGTGGTACCGCGTAAATCGGTTTAGCAAACCGCCGCCTTCAGCCACTCGGCCACCTCTCCGAACTTTATAAATCAAAGACTTACCGACTGTGCCGGGAGAACAGATGTGAACTTTGCCACCCGATTGCCACCCAGTCACTCGCCCAAGGCGGCATTGATGGCTGCCGCTGCCTTGCGGTCGTCGCTTGTAAACATGTGGGCGTAAATCGCAAGCGTCACGCTTGGCTTGGCATGACCCAGCCGTTTCGAAATCGTCACGATGTCCACACCCTGGGCGATGAGTTGGCTAGCATGGGTGTGCCTTAGCGCATGGAACGTAACCTCTGGCATACCGATGCCTTCTGCCAGTTCTCCCCAGTCGGACGACACCGCGCTTGGGCCGCCGCCTGGTCCAGCATCAACTCTGCCAAAAGCTTCTTCAGCTTGCGGTTCTCCTCTTCCAGCGATCGCAGACGCTTCGCGTCCGATATCTCCATGCCGCCATATTTGGCCTTCCAGTTGTACAGCGTGGCTTCCGAAATGCCGTGCTTGCGCGCTAGATCGGTCGTCTTCGCTCCGGCCTCGTGCTCGCGCAAAACCGCGATGATCTGCTCTTCGGTGAACCTGATCCGCTTCATCGTCCGTCCCCCATTTGAGGTCGGACTCTAACTCCGCGTGGAGGAAAAACTCAGTGGCAGGTCACGCTATCCGCAATTGTTTGGAGAATATCTGATGTAACCCATATGTTCCGCATCAGAAATAAATTCGCCAACAATGGCTAAGACAACAACGCCAGCAAATATCAATTTCCAATTCCAATATTTTTTCGAAAGGGGCGGAATCCAAGAGCGCCTACGACGGTCACCATTGTGGTCGGCCCAATATTCACCAACCAACCCCACAACGATGACTGCACCGAAAATTACGACTCCTAATTCTCCGCGAGATAACCACGATACCGCAGCGTCCTTTGAGGCTGGGATTAAGGGCAATCCAGAAAGGATGTTCCAGATGGAGCTTGGAATATTGGTCATGGTGGTACCAACGAATCGCCCCGAGGGGCGAGGCCCTTATACGCACGCATCATGGAGTCGTGAATTGGCCGGACGCTATCCGTTAGGCACAACGCTTAAGGTTTATCGCTGTTTTCATTTGGCACCGCTGGCCCGTTTCTGATTCTGTCGTTCACAGCACGACGATAGCGAGCAGGAAGCCGCTTAGTCTGGGAGGCCGGAGCTATGACGACAATCCTGTGGTGCGTCGGAAGTGTCCTGGGTGCTTTTATTCTCGGTGCCGCCGCTATGGGCTTCGAGTCCCATCGGCGCTTCGGAACCCAATTAGAGAAATCGCCGGGCCAAAACAAACAGTCCTAAGTCTACCCCATCTTTGCTGCCGGAATGGGCCTCGATCGTGCAGGGCTTAAAAGCGGTCAAGGGACTATGCCCCCTTTGGCCGACTTGGCGACCGTGATCTGACTGTGGATGTATCGGCAGGCACGGTTGCCACCATTCTTTCGAATATTCGCTGTGCCGCCTGGTCCACTCAGGGCCTCCTCAGCCGCCGGGCCGACCGGCGATCGGGGCCGGGCTGTTTTTCCAAGGGCGGTCCGGCCCCACCGTTAAGGCAAGCCATCTCGTCATCACGGCATTATGTCTTGACCGAGCAGAACTTGTAGTCTCCTAGATGGAGTGTTCCGATACCGGGGCATTTCAAAGGCAGGACACGGCCATTTTCCCTGAGCGCTTTCTCGCGCGCAGAGCGCGTTGCCTGCGATGCGGAAGGATGGTGGTTTCCTGTTATTCCCCCTCGTCGTCCTGGCGTTCATGTTCGCTGGAGGTATTGGGATAGTAGCGGTAAGACGGCGCGATGAGCGGTTGGCGCTCTCTATCTCTATGTCGGGCATGCTGTTACTTGGCGTATTGGCGCTGATGATCGTGTTGCACTGACCGCCCCGCAACCTGCGCAGGTGGACAAGCAATCAGCGCGCCGCTAAGCAGCGCCTATGCTCCGCCGCCTTTATGACTGGTGCATCGACACCGCTGGCAAACCTCACGCGGCGTGGGTTCTGGGCGCGGTGTCGTTCGCCGAAAGCTCGTTCTTTCCAGTGCCGCCGGACATTATGTTGATTCCGATGTCGCTGGCGCGGCCGGACGGGGCCTATTACTTCGCCACGATCTCAACGCTGGCATCGGTCGTCGGCGGTTTGTTTGGCTATTTCATCGGCGCCGTGCTTTACGACACCGCTGGCCAATGGCTCATCAACTTTTATGGCTTAGGCGGGAAAGTCGAAACATTTCGTACGGGGTACGCGCAATATGGCGCGCTCATCATTTTGCTCAAAGGGCTGACGCCCATCCCTTACAAGCTTGTCACCATCACGTCCGGCTTTGCCGGCTTCAATCTCGGCTTGTTCATCGTGCTGTCGCTGATCACCCGCGGCGCGCGATTTTTTGTCGAAGCATTTTTGCTCAACCGCTATGGCGCCCGCGCCCGCACCATCATCGAGAAAAGGCTCGGACTATGGACCGGCCTTGCGGCAGTCGGCGTGGTGATTGGCTTTATCGTCGTGGTTCGCGTATTCTAGGAAAGTGATCCCGAAAAAGCGAAGCTCGGCGGCCGAGAGCCTGCTTAGCGCGTGTGCGCACCCGCACGCGCGTGAGAAAAGATTGAGGAATTTCCGCTCACACGGTGCGCGTTGCGGTGACGGTCGACGTGACCATGCGTAAAAAGGAAGCAGCTTGAAAAACGGTACCGCGCACTAACAAGTTTGCCCCCGGCGTAGCAACGTATCTTCAGGACTTAAAAGGAGGATTGATCCACAGAGGCGAGTTGTCGGCTAATCCTTACGGCGTAGCAGCTGGGGGAGCTTGGCGAAGTTGACCGCCATGCGCCTCGCTTCGTCTTTGGTCAGCCGCTTCGTGACGGTATGGCGGCTCGGCTCGTCGTCAAAATAGAAAATGTAACTCTCCGCCTGCTCGTCGATCAGCCACGGCGGCGGGAAACGGCGGGTGCCGGCCATTCGGAACAACACAATAAAGAGCTAAGGGCGAGGTCGTATAATGCTGAATGACGGGAGCCGATTCGCCTCACCCAAATATAAGGAAGCTAACTGATGTTTGAGAACTGTTGTCCCCGGCGGTGAGTCGGTTGTTGCTTCAACCGATGGGCCAGATCGGAACACCCCCTGGTGGAGCCATGAGCAAACAACAACGAGAGTGTGGCTCGTGTACGCTGTGCTGCAGCGTCTTGGGGATCGAGGAGATTGCCAAGCCGCGCGGCCAGTGGTGTCGTCATTGTCAAGTCGAGAGTTCTGGTTTCAGATGTGGCGGTCGTCTGTGCGATCTACCAACAGCGGCCGTTGGAATGTCGCGGGTTCGAATGTCTGTGGTTGAGAGGCAAACTGGACGACAGTTGGTTTCCCCATCACTGCAAGATCGTGGTCTACACCGAACCAAGCAAGCCGAGAAACAGGCTAATCTTCGACGTCGATCCCGACTTCCCCGATCGGTGGCGGGAAGCGCCCTATCACGCCACGATCAGGGCGGCGGCGTTACGTGGCATGGGCGAGAACTTCGCCATCATCGTCATGGTCGGAGGCCGGCAGTGGCGCATTCTTCCCAACCAAGATGTTGAGATCACGCCTTTCAGGGACAGCGGCGGCGACTATGCCGTGGTGAAGACCGGCCCGGAGACTTGGGAAGTGCGTCGCATGACGGGAGCCGAGATCAAACCACGACCGGCGAACAGCTAGTCCGGACGTTAGCCAGCCGAGCCTTCACTCCGTATGGCGTAGCAGCTGTGGCAGCTTGGCGAAGTTGACCGCCATACGGCGGCCCTCGTCCTTGGTCAGCCGCTTGGGTGACGGTACGACGGCTCGGCTCGTCGTCAAAGTAGAAGTAGCCGAGCGCCAGTCCAGTGGCGTTACGAACGATTTAGCTCTCCGGCCGCTCGTCGATCCGCCACGGCGGCAGGAAGCGCAAACATGGAGAGGTAGAATGGCGCAGCTTGTAGTTATGTACAAGACACCGAAGGACACAGCCGCCTTCGATAGGTACTACTTTGACAAGCACGTTTCGCTTGCAAAGAAAATACCGGGCTTGAGAAAATATGAAGTCAGCCAAGGCCCCATCATCGCTACTCCCGGAGGATCGCCTGATTATCATCTCGTCGCTCTACTGCACTTTGACAATCTGGCCGCCATACAGGCAGCTTTTGGCAGCGCAGAGGGACAGGCTACTGCTGTTGACGTTCAGAACTTTGCGAGTGGCGGAGCGGACATGTTCATGTTCGATACGCGCGATGTTTGAGTAACCAGCCGCAAGTAAACGGCATGGCTCGACTTTGATCCAGGTCAATGGCGGCCTTCTTTCACTGTGGCTTAAATGTTGCTGCGGTTGGAGGAGGTCGAATGCCATGGAAGAAGGTAGATATTGGATCGCGTTATTTAATGAGGGCGGCGACACGGCTGGTGTTCAGCGCGAGCTAGCCCGTTGCGACCGGCTAGAGCTTGCACGACGGAGATACAAGCAATGGGCCTCAATCTATCCGAGGCGGCTCGTGATGCTGTGTGATCGAGCGACTGTCTTGGCCCGTAGCGACCGCAACGCGGTGGAACGCGAGAGCGAAGCTGCCTGAAACTCTCGGGCGATGAGGAAACTGGATGCTGGATCAACTAACAGCCCGCTTACACAGATTTCTCGGAAAAGCCAGGGAGGGTCATGACATACACGCTCCGTTTCGCGTCACGACTCACCGCGGCCATACCGTGCAGACGTTTCAATCGCTCGAATTGGCGCTCGAAGCCGCCGAAGCATTGGGCCACGATCATTACGTAATCGACCGGCACGGCTTTCAAATCTGGAACCAGCAAAGAAAATTGCTGCGCAATGAGGAATAGCATACCCGGAGGTGACCTTAGCGCCGGATCGCGTTTTGACGGCCTGACGGTCGCTATCGGAGGTGAAGCGGACATGTGCGAGCCTCGGCCTTGACCATCTCAGTCGAGAATGACCCAAAAAGCAGTTCTTGCGGTCATCGATCACGTCGTTCGCACAGGGCATATCGCAAGCTGATGCCCGCTAGGTCATCGGCCGGGTCTTAAGGAGATGAAGCAATGACGGGATGTCCGCCTCCGTGATGTCTATCATTACCAAACCGTGGGGGAGATTGGGAGGAAGATGCATAGGAAGCTGACGTTTGACGTAATCTGCATCACGAACGATGACGGGAACTATATTCGACGGCCTGGATGCAAGAATTTTGAACGCCAACTCGCGCTCCTTCTTGCACCAAATGTTGGTCAGATAGTCGTAACTGAGAAGCAGCAGCACGAAGCCATGTTCGAGAGCTTCTTCCAGTTTGCCTCCATCATAGGCCAAGCCTCCCAAGCGATATCTGGTCTCAATGGCCTCGAATCCAAAAATGCTCGATAGTCCTGCTCCAAGAGCGCCTCGAAGATTTGGTACGCGATCTGGCGATCGCTGCCGACATAGGAGAGAAATACCGTCGCACGCTTTAGCAAGGGCCTGAGTTTGCGAACGAACGGAGGGACATCGCCGTCCAGTTTGACGTCCAAATCTGTTGCCAGGTCGATCGTCACAATAGTGTCCTTCGGCTTGTTCGATGTGACGAATGCCATCTCTTCCTGCACCCAAGGGGAGGCCCTTGCATGATCGCTGTCGCAGAGGACGAACCAGGTCCTTGCTTTGATCTCCTCCCTGATGAGTTCTGGTAGTCGCGCATCGTCCTTTTGGAGGCACTTGAGAAAGAAGAGCAGAGGTTTATGTCCGTCTTTTTCCAGAGCATCACGGATTTGCAGTACCTTTTTTAAATCCAGGTTGGAATGGGAAACGAATATCCAAACGCCATCCGCTTCGGACTGGTCGCTCATGCGGTGCCTCGGTCGGTGCGTACTTTACCAGTGACTGAGGATCAGCCGTCCCTATATGAATGGCCATTCGCGCGGTTCGGCTGCGGCCAAAGCCGCAGATGATCGTTTCCGACAATGGCACCGAGTTCACCTCGAACGCGATGCTGGGCTGGGCGAAGGATCATGGTGTGGATTGGCATTACATCGCACCGGGCAGACCGACGCAGAACGGCTACATCGAGTCCTTCAACGGCCGGATGCGCGACGAGCTTCTCAATGAGAGCCTGTTCATCGATCTCGATCAGGCCCGTCGGCTCATCGGCGCCTGGGTCACCGACTACAACACCGCGAGGCCGCACTCCTCGCTCGGCTACAAAACGCCGGCCGCTTATGCCGGTACACTCACCGCGCCGAAGGGCGTAACGTTGGTCGAGGCTCTAAACGCCGCTGGATGAAAGTTCAGTGGCAGGTCAGCCGCCAACAGCTCAATCGTAAATTATCTGGCGCGCTTGAGCGCAGACCACTAGCGATGTTATCGAAAACGGCAGCTTGTATCCTGACGACACGAAGCAAGAGGATATCAGCGCGCTTGCCAATATTTTGGACTTGGCTGTCCAGGATGGCTGCTGCTTACCGCCGTTCTGACGGCGATCCTAGCTACGGCCGCTTAATTCCGAGGCGCGCCAGTCGGATCGGTTCACGCCGGTCCGATCCCTTAAGAACGCCCTTAAGAACAATCTTGACGTTATTTATGGCCTTGCTCGCGCATCCTGTGCGCAACTGTGCCCGCGCCGCTCCACGCGATGGACAGGCCACATGATTTGGCCAATGAAAGGCATATAGGCCAGTTGGGCGTCCGTTGTGACTTTGTCGAATCCCCGCCATAAGGGCCAATACGACGAAGGGAGGCAGAACCAAATGGGCGACGATTTAACGAAGCGTGTCGAGCGACTTGAAGCCAGCGTGCGGAAGTTGCGAGAGGCCTTCGAGGAATTGGAAAAGCGGACCAGAAAATCGCGGCCCGTTTTTCCACCCAGTTTGGGCGATAGTTCGAAGCTCACAGAAAGCATCCAAAAATCCAGAGGTCCTACCAATACCGGCAACACTTAAGACCGTCGCTAAAGGCGGCTTTCTCTTTCAAGCCATAAGTCGGTCGTGATGAACGGCTGCGTGCTGCGATAGCTGCGCTACAGCATGAGCATCCAGCTGACTGCGATGGCGATCGACAGCATGGATGGCGCCAGCTTCGCGGCAATGCTCGACAGGGCCATCGCTAGATCGCAGGCCCCGCCAAAGATGATCGACACCGACCCGGCGAAACGGCGCCGAGCGTGAAGTGGAGCGGGCCACTGCAAGGCAACGATCGATGACCGAGGACGATCCCTACCGCACCATCCTCGGCAGTGGCCTGGGACCGTGGCTGATCTCACACCACGTCCGCTCCTGGGAATGGGAGAGCTTTGCGCGAAGGGAGCCGAAGCCAGCGCGGGATCGCCTAGCACCGCTAGCGCCGTGGAAACCGGAACGCCGCCCGCGCCGAAGCTGATTGAGGCGAAGCTAGAGTACCGCGTGACGAATGCCCATCCCCAGACGAAGCCACGAACTGAGCCAGCCTTCAGGCCGCTGTGTCGCTAGCCCAAACAGTAAGCCGCATCTCATGGTGACATGAGGCGCATTTGTAGATGCGAACATGCGCATCTTCTCTTTCCGGGAGCGGGTCGAGGCTTGCGATTTGCATCTCTTTCCCGCAACGACATATCGGCAATTCAGTGCAGCCGGGTACCAATAAACGCTCGAACGCAGACATGGGTCACCACTTTGTGGAGGCGCCGGTCCTAAAATACCAATCGAATGAGCGCGTATCCGAGAGTGGCGATCCATGCCAGGTTCACCCCAGCAGCAGCCATCAAGCCTGCCACTGGCCAGACGTCATGAAAGCGCGATGGGCGCGGGATCAGAGGTTTCGGAATAGATACCGCTTCTGAATGAGGACCAGTCACTGTTTAAGCCTTACACTCCCCGGTCGCGAGTGCATTGCAGCAGTTATTATGGTGCAGCGCAACGGAAAATTGACGTTTTCGCAAGGACAGCGAAAAAATCAAAGCAACGACAAAGGCTTGGTCAATGGTGGCCGAGTTCCAACTGTCACAATCAGATGACGATCTTCCCCGGCGCTTCCGCACCCTCACCCCAACCGCGAGATGGTCGAATGGCTCACGTTGAAACTCCGGCCAATGTCCGCTAGCGCCTCTCCTGCCGCACGTCGCGCCAGCGCCTCCTGCCGCTGATGCGGAGTGAGCTTCAGCTTCCTACCGAACCTTACTCCTCGCGCCTTCGCTCGTTCGCGCCCCTCATTGGTCCGGGCGAGGATCAGATGCCGCTCGAATTCAGCCAGTCCCCCGAGGACCGTGATCATTAGCTTGCCGTGTGGAGTGGTCGTATCGGCCCAAGGATCGCCTAGAGACTTGAAGCAGGCGCCACGATCGGCGACAGCCGCTAGGGTGTTGAGCAAGTCCCGCGTGCTGCGAGCTAGCCGATCTAGCTTCGTTACCAGCAGCACGTCCCCAGCCTCTAGCCCACGCAAGCAACGCGCCAACGCAGCGCGGTCTGTCTTGATACCGGATTGCTTCTCAGCATACACGCGCTCAGCGCCCGCTGCGGTAAGGGCCATGGACGCTCCATCACCAACGCCTTTGCCATCGCTGTGATGTCCCGAGCCGGTACCCGCGATAGCTTCACTCGACCCTCGCTTTGAATTTTGCGTTTGATCTCCTTCCGCGCCTCGAAGAGGGCGAGCGCGATGATGGTCCGAACGATTTGGGGATGATAAGATTGGTTAGCCTCGACCATTGGATTTGATCCTTTTGACGATGGTTTGAGGTTAGGCCAGTCGAGACGATTGTAGGACCGCCTCGACTGGCCGCGCATTTTATCAGATCACCGCTCGCGCACGAAGTTAAATCAGCGTGCAGTTGTTTGTTTGATGTTTGTTTGCTCGCATCCGCGCGCGGCTTTCTTGGCGAGGAGGGCCAGGCTGGGTGGGGGCGGGGGCAAAATTCGCTCGGCAGGCGCAGCGCAGAGGGCCTGCGCAAATGCTGTAAAAAGTTCTAGGCACCAACTTGTGTCGAATTCTCGTCATGAAGCGTTTCATCGAATGCGCGGCCCAGGCCGAGACGCTTGGATCGCGAAGGTCCACGGGGTTGGGCCATCGCGCATATTCGTTGGTGCGGCGGACAATGTATGGCTCTGCAATCCATTCACCTAGGTGGCGTTCCGCGGTTTGCTTGCGGAATATTAGCGATTTACCGAGATCAAGCGCTAACGAGAAAGCCGGGTGTTCTGATAGCAAGCGCGCCATCTCTTTCTGCCCGTGCAACTGCATGTCGTCGATTAGAAGATGACCGCCTTGGCGCAGCATCGAATTCGCATATTCGAGATCGACAAATGAGGTTGGCCATCCGTGGCAGCCGTCAATCAAGGCAAAGTCTAATATGGGATCAGATGAGCGAATTTCCGCTGCTAGACGTGGCAAGACCCATTGAGATCCGTCGATATGCACTTCGAGCGCAGCATCGGAAATGTCATTCTTGCGGCAGAATTCGCGGATCCGCTCGAAGAGCGACGCCTCGAGCGCAATACTGATTACTCGCGCCGGTCGAAGAAAAAGCATAGTGATAGTAGTGTTGCCAGCGCCCGTTTCTAAAAGCACGGGATGGGGCGGGCAGCCGCTCACGCAGAAAGTTGTACAACGTCTGTAAGTCTGCGGGCGTAAAGCCCCCAGCCGTCACGATCTTCCCTCCTTGCCAGATGTGCAACAGAGGGATGTCCCGCAGGTATTCTTCAAACAGCATCGGCTCTCCCATCGCTGCGGGGCCGGCAGGCTATTAAAAACCTTACGCAGAGCACATTCTAATTGCAAGGGTGAGTAGCTGAAGGCGAGCGCCTGTCCACTTTGGATGTTGGAGTTGTGCGGTTGGGTACCAACCGCAAGATAATAATCGTTGCGAGAGGGGGCGGCGCAAAATTCGCTCGCCGCGATCGGCGCATAGGTGCTGCGCAAACTGTGTGGGAATTTGAAGAAGCCATACCCATACAGTTACTCAGTCGCATCGATCTTGAGGTGGGCTCAAGGCTCAGGCCCGTGATAGGCTCCGCGCAAACTCGTGGCTCGCGCGGAGGAAACGAGATGGACGGGCTCCAGATGTGCGTTGACGCGTTACGGCTTTTGTCGAAACAACCAGATAGTGACAATCGCCAATACCTAGCGGAAAAGCGAATTAACGAATATCTCGGGCGCGAAATTGAAGCTCTAAGAGCTTCACTTGAGCGGTTGGAGAAAGCTATCGATGATGAGGTCAGTCGCGGCGGAGATTGGGGCCTGATCCGGACCTACGTTTGGGAGTTTTAGCGAAGCTGCCCTAAGTGGTCGAGCAATGGCCAGATTTGGCGAGGCGCTATCCCATAACGTACGACACCAGTGGCAGCAATGAATGCGCCTGTGACCTCGCTATTCAATGGCGGTGTTTAACGACTGATCCGCCGAAGAAACCGACGACCCGCTCTTCGGCGACCGTCGCAACTTCTAAAGGTCGAGAAGTGGAGCAGGGGAGTTAAGGCGCAGATATGAAAATCATCGTCGCAGCCGCCGTGCTTTCCATTTCATTGTGTTGCTGCTCTGCTTACAACGACAGGAGTGTTCATCGCAACCTAGTTGGCCCTACCGTGATCGGCGACGGCAACTCCGTGCTCGTCTCGCATGTCCGAAACCAAGCGGACGGCCAGCGGCTTGCCGAACAGCACTGCAAGCGATTTGGGAAAAGCGCACGGTTCAATCGGATGGAAGGCGTACGAGCATTTTTCGATTGCCAATCCTCTTCGTGAATGTGCACCGGTGATCTGGATAGTTCGCAATCGCCGAGGTCGAGATTGACGATCAGGCAGCGAACTCGGGTGTTGAGTGAGTGGCCCTCTCGCTAGGGCATCAACTGATCTATGACCGCCGCCGCGGCTACGACAACGATGAGGACCTGGAGCACTCGGGCGAACCGAGGCTTTGGTCCAAGGTATCGACAGCAACGAACAAAACCGTCGCCACGGTGGCGATTGTGATCGCGCACAGATAGCGCAACATGGCCAATAACGCAGCCCTCTGAGAGCTGGTTGCGTTAACAAATTTGAAACTTCGGGTTCATACCCAGTTCAGGTCGGCGGCCGTAAGATTGGAAATCGCTGAGCAACCCTGTTCAGCGCAGGAAAACGTCTCCAACAAACGTCTCAACAGGAGGTTTCGCATGAAGAGGATTTCGGTCCCGCTACTCGGAGTCGTGCTTCTTCTCACTGGCCTATCATCGGCGGCTGCGCCTGCGTTCGCCTTGGGCGGCTGTGGTCCGAACTACCATCGCAATGCGTGGGGCCACTGCGTATGGGGCGGTCAAAATCAAAGTTGGTGCCTGCGACATAGAGGCCATGTCGCCGCCTATGGTCCTCATGGCACGCGGTGGTGTTAATTAATCCTCCAACTGAGCGATCTGGTGGCTGACTTCGCCGGAGCGTGATCAAAACCTCCGTCCGCTGTCGGAGGGAGGTTTTTTCGAACCGTCAGGGAGACTAGCGGCGGTAGCGCTGTGTTCCTCTGCGAACCGGCGGCGGCCCCTGCCCAGTAGTCACCTGCTGCTGAGTATTCGCCGCATTGGCAGCAGCGTCCCACCATGCTTGAGCGACGATGGTGTCGGCCCTGTTTACCGGAGGTTTGGCAGCGCCCAAGCCGCCATTGTCAGCGACGTTGACGGCGGCATAGGTCGACGAAACCGATAAGACGGCAATTGCGCTAATGGCGCTGATCAATGACGCAAGTTTTACCCGCATGGTGCTTAGGTATGTACCGTTGGAAAGATTGCCAGCGCATTTTCCGATGCAAACGGGTCAACAGTTCGAAGGCTGACGCAGAAGACCCTGCATTGATTAAGGAGGTGGAATTCACAATAGCATGAAGCGGGGACCAGGCGGGCTCAGCTCAAAGACCAAACAACGACAATGGGAAGAATTGATAGCCCTACAATGTAGCTGAACAGTACAAGCTCTTCTTTGTCGTAAGATATTTTTTTCCATCCCATATTCGAGTCCAACTGTTTCCTTCAAGTTCACAACGCTTTCGCGAATGAATTTATGAATTGCCCTCAGGCGTTCACGTGCTCTGGTCATTCGTCGGTTGTAGTAGAGGATCAACCCAAGTCCAAGAGCCCCCGTTGCGACAGCGCAGATAAAGAAAGCCCACCCGCTATTTGGATATGATTGCCTAAGAGTTCGCGGCTGCAGCGGCAAGCCCAATATTTACAGTCACGGTCCATTTCAAGACGTCCCAGCGTTGTACCTTCCCCGCGGCGATTAATTCCCGCGTGTCGCTGAACACAAAAAGCACGACGTCGAATGCTTCGCGCCTGATCGGCACGATTCGCTCCAAACGGTAAATTTGGAGACATGCTAGTATAAGTTGCTAAGATGTAAAAGGGAGCTGCGGCTAACTCGGTCGCAACCGAATTGCCACCCGAACTGCCACCCAACCCGACGGTACAGGTGGTGCGTGAGAGGCACGGTTAGACAATCGGCGAACGCGAAAGCCAAGCAAAACAATACACGTTGAGATAAAGGAGGATGTAGCGGTCTGGCGCAGCTAGGTTTGGCAAAACCGCCGCCTTCAGCCACTCGGCCACCTCTCCGAACCCTGAAATCACTAGCGAACTTTTTGTTCTCCTGCCCGAAATTCTTGAATGGTCACCTAAATGGTCACCAATAGGCCAGAGGAGCCACCACATACCGAGTGCTGGCGGCTCCTGCAAGGCGGACTATCGTGGTCCGTAAGCCTGATCGAGCCTCGCCGAGCTAGCACGGCGTGACGATGGAAAGGCTGCCGTGGTCGGTGCGACGCTAGCCGTTCAATATCCTGCTGGACCGGATTGGACGCGCAATGGCGTCGGGATCGAACCGCCTTTGCGCAACACGCCATAATCGAAAATGTCGGCGGCAAGACCGTTATCGCCAGTTGGGAGCCGTCGCCGATCGATCTCAACCGCTTAATGGTGGTGTTTCAAAGTAAGGAAAGCTTTCTGCTGAGGTATTCCAATCGCTCTGTTTGGTTCGATGTTCCAAACAAGCGCGGAGGTGGCGGTCACAGCGAGAGCGTTGCGTTAGGGCCATGGTGGCTTATCGCAGCTCGCGCCAACCACTGAGCGTAAGGATGCGCGCTGCGTCGATCGCGCTGCCATTCGAGAAGCCGAAGTTGAGCGCTATCGCCACCAGCAGCCTCGACGGCGCCAGTTTCGCCGCGATGCTCGACCGCGCTATTGCCGCGAGCGGCAGGGCGCAAGAGGTTTAGCAGATCGAGCTAAAGGCAATAGAAGAGCAAAGCGAGGGCTAGTGCCGGCGAGCCGACCAGAATATATTGAAACTCGGGAGATATTGATGCACATCACCGTCAAAGCTGCTTGCGATCCGGAGGCTGGTGTCTGGTACATCGCATCTAGCAATTTGCCTGGCCTTCACATTGAAGCCGATACCTACATCGAACTGTACGTCAAGCTGCCTGGCGCGATCGAGGACCTGTTAGAAGGCAGCGGTGAACGGGAAGTCTCGTATGAATTCACCGCGCCGGATCACCCGAATTACAAAGACATTCCGGGTCGCGTAAAGATCGCCGCGTGAAGGGCTACGGCAAAGCTACCAGAGAAGCGCTGGAAGCGGCAGGTTGGCGATTTCACCATCGCGGCAAGGGCGATCACGATGTTTGGTACGATCCTCGTACCGGGAAGAAGGTCACTGTCCCGGTAAAGCTGATGTCCCGGCATACTGCCAATGGCATCCTTAAGGATGCTGGGCTGCCTAAGGCTTTCTAGCCGAACCGACTGTGGGGCCGCCACCTGAAGCGGCCACTAAGCTGCTGTTTTGCTAAGCGGCGGAGGTTCAACTTCTTTCTTGGCGCGCTCTGCCAAGTCTCTATATTTTTGTACGAAACCCCTCAGCCGAATCTGATCAGCAGGATCCGATGCAGTGAGCATCAAAAGACGGATCTGTTCTGCGCGGACTAGACAATACTCGGAACGAAGCATCGGGCTTGCCATCTAGAACACCGGTCGGAAAAGCTCGTATCCGAGAAAGCCTGACCCAATGGCTATGCCCGCCAAGAGCCAGATGTGATGAAATAGCGAATTTAGATCGGATTGGGCCGGCGACACTGCGGCTTGTGCTTCAATACTCATGATCTAAGTCTCTTTTTGTTGTAGCGATATATTTGGATACCTGAAAAGACACCCCAACCCGTGGCCACCGGCTGGGGTTCCTTAAACGCGGACGCATACACAACGGGCACGAACGCTTTGGGGGCGGGGGAGTTGGGTAAAGCGCTCGGCACTCATCACCTTGAGCCGAGTGCTTCTCTACATCTGTATAAAACAGCTCACCATCGACGGTGGATAAGTCGAACAAGTACGCCGTACGTGCCGCTTACGATGCCTCCACACCTTGGCCACGCGATTGATGCCGATGCGTCGCCCAGCGCATGCCGAGCTCGCTCGATCGCATCGGGATCATTCAGCGGGCGGCCGAGCTTCTTGCCGTTGGCAACAGCGCGCCTGAGCCCCGCTTGGATGCGTGCGTGGAGCATGCTGCGCTCAAACTCAGCGAAGGCCCCACACATCTGAAGCATGAGGTTGCCCGCTGGCGTAGCCTGCCAAATCGCAACGTTCTTTGAACGAGGTGCATCGGCCGAGCGCAGCCGAAGCACAATGGCGGACGCGGCGACTTAGGGGCGGAATTGTTAGCGCATTTTTCCGACATGACACGACAGTCCAACTGCTCTCGGCCAAAACTCGGGGGCAGTTGATATGAGGTGCCGGCTTACCGCGATGTGGCTGAAGCCTTAATTTTCGGCAATCCAAGGGGCCGCCGCCCTACACGTCCCTACCGGAGCCTCAACGCACCCGACCGACCTGTTGTCAAACCGTTAACCGCTACTGGCGTGTACTTTGGGGGAAGCGGCCGGGGCATTTTTGGCGGCGAAACCGATCCCCGTCTGTCCTTCGGACGTTGCTATGGCTCCAGATGAACCGCTGAAGGCGTTCTGTCACAAGTGCCGCGGCGAGATGATCTACGTCACCTCACTGCCGCATCCGCGCTCCCCTGAAAAAATGATGCGGACCACCTTCGTCTGCCGCGCCTGCAACGAAACCCGCAGCTATTCACTGTCGATACCAATGGCGGAAGCCTACGCTGCCGCCTGCGCACCCAAGCGCGCCAGTTGACCGCACTGTGCCGCACGGTTTGGCCGGTGTTGATAGGGAAACGTCCTCGACATCCGACGAAAATGTTTGCACTTGTTGCGGCCGAGAAGGCGTCATTTCCGTCCCTCTTCTTTCACAAGGGCGTCGTATCGATCTCTTTGCCCAGCGAGCGCGGTCCGATTCCTGGACATCGCCATAAGGATGGTGGCGCGCGAGTAGGAGATTTTGGGGTCTTGAGCGAGCGTTACGTATTCCTCTGAGTATGCGCTGCATTCGGCTGCGGTGAGCATTGGAATCTTCCGTCGTAGCCCGACAACCCGCCCCTCTAAAAAGCGTACAGCGAGTTTTAAGGTCCGCACATGCGTTGAAAGACCGCGATCGTTAATCCACGACTGCGATGGAGTCGCTGCGGCCCGGATGCTTTCAGCCATAGTGGGGGCGCGGTGCCGCCCCGCACTTACATTGAATGCTTGCCCGGTGGTGGCACAACCTCGCCACTTTCCAGATCAATCAAGTGATTGCCCTTGCACGCCGTGCATTCCACAGCCTCATACGTTTTTGGATCAGTGTGGAGATTCTCCGAAAGGCCTTGCACGATATAACCAGTATTTGGGCAGCGGAACGTAAATGGCCGCGCCATGGTCGATCCCTCTAAGTGCGAGCAATTGTTGAACCGGCTCCCCGCTCAAACGCGCAAGGGTAGCGGCGGTCATTTGTGCGTCGCTATGACCTCGATCGCGCAGCTGATCTGCGCGTTATGGGAATTGCTTATCGGCAGAGAATCGGAGCGGCGGCCTGGAAGCGTGAAGGGAAGAGAACTCGGGCACCCTGGGCAAACGTTACGATGACGTCGCGCCGTTTCCGCCGCTGACGGCGTTGACGGCGCGGTGCTACTCTGGCTCTGCGTACCGCGCAGACGCATGACCAATCGTCTGGCCGAACCCGCTGGAGCGGGGTTCTAAATCGAGCAGGTGCCTTGGACAGCCGAGACGAAAGAGACGCGGAGTCGATCCTTTTGACGATCGAAATCCGCATTTCGCGGGCGTCGAAGCACTGAAAGGCCAGCAGCGATAGATCAGTCTGCAGGTTTAGCGGCAGTTGCAAGCTGATGGACGTTCAAAGCCTTTGGGTCCAAGTTGGGTCCGATTGATACTCCGAGATTCATGCGATGAGTGAGGCTATGAAAAAGGACGTTCAAGAAGCATTTGAGAGGGCGCTCGCCGGCTTTGAAAGGCGACAAGAAGCCGAACATCGACGCGTCCGCGAGCGCGAAAAGTTTGAAACCGAGTGGAACTCGAATAAGAACGGCCGTTGTGGTTCCAGCGCTCGAGGAGATCAAAGCGCTATTGAGCAAGGCGGGGTGGCAGTGCGAGGTTCGCGCAGACAAGGATCAAGGTATTCACTTCACGATTTATCGGGGAAATGTGAAGAGCGAAAGGCCTTACATGACATTCCAGCCGGAAAAATCAAAGGATGCTATACTGATCTACACGGCGACCAGAGGATCTGCTTCACAGCTGGGTAACTTCACCGCAGACCAAATTACCCAAGACTTTGTCCAAACTGAAGCGTCAAAGTTCTTTGAGCGCCTAACATCGGAACTTAGTACGCCGCCCGCTCAATGATTTGCGAACTAAAATATTTTGGCTATATCCACCGACACAATTAGACCGCGGCGCTTGCGCGGATTTCATCGGCGCCCAAGATGCTCGTGATCGAGCCAAACAATCAATTGTAGCAAGAACTTCAGTAAACGGTTCGGGCGCCAGGTCCGGAAGGCGTGACGTTTGGGAACGGGCAATTGTAACCCGCATGCCGCCGAGATCAGCGATCAATTCCGGTGTGACGCTCGGCACGTATCCCGTCGTTTTGATGTGATAAAAAATTCGCTCGCAGGACGAGCCGAATTGTAGTGGAGATTTACGTCATGAACACTCGCGCATCAATACTTTCCGCTTTGACTGTGTCGTTAATCACGCTCTTCGTCGCCGCAGCGCCCCAGCGTGCGCGGGCGCAAGCGACCATATTTACTCTAACAGATGTGGTTTTTGACGACGGGACAAAGGCGACTGGACATTTCATCGTCGCAAACGGAGCAATTCAATCTTTTGACATCGAAACTCTTGCGGTCGGGAAGGGCACTGGGGGGATCATCTACTGCAACGTTGGGAATTCGAGCTCTTCATCTTGTGGCGCGTACCCGGGGGCAATGGGAGCGTTAGGTCCCGCCTTCGCCCGGGACGCGCCGTCCAGCCCCGCGTCACCTGTCAACAGTTCGGTATATTTCTTTTCGCCATTCGGGTCGGTCCTGACGTTGACTAGCCCGGGGAACACTTTTACTACGCCAACCCCATTGCCCTACGGAGCTACCAAAATCTTCTCCCTGTGTGTGCAAGGGAAACCCCTTCCAAATAACACTTGCTACACCCCATACGGATATCCTTGGGTTGGGGGCCCTGAAGGAAAATATCTCGCGGATTTTCTGTCAAACGAGGTTTTCTTTCCAACGTTCGTCTCGGGATTGGGATACAGGCAGGCCGCCGGGCGAGGGGTGGTGTCGGGAACCCTGAGTGGATGTGGCGCGCTCTTGGGATTGAATGGGTTGGCATGCGAACCCCCTAGCGGAGCGCAAAAGACCACTGCGCCAAAATAGGGAAGCTAACAAATTTTGCCGCAACTTCAGCAGTCCAAACAAAAAGGGCGGCCGAAACCACCCCGCCTAATCCCGCAAGAGCGAGACGACATTTGAACGGCAAAGCGCGCGTAGCCGCGGGAGCAATGACACATCATCCGGATGCAAAAGGCGTTCGCCAATCTCACCATTTGGCTGACCGATTGATCCACGCTGCCTGGAAAGAACTGACACGGCGCTAGTACTCGACCACGCGCTATGCCGCGCTTGCCCCTGGTCGGTTCCAAAACATTTGGGGAAAGGCGTAGAAGGCTAGACTTAGCCCGCATTCAATCGAGATTTTTTTTTGAGGCTGCGTTCAAGGCCATCCCGACGAAGCCTACGCCTGCGCAACCGAGCGCCCTTTTCCGTTGTGCCGACCACCGGGCGGCGAAAACAAAGCCCCAAACTCGAGCTCTTCCGGGCGGCCCTGAATTTTCGCCGTAAGATAAACCACTCCCCAGCCGGCGGCGGCGGTGATAGCACCCACCACGAATAACAAGATCAGCTCCCCCATCATCGCTCGTGGTATGGCGCGCCCAGAATACCGGGGAAGTGACGCGGGTCACAAACTGCGCGCGCCCGGTTGAATTTTCGCACGCTGATGCGGAGGTTTCGGATCAGCTTGTTGTAGGCCGATTGAGTCCCGAAGCGCATTCAGCACGGACGATTGGGAATGGGGATCGCCTCCCTGCGGCCCTCACACACGAAAGCCCCAGTCGACGCCACCATCGTGGCCGGGGCTTTCTCGTTCTGCTGCCCTCACATGCCGGCCGATACACTGCCAGCGGAGGGTTTTTGGCCGGACAGCCTCCCTCCACGCGCCGGCCCGGGTCGATTTCCCACAACAGCGCACCGCGGCCAGCGCACTGCGTTCCCGCGCCGTTCATGCCACGTGCATCCGTTGTTCGGACGTACTCCCTCAATCTGGGGGAGTGCATCTTCCCTCCACGGCCCAGTACGATGTTCGGCGGAGGGGTCATCCGAACACTGTTGCCCCCACCACGCGCCGGCCGCGGTAACGCGCAATCCCCGCGGCCGGCGCACCTACGTCGCGACACGGTCGTCGATATCCACCAGCGCCGAACAAGAAAGCCCCGGCAACGGGCGCCGGGGCTCGAGTCATTGGCATTGAACAAAAAAGTGCCCCCGGATGGAGAACACAAACGTAGATTGATCGGGGTAGGTTACAATTGCAATGCCTCCAGCCGTGGCCCGGCCAGGCGCATCTCCACGATGTCGCAGGTTTTGAGTGCCGACTCGACTCTCCTGACGGCGCCCGCTTAATTACTGGCTATGTCCGCGTACGACGAAATCCGGCGGCGTTTGACACGCCGGGAAGCTTCCTTCGAGCCATGTCTTCCCCGCCCGGCAAAAGAGCCGCCAGTCGGGCCCGAGTGGATTCATGAGATCAAGCACGACGGTTTCCGCATCCTGGCTTGGCGTACTTCCCATGGCGTGCGGCTCCTCACCCGGAACGGTTACGATTTCACTGATCGCTTTGCTTTGTCGGCGCACGCGATCAAGGCTCTACCAGCCCGGACGTGCATAGTTAATTGCGAAGCGATCGTTTGCAACGACGATGGCCTCTCGGCCTTGGGGCAATCATCCGAATGCGTGCGTTGTAGCGAACCGGGAATGCCTTGCCCGATGTGCAATGAACCGGCTGAAGGCGAGCGACCTCGAATGCCGCGAGGTTTCAGGCCGACGATTGATCGCGGCGAGGGACCGCTAAACTAGCGATATGCGGACGCTTCACCCTCGAGATGACTTGGGCCGAGAGATCCGTACATGGCAAAAATATTTCAATGTTGCCGGAACTACTGTTACAGGATTAAGTTACGTTGTGTGGCGCACGGGGATAACTAAGGCGCCGGGGGAAATTGCCCTAAGACTAAGAAAATGACCGCCGAGCCAAAAAGCCCGGCGGTGAGTTTTGAGTTGTGGCTGGGGCATGCCCCAAGCTCCCAAGGCCGCAAGGCGTCCTAGCCACATAGGGCCTCAGCGTTCACCGCGCTGAGGCCCGCACTTTTCTCATGCTTTTGGATTGATTGAAATTACATTCCTGTAACAACGTAGGTTTGGCAAACGCTGTTGCCGAATTAGCACAGCCATCGCTCTCAGCAGTCGGCAGGACACGCGTTGAAGTTTCCACGCGCAATTCTTTGAGAGCGGGTGGCAGTAGTCCGGTGAGAGCGTGCGCGAAGATCAGGGCAGGCCGCGTTCCGCAGCAGAAAGTATTTCAGGACGTCTCGGATAGTGACGAGCTACCGCCCGACCCTCGCCATCGCACAGCGTGATCGCCCGGTCAGGGTCCTGAGCTATCAAGGCCTGATACAGCCTGTGAGCAATGTCCAACCGCTCGGCGCGCCGACGTTCAGCATCGTTGTCAAATGTGTGAAAGGTACTCATTTGCCCCCTCCGAAACCCGTAAGTCCGTCGCGCCTGGCTTGTTCCAGCCTCTCATAGCTAGCAGCCCTTAAATCCCAGCGGTGTGACCGGCGCGACACAATCAAACATAATCTGAGGGGGCCGTAGAAAAGTGTGTTGACCGTCACAAAAAAGAACCCCGAAGCGCGAATGTTCGGGGCTGCTACAGGTTGTTGCCTCAGCTTGTGGGCTCTTTTGATCGGGGCGGCAGGGGTCGGGGGGACGGGGATGCCGCCCCGGATCGGGCTCTTCAACGTGAGATACGTATAACCTCATGCTACGGTTTTGGTTACTTACCGTTTCGACATAATAATCTTGTGATTGTGATCACCGGTCGCGCGGCCATTGCATTGGGCAATTGCGCTGGCCAGTCTCAAAGCGGGTCAATAGCTCTCGGGCGGACGCCGATGATGCGACGCCGATCGAACCGATAGGATAGGCCGCCGCCTAGAGGCGACAGTGCGCGCAGGCACAAGTGACGGTGAATTCTGGAGGAGCGGACGCTTTCGTCTTTGCAACCGCCATTGAATGTCCTTGAAATAATGGCCGCAGAAGGCCCTTACGCATAGCGCCATAAAGACAACGCTGGCACCAGGGTCTATCGCTTTGAGAACACATCGCGTCATGATGTCATAAGGCCCATGGCGGCTGCCGGTCCGAACCGTCGATCCTGTTTGCTGCGTCAGCGCGGTGCGATGTTCTTGAGGCGCCCTAGCGACTTATGCGGCGGCCCGCGCAAAGGCTCGAATTTCTAGCTCTTTCTCACCGGCTAGCCTCGTCCAATGCTCCGCTCTCCGAAGCAGGAACTTGCGGTCCTCTTCATTGTTCGTGTGGGCTGCATACCAATCACATTGGCGGGCGTGTTCTAAGCATTCTGCAATGGTGGGTGACATGGGATAACTCCAACACGACGACCCCTTGATGCTTATTTGATCAGCCAACCCGAAGCCTCCACTGCAGTTAGCGCATTCCAGACATTCAAAATACGCGGATTGCCGAACCACGCGGCCCCGATTTCCGAAGCTGATGATGGTCACCGCAATGGTCACCAACTCCCTCGCACGACGGAGCATCGGCCGAGATCAATAGCGCTGGGTGAGGGGAAGCAGCTAGACCAATCAACACTAGACGCAACTGCACGGTACAGGTCGAGGCGCGGCTTGCAGAATTAGCAAACCGCCGCCTTCAGCCACTCGGCCACCTCTCCGCAGAGGAAACGTCGCTATGTCAAAGGCTGTTAGGGGTCAAGGCTCAAGCGAATATAGCGCACAAAGCGCGGACATCGATACATTGTTCGCAAAAATTCCGCCGCCGTCGCGGCAAGAACAGCGACAGATCAGTGCGGCTTCTGTTCCGATCGCGCCGCCGCCAGGCCTTCGCCGCCGGCGTTGCTCGTTGGCCCGCCCGCGCCGCTCGAGGGCGGCGCGCCGGCAATTCGAACCTTATCGCCGGTCGACAGTGAATCCGGCGGGCTATTGACCACCCGATCCGCGGCCGTCAGCCCTTTGACGACCTCAACTTCGGTGCCGAGATTGCGGCCGAGCGTGATCGGCTTGAGCTCGATGGTGTCGTTGGGAGCGATGGTGGCGACCTCCATGCCGCGCTCGCGGAAAATCATCGCGCTGGTCGGAATGCGCACCACGTTGGGATTGGTCGGCAGCTCGAAATCGACTTGCGCGTAAGCGCCCGGCTGTAATTCGCCGTTCGGATTGTCGGCGTGGAGCTCCACCAGCAGGGTTCGTGCGCTGGTGTTGATCGCGTTTGAGGTCGTGGCGACGGTCGCCTTGAAGGTCTTGTCCGGATATTGCGGCAAGTGCAGTTCGGCGGTGAGGCCGGCTTTGATGCCGGCCGACAATTGCTGCGGCACCTGCACGTAGATGCGCATCTTGCCGAGGTCGGCGACCTTGAACAGCTCCGGCCCGTTGCCGCCGCCGGTGCCGCTGCCGGCGTTGATGAGCGCGCCGATGTCGGTTTCGCGCGCGGTGACGATGCCGTCGAACGGAGCGGTGATATTCTTGAAATTGGCCATGGTCTGCAGCCGGTCGACGTCGCCCTGGTCGGCCGCGGCCTCCGCGATTGCGGAGCTCACGCGGGCTTTGGCGCTGCTATAGTCCGCTTCCTTGCTCTGCTGCTCCTGCACCGAGACGACGCCCTTCGGCAAATCGCGCCAGCGCTGGTAGGTCGTCTCGGCGAACTGCGCTTCAGCCTCTCTGACGTTGACCACGGCGCGCGCCGAGTTGAGCTTGGCTTGCGACGCCGCCAATTGCGCGTCGAGATCGGGCGTTTCGATCTCGGCAAGAACGTCGCCCTTTTTCACGTGGGCGCCGTAGTCGAAGTACCAGTTCTTCAAGTAGCCGGGGACGCGCGCATAGATCGGCGCCTCGTACCAGGCCTGAACGGTGCCGGGCAGCACCAGCCGCTGAACCGCCGCGCCGGCGTGCGGGGTGATGACCGCGACCGTCGGAATGGCCTGCTGCTCGGTCCATTGCGTGACCTCGGCCTCGTGGCTGCGCCGCTCGAGAATTCCAAACGCGGCGATCGCGATCGCAACTACGACCGCCATCAGCCCGATTCGGCGCAGATTTCTCGGCGGCGGCGCCGCGTCGGTGGATTGATGATCGTTGGCGGCCATGTGTGCTCCCGGTCACGCGCCCGATGCGGATGGCACCGCGTGCGGCGTTGCCTCGTCGCCGCGCCGCGCGTGCAGCACGCTGAACACCGTCGGCACGAAGAACAGCGTCGCCACGGTCGCAATCAACAGTCCGCCGATCACCGCGCGGCCGAGCGGCGCATTCTGCTCGCCGCCTTCGCCGAGCGCAAAGGCCATCGGCAACATGCCGATAATCATCGCCAGTGCGGTCATCAGTACCGGGCGGAAGCGCGTGAAGCCTGCTTCCAACGCCGCTGCCGGGGCGTCAAGGCCCTGCGCCAAGCCTTCGCGGGCGAAGCTTACCAGCAGAATCGAATTCGCCGTGGCGATACCCATGCACATAATAGCGCCGGTCAAGGCCGGCACCGACAGCGTCGTTCCGGTGACGAACAGCGTCCAGACGATGCCGGCGAGCGCGCCCGGCAACGCGGTGATGATAATGAACGGGTCGAGCCAGGACTGGAAGTTGACGACGATCACCAGGTAGATCAGCACAATGGCGCCGGCGAGCCCGAAATAAAGCTGGCTATAGGCGGTGGTCATGGTGCGAACCTGCCCCCGCAGCACGACGTAGGAGCCGTGCGGGACGTCCTTGTGCGTGTCCTGAAGAATCCGCTCGATGTCGCCGGATAGCGCGCCGAGGTCGCGTCCTTGGACCGCGCCGTAAATGTCGATGACCGGCTGCACATTGTAGTGCGACACGACGCCCGGGCTTGGTCCGGGCGTGATGTGCGCAAGCCCGCCGAGATATTGCAGCGTTTTGGCGTCGGCGGACGCGACCGGCACATTGATGAGATCGGACATGGTGTCGACCCGGTATTGCGGCATCTGCGCGACGATCGGGTAGGAGACCCCGTTCTCGTTGTTGAGCCAGAAATTGGGGCGAACTTGCTGGCTGCCGGAGAGCGTCACCAACAGGCTGTTGGCGACGTCGCGTTGGGTCAATCCGACTTGGCCGGCGAGTGTCCGGTCGACCTCGACATTGATCTGCGGATAGTTGAATATTTGTTGAATACGCAGATCGGCGATGCCGGGCACCATGCGGATGCGCTTAAGGAGGTCAGTGGCGTAGGCGTAATTGGCCTTCTGATTGTTGCCGACCACCTGGACGTCGATCGGCGCCGGCAGCCCGAAATTGAGGATTTGCGAGACGATATCGGCCGGCAGGAACGAGAAGGTCGTGCCGGGGAATTTCCGCGGCAAGATGGTGCGCAATTGCTTGATGTAGGCCGCCGTTGATCCGTGATTTTCTCGCAAGCTGATCAGCGCATCGCCGTCCTCCGGACCGATCGTGCCGGTATTCTGGTAGGCCATGTTGATGCCGGAAAACGGCAGGCCGATATTGTCGACGATATTGTCGATCTGGTCGGGCGGGATGGTGTGACGAACGGTTTGCTCGATCTGTTCGAACAGCCGCGCGGTCTCCTCGATACGGGTGCCGGGCTGGGCGCGCACGTGCATCAGGATCTGACCGGAATCGACCGAGGGAAAGAAGTTTTCGCCCAGGAACGGCCAAAGGCCGAACGACGCTATGACGCAGGCGAGGAATCCGGCGATGAAGGTTTTAGGCCGGCCGAGCGCCAGCAATAACAGCGATCGATAGCCATCACGGATGCGGATAAAGCCAGCCTCAAAGCCCTGCTGAAGCCGCTTGAGCGGATTGCGCGTGCGGCGGGCAGGGGGCGACGGATCGTGGTGAGGGGAGTGCTGGCGGCGCATCAGGTAATTGGCCATCGTCGGCACCAGCGTGCGCGACAGAATAAAGGAGCCGATCAGCGCAAACACGACGGCCTCCGCCAGCGGCCGGAAGAGATAGCCGGCGACGCCGCCCAGCTGAAACATCGGCACGAACACGATGCACAGGCACAGCAGCGTCACCAACGCCGGAATCACGATCTGCTGGGCGCCGTCAAGAATGGCCGACTCGATCCCCTTGCCCTGTTCGAGATGGTAATTGATGTTCTCGATGGTGACGGTGCCGTCGTCGACCAGAATGCCGACGGCGAGCGCCAGGCCGCCGAGCGTCATGACGTTGACGGTCTCGCCGAGCCAGGAGAGCAGCGTCAGCGAGAACAGAATGGCGAGCGGAATTTCGATCAGGATGATGACGGTCGAACGCCAACTGCCGAGGAACAACAGGATCATCACCCCGACCAATGCCGCCGCCAGCGCCGCTTCGCGAATGACGCCGAACACCGCCGCCTTGACGAATACCGATTGATCGCCGACGGCATGGAGATTGAGGGTTGACGGCAAGCTTTCTTCGACCCGCGGCAACAGCGATTTTATCCCTTCGATGACATTGAGCGTCGAAGCCGCGCCGGCCTTGAGGATGGTCATCAACACCGCCCGCGAGCCGTTGACGCGGACCAGGTTGGTCTGCGGCGGTGAACCGGCATGCACGTAGGCAACGTCACGCATGTAGATGATCGTGCCGTTGACCTTCTTCACCGGCAGATCGTTGATTTTCTCGAGCACCACCGGGCTGGCATTGAGCGCCACGTTCCAGTCGAACTTGCCCGACTTCTCGTCGCCGGCCGGCAAAATCAAATTCTGCACCGAAATGGTGTTGACGACGTCTTCGGCGGAGACGCTGTGCGCCTGCATGGCCTGCTGGTCGAGATCGACCTGCACCTGCAGGATTTTGCCGCCATAGGGTGACGGCACCGCGGCGCCGGCGACGGTGGCAAGCTGCGGGCGGATGAAGTTCTGGCCGAGGTCGAACAGCTGCATCTGCGGCAGCTTTTTGCTCGACAAGGCGAGCTGCAGGATCGGCACGCTCGAGGCGTTGTAGCTCAGCACATAGGGCGGCGTGATGCCGGGCGGCAGCAGCTTGAGCACGGTCTGCGAGGCGGCGGTCACTTGCGCCAATGCGGCGGCGATATCGACATCCTTCTGGAAAAAGATCTTGACCACGCCGTAGCCGTTCAGCGACTGCGACTCGATATGTTCGATGTCGCCGACCTGGGCCGTCAGGGTGCGCTCGTAATAATAAATGACCCGGCCGGACATGTCGTTCGGCAGCAGGCCGTTATAGGTCCACACCACGCTGACAACTGGAATATTGATATTAGGAAAAATGTCGGTCGGCGTCAGCAGTGCGGCGCGCGTGCCGAACAGCGCAATGATGATGGCAAGCACCACGAACGTGTAGGGACGTCGGAGCGCGGTGAGGACGATCCACACTGCCAAGTTCTCCTAGCGGCGCGATCCGCCGTCGCGCCGATGCAGGACGCTGAAGACCGTCGGCACGAAGAACAGCGTCGCGATAGTCGCAACCGTCAGCCCGCCGATCACCGCGCGGCCGAGCGGGGCGTTCTGCTCGCCGCCTTCGCCAAGCGCAAACGCCATCGGCACCATGCCGATGATCATCGCCAGCGCGGTCATCAGCACCGGACGCAAGCGCGTGAAACCGGCTTCGAGCGCGGCGGTTGCGGAATCGAGACCTTCGGCCAGGCCTTCGCGTGCGAAGCTTACCAGCAACACGCTGTTGGCCGTGGCGATGCCCATGCACATGATGGCGCCGGTCAGTGCCGGCACCGACAGCGTCGTTCCGGTCGTGAACAGCATCCAGACGATGCCGGCGAGCGCTCCGGGCAACGCGGTGATGATAATGAATGGGTCCAGCCAGGACTGGAAGTTGACGACGATCACCAGATAGACGAGCACGATGGCGCCGATCAGGCCGAACAGCAGCTGGTTGTAGGCGCTGGTCATGGTGTGAACCTGACCGCGCAGCACCACGTAGGAGCCGTGCGGGACGTCGTTGCCCGTCGCTTCGAGGATGCGGTCGATGTCGCGGGCGACGGCGCCGAGGTCGCGCTCCTGAACGGCGCCGTAGATGTCGATGACCGGCTGTACGTTGTAATGCGACACGACGCCGGGACTCGGCCCGGTGGTAATGTGCGCCAGGCCGCCGAGATATTGCGGCGCTTCCGTCTTCGACGAGGTGACCGGCACGTTGACCAGGTCCGACATCGTGTCGATGCGGTATTGCGGCATCTGCGCGACGATCGGGTAGGAGACCCCGTTCTCGTTGTTCAACCAGAAATTCGGCTGGACTTGCTGGCTGCCCGAGAGCGTCACCAACAGGCTGTTGGCGACGTCACGCTGGGTCAGACCGACCTCGCCGGCGAGCGAGCGATCGACCTCGACATTGATCTGCGGATAGTTGAACACCTGCTGGATGCGCAGATCGGCGATCCCGGGCACCATGCGGATGCGCTTGAGCAGATCGGTGGCGTAGGCGTAGTTGGCCTTCTGATTGTTGCCGATCACTTGCACGTCGATCGGCGCCGGCAGCCCGAAATTGAGGATTTGCGACACGATGTCGGCCGGCAGGAACGAGAAGGTCGCGCCGGGGAATTTCTGCGGCAGGATCGTGCGCAGCCGCTTGACGTAGGCCGCGGTCGGCGCGTGATCTTCCTTCAAGCTGATGAGCGCGTCGCCGTCCTCGGGGCCGATCGTGCCGGTATTCTGATACGCCATGTTGATGCCGCTGTAAGGCAGGCCGATATTGTCGACGATGTTGTCGAGCTGGTCGGGCGGGATGGTCTGCCGAACGGTTTGCTCGACCTGATCGAACAGCCGCGCGGTCTCCTCGATGCGCGTGCCCGGCTGGGCGCGCACGTGCATCAGGATTTGACCGGAATCGACCGATGGAAAGAAGTTTTCGCCGAGGAACGGCAGCAGGCCGAAGGAAAAGATGACCGCGGCCACGAAGCCGCCGATCACCCAGTTCGGGTGGCCGAGCGCCAGCGCCAGAAGTGTGCGATAGCGGTCGCGGACGATGGCGAAAGTCTGCTCGAAAGCCATCTGGAAGCGCTTGAGCGGATTGCGCGTCCGGCGCGGCGTCCCGCCGTGTTCGCGATGGGGACTGAGCAGATAACGCGCCATGGTCGGCACCAGCGTGCGCGAGAGAATGAACGAGCCGATCAGCGCGAACACCACGGCTTCCGCCAGCGGCCGGAACAGATAGCCGGCCACGCCGCCGAGCTGGAACATCGGCGCGAACACGATGTCGAGCACAAGCAGCGTGACAAATGCCGGAACGACGATCTGCTGCGCGCCGTCGAGGATCGCCGGCTCGACCGGTTTGCCCATTTCAAGATGGTAGAAAATGTTCTCCAGCGTGACGGTGCCTTCGTCGACCAGCATGCCGACGGCAAGCGCGAGTCCGCCGAGCGTCATCACGTTGATGGTCTCGCCCAGCGCGGAAAGCGCCACCACCGAGAACAGGATCGACAGCGGGATCGAAATGATGATGATCATCGTCGAACGCAAGCTGCCGAGGAATAACAGGATCATCAGGCCGACCAGGCCGGCGGCGAGCACGGCTTCGCGCAGCACTCCGAAGATCGCGGCTTTGACGAAGATCGACTGATCGCCGACGGCGTGCAGATTCAAGCTCGACGGCAGGCTTTCCTCGACCCGCGGCAACAGCGATTTGATGCCGTCGATGACGGCGAGCGTCGAAGCGGAGCCCGCCTTGAGGATCGTCATCAGCACGGCGCGCGATCCGTTGACGCGGACCAGATTGGTCTGTGGCGGCGAGCCGTCGTGCACAAAGGCGACGTCGTGCAGGAATATCACCGTGCCGTTGACCTTTTTCACCGGAAGTTCGTTGATCCGGTCGAGCAGCACGGGGCTGGCGTTGAGCGCGACGTTCCAGTCGAATTTGCCGACCTTGGCGTCGCCGGCCGGCAGGATCAGGTTTTGCGCCGAAATGGCGTTGACGATGTCTTCGGCCGAGACGTTGTGGGCCTGCATCGCCTGCTGGTCGAGATCGACCTGCGCCTGCAGGATTTTGCCGCCGTAGGGCGACGGTACCGCGGCGCCGGCGACGGTCGCCAGCTGCGGGCGGATGAAGTTCTGTCCGAGGTCGAACAGTTTCATCTGCGGTAGCTGCTTGCTCGACAAAGCGAGCTGCAAGATCGGCACTGTGGCGGCGTTGTAGCTCAGCACATAGGGCGGGGTGATGCCGGGTGGCAGGAGCTTGAGCACGGTTTGCGAAGCCGCCGTCACTTGAGCCAAAGCCGCCGAAATATTGACGCTCTTCTGGAAGAAGATCTTGACGACGCCGTAGCCGTTGAGCGACTGCGACTCGATGTGCTCGATGTCGCCGACCTGCGCAGTCAGGGTGCGCTCGTAATAATAGATGACGCGTCCCGACATGTCGTTCGGCAGCAGGCCGTTATAGGTCCAAACGACGCTGACGACTGGAATGTTGATGTTGGGGAATATGTCGGTTGGCGTTCGCAGCGCCGCCAAGGCGCCGAAGATCGCGATCAGAAACGAGAAGACGACGAAGGTATAAGGCCGCCGGAGCGCTATTTGAACGACCCACACGTCGGCATCTCCTGCGAAGAAGTGCAGCCGGAATCGGTTCCAAATGCTGCGCTGCGCCGCGAATCTATACGATTTGCCAGACCGCTGAATAGGCGCTGCTGACGCAGCCGGCCGCGATTGAATTACAATATCGATAATGAACCAAGTCGGCCGCGCGCTCGTTACCGCGCTATACCGTGTGGCGCGGGAAGGATTTGACCGACTAGAGGCGGTGCAAATGCGACATCTGGGCGGTTTGGCAGTGACGGCCGCGATCGCCTTTGCTCTTTTGACATCGGCGTGGGCCGAAGAGCGGCCGCAACTGCTGCCGACGCGCGACGTCGACATAACCTACGACGTGACTCGGTCACAGCGGCCGAAAGTGCGCGAGCGCGTGCGCTGGTTTGCCGGCGAGCACCTGGAACGCGCCGAATCGTCAGGCCGATCGATCACGATTTTCGATCGGAATGCGCACGAGGTGACACTTCTGATCCCTGCCAACCGTACCTATCGCAAATTGGATGGCGCGCCGCGGCGCCGATCGGAGCCGGACCCGGACGCGGTCCTCAAGCGCGGCAGCGATTTCGTCATCGCCCGCTTGTCCTGCACCGAATGGTCATGGACCGAGGACGTGGAGACGCACACGATTTGCGCGACCGCCGACGGCGTCATGCTGCGCCTCATCGTCGATGGCGTGACCGTCGTCGAGGCGCGCAAGGTGACGTATGCGCCGCAGCGCGCCGAGCTTTTCCGCGTGCCGCCGGACTATACGCCGGCGCTGGCTCCCGACGGCGGCGCGGAACCGTGAGGCGGTGCCGACCGAAGGAGGGATTTTCGCCGTCGCCCTGTTGCCGTGATGTCACACATCACAGCCGCGATCAGTCACGCCCAGAACACATATTGACAAGGGGCGTTATGTAATCGCGAATACAGCGTTAGATATATTCGCATGGATACAGCGTTCGGGGACGCTGACGATTGCAGGGACGGGGCACATGAAAACCGACGCGCAAACTCAGGCTAATGCATTCAAAATTCGAACGTTGTTTGTGGCGGCCGCAGCGGCGATATCGCTCGCGCCGGTTTGTGCACACGCTCAGAGTGGACCGCCGATGAGCAGGAATGGCGATGGCGTGTTCGTTTCCTGGCTGGACATGGTGTCGGCCACGCAGGCGGCGCAACCATCGTGGATGACCCCGCTGGTGACGGTCACGCCGCGCCTCGAACAAGAGTTCCGGTTTGACGCCTACAACCAGCAAAATGGTAAGGGCAGTCAGGGCAACGGCCAGCAGATCACGAGCTACGGCGGACCCGGCGGTGTAAGGCTCGAGCTTATTCCCGCATACAATTGGGAAGTGATTCTCGCGGCCCCGCCCTACGCGAGCGCCACCGGCCCGAAAGGCGCCGGGCAAGGCTGGGGCGATTGGCCAGCGTTCCTGATCAAGTATCGCCTATTGTCTGCGAACAAGGACAACGGCGATTACATCGTGACCGCGTTCTTCCAGATGTCCGACCCGCTGAACGCGCCCGCAAAGATTTCAAACAATATTCTAACCGCCCAACCGACGCTTGCTTTCGGCAAGGGCTGGGGCGATTTCGACATCCAGTCGACGCTCAGCGTTCAAGTTCCAGTCGCCGCGCTCAATGCACCGGGCAACCCAGCCGCTACGACTTTCGCGAACTTCGGCGACCCCTTTCTTTGGAACACCACCTTCCAGTATCATCTGTTCGAGTATTTTTGGCCGGAACTCGAGGTGAATTACGAGTACTGGCCAAACGGGGAGCATGTCGGCTTGAGCCAGGTCTTGCTGACGCCCGGGGTCATTCTTGGTCGCTTCAGGATCGGAATGGACAGCCCGACCCGGCCGATCAACCTGATCGTCGGCGCCGGCTATCAGGTAGCGGTGACACCGAATCCAGTCGTCCAAAATAACTTCGTCGGGACGATACGCATCACGTTCTAGTGCCGCTGTCGCGGGAGCACGAGTTCTTTGAATTCAGTGCGCGCTATCTGAGTTTACGGGGGATACAATGATCAAACAGCTGCTCGCCGCCACAGTCGCGCTTGGCACATTTACGTTTTCTGGAGCATACGCCGCGGATCTTCCATTGCCGGTGAAGGCTCCGCCACCACCGCCGCCAGTATGGACTTGGACCGGCTGCTATGGCGGTATTGAGGGCGGCGGCGCGATAGGTAACGACCGACCCGTGGCCAACACCGGGGCCGGCGCCGGAAGAACCATCACAACCATTACTCCGCGCGGGGGACTTGTCGGCGGCACGGTCGGCTGCAACTACCAATTCGCACGGTTCGTCGTCATCGGCGTCGAGGACGATATTTCGTGGAACGGAGTGCAGGGGACGTCCGCCGATCTGGCGCCATTCGCCACCACATTTTCTCACAGCATCCGCGGCTCTTGGCTCGACACGCTGCGAGGCCGGGTGGGCATCGCGACTTGGGACAATGCGCTTTTCTACGCGACCGGCGGCGCAGCGTTCGCCGCCCTTCAAGACAGCGTTGTTGGTCCAGGTGTCGGCACATCTGTAACCAACACCGTCACTGGATGGACGGCGGGTGGCGGCGTGGAGTGGATGCCATTCCCGAACTGGTCGCTGAAGGTCGAGTATCTGTTCGTCCAATTTCCGACGACCAGCGATGCCTTCAATACCGCCCTGCCAGCGGGAACCTTTGTCGGCGCCAACACGCGTCTGTCAGAACAAATCATACGCGCCGGCATTAATTGGCACTTCAATTGGTGGTCGCCGGTCGTCGCGAGATTCTAAGGCGACAGGCCTCGCCACGGCCGCGGCCGCTTGAGAATTTTTTACGCCCAGATTTTCGGCCGATAGGCCGCCGCCGGGGCAGTAGGCCGCTCGGCTGCGAGCCCTCGTTAAGCCGGCCCGGCGCCGTATCGCTGTTGCTGTGGCCATTAAGCCGCTGTTGCCCGTTTTCGCGGGATAAGCGGCTAACGGTCGCTTGCACCCCCTTGCAAAACCGCCCATCCTCGATCGCTGGGGACGTCATCTGCAGGCGGGTTCATGCGGGTCGCATCGGCGCCGCCGATGGCCGAAGATTTTCTGATTGAGCGGTCCTTGCTTTCGCGAGTTGGAGTGCACCCGTTGGTGCCGCCGCTGACCAAGCTGGTGCCTAGTTGCCATGGCCGCCGTGGTCGCCGCCCTGCGCGCCGTCGCGCCGTCATTTTCGGTTTCGTTGCCTGTGCGGCTCTGGCCGGCTGTGCGGTGGGCCCCGACTATCATCCGCCGGAACCGCCGTTGCCGGACAACTTCGCGGCGACGTCGTCGCTCAAGGCGGTCAACGACGGGCGAGGCGGCCCGCCGGAAACCACGCAATGGTGGCGCACGTTGCGCGACCGTGAGCTGAATTCATTGATCGAGCGCGCCATCGCCGCGAGCCCGACGCTGGAAATTGCACTGGATCGCTTGCAACAAGCGCGGTCTCAGGAGGCCGTCGTCGTCGGCGCCGCCTTGCCTGCAGCCGGCGCCAGTGCGGGTGGAGGCTGGGGCAGCGGCAGCGACCTGGCCCGCGGCCGCGTGTCGCAAACGCTGGTCTCAGCCGAGAACGGCGCCGGCCAGGCACAGGTCGCCAATATCATCGGCTTTGACGCGGCCTGGGAGATCGACATCTTCGGCAAGTACCGGCGTGCCATCGAGGCGGCGCAATATGACGTCGATGCTGCCGTCGCCGCGCGCAACATCGTGCTGGTTTCGCTGGTCGCCGATGTCGCTCGCGCCTATCTCGATCTGCGCGCGCTGCAGATGCAGCTCGCCGTTCTGCGCAAGAACATCGAGGTGGCGCAGAAATACCTCGACTTCGTTCAGGAGCGCTTCAATCGCGGCATCACCAACGAGCTCGACGTTACCCTGGCGCAGCGTGAATTGGCGCAATTGCAGGCCCAGGTCGCGCCACTGACCGCCCGGATCGACGCGGCCCGATACGTGCTTGCGGTTTTGATCGGCGAGTTCCCGGAAAACCTCGGCAACGAGCTGAAAACACCGCGAATGCTGCCCGCTTTGCCCGGCCGCATCCGCGCGGGCCTGCCGATCGGCTTGTTGCGCCGCCGCCCCGACATCGCCGAAGCCGAGCGCGAGTTGGCGAGCGCCACCGCGCTGATCGGCGTCGCCACCGCCGATCTGTTTCCGCAAGTCGCCATTACGGCTTCGGCCGGAAAGCAGACCGGTGTCTCGCCCTTTGTCATCAGTCCGATTTGGTCGGTCGGGCCGGCGATCGCGGCGCCGCTTCTTGACTTCGGCAGGCTCGATGCGGTCGTTGAACGGGCCGACTATCGCGCCCGCGAACTATTGTTCGCGTACAAACAAACGGTGCTCAACGCATTCCGCGAAGTGGATACCGCCATCGACGCCTATGCGGCCGAACAGGATCGCTTGCGCCACCTTGCCGATGCGGTCGCGGCCGCAAAGCGCGCTGTGACGCTTGCGACCGAGCGCTTCGATCGCGGCTTGATCGATTCGCTTAACGTCATCGACGCGGAGCGCCAGGAATACCTGATCGAGCAGGAATACGTGCTGGCCCAGCAAAGCGCCGCGGCGCAGTTCGTGACGCTCTATAAGTCGCTCGGTGGCGGCTGGGAGGATTATCAGGTCTTCCCGCCAATCCGGCGGCCGCTGCCGGCGGCGGCGGCGGCGATCAGGAGCCTGCTTGAGCCGAATTCTCGCTAACGCGTGATACCGTTAGGGCGAACATGAGCGCCGTGACGGATCAGACATTCCACGACGCAGTCGCGGCTTTTCTACCTGTGGTTGCCGAGGCCCGGCGATTATTGGCTGGTCTTGGAGGCGCCGAGCGAGCTCATCGGGCTCCTGAAGGATCAGACCGAGGGCATTGAACTTATTGCCAAAGGCGATGCGCTGCAGCTTTTTCGATTTTCATTGTCCGCCGATGAGCTTGCCGCTCGCCTTCGGCACTTCCTTGGACACCATAACCGGCCGCAAGTCCCTACCTTCGCGCCGATGAGGAAAAGGTCACCGCCTGGCGCACGCGTCTCGGCGCCGAGAACGAACAAACAAAGAGTAAGCCAGACCAGGGGCAGACAAACAAAGACCGAACAGGCGAAGCCGAGAATTGGCTTGGCCTGGTTGGGCAGGCAGAGCTGGCGACACGACAGCTGCATGCTGCGCGCCGGCCTTGCGCCGATCATTTCAGAATGGGCGGAATGGCACGTGCTGCAAAAGGACATCCGCGATTGCGATCAAGAGGAGCTGCGCGAACGCGCGCTGATCGAAAATCGTGCGCGCCATCTCGATGAGTTTGCCGACACCGCGGCTTCGATCACGCACATGGATTTGGTGATTTCGATCGACACCAGCGTCGCCCATTTGACCGGCGCGCTCGGCAAGCCGCTGTGGCTGTTGCTGCCGTTTCATCCGGATTTTCGCTGGCTGCGCGATCGCCAGGACAGTCCCTGGTATCCGACCGCGAAACTGTTTCGCCAAACCGTCGATCGGGACTGGAGCGACGTCATCATGCGGATTGCCGAGCAGCTGAAAGTCTTCCTTGCAGCTCGAGCGTGATCGGTCCGTTTTATAGATGTTCCGCGGGCGCAATATCTGCTGCGCCGCACTTTCTTCCGTGCGACATTTTGGCCCCGTGGTGCCATGCAACTTTGCTGAAATTTAATTCAGCATGACGGAACGCGTGGCTGTTGTGGGCCTTGATACAGCGCTAGTCCACGAGGGGGCGATCCCAAAGACTAAAAGGGAGAGAACCCATGCCTACCTCGATGTCGGCGGTCTCTGCAAGTTGTTTGCTCGTAGCGCTCGCCGTGTCGCTCGGTTCGCCGGTTGCCACAGCCGCCAGCGGCGACCGGTACACAAAGCCTCAGCACGTTGTTCATCACGCGCGGCCGCTTTACGCGACCTATGGATGGCCCAGAGCTGCGAACCCCACGGCGCTGCCGCGCCGGCCGGAATACGGCTTCCTCGCTCATATCCCGTCGAACGCGGTCAGGATGCCGGGCTATACCTTCGTGCCGGGCGTCGGCATTTTGGGCGAGTTGTGCGACCTGCCGACCAGTGCGTGCTCGAACGAGTACCGCGACGTTCAGTAAGAGATCGCCGAAAGCCATCGGCGGTCAGCCGATTGTGGCGACCATCGCCGTGTGACTTCCGGGTCGCTTCGCCAGTGCGGTAATTCCGCGAGGGCCGCGTTGCCGTCTGGCGCCAACGGTGAAGGCGCGGGCTGGTCGACCGCCCGCGCTCCCGTCCGCTTGCTGGTTAATTTATTGTAAATCCTTAACTTCCAGCTCATTCCGCGTCCGAAGTAACCAATGTGGCAAATATGCCACGCAGCGGGCCGATTTGCTGTGAATAGCCGCCGAATTGGTGGCCGCGGAACTTTTGTCATCGCATTGTCATCCCTGAAAAATAGACCCGCATGGGGATGAATTTTAACGTTAACGAACTTGGAAAGTAGGGGGTCGGAGATGGTCGTCAAACGAGGACTGGGTGTGTTGCTGGCTGGCACGGTGCTCGGGACGTCTTTCCTGATCACCGCGCCTGCCTTCGCCGACGACGCGCAATTGCAGCAGCAGATTAGCGCTATGCAGCAACAATTGAACGCGATGCAGGCGCAGCTGGCGCAGACCAAGGCGCAAGCTGCCGCCGCGAAGCAGCAGGCCAGCGCCGCCCAGCAACAGGCGAGCTCGGCGCAGCAGGAAGCCAGCGTCGCGCAGCAGAACCTGCAGAATATCCCGCCGAATCTCTATAACGCCGATCTTCCGATCCCGACCAAGGGGCCACCCGCGTGGTTCGATAGCGTCCACATCTCGATGGCCGGCTCGTTCATCGCGATGGAAGGTGCGTTCCGCGTCCGCAACGAAAACTCGTCCGGCGCCAGCGATCCACCGTTCGGCGGCATCCCGCTGGCCAATTCGCCGCTCTATTACCAGAACGAACTGCGCTTTAGCGCCCAGCAGAGCCGCATCGCGCTCAAGATGACCGGCGACATCGATCCGGCGCAACACTTGGCGGGCTACTACGAGTTCAGACTGGCTGGGTGCCGGCGTGACGGCGAATTCGCGCGAGAGCAACAGCTACAACCTGCGCCTTCGCCAAGCCTGGTTCAGCTACACCAACGACGCTTGGGCTACGCACTTCAGCGCCGGCCAGATGTGGAGCTTGGCGACCCAGAATTGGGTCGGCATCCTGAACGGCACAGAAAACACGCCGCTGACCATCGACGCACAGTACGTCGCGGGCTTCAACTGGGCGCGCCAGCCGGCCATCCGCTGGGTGCAAGACTGGAACAAGGTCGCCTGGTTCGCCGTGTCGGTTGAATTGCCGCAGACCAATTTCGTCGGGAACGGTAACGGCGCTATCCTCCCGGCGACCTTCACGCCAGCTAACGGTTTGATGACGCCGACCACGGTCAACGTTAATCCCTTCACCAACTGTAACGCGTCCGGCCTGTTGAATAGTACGACGGAGTGCTCGATCAATATCGCGCCGGATGTCATCGAAAAAGTCGCGCTTGATCCGGGCTGGGGCCACTACGAAGCGTTGGGCTTGCAGCGTTGGTTCACTGACAACACCCAACCCGCTGTCGGTGGCGCTGCTCTTCCCGGCACGCCCTGGAGCCAGAAGACAACCTTCGGCTGGGGCGTTGGCGGCAACGCCTTGGTGCCGGTCTGGCCGAAGTTCGTCGACCTGCAGGGCAGCGTCCTGTACGGCCAAGGCATCGGCCGCTACGCCTCGGGGCAATTGGCCGACGTGGTGGTGGGACCGACCGGCACGCTCGTCCCGCTCACGGAAGTCGAGTTCCTGGTCGGCGGCGTCGCCCATCCGTTCACTGGCAACGATATCTATGTGTACTACGGCCAGGAGCAGATGCAGCGCAATGCCTGGACGCTCGGCGCGACTCACGGCGGCTATGGCAATCTCGCCTTCCCCGAGAGCGGGTGCGCCGCGGCGGGCCTGCCGGTGGCCAACTTTGATGGCACGGCGGGGAGCTCAAACTTCAACGGGTCGTCAGGGACCTGCACCGCCAACGTGCAGCGCCTCCAGATGATCAGCGTCGGTTTCTGGCAGGACTTCTACAAGGGCGATCTCGGACGGATGCGATACGGCGTGAACTATGAATGGATCCAGCAGGATTTGTTCAACGGCACTGGCTCGGTCGCCGGCGGCCTGCACCCGAACAACAACATCGTGTTCTTCTCGCTCCGCTACTATCCATTCAACTAGAACCAGCGTAATCGAAAAAGCTTTGATTGGCGCCGTCGGCTAAAGCCGGCGGCGCTCTCTATTTGATCAGATCGTGCGCAAAAAATGACAAGCATTAGGTAGTAGGGGTGTTGCGTTCATGCCGGCTCGGTTTCAAATCGTTGGAGTTATTGAATGAGTTGCGCCCGAAGGCGGCCTTTCCCGTTGGGCCAACGGATGTGTTTCCAGCCACAGCGCGCGAGCGATCACAATCGCATCGATCTTATGCCTTTCCCACCAGACCGCTTCATCACCGCAGCGGTGGATTTCCCGATGGTGTCCGCGACACACCGGTACGGTGAACTCATCGCTCACTTTGCGGGCCAGGGCGCGGCTTTGTGCAAATCCATAAGCCGCTCCTCAACGACTATCTGTCGGGTCTGACGGATGTTGTCTTCGCTCATGATGTGGCACGAGCCCGCGGCGAGCAACCCGATCACGCGGACCGCGCGGTCGCTTGCGCAGTCGCATGGACGCCCAAAATCATCCGATCAACTACAACGCTGCGTGTGGTTCGCCAAAACCGATTGCGGATGATAGCGATCTGGGCCGCTCAATTGCGTGCGTGTTAAGCCGAAAGCGGATGTGTCTCTAGCCACAAAGTGCGCGCCGCGACGTTCGGATCGATTCCAGTTCTTCGCCACCATGCAACTTCGTCGCCGCTGCGATGGAGCTCGCGGTGATGCCCCCGACACATGGGGACTGTAAACTCATCGCTGACCTTGCGGCCGAGCGCACGGTTTTGTGCAAAGCGGAGGTGATGGGCATCCGATGGGTGCCGCGCGCAGATCAAGCAGGGCTGCTTGGCCACATATCTTACGTGGTCCCGGTCGCGAATTCGGCGTGGCTCGGGCAATGCCAGTGCGCCTTTATCGATCAAGTTGGAGCGAGAACGTTTCTCCAGCCGGTTCGGATCCCGAGGATGTGGTGTCGATGGCTGGTCAGTTTGCTCGGGCGTGTTGGAGGGATCGGCGGCACTTGCCACAAAGCTTGCCAGTTTCGCCGTGAAGGCTTCATCAACACGCTGGGCGTCTGGTGTCGTTAGCCTGTTTTTTTCAGGGAGTGACCGCTGCGCCCAAGTTGCAGCGTCGTCCGCGCAGCCAAGATGGCTAAGTTCGGCGACAAGGCTATCTCGCAATTCGGCTGACGTCTCGGGTCCAAGCGCGGGCGAATCGGACTTCGAGCGGACCTTTGCATCGCGGCGAATGGTTCGCGAGGCAGGATTGTGTCGCCGCCAAGAGTTCAGCCGACCGTGCTCCTTCCCGGTCTGCTTCTCTATTCCCGACGTCCTTGAGGTCGGCTTTGCAAGGTCGGGTGCATCAAGGTCGTCCTCTCCGGCAATTCCGACCAGCGTGAATAAGGCATAACGCCGGGCGTACGTAAGCGCCGCTCCCATCCGCTGAGGGGTCGCCATGTCGGCGATTTCGCAAACCGGCCAATCCGAAGCGATCCATTCCCCCGACGAATGGGCCAGCATAGTCGTGAGATTCACGATACCAGCCGTTTGATCGACCGCGGTGGTCTGGATAGTGGCGATCTCATACTGCCCCAAGGTCTTCCGAACGATATCGAGGCCGCTCGAGAGCGGTGCATAGCGAAAGATCTGTTCGCCTTTGCCAGATCCATCCGAGCCGATGGTTGCGACCATCGATTTCTCCGGATTGATAAGTTGGGCTTGGGCTTTAGCCAGAGCTGCCGCTAGGGTGCCAATGGAAGCGCTAGACCGCTGCATAGCCATCCTCCACAGTGAGGAGGTCGAAGCTAATAGCTCCCGATTTTGAGCTTTTGGCTCGAATGCCGTGGCCAATCGCTTGCTGCGCGTCTTCGGGCACCAAGCTCTTGAGCTCAGCCTTCGCGTGCTCGTGTTCGAGATGTGCCGATCGGGTCCGTAAGAAGAGCGCCGCGAATTCCGCCCAGGCGTTCGAAGACGTCATATCGACAACGCGCACCGCCTCAATGCGCGGCTTTGGCGGTTCAACTCCGAACAGGGTAGGGAACTCGCCACTCTCAACGCAGCGCCAGAATTTCCTTTCAGTGGTGACGATGAGATGCTGGTATAAGGGGTCGGCGTGGGTTTTAATTTCGACCCACTTGCCGCCTCCAGTGATCACTGACAGGACCGCAGTGCGAGAAGCGACGACCCACATGTTGTGTTGCAGCTGCGCCATGTATTTTTCGGCGGCCGCTTCCTCGGAAAATGACCATGGCAGCATGAACTTGCTTTCGAAAACCGCCCCGCTCGACGCGACGCGCCCGTCTAGCGTGGCTGCCATCCAACGAAGCCTGGGGTGCTGCACGTGCTGCTGAACGTCAGTGACGACCTCTCCGGTATTGGCCTCGTACCACGCCCGGTTAAGCCCCTCGGTGGTGACGCCGAGCTGTACGATGAGGTTTACAGATAGGTCCTCCGGCTCAACCTCCCCTCGTTTTTCGCGCCACAGCCGCAGCAGGGCGACTTCATCGTCGCCCATGATGATTCGTGCGTCGGAGCCGCCGATGAAGGACCGGCGGTCTGGTTCTCCTGCTTTCCTAAGTTGGCTCTTCATTTTCTTTCCCGAATCTGAAAATGGCCGTTGATAGCTTGGCGGCTGTGATTCCTAACGATTGGATGATTAATGGCATATCATATAATAAACGGATGGTCAACATGGCGCAGCGGCTGTTGACCAGCGGCCAAATACGAGCGGCAAGGGCCTTTCTCCGCTGGCGCGCTGAAGATTTGGCCCGTGCTTCGGCCGTGGGAGTGGCCACAATTCGGCGCGCCGAGCTCGCAGCCGGGCGGACGTCAATGACGGTGCCCAACGGTATGGCTGTGCGCCGGGCCCTTGAAGCCGCCGGTGTCGAGTTCATCGACGAGAATGGCGGAGGCCCAGGAGTCCGGCTGCGAAAGCGGCAAGAGAAAAAAAGCTAGTTTCCCGCACGGTGCTACTGATTCACGTCCGCGGCATCGCGGAAACGATCTCATCTAAGACGCCCAGGGCCAAAAACTTCAGATGCTAATTTTAACATGGAAACATTCTTTGAAATGCAAGCGCAGCCGTAAATTCACCCCAGCCTCTATTGACAGCATCTAGATCGTACGCGGTGTGATCACATGCCAAAGCTTGCGACGTGCTGTCGACCTGATCATCGAAGTGCACGTTCGGAAAAGCAAAGATCTCCGCCTCATAATCTGAACGCCAGGGTGCTTGTTTGGGAAAAAATACCATGCCGGCTTCAAATTTCGCTGACTGAATCTGCATCCTTGTCTTCTTGTTGCGCTCGGGCTTGACCGCAACGACCGGAAAACTGGCTTTCTTTAGTTCTTGTATGAGCCCCGTGCCGACCCCAGTATCCTCGATGACAATCCTATTAGGCTTGTAGGCGCGAGCGTGCGCGATGGCGCGGGCCCTCAAAGATGGGTAATCGAGTTGCTCGCGTAACACATCGATCAGGTAGTACCTACGATCCTGAATAAGCCAGGTTGTGCAAACGGACCAATCATTTAATTCTCCGCCGGCAGCGGCATTTGTGACGATCTGTTCGCGTTCACCGTGCCGAATCTTCGTGTTAAGTGCGCCCTCCAGCAACGCCCGAAGGTCCGCTGTTAGCGACGGCACATTTCGCTTGGTCCCTGTCGGATTTCCGCTTCGGCCGGGCTTGAATCGAAATTTTTTCGGCGGGCGGCCATACCCGACTTCGTAGGATTTGGAATCTGTTTTCCGCTGCTTCTTGCGCATCACCGCTCCTTCGCCATGCTTCGGACTAGTGATTTGAGGAGTCACAAGAGACTTTAAATGTCCATGGTCTTACGGCCTTTTTCATGAGCGCTAAATCGTGGATCGACCACGTTTGACGGGGTAGGTCTTCGAAAGGTTGGTCGCGAGCCGGTGCATGAGACCGACAAACTCAAAAACCGTAACTCCGATACCTGGGACTGAATGTTTCTTGACGAATGCGCTCAATTCATCATGACCTCGGCATACGGTTAGAAGAGCACGTACTTTGCCATCATCAACAGCTGAACTTGGAAGCTTGAGAAGTGCCAGGAAGATAGGATCCGTGTTATCCGTCGCGATCACTCCAGGCCTTGCCATCGCTTGAACCGCTTTCGGATCAAACAAGTCCGTAGGATCCTTTTTCACGGTTTCACAGTGGGCCGTCTCAAGATCCGAGCGGACTTGCCGTAGGATACTCACGACGGTCGCTTGCGGTATGCCGTGTTCGAGCAACATGAGCCCCGCCAAAAGAGCGAAGGCCTCGTAGTCGGAGAACATGACTTCGACGCCCGATCCAGGCGCATCCTGGCTGTAAAAGGCGTAGCGAAAATCCACCTTCTCTTTTGAGTGTTTGCTGCGGATTAAGCGCCGGTCAGTCACCAGTAAGCGCTTGAGGCGTAGCTTCACTTCATCAGCACGCGCGTTCTTAGCGCCGAAGGTCACGCAAATCGCATCCTCGACTTGATTGCGCTTGTAAGTTCCCATAGAAGTGTTTATAAGGATTTTAATTGTGCGGGCAATGCGTAAATCCGTGGTCCGGAGTTTGATCTGCTCTATGGAAAACACCTGGAAATTCCCCAATTTAAATCAAATTCCCTGCTCAATCAATTAGGGAATATGCCGGTAAGTCATTGAACAGCCTGATTGATTGAACGTGCGGAGTCCATGGAAAGGCGAAATTCAAAAGATTCCCTGCTAAATTCCCTGCGGCAGGGAATCGGGATTGGCCGTCCCGAGGCGTGGAAAGATCGCCTAACGACTTGTCGCCGCGCCCGTGCCGCCCGATCGTTCGCGGGATTAGGCCCCATCGTTACAGCGTGACGCGCATTGTGACGAGGGGACCGGGATTGCTATTCCGTCACTGGATTTTCCTACCTTGTCGGCTCCGGCCGGGAAATCGGGAGGGGGCCGAGAAAAATAGGCCCCCATGCGTGACAGCGTCACGCGGGAACGGTGAGAGCGTCACGCGGGATGGTGACAGCGTGACCGGTCAATGGTGACAACGTCACGCCGAGCCGGTTGCAGCGTAACCCGTGCGATCGGCACGGATCGCCGTTAAAATTTAATGGGCTCCTCTCCCGAATGGGACCCTTCGTTGGCCTGAGCCATATTTGCAACACTTGCCGTAAAAGTGGTGGCCGTGGACAAAAGCATAGCAGTAATAAGGACTTCCGCTTCTCCCCTCGTCGGCCGCAGGCGTCGACCGTCGATAGGGGCGGGTATATGATCGACACGGGCCGAGGTAGGGGATTCGGAAAGTGCGCGTCAGCGTGCTTGGGCTGTTGGGCTTTGTCGACGTTTGGGTTTTTGTTGACAAGGTCTGATAAGCCGCAAGCCGAAGACCTGCGAATGGGGTTGATGCCAGTGCTCGTCAAAAAGACTTGCACATTATTTTTGGTGACCTGCGTGACCGCTTGTGTCGCGCAGGCTGCGCTCGCGCTCGATTTGACGACCGCGACGCCGCCTCCGCCCAAGGCGCAGCAAAAACCGGATTGGGCCGGCTTCTATTTTAAGAACAACTCCAACGCCTCGGATCCGTGGACGGCGCTCACGCCCTCGACCGGCTTTACGTCGCCAACGGCGCCGGGCGCGCCGACCAACGAAACGTTCGGCTACAATTTCCAGTCGGGCAGTTTTGTGTTCGGCCTCGAAGGCTCGCTGGCGGCAGCAAACTTCGACGGCAAGTTCACCGCGTCTTATGCGCCAGCGACCAGCGTCGGCGCCTGGACGCCGAACATGAATTGGCTCGGCACGGTGACCGGCAAATTCGGCTATTCGGTCGGGCAATGGCTGCCCTATGTCAAAGGCGGCTTCGCCGCCGCGGACGTCGGCTCGCCGCTCCAGGGCGCCGGCCAGCAACTCGGCTCGTTCACCCAAGGCACGACAACCGGCGGCTGGACCGCGGGCGTCGGCTTCGAATACCAGTTCTCGCCCAAATGGTCGTTGGGCCTGGAATATCTCTACACCGACCTCGGCAACGCGCCGAACAGCGGGCCGGGTGCTCCTGGCGCGGGCTCGCCGGAAATGTATTCGACTGCCGTCAAGAGCCAGAGCTTGTTAGGGCGGCTCAACTACAAAGCCGGCTGGTAGCAACCACCATGATCCGTCATCCTGAGGTGCGCGCCTCGTAGGCGCGCCTCGAAGGATGTTGCGAGGCGCTGCAGCGACCGCCCTTCGAGGCATAAGCGCGTTTACGCGCGTTTTCGACGCGCTATGGCGCGCTGCGCCGAGCACCTCAGGGTGACGGAGAGTTCACGTCAGTGCTGTGCTCTAGACTAGTGGCCCGGACTGCCCGGGGCTGCGTCCTTGCGGCCCGCCTCGCATTTGCCCACGAAGCGAACGATCTGCCGCACCAATTCGCCTTCAAGCAAGGGCGCGTGCCCCTGGTCGGCGACTTCGATAATGTCCATGTCCTTGCGCCGCGCGCGCATCGCCGCGACCGTCTCGGCCGATAGCAAGTCGGAGTTGGCGCCGCGGACGACCAGCATCGGCACGCCGGCGAGAGCGTCGAATTCGTGCCACAGCGGCGGCATCGGCCGATCGATATCGACGCCGGCCAGCGCGCGCGCGATGCCCATGTCGTAGGCGGGCTTCAGCCCGTCGTGCTTGAGATGCCAGGTCCGATGCGCGGCGAACAGCCATTGCGCCCAGCTCAATTTGGGAAATTGCTCGCACATCAAGCCACGCAGCACCTCGGCGCCTTCTTCGTAGTTGCGTGGATGCGGCAGCTTACCAAGATAGCCCTTGATGCGCGCCATGCCTTTGGCTTCGTGCACCGGACCGACGTCGTGCAGCACCACGGCGCCTATCGAGACCGGATGGGCCGCGCCAAGCAGCATCGTCAATACGCCGCCGCGCGAGCTGCCGATAAACACCGCCGGCCCGACGCCAAGCTCGAACAAGATGCTGACGATATCGCCGAGCTCGGTCATGCAATTGTAGTTGGTATGGTCGGCGTCGTGATCGGAGTGGCCACGGCCGCGCGAATCGATGGCGATCACGTGCCGCGCCGGCGGTCCGGCCGCAAGCGCCGGCGCCAGTTGATCAAAGTCGGCGGCGCTGCGCGCCAATCCCGGCAGACACACGACCGGCATACCGGGCGCGTCGCGGCTGCCATATTCGCGCACATGGAGCCGCAGCCCGTCCCGCGCGGAAACATAGAGACTCTTGCCCCGTTCGCGGGTGCCGTGCCCATGATCCGGCACCAGATGAGGGGAGGGCTTATTCATTGCCTGTCCCTACCGTCGCCCAGCCACTCTCCACAACCCTGGAGAGGTCATAAAAGAGACATTAAATGGCTAACAGGCGCAAGCGCAACGGCGAAAATTATCATATTGCGCGAAATTTATGCAGGGCAGATTGCCAGCGCGTTAACCCCCGCGCCGCAGGTCGGCCTCGATCAGGAGCCGCGGATCGTTGCCGAACCGCGCGCGATAGACCTGCATGTTCTCAATGATGCGCTGGACATAATTGCGCGTCTCCGAGATCGGGATGCGCTCGATCCAGTCGATCGGATCGACCTTCGGACTACGCGGATCGCCATATTGCTCGATCCATTCCTTCGCCCGCCGCGGTCCGGCGTTGTAGGCGACGAACGCCAGGATGTACGATCCGCGCCACGAGGCGATGTCGTTACCAAGTTCGGCGGTGCCGAGTTGGGCGTTGTAGGCGACGTCGGCCATCAGCCGATGCTGATCGAACGAGACATTGAAGCGCTTGGCGGTGTCGCGGCCGGCGGCCGGCGTCACCTGCATCAAGCCGATGGCGTTGGCGCTCGACACCACGCGGCCGTTGAAGGCGCTCTCCTGGCGCACGATCGAATACACGATGCAGCGCTCCACCTCGGGCCCGATCTGCTGGTAATCCGGCACGCCGAAATCGGGGAAAGCATAATGCTCGAGCGGCAGGCCGTGGCTGAGCGCGGGCTTGCCGATCAGGAGCGTCGTGCGCGCATCGTTGTGGCGCTTGGCGATCTCGCCAAGCGTCGCCAGTCCGACCGCATCGGCCGATTTGTCGCCGAGGTCGGCGGCCATGTTGGCGATCGTGTCGCGCTCGTCGATCGCATAAAGGATTTCGAAAATGCGCGCGACTTCGAGCCGATAGTGTTCGGCGCTCGGCTCCGGCGGAGCGTGCAGCGTGACGGCGTCGATGCCAAGCCGGGCGCGGGCCAGTTGGCCGTAATAGGCCGTCGGGTAGCGCGCCGCGGTCTCGTAATAACCGCGAGCCTCCTGGTTGCGGCCGAGCGCTTCGGCGGCGCGGCCCTGCCAATAATATGAACGCCCCAGGGTGATCGGATTATTGGTGATGCCGTCGGCGATGCGCGCGAAGTGCGACAGCGCCGCCGCCGGCTCATGCAGAAAGCGCAGCGCGATCCAGCCGGCGGTAAACTGCTGCTCGCCGCGATAATTCTCGTTGACCGGCGCGGCGCCGCCGCTCGCCACCGCGTAAGCCGCCTTGAAGTCGTTGAGGTCGAGCAGTTTGCGCGCGATCAGCCGGCGCTCGACCCACCATTGATCGAGATCGCCGAGGCGGTCGGCGTCGTGCGGCGCCGACAGCATCCACTGCGCGGCTTCGTTGATCTTGTCGATGCGGCGCAGATATTGGATGCGGCTCAGCGTATAGCCGGGATCATGCCGGCCTTCTGCCGGTACCTCCTCGAGCAGCGCTTTCGCCTTGCTGGATTTGTTGATGACCGCGATACGTGCCTTGGCGATCGCCGTCTCGACCGGGCCGAGGTGGCGTGCCGCGCGTATGCCGGCATCTTCGTCGTCGACATCGAGGCGTGCGTCCATTCGCGATTTGTCGTCGGCGGCCGTGATCAAGCCGGCGAACATGTCGCGTGCTTGCGCTTCGACGTCGGCCGAGAAAGCGTCCTTGCGCCAGGCTTCGTGCACGGCCGCTTGGGCGCCGGCCTGGTCGCCTTCGGCGAGCAAGGCGCGCGCCAGCGCGAAGCGCCCTTTGGCGGTGCGCGGCGGATCGGTTCTGAAAAACTCGATCACCGTGCGCCGGTCGGCTTGCTGCTGCCACAGCGCGGCTTCGGCGCGGCGACGCAGCGCTCCTAATCCCGGCCAGCTCGGATTGGCGGTGATGAATGCCGCGTAGCGCGGGAAATCGAGATCCGCCTCGTCGCCGCGCAGAATCACCCACTCGACCAGCTTGCGCGCCAGCGGATCGGAGATGGTGCTTTCGACGCTGGTGGCTTCGTCCGGCCGGCCCTTGTGGGCAAGCTCGATGGCTTGTTTGACGGCCGCGATATCGAGCGGCGAGGTGTTGGCAGTTGCGGCCATCGCCAAAACGGGCGCCGATCGGACCGGCGGGGCAGGCGGCGTGGCTGTGGAGGACGGCCGCAGCGCCAAAGTCGACGGCGTCAGCGGCAAAGTCGACGGCGTAAATGGCGGCGCCGCACGCCGCACGTCGCTGCCGTTGTTAGTGATCGCGCCCGGCGGCGGAACCGACGCCGTCGAGCTAACCGGGGCTGGGGGAACCGCTAGCATCACCGGTCCTGGCGCAGTCTTGTCGGCGGCGCTCCTCTTCGGCTTTGCCGGCTTGTCGGATTTGTGCGCGGTCTCGGCGGACTTTTCTGATTTGGCTGCCGCTTTCGCCGGCTTGTCGGACTTGTGCGCATCCGACTTGTGCGCATCCGACTTTTGCGCTTCGGATTTATGCGTTTCGGCCTTGTGCGCCGGCTTTGCGGACTTGTCGGGCTTGCTCTCGGTGGTGGCCGCCGGCTGCGGCGTCGTGCTCGCGTCGGAAGGCGGCGCGGCGCGAAGCTCGCCGCCCAACAGGCCTGGCGCGGCAAATGCGATAGCGGCAAATGCGATTATGAGCCGAATGGCCTTCACCGGCACGGATCCTTCTGCCGCCGTACCCTTAAAGCCGGCGTCTGCAAGACCTCTTCGGCTTGCAATATTGACGAATTGCTAAGGCGCGAACCGACAGAGCATTCGGCGAATTTCACGGCGAAAGCGGGGCATCGCAGCCGCGCGTTACGCCGATTCGATGGCGTTTGAGTTTAACGCCTTTGGCGCCGCCCTCCTATCGTGGTGAAAGCGATGGCCGCGCGAAAAGGCTTTCAAGCCCCGCCGCAAGGCGATATTTATGCGTGTTAGGCCGCACCGGTCGCGTCACGCGACATGCCGGCTCCCGGGACCGCAAAATCAAGGATCGTGTCATGGCCGCCAAGACGAGCTTTCGAGGCTCCTTCACCGCGCTGGTCACGCCGTTCAAGAATGGTTCCGTCGACGAGAAAGCCTTCCGCGGCCTGGTCGATTGGCAGATCGCCGAAGGCACCAAGGGGCTCGTGCCGGTCGGCACCACCGGCGAGAGTCCGACGCTGTCGCATGACGAGCACCACCGCGTCGTCGAATGGTGCATCGATCAGGCTCGCGGCCGCGTGCCGATCGTCGCCGGCGCCGGCTCCAATTCCACCAAGGAAGCGATCGACCTCGCCAGGCATGCCGAACAGGCCGGCGCCGATGCCGTGCTGGTCGTCACGCCCTACTACAACAAGCCGACGCAGGAAGGGCTCTACCAGCACTTCAAGGCAATCAACGATGCGATCGGCATTCCGATCATCATCTACAACATTCCGCCGCGCTCGGTGATCGACATGTCGGTCGAGACCATGAAGCGCCTGTCGGAGCTTAAGAACATCGCCGGCGTCAAGGATGCGACCGCCAATGTCGTGCGCGTGTCGCAACAGCGCGCCGCCATGGGTTCTGATTTCAATCAGCTCTCGGGCGAAGACGCGACCGCGCTCGGCTTCATGGCCCATGGCGGCCATGGCTGCATTTCGGTCACGTCCAACGTCGCTCCGCGCCTGTGCGCGGAGTTTCAGGACTCCTGTCTTAAGGGCGACTATGCCAGCGCGCTCAAGCTGCAAGACAAGCTGATGCCGCTGCACACCGCTTTGTTTATCGAAACCAATCCGGCGCCGGCAAAATACGCGCTTTCGCTGATCGGCAAATGCGCCGACACCGTGCGGCTGCCCATGGTGCCCGTCGCCGAGCAGACGCGTACGGCGGTGCGCGAAGCCATGGTGCATGCGGGGCTGATCAATTAGCTTTTCCTCCCCCGCGGAGCGAAGCATAGCGGGGGAGGGGACCGCGCGTAGCGCGGTGGTGGGGGCGTGCAGCGTAGAGGAACACCTCCGCGCCGACGCCCCTTCCACCGCCCTGCTGTGCAGGGCGGTCCCCCTTCCCCGCTTCGCGGGGCAGGATGGAGGGTGCGATGCTCGAGGAATTCAAGAAATTCGCGATGCGCGGCAATGTCGTCGACCTCGCCGTCGGCGTGATCATCGGCGCCGCGTTCGGCGCGATCGTCAATTCGCTGGTTGCCGATATCATCATGCCGCTGATCGGTGCGGCCACCGGCGGGCTCGATTTCTCGAACTATTTTCTGCCGCTATCGTCGAAAGTGAGCGCGACGTCCTTGGCCGAGGCACGAAAACAGGGCGCGGTATTCGCCTGGGGCAGCTTCCTCACCATCGTGATCAACTTTTTGATCATCGCCTGGGTATTGTTCCTCGCCATCAAGGGCCTCAACCGCTTGGCGGCGCCCAAGCCCGGGCCGGCGGAAGCGGCCAAGCCGTCGCCGGAAGTTCAGCTTTTGACCGAGATCCGCGACGCATTGAAGGCCCGATAAAGCATGATGCCGAAAAGTGGAAACCGGTTTTCGGCAAACATCATGCTCCAACCAAACATCCACACCATGATCCTATTTCACCTTGATCGGATCGTGGTCTAGGGCAGGGCGGCGGCATGGCGGAGAAGTCTGAGCGGAAGCTGCGCGTCGTCGCCGATAATCGCAAAGCGCGCTTTAACTACTTCATCGACGATACGATGGAGGCGGGCGTGGCGCTCACCGGCACGGAAGTGAAGTCGTTGCGCTCCGGCAAGGCGACCATCGCCGAGTCGTACGCCGACGCGCGCGGCGGCGAGATCTGGCTGATCAACTCCAATATCCCGGAATATCAGCAAGCCAACCGCTTCAACCATGCGCCGAAGCGGCCGCGCAAGCTCCTGCTGCACCGCCGGCAGATCAGCAAATTGATCGGCGCGGTCGAGCGCGAGGGCATGACCCTGGTGCCGCTCAAGCTTTATTTCAATGAAAAGGGCCGAGCCAAGATCGAATTGGCCCTGGCGCGCGGGAAAAAGCTTTACGACAAGCGCGACACCGAGAAGAAGCGCTCGTGGGACCGCGAGCGCGGCCGGCTGTTACGGCAAAAAGGATGACGCCATGCCTGCCGTGACGCTCGACCATTGCGTCATTCACGTCAGTGACTGGGAGCGCTCGAACGCATTTTATACCACGGTGATGGGCGCGAAATTGATCGCGCGCCCGGTTGGCTACGCCTATCGCTTCGGCGACCGGCAGCTCAACGTCCACGGTCCGGGCGTCAAACCGGCTGAGGTGGCGCGGTTGCCGGTGGCGCCGGGCAACAGCGACCTATGTTTCGAGTGGAACGGGCCGATCACAGATGCGATACGTCACCTCGAAAGCTGTGGCGTCGCGGTCGAAGCCGGCCCGATGCAGCGGTTCGGCGCCAAGGGCGCGGGCACCAGCGTCTATTTCCGCGATCCCGACGGCTCGTTGATGGAGTTCATTTCTTACATGCAAGGTCCAGACAAACGGCCGCAGCGCGAAGCGCCCGGCAAGCACGACCCGACCATCCTGCCGGCGAATATTCCGGCGCCGCAGGACGACGGTGCCGCGCGCCATCTTCCTGGCATGGCGCTGCCCGATCTGCCGCTGCCGGCGACCCGCAACGGCGCGTTCAATCTGTCGACACTTGCCGGCCGCACGGTTCTTTACATTTATCCGCGCACCGGCGTGCCTGGTGTCGACTTGCCGCCGGGCTGGGACGAAATCCCCGGCGCACGCGGCTGTACGCCGCAATCCTGCAGCTTTCGCGACCACTTTGCCGAACTCAAAGGGCTGGGTGTCGACCAGGTCTTCGGCCTGTCGACGCAGGACACCGATTATCAGCGCGAAGCCGCGGAACGGCTGCATTTGCCGTTCCCGATCCTGTCCGACGCCGAACTGAAATTCACCCGGGCGCTGAAGCTGCCGACCTTCACGGTTGCCGGTATGACGCTGCTCAAGCGCATGGTGTTCGTCATTGACGACGGCGTGATCAGCGAAGTGTTTTATCCAGTGTTTCCGCCTGACAAGAGCGCGGCAGAGGTCGTTGCTTGGCTGTGCCGGCCCGGCGTCAAGCAAGGTTAGCGGCGCGCTGCAGATTCCGGCGCGCCGCTGCACCCACAAGCGTTATTTGCACTGCTTGTCGAGGGGATCGAAGACAGCGCCATATTGCTTGCCTTCGACCGAATTCGGATCGACTTGGTCGAGCCCGTCCATCATCTTGACGTAGTCGGGGCCGATTTGCTGCGCGAGGGCGTCGATCTTGGCGCCGAGAGCTTCGAGCGTCTTGTTATCTTTCTTCTTGCTGGCCTGCTCCATCTGATCCTGCAGCTTGCCGATGTCGCAATAGGCCTGCAGCTTGGCTTTGTCGCTGCTGATCATTTGGACGACTTTTTGCACGGCCGCGACGGTCGGCTTTGGCGCGCTCGGAGGGGGCGGGCCACCCTTTTGCTGGGCAAAAGCAACCATGGGAACCGCGACGAATAGCGAAACAGCCATAAGTAGTTTGAGGTTCATAGACGTCTCCAAGGGAATCGTAGGAAACTCAAGCGCCCTGCGACAGGGTACTTGGCCGGCGTAACAGCGACAAGACTAAGGTCAAAATGAGTTCTGCGGCGGCCCGACCCTGACTTTCAACGGAAGATCGGGCTGGCAGCAAAATAGCCCGCCATGAAGTCGTTGAAGACCTTCACTTTGGCCGAGAGCTGGCGGTTCGCCGGATAGACCGCGTAGATCGTCGCCTCCGGCAATCGATGTTCCGCCAAGACGCGCACCAGCCGTCCGGCTGCGAGCTCGTCGCGGAAGAAATCGATCGGCCCATAGGCGATGCCGAGCCCGCGTAGCGCCGCCGCGCGAAGCACGTGGCGGTGGCTGGTGACGATCGGGCCGCTGACCTTGACCACGTGTTCGCCATCGGCGCCGGTCAAGTGCCACTGGTCGGGAACTGCCACGTAGCTGTAGCTCAGACAGTCGTGCCCGGAGAGTTCCTCCGGCGTTTGCGGCGTGCCCCGCCGCCGCAAATAGTCGGGCGCGGCGCACAGAACCCGGCGCGAGGTGTTGAGCTTGCGCGCCACCAGGCTCGACGAGGCGCCGCGTGGCATGTCGACGCTGATGGCAATGTCGTAGCCGCCTTCGATCGGATCGGTCAGTCGGTCGTTCATGGTGAGGTTGATGCGCAGGCGAGGGTAGGCGATGACGAAGTCGGCAATCGCCGTACCAATCTCGGCGAGGCCGAAATTGGTCGGCGCGATTACCCGCAATTCGCCGCGCGGTTCACTGTGCAGCTCGCCGGCTGCGCGCTCCGCTTCATCGAGTTCGGCGACAATGCGCCGGCATTGTTCGTAGAAGGTGCGGCCGGCGGCGGTGACGCTGACCTTGCGGGTGGTGCGGTTGAGAAGCCGCGCCCCAAGCCGTGCTTCGAGTTGCAGAACGTGCTTGCTGGCGGCCGCGCGCGACAGGCCGAGCCGCTCGGCCGCCCGGGTGAAGCCGCCTGCTTCCACCACGGCGGCGAAAATCCTTGCATTTTCAAAGCGGTCCATTTCGAGCGGTCGCTGGGAGCCAGATTGTCAACTTTTCGTCGACAATCTATTTCGCCTATCCCGGATTATCAAATCGGTCTTTGCCGATAGGCTTAAGCGAAAGGCCAAAGGAGGGACTCAATGCCTAACTTCGTCGTTGCCCCACACTTCCGGCTGCAGGAATGGGTCGCCGAGGAGAAAGGCTATTTCGCCGGCGAGGGCCTCGATTATGAGTTCCGCGAGGCCCTGGATTCGAGCTCGGGGAGCGGCCACCAGCTGGGCGGCAAGGTCGGCGCCTATCAGACGCTGGAAGCCGGCCGCACCTGCAATGTCAGCGGCGCCTGCCACTGGACCATGAACGTCGCCGCCTCGAACGGTCACGGCAAACTCTATGCTGAGTGCTATTCGGTTTCGCCGTGCGGCATCTTCGTGCCGGCGAATTCACCCGTGAAGACGCCAGTGGATCTCGCCGGCGTGCCGATTTCCGTCGGCTACCAGTCGGGCAGCCACTACGCGACCATCCAGGGGCTCGAGCAGTATCTCAAGACCGAGGACATCAAGCTGTCGTTCAACGACGGCTTGTTGTTCAGCCGCATGGAAATGCTGATCGACGGCAACATCCCGGTGGCTTCGCTGTTCAGCGGGCCCTACTATTTCGTCGAGCAGCTCGGCTTCCGCAAAATCATCGACACCACGTTCATGATGGCGTCGATTATCACCGGCACGCCCGACCCCGATGATGTGCGCAAATATTTCGGTGCGCTGCGCCGCGCGCAACGCGACATCGACCTGCGGCCGGAGCTCTACACGCACTACTACAAAAAAGAGTTCCCGCTGCGCTTCCACGATCAGATCGATACGCGTCGCTGGGGGCCCGGCGAACGGCTGGTGTTCGAGCCATACTCGAAAGAAACCTTTGACGAATCATTCGAGTGGATCGAGCAGCACGGCATCTTCGCGCGCAGCGAAATGGGCACGGGCAAATACGAAACGTCGATCTATTCGTAGGGTGGGCGAAATCGTCTGCGCTGGCGTTTGCGCGCGGGTATCGCCTTAAACGATTTCGCCCGCGCGGGTGCGCACGAGATTGGCGATACCCACCCTACGGCGCCACGTCCAAATGCGCGCGCACTTGCGCGAACACCGCGCGGAACATGTCCGGCGTCAGCACGCCCGTATTGGTGTTGTAACGCGAGCAGTGATAGCTATCGAACAACGTGAGATCGCCCATCGTCCGGGCGCCGCCGTGGGCGAACGGATGATCGCGCCGCCGTGCCGAGCGGGCGCTGACGACCGTTTCGTGCGCGACGCGGCCGAGCGCGACGATGGCGCGGAGCTTCGGCATTTCCATGACGGTGGGAATCAGGAAATCGCGGCAGGTGGTGATTTCCTGCGGCGTCGGCTTGTTCTCCGGCGGCACGCAGCGCACCGCGTTGGTAATGCGGCAATCGTTCAGCGTGAAGCCATCATCCGGGCGGGCTTCGTAGTTTCCCTTGGCGAAGCCGAATTCCTTCAGCGTGGCGTAAAGCAGATCGCCGGCATAGTCGCCGGTGAACGGCCGGCCGGTGCGGTTGGCGCCGCGCAAGCCCGGCGCAAGTCCGACAATCAGCAGGCGGGCATCGATCGAACCGAACGAGGGAACCGGCGCGTTGAACCAATCCGGTTCCTGCTTGCGCCACGCGCTGCGGAAAGCGACGAGACGCGGACAATGCGGACAGTCGCAGCCGGGCTTGCCGCTCGGGCGTTCCATGGCTTCGACCCGGCGGTGCTATTCCTCATCGAATTCGTCTTCTTCGACCTCGACCCCGGTCCTGGCCGCGCCGGTGCTGCGCTGCAGGAATTGCGGCGTGTGGCGCGGCTCGCGACCCTCACGACCTTCCCGCGGCTCGCGGGGCGCGCGTTCGCCCGGGTCGCGGCCGATCTTGTTCTGCAGCTCGATGATGTCGACGAACTGATCAGCCTGGCGCCGCAACTCGTCGGCGACCATGGGCGGCTGCGTCGAAACAGTGGACACGACGACGACGCGCACGCCGCGGCGCTGCACCGCCTCGACCAGCGAGCGGAAGTCGCCGTCGCCGGAGAACAGCACCATTTGATCGATGTGCGGCGCGATCTCCATGGCGTCGACCGCGAGCTCGATATCCATGTTGCCCTTGACCTTGCGCCGCCCGGTCTGGTCGACAAATTCCTTGGTCGCCTTGGTGACGACGGTATAGCCGTTGTAATCGAGCCAATCGATCAGCGGCCGGATCGACGAATATTCCTGATCCTCGATCACGGCGGTGTAATAGAACGCCCGCAACAGATAGCCGCGCGACTGGAACTCGCGCAGCAGCCTTTTGTAATCGATGTCAAAGCCAAGTGATTTCGCCGTGGCGTAAAGGTTGGCGCCGTCAATAAATAGCGCGATTTTCTCGATCTGTGCCGACATATCTCTCTCGACGTGTTTCTGGTGATGAAACCGGATTGGCCGCAATGAGCCCGACGTTTCCGGCGTTCTTCAAAACTTGTTTGTCGCCACCGCCGTTAAGCTATGCGGTCACGGTGGCAAAAACACGGTAGTTTGCTAGTCCAGGCGGCGCGCAATTGCGCAAAGCACTGCACCCGCCATATGGCTTAAGCTCGCCCGCGCAATCACTGCGGCACGCCGTCGCGGCAAATCTGAAATTGAAGTCAGGAACGCCGCGCCGGGTTCCCGAAATTTTGGGTAGCAAAGACAAGCGCGGAGGCCAAGTTAAAAGATTCCGGGCGCAAATTGGGGAAAATCGCCCTTGCGCTCGGCGCCGTGGAACGATACCTAACGCCCGGTCCGGGAAGCAAATTCCACGGCAAGGCCCCTCAGGAGCAGACTATGGCCCGCGTTACCGTCGAAGATTGCATCGACAAGGTCGAAAACCGCTTCGATCTGGTTTTGCTGGCGAGCCACCGCGCGCGCATGATCTCCTCCGGCGGTCAGATCGCCGTCGAGCGCGATAACGACAAGAATCCGGTCGTGGCGCTGCGCGAGATCGCAGATAAGGCGGTTTCGCCGGAAGACCTGAAAGAAGAGCTGGTTCATTCGCTGCAGAAATATGTCGAGGTCGACGAGCCCGAGCCGGACGGGGTTCCGCTGATCGGCGCGCCCGGTACCGGCGTCGATGCCGACGATACCGAGGTCACCACCGACCGCATGAGCGAGGAAGAGCTGCTCAAGGGCCTGGAAGGGCTCACGCCTCCCGAAAGCCAGCCGGAACCCGAAATCGACGTCGGCGACGAGGAAGAATAACCCGGCCGTCCGTTTACTTTTGGCCCGATCGGGCGGCGGCGATCATTTCGCCGCCGCATGCATTTCGGCGACGTATTCCCAATTGACCAGATTCTCGACGAACGCCTTGAGGTAATCGGGGCGGCGGTTGCGATAGTCGATGTAATAGCTGTGCTCCCAGACGTCGCAGCCGAGAATCGGCCGCGCGCCGTGCACCAGCGGGCTCTCGCCGTTCGGGGTTTTCATCACCTCGATCTTGCCGAATTTCACCGCGAGCCAGCACCAGCCCGAGCCGAACTGGGTGACGCCGGCTTGGATGAAGGCCTCCTTCATCTTCGCCACCGATCCGAAATCGCCGACGATCTGCTTTTCCAGATCGCCGGGCATGTTGCCGCCGCCTTGCGGCTTCATCCATTTCCAGAAATGGCTGTGGTTGTAATGCTGGCCGGCATTGTTGAAGAGGGCGGGGTTGCCGAAGAATGAGCTTTTGACCACGTCTTCGACCGGCTTGCCTTCGAACTCGGTGCCTTTCATCAGATTATTGCCATTGTTGACATAGGCGAGGTGATGCTTGTCGTGATGGAATTCGAGCGTCTCGCGCGACATGTACGGCGCCAACGAATCGTAGGGATAAGGCAGCTCGGGCAGCGAGAACGGCATCTTTAGTCTCCTCGAATCGCGACGTGAAATTGGCGGCGTACACGATACTCGCCAGCCGCGACTGGACCATAACTGCCGCGCCCGCTCAACGCTGACGCCGCAACTGAGAGTCGTGTGCGGCGTGACGCTGCCTGCGCAAGACGTGGCCGCTTCGCTTGCAAGGGAAGGTTCGATCGGAAACAATTGGAACAAGACTGACAGAACAGACCGGGTTTCGACGCCGCGACGCGTCGATAGCCCGTCGGGGGGAGGGAAGGCCAATGAAGCCTCCCGTATTTGAATACGAGAGGCCGCCCAATCTGCGCGCCGCGCTCGACGCCTTGTCGAAGCATGGCGGCAAGGCCAAGCTGTTGGCCGGCGGGCACAGCCTCATTCCGCAGCTCAATCTGCGCCAGATCTCGCCCGGCCGCTTGATCGACGTCGGCCGGCTGACGGAGCTGCAATACATTATCGAAGAGTACGGCCAGCTTCGCATCGGCGCGCTGACGACCCACAACACGATTTTGCGCTCGCCGACCGTCGCCGCCGGCTGCCCGATCATGGTCGAGGCCTATCCGCACGTCGCCAATCATTCCATTCGCAATCGCGGCACGCTCGGCGGCAACCTTTGCCACAACGATCCCGCGTTCGAGATGCCGCTCGTCGTCTCGCTCCTCGGCGCGAGCATGGTGGCGCGCAGCGCCCGCTCGACCCGCACCATCACCGCGGAGCGCTTCTTCAAGGCCCCATTCGCCACCGATTTGGCGGCCGACGAAATGCTGGTCGAAGTGCGCGTGCCGAAGTTGCCGGCCGGCCATGGTTACTGCTTCCTGGAAGTGAGCCAGCGCTATGGCGACCGCGCGCTGATTGCCGGCGGGTGCCTGCTGACGATCCGCTATGGAAATTGCCGCGACGTCCGGATCGGCTTTCGCGACGCCGTCCATAATGTGTTCCGGATACCGGCTGCGGAGGCCGCACTCGAGGGCAAGCCGGCAACGGCTGCGGCTATCGACGCCGCGGCCGAGGCGGTCGCGAAAAACATCACTGCGGCCGCTGATCTGCATGCCGACGAAGCCTACCGGCGCGATGTCGCGGCAACGCTGACGCAGCGGATGTTGCGCGCCGCGTGCGGCCGCGCCGGCCAGGCCATCGCCGCATGATCGGCCGGGTGGCGAACGATGAGTGAGTTGGAAGTCAATGTAACGGTGAACGGCAGGCCGTTTCGTCGCCGGATCGAACCCCGCCTCCTGCTTTCCGATTTCATCCGGCATGAAATCGGCCTGACCGGCACCCATGTCGGCTGCGAAAACGGCGTCTGCGGCGCCTGCACGGTGCTGCTTGACGGGCTGGCGACGCGGTCCTGCTGCACGCTGGCGGTCCAGGCCGACGGCCGCACCATCGAGACCGTCGAGTCGCTCGGGCGCGTCAGCAACTTGAGCCCGCTGCAGCGCGGCTTTTGGGAGAAGCACGGCTTGCAATGCGGCTATTGCACGCCCGGGATGCTGATGCTGATGACCGAGCTTTTGCGTGAAAATCCCAGCCCCGACCGCGAAACCATCCGGACGCGTCTGAACGACAACATCTGCCGTTGCACCGGCTATGAGGACATTGTCAGTTCGGTCGAGCGCGCGGTCGAACTGATGCGCGGCGACAAGGCGGTGCGCTGATGGCCGAGGCTGGCAAAATCCATTCGCCGCCGGCCGGGCGACAGAAGGAGCGGCCGGATCAGCGGCTCAATGTCATCGGCACGCGCATGCTGCGCAAGGAAGATCCGCGTTTCCTGACCGGACGCGGCCGCTTTATCGACGATATCGAGCTGCCCCACATGGCGCATGCGGCGGCGCTGCGGAGCCCGCACGCGCATGCGCGGATCAAGTCGATCGACAAGACGGCGGCGCAGGCGCTGCCCGGCGTCATCGCGGTGATCACCGGCGAGGATGCAGCGAAGGAGACCGGACCGCTGCCATGCTTCGCCAACCCGCCGGTCGAGCAACGCTGCATCGCGCTCGGCAAGGTGCGGCATGTCGGCGAGCCGGTGGTGCTGGTGGTCGCCGATACCCGCTATATCGCCGAAGATGCCATCGGCCTTATCAAGGTCGACTACGAGCCGCTGCCCGCGGTCTCCGACATGATGGATGCGATCAATTCGCGCGGCGACGCGGTGCTCCATCCGGAGCGCGGCCCTGACAACGTCGCCGAGCATCGCAACTATATATTCGGACCGGTGGAGGCGGAGTTCGCGCAAGCCGCCCAGGTGATCAAGCGCCATCTGCGCTGGTCGCGTTCCGGCGGACAGCCGATCGAAACCTGCGGCGCGGTCGCCAGTTTCGACGAGGGATCGGAGAAGTTCACGATCTACGTCAACAGCTCGATGTACAATTATATCGGCTTCACCATTGCTGCCGCGCTCAAGGTCGGAAGCCACCAGGTCAATCTGATCCCGGTCGACGCCGGCGGCAGCTTCGGCAGCAAATTGTTCCTGCACAAAGTGGCGGTGCTCGCCGCGCTCGGCGCGCGCGCCACCGGCCAGCCGGTGAAATACATCGAGGACCGGATCGACAACATCACCGCCTGCGACGGCCATGGCTCCGACCGCATCTACGATGTCGAGCTGGCGATCGACGCCGACCAAAAAATGACGGCGCTGCGCTACAAGGTCGTCGACGACTACGGCGCCTATTTCCAGTTCGGGCTCGGCACCCACGGCAACGGCTTCTCGCAGACCGTCGGTCCTTACAAGATCCGCGCCGTCGCCGCGGAAATCTATGCCGTGTTCACCAACAAATGCCAGCAAGGCGCCTGCCGCGGTTTCGGCTCCGAGGTCACCAACTTTATGATCGAGCGGATCGTGGACGCTGCGGTCGATGAGCTCGGCCTCGATCCCATCAAGTTCCGCCGCGACAATTTCATCGCGCCGGAAGAATTCCCCTATCAGATACCGACCGGCAATCTCTACGACAGCGGCAACTATCCGGGCGCCCTCGACATGGCGCTGCAAATGCTCGATTACGACGGCTGGCGCGAGAAGCAGAACGCCGCACGCACACAGGGGCGCTATGTCGGCATCGGCGTCGCCAGCTGCCAGGAGAAAGGCGTCTTCAGCGCCACCGAATTCTGGATGCTCAACCGTGCGCCCGGGTTCGCGCTGACAAGCTCGCCGGAAAGCGCGTCCATCAAGATCGACGCCACCGGCAAGGCGGTGATCTCGCTGCACGCGCCGTGCTGGGGCAATAGCCCGGAGACGGTTGCCACCATGGTACTGGCTGAGCAGCTCGGCCTGGACCCGGCCGACGTCAGCGTCGCCTATTCGGACACCGACCACGGGCTGCCCGGCACCGGCCCCGGCGGCAGCCGCTACACGGTGATGATCACCGGTGCTGTCACCGGCGCCTGCGCCATTCTCAAGGAAAAGCTCAAAAGGGTGGCGAGCTACATGCTCGAAGCCGGCGCGCACGATCTGGAATTCCGCAACGGCAAGATCGGCGTCAAAGGCGCGTCAGGATTGGAGGTGTCGATCGCCGAAGTCGCCACCCAATCGCATTTCTTCCGGCTGTCGTTTCCCGACGATCCCGACCTGACCAGCGGGCTGGACGCCAACTACACGTACGATCATCCACTGGCGACGCTGCCGAAGAGCGACAGCGATTTCGGCATTTTCTATCCGATCATGGGCCACATGTGCCACATGCCGGTGGTCGAGATCGATACCAAGACCGGGCAGGTGAGCTTCCTCGATTATGTCGCGGTGCACGATTGCGGCACCATGATCAATCCGATGACCGTGGACGGCCATGTGCGGGGCGGCACGGCGCAAGGGATCGGCACTGCGCTGCTCGAGCATTATCAGTACGACAAGGACGGCCAGCCGCTGAATATCAACTTCACGGATTATGTGATGCCGCGGATCGGCAACCTGCCGCCGCAGGTGCGGATCGGTCACCTGGTGACGCCGTCGCCGTATACCGAATACGGCGTCAAAGGAGCGGGCGAGGGTGGCCGCATGGTCGCGCCGCCGGCGGTCGCCTGCGCCATCGAAGATGCGCTGCGCCCACTCGGCGTACGGATCGACACGCTGCCGGTCACGCCATCGCGGCTGCGCGCGCTGATCCGCGAGGCGGAGGCGAAGAAGGGTATACGCTAAGAGGTCGCCCGCTGTCGGACTTGACGTGAGTCGTCACCCAGCATCCAAGACATCATGCAAAGAATCCAAATCTATCTTTCGAAGGAAGAGCTGAATGCGCTGCGCAAAGCCGCGAAGCGGTCGGGATTTAGCGTTTCCGAATTAGTTCGCAATGCGGTTCGAAAAACTGTTCTCAGACCAAGGCAAACCGGACCAGCGGCGATTTGGGACGGGGTCCCGAAGCGGACCTCACTCGACCACGACGCTCCGTAAAAGTGTTGTCCAGCACTGATCCGCCCGGCGGACGCTGCAAGGGTGCAGTGCGGTAACGAAAAGTTTGCGACCCTCCTGCGATTTTGATCGTTAAAATCGCCTGGCCAGGCGCGCCCTGTGGCGGTTCGCCTGCGCCATGATATCCTAATGACTACCTTCGTCAGGTTTTTCGCCGGCGGAGCCTTGAGGTTTTGATGGCGCGCTCGCCGATCGATTTGCCGCGGATGCAGAACCAGCCCCGGCTGCGGGTCGCGGCGGCGCGCGCGCCCAATCTGGTGCCGGCCGACGACGTGTCGCCGCCCAAGCGCCGCAAGCCGCGGATGATGCGGCAGTTCGAGCTGATCGACCGGGTCAAGCAATATAACCCGGCCGCCAACGAAGACCTGCTCAACCGCGCTTACGTCTACGCCATGCGCGCCCACGGCGAGCAGAAACGCGCCTCAGGCGATCCTTATTTCTCCCATCCGCTGCAGGTTGCCGCGATCCTCACCGACCTGAAACTCGATGACGCCACCATCGCCGCGGCGTTGCTGCACGACACCATCGAAGACACCGACGCGACGCGCGCCGAGATCGATCGCCTGTTCGGCCATGAGATCGGCCATCTGGTCGAAGGCCTGACCAAGCTGAAAAAGCTCGACCTTGTCTCGAAGGAAGCCAAGCAGGCCGAGAACCTGCGCAAGCTTCTGCTTGCCATCGCCGACGACGTGCGGGTGCTGCTGATCAAGCTCGCCGACCGGCTGCACAATATGCGCACGCTGGAATATCGGCCGCCGGAGGCGCGCCGCGTCACGGCGGAAGAAACCCTCGACATCTATGCGCCGCTCGCCGGCCGCATGGGCATGCAGGAGATGCGCGAGGAGCTGGAAGATCTGGCGTTCCGCGACCTCAATCCGGACGCCTACACGGTCATCACCGAGCGCCTCGAGACGCTGGCGGCGCGCAGCAAAGGCTGGATCAGCGAGATCGAACAGCAGCTGGCCCGCAAGCTCGCCGACTCGGGCATCGCCGCCGAAGTCAGCGGCCGCCGCAAGCGCGCCTATTCGATCTGGCGCAAGATGGAGCGCAAAGCGATCGGCTTCGAGCAACTGTCGGACATTTTCGGCTTCCGCGTCGTCGTCGGCAGCCTCGCCGAGTGCTACCAGGCGCTCGGCATCGTCCACACCACCTGGCCGGTCGTTCCCGGCCGCTTCAAGGACTATATCTCGACGCCGAAGCAGAACGACTACCGCTCGCTGCATTCGACGGTGATCGGTCCCGGCAAGCAGCGTGTCGAATTGCAAATCCGTACCCGCGAGATGCAGCAGATCGCCGAATACGGCATCGCCGCCCACGCACTTTATAAGGACGATGCCGGCTCGCCGACCGAGATGCTGTCGCGCGAATCCAACGCTTACGCCTGGCTCCGTCGCACCATCGAGCTCCTGGCCGAGGGCTCCAATCCGGAAGAATTCTTGGAGCACACCAAGCTCGAACTGTTCCACGACCAGGTGTTCTGTTTCACGCCGAAGGGCAAGCTGATCGCGCTGCCGCGCGGCGCCACGCCGATCGATTTCGCCTACGCGGTCCACACCGATGTCGGCAACATGGCGGTCGGCGCCAAGATCAACGGCAAGATCGGTCCGTTGAGCTCGGCCCTGCAAAACGGCGACGAGGTGCAGATCCTGACGTCGAAAGCGCAGACCGCGCCGCCGGCCGCCTGGGAATCCATCGTCGTCACCGGCAAGGCGCGCGCGGCGATCCGGCGCGCCACCCGCGCCGCGATTCGCGATCAATATTCGGGGCTGGGGCGGCGCATCCTCGAGCGGCTGTGCCAGCGCGCCAAGATCGGCTATTCGGACGAGCAGCTGGAAGGGGCGCTGCCGCGGCTCGCCCGCGCCTCGATCGATGACGTGATGTCGGCCGTCGGCCGCGGCGAGATGAAAGCCGCCGACGTGGTGCGCGCCATGTATCCGGACTACAAGGACGAACGCGTTACCGGCGCCGCGCCGCAGGCCGATAGCGGCTGGTTCGGCCTCAATCGCGCCAAGGCTGTCAAGTTCAAGGTTCCGGAAAAAGGCGAGAGCGGCACGGCGATCCCGATCCGCGGCATCAACAGCGACCTGCCGGTGCGTTTCGCTCCCAACGGCGGCGCCGTGCCCGGCGATCGCATCGTCGGCATCATGACGCCGGGTGAAGGCATCACCATTTATCCGATCCAATCGCCGGCATTGAAGGAATTCGAGGATCAGCCGGAGCGCTGGCTCGATGTCCGCTGGGATGTCGACGAAAAGCAGCCGCAGCGGTTCCCGGCACAGCTTGCCGTGCAATCGGTGAACGAGCCCGGATCACTGGCGCAGATTGCGCAGGTGATCGCCGAGCACGACGGCAACATCGACAACATTCGAATGTCGCGGCAGTCGCCGGACTTCACCGAGGTGACCATCGATCTTGAAGTCTATAACCTCAAGCACCTCACCTCGATCATCTCGCAACTGCGGGCGAAGAAGGTGATCGCCGCCGCCGAGCGGGTCAACGGATAATTCGGCGTGCGCGATCAATATGCCGGCCTAGAAGCGAAATGAGCAAATCCGTTGATCGGTTCGCGGCACAAACTCAGTTCTGTTACCGATGCGAGCTAGGGATCAAAGCGACTGAAGCGCGGCATTTTCCGATCCGTCGTCGACTTTCAGGCCGCCGTCAACTGTTTCCTCGACGACCACAACGCTCACTGCAAACCCTCCAATGGGTCGCCGACCCGAACAGAATTATCGCCGCAGTCAGACGCCGGTACCAACTGTTGGATCACTCGGGATAAGTCTCACCGCCGTCCGGCGTCGCCGTGTGGAAAAGGATGAATGCCAGGGGGTTACCGGGCTCGGACATCGCGTCGCTACGCTGGCCAGTTACCTCTCCGGCCACGCTGCTTGTATATTCCGCAACCACTTCGCCGAAACTGTTGCGCTGGATGGCGACCTTCTGTCCGGCTTCGACCTTGTCGTTGAGGTTGACCAGATGCTCGACGAGCCCTCCCTGGGTTGCAAGGATCGGCAGCGCACTGTTGCCGATGAAGACGCCCGCGTCCTTCCCTGTGCGCCCCAGTGGCCCGGCCAGGATGCCGTGATGCTTGAGGACATTCATTGTGCCTTCCACAAACAGTGAGACCATCTCGAGGTTCAGGACCCGCGCAGCGCCAATCTCCGGCGTAAAGGCCGGGATGCCTACGTCGACAAGCGCGTTATGCAGGACACCGGGATAGGCATGATTGGCGAAGATCTGGCCGACAGGGTAGAGCTCCACCATGGCCTTGATCTCGGGCACGTCCATGCTGGCAAGATTGAATGCGGTCACATCGAATCCGGTTGTTCCTGTATGGAAATCGATTGCGAAGTCGGCGTTCGGCCGCAGCAGCCGATTGAACAAGAGCCCGGCGTGTCGGCTGGCCGCGGTGGCACCGTTCTCGTTCCCGGGCCATTCCCGATTCATGTCGATCAAATCAACGCCTCTGCCCGAATTGGGCCATCTACGCTGCATGCCTTCCAGGGCCGGACTGGAGACGTCCGTGACCGCCATTACCGTGCCCGACATCTCGCCTGGATCGAGTTGGTTCATCACGGTCTGGACCGTATGTACCGAACTCATCTCGTCACCATGCACACCACTGACCAGAATGACGCGCTTGCCCGGCTTTACGCCCTTGGCAACTGTCACCGACACATACCAGTGCTGTCCGGTGGGCATCTGCACGCCGCGAAAATACAAGAGGTGCTTCTTGCCTGGCTCTAAGTCGTTGACGTCGAGCGCGCTGACGACCCTTTTCCCCTGCATTATGTCGCCGGTATACACCGTTCCTGATGCCGGATCGGCAGAGGTTGTCGCTGCACTCTGAGCATTTGCAGTCCCAGCGGCAACGGCGGAGGCGGCCGATGCACCGGCCGTTGCAATTGATGCGATCATGAAATCGCGGCGATCGAGGCGCTCTTCTGGCCTGTTTGACATGGCGAAGGTCCCTACCGTTTGAAGCTCGCGAGCTTGCGTTTTTGCCCGGTTGTTCGGCAAGCCCCGTAGAGGGCGCGAGTGCGAAGGTGATACACGTGAAGGTTTGACTTCTCTGGCCATCGGGTCGCGGTTAGAGCTCGCCTAGCTCGGCCCACTGGTCCACTGGTGTGTTCCGAGAAAATGTTAGTCGCCGGTTGCCTTGCAATTGCAGTTCGTTTGCCGTATATACACGTGCGGATATACGGAGGTCTGGATGGCGACGGCCCGCGTCTTTAAATCGGGAAACAGTCAAGCTGTCCGCTTGCCGAAAGAGTTCCGCTTTCGCAGCAAGGAGGTGGAAATTTTTCGGCGCGGTGGCGAAGTGATATTGCGCGAGAAATCCAAAGGGATGGCGCGCGCTTTTGAGCTAATCGCAAGTTTGCCGATCGAGGATTTGGCGGATGAACGCGATAAATCGCCACAGGAGCCCGACGTATTGTGATCGAATCACGCTACCTGTTAGATACCGATACATTTGTCCACATCCGCCGCGGTCGGCCGGAAAAAGCGCGAAAGCGATTTCGACGTTTGCAGGTTGGTGAAGCGGTAATGTCGGTCATTACCTACGGTGAGTTGATTTACGGAATCGCAAAGAAAAAAGTGGGGCCTGAACCGTTGCTGCGGTTGGAGGAACTGACCCAGATCGTGCAGGTGATCCCGTTAATGCCTGAAACGGCGACCGTCTATGGCGCGATCCGTGCCGCGCTTTCCGCCAAAGGTGAAATGATCGGTCGCAATGATTTGTGGATCGCCGCGCACGCACTCGCCTCGAAATTGGTTCTAGTCACCAACAATGAACGGGAGTTCCGGCGCGTGCCCGATTTGAAAATCGAAAACTGGACCAAATAGTCATACACTGGTGGCAATGCCGGTACCCGCTCCCATCCGCCTCGGCGTCAATGTCGATCACGTCGCCACCGTGCGTAACGCGCGCGGCGGGCGGCATCCCGATCCGCTTAAGGCGGCGGAGATCGCGATCGCGGCCGGCGCCGACGGCATCACCGCGCATCTGCGCGAGGATCGCCGCCACATCGTCGACGACGACATCGTGCGGCTGAAAGCCAAGATAACCAAGCCGCTCAATCTGGAAATGGCGGCGACCCCCGAGATGGTCGAGATTGCCCGCAAGGTTCGCCCGCACGCCGCCTGTCTGGTTCCCGAGCGGCGCGCCGAGCGCACGACCGAAGGCGGCCTCGATGTCGCCGGACAAAGCGGCGCGTTGCGCGCGACAGTGGCGCAACTCGCGCAAGCCGGCATTCGCGTTTCGCTGTTCATCGCCGCGGCGCGCGAGCAGATCGAAGCGGCGTCGGCGCTCGGCGCTCCGGTGATCGAGATTCATACCGGCGCCTGGTGCGAAGCGCTGGCGGCAGGCGATCGCGCCGCCGCCGCCGCCGAACTCAAGCGCATTGCGGACGGTGCGGCTTTGGCGGCTAGTCTCGGCCTTGAAGTGCATGCCGGCCATGGTCTCGATTTTCTCAGCGCGGCGGAAATCGCGACGCTGCCGCAAATTGTCGAGCTCAACATCGGCCATTTTCTGATCGGCGACGCGCTGTTCGAAGGGCTGGACGCCAGCGTGCGGAAAATGCGCGCGGCCATCGATCGCGGCCGCGAACGGGTCCGCCAAGGCAGCGCGGCGTCATGATCATCGGTATCGGTTCCGATATCTGCGACGCGCGCCGCATCGCCAAGGTGATCGAACGGCACGGGGACCGTTTCCTCGACCGCATTTTCACCGCGACCGAGCGCGCCAAAGCGGAAAAAAGGCGCAACCGGGTCGAGACCTACGCCAAGCGCTTCGCCGCCAAGGAGGCTTGCGCCAAGGCGCTGGGGACGGGGCTGCGCGCCGGGGTGTGGTGGCGCGACATGGGCGTGGTCAATCTGCCGTCCGGCCGCCCGACCTTGGAGCTCACCGGCGGCGCCAAGCGGCGGCTCATGGCGATTACCCCGGCGGGCCACGAGCCGCGCATCGACCTCACCATGACCGACGAGGGTCCGACCGCCCACGCCCTTGTCGTCATTTCCGCAGTCGCTATCGCGAGCAGCTGATGTCGTCGCGCCTTCGACGGGCCTCGGATCCGGGCCAAGGGGGTCTCGACGCCAGCCGGGCATGAAAATTTCGTCATGCCGTCCCGCTCTGGCGATAAGCTCATGACGTTCCTAGCTAAAGCCGACTGGACAAGGCCGCGGCGAAACCGCGCGCGCAATTGCGCGGGTTTGGGCCAAGGGCTAAAAGCAGTGCTGCGAATTCGCGGGGCGGGAATTCAGTCAACGGAACCATAGGCCGATGAGCGTGCAAACCGGGACAAAACGGAAGGAAAGCGGATTCGGCGAGACGGTGCGGGTGATCTTCCACGCGCTGATCATCGCGCTGGTCATTCGCACCTTCCTGTTTCAACCCTTCAATATCCCTTCCGGCTCGATGATTCCGACGCTGCTGGTCGGTGACTACCTGTTCGTCTCCAAGTATTCCTACGGCTACACCCACTATTCCTTGCCGTTTTCGCCGCCGCTTTTCTCCGGCCGCATTATCGGCCGGCCGGTCGGGCGCGGCGACGTCGTCGTGTTCCGCCTGCCGAAGGATGATTCGACCGACTACATCAAGCGCGTCATCGGGCTTCCGGGCGACCGCATCCAGATCATTCATGGCGTCGTCAACATCAACGGCGAGCCGGTCAAGCGCGAACGCATGGTCCGCGACTGTGCGACCGACGAAGATCTCGTCAGTCCGGTCAACTGCTACCACGAAACACTTCCCAACGGCGTGAGCTACATCACCCATGGTTATTCGGACGATTCTTATCTGGAAAATACCGAAGTGTTCACCGTGCCGCCGAACGATTACTTCATGATGGGCGACAACCGCGACAACTCGACCGACAGCCGGGTGTCGAGCGCCGTCGGCTACGTGCCGTATGAGAACATCATCGGCAGGGCGCAGATCATCTTCTTCTCGATCAAAGGTCCGCATGCCTGGGAAATTTGGCGTTGGCCGTGGACCGTGCGCTGGCACCGGTTGTTCACCCTGGTTCGATGAGCGGGCGGGGCAAAGGCAAATCAGTTGTCGCTCCGCAAGAGCCGTCTGCCGCGCAGGCCGCCAAGCCTGCGACTGTCGCCGCGGTAGCAGACGGACAGAAGGATGCCCGCCGTCGCCGCCGCCGCGGCGATGGCTCGCTCGAAGAGCGGATCGGTTATCGTTTTTCCGACGCGGCGCTGCTTGACAGCGCGCTCTCCCACATCTCGGCGCTCAAGGGCTCTCGCAACCGCGCCGGCAGCTACCAGCGGCTCGAATTCCTCGGCGATCACGTGCTCGGCTTGGTGATTTCCGACATGCTGTTCCGCGCTTTCCCGAGAGCTGATGAGGGCGAGTTGTCGCGCCGCCTTGCCGACCTGGTACGCAAGGAAACTTGCGCCGATATCGCCCGTGCGATCAATCTCGGCGCCGCGATCCGGCTCGGGTCGTCGGAAGCCAATGCCGGCGGCCGTACGCGGCCGGCGATCCTGGCCGACGTCTGCGAAGCGCTGATCGGCGCGGTCTATCTGGACGGCGGCTTTGTGGCGGCCGAAGCGCTGGTCGGACGGCTATGGGAAGCGCGCATGCGTACCACGGCGCAGCCGCTGCGCGATCCGAAAACCGTGCTGCAGGAATGGGCGCAGGCGCGCGGCCTGCCGACGCCCGCCTACCGCGAAGTCGCCCGTTCCGGTCCCGATCACGATCCGGAATTTCGCGTCGCCGTGCATCTGCCCAAGCTCGCTCCGGCCGAAGGCTCCGGGCGCTCCAAGCGCGCCGCCGAGCAAGCCGCCGCCGCCGCCATGATGGCGCGTGAGGGCGTCAAGTTCGATCGCGCCAATGGCTGAGCCGGTGGCGACGGCGACGCGCTGCGGCTTCGTCGCGCTGATCGGCGCGCCGAATGCCGGCAAGTCGACGCTGCTCAACGCGCTCGTCGGCGCCAAGATTTCGATTGTCACCCCGAAAGTGCAGACCACGCGCGCGCTGATCCGCGGCATCGCCATTGAAGGCGCCGCACAACTGATCTTTGTCGATACGCCCGGCATTTTCGCGCCGCGCCGCCGGCTCGACCGCGCCATGGTCGGCAGCGCCTGGGGGAGCGCGCAGGATGCCGAGATCGTCGCCCTGCTGATCGATGCGCACAAAGGCGTCCAGGAGGACGAGGAAGTGATTGTGCGCGGCCTCGCCAATGTGCGCGCGCCCAAAGTGCTGGTGCTCAACAAGGTCGACCTGGTCGAGAAGCTCAAATTGCTTGCGCTGACGCAGGCGCTCAATGAGCCGGCAACCTTCGTGGCGACGTTCATGGTTTCGGCGCGGTCCGGCGACGGCGTCGCCGATCTCAAGCATTATTTTGCCGGCCAAGTGCCGCCGGGGCCGTGGCTTTATCCCGAGGACCAGATTTCCGACGCGCCGATGCGCCAGCTCGCCGCCGAGATCACCCGCGAAAAACTTTATCTGCGGCTGCATCAGGAATTGCCGTACCAGTCGACGGTCGAAACCGAGGTCTGGAAAGAGCTGAAAGACGGTGCGGTGCGCATCGAGCAGACCATCTATGTCGAGCGCGAAAGCCAGCGCAAAATCGTGCTCGGCAAGGGCGGCCAGGTCATCAAGGCGATCGGCGCCGCGGCGCGCGCCGACATCGCCGCGGCGATCGAGCACCCGGTCCACCTCTTTCTGTTCGTCAAGGTGCGCGAAGGCTGGGGCGACGACCCGGAGCGTTACCGCGAGATGGGACTGCAGTTTCCAAGGGAGTAACGTTTCCGCGCGTAGAGGGAAGCGTGCTGTTGCTAGGTCATGGCCAAGCGATATTTCATTTACATTCTCGCTAACAAGCCTAAGGGAGTGCTGTATGTTGGCATCACGAACGATGTCGCCCGCCGCACCTTCGAACATAAGCTGAAGGCCGCGGCGGGCTTTACGAGCAAGTATGGCGTTTCGAGACTAGTTTACTTCGAGGAATATGCCTCCGTCTTGGAGGCAAGGGAACGCGAACGAGCGTTGAAACACTGGCGCCGGGCTTGGAAAATCAAGCTGGTTGAAGGCCTAAATCCAACCTGGCGGGACCTCTATGATGAACTGGTCTTGCATTAGAACTTGTTCCCCGGATGCGGTGCAGCACGAAGTGGTGCACCGCTGATCCGGGGCCGTTGCGAGTTCGGCGTTTGGCAGGTCGGAGCTTGTCACGATCCCGGTTCTGCGGCGCACCACTCCGCTGCGCTACGTGCTGCGCCGCGCCCGGGAAACGCGTTTCGACGAAGCCTGAAATCATCATAAATACCGACCATGCAGTGGACCGATGAAGGCACTGTGCTCGGCGTCAAGCGCCACGGCGAGACCAGCGTCATTCTCGAACTGATGACCCACGAACGCGGCCGGCATCTCGGGCTGGTGCGCGGCGGCGCCGGCACGCGGCTGCGCGGCGTGTTGCAGCCGGGAAATTCGCTGCGGGCCACTTGGCGGGCGCGGCTCGACGATCACCTCGGTAATTACGCGGTCGAAGGCATCAATCTGCGTGCCGCCGGATTTCTCAGCGCCGCCCACGCCGTGCATGGCGTGACCCACCTCGCGGCCTTGTGCCGGCTGCTCGCCGAGCGCGAACCGCATGCTGGCATTCATAAGGCGCTGGAAACGATCCTCGATGCCCTCGACGATCGGGGCGCGGTCGCGCCGATGATCGCGCAATTCGAGCTGGTCTTTCTCGCCGAGCTTGGCTTCGGCCTCGACCTGTCGTCCTGCGCCGCGACCGGCGCCAAGGACGATTTGATCTATGTCTCGCCGCGGTCGGGCCGCGCAGTTTCGCGCGCCGGCGGCGAAGCTTACCGCGACAAGCTCATGCGGCTTCCCGAGTTCCTGCGTATCGAAAGCGAGCCGGCCTCCGCCGCCGATCTCGCCGATGCTTTTGCGCTGACCGGCTTTTTTCTCGATCGCTATGCTTTTGCGCCGCGCGGGCTGCCGTTGCCCGACGCCCGCGCGCGCTTTGTCGCGGCCGTCCTTGTTCAGGCCGGCTAGCCGCGCTACCGCTCTCCGTCATGAGCAAGAAAGTGATTCCCCCGGAACCCGACCGCAACGCCGGCGGCGTGCAGGAGGTGGCGCTTCGCGAGGCGCTCGAGGAACGCTATCTCGCTTACGCGCTCTCCACCATCATGCATCGGGCCCTGCCCGACGCGCGCGACGGGCTCAAGCCGGTGCATCGCCGTATCCTTTACGGCATGCGGCTCTTGCGCCTCGACCCCGGCGCGACGTTCAAGAAGTCGGCCAAGATCGTCGGCGACGTGATGGGCAATTTCCACCCTCACGGCGACCAGGCGATCTACGACGCGCTGGTGCGCCTAGCGCAGGATTTCGCCTCGCGTTATCCGCTGGTCGATGGCCAGGGTAATTTCGGCAATATCGACGGCGATAATGCCGCCGCCTATCGCTACACCGAGGCGCGGCTAACCGAAGCCGCGCGTCTTCTGCTCGACGGCATCGATGAAGACGCGGTCGACTTTCGCCCCAATTACGATGGCGTGTCGGAGGAGCCGGCTGTTCTGCCCGCGGCGTTCCCCAACCTGCTCGCCAACGGCTCGCAGGGCATCGCCGTCGGCATGGCGACCGCAATCCCGCCGCACAATATCGCCGAGCTGTGCGATGCGGCGCTGCATCTCATCGACACGCCGAACGCCCGCAGCCGCACGCTGTTGAAGTACGTGCCCGGCCCGGATTTTCCGACCGGCGGCGTGGTCGTCGATGCGCCGGAGACGATCGCCGAAGCCTACACCACCGGGCGCGGCTCGTTCCGGCTGCGCGCGCGCTGGAAGACCGAAGACACCGGGCGTGGCACGTATCTGGTCGTGGTCACCGAAATCCCCTGGCAGGTGCAGAAGATGCGCCTGGTCGAGCGCATCGCCGAACTGATCAACGAAAAGAAACTGCCGCTGGTCGCCGACATGCGCGACGAATCCGCCGAGGACGTCCGCCTGGTGCTCGAGCCGCGCTCGCGCAGTGTCGATCCGGCGCTGATGATGGAGAGCCTGTTCAAGCTCACCGAGCTCGAAAGCCGCATCCCGCTCAACATGAACGTGCTGATACGCGGCCGCATTCCCAAGGTCGTCGGCCTTGCCGAGGTGCTGAGCGAATGGCTCACGCACCGCCGCGAGGTGCTGCTGCGCCGCTCGCGCTATCGGCTCAGTCAGATCGAGCACCGGCTCGAAGTTCTCGGCGGCTATCTGGTCGCCTATCTCAACCTCGACAAGGTCATCAAAATCATCCGCACCGAGGACGAGCCGAAGCCGGTGCTGATGAAGACGTTCAAACTCTCGGACGTCCAGGCGGACGCCATCCTCAACATGCGGCTGCGCAATCTGCGCCGCCTCGAAGAGATGGAGATCCGCCAGGAGGACAAGGATCTACGCGTCGAGAAAAAATCCATCGAAGATTTGCTGCGCTCGGAGAAGGCGCAATGGAAGACCATCGGCGGCCAAATCCGCGAGGTGCGCGACAAGTTCGGCGGCAAGACGCCGCTCGGCAAGCGGCGCACCAGCTTCGCGCAAGCGCCCGAGCATGACGAGGCGGCGATCGAGGAGGCTTTGGTCGAGCGCGAGCCGGTCACGATCGTGGTCTCCGAGAAGGGCTGGATTCGCGCCTTGCGCGGCCAGGTCGCGGACTTGTCGAGTCTTGCGTTCAAGGCCGACGACGGGCTCAAGCTCGCGTTCTTTGCCGAGACGACCTCCAAGCTCCTGGTCTTCGCCACCAACGGCCGCTGCTACACCATCGAAGCGGCGAAGCTGCCCGGCGGCCGCGGCCATGGCGAGCCGATCCGGCTGTTCATCGAGCTCGAGCAGGAGGCCGACGTCATCACCGTGTTCCGCTACGAGGGCGAGCGCAAATTCATTGTCGCCAGCAAGCAGGGCAGGGAATTCATTGTGCCCGAGGCCGAGTGCGTCGCCAATACCCGCAAGGGCAAGCAGGTACTCAACGTCAAGCCGCCCGACGAGGCCCGCGCCATCGCGCCGGCCGAGGGCGAGCTGGTGGCGGCGATCGGCGAAAACCGCAAGATGGTCGTGTTCCCGATCGACCAGGTGCCCGAGATGACCCGCGGCCGCGGCGTGCGGCTGCAGCGCCACAAGGACGGCGGCCTCTCCGACATCAAGACTTTCGAGGCGGAGAAGGGCCTGACCTGGACCGATTCCGCTGGCCGCCTCTTCACCCTTTCGCTGAAAGAACTCGCCGATTGGCGCGGCAATCGCGCCGACGCCGGGCGGCTGGCGCCGAAAGGCTTTCCGAAGAACAACAAGTTCGGCGGCGGGAGCAACGGGCGCAAAGCGAATGGCGAGTAGCGAGGCGGAGGCTGTGGTGGGTGCCTGTTCGCCATTGGCCATTTATCGTAGCTGACTTGGTTGCCCGATGACGCTATCGGCGCCGGCCGAACACCGAGGCAAGCTCGGCCGGCATGCCGCCGATGCGACCCTCACGCATCGAGGCGACGACGACGCACAACAGGCAGACCACGTAGGGCAAACAAGCAATCAAATAAGGCGACAGCGTCAATCCACCCGCTTGTAACCGCAAGGTCGCGGCCTCGCTCAGTCCGAAGATCAGTACGACCGGCAGCACGAAGAACGGGTTCCAGCGCGCGACGATCACCAAGCCGACAGCGACAAAACCTCTGCCTTTGGTCATATCGTTCGCCCAGGTCTGCGTATAATCCACCGACAGGATGGCGCCGGCGAATCCCGACAAGAGGCCGCCAACGATGATGCCCTGAAGCTGCACCAACAGCGGCGCTAAGCCGATCGCGCGGGCGGTCTCGAACAACTCGCCGACGATGCGCCAATTCAGCCCGGTGCTGGTGCGGTAAAGCCAAAGGCCAGCACCCGCGACCAATATCAAGGCAGCCGGCGCCAGCGGAGTAAGCTGGTTCAGGATGGGGCCGAGCAGTGGAATGTCGACGACCGTCGGCCCGCCGAGCGCGCCAAGGCCCGTGACCTTGCCGCCGATGAACGCCCTGCCGAAATAGGATGTGAGACCGAGTCCCAAGGTCCAGACCGCGATGCCGCTGCCGATCTGATTGGCGCCGCAAACCAGACACAGAATGGCGTGCACGGCCGACAGTACGACGCCGGCGCCGGCCCCTGCGGCGAAGCCAACCAGCGGATCGCCGGTGGCCGCGGCGACCGCGAAGCCGGCGCAAGCGCCGCCAAGCATTTGACCCTCGACTCCGAGATTGATGATGCCGACGCGTTGCGTGAGCGTCTCGCCCAACGTCACGACCAGAAGCGGCGTCGACGACCGCAGCATGGCGGCGGTCCATTGCCCGATCGTGGCCAAATCATCCACGGCGCGCTTCTCGCCGGGCCGCAAGGCCGCTCGTTGCTAAGGCGGCAGCAAACAATAATCCTTGCAGCACGGTGGCGCTGGCGCTCGGGATTTTGCTGTAAAGCTGCAGCGCGTCTCCCGCCGCAATGAGACCGCCGACCAGGATCGCGATCGGCACCGCGCGCAGAAAATGCTGGCCGGAAAGCCAAGCGACCAGGAAGCCTGTCAGTCCGTAACCGACCGACAATCCCGATTGCAGCCGGCCTTGGATCGCGGACGTTTCGCATATCCCCGCGAAGCCGGCGAGGGCGCCACCCAGTGCCATGACGATCAACGTGTTTCGCGCAAAGCGCAGCCCGACCATAGCGCCGACTTTGCGGTTACCGGCGAGAATCCTCAATTCCAGACCCCAGCGCGCATGGGTTACCGCCACGTGCAGGACAAAGGCGGCGATGAGCGCGACGATGAATCCAAGATGGACGCGCGTTCCGAACAGGCTCGGCACCGTCGCTGCCGGCGGAAACTGAATTGTGGCTGGCCAGCCGAGGCTGGCCGGGTCCTTCCAGGCGCCGTAGACGGCGTAGTTTACAAGCAGCACCGCGACGTAGTTCAGGAGCAAAGTCGATATTGTCTCGTTGACGTCGAAGCGGGCGCGCAACACTCCCGCTAGCCCGCCCCAGATCGCGCCGCCCGCCGCGCCGAGCGCAAGCATGGCCGGCAGCAGCGCGAACACCGGCCCGCCAGGATAGGCGACCACGATGGCCGTGCCGGCCAACGCGCCCAGATAAAGTTGGCCCTCGCCGCCGACTGAAATGAGACCCAGCCGCGCTGGCAATATCACCGCGAACGCGCACAGCAGAATGGGCGTCGCTTTGACGAGGCTTTCAGAAATCGAATAGCCGTCGCCGAACGCGTATCCCGCCATCGTCACAAGCGTAACGAACGGCGGCCGGCCGATTGCCAGGAGAAAACCTGAGGCCAGCAGCAGAAACAATGCGGTGCCGGCAATCCCGTAGACGGACGCTTGCACCAAGCGACCGTTCACGCCGCTGCTCCGCTGTCCACGCCCGCCATCCAGCGGCCGATCGTTTGGCGGTCGGCGTCCTGCCGCCTGACAATTCCAGCGAAGCTTCCGCCATAGATCACCGCGACCCGGTGCGCGTAAGCCAAGATGTCGTCCAAGTCCTCGGAAATCCAGACGACGCACGCGCCGTGGGCGGCTTGTGCGAACAAATTCCGATAAACGGCTTGGGTTGCCAGAACGTCGAGTCCCATGGTCGGGTAGCTGGCAACAACGAGGCGATGGGTATCGGAAAGCTCGCGCGCTATCACCAGCTTCTGCAGGTTGCCGCCGGAGAGGGCGGCGGCCGGTAATGCCACACGCGGCGGCCTGACGTCGAAGCCGGTGATCAGTTCATTGGCTCGCGCCACAATAGGGCGCCGACGCGGAAAGAACGGCAGCTTGCCTACCCGACGTAGCGTCAGGTTAAGGCCCAGATCGAGGTCGGCGACAACCGCGTTGTCGAGCGGGCGCTCGGGTATGTAGGCCACATCATCGGGGATCGCACTGTCTCCGGCGCGATTGGCGATGCTGACACCGCCGAGAACGATGTCGCCGGCGGTGATGGCAGCAAGCCCGGCCAACGCCTCCGCCAGCGCATATTGTCCGTTGCCGGAGACGCCGGCGACGCCAAGGATTTCGCCCGAGGCCATTTCAAAGGAGATGTTGCGAATCTGCCTGCCTAGCACAGTCGCCGACACGCCGCGCACTTGCAGGACTGGGACCGCGTTCGCAGCGGACACCGGAGCCTCAACCACGGAAAGGCGGTCGCGACCGATCATCGCGCTCACGAGCTGTTCGGGTGTCCGCTGGCTCGCGGGCGCGCGATCGACGACGCGGCCGGCGCGCATGACGACGACGCGATCGGCGCAGGCGGCGACATCGGCAAGCTTGTGGGTGATCATCACAACAGCTTTGCCTTCTGCGACCAGCGAGCGGATGAAGCCGTACAGCTGATCTGCCTCGGCCGGAGTCAGCACAGAAGTCGGCTCGTCGAGGATGACGACGCGGGCGTTGAGGTTGAGGACCTTGGCCAGTTCGACGAGTTGCCGCTCGCCGACGGCGAGATCGCGCACGGGGCGGGCCGGATCGAGATTTGGCGCCAGGCGCTTGAGCCAGCGCAATGCGACGGTCACCCGCGCCCTGCCGCGGGCCTGCAGCCAGGGAGCATTTGGAAACGCGGCGAGCAGGTTCTCCAACACCGACAGTGCCGGCACCAACGAAAATTGTTGGAACACCATGCCGATGCCGCTGGCCATGGCCTCGCGCGGCGACCCGAATGTGATCCGTCGGCCATCGATGCGGATTTCACCGGCGTCGGCGTGATAAAAGCCGTACAACACTTTCATCAAAGTGCTTTTGCCCGCCCCGTTCTCGCCGAGCAGCGCCAACACTTCGCCCGCGCGAATCTCCAGATCGACGTTATCGTTGGCGACGACGGTGCCGAACTGCTTGCGGATGCCGGACATCGAGATCGAGCAGTCCGGCATGGGCTTTCATCCAAGCGCGAAAATGCCGTCCACTTCGACGGCGGCGCCGCGTGGCAAATTGGCGACGCCGACGGCGGTGCGGGCGTGTCTGCCGCGCTCTCCGAACAGCTCCAGCATAAGGTCGGACGCTCCATTAATCACCTGCGGGATTTCGTTGAATTGCGGACTGCAATTGACGAACCCACCAAGGCGTATACACGCGCTGACGGGAGCCAGCGTGCCTCCGCACGCAACTTTCAAGGCCGCAATCAAGTTGAGGCCGCAAACGCGCGCCGCGTTGCGGCCTTCCTCGAGATCGTAATCCACGCCCAAGCGGCCAACATAGCGCACTTCGCCGTTCCACTCGCACACCTGTCCGGCGAGGAAGATCAGGTTGCCGATGCGCTTGTAAGGAACGAAGTTGGCGATCGGCACCGGCACTTTGGGCAATTCGATCGCCAGCGCCGCAAGCCGGGCTTCGAGCGGCTCGACACCGTTTTCAGTCGGCATTCGTGATCACGCCTTCGCGGCCGCAGCAAGCGCTGAAAGCAGAGCGTCGGAGCGGGTGACGAATCCGAACAAGAGCTTCACATTGTAGAGCACCGCCTGAACGCAATAGTCGGGCGAGGTGGTCGCGGTGGCGTCCTCGATCAGAATCGTGTCGTAACCGAGAAAGCTCGCATCCTCGAGCGTGGTCATCACGCATTGATCCATGTTCACGCCGCCGATGAACAGGGTCTTGATGCCGAGATTGCGCAACACGGCGTCGGTTTCGGTGTCCCAAAAAGCGCTGAACCGGTGCTTGATGATCTGGATGTCGCGCTCGCCCGGGTTGATCTCGTCAACGACTTGGGCGCCCCAGCTTCCGTGCTTGATGACCTCGGAACGCGTGCCGGGCACGGGTTGGGCAAGACCGGGTTCGTTGCCTTTAGGATTGTGGGCGTGCCGCAAGGACGGGCTGATATTCAGGAGATCCTTGCGCACGCCCCAATTGACCCAGATCACCGGAATATTGCTGGCGCGGAACGCCATGATCAGGGCTTGCAAAGGCTTGATCGGCTTGCGGTTGGGCGAGACGTCGATGCCCCGGCTGTGCAGCCAGCCTCCCTCGGTGCAGAAATCATTCTGCATGTCGACGATGAGCAACGCCGACTTTGCAGCGTCGACAATGACGTTCTGCGGTTCGGCCTCGACCGACAATGGCCGCAGCCGCAGCGCCGGGCGGGTCATATCGACCCGCTCGGCCGTAACTAGCCACGACTGACCGGGACTTGCTCCCATCTCGACCGGTTTGGCCGGCTTCGTTGCGACGTTCATCGCTGCCTCCCTCACCGAAGCGCCGAATATCGGCGGCTGCGCTATTTCGTTGCGCCGACCACGCCTTTGACCAGGTAGTCCATGGTCTCAACCTGCTCCATAGCAAGCTTCTTGCCGGCCGGCACGACGACGGTCTCGTCCTGCTTGGTGATCGGTCCTTCCCAGATCGATTTCTTGCCGGAAATGATATCAGCTTTGAGCTGGAGCACTTGCTTGCGTACGTCCTCGGGCACGGCCGCGCCAAACGGATCGAGCACAGCGTTGCCGCTACCCAGATCGCCGCGCATGTTCGACGGTTTCCAGGTCCCCGCTTTGATCTCCTTGATCTCTTCGACCATCATCGGACCCCAATTCCACGACACGCCGGTCAGCAACGCCTTCGGTGCGCGGTCATGGATATCGACGTCCTTGCCGATCATGAAGATGCCGCGTTTTTCCGCCGCTTGCGCGATGGTGATCGGGCTGTCGACTTGCTCGGCGACGACGTCGATGCCGAGGTCGGCAAACGCGTTGGTGGCTTCGGTTTCCTTCTGCGGCTCCCACCAGCCGCCGTTCCACACGACCGTCGTGGTGATGTTCGGGTTGACCGACTGAGCGCCAAGCGTGAAAGCGTTGACCGAACGCATCAATTGCGGGATTTGAAAGCCGCCCTGAAAGCCGAGCTTGCCGCTTTTGCTGACATGAGCGGCGGTCACGCCGGCGAGATACATGCCGGCATCGCTGTCGGCCCAATACGTGCCGACGTTTTTGGACGTCTTGAGGCCGCCGGCGTGCAGGATGGTGACGTCTGGGTGTTTCTCACCCACCTTGATGGCGTAGTCGAGATAGCCGTAGCTGGTGGCGAAGATGATCTTGTGACCGCTGGCAATTAGCCGCTCCATGACCCGCTCCACCTCCGCGGTCTCGGGAATGAGCTCAAACGCCGTGGTGGTCACACCGGGCATGTTCTTTTCGACATATTGGCGCCCGAGATCCATCGAGGTGTTGTAGCCAAAGTCCGCCGCCGGGCCGACATAGATGAAGCCGACCTTGTCCTCGGCGTGTGCCGGCGTGGCAAGCGCCGCCGCACCGAACAAGGCGAGTGCGGCCAAGCGAATTGAAAAATCCATTTGTCACCTCCTGCTCAATGCGCGTTGCTGCGCATAAGTAAGTGTTTATTTACCAAGCAAAGAGCATGCCAGGGCTTTGGTATTTGGCAAACCCTCTGACATCGCGACGAAATTTCTGCGCGGGCTTGAAAATCGATGGTGCCGACAAGGCGGCTTGGGCGCGGGTTGAACAGAAATTGTGCAGCCGGCGACCAAAAGAGAGCCGCAGGTCAGGCGCTGTCGCGGCGCAAGAAACACAGCAGCGTGTCCCTGGCATATCGCCGGTGTACGGCTTGCCATTCTTCGGTCAACAGATCGGATCGAAAAATGACCGAAAGCGTGTGGGCGTTCGAACGGTGAAAATAGGCGAGGCCGACGATGATCACATACAGCTGCAGCGCATCGACGCCGCGGCGGAAGTCGCCCTGCTTCTCGCCCCGGCGCAACAATTCATCCATGAGCCTGATGAGCGGTGAGGCGACGATCGGGGTTTTTACCGAACGGCGCAGAAAACGGGCTTTGAGCAAATTCTCGCCGCTGAGCAACTGAATCAGCTCGGGGTGATTGCCGAAATGGTCATAGGTGAAGTCGAACAACTGCATCATGCCGTCGATCGGCGCCACATGGGCGACGTCGAGTTTGAGCTCTTCGGTCCGCAGCTCGCCGAGCACCTGCTCCAGGACGGCGATGTAAAGGTGATCCTTGCCGCCGAAATAGTGATAGATCATCCGCGGATTGGCCCGCGACAGCCGGCAGATCACGTCCACGCGCGCGCCGCTATAGCCCTTCTCCGAAAACTCGGCGACGGCGACGCGCAGAATGCGTTCGCGCGTGTTCTCGGCGGGTGCGGCAGTACGCGCTTTGGCCGGCCGACTTCGTTTGGTAGTGGGAGCAGGCCGTCTTGGGACTGATTTTGACGGGCGCTTTGTCGCGGCGGAAGAGTCAGTTGGTGAAGCTACCATTGGCGCCGTAAACGTTTCCGCGAAGCAACAGCAGCCGAACAAGAATCGATGCTGCGCAAGCGCGTACTACTCCACCCGCGCCCAGCCGTCGGGCGTGAGCCGTTCCTGCGGCAGGAAGCGGCTCTTGTAATCCATCTTGCGCGAGCCGCGCACCCAGTAGCCGAGATAGACGTAGGCGAGGCCCATGCGCTCGGCGCGGGCGATGTGGTCGAGCACCATGAAGGTGCCGAGCGAGCGCGCCGCTTCGTCCGGCTCGAAGAACGAATAGACCATCGACAAACCGTCGGCGAGCACGTCGGTCAGGGCCACAGCGATCAGGTCGCCGGTCTGGCGCCCCGCCGTCGCCGCGCCGGCCTGACGCCGGCGATATTCGATGATGCGCGTCTCGATGTGGCTGTCTTCGACCATCATCGCATAATCGAGCACGGTCATGTCGGCCATGCCGCCGTCGCGGTGCCGCGAATCAAGGTAGGCGCGGAAGATCGAATATTGCTCGGATGTCGGCACCGCGATCTTCATGTCGCCGACCATGTCGACGTTGCGGGTCATAATGCGCCGCATGCTGCGGGTGGGGCTGAATTCCTTGGCGACGACCCGCACCGAGACGCAACAGCGGCAGCCCTCGCAGGCCGGCCGGTAGGCGATCGATTGGCTGCGACGGAAGCCGCCTTGCGTTAGGATATTGTTAAGCTCGCCGGCACGTTCGCCGACCAGGTGCGTAAACACCTTCCGTTCCTCCTTGCCAGCCAGGTACGGGCAGGGGGACGGGGCCGTCAGATAGAATTGCGGCGTATCACGCGAGTGTTGGGTCAATGCTTAAGTCACTTTCCCGTGCTGGCAGTCACTTTCCCGTGCTGGCCGTTCGGCCTCCTGAGGCCTTTGAGTCTAGCGCATGTTCCGGAAAAGTGGGAACCGGTTTTCCGATAGGGCCATGCGCAAAAATCGAACAATCTAGAGCGCACCCTGATTCGCTCGGATCGGGATGCGCTTAAAGCTCACCCGGACGCTAGATTGCCCGAGAATGACGGCACATCAAAGACCAAATCAACCGGCGTCGTCCGTCGGGGTCGGCACCGGCGAAATGAGGATCAGGCGGCGATGGTGACGCTCACCGATATCGAGATGGCCCGCCGCACGATCTGCGGTCACGTGCTGCGCACGCCGCTGTTGCCGGCGCCGCCGTTGTCGGCGCTGACCGGCGCCGAGGTCTTCGTCAAATACGAGAATCTGCAGGTCACGAACTCCTTCAAGGAGCGCGGCGCCTGCGTCAAGCTTGCCGCGCTTTCCGCCGACGAGCGCCGCCGCGGCGTCATTGCGATGTCCGCCGGCAATCACGCCCAAGCGGTCGCGTATCACGCCCGCCGTCTCGCCGTCCCGGCGACCATCGTCATGCCGGTGACGACGCCGTTCGTGAAAATCAAGGCGACCGAGACGCTCGGCGCCACCGTCATTCTCGACGGCGAGACGGTGGCGCAAGCGCAAGCGCGTGCCGAGACGATCGCGGCAAAGCAGAACCTGGTGTGGGTGCATCCGTACGACGATCCGAAAATCATCGCCGGGCAGGGCACGATCGCGCTCGAAATGCTCGAAGACGCTCCCGAGCTTGACGTGCTGGTGGTGCCGATCGGCGGCGGCGGGCTGGTCGCCGGCTGCGCCATCGCGGCGCGGGCGAAAAGGCCGTCGATCGAAATCGTCGGCGTCGAGGCCGCGCTCTATCCGTCGATGTGGAACGCGATCCATCAGGACAAGCGGCCGTGCGGCGGCGCGACGCTGGCCGAAGGCATCGCCGTCACCAATGTCGGCAAGCTGACGTTGCCGGTGGTGCGTGAATGCGTGAGTGACATCATCCTGGTCGACGAGTCGTTGATCGAACGGGCGGTCAACGCCTTCGTTACGTTGCAGAAGGCGATGGCGGAGGGCGCCGGCGCCGCCGGGCTTGCCGCCATGCTCGCCGAGCCGGACCGGTTCCGCGGCCGCAAGGTCGGACTGATTCTCTGCGGCGGCAATATCGATCCGCGCATCCTCGCTTCCATCATGGTGCGCGAGCTGGAGCGCGCCGAGCGCATCGTTTCGTTCCGCCTGACCATTCCCGATCGCCCGGGAATTCTCGGCCAGATCGCCACCAAGCTCGGCGAGTGCGGCGCCAACATTTTGACCGTCGATCACCACCGGCTGTTTCTCGATGTGCCCGCCAAAGGCGCCAAGCTCGACGTCACCGTCGAGACGCGCGATGCCGCTCACGCCGAGGAGATTTTCCACGCGCTGGCCGCCGCCGGCTACCAGCCGGTGCGGATGCCGAGCGGCACGGCGATGGGATGAAGAGCCGTAGGGCGGATTAGCGGAGCGTAATCCGCCGGGGGCGGAGCGGCGCAAACCAGTGGCGGAATACGCTTCGCTATTCCGCCCTACTGCCTATTCGCCACTCGTCGCTTCAGTGAAACAGATTCTGGATGAACCCGACCGGACTGGCGCCGCCCGCATCCGAAGCGCCGGTGCCGGCAGCATCCGGCCGCCGCCGCGGCATCGGCACGTTCGACGGCGTGATGTCGGCGGTGCGCACCGAGTCGATATTGTGCGGCCGATGCCGCGGCATCGGTACCGGTCCACGCACCGGCGGTGCAGGCGGCAAATCCGTTGCCTCCTCCGGCTGCGGTTCAGCAGCGGCGGTGATGCTGCCCGGCGTTGCGTTGTCCGGCGCGGCCAGCGGGGAGGGCGGGAACAAGTTGTCGCCCCTCGCCATCGCCGACGGCGGCGCCATCGGAGGCGCGCCTGACGTGTCGGCGGTCCGCGATGTGGCCTGCGCAGTCGTGCCGGCATCAGCATCCGGCGCGCGATCGCTGAGCAGCGATCCCTTCGGCGCGACCGCGCCGTCCGGCGCGCTTGTCGCTGCTGGCGACTGACCGGCAAGCTTAGCCTGCATCGCCGCCTTCAACTCCGCCGTGCCGTCGGGCGTCGCGGGAGCCGCGGGCGTATTGGTAGCCGTATTGATCGACGCTGATGATGCGAGCTGATGGAAGGTCGGGATTCGCGGTGGCCCGACATAGGTGCGAACGAACGCGGTGATCGTCCACAACACCACCGGCACAGCCGTGATCACTGCAACCAGGATGATGATCCGGCGCAACAACGGCACATAGTGCCGGAATTCGTCGTCGTCCTCACGCATGACACGTCCGCCTTCGTTATCTGGTCCCAGGCGGGGGACGAATTACATGCCGCCCTTCTTCAGTTTCTCCGCAATCCTCATCGCGAAATACGTCAGCACGCCGTCGGCGCCCGCACGTTTGAACGCGATCAGGCTTTCGGTCATTGCTTTGTCCCCCTCCAGCCAGCCGTTCCCCGCTGCGGCCATGATCATCGCATATTCGCCGGAGACTTGGTAGGCAAAGGTGGGCATGCCGAAGGTTTCTTTGACCCGGTGCACGATGTCCAAATACGGCATGCCGGGCTTGACCATGACCATGTCGGCGCCTTCGGCGATGTCGAGTTCCACTTCGCGCAACGCTTCGTCGCTATTGGCCGGATCCATCTGATAGGTTCGTTTGTCGCCGATCAGGGTGGCGTTCGAGCCGACGGCGTCGCGGAACGGGCCGTAAAAGGCCGAGGCGTATTTGGCCGCGTACGCCATGATCTGGACGTCGCCGAAGCCTGCTGCGTCGAGCGCTTCGCGAATCGCCCCGACGCGGCCGTCCATCATGTCGGACGGGGCGATGATATCGCAGCCGGCCTCGGCCTGGACCAGCGCCTGGCGGACCAGGACTGCGACGGTCTCGTCGTTGAGGATGACGCCGTCGCGGATGAGGCCGTCATGGCCGTGGCTGGTATAGGGATCGAGCGCCACGTCGCAGAGGATGCCGATGTCCGGCACCTCTTTCTTGATGGCGCGCACCGCCCGGCAAACCAGGTTCTCGGCATTGAGCGCTTCGGAACCTTCGTCGTCGCGCTTGTCCGGATCGGTATAGGGGAACAAGGCGAGGCAAGGGATGGTCAGCTTCGCCGCCCGTTCCGCCGCCCGCACTGCCTGATCGACCGACAGGCGCTCCACGTCCGGCATTGACTCGACCGGAGCGCGGACATTGGTTCCATCGACCACGAACAGCGGCCAGATCAGATCGTCGGTGGTCAGCACATGCTCGCGGACCAGGCGCCGCGCCCATTCGGTGCGGCGATTGCGGCGCGGCCGGATCGCCAGATCGAGGCGATGCTCGCCCGGCGGTTCGCTCTCGACCGGCGAGGGTCGGGCCCGCTCCAGCGGTCGGCCGAATTTGATCGCCATGGCTGCACTCCTCGCGGGTGACGCACCCTTTTAGCGGCTCCGGCCGTGGCCTGCCACGGCGCAAGCGGCATTGACTTCCGCCCGTGGCGAATGTCAAAGCCGCGCTGCCATGAGCGATCAGACGCAAAAGCGACCGACCCGGCCCAGTGACTTGCTCGAGCCGGTCCATGCCGGCAAAACCCCAAACGCTTCAGGCACCTGGGCGGAATATCTCGTTCTGTTTCTGCGCATCATGGCGGGCGTGTCGCTGGTCAAGGGTCTCTACCATTGGTCGCAAGTGTGCGGCATTGGCGCGCCAGCCGACGGAGGTTTCGAGTCGCACACCATCGCCTGGCAGACCGCGACCGTGTTCTTCGCCGTCATCGACCTGGTCGCCGCCGTCGGGCTGTGGCTCGCCGCCGCCTGGGGCGCGGTGGTGTGGCTCACCGCGGTGGTCTCCATGGCGGTGGTCGAAGTGTTCTTTCCGCAGGTCTATGGCGGCAGCATCTTCATCGTCCTCGTCGAGACGACGCTGCTCGCGATCTATCTGTGGCTTGCGATCTTTGCGGCGCGCGAGCAGCCGAAGTGAGAGAGCGCACCCGCGCCGATGCCGAAGATCTCCGCCTATATTCTGACCTTCAACGAAGCCGAAAAGATCAAAGCCGCGATCGAGACCGTGCTCTGGGCCGACGAGATCGTCGTCGTCGATTCCGCCAGCACCGACGGCACGGTGGAAATCGCGACGGGCCTCGGCGCGCGGGTCGTGCAGGTACCGTTCAACGGCTTCGGCGACTTACGCAATCAGGCGATCGACGCCTGCCGCTACGAGTGGATTTTCAGCCTCGACGCCGATGAGCGCTGCACCGAGGCGGTGCGCGACGAGATCCTCGCGACCGTCGCCGACCCGGCCTCCCACGATGTCTACCGCGTGCCGCGCTGCAATTACCTGATGGGCCGCCGCATCCGCGGCTCCGGCTGGTATCCGAACTACCGGCAACCGCAGCTGTTTCGCAAAGGCTGCATGCGCTACACGCTCGAGCCGGTCCACGAGGGCTATGAAGTCTTGAGCGCCAAGCCGCTCGGCACACTGCGCAACGCCATCTGGCAATTTCCGTTCCGCAATCTGGAAGAAGTCATCAGGAAGATGAACCGCTACTCGACGCTCGGCGCGCCGAAACTCGCGGGTAAGCGCGTGTCGATGGCGTCGGCATTCGGCCACGCGGCGTGGGCTTTCCTCAAGCACTACATTTTCAAGGCCGGATTTATCGACGGCTGGGCCGGCTTCGTCATTGCCTTTGGCTATTTCGAGGTCACGTTCTATCGCTACGCCAAGCGCTACGAGGCGGTGCAAAAATGGGGGCCGCCGCCGAGCGGGCCAGTGCAGCGTCCGTGAGCCAGGGCATGTCCTCGTAAGTAAGAGGTCGGACCACAGTTGGTCAATTTCCGCTTTGCCCCCCAAAAGCAGACGCCGATGGGCGGTTTTTTGTACGTCGGCTAAGAGCCAGGAACGGTCATTGGGGCCCTGATAACGGTTGAGGAAAAATATGCTGGAGGGGTACGCGGCGAAAACCGTCGCAGCCGCCTAGTATCAAATCCGAATGGATGGGGTCGTTCGCGCTCCGGGCGCTACTCGAACGCAAATATGCGCTTCCAGTCGTTCTTCATGCTGATGACGGTCCAGCCGTCCTTTTTCGCTTCGTCGTAGAGGGCCTGGGTGAACGTGCCGACCTTGGTGTCCGGCAGGCCCTGCGCCGGACCGTAGGCATATTCGCGCTGCGCATCGTCGTGCAGCACCAACATCATCAGTCGTGCACCGTCGCCCGCCGCCGTGTACTCCAGCATTTGCCGATCCCCAGTCGAGTTGCCGAACGCCGCGTGGGGACGTCGACCAATCATCAGATGAATGCCCTCTGGCTTGCCTGCGTTGTCATCGTTGATCCAGAGTTTTGCCTCTTTGGTCAGGATTGGCTTGCCGTCTTTATCGTAGCCATAAGTCGTTTCGCCCGCGCTGCCGACCACTTGCTCCGGAGGGATGCCGTAGACGCGCTCGGAATATACGCACACGAAGTCTTGGCCGCCGCCGGTCACGATGTAGGTCTTGTAACCGTTTGCGCGGAGGTAACTCATCGCCTCCTGCATCGGCTGGTAAATGAGGTCGGTATAGGGCCGTTTCCAGCGCGGGTCCTTGGCAGCGGCAAGCCATTTCTTTGCTTCCGTATCAAACTGCTCCACCGTCATGCCGCTGAGCGTGGCAAAAGCTATTTCTTCTAGGTCCCGGAGCGAGAGCTTGGCAATTGCCTCGCGGTCACCGGACAGTACGGTCTTGAATGGCTCGACATTCGCCAAACCCGGCTTCGCCCTGACCACCGCAGGCACCCGGTCGAAGCAATAAACAAGCTGGCTGTAGATCGGATGCTCGACCCAAAGCGTGCCGTCCTGATCGAAAGTGGCAATGCGTTCCTCAGGCGGCACCAATTTCGGGCTTGCCGGGTCGGTGGTGACGCGAACGAAGTCGAGGATCGCCTGTTTCGTTGGCCCGTCCTTCCACGATGGCAGCGCGCCGCTTGACGCCGTGGTCTGCGCCGGCGCGGAGACAGAAAGGAACGGCGCGGACAAGGCAGGGAGCAGCACGAATGTCGAGATCAGAGCGCGGCGACTCATGGCGGAAAAAGGAACGACCGGTTTCATGTTGGTGGCCTTCCCTTTACGCTGTGTGTGGGCGCCCGAGCTGTTGGGTCGCGGGCGCCCCCGTGTCCTCGCTTTGAGCTTTGTTACGCGCGGCTAGTCGCTCGCGTGACCGGCATTGGCTTTCTTGACTTCCTCTATGATGCCACTGAGGTTGTAAGTTTCTGGAGCCTGTAGCGGCGGGTATTTTTCATACGACAGCAGGTGTCCGAGCCACAACTGCTGACCAATGGGCAGCATGTTCCAGTCGTAGATGAAGGCGGTCGACGGACTGCCGAGCGCTCCGCCCATACTCATGCCCGACTTTTGGTCGATGCCGACCGATTGCTCGAACGGATCACGCTTGATGTTCTGCACCAAGGTGAAGTGGAAGGGGACGAGCGGTAAGATCCAGCCCGACGGCCCTGGCTGCGACATGGTGTAGTACATCTTCCAGTTCTTGTAGCGCACCGCCGACGGCGTCGAGCCCGAGAAATAGAAGAAGTGGTCCCGCGCCGACTTGTCCGACGTGCCTTCGAGATAAGCGCGCTGGTCGAAGCCATCGAGCGTGGTCTTGACGATGCCGGGGTACTGGCCGTTCTCGATCTGTGTGCGCAAGGCGTTATCTTTGGGTCCGCCGCCGATGTCGACCAGCGTTGGCAGCCAGTCGAGCGCCGCGAACAGTTGGTTCTTGACGGTGCCCGGCTTGATGTGGCCCGGCCAACGAACGACCATTGGGGCGCGGTAGCCGCCTTCCCAAGCCTCGCCCTTCTGGCCCTTGAACGGCGTAACGCCGCCGTCCGGGAAGCTGATCGCTTCGGCACCGTTGTCGGTGGTGAAGACGATGAGGGTGTTGTCGAGTTGCCCCATGTCCTCCAGCTTCTTGAGCACATAGCCAATGTTGTCGTCCATCTGCTTCATGCCAGCTTCGTTGACGCCCCAATCCTTGCCGCCCGGCTCGCCCACCATCGCTTGGTATTTCGGTGGCAGCACGGTCGTGACATGCATGCGCGCGGGGTTGTACCAGACGAACGCGATGCTGGCCTCCGGAAGTGAATTCATCGCCCCAGGCGAATTCGGCGCCGTCGAGACCACCTCGGGCGGCGCATTCCCATTCAGCCTCGGTCGGCAGCTCCTTGCCCGCCCATTTGGCGTAAGCGAGTGCATCGCAATAAGCGACATGCACGACGGGGTGGTTGTCCAGAGCGTTGATATTGCTCTTTGGCCCGTAGGGACGGCGCCAATTTGCACCCCGCAGGTACACCCACCACTCGCCAAGGTTTTTCAGATCGACGGCACGATGTGGCGGCGTGAAGACTAGCGAGCCGGCATACAGCATATGCGGCAATGCACCGGGATAGTTCTTCGGATCGGGCGGAATTTCCGCGAAGGTCTTATGGCCGGTGGCGCGGACGAACTGCTTGAACTGACGGTTCGTCACCGGCGTTCGGTCGATCCAGAAACCGCTGACCGTGACGCGATGGACCGGCGCTTCTTCCGGATAATGTTTTTCCGAGCCCATGCGGAACGTGCCGCCGGGAATCCAATTCATGTTCGGTAAATCTGACTGCTCCATTGGCTCGACTGACGCAACGCTACTCTCGTCCATGGGGTCCTCGTGACACGAAAGTGCTGCCGCTCAAGTCGTCTATGCGGGCGACTAATCCGATGCGCCTTCCTTCAATTTAATAAGGATCGTGATCCGGCCTCTCTCCTAACCGTTATGCCTGCAGCCTGCAGCCTGCACCCTGTCGCAATTGCACACCGGGACTATGGATGATCTACAACCACTAGGCGACTGCGAAGATGGGCGTTCGTAATTCACATAGGCGCGATTAAGGACGACCCGACGACTTCCGCTTTAGGCCCAAAGGCAGAAGTAAGCGCGGGATGCGGTGCCTAAACGGCCAACGGCTGAAACGCATCCTTTACCTTGTGAGTATCGCGGATCGCGGAGTAAACGCCCTAGACGCTTTGCGCTGCGGCAGGCTGCGTGGTGCGGGCGCCATTGCCGAGCATGCGCTCGATCCGCTCGATGACGGCATGCGCCGACACATTCGTCATGCAGACATGATCGTTGGGACAACGGTTGAGCTGGCGGAGAAAACAAGGCGAGCAGGGGACACCTGCCCGCAACACCGCATCCGTGCGTCCGTAGGGACCGATCCAGATCGGGTCGGTCGGGCCGAACACGCTCACCACCGGCCGGTCGAGCGCCACCGCCATGTGCATCGGCCCGGAGTTGTTGGTCAGGCTGATGGTCGAGCGGCGAATGAGCGCCGCGAGCTCGGTCAGCGTGGTTTCGCCGGCGACGTCGAGCGCGCCGGGCGCAAGCTGTGCCACCTCTTCGCAGACGAGCCGCTCGCGGGCCGAGCCCATCAGCACGACCGCAAAGCCTTTTTGCAGAAAATGCCGTGCGACCTCGGCGAACTTGTCGCTGTCCCAATGCTTGGTTTCCCAGATCGTGCCCGGCGCCACGGTGAGAAGCGGCGTGCCGGCGATGCCATTGTCGCGCAGGAGCGTGTCGACGCGCGCGCTCGCCGCTTGCGGAATTGGAAACGAGAAATCCGGCGGCCCGGCTTCGAGACCCAACAGCGGTCCGACATTGAGATAGCGATCGACCGCATGCAGATCGAGCGTCGGCACCGCGATGTGGTGGGTGTAGGCGAGCCAGCTGCCTTCGCGCGCGCCCTGCCAGGCGTGCTTGCGCGCTTCGGCGGAGAATGAGCGCGGCGCCGCATCCCAGACTTTGGCGCGCGGCCGGTCGAAGCCAATCCGCACCGGCGCGCCGGTCGCCAGCGTGAACACGGCGGTGCGGAATTGGCCGTGCATGTCGATGACCAGATCGTAGGCGTTGGCGCGCAGCTTGGCGGCGAGCCGGCCGTAGCTGACGAACGGCGTCAGCGTCCACGGCTTCGACCAATCGTCACGGGCGAACTCGATCACGTTCGAGATCGCCGGATGGTGGCGCAGCAATTCGCCGATCGCCGGCGTCACCAGCCAATCGAGTTGCGCTAACGGATAGCGCCGCCGCAATTTGTTGAGCACCGGGATGGTGTGAATGACGTCGCCGACGGCCGACAATTTGATCAGCAGAATCTTGCGGAAGTCGCGGCTCTTCAGGTCGGCCAAAGGCGGGGTCAAACAATCACTCCTGTGGCGCCGCGCTGCCTCGCTTGGTGGCGAACTAGGCGCGGCCCGGCCGCAGCGTCTGCAGCATGCGCTTGAACGCGGCCGAGGTGTGATGGCGCAGCATCGCGATCTGCCGGTTGCCTTCCGAGGTCAGCCAGTTGAACTGGATGACGCGGCGCTCGCCGGCGAACGGCTCATGGCCGTGCCAGGAATTGTCGCTGCGCTTGAATGCCAGCAGCGTGCCGGCGACCGGCGGCACCTCGATGAGGATGTCGTTGAGATTGTCGGCGGAGCGCAGGAGCCGGAGCCGCCCGCCGGCCTGCTCCCACGACTCGTTCATATAGATCAGCACGGTGATGATCTTTGAGGTCGAGTTGGTGTGGATCTTGCCGTCGCGCGCGTCGCAGCGGCCGCGCACGGTGGTCACCGTCGGCCGGCCCGCGAGATCGAGGCCGAATTTTTCCTCGAAGGCCTCGCGGAACTCCTCGCTCTCGAGCTCGTCGAGCATTGTCTGGAAGGCCGGGCCGAAGCTGACCTGGTCGACCGGAAAGCTGCCGGGCGTCGAGATTTTCGGATAATCGGCGTTGATCGCCTTGAGCGCCGCCGGGCCGACGAAGCCGGACACGATCAGGTGCTGGAACGGCTCGCGCATCAAAGGCGTCGCGCGGAAGTCGTCAAGTCTCAGATATCCCGGCATTTTTCGCTCTGTTCTCCGTCCGGAAGGCAAACTAGCACTGCGCAGCGGCGGGGTAAATCAAGCCTCGCGCGCGTTACAATTCGGTCCGGCGGCGCTAAGCAAAGGTGCCGTCGAAGTGCGCGCCGCGGCACCGCGACAAGCTGATAGGAATTCCAGATGAAATTGCCTTCCTGGATCACGCTGCGATACCTGCGCACACCGGCATCGAAATTATCTCTGACGAAATGCCCCAAATGCGGCAGAGAGATGCGCTTGGTGGATAGGAGCTCAATGTCGGGCGACGACATGCGCACCTATCGCTGCGATCATTGCCGGCAGGACCACATCGTGGACTTCGGCACTGCGCTTTGGAAAATTCTGTCGGACGCGCGTGAAGGAAAATGATCTCGATCCCGCGTTACTGCTGTGGCGGCAAGATCGCCCAGCCGACATGAACGGCGCCGTCGCCGCGATGATACGGCAGATCGAACGGCGCGCCGATTTGGGCGCCCGGCGCCGCCGCGGCGAGATTTCCCGGCATGACATGCGGATCGCCTTCGGTCCACACCACGGCGGCGCCGCGGGCGCGGAGATCGGCAAGATCGATCCACGGCGCGTTGTCGTGAAAGCCGTCGATCAGCACGCGCGGCTGCGGGCGCCGCGTCGAATAGTGCGCGACGTTGCCGCCGTCCCACATCGAGCCGATGATGTAAGCCGGCTGCTTCCCGGTCGCCGCTTCGAAGCGCTGCGTGATCGCCGCGGACAGGAGATCACCGGGAAAGAAGGCCGCGCGATAGCGATGATCGTAGCGCGGCAATACCAGATAGTCGGCGGCGAAGGCGATGACAAAACTCGCAAACACGATCGCCCATAAGACGCCGATGCGGGCAAAGCGTGCGCGGTCGAGCGCCGCCGGCGCGAACACGACGATCCAGAGGCCGAGGAACAGCCACAACGGAAAGCCCCACATCGCGCTGGTGGCGCGGCCGGTGATCAGCGAGAACGCGAACAACGTGAGTGCGGGCCCGAAGGCCAGCAGCGTGACAATGCGGTGATCGAAGGCGTCGGGGCGCTCGCGTCGCTCCACTTTCGGCCGCGGCCAGAACAACGGCACCGCGATCAGGAGCGCCGGAATGAGCGCGAAGATCTGGCCGCCGACGAATTCCGCCGGGTGCACGAGATGATCCAGCGCGCCGCCCGGCGCCGCCGCGCGGGCTTGCGCGTAGCCGAACGGCTGCGAGCCATGTTGAACGAGCCAGTAGAGGTTTGGCGCCACGACCACGAGCGTGACGATGGCGGCGATCCAGGGGCCGGGGCTTGCCAGCCTGCGGCGCGCTTGCGGATCGAGCAGCAAAAATAGCGCCAGCGGCGTCGCCAGGATCACGACAAAATATTTCGCCCACCAGGCGAGCCCGAGCGCCGCGCCGAGCAGAATCCAGTGGCGCAGCTTTCCTTGCCGCAAGCCCGCATGGAAAGCGAAGCCGGCCAGCGCCCACAGCGGCATCTCGACGATGTTGTGATTGAACTTCACCGCGCTGAGATTGAGATAGTGCAGGCCGTCGATGATCAGGATCGCGGCCAGCGCGCCGAGCGTCCCGACCATCGGCCGCGCCGTCATCCAAACCGCGATGAACGCGACGATGACGCCGGCCTGCGACAGTGCGTAGAGCGAATCGTCGGTGCCGGTGACGCGGTAGGCGATCTCGGCCAGGAACCACGGCAGCGGCGGCAGCTTGTCATAGCCGAGCTGCCACTCGCGGCCATAGGTCATCGCCTCGATCACGTCGAGCGGCAGGTTGAAATAGATCAGCGACGGCAGCGCGGTCCACACGATGCCGTGGATCGCGAGGAAGCCGGCAAAAACCGTCCGCGGCCGGCGTTCGACCACATCCATTAACCGGGCTAGCCTCATCGCATCATCGGTCCGCCGTTTCCGCGCCAGCCTTTGATGCACGACGCGGCGGCAGACTCAACTCTATCCCTCCCCCCTTGTGGGGGAGGGGAGGGTGGGGGTCGGGAGGGGAAGTCTCAAGCGGTGACGGGCGCGCGAGTGTTCGTCCACGCTTGCGTAAACCCTCCCGACCCCCACCCCTACCCCTCCCCACAAGGGGGAGGGGATCATGACGCGTTCCATGGCCCCTGCTATTGAACTACCAACGATACATTTTTCCAGACGACCTCAAGGAAATGCGGGGCAGGGCATGAAGGACATCGTCGACAGGCTCGAAGAGCGCCGCGACAACGCGCGCGCCGGCGGCGGCGAACGCCGCGTCGAAGCGCAGCACAAGCGCGGCAAATTGACCGCGCGCGAGCGCATCGAGCTCCTCATGGACAAGAACTCGTTCGAGGAGTTCGACATGTTCGTCGAGCATCGTTCGTACGAATTCGGCATGGAGAAGACCAAGATCGCCGGCGACGGCGTCGTCACCGGCTGGGGCACCGTCAACGGCCGCAGCATCTTTGTCTTCGCCAAGGATTTCACCGTGTTCGGCGGCGCCTTGTCGGAGACGCACGCCCAGAAGATCATCAAGATCCAGGACATGGCGATGCGGGCGCGGGCGCCGATCATCGGCCTGTTCGATGCCGGCGGCGCCCGCATCCAGGAAGGCGTGGCGGCGCTCGGCGGCTACGGCGAGGTGTTCAAGCGCAACGTCATCGCGTCGGGCGTCATTCCGCAGATTTCGGTGATCATGGGCCCGTGCGCCGGCGGCGACGTCTATTCGCCGGCGATGACCGATTTCATCTTCATGGTGCGCGACACGAGCTACATGTTCGTCACCGGCCCCGACGTGGTGAAGACGGTGACCAACGAGATCGTCACCGCCGAGGAATTGGGCGGCGCGTCCGTGCACGCCACCCGCTCCTCGATCGCCGACGGCGCCTACGACAACGACGTCGAATGCCTGTTGCAGATGCGCCGGCTCCTCGACTTCCTGCCGGCGAATTATTCCGCCGGCGCGCCGGAATGGCCGTCGTTCGACGACATCGACCGCATCGAGCCGTCGCTCGATTCACTCGTGCCGGACAATCCCAACAAGCCGTACGACATCAAGGAGCTGATCCTCAAAACCGTCGACGAGGGCGACTTCTTCGAGCTGTCGGAAACCTTCGCGCGCAACATCGTCATCGGCTTCGGCCGCATCGCCGGCCGCACCATAGGCTTTGTCGCCAACCAGCCGATGGTCTTAGCCGGCGTGCTCGACAGCGATGCCAGCCGCAAGGCGGCGCGCTTCGTGCGCTTCTGCGACGCCTTCAACATCCCGATCGTCACCTTCGTCGACGTGCCCGGATTTCTGCCCGGCACCGCGCAGGAATATGGCGGCCTGATCAAACACGGCGCCAAGCTTCTGTTCGCCTATTCGCAGGCGACCGTGCCGCTCGTCACCTTGATCACCCGCAAGGCGTTTGGCGGCGCTTATGACGTGATGGCGAGTAAGCATATCGGCGGCGACGTGAATTACGCCTGGCCGACCGCGCAGATCGCGGTGATGGGCGCCAAAGGCGCGGTCGAGATCATCTTCCGCGCCGATATCGGCGACGCCGAAAAAATCGCCGCGCGCACCCGCGAATACGAGGAGCGGTTTTTGTCGCCGTTCATCGCCGCCGAGCGCGGCTATATCGACGACGTCATCATGCCGCACGCCACCCGCCCGCGCATCGCCCGCGCGCTCGCCATGCTGCGCGGCAAGACCGTGGAGATGCCGGCGCGCAAGCACGACAATCTGCCGGTGTGAGGTTTTCACTCTCGTCGCGGGGAAGGGAAGACGGGGGAAATGTGCCGACGGTTTTGCGCTGGGGACCTTATCGAGCCTTCTTCTACTCGAATGAGGGTGATGAGCCAGCGCACGTACATGTCAGGGCGGGTGATAGGGAAGCCAAGTTTTGGCTTCACGATCTGACGGTTGCGATCAATGCAGGGTTTCCGGCGCACGAAATTGGCGCTATCATTCGCTACTTGCGGCAGAATCGCGAGAACTTATTGAGCGCTTGGAATGACCACTTTGGAGCTTGAGGTCGGCGACCTGAAAGCGCGCGCCGTTGAATTTACGGCAACCGAACTTGTCGTCACACTTGCGGACGGCCGCAAGATCGCGACGCCGCTCGATTGGTATCCGCGCCTGCAGCGCGCCTCACCCGCGCAGCGCGCGCAGTACGAAATCATGCCGATGGGAATTCATTGGCCGGCGATCGACGAAGACTTGAGCATTGCGGGGATGCTGAAAGGGCGGCCCGCCAAATTGTAGGATGGGTTGAGCGAAGCGAAACCCATCAAACAAACCGCATCGGCGCGCTCAACCCACCCCGCAAGACCTGCACCCGCCGCATAGCCGCAATCCACGCATGCGCTCGACCCGCCCTGAAGCGCGCGTTAATTCTGCTGCCGCGTTGCACACTGCCGCCGGGCCAAGAAGATGCCGCGATCGTTTGAGGATTTCGCCGTCTTCGCGGCGCCGGCCGTGTTTGTGCTGCTGTGGTCGTCGGGCTTTGTCGGCGCCAAGTTCGGCATCCACTACGCCGAGCCGCTGACGTATCTGGCGCTGCGCATGCTCGGGGTGCTGATCCTGCTCGGCATCATCATCGCGCTGACACGGCCGAAATGGCCGGATGCCGCCGGCGTGCGGCACAGCGCGGCGACCGGGCTGATTGTGCATGGCCTCTATCTCGGCGGCGTGTTCGTCGCCATCGGCCACGGGCTTTCCGCCGGGCTCGCGGCTTTGTTCGTCAGTCTTCAGCCCATCCTGACCTCGACCATTGCCACCCGCTGGCTGGGTGAGCGCGTGGTGGCGCGGCAATGGCTCGGCCTCGCGCTCGGCCTCGTCGGCGTTTATCTGGTGCTGCGCGACAGGACCGCCTCGGGTGGCGCGACCCCGATCGCCTGGGTGTCAATCGTCATCGGGCTTCTCGGCATCACCGTCGGCACGCTTTACCAGAAGCGTTTTGGCGGCGGCATCGACTGGCGGCCGGCGCTGCTCATCCAGTATGGCGCGGCCGCGATCCTGTTCTGCGCCGGCGCGTTGGCGTTCGAGACCCGCGTCGTGCAGTGGACGCCGGCATTTGAGTTGACGCTGCTCTATATGGTTGTCGTGCTCTCGCTCGGCACCGTCTGGCTCTACTATTTCATGATCCGCCACGCGGCGGCGACACGCGTCGTGAGTCTCTTCTATCTGACCCCGCCGGTGACGGCGCTGATGGCGTGGGGGCTGTTCGGCGAGAAGCTCGCGCCGCTGGCGCTCGTGGGCATGGCGATCTGCGTCGTCGGCGTGTTCCTGGTCAACTGGCGTCCGGCGCAACCATAGTCCGTAGGGTGGGCAAAGGAGCAAAGCGACGTGCCCACGTGCAGCGGTTCGGCTCGACATTCCGCGTGGGCTTCGCGGAGCTTGTCATCGGGCCGGCCACTTCGGGCCGGACCCGTTGGCTCAGCCGACCCTGCGTTACTTCCACTTTTCCGGATCATGCTCTAATGCGCCCTGCAACCGCTGGCGACGATGGGCGTTGGTTCAAAAGCCCGCTCGAATGTCAGGTCCGCTAATGCCCGCTACCTGTAGTATCCAGCCGCCAGGAGTGTGAGGTCCAAATGCCGGCGCCTCGCGGATTGCCACTGCTCGGTTCGCTCGCATTGATTGCCGTCGTCATCGGCGTCGGCGCCGCGGCCTTTGCCTATACGGCGGGATGGTTCTCGCCGCGGCGGCTCACGCCCGACAAGATGGTCGCGGCGTTTGCGCCGCCGACTGGCGCGGCGCTCGGCCACCGCCGCAACCATGCGAAGGGGATCTGCTTTACCGGAGTGTTTGAAGCCAACGGGGCGGGCTCGGAACTGTCGCGGGCGCAAGTGTTCGCGCGCGGTCAATATCCGGTGGTCGGCCGCTTCAATCTCGGCACGCCCGATGCCGACGCCGCGGATGCGACGGTTCGCGTCCGGGGCTTGGGCATCTCGATCGCGACGCCGGACGGACAGGAGTGGCGCAGCGCCATGATCAATCCGCCGGTGTTTACGGTGTCGACACCGCGAGCGTTCTACGAATTGCTGCGCGCGTCACACAGCAAGGACCCGAACGCAATGAACGCGTTTGTCGCCGCCCATCCGGAATTCGCGACCTTCGGCGCCTGGGCCAAGAACGGACCTTGGACCGGCAGTTACGCCGAAGAACGCTACAACGGCCTCAACAGCTTCGTCTTCATCGACGGTTCGGGGACGGAGCACGTCGTACGCTGGTCGCTGTTGCCGGCGGCGCAACCGGTCGCGGTCTCTCCCGACGAGCTTGCCAAGCGCGGCCCCGATTTTCTCGAACAGGAGATCGCGCAGCGAGTCGCCGGTGCGCCGCAGCGTTGGACCATGTGGGTGACGGTCGCCAATCCGGGCGATCCGACCGCTGACCCCACTCGGGCTTGGCCGACCGATCGCCGCACGGTCGAGGTCGGCACGCTGGTGGCTGAGCACGTCCAGGCCGAGCGCGATGGCCCGTGCCGCGACATCAATTTCGATCCGGCCGTGCTGCCTTTCGGCATACGGACGTCCGACGATCCGTTCCCGGCGGCGCGTTCGGCCGCCTACGCCAAGTCGTACGATCTGCGTACCGCCGAAGCCAAGGACTATCCCCGCACCGCGGCGGGAACCAACCCATGATCGGGCGCCGCATCCGCTTCACCGCTTGGCAGCGTGTGCTGCATTGGCTGATGGCGGCTTGCCTGTTGGCGATGCTCTTCATCGGCGTCGGCATGGTGTCGACGGTCAGGCCGACATATCTGACGCTGGTTTCGATCCATAAGCCGCTTGGCATCGCTATTCTGGTGCTGGTGCTGATCCGTTTGGCGCTGCGTCTGCGCTATGGCGCGCCGGCGCTGCCGGCCGATCTGCCGTTGCCGATGAAGCTTGCGGCCGAGGGTTCGCACTATGCGTTATATGCCCTGATGATCGCCATGCCGCTGATCGGCTGGGGCATGCTGTCGGCCGCTGCCTATCCGGTCGTCTTGTTCGGCGGGTGGCATCTGCTGCCGATCCTGCCGCAGAGCGACAGTCTGCACGCGCTGTTGTGGGACGCGCATTTCTATCTGGCCTTCGCGTTCTTTGCGCTGGTTCTGTTGCATGTCGCGGCGGCGCTGTTCCACGCGCTCGTTCGACGCGACGGCGTATTCCAAGCGATGGCCTCGGTATCGCCCGCCGACGAGGCCGCGCCCGCAGAGTGAGCGGGCCGCGTCCCGCCTGACGACAAGGCGTCTCTGTTGCGGCGACACCCTCTTGACAACCGTCATCATAATAGTTACGTGCCGGGACAATCTCGCTCACGTACCAGGACGCCAGCCGGTCACGCCGGCTGGTGGAGCGGGAGCGGTTCCCGCGGGCTTAGGTTCGTCACCTAGGCTCCCGGGCGGCTTCGGGAAGACTCCGGCCGGCACTATGACCGGTCTGCGGCCATGCCGCTGGACTGGGACAGGCGGGGGCGGGTAACGCCCGTCTCTTAGCCACGTCCCAGGAAGAACGTTTCTGGAGCTGAGCGGTGGCGTTCGTTCGCTGCCGCAAGTGCCGTGGTGGGACGCCGACAGGCGAGCGCGCTGCGCTCAGCGCGACCGCATCCCGAAGGATGCGGACGGAAGGCTACGCGTCTATCGGCGTCTCGCCGTCCTGTTTTTATTTAGCTGGGCTTGATCGAGATGGCAGCCGGCCCCACCGCCCGCGCCTCATGACGGGATCAGGTTCGGTTTCTTGCGCGTCGTGTTGGCAAAACTCGGGCGCACCTGCGTCGCGAGAACGCTTTCGCATGTTCGCACCTCTCCCCGCTGCGCGGGGAGAGGACGAGGTCGCGAAGCGACCGAGGGTGAGGGGGCCTCTCCGCGATTCTGAGCGCAGCGGTTAGCGCCAAGGCGCTGCAAATTTTGGCCGCGAAGCTCCGCCCGGCGGAGAGGCCCCCTCATCCCGACCTTCTCCCCGCACGCGGGGAGAAGGGGTGCCGCTCGCGTCGCGAGAACGATTTTCCGAGAACGGTTTCCACGTCGTCATGGTCGAGCGCAATCCATGGACCCACCATCACCGCCAGCCGCCGCCGCCGTTCACATAGACCGTGTCCGCGGTCATGAATTCGCAGGCGTCGGAACACATGAACAGCACGAGTTCGCCGATCTCCTCCGGTTCGCCGAAGCGCTGCATCGGCACGTCGGCGAGGAATTGCTTGATCAGCTCGGGCGACGATTGCGCCGCGTCCTGGAACGGCGTTTTGATCGGCCCCGGCGAAATCGACAATGCGCGAATGCCGCGGCTGGCGAATTCGCGCGCCACGCCGAGCGTCATCGACACCACCGCGCCTTTGGCTGCCGCATAATGGATCGACGAGCCCGGAGCGCCGCGGCGGTGCGCCATGCTCGCCATGTTGACGATGACGCCGTGCTGGTTGGCGAGCATGTGCGGCAGCAGCGCCTGCATGGCGTAAAGGGTGCCGTTGACGTTGAGCGCGAAGGTCTTCTCCATCAGCGTATCGTCGATCTCCAGAAACTTGGCGCGGCGGATGGCGGCGCCGGCGGAGTTGAACAAAAACTGCGCGCCGCCGAAGGCGGCGATGGCGCGCTCGGCCATGGCGTCGACTTCGCCGCGCTTGGTGACATCGACCTTGACCGCCAGCGCCTGGCTGCCCTTGGCGTTGACCGCCGCCGCCGTTTCGCGCGCGCCCGGTTCGTTGATGTCGGCGCAAACGACATTGGCGCCCTCGCGCGCGAAGATCAGCGCGGTGGCGCGGCCGATGCCGCTCGCGGCGCCGGTGATGACGATGGTCTTGCCGGCGAAATAGTCCGGGGTCTTGGGCATGGCTCATTGGTCCCGCGTGGTGTGGCGCGAGTGTGCCCGCGCGGCGGATCGGCTACAATTGCCCTTCGCGCAAAGTGAGCGGCGAGACCATGATCCGATTAGGTTGAATGGGATCACGGTCTCGATATTACGTCGGAGCATGATCTTTTCCGAAAACCGGTTTCCACCCCGGATCAAGTCCGGGGCAGGCATTTTCGGGATCATGCTCTAAGGGCGAAGAAGGGGAAGCTATGGCGAGGGCGCTGCAGGCTTTATTGCAAACGTGGTTCAGCGTCGCGGCGCTGTTCTGCGTCGCGCTGGGTGCGCATCCGGCCGCCGCCGAACTGGTCAACGAAAACCTGCTCGCCGGGGCGCCGTCGGGATACAAGGTCGGCTTTCACGACAAGCAGGGCAATTTGGAGATGACCGAGTGGGTGCCGGCCAAGGAGACAGTCAATAACTGGACCGAAATGGTGACGGTGCAGATATTCTTCGGATTGAAGATGCCGCCCGAGGAATTCATGCGGTCGCTGGAGTCGCGCTGGCGCGGCGCCTGTCGCGGCGCCGGCGATGCGCAGCCGATCGTCGGCAGCGTCGAGAACGGCTATCCGTCGCTGTTATGGATTCTCGAATGCCCGAAAAATCCGGCCACCGGCAAGCCGGAACTGACCTGGATCAAGGGGGTTCAGGGCAACGACAGCTTCTACGTTGTGCAGAAGGCGTTCAAATTCATGCCGAACAAGGAGCAGATCACGCGCTGGGTCGAGTATCTCAAGGCGGTGCGGGTCTGCGACTCGCGCCTCGCCGAGCGGGCCTGCCCGCCGACCAGAAACTAAAACGAGATGTCGCCTGATCGCAGGCGCGTTACTCGAGGCGTGCGATAATACTCCGGGCGCGGGTTCCACCGACAAATGCCTGTGCCGCAGATCACTCGCAGCGCCAGAGCATTGGGACTAAACCAAAACGCACAGACTTCTGCACATCCGGAACAGAACGTGAGTTGCCGCATTTTTTGCTTGGCAGAAGAAAGACCAAGTCAGGGAGGTGGCTATGAACTCCGTGAGGCTCACAACACTAGCCGCGATATTGCTGACGGTAGCACTGGTGTCGACGTCGCGGGCGCAGCCGGCAAATCCTTGTGGAAACCAGGCGACGCCGCCGAAGGTCACGTCCGGCGCGGTCATCTCGCCGCAATTGGCGATGGGGGGCATCCAATACGTCGCCGGTGACGCCGTACGGGTGCAGGTGGTAACCGACGGCTGCACCGATCTTCAGTCAATTCAGATCGGGTCGGTCACGCTCACGCCGGCGAAGTCTTCCAGCGGGACGCTTCCGAATTATTACTGGTACAGCTCGATCGACACGCAGAACAATGCGACCGCCCACGGCTATTTGATGTGGCTAGGTTTCCCGTCGATCGCCGACGGATCGACCGACGAGATCACCGTGACCGTGGTGCGCTCCGGGGGAACCGGCACAGCCGCATACGCCTTCCCGCTCGTGCATGTCAGCGCGATCCAGCCCGGCGCGGACGCGGCGATCGGCATATCGGGCGCCGAAATTCAAAACATGTTTGCGAAGGCTCTGCACGACAAGTTTTCAGGTCCGAACAATTCGGGCGTCATGAGCGGAACCACCGTCGACTACGAACCCGCCAGCCTTGTGACATATATCGACTCGACGGGAGTCTGGCTGAGCTTCCGGCTCAAGGCCGAAGTCACGTGCAAGCCCATTATCAGCGTTACCGGCACCTTTGTGCTCAACACCAACAATTCGGGTTTCTCGGTCCAATGGGTCAACCCGGCCAACGCAAACGTCGAGAGCACTTGGTGCACGGTGATCGTCGGAGCGTTAGCTGACCTTGCGCATTATATTACACTGGGTCTCGTCGGAGAGGCCGGCAGTGTCGGCTCGGTACAGCAGCAATTGACCCAGGAGATCATGAGCTCCCTGCCAAACGTCGGCTCGGTCGGCCCGCTGCTCGACGGCAGCACGACGCAGATCGGCCAGCTGCTCGTTAATCTCAAAGTGCCGGTGGCTTTGGCGCCCTCGGTCGAGATCGACGTGCCGTATTCCGCACTCGACGTGTCGCGAACGCCGATGCGCTTGCCGCCCGGCCAGGTGGTCGGGCTGTTGGCGAATGGATTGGGCATGCGCGACTTGATAGCCGGCGGACCAGCCAATGCCGTGTTGCAATCCGGTCCGAACGGGGTGCCGCAACAAACGTCGACAACATTGTCCAATGAATACACCGTCACGCGCACCGGTGCGCTCGTCGATTCCGGTGCTCAGGTCGGCCAGCTGCTTGCCAAGTTCCCTGCGTTCGCAATCAGACCAGCGAGCGATTTCCGCTACACGCCGGGTTGCAAGCTGACCGCCTCTGCCGGCACCGTGTTCACGGGCCCGCCGGAAATTCTTTTTGGAGTCAACGACACCGTCGCGGACGCTCAACGGCTGCGCGGGGCCGGAGCCTTAGGCTACAAGGTTCGCATCGTCTTTGGCTTCGCTGGAAGCGCATGCGCTACCCCGCCTATATTGGTCAATCGATGATTTCGTCGGCGCGTACAAATCAGCGCGGCCGGATGATCTTGATCCGGATCAACGGGGCAAGTTGATCGCCTGACGGCGCAAGTTCCGGCAGACTCGCCTGCAAGGCTTTAGATTTGGCATCCAGGCCGCGGTGTGCATTGTGTTCTTCTTCGGCGGCCTCGCTGACAGGCCAACGCTTGGCAGCCGCCGCCGTGCTTTGCCAATCAGGGAACGCTTCGCATGGCCCCGCATCGACCGATCGATTATGCCGACGCTGCGCCGGACGTGCGCGCGGTGTTCGACGACATCAAGCGCACGCGGCAGATCAAGGACGTCAACAATTTCTGGAAATATCTGGCGCACGATCCGCCGACGCTCAAGCGCACCTGGGAAAGCATCAAGGAGGTGATGGCGCCGGGCGCGCTCGACGCCGTGACCAAGGAGATGATCTATCTCGCGGTCAGCGTCACCAACGGCTGCGGCTATTGCATCGCCAGCCATGGCGCGGCGGCGCGCAAGGCCGGCATGAGCGAGGCGATGTTCGCCGAATTGATGGCGGTCGTCGGCATGGCCAACGAAACCAACCGCCTGGCCAACGGTTATCGCGTGCCGATCGACCCGGCGTTCGAGAAGTAAAACGATCGCGCCGACCGCTTAAGACGATCGCGCCCGATTGTTCCAGCGTCCGGCGGATGACCGATGCGGCGGCGGCTTTAGTTGTGGGCGCAAGCCGCCACCTTTCAACGGCAACAGCGAGATCGGCCGTGCGTTTCGAACGCCAAGATTGCGCGGCTGGCGTGGCGGTGCTTTCAGAAATGCTGTCATCTCGTACCCCGTTTCCCCAATTTTGATCGGCCCCGGTTTGACCGGGGCCGATCGGTTATGTCGTCGAAGCCTGCATCGTTACGGCCGGCTGGGAGCAGGCGCCGGCGGCGGCGCGAGGCCCGGCAGCGAGCCCGGGTTTGTGGCCGGCGGCGTCATATGCGTCGCCGCTGACGGCGAGTTATTGGACGCGACGCGGGTCGGTTCATGGGCAACGCCGAAGCCGATCGCCAGTACGATCACCAGGAACAAGGCTGCGGCTATCCATCCCCATCCGCTGTTGCTGCGGCGATCGGACGGTTCGTAGCCGAGATTGCCGTACATCGGGTCGTTTGGATCGCGATAGTCGGACATGGTTGACCTCCTTGCGGCTGTCGCACGACAACCTGCCGCAGCTTGGTCAGTTCCTGTTCCCGCCTGCACAAGCGAATAGCCGCTCTGAGGGAACGGCATGGCCAAAATGCCGATGCCCGCCGATGTCATCCGCGCATAAGCGCTTCGGAGCGCATGCGCACTTCGCGGTTCCGCGTTATTGAATGGAACCGCGAACTCGTTATTGTGCGGCGCAGAGCATGGTCCCGAAAAAGCCTGCCCTCGGACTTGATCCGAGGGTGGAAGCCGGTTTTCGGAAAAGATCATGCTCCACCAAGAATCTAGACCATGACCCGATTTCGCGAATTGGGTCATGGTCTGGGCGCTCGTAGCTCAGCTGGATAGAGCATCAGACTTCGAATTTGAGGGTCGGGAGTTCGAATCTCTCCGAGCGCGCCAACAACCAACTGTAAAAACTAAGCAAAACGACACACGGCTAGCACGGGCCTTATTTGTGCTGTGCTGAAAATAAGGGAAATAAGGGGCTGTAGGCCAAAGGACCGCGCCCCACCCACCCAGCACCACACCACCACGCAAACGCTTTTATTTCGGCTCGACCGCCACTATATGAGTCTCCAGGCCGTACATGGCCGCCTTGGTCCGCCCTCGCGCCTACAAGCCGAGCTGCCGGACACCCGCCCAGACCACAAGCGTTGACCAGACCCACCCGCCGCCGCATTTGGCGCGCGGCTCTTTGGCCTGAAGGAAACGACGCGTGGCTGAGCTGCCCCCTGAACGACTGCTGACCGGCCGCCAGACGGCCGAGCTGATCGGCACGTCCGCGCGAACGCTTCGGCGCTGGGAGGAACAGCAAAAGGGCCCGCCCGCGCTCCGCTTCAGCAGGCGCATGACACGCTACAACATCGAGGCCGTGCGCGCGTGGCTCGATCTCGTCAACATCCGCGCCGCGCGTGGCGAGGAGCTCTACTCCGAAGAGGAAGCCCGCTGATGGACGCGACGGCGAGTCTCTCTGGCCTTTTCTTACCCCTCCAGGGAGCCGCATGACCGACGCCGCGACTGATCCCTCGGCCGACACCGCGGCGCAGCCCTCTGCACTCAGGCCCTGGCAGAAGGGCGGCCCGACGCCCAACCCCAAGGGCAGAGGCAAGGGCGTACCGAACAGATTTTCTCAGCAGCTGGTCGCCGACTTCGCGGCGGACTGGCGCGCGCACGGCGCCGCCGCCATCGCGCAGCTGCGCCGGGAGAACGTCGCGGCCTACGTCAAGATCGCGACCTCGCTCGTGCCACGCGAGCTGCTCCTGCAGGTCTCGCGGCCGCTCGCAGAGCTCTCTGACGACGAGCTGCAGGCCGCCGCACTCGCCGAGCGCGACCAGGCGACGATGCTGATCGAGCACATTCGCCTGCGGGGCGGCGCGCAGTTGATCGAGCAAGCCCAGCGTGAGGTTCTCGGCAGCGAAGGCGACGAGGACGATGACTAGCGCGTCCGAAGAGATCGCCCGCCGCCGGCGCGTGCGCTCCTCGATGGAGGAGCTGAGCAAGATCTGCGAGCTGACACCGGCGGCACACCATCTTTACGTTATGAAGCACCTGGAGCAGGTGACGCGCGGCGAGCTCGACCGCCTGCTGATTTCAGCGCCGCCAGGCTCAGCAAAGAGTACTCTGGCGAGCGTTTTCTTTCCCGCCTTCTTCCTCGCGCAGCACCCCGAGGCGCAGGTCATCACTGCCAGCCACACGCAGGACCTCGCGGAGCGCTTCGGTAGACGCGTGCGCAACCTCATTAGTGAGCATGCCGCGGTCCTTGGCCTGCAGCTCTCGGATGACTCCCAGGCCGCAGGGCGCTGGAGCTTGAAGTCCGGAGGCTCGCTGTTCGCAATTGGAGCTTCTGGAGCCTTGGCCGGCTACCGGGGCGACCTGATCGTTTTGGACGATGTCTACAGGTCGATGGACGACGCGTACTCGGACAGCACCCGCCAGAGAATATCCGATTGGTTCTATGGCGAGGTGCTGCCGCGGGCCAGGCCAGGGTGCCGCGTCGTGGGGATCGGCACGCGCTTCCACCACGCCGACCTGTTTGCCGAGCTGGAGGCCAGCGGCCGCTATAATAGGGTGATCAAGCTCTCGGCCATCGCCGAGGAGGGCGACGAGCTCGGCCGCGCCGCCGGCACGTTTCTGTGGGACGACCAGCCCGGCACCTACCCGTACGCGGACTATTTGCGCCAGCAGCGCGACGTGCTGCCGCCGCGCGTCTGGGCCAGCCTCTACATGTCTCGGCCGACACCTCTAGAAGGGGCGATGTTCAAGTCGGCGTGGCTCAAGACCTTCCACAACCCGCCGCCGCGCGACACCATGAAGACCTACATCGCGGTGGATTTTGCTGTGACTGATTCAGCCACGGCCGACTTTACTGCGATTGTGGTCTTCGGCCTCGATCCCAGCTCGGACATTTTTGTTCTTGATGTGTGGCGCAAGCAGGCCGACGCCGCCACCAGCGTCGATGCCCTGCTGGACATGGTGCGCGACTGGAAGCCGCTGGTCGTCGTCACCGAGGCCGGCGGCCTCAAGAACGCGATCGGGCCGTTCCTGACAGAGCGAATGCGGCAGCGCCGCATCTACGCGGCGATCGAGACTATCCCCTCCAGGCACGCCAAGGAGATTCGAGCGCAGAGCGCCGCAGGCCGCATGGCCGTGCGCGGGCTGTTTTTGCCGTTGCCGCACGCTGCCAGCTGGCTCGGGGACTTTGTCAGCGAGCTCTTGGCGTTCCCCGCTACGGGCCGCAACGACGATCAAGTCGACTGCGTCACGATCTTTTTCCAGCTGCTCGACCGCCTTGTCCCCGGCAGCGAGCCAGTCAAGAAGGAGCCGCGCAAGATACTAAGTCTCGATCCGGCGATCCCCTCGACGTGCACCATGGACGACCTCTGGCGCGAAAACGACCGGCACTGGAAGAAAAGCGCGCAGCGCATCTGCTAACAAACAAGCAGGAATAACGACTAGTTGAGATCGATCTCTTGTGGCGCCAGGGCATACTCGGCTAAGGGCCTGCCGCCGTAGCGATCGACGAGCGTTTGAAAAGCCGCGTTCGCAATCGTCTCCGATCCCTCAAATCGGCTAAGCACTGGCCGATCGAGTTCTAAGTCTTCCTGGTTATGGGCAATGACGTCGATCTTGGTTTCCCCGGCGACGAATGTCCTCATGTCGATTTTCCCCACATGATCTGTCCCGGCAGCACCCTTAATGCGATCGCCCCGGTGATACATTATTATGATCGAGACAGACGTTCAAAGCCCGGCGCATCGCCGCCAACATCGCCAAACTGCCGGAGCTAGTGCGCAACCGGATGGAGATCGAGGAAACGTCTATGCCGCGATATAGGCCCAGGAACATGGACGAGCTGCGAACATGTCTCGGCAGCTGTCCAGCCGACATGCCGGTCGAGATTGAACGCTGTGTTCCGGTAACCGCGAAGATCGTAACCGAGCTTCGGTCGCTCCCCAGCTGGCCGCATGGCTTGGTCTTGGACGTACACAAAGACCCTGACCGCCGATTTAGCATGGTCAAGGTGGAAAGGGTCTGAGCGCGGCAGGTCTCGGCTAACGTCGCAGAGCTGCCGGAACTGATCTATGTGCAAACCAAAATGACCGAGCCACTCCCAGGACGACCTATCCGAAGCAGCGCCCCTCACAGGCTTGAGAAATTCCACGTCTACCTTTTTGTAGTACTAGGCATAACCCTAGTCGGGGCCGGGCTTACGGTAATCGGTTTTGCAACCATTTCGCCCGCCGTGGTTGGCATCGGAGCCGGGACCCTGGTGGCTGCAGGACTAATCGCTGTCTATTTTGCTCTCGCTGGGTCCCGTCTGACAGTCGAGGAAAAGAGCGTTCCGACCGACGACATTTCCATTGCGCCCCTAACCCCCGATCCTGACCCTGAGAACCGGCGCCATGTTTGGCCGCCCCGAACGTCACGGAAAATTCCCGATTGAGATAGTGTCGATCCGCGCGTCGCGGCCAACATGGCCAAGCTGCCCGAGTTGCTGCGGCCCGGCTGAGGTGTGCTCTTTTGGGTACAGCGGTTCATGTCGCGGAATGGGATATTGGTGATACGGCAATATCCCATATTGGGATACGCCGGACTGGGAGATACCATCGCCGGGACCGAACCGTCAGATTGGATGAGCGCGGTTCTGCGAGGTCGAAAGTTGCCGTTAGAACATTATCTCGGAGTACTTGCTGACGCCAGCAAGCAACAACTGCCTACGCACCTCCGCACTTTGCCGAAAGGAAGCCGCGCTCATTCAATCGTTGCCCCTGCATTCGTGGGAAATGACGTAAGACTTTACACGATCGATCTAGCACTCGCTCCCAACGGCAACGAGTTTTACTTTCGCTGGACGAGACACGAACAACCCAACTTGCATCGTCCACCAACAGTCGCTCGAGGTGGAACAGGAGGTCACTACCTTGATCGTTACACCAAAAAAGAATGGACACGAGAATTGCTTCGCCTCATCAAAGCAAACGAAAAGGGTCGGGCATCTGCGCTCGCAGTAGCCGATCACATGGCGAAGCTAAACTCTTACGTTTACCGGAGCATGTCAAAAAAGACGGTGGGTCCGCGCTGTATAGTGGCGTGGCGAAATAGAAAAGGCGGCATTCATAAAATGGGCGGTGCAAATCAATTGTACACTGGCACCAAGAGGGAACAAGGAAGTTTCGAAGATTTCGCCTCCTCTGGAATTCCGACTGTTTCACACGGGTACGACGTAGAGGGAATAATGCGGGCGACCATGCCGCAAATCATGAAGCAGATGATGGAAGGAATGGCGACCGGCAAACAAATCGAGATCGACAAGGACGCGATGAATGCGGCCTTAGCCCGCTTGCCCACCGAGCCTGACGAAAAGCTTCGCTAGCCGGCAGAAAAACTGGAATTCAGCGAACGTCGCCAGCACCACTTCTCGACCTTATAGACGCCGGTCGGCGTGAAGCGAATTCGTCGGTCTCTTCGGCGAACCAGTCGTCGGGCATCTCAGCGACATTGATCGAGGGATCGCGGTGGAATATCACCAAGTTGCGGAGCTAGTACCCGAGCGACAACCAGATGACACTCAGAACGATCTGCCTAGTGTTGTGCATTTCTGCTTCTGCAGTCGGCCCTGCAAGCGCTGCTTCAACCTATGAATTGTCCGGACCAGCAGGTGCATTCTTAGACGGGAACGATGTCCATTCATGGTGCCAAGGCAACAAGTCGCTCGCTCAAGCTTACACCGCTGGACTATGGGACCTTTCAGTCCGAAGCGTTTTCATAATACAGAATATTGCCCCAAACGGGCAGCCCGACAATGGCGACAAATTTGATGTTGCATTGGATTGGCTTGGTAAATTTTGCGAACCAGGCGGTGTCATCCTTGAACAAGTAACCGACGTTTACTGCGCTTATCTCAGGGATAAAGCTGAAGAGCGGCAGAAGCCAGCGGCCATATTATTTTCCAAAGCAATGACGAAGGCGTGGCCTTGTAAGAAGGGGGGCCCGTAACTTAATGGTCGGGACGGCTGAGGGAGGGGGCAGTGGCGAAGACAGCTAAACGACGAGACACTCCTCGACAACGCGCCATCAATAAGCGTGCTATCCGCCAGCTCCAGTCTGTGTCCGAGCAATTCAGCGGGACTGCCTTGGCAAAGGAGGCCAGAGCTTTAGAACGCGCCCTAGCTTCAGCCAATCCCAACAAGGCGACGACGCAAAGACGATTGCAATCCTTTGCGCAAGCAGCAGCTCGGCAAGGCTCACCCAGCAGGGCCGCACCAAAGACGATGAAGCGCGGGGCGACAGGTAGCAAAAGGTCCGGTAGCAAAAGGTCCGGGATTGAAAAGCGGGCGCGTAGCAGCGCAAGAGCCCACTACCAATCCGCTGTCTTTAAATGCTGGGGCGACTATCAGACTTGTTGCAAACACGCTGATTGGAAGCTTTGCGCGGCGTGGTTGGCGATCTGTGTAACGAACCAACTCAAAACCCTAGGGCTCGGAACTGCCACATACTTTAGCATCAAACATCTCATTGGCCTTTAAACAACCCCCCTGCATGGCCCCGCCTGCTTAGGGTTGGGTATGGGTTCATGGAATTTCTACACAATTCGCGCAGTACCAATGCAGCCTTTTCCTCCTCTGCGCAGGGACTTTTCTTTTTCTACGTTGTGGCGCCTCTCTCTAGTGGCTGATTTGCATCAACTATCAGCGTTCTCAAGCTGGCGACTATCCACCGGCTTCTCTTGCTCTTTTGGCGCGGCAGGTAGTTGAAGAACAGTCGCTTGCTGTCGCGGCTTTAGATTTGTCAGTAGAACGACACGGCCATCTGGGAATTCCAGCGCGTCATGATGGGTGGCGCGTTCGTGCTGATTGATCTGTCGGAAGATTGCGGTCTTGTGATTGATACGGCTCTTAGTCCACGGCCATGTCCATGCAAGCTTAACTTCCTCCGCAAAGGACAACTCGGTTCCTGGTAATACGCAAACTGCGAGGTTTTTGTCTTCCGACGCACAGAACCCTCGCGTGTGCACATTGAATTGACGGGTCGTTAGCAGGTCGCCGACTTTCGCAGCTCGTGATTTAACGAGGTGAAGGCTGTAGTCACACATCTCGCACTCCCTACGCTCCTCCCAGCAAGATTAGAGGCTACCCCTTTCGCCTTTGTGACGCCATCCGCAAAATCTCTGGGTGACACCATCCGCAAAATCCCTGGCCAGCTATTCTGCCTCAACCGGTCTTGCTTCGATCAACTTCGGTGCCGCGCCCGCTCGCTCGATCGCCCGCTCAAACCGCGTGGCGAAATCCTGGCCAGCGGCAAACACCGCGGCCGCGGCTTCGGGCTTTCAAAAGGCGACGCCTTGATGGCGGCCACCCGCATCCGAAGGCGCACTCGGCTTGATCGCACTCGAAGCGCTGAACTCAGATCACAGGCACCTCGGCGAAATATCAGGTTCAAATCGTCCCGTGGCAACCTTTGCCGCTGGAATGACCCACCGCTTGCAGTCCCCCTAACCCCAACCTTGTCCTGCGTCCTTGTTTCGAAATCGCTGGCGTCGTGACGCTCGTGCAGCTGATCTGAGGGCTCACCCCGGTGCGACGAAGGAGAAAAGCGATCGACAACATTGCATGCCGCCAGAGGCCGCCTGATCCCCTTGAGCGCGAACTCACCCACTGGTTCGACTTTCACAGCATCTTCGACAGCCATCAGCACTTCGAGGGCTGATGAAGATTTCGTGTTCGTCTAACGAACCGTTACGCCGCCAACTCCTCGAGCAACGCCTTCGCCTCCTTCAGATCGAGCGTGTCGAAGCCCTCCGTGAACCAGCCGTAGACCGGAGCAAGCAGTTCGCGAGCTTGCTGCGGCTTGCCCTGGTGGCGCCAGAGGCGTGCAAGGCTCATGGCGGCGTGGAGTTCCCAGAATTTTGCTTGCTGCCGGCGCGCGACCGCGCACGCGCGCTCGAAATAGGCTTCTGTGTCCGAGCGTTGCCTCGAATCTCATCCATCAGCCAAATAATTGCGGGATCAGACATCGCACGGGGGTGGGACGCCACAGCAATATCAAGCTCAGGCAATTGCAGCGGCAACTCGAAGACGTTGAGACGATAATGCTCGGAATAATGCACGGCGATCCTGGACGGCATGGTAGCAATCATGCATCCAGTGGCGACCAGCCGAGCCGCCGACGCAAAATCCGGCACGGTGATCGCCACTTTTCGTGTCATGCCTATTTTGCGCAGCGCGCTGTCAACGACGCCCGGGTTGCGCCCGTGCGGTGCCACCAGAACATGCCGGGCGCCGGCATAGTTCGCCAGATCGAAGCGTTTCTTGCTGCCGGAAATGCCGACGTATCGATCCCTCAGAAGAGGCTCTCGATTGCGGGTGTTGCGTAGCCACCAGCCAGCGGCGATGGCGACATCGATCTTGCCGACGGCCAAATCGCTGGCGACATCCTCTGCAACTCCAACGATGTCCATGAGGATGCTGGGGGCCGCAATGCGCAGCCGCTCGATCAGCGGGGTGACGATGATCTCGATCGCGTCATCGGTTGCAGCAATCCGAAAGGCACGCTCTGAAGTGGTCGGATCGAATAGGTCGTCTCGCAGCGCCAGCTCGATTTCGATCATGACGAGCCGCACGCGCGGAAGCAGACGCTCGGCCCGCGGTGATAGCGACATGCGGTTTCCATCGCGAACGAGCAACACGTCGCCGAGCGCATGCCTCAGACGCGAGAGGGCGGCGCTGGTCGCAGGCTGAGAGAGGTTCAATTGCCGCGCCGCTGCGGACACGTTGCAGTTCTCGAGTAGGGCGTGCAGCGCCCGAAGCAGGTTGAGATCGAAGGTTCTGATATTCACCAAACCGATATCGCCCATATAGAATATCGATTTGATGGTAGGCTCGACCCGATGTACCGGCAATGGGGCACGCAATCGGAGCCGATCTGATGGAGCGGTATGAATTTGACAGCGAGGGCGATCGCTTAGTCGGGAACCTTCACCTCCCCCAAGGTGACGCGCACGGCGTCGCGATCCTAACCGGACCCCTCACGAGTGTTAAGGAACAGGCGACCGGAGCCTGGGGCAGCTCCCTTGCCGAGCGCGGATTCGTTGCCCTCTCGTTCGATCACCGCTATTTCGGCGAGAGTGCCGGCCAACCGCGCCAACTCGAGAATCCCGCAGCGAAGATTGCCGACATTGAGGCTGCCGCGGCATCGCTGCATAACAACCGACGCTTCGCAAGCATGCCTATGTTCGCTGTCGGCATCTGCGCTGGCGGCGGATACATGGCACGAGCAGTCGCTGCACAGCCGCTATTCTCCGCATTCGCCGGGGTTGCCGGATACTACGCCCAGGCAATCGAGCAATCTACTAACACGGCGGCTATACGCGAGCCCGAGAGGCCGAGAAGCGTTGGCGGGAAACCGGCGTCGAAGAGAGGGTCCCCGCAGTGGCAGCTGACAACGGCGATGTTGCCATGCCTCTCGCTGAAGCGTTCTCGTACTACGGCACGCCGCGCGGAGCCGTGCCGAACTATATCAATGGCTTCGCAGTACAATCTTGGGCCTATACATCAACGTTTGACGCGATCGGCGCCGCGAAGCTCATCAGGGTACCGACGATTGTCATTCACTCCGAGCGAGCCCTGGCGCCGTCGCTGGCGCGACGTTTCCAGGCTGATCTCAACAATGCGCGTATTCTCTGGGTCAAATCCTCTGGACAGATCGATTTCTATGACAATCCTCGCCTCATTGCGATCGGGGCGGATGCCATTACCAGATTTTTTAAGGCGGCGACGCGTTAGATTTAACCACCGGCGCTGCTCGCTGCTGCGCCTGCGTAACGAGCAGCCATGCAGCTGCGCGACCGATTAGTTTGATGAGATAGCGTCGTCGCATCGCCTTCCCCAAGGCTAAGCAGCCAATGAAATCTGGAAAACGCGATTGGCGGAATAGCCACTGGCCCGGTTTGCGCAGCAGCAACCCAGAGCCGCGGATGTCTCTTGTGGGTCATTCACGACCGATGCATTCAGTACCCTTGCCGATCAATGTCCGTTGTTACTCCCATCCCTACATTATTGTTCGGTGCAGCGAAGTGACGCCAAGGCCCATCGACAGTTCCTGAGGCAGCGCCGAACGTGTCGAAGTTATCAAGGCTTTAGATCCACGGGGACCGGTGGTGCTTCGCTCATTAGAGTGATGGTGATGCGGCGATTTGGCGCCAGCGACGGGTCCTCAGGGAGCAGCGGTTCGGTATCGGCTTTTCCCGCCACCGTGTAGATATTCTCCGAAGGATAGCCTTCCTCCTCCAGGATCTGACGCACGGCATTGGCCCGGTCGGCCGAAAGCTCCCAGGGCCCGTAGCCTGATCGCCAGGCTTGGGAAGCGGACGACGTGTGCCCCGTGATAGCAATGCGATACGGAGTAGCCTTAAGTGGCCCGGCGATCTTTTGAATAAGCTGCTGGGCCCACTCGAACGGCTCTTTCGACCCTTCAGAGAACATCGAACGGCTGTTCTGGTCGACGATTTCTATGTCGAGGCCCTTGCTGCTCTCTTCGATCATCATGTGCTTGGAGGCTTCGGCCAGCTCTGGCATGCCTTCGAGCATCTGGCGGAGCGAGGCCGCAGCCAAGGCGAAAGCTCGGCGATACGTGGAATCCGCACCCTTCTCATTTGGCGTCGGCGTAACGGATAAATCCTCAGGTCTGACGTGCGCCGCGTTTTTGATTGCGGGATGCGGAGCTCGGCTGTCGCTTTCGACGACGCCGGAATCATTGGGTCTTCTGCACACCAAACGCCTCTTGCATCGAGCCGGCCACTGCTTGCACCTTTTTCGCGTCTTGATTGGAGAACGCGACCAGCATGACGAAAAAACTTACAAGCAGCCCCATGAGATCGGCGAAAGTAACAAACCAGCCGTGGCCGCCGCCATGCGCTTCCTTACGCCGTGCCATGGTAGCTTTCCCTCACGCCCCGATGGCTCGAAGGCCAACCGACGTTTGATTAACAATGTTCGCTTAACGGTCGTTTAACCAAGTGAAAACGATGCAGAAATCCTCGCAATTTAAGAACCCGGCCCCGCTGTCCGCCACGAAGGCAACTTCTCTAGGGAGGGTTGTTTGAGCGGGGAATGTAAAGCACCATCCGCTTTTCGACGTCCGTTCAGGGTCATTAGCGACGTTTGAGCGCGCGCCAGGCACGTCCGCTTTGCCCCCGATTCCAGACGTATTCTTGTCTCGCAGCAAACGACGTTCAGGGTCACAGCAGGCATGCGAGCAGCACCGCGGCTTCCGGGCCAATAGCAACCGAACAGCGGAAATCGCCAGGTCCGTCAAACTACAAGGGCGACAAGACCGGGCGCTGTCGCTGTCATTTGCAATGGGAACGCCATGCCGAGGTATAATTGTGGTATTGGGGCTTAGCTTCTCACTCGAAACGCAAGAGTAGGACGGTACGCTCAATGCAAGTGGGGAACGGCGCGAATAAGAGTATCTTCTATCAGCAGCTCGTTCGGGCGCTGCTGCACGACGGTTTTCAACTCCAGTCGGGTGATTTTTCGCAAGACGGCCTGTCGACAGAACGAGATGAGCTGCTTTCAGCGATAAGAAAGAGCGCAGAATTAATCGTACCAATTCACCCTATTTTCGATCGTGAAACCATCCAGCGGCGCCTGAATACAGTGCGCACCTGGGCGACGGTGGTCTGCTTCAAGTATGTTCTCAGTCAGCCCGGGATAGTGGCGGTTGTCGAGGCGGATCGTCTCGCAGACGAAGAACTCATCAACTTGGCGAATCGTTTCGATAAAATCATCGTGGAGATGTTGGATGTAACAGCAAAAATGAGCGTTGGCCTGGGAAGCGTGAGACTTGGTTCTACCGGTATTCTCCTGTTCGTCTTTTTCAATTCTGCCTCAGCTTCGCATTTTGCCGAGCGAACTCAGAAGAAATGCAAAATCTGGCATTTCCTCAGGAAGACATGGGTCTTGCCGTGGCTAGTGGATGTTGCAAACAAAACCGTGAGCAGCCACCGTGGATTACCGCTCTTTATGTCTGTTGTGCTCAATCGGGATCACCTGCAAAAGGGCGTCTTCCAATAAGTCTGGCGCCTGCGGCACCTTGAGCCGGTGAATTTCGATATTGGACGGCTCCTACGCCGAAATCGCCTGGTTCCGTACGGCACGCCGTTCATCCGTTTGGTCAGAAGAAAACTGGGCCTTCCCGACTGACCAATGCGGTAGCGGTAACGCATCTCATTGCGACGCAGCTGCTTGCGGGACCGACATCGACGTCGTCGTCAGGCCAACCTTCCCGCTCAAGTCTATCGCGTTCTGATGTGTCAAACGAAAAGGATTGAGTAAGTGGCGTTGGGCTAGGCAGCGTCAGGCTATGTGGCGTTGCGCTGTATGGCGTTCTGAAAATATGCTTTGCCGTCACCGCCTCTTCCGGGACGGCCGTGTTCATACACCAACCCGCCGAGCATCTCGGCGGAGCCATAAGCGCTGGCGCCCGGGATGCGTGCACAGCATCGATCACATCGCTATCCAAAACACTAGTGACGGATGCCGTATGGGGACCGGTGCATGACACGGCTCGCGCCAAATTGGCATCGCCGCGGCTAGAATTTTGATATATTTAAACTGGCATCCGTCGGTTACCGCGAGAGGGTCTTGTCACGTCTCTTCATCAGCCATTCGAGCAAGGACAACGTCGCGGCCATCGCCTTTAAGCAGTGGCTTGGAGCGAATGGTTGGCACGACGAGGACGTGTTCCTGGACATCGAGGATATTGGCGGCGGCGAGCGGTGGAAGGAGGCGCTGCGCCAAGCGCATGCGCGCTGCGAGGCCGTGGTCCTTCTCGCCTCTCCCGACGCATTTTCTTCTCCTGAATGTCTAACGGAAATCCGCAAAGCCGAGGATTTCGGTAAAGAGATTATCATCGTATTGCTGCGCGATCTGACGTTCGACGACCGACGCCTGGATTCCTTCAAAGAGCGGCAGATCGTTGACCTTGCGGCTGCGCCGCAAGCCCATGCCGAGGCGGTAAAGTATCGCGACAAAAACGAAGAAGTCCGCTTCAACGAAACAGCGTTGGCGAAGATCAAGGATTATCTGGTCAAGCGCGGCATCGCTGCAGACAACTTTCCCTGGCCGCCCCAGGGCAAGCTCGACGCCGAACCGTTCCCGGGACTCAGCGCATTCACCGAAGACGATGCGGCCATTTTTTTTGGGCGCGACGCCGATATCTTGACGGGTCTCGATGAGTTTCGCCTCTTGCGCCGAAGAGGAAGTCCGCGATTTCTTGCTATTCAAGCGGCGTCCGGCGCGGGCAAATCTTCGTATTTGCGCGCCGGCCTTTGGCCGCGGCTTTCGCGCGATCCCGATTTCGCGCCGCTGGCGATCCTGCGGCCACTGCAAGGCATTCTGACCGGTCCCGAAGGGTTAGGTCAGAAGCTTGCGGCGAGATTGTCGCGGCCGGGCGCATCGGTCAATCCCGGCGACATCTACACCAGGTTGATGGCCGACGACATCAGCAAGGCCGCCGCGGACTTCGTCAGCTTCATGAAGACAGCCGCGGAGCAGGCCTATGACCAACGTCGCGTCGGCGATCCGAGCGCGCCACCGCCCGCTCTGGTCATCGCCATCGACCAGGCCGAAGAGCTGCTCTCGCCGGAAAATGCCGCGGAAAGTCAGCGCTTGTTGGTCTTGGTCGCTGGCCTGATGCGCGACCTGCCGGCCGGAGTTGAGCCGTTCGGCCTGCTGACGGTACGTGCCGACAGCGCCGCGCGGCTTTATCAAGCAATTGCCGAGCAGAATTTGGAGGTGCCGAAGACGCTGCCGCTGCTGCCGCTGCCGCGAACTTCCTATCGCGACGTGATCGTCAAGCCGATTGAGGTCGCGGCGCGGCACGGCAAGAGGATCTCGATCCAAGCCTCGCTCACTGAGCGGCTGGTTGCGGATGCGACCGGCGCTGATGCCTTGCCGTTGCTCGCATTCACGTTGCTTCAGCTCTACAAGGGCTTCAGCGCTGGAGACAAGCTTACCGTCGAGCAATACGAGGCCATCGGCGGTGTCGCCGGCTCCATCAAGGAAGCTATCAAGCAGGCCCTCGCCTCGCCCGCGAGCGGACCGGTCATTCCGGCGGCCCCCAAGGAACAGCTCGACTGTCTGCGCGCAGCGTTCATTCCTTGGCTTGCGCGCATCGATCCAGTGAGCGGTGAGCCGATGCGGCGCATTGCCGATCTCAACGAATTCGCCGGATATTCGCGGGCAATGGTCGAACGGCTGATCGAACGACGATTGCTTGTCGCCGATCGACGCGGCGGCAACGTCGTCGTCGAAGTCGCGCACGAAAGCCTTCTGCGCCAGTGGCCACCACTGACGGCCTGGCTGCAAGAAGACGCCGACGACCTGCGCGTCGCCGACGCCGTCGAGCGCGCCGCCGATGAGTGGGTGCGCAACGGACGACTATCGGGCTGGCTCGATCACCGCGCTGATCGGCTGGCCGCGGCCGAGAGGGTAGTCAAACGTGCGGATTTTCGTCAGCGCTTGGGCGAGGACAGAATCGCCTACATCAAAGCTTGTCGCGCGCGCGAAGCCCTTCAGCGGCGGATCAGACAAGCGGCGCTATGGTCGACGGCTGCGGTTTTGATCCTGGCTGTCCTGCTTCTTTACGAATGGCGAGACACGGTGCGCGCCCGCAAGGAAAGCGAGGCGTCGTTGCTCATTGCTCAATCCGGCGCCTACCTTTCGAACTTGAACGTAGGGGCTGCGATCGAACGAGCCAGGCGCGCCTTCCAATCGGTGCCCTCGGCCGCGAGCCGGTCGGCGCTGCTTCAGGCGGTCATGGAGCTTTCGCCAGGGCTCACCACCGTGGTGCCGCTCGGCGCCGACACCACCCAGGCGCTAGCATGGCCGAGCGGCGATATTTTGGATTTCGCCACCGACTCTGGTCGGCTGCGCACGTTTGACTTGGTTAAACCTGCTCAAGCTCTGGGCGGCTTTGATCTGCCAATCGTCAAACGTTCGCAGGATGGCAATCCTTCGTTCGTTCGCGCCCTCTCGCCGATTGGCGCCGCGGGAATGATCGCCGTCTTTGACCAGGGGTCGGTCGGCGCGATTCCGCAAGACGGTACAGCTATCCGGCTTAACGCGCCGAGGCAGGAAGTCACCGTTAATCCAACGCAGCACGCGGTGAGCATCGGGCCAACCGGTACCCTGATCGCGCTTGCGACAGCCGACGGGATCATTCTGTATCGCTGCAACTGGAGCGCGCCGGCGCAGTCGGGGTCCGCCTGCGAGGCTGCGCCCTTGGGCCACGTGCAAGGAGGCGCCGTCGCGATCAGCCCGGATGAGAAGCGCATTGCGGTCGGCGATCAGGCCGGTGCGGTGACGCTCTACGATCTCGCCGGCAACGCCATCGGCGATCCAAAAAGCTTTGACGGCCCGATCAACGCGCTCGGCTGGGCAAGCCAGCGTGACTGGCTCGCGGTCGGTACAACCAAAGGTGAAATTGCAGTGCTCGACTCCGGTGCGGAACACATGCCCGTTGTCACGCAGCAAAAATTCGGTGCGGATTCGATCACCGCGCTGGCCTGGAGTTCCTCAGGAACTCGCTCTTGCCTTCGTATGCAACGGCAAGGCCGTGTGCCTTTGGCGAGCCAAAGCCGACGCCGATCCGGCCCAGCCGTTCAAACCGGCAGAACGCTTCGAAGGCCATAGCCTCGGCGTCACACGCCTGAGCTTTGCGCCGAGCGGGGCTCGGATGGCATCCGCGGCTGCGGACGGGACGATCCGGATCTGGAGTTTGACGCAGGACACCGATGCGAGCTATGCGCTTTATGCCGACGACCCCTTGAACATCAATACGGTCGCCGTGTCACCGGATCACCAACGGGTCGCGGGCGGCAGCACCGATGGTGCGATTGGGCTTTGGGATGCGAGGACAGGCGCCTCCGGCCAAATTGTCAGGTCTGCCGAAGATTTCGAGGTCAGAGATCTTGCCTGGAACCGGATGGGAGCCGTGGCTGCCCTGCGAGAGAACGACACGGTCACGGTCATATCGACGGCGGCTGGTAAGCCGCCGATCGAGATACCGATCAAGACGCACACCGGCTACCATCTCGTTTGGGCGGATGAAGACCGCAAGATCGCGGTCGCAATGGTCGAGAATGGAGTTTTTCTTCTCGATCCTCTGTCCCCCAACAGCCAGCCCGTGTCCGTCGGTGTGGGCGACGGCAAGGACGAAGCATGGGGGGTCGCCTCCGTTCCCGGCAACAACTCGCTGCTGGTCAGTTATATCGGCGGCGAAATCAGAATTTGGGATCTGACGTCCAAGCAGCCGGTCGGGTACCTGCGCGACCCTCAGGCAAAACCGGGCAAGAGGATCGGCATCGGCAGCATGTCCATCAGCCCCGATCAACGTTTACTTGCAACCTCAAGCGGAGATGGCTTCGTCCAGGTCTACGACCTCGCCGGGCGCAATATTTGGCGGCGGCTCGAAACGCAGTCCCCTATAATCTCGCGGGTCGCCTTCAGTCCGGACGGGCAAAAGTTCGCCGCGCTTGGCTCCGACAATCGGCTCTACATTTGGCTCGTCACAACCAATGACGCGACGCTTTACCTTGCGGTGAACGTTATCTCCCGTCGTGCCGCCGTCGGCGATGGAGAACACAGAAACGAACATGCAAGCTGGCTCGACTGGATTTCCGACGATCATATTGCCATTGCCGTCAATAGCGCCGCGATCAGCGTCGTCGGCATCGACACGAAAAAATGGCTCAAGCGCATCGACGGCCTTGCCCTGATCTCGGAGAACCCAATAAACTGATGGACCTTCTTTACGATCGCGTAGGGGAGAAATCGTGATGCTATCGAAACAATCAATCGTCACCCTACCGGGCGGCGTGTTCGTCGCCGTCATGATGGTCGCACTGCTTTCAATTGCAAGCTTCGCCGCCGGCCACGACGACCTGGTCACCGATCCGCCAATCGCCGGACCTTCGGCCGCGGAAACCGGCGTGTGGCGCACCAAGACCCAATCGATGTTCGATCCGGTAGAGCGGACGCTTGTTCGCCGGATGTATACGGTGTGGGATCCGATGCCGTCGCGCGATCTCGACTTCGTGTGGCTCCCGGTTTCCGTGCACAACGACAAAGAAGGCGAGATCAATGGTGTTGGACGCCTGGTCTGGCGGTTGAAAGGGAAACCGGCATACGAGCGGAGCTCGATCTTCGCCGAGTACCGCGGCGCGATGAAGAATGGCCGCGCTGAAGGCCCGGGAAGCTATTTCGACGCAACCGGCATTGCCTATCGGGGCGAGTGGAAGAACGGATTGATGGAGGGCTTCGGCACGCTGACCCTGCCGGGCGGTGATGAATATAGCGGCGACATGCGCGCCGGGAAGGCGAACGGAGCCGGCCGTTACGTCGATGTCACTGGCGAGGTCTTCGAAGGACATTTCGCCGACGGCGTGCGTGACGGGGCTGGCACGACCACGCTTCCAAACGCCAGCACTTATCGGTCCAAGTGGGTGCAGGGAAAGGAAACAGAGGACTCCCGTGCAGTGCGGGTCGCACAATCGAACGGACAACTGGCACAGGGAGGGGTCGACGACGTTCGCATCGGCATCAGCATCGACAAGACCAAAGCACGCGACGGCGACCTTGTTTACGCCGCGTCCAGCGCCGGCCCAAAGTTGATGATCCAGCCGGACAACAAACGCCTGATGAGCATGTGGAAGGGCACCGGCGAGATCGAGCTGCTCGGCGACGAAGAAGGCGGCCAGGAATACGGCGTCTTGTCAAAGGCTCGTGGCCAGCTCGTCCCTCTGACCCTCGTGTTCGAAGTGCAAAACCGATCGGCGGCGCCGATTTCCGTGGCGGGCGCCTACCTCGCGGTCGATTCCAGCGTCACTGATTTGGAGCCGGCCATTCAACTCAACCGCGGCCTTGACGCCTGTTCGATCCACGACGCGCAGTACCAACCAACGTTCAGAGCGGAGAATTTTGGCTGGGGCTCCGCAGCACATGCAACCATGCACTTCGCTTTCGCCAACCCCAACGTCAGCGGCATACCGCGAACGCTGGACGTCACAAAGAGCCTGGGCGACATCGTTCAAATGGTCGAGGTCGATCTTGAGCCCGAACTACGAGCCGCCGGCGTCAATATCGGCACGTTAAAGGCGCGATCGGAACAAGGCTTTATCTGCAAACCCGGATCGCCGACCGCGTGCTTGTCACAAATCCGGGCGACCGGTGTTTTCGGCTCGATCGCCTCACAAGTCGGCTTGAGGGAAACGGGCATTTTCGTCAGCGCCGCCGGCACGTTCGACTACACTTGGAAAGACAGCAAAGGCGTCGAACAAAACAGGTCGTCACCATACAATATCGCGCTGCCGCTCGGACACATCCACATCGAGCCCGAATGCGGCGAGGGCGGCGAGCGCGAAGTGATCGCTGCAAAGCCGCTGCAGTTCCGGCTCGATCAGACGAGCTATCGCCTGCCGATTTCATTTCAGCGCAGTCTTCCCGCCGCCACGACGAGCCGGTTCACGGTCACGGTCAATGCCGCCAAATCCTCCCTGCACGACTTCAGCGTGGTGTTGCAACTGGCCGACGGCCGCGAGATCTCGTCGCGCCCGATTAACCTGATTTACTATGTTCCGAGCTGGTTTCCGGCAACCTGATCGCACGGCTTTGCGCGATGCGATCGCGGAACAGGGAACCGACGGCGGCAAGAAGAATCCTTGGCGACGGCGGTGCGCTGGAGCGTAAGCTTGCTGGTTTCGTTTACTCTTATCCGTTGTCGGCCGAGCGCGTGGACCGGCCGTGCGCTTGCCATCGCAGCGTCGTTCATTGGCATCAGTTTGACTGCGGCAAACGCATTGGGTGACGGTCAGGCACCATTTCCAGCTTTCTATTCCGACCCAAAGCCATTCTTGGAAGCGATCGCCGAGGAAAGTCGGCAAGCAGCGCTGCAATCCCACGTCACCGGCATTGCGGTGCCGCACCATGTGCTCGCTGTTGACTTGATCGCCCGCGGCTTCCAAGCCGCGGCCGGCAACCACTACGACCGCGTTGTTATCGTCTCGCCGGACCACTTTAATCGCAGTCGCCGGCCAATGGCGACGACGCGGCGCGATATCGACACTTTGTTCGGCGTGGTGCAGAACGACCACGCGGCCACCGGCGCGCTATTGGAAAAAGACGCGTTGTTCGACGACTCGGATTTGTTCACCAAAGAGCATGGCATCGCGGCACTGCTTCCGTTCGTGAAGCACTTTTTCCCGGATGCCAAGCTGGTGCCCATTGCGATTTCCTTCAATGCGACGCGCGACGATTGCGATCGGGCGGTGGCCCTGCTCGAAAGGCTGATCGGGCCGGGCACGCTCGTGGTGCAGTCCACCGACTATTCGCATTACTTGCCGGCAGACGCCGCGCGCGAGCGCGATCAGGAAACTCTGAATATCATCGCCGCAAATGACGCCGACGCCGTGTTTCGGCTGGTGCAACCGGCACATATGGATTTAAGAGCGTCCCAGTACGTGCAGATGCGGCTGCAAGGCGACGTTTTTAAAAGCTATGCGACCGTCATCGCCAACCGCAACGCGGCGCACTACGGCGCCATGGGAACAAAAACCACGAGCTACATCGTAACGGTCTATACTGAACGTCCCCCGGCGGGGGCGGAGCTTCGCTACGGCGATCAGGAACTTGCCTATTTCGGCGGCGACGCGTTCATTGGCCGTTGGTTCACTGCGCCGCTCGCCAACGGGGATGTCGCGGCCTCGTTGACCGGTGAGATCAAAGCCTTGACCGCGGGCGCGCCACTTATTGTCAATCTCGAAGGCGCCGTGTTGGAGCAGCCGCCGGAGGGGATAGGCCCGGACTTGCATGTGATGTACGCAAGCCTCGCGGTTCCGATCTTAAAGGCGCTTAACGTAAAAGTGGCGGGCCTTGCCAACAACCACAGTTTTGATCTCGGCGCTGCCGGCATTGCCGAGACCCGCAAGATCCTGGAAAGGTCCGCAATCGCGCCACTCGGTCACAAGGAGATCGTCGACGTCGGGCCGTTCCGGATCTTAGCGCTGAACTTCATCGGTAAGCTCGATTACCGCGGCTATCCGGTCGTGAGAGACGGCGATCTCGACGAGATCTGCCGCATGCAGGCGCGGCCGCCATTGCTTGCGTTCGTGCACTGGGGCCAGGAATACACGACCAGCGCTGGCGCTGCCGAATATGCGGCAGCGCAAGCCATGCAAGCCTGCGGAGTGGGCGCAATCATCGGCGCGCATCCGCACCAGGCCGCCGCCCGGATCGAGGCGCTTCAGGGAGGGGAATATCAACTGACGTATTCGCTCGGCAACTTGTTGTTCGATCAGACTGCCGGGCGCAGCTCGGGCGCCCTGCTCGAGCTGCGGGCGTTCCGGCAAGGGACCTACGCAACGCGCCTGATTCCCATTCCCAATCTGTTCGAGCTGGGCGTGGAGCGGATGCGGCTAAAGCAGGCGACGCCGATGAACTCAACTTGGAAAGCTGGCACGGGAGACTGAACACTCGCGAGGCTTGCGAAATGACTGAAATCCCTTCGCAGCGTCCATGATACATCCTCCCATTCGGCGGCCCATGCAGCCATAATACTTGCTCAGTCTACAACCACCTTCGGCCTGTTAATCGCATCGCAGGGCAATACGAAGTTCTGCCGTAACCGCGGAGTCCCCTTCGCGTCAAGAACGCCCGTTCCGCGATGTCCGTTTCACGACTGCCTTCCCTCCGATAGCGACGCACGCTCAGGCATCGTTGCTAGCCGCTTTACATGGCAGCTGGCGCATGGTCTCTTCCGAAGCGCTCGTGTGCCGGCCGCGCGGCATTGGAAAATCGTTTGGGGGGAAGCACCATGGGGCGCGGTTCGTCTATCATCGTTTCGCTATTCTCTCTCGCGCTAAGCATGGTCGTCGCCGCCGCCGCTCTCGACGCCGGAAAGATTGCCGCGATCAGCAAGGCCGCTGAATTGTTTGTCGCCTTGGCGAAAGATTTGGCCAGCACCGGCCGGCCGCCTCGCCAATCGGATCCTGCCATCAAGCAACTGCTCGACACCGTATTCGACACGACTGAAATCCAACGCGGCCGGCCGCAGCCGATAGCAGCGCTGGACAGCTTGAACGCGTGGAATTTCGCGGTGCTCAAGGTCGGTCTCGTTTACATCCTGGCGGGCACCGGAATTGTGGACATTTCCAAACTGCCGAACACCCCGGAGATTACGCAAAAGATCAACTACAATACGGTCGAGTTCGCTCCCGAGATGGGGCGGTACTTCGACGCGCAGCTATGGATTGAAGCCGCCGTGATGGACACCGTCGGCACCTTCATAGCGAGCGCTTCGCAGGCACAGCTCGAGCAGCCGAACTTCAAGAGCGGGTTGGCGAAAATTCGCGCTGGCGCGACACAGACGATCTACGGCGCGCTGACCACGCTGCCGGTCGAAGGTCTGAGCGATACCTGGCGGCGTGACCGCCTTCCCGCTCTTGCGGCAGTTGCGCCGATAGCCGCGCACTTTCTGCTCGCCGACCAGGCCCGCTCGCTGAGCGCGGCCGCAACCGAGATAGCCGGCCGGATGACCGACCCGTCGGTCAAAGCGGCGCTGATGTTGTTTGCTTCGACGGTAGCGCCGCGCTGAGTATTGCGCGGTCGGTAGGAAAGTGCGTGCGATCTTCGAGGCGACGAACCAGCTTAATACCCGGGCGCAAGGGCACTGCTCAACCGTTATTAAGCATTGATAAGGCTTTCGTGGCGACGTGCGCGGACAAAGTGATGGGGCTGGCTTCCGGTTCATAAGCATCCGCAGTGTCGTAACTCTTACTGTCGAACACACTTGGGACGGTCTTTCGATCATCCGCGGCAGGACGGCCGACTGCGCGGCTTTAGATAAGGTGCAGACAGGCCGGTTCAGGCCCTGTCGCTATCGCGGCAGAAACCGCTTTGGCAGGGCCATCGTCACACCGAATTGCTGGCCGCGTTGTGTTAGCGCGACAGGGAGTTGTTATTGAAGCAATCCATGGCGACATCGGCCACGTCGCCGATATGCTGATGCAGATCGGAGGTTTCGACGAGTAGCAAGCCGGCGATGCGGTGGGGTCCACCTTGCGCGAGCCTATCCGCTACCTAGCAGGCCGTTGAAGAAGTCAGGCACCATCGCATGCGAAGCCTGTCTCGACGATACGCCAGCGAGCGGCAAAAGCCTTGGCGAAGGCGGGAAGCTTTGCCATCAACCATTTTCCGCGATGATCAACGGCCAGCCCATCGGAGATCACTTCCGCGGTGACGATGCGCCACTGCGCGCGGGCGAGAATGAAGTGACTGCTGGCGGCGTGGATTTACCGTTTGTCTTCTCCGTCTTCATAGCTTGAGAAACCGCTTCGGCAGCAGGCTTTGGGTTAAATCTGAGGGGCTCGGGAACCTAAATGTTGCTGACAGCCGTAAACCCAAGTTGCCGTCGCTCTGCTGTGCACGTGCAACCGCAAGCGTACGCTCGAAAGACGCCCGCCCGGCGCCTGGCCTCAAATTCTTCGTTCGCCCTGATGCAATCCCTTTGTCCCCTCAACGTCTCGCCGACGTGCCGCCTCCTCCGTCAATTTGTTGGCCAATAACTGCTATGGCCCGCTGATAGACCGGCGCCGCATTCCATGCCTGAATCGCTGGGAAATTGGCTTCGCCGGGCTGGTATCCCGCGCCCGCTCGCCAGCCATGGGCCTTAAGAAAATTTGCTGTCGAGGCCAGCGCATTGCCAGCGACGTCGAGATTTCCGCCTATGCCGTAGTTCAAGATGTTCTTGGGCAGGAACTGTGTGTGGCCGACCTCACCATGCATGGAGCCGCGAGAGGCCGCTGAGAGGGTCCCACGATCGATCAGCGTCAAATCTTCAGCCAATAAGGCGATCGTCTGCCCGGCAGGGCGTACCGAGCCGCTTCGACAGGATGCCCTCGCAGCCGAGCGCGCACGCGTGCTCACGCCACCCGCTTGCGCGGGCCATCCTGGCCGATGCACAAGGCCTCGCATCCCGTCTTTACAAGACGCCTGGCTAATTCAACGATTTTAAAAACGAGGAATATTAAGCCCAGTCTGTAGCTTGCAGCAATTGCGTAGACGATCCAGCAAATCCTTCTGAGCTTGCGGATCTACAGCCGCAGCAAGCTTCCATAAACGAACTGCTTCTGCATCAAGTCTACGCCCCTCTATTTGCAGTGAAACAGCGTCGCGCCTCTCGTTCGCCGCGTCTAAACGCATTCGCCGTTGGCTCCTGTCGCGTCCAGCGTAGTCTTTGTACTTATTGGGATCGAGCTTCCTTGCCTCTTCCCATAATTGATTGAGATAAGCCGCTCCTTTTTGGAGTTCATCAGCTTCACTATCAAGCCGAGTTGATTTCGGAGCGCATAAGATCAGCTTCTCGTTTTATCCGATCCCCTTCTGCGAGAATACGAGCTGACTCGGCTGTCAGGTAATAGGAAAGAGCCGCTGTTGCACCCCATGCGCTATACCACGACGGCCAGTGGTTTCACGTCTATTGCTTCAAGGAGGTGGCGGACATGCAAAAGTTCATGGAGAGATTTGGCGGCGAGAAGTTCGATCCTGCCGAGCGCGGCCGCGGCACCAATTGGGCGAAGTGGAAGAAAGGCAATAAATAGCTGCAGGTCGTGCTTGCTGTCACGTCCGCGCAGACGACCATCATTTGACAGAGAAGATGGCGATGGCCGCGAACGACCTCACAGCCACAACAACAATACCCAAACTAACAACACTATAGCCGCGTGAGACGCAACGACGCCAACAGAAATACCCGACAACAACGGCGCTGTACGGGCCGGGGGCTGCGCCCCTGCCGGGCGGCTTGTATCCGCCGTCGACTGCATATCTATCCAACAGATGGCCAATCAGGAGATTTCGGCGCGGATCTCTCTACGAGCGCAATTATTTCTTCTCGACGCTTTGCATCAGGTATTCGCCGGAACGCTCTGTATAGCCGCCAGCCTTCTTCTGAACTGACCGCTCGTTGCTCGCACTTGTGTACTCCGCGCCACTCAGCCAGATCGACGACGCCGCCCGACACAATTTGTTCCTACACCAGGAGTCCAAAGCTAAGCACAGAAAGCTTACGCGAGGCGGCACCTCCCATAGTCAATTTGACTAAAAATGCTTAAATCGCGTGCGTCACGAGGTCGAAGTTTCACTAGTGGAATCCAGCGACCTTCAATTCGGGTCGCAGAGGCTAATCGCGACGATAGCTGAGAAACACCTTGGGCGTCATTTTCGTCTTCGAATGAAGCGTCCGATCATCATGCCTTCTAATGCTGCACGAACAAGCAAATGCGCTTGTAACCCACGGTAGTCCACAGCAGATGGCGGCAGTGAATTGCTGTTACGTCGAGCACATTAAATCGGCCGACCACCAGTTACCGATCCATGGGCCGATACGAAACTTAGGGATTGCATGAAACGGCAGGGCCTCAATTTCTGTGCCGATTACAGGGCCAATGGCCATGCTTGCCGTCGTCGATCGTCCTTGACATCCTCATTCCAGTGCAAGGAGACCCCGCGGTTGCGTCGAAATCGCGAATTGGGACTTTCTTCACGTTGGGCGCGTTGAAAATCGCGGGCATGCGACGCCCATGCCAGCTCCTACCAATGCGAGAGCACGATCGTCCTGATCCTTCCTTTAGACTACTCGCGAGTGTATTCCACGTTCTGCCAAAAGCTTCGTGGCGCTGTCGGGGCTTCGCCCTTGGACCCCAAGAGGTAATGAGGCAAGGATTTAAGGTGTAAGAAGCGTTCGGACGACATGGAAGCCGAAGTCGTAGCCCCGAGTGACGGCGGAGACCCTGTCGCGGTTCGCAGAGCGGAGGCGATCAGGAGAGCTGAGCCAAGAACCGCCGCGGAGGATACGGTTGCTGCAATCGCCGCCCGTGACCCATGCAGCTCCGTCCCTCGGCACGCCGATATAATTGGGGTGGACGCAATCCTCGGTCCACTCGTCGACGTTGCCGACCATGTCATAAAGACCGAACTTGTTCGGAGCGAACGAGCCGACCGGTGCGGGTTGTGTGTTGTCCCATTTGCTGCCGCAGTCGTCGCAGTTGGCCATCGCCGCGCCGTTGACCTTGATGTCGTCGTCCCAGGGATAAGCCGTCGTGGTCCCCGCGCGCGCCGCATACTCGTATTCGGCCTCGGACAGAAGCCGATAGATCTTGCCGGTGACTTGCGAAAGCCACGCCACGTATTGCTGTGCATCGTCCCAGTTGACATTGATCACCGGCTGCTGCCCGCGCCCCCAGCCCTGGTCCGGCGGTTTATAGCCATTGCAGCCGCCGCCTTTGACGCAGGCGTCCCAGTCGCCGAAGGTCAGTTCAAATTTCGACACGGCAAAGCCCTTGGCAATCGTCACCGAGTGCTGCGGCGCTTCGGTCGTCTTATGGCCCTCTTCCGTGGGGGGGACCCCATCGTGAACGAGCCCGTGGGAATGACGACCATTTCCGGGCAATCTTGCGCGCATTCTCGGAATGAGTTTCCCGGCTTGAGCGCCTGCTCCTGTGCCGCGCTTAGAACATAAGGCCGAACCTGCGAGACCATGTAGGGGCGCGTGACCGTCCACCAGCGCCACTGGTCGGCGATATACAACTGATTGATCCAGCCGACGAGGCCAAGGATGACGGCGACGAGGGAAACGTAAACAGCGCCCTGCAAGAGCCGCCGGCCGCGCTTTAAGTCGTCCTCGGCTTTCCGGCATGCGGCAATATACTGCCGATCAGTCGGCTCCAGGCTGGCGGCGAGGTCGGGGCGCGCGGTCAGCCGTTCCGCTGCGGCCAGTCGATCGGTGGTGTGCGTGAGCCAGGCAGCGTCGCGGATGTTGGCGGCCCAGTCGCGGCTCGCACGCTTGACGCCCTCCAAAACGGCAAGGAGCCCGGCGTCTTCCGTAAGCCACCCCTGCAACAGTCCCCACTGCCGCAGCAGCGCCTCGTGCGTCGGCTCTATCGTTTTCTCACCAGTGTCCTTATTTACATCGGTCGCGAGTAAGCGTTGCGCGACAAGGTGCTCGATAAGCGGCCGTGCCTCGGCGGGGACTTCCGACAACCTGGCGATGCGACGGCGCGGTGAGCCGGTGTCGGGATCGATGCCGGCCAACCAGGGAATAAGACCGCGACGAAGAAGTGTCAGCCGAGCGGCACGGTCCTTCGGGACTGCGGGGTCCGCGTCGGCCGCCTTGAGGGCGCGCTCGACAGCAGCTTCGATGGAACCCCTCACTCGTCCGAGCGCATCGTAATGTGAAAGTCGAAGATGGCCTCCGGCGCGATACTCACCGTATAGCCGCTCTAATGTGAAGGCGAGCAGTGGCAGGGCATCTTTCGCACCACCAGCATCAATGTCAGCGAGTAACGCATCGACCAAAGAGTCCTCGATATCGAGCGCGCGTTCCGTTCCTTCCAGGCGTCGCGCAGGTCCCTTGACCACCTCGGCATAGGAGCCTTTCGGTATGGGAGGTAGACTGAACGTTTCCTGGCGCATGCCCTCCAATTCTCTAGCGAGTTGAAGTCTTTCGTAATTATCCGATCGGAGCGTGAATACAGCGATGATGGGAGGCGCGTCGTCGGTCAGCAGACCAGCGAGCAATGCGAGAAAGGGCTGCGCTTCGTCTTGCGCCTCCGCGATGAACAACTCCTCTGCCTGATCAATCGATAGGATCAGCGTCGGCGGCTTTAGTTTGGCATGATCGCCATCCACCGCCTTTGGCGCTGCCTTTTCGAGAAGCCTTTGTAGGAGCGGCCTGAGTGTTGCAGCGCCACCTTGGATGGCCACGCGCAAGTCGGCGCGCGGTATTGCGATCCGCGCCGCCGCAAATGCGCCTTCGAGCGCAGGAAGCAAACCGGTCTCACCGGCGATCGTCGCCCGTTCCGGCCGGATAATCGGGAATGGCAGGAAGTACCGATCATCGCGCGTCAGTCGCGGAAAGAGGCCGGCACGCAGGAAAGAGGATTTGCCGGCGCCGGATGCGCCAAGAATGGCGAGGAGCCGCGGTGGAGTGCTGTCGCGCAAACCGCGCAGCCGGTCGAGCACCTCCACGATCGGACCGCCGCGGCCAAAGAAAATGCCGGCGTCTTCCGCTTCGAGTGGAAGCAGGCCGCGGTAGGGCGGTCGGTTCAGGTCGCTCTGTGGCGGCCAGGCGAAGTAATTTACGTCGAGACCCGCTTCCTCTAACCCGTGTTTGAGACGCTGCAACCCTTCCGCCGAAAAGGTGACGTGCGCTTCCTCCTGCGTGATCGGCAAAACTACATTCAGCATGACGTGATCGCGGCCGGCGGCGAGGCTCACGATTTGCCACGTGCCGGTGAGTTCCTCGGGCAGTTCGCCAACCGGCAAATCCTCGATCAGCACACCAAACAGACGTTTGTTTAGATGGTGCGCCAATTCATATTCTTTCCGGCACCAACCCGAGCCCAGCCATGCTCTTGAAACGAGGAACAACACCGCCTCGCAACGATTCGCCGCCTGATTGAGGGTGCGCTCCCAGCGCTCTCCAGCCGCAATACCGCGCTGCGTGTCGAGGTCGAGAAAAATCTCGTCCTTCCAGCCGTTGCTGGCCAGCCAATCGCACAAGGCTACTGCCGCGGCATTGTTAGCGCTCGAATGGCTTAGGAAAATGCGCGACACGCCGAGTACCCAGAGGAAGCGCCACCAAAAAGCAAGAATAGGAAATCAATTAGGGGTTGTCCACGATGGGCGCTAGCGCAGACGAGTGAGCTTTAGGGGCCGCATCAGGTCGGCTGCCCATTTGACCCATTTGGGTCATTCACGACCGATGCATTCAGTACCCGGGCCGATCAATGTCCGTTGTTACTCCAATAACGTCATTATTGTTCGGCGTGGCGAAGTGACGCTAAGGGCCACAACCGGACATCACCCAACGAAGTTCGCAATTAGAGCGCTAATGCCTCACGCTCTTGTCATCAGGGCAGCGATCGCAACGTAGCTGAAGGGGTAACGTTCGGGCGCCTCACGGACGAGCCTTTCAGCTCGGGTGTAGATCTCGGAAACCAAGCTATCAAGCGACGGAGAGTCGGCGAAGCTGATCCGCAGCACGCCTTCGGTGAAGGCGCGGTGGAAGTTAGTGTACTCACGGGCATAGACTTCAACATTCCCCGAGCGAGCAAAGTCATCGTTGAATGGGACGGGCGCCTCGTAGGTTTCTTGCTGGTCGATGTGAAATGGCAAGGAATACAGTTCCACCGGTTCAGTGAGTTCGTCCAGCGTGCGAAAATAAACCGGCTGATAGTAAGCATCATAGGCCGCGCGATCGATCATTCCGTGATTAAGCACTTCGAGGACCGCATCATTGAGCACATCGTAAACGCCGTCGCAGCAGCGCTCGGCGTCGCTGCTTCCGAAGACTTGAAGCAGCAGTTTGCCTCCGGGTACGAGTTCGACGGCGCGCGCCCGCAGGAAAGACTCGATATCGCGGGAAGCCTGCTCGGCGAACACGGTTTGCTCGGCTTCGGAGACCGTTCCGACCCCACGAATCCGGCTGGGGCCATTTGGAAGAATGTAGCCAGGCAGCCGGTCGATCGGGCGGCGGCCCAGGAATCCGATAGCGTTGAAACTAGTGGCAATATGAAGACAATTGGGGGGTACCACGCTATCGTACATGGATCCTCCGACGGCACAGGAGGAGACCCCATCCCCAAAAACCGATCTGCGGTCTGGCCGGAGCCCAACAAAGAGAGATGAGAAGTCATTCGTGGGGAGGTCGCAATGGATGGTCTGGATGTGACGGCCGGTTCGTCTGCGCAGAAGCGGGATTAGCCTCCGCATGACGGTGATGGAGTTGCGTCCCTCAGAACAGCCGAAATCTGCGAGGCCGAGCGTGCCAGCTCCGTCGTCAAACGAGACGCCGCCGATCGCATCTTCGAGCCAGGGCATTACATGGTCGATCGCTGACATCTGAGGCGCGGAGTGTCTGTTGTAGAAACCCCCGCCGACCATGCCAGTGGTCACAGAGAAGGGTGTGTCCACCTTGGATCCTCCTAAACGACTATTTTGCAAGATGTATTCCGCTGATGAACGGAAGCCTAATCGTGCCCGCTTCCGGTGTTATGACCAAAATTATATTATGACCAAAATTCCAACGTAACGCACGTGACACCCATCACACCTTGCTGGCACAACGGAATGGTCAGGGTATTCGGTATTCGATAGGTCGTAGGTGGCTGAGCGGCTAGCCGATGTCGCTGTCGGGTCACATTCGGACTCATGCGTCGCAGCAAATTACTAGCTACTCGATGACCTCGTCAGCGAGCAATTGCATCGAGGAGGGTACGGTCAGTCCAAGCAGCTTCGCCGTCTTGATATTGATCACGAACTCGAACTTGGTCGGCTGTTCGACCGGAACATCGGCCGGCTTGGTCCCACGCAGTATCTTGTCAACAATTTCGCCGGCGCGCCGAAACAGGTCCGAAAAGTTTGGTCCATAGGACATGAGTCCCCCAGCTTGGACACAACCGCTTTCGTTGAAGCTCGTCGGCAGCCTAGCGCTGAGCGCTAACGTCGCGATTAGCGTGCGGTTCGCGTTAACGACGGCGTCGACCGCAACGTAAACTGCGTCGGCTTGGGACTTAATGGCCTCGAAGGCCGGTGCAATATCCTCCGCTCGGCAAATCCCGTGTGGCGCAACATCAAGGCCGAACGCGCGAGCCGCGGCCTGAGCCTGGTCATTCTCGCGCAAGGCTGAGGGATAGCCGGCGTCGAACATGATCGCCAATCTCCGGAGGCTGGGGACGACCTCTCGTAAAAGCTCGATCCGCTTGCCGGCAATATCGCTCTGCTCGACCGAGAGGCCTGTGACGTTGCCGCCAGGGTGCGCAAGGCTGGCGACGATACCGCCGCCAACCGGATCGACCGCGATTGCGAAGACAATTGGGATGGCCGTCGTCACCTGCTTCAGGCTGGCAACAGCACCTCCATACGTGACAATGACGTCGACGTTCCGCCGCACGAACTCGGCAGCGATCTCAGCAATGCGCTCGCGGCGTCCTTCCGACCAGCGGTACTCAATCGCGATGGTGCGACCTTCGATCCAGCCGAGCTCTCGCAGTCGCTCAACAAAACGAGCTGTCCATGGACGCCAACTCGGAGGGTCGTCGCCCAAGTACCCGATGGTCCGCAGCTTGTCCGGTGCCTGCGCGCGTGCTGCCAGCGACCACGCAGTCGCTGTTCCGCCGAGCAGACAAACGAACTCGCGCCGTCTCATTGCCTCCCCCAAGGCTTAGGACAGGGCATTTCCAAGCCTTATCTAGCACAGAGCGGCGGCTGGGTTGAGTAGCTGGGATGTCGCTGACGGGTCATCAACGGAAATGGCGGCTCTAGCTTTTGATGTCGGCTTCACCCTCAACATCAGACATAGGAGACATTCGCCGAACGCCCCGAGCGCCCAGAAATAGGTCACAGAACTCGGTACTGGGGCGTGATATCCTTATCGCTGTAGCTCTCCGGACTGTGGCGGAAGATCGTCATGACCGAGACTCGGAAACTCGCGGCGATCCTAGCGGCGGACGTTGTCGGATACAGCCGGCTCGCCAGCGCCGACGAGGATCGCACGCTGGCGCGGCTTCGGGCGCTCCGGAGCGATCTGATCGATCCGACCATGGCCGTGCATCACGGACGCGTGGTCAAGCGCACCGGGGACGGAACTCTCGTTGAGTTCCGTAGCGTTGTTGACGCCGTGCGCTGCGCCATCGAAGTGCAGAACGGCATGGTCGAGCGCAACGCCGGCCTTCCGGCCGAGCGCCGCATCGAATTCCGCGTCGGTATCCATCTCGGCGATGTGGTCGAGGAGAGTGATGGAGACCTGATGGGTGACGGCGTCAATATCGCCGCGCGGTTGGAAGGGATCGCCAAGCCAAACGGCATCTGCCTCTCCGAAGACGCCTATCGCCAGGTGAGAGCGAGGCTCGATCTTGCGGTCAACGATCTCGGCCTGACCCAACTTAAAAACATCGCTGAGCCGGTCCGGGTCTATTCGCTCGAAGTCGGCAGGCCGGTTCCGGCGAAGCCCGCCGCGCCGTTGCCGCAAACCTCGGCGCCATCTTCGGCACCGCGTCTCTCCATAATCGTTCTGCCCTTCGCTAACATTGGCGGAGACCCTGAGCAGGAATATTTCGTCGATGGCGTGACTGAGAGCCTGACCACCGACCTCTCGCGCATCAGCGGCTCGTTCGTAACCGCGCGCAACACGGCTTTTACCTACAAGGGCAAGCCTTTCGATGTGAAACAGATCGGCCGCGAGCTGAATGTGCGCTATATCCTCGAAGGCTCAGTGCAACGCGGCGGGAGCCGCATGCGGGTCAATGTCCAACTCATCGACGCCGAGACTGGCAATCATCTCTGGGCCGAGCGTTTCGACAAGCCGGTGGCCGATCTCTTCGACATGCAGGACGAGATCGTCGCGCGCCTTGCGAGTCAATTGGGAACCCGAATGGTAGAAGCCGAGGCGCGCCGCGCGGAACGCTCAGCTCATCCCGAATTCCATGGATCTCTACTTCCAGGGGTTGGTCTGGTGGAACAAGGGCCAGAACCCCGAAAATGTGATTCAAGCGCGCGGCTTTTTCGAGCGCGCCCTGGCGCTTGACCCCCACAATGTCGACGCGTTGGCGACCGAGGCGTGGATCGACGTCCTCGCCGCCAACAGCTTCATAAACACCGATCGCGTCGCTCGTATCGCCGCAGCAGAGGTGGCGACAACCAAGGTGCTGTCCCTGGCGCCGAACCATGCTTTTGCCCATTTCGTGTTGGGCTCGGCCTACATATACTCCAACCGCGGCGCGCTGGGCATTGCCGAGTGCGAGCATGCATTGGCGTTGGATCAGAGCCTGGCTGCCGCCCATGCGATTATCGGTCATGGAAAAAATACACTTGGCCGCGCCGAGGAAACCGAGGGCCACATCCTCGAAGCGCTGCGGCTTAGTCCGCGAGACATCATGGCCTATCATTGGATGTTCCTGGCTGGCGTCGCCAAATTGCAACTCGGGAGCGATGAGGAAGCGGTTGCCTGGGAACGCCGTTCCATTGATGCTAACCGAAATTTTCCTCTGGCGCATTTCTATCTCGCCGTCGCCTTGGCCCATCTCGGTAGGTTGGACGAGGCGCGAGCCGCCGTGCAGACAGGACTGGCCCTCGATCCGACCTACACCGTCGGACGCTGGCGCAGCATCAAGATGAGCGATAATCCAACCTTTCTGGCACAACGCGAACGTATCCCAGATAGCCTACGCAAGGCCGGGGTGCCGGAAGAATAAGTGCTCGGCGATGTTCCCCTGCGAGTCCGTTCAGGGTCATCAGCGGTAATCACGCTTCCCGACTTGAAATGTCCGCTAATCCCCCGAACGCAGACATCGATCGATGCTGTTTGTATGTCGGCCTCGGGCCAGAGGGGGACATCACTGTGTTAGTTTCAAATGCCTTAGAATTCGGAAATTGACGCACGCCAAAAAAGCCGGTTAGGGGTTCCCGAGCGGACTTCTGATCTAGATCCAACTCGTTCTGTAACCGCCGCTAGCGCGAACCTTGCTGGGATCACATTGCAAAAAGGAATATGCTAGCCTTCTCTCAGGAGGGCCGCCCCGATGAAACGGCGAATGGCGGCGATATTGGTCGCAGATGTAGTCGGCTATTCGGGTTTGATGGAGGCCGATGAGGACGGCACCGCTCAGCGGCTCGCCAACTGCCGCAACTTGATCGACGTCGAGATTGCCAAGTGCGATGGCCGGCTGTTCAAGGCGATGGGCGACGCGGTGCTCGTCGAATTTGCGAGTCCGATAAACGCAGTGCGATCCGCCGTGGGCATTCGGACTGCGCTGCTGCTGGCTGGGCAGGGCGAGGAGCGCCCATTGCGCATGCGCTTTGATCTGCATCTTGCTGACGTGCTGGTAGAAAACGACGATCTTATTGGCGATGGCGTCAACCTCGCCGCCCGCATTCAGCAGGCAGCCGATCCAGATGCCGTAGACGTTAGCGCCACGCTTTTCGAGCAGATTCGCCGTAACTCCCCCTTCGCCTTCGATGACCGCGGCGAGCAGAGCTTCCGCAATATCGTTCAGCCGGTCCGCGTTTACCGCCTGCGCGGCGAGATAACCCGCCACGTGTACCAGATAGCGCCGACTCAGCCGACGCCAATGCAAGCGAAGCGACCTTTTTCACTGGCCGTCATGCCGATTGAGGTTGCCTCCGGCAACGAGGACCAGAGGTATTTGGGCGAGGGCGTCACCGAGGAGCTGATTTTCGAACTCGGTCGATTTAAGAAACTGTTTGTCACTTCACGCTCGGCGACGCGGGCCCTCGCCGCCACCGCCTATGATCCGCAGACTGTGGGCGATCGGTTCGGCGTGCGCTACGTGCTCACTGGCACAATACGCCAACTCGGGTCGCAGATCCGCTTGAGCTTATCGCTTTCAGAGACTGAAACCGGCGGAGTAGTCTGGAGCGATCGGCGCAACGAGAGCTTTGAAAGTCTGGTCGACCGGCTCGACGAGTTGGTCTCGCGCGTCGCCTCGACAGTGCTTGGCCGCATCGAGGAGAGCGACATTGTGGCCGCGCGCCGGCTCAAGCCCGAGTCGATGACCGCCTACGAGTTTTACCTGCGTGGGCTCGAATATCATCGCCTCGGCGGGGTCGTCGACGAGAACTTGCGCCAGGCGACCCGCTGGTTCGAGCGCGCCATCGAAACGGACGTGAACTTCGCCCGTCCGCGCGCCATGTGGGTGTGTGCCCGCTCCGCTCTGCCGGAATTCGATTGGGATGACGGCGAGCGGCGCACCCAGCGTGCACTCGAACTCGACCCCAACGATCCGGAAGCCAATCGGATCATGGGCTCAATCCTCATGCACCGCGGAGCCTTTGACGCCTCGCGGAAATACCATGAGAAGGCGATGGAAACTCAGCCCGTCGGACGCCTACGTTAAAGGCCGCTCGGCCGCGTTCTACAACTTCTCGGGAGATCCGGCGCGCGCCCTGGCGCTACTCGACGAGGCCGGAGAGCTTGACCCCTTTCTGCATGTCTGGTGCATCGAGGAGCGCGTGGCTGTGCTCTACAACCTCGGGCGATTTCGCGAAGCGATCGAGGCGGCGCTCCGACTGACTTTTCAAACCCGCCGATCACGCTTGTACCGCGCGGCCGCGCATGCAGCGCTTGGCGAGACTGCCCGCGCACGCGAGATTGTCGCTGAGGCAATTGCTAGTGCCCCTGACCTGACAACTGACTTTGTGGAAAATCACGAGTGGTATCGCGAAGCAGCAATTAAGCGGACCCTGATCGAATTCCTGGTTCGCGCCGGCCTGCCCGAGTGTCCGGTGGAACAAGCGGCGGTCTGATATTGACGACGCCGCGAGGACCGCTTTGGGTCATTCCCGACCGAGGCAGCGAACTCTGCCGCCCGGCCCGGGTCCGCTTCGACCCAAAAAGCTGACGTCAGGTGCTAATGAGAAATTGGTCGCGATGGGCCAGTTTCAGACATCTACTAGTGTCGATTTGTGTGGGTCAAATCATTCCGACAATGAGGCTACGTCTCACGCTCCCACACCAAATCGCCCACGAACTGACGGCTGCCCATTTGCGGATGCATCTGTGCTGGTGTCCAGATTTTCAGTCGGCCGCCCTGGAGGGTGAAGTATCGAATCTGCACGCCGGTCCAACCGGGGTCCCAGGCCAAGTCCACGGTGATGACGAACCGGTCCTCCGCCTCGATCCGCACAAGACCGGTATATGCCGTCATCGCACTGAACAGCGTTGCACGATCCGCATCGGTTTGCGGTGGCGTTCGGTCTGCGCGGGTGAACAGGAAACTGATACGGCCGTTGGGGCTTAGAACCATGTAGCCTACGGGGTGCGGACCGTAGAGATCGATCCGCTCCTTCGTGTCTTCATAGGTCACGCCCAGCGATACTAGGCGCCAGCTCCCAACTAGTTGCGTCAGCGCCATCTCTTCAGCCATGCGTGGTGTGTCCTTTCTATTCCTTTCCTTCTTGCTTGACCTCCCTGATCTCGCCTACTCGCTTCTCAAACGCGGAATCCTGCTTCAGCCAGCGCGTTGAGCACGACAAAACTTTACCAATATGCGGCAATGTTTTGTAGCGGCATGCAGGACGGGCCGCTTGTCTGCAACGGGTCATTTTCGACCGATCAACGATGTCGGCGCGATGTCCGCTTTCCACCCGATCGCGACCAAATTGTTGCATTACGGCACGCGACGTTACGGGCGACTAAGTAACATCATGCTCTCTGTTCATCTGCGGCACTCAGCGCCTCGGCGCCGATCATCATGAAGCGACGGTTGCGAGCAGGCTTGTCCGGGCTTTTCGTAAACGAGCTGCGGGTTTCGGTTTTCGAGGCTGTTGCAGGAATTAGCGGCCCGCCACTACCATGATCTCGACCTTGTAGTCGGGCGAAGCGAGTTTAGCCTCGACAGTCGCCCGCGCTGGCGCATTGCCCGGGGACACCCAAGCGTCACAGACTGTGTTCATCTCATGGAAGTGCGTCATGTCGGTGATCCAGATATTAGCCGAGAGCAGCTTAGTTTTGTTGGTTCCGGCCACGGCAAGCAAGTCATCAATCTGTGACAAGATGCTTCTCGTCTGCTCGGCCACACTTTTGTCTTTTGGGCTATCGGCAACGATGCCAGCGAGATAGATGGTGTCGCCGTGGATGACCGCCTTGCTCATACGCGGCCCTGCTTCGTGACGTTCGATCTTCATCGCTGTTCCCTTCCCGCAGTCTTTCGCATCCATATACAATCCGATCCGAGCATATACGCCAAGACTTTGTGTGTCCTTGGGTTCAGGGTTGATTAGTTCGGCAATTGGGCTTCCACTTTGCTGGGGCTGATTAAGCTCAGTGCTCTCTTTAATGAGCTGAGGGACAGATGGACACCATTTTGCCGACGACGCTTGTCGGAAGTTATCCGCAGCCAGACTGGTTGATCGATCGCGCCAAACTCGCTGGCCGTTTTCCACCGCGAGTTCGTGCCAGGGAGCTTTGGCGCGTTGCGCCAGAGTGGCTGGAGCAGGCTCAGGACGACGCGACGCTTCTGGCGATCCGAGACCAGGAGCGCGCGGGCCTAGACATCATTACTGACGGCGAAATGCGCCGTGAGAGTTATTCAAACCGCTGTGCGACGGCCCTAGAAGGCATCGACATCGACAATCCCGGCACCGCACTGGATCGCAGCGGACACCCGAATCCCGTGCCGCGTGTTGTCGGCCGGATACGGAGGCGCCATCCAATTCAGGTCCGCGATGTGACGTTCTTGCGTGCCAATACCGACCGCATGATCAAGATTACGGTGCCCGGTCCATTCACAATGGCTCAACAGGCGCAGAACGACTTCTATAAAGACGAGGTAGACCTCGCAATGGACTATGCGACAGCGGTCAATGAAGAGATCAAGGATTTGTTCGCTGCAGGCGCTGATGTGGTCCAAGTCGACGAGCCCTACCTGCAAGCACGTCCCGCCAAGGCGAAACAATATGGCGTACAGGTATTGAACCATGCCCTTAATGGTGTCACTGGAACGACTGCGGTTCATATATGTTTCGGTTACGCTGCGGTTATTCACCAAAGGCCATCGGCTTACTCGTTTCTGCCCGAGCTCAAAGCGGCCAACGTGCAGCAGATCTCGATCGAAACCGCACAGTCCCACCTCGACTGCGAGGTGCTCGCGGCGCTATCGACAAAAACGATCCTGCTAGGGGTCTTGGATCTTGCGGATATGACCGTTGAAGCGCCGGCACTCGTGGCCGAGCGCATTCGTCGTGCGCTGCCGTATGTCGATTCGAGGAAAATCGTCGTAGCACCCGACTGCGGTTTGAAATACCTACCGCGTGATGTCGCGTTCCAAAAAATGCGCGCAATGGTAGAGGGTGCGTCGGTGGCCCGTAGTGAATTGAGCTTGATGCGTGGCGCCAGATCCTAAATTACTCGAACGACCGCCCTGGTCTGCATTGACTACGATGCACGCCGATTTTGCACTTGGCGGCGATCTGGCCCGCCGGTACCCGGCTAAGATCGCGCCGATGGCGGGCGTGCGCGAGATTTCGAACGCCTCTCTGAACGCCTTAGCCGCTCTAATGAGGCCCGGTGATGTGGTTGGACTCTTCGGCCCAGAGCCCGTGTCGGAAGCGGGAGATTTACTTGTCGTGAGTCACAAGCATATCGATCAAATGATTTGCGACCGACAGGACAACTCACCGCAAACCGGGCCCGTAACCGAACTCACGCCCGCCGATGTACCCGACATGTTGCACTTGGTCGAATTGACAAAGCCCGGTCCCTTCTCGGCAGGGGCGATCATGCTTGGCTCTTACCTCGGTATTCGCTGCGCGGGCAAGCTCATTGCCATGGCGGGCGAGCGAATGAGGTTTGATGGATTCACAGAAATTTCTGCGGTGTGTACTCACCCAGGGCACCGAGGGTGTGGCTATGCATCCTCGCTGGTTCGTGCACTTGTTCGACAAATCATTACGCGCGGCGAGACGCCATTTTTGCATCTGTATAGTGATAATACGATAGCTGCCGCGCTTTACACAAAGCTCGGTTTTGCCCTCCAACGTAGGCTGATAGTGACAGTGCTGCGACGGGCCAACTAATGGCGAGAGCCGCGGCGTATCGAAGTGCCCGCGCCGTCAAGGTAGTAACGCCGGCTAGAGTCGCAACTGCAAGCAACAGGGTAAGTCTTAGCATCGGCCTTGGAGCTGTTGACCGCTTAGACACCGGCCAGCGTTGCAGTACGTCATTGCCGGTGCCGGCAGCGTCGCTGCGGGCATTTCAGCCTACGTGAAATCTCGTCGTAGATTGAAGTTCAGGCGGCGGCTTTGTTTTTGATTGCACCGATGATCGCGGTGAGTATGGCCCCGCCAGCACCCCCAGCGATCACTTGTGAAACAATGCCTCCAACAGTCAGATTGCCCGACTGAGCTGCGGCCACGACCGACGGCAGCAATAACGTAACAATCTGGCCCAACACGCCGCCCCCGACCAAGCCGGCAATAATGTTGCCAATCATACCAAGGTCAAAAGTCGGCGAAGATTTACCTGCGGCAACTCCACCAAGCGCACCAGTGACCAGATTGATCAAAATCTGTTCCATTGTTGATCCTTCCCATGATTTGCGACAAACGCCATTTTTGATTGCCGCGTAGGAAGCACGCGGCTTGGTGGCCCGAAAATCCAGCCACTCAACGTCGTCGACGCCGTGCCCGCTCCATAGCGTCGTCTCGGAGCCGCGCTAACGCAACACTTCCTAGAAAGGCGGCCATCACCGCCACGTACGCCACGAGGCCGCCTGGATCAGCGGCCGAGACAAGGCTCTCGATCTCGATGATGTCCATGTGTCAGCCGGTCTCCGATCCGACATCGTTTCCTAAATACGCGCGATCTGCAAGGCCCGAGTGTTGCAGAGTGATCGGCGAAAGCCACACGTGTGCTTGAGCAGTGGCCAGTGATCGCTCAATGTCTAGTGTGGGCCAAGAAGCGACTGTCCGGCTACTGTCTTTAGCTGGCGACGACGCAGTTCTTATACTTTCCGACGCTGCAAAATCGTTCGCCCGATCGCCTGTGCCATCGTCAGCCGATGCATCACGACGGCTTCGATGCGGCCGACCATGCCGTCAGGCTCGTGGAAAACGCCGAGCTGATGCAGCACTGTGGCGCGGTCGTAATAGATCTTCTCTCCCGCCAGCCTATTCTCGGAGTCGAAGGTGAAAACGCCGCAAAGCGGAAATTGCACCGGGCGGCCGGTCGGCGGCAGCCCGCGCCACGCGCCCAGATGACGTCCACTGATTATAACTTCCAGGAGTACGGCATCCCCGGCGACGTGCCGCTGGCCCACTTCGATAGCAAGGTCGGGCATGGCGCGGAGCAAAGCATCGTAATACGCGCGCACCGCCTCGCGACCGATGTGATGGTCATCCCACGGCTCCTCGTCATAGCGCGCCGATGCGCCAAAGGTGCCCATTATGCCATCGAGGTCGTGCCGGTTCTCCAGGCGGACGTGCTCCTCGACTAAAGCAAGCCTTGCCGCAGGTCCTCTGGCTTCAGTGATCGACATGGAGCTGTGTTTCCTTCGTTTACCCGATTGTGCAGTTGACGGCCACGAGGTGCAAGCGCTGACAAGCCTGCCGCAAACCGACGGAAGGCGTGTACTTCTAAATGTCTGTAGTGAGCCCGCCGTATCGAAATGTCGCTTTGGGTCAAACGCTACCGATGGGTTCCGCGCCCGTGCCGCCCGATGTCCGTTGTTGCTCCAAGAGCGACCATTCGAGGCGTGAGTGCGAAATGACGCGAAGGGCCAAAAGGCGACATCCTTGCCGGAGCTTTTGCCATCTGCGATTCGCCCTTTGGCGCTCGATTGCGCACAACTCGTCGCCGGCATCCCGGACCTCATCGCGGCGGTTTTGGACGTGCTGCGTCTCCCATGGAATCGCGGTCGTTAAGTCGGCCGTTGACCCCACACTGCAACTCCGCCACCGCCAAACGCCCAAAAGTTCGGATCATTGAGAAGTGCGAGTGCATGATCAAGTTGCTCCGCGCTCTGCGCGCCGGACTCAAGCATCCGTTCGCGCATTTGATCGGCAGTCAGGGAGAAAAATTCCGCGATCGGTGAGCCTCCCTGAAGGACGGACAAATCACCTTCACCGCCGACCTGGAGTAGGCCCATTCCCGCCACCAATTCTGGAAGAGCGCGCGCCCAAAAACAACCGCATCCCGGGGTCTTCACGACGGTGTTCGTCAAGGCCACCATGAAGTCGCTGTACGCCTTCGAAGAGGAGGTATGAACTGGGAAAAAGTCCACCTCCTCTAGCAGCAGCCACCCGCCGGGTCGTAGCGCCTCAATCATGCGATGGATCGCACGCTCCGGCTCAGGAAGATGATGAAGCAACCAGCGAGCGTGAACGAAATCGAACTCCCTCTGCGGAAGTGGCGGACTAATGGCACTGTTTCAGCAAGCTGACACCTCTCACGGTTGGCGGCGCTGAGTTTGGACAGCGATTGTCGTAATCACCGAGGCTGGCAGGGATTTGGCACCCGACCAACTTCAGTAATGTTGCGGGCGGTCGTTGTCACGGTGGCGCCCGACCAACGGACCTAGTATACGCTCGGCCCGTTCTGCATGGCACTGAAGTCCCGCAGCAAACGGACAACGATCTCGATAAGGCGCGCGAGGTGTTCACGGAAGCGATTAAGCATCGGCCGCGGATCAGATTGACCATCCGGCAGCGGACGCGCGTGCTTGAGCAGTGGCCGCCGTGAGGGCAGGCTCAATGCTTTTAATGGTCGTCGTCGCCCTGAGCTGCGCGTTCATGGGCTGGGCTGTCGTGTACCTAACGGCGAGAGTCCAACCACGCCGGACTTCGTTTGGCTCTAAACCCGAGGGGCCAGAACGGGCAGGCCTTGACCTGCCTTCAAAACCAAGACGAACCGGAACGCCGAGCGGCAGCTAATCTGCTCACCAGCAATGAAGCCCGGCGCATCGCCGCCAACATCGCCTAGCTGCCAGGATTGCTGCGGCGGTGAAAAGGGCGCCGGGGAGCGAATTCAGCAATGCGTGCGCCTTTGGAAACCGGTCGCAGTCACGACCATTGGCTCGCAAGCATGATGCGAGCAGTGTCGACAGGCTCGTCGATCTGCGGCCAGTGCCCTGCGTCAAGGGCATGAATGGCGGCGTACTTAGCCTGAGACCACAGGTGCTCAGCGACGCTGACATGAAGATAGTGGTCAGCCTTCCCCCAGATGAGCAAGAGGGGCAAGTCGGAGCGCCTGAAATCCGGGAGACGCGCGGTATTAGCCGCGACTTCGTCGAAGAGTTGGTAGGTCATCTGCCCAAAGGCAGGAGCGGCGCTTGGCCGTTGCGCAAAGTTCTTGTCCACGATCGGGACAAGAATCTCTTTGTAGCGCGCCTTGTGGGTATCGGTCATGAACCGCCATTGGCCGCGCTGGAAATCGAGCAGCCAGGCAAACTGCTGCGGGTCTGCCAGGAAATGCCGCGTGAGAGTCTTGAGATTTTTGTTGGCGAAAAGCTCAATAAATTCGGGGACCCGCAGCCCGGGCGATTCGCCGTAGAACGCGTTCATCAAGCAAATACCGGCCGCACGGGTCGGATGCCTTAGCGCAAAATTGACAGCGGCCGGACCGCCGGCGTCGTGACCGACTGGGATGATCTTCTCAAGCCCCAAGGCGTCGACGACCGCTTCTAGATCACCGAGTTGTTGTTCGAAGCTGTAAAGGGCGCCCTCCGGCTTGTCTGAGGCGCCGAAGCCGAGGAAATCGAACGCGACGGATCTGCGGCCACCCCCGCCAGATGCGGAATGAGTTCGTCGTAGATGCGCGAGTTGTCCGGGAATCCATGCAGCAACACGAAAGCCGGCCCGCTGCCTGGGAAATCCCGGACATATAGCTTTCCGCCAGCGTGCTGAACCCGATGCTCGGTGAAAGCTGGAAGCGTCGCGCCCTGGGAATCAGTCATGATCTCGCTCCACTCGTAGTGATTGATCGACGTCAATGCCTCGCGGCATATCGCTCATGGAACACTTCGGCGTCACGTGCTAGGCGTTGTTCGCGGTGACGAGCCAGATTGCACCAGCAAGCGCAACGTGCTTACCGCGTTGATAGGGTTGCAACGCGCGGCGGATCGACGTGGCAACCGCGGCGCGCGTTTCCGGACCGTGGTCCTGCAGGGCGCGACTTGTGGGTCCGAGTGCCATCGCGGCGTCGAGGGCCTCTTCGATCCCGCCTCCACAGGCAATGTCGAGATCGAAGTCGCGCGGCTCAAGCATAACTGATTGAAATCCGGCGGCCGCAAGAATGCGGTGCACACGCTGTTCACTGGCAAAGGAGAAGGGGCCTGGATCTTCGGGGCCAGGTCGCGGCGGCGGTGGAACATGTTCAAGCGCGGCGCGCAGCGGCACTTGAAGCCAGGGATTTTCATCGAACTTGCGCCAACAGGCGAAGGCGAGGCGTCCGCTTGGCTTCAGCGCCGTGCGCAGATTGGCAAAAGCGCGGGCCGGCTCCGCGAAAAACATGACGCCAAAGCGCGAAAAAAGCAGATCGAAAGCGGCCGATTCGAACCGGTAGGTCGTCGCGTCGGCGCGTACGAATTTGGCCGGAGCGTCCGGCGTCAGCCGCTCGGCAGCGCGTGCCAGCATCGGCGCTGAAACGTCAAGGCCCAGCACCTGCCCGGAAGAGCCGGCGCGCTCGGCGAGCGCAATCGAGCTCGCACCAGTACCGCAGCCGATATCGACAACGCGCTCGCCCTGTCGCAGCTGCGCTCGCTCCAGCGTTGCTTGCAGGATCGGACCCAGGACGATGTCCTGAGATTGTTGGCGTTCGACCCAATGGCGGCCGCCAGCGCTATTCCAGTAGGTGATTTCAGCTTCATTCTTTGGGTCGTGCTGGGTTTGTAGGCTCATCGCGGACCTTCGGCATCACCCGCGGACATAAAACACGTGCCTTTCACAGCGCTACCTTGAAGGGCTGGCCGATAGCAAGTTCGCCGGCGGTATGGCGCCATCAGTTCTTATACCCGGCACGTGCGCGGGCAGCCGATAAAGCGAGCCGTATTTTTCCCGAAGATAGTGAAGATACGGCTTCATCTGCGTCACCGCACCGGTTGCGCGCTCGACCAGATCGTTCGGTTCGAACTTGCTGCCATGTCGATAAATACGGTCGCTCAGCCATGTGTGCAGCGTCCTGAATTCGCCGGCGGCGATTTCTTGCGGGATCTCCGGATGAGCCTTAAGCGCGGCCGCATAAAACTGCGCCGATAAGATATTGCCGATGGTATAGCTCTGGAACCGGCCGCCGATGTAGCCGGAATACCAGTGCGCGTCCTGCAGACAACCGTCGCGATCATCGGATGGCGCGACGCCGAGGTCGGTTTGCATTGCGCCATGCCACGCCTCCGGCAGGTCTTTCACGCGGAGCAGGCCGTCGAGCAATTTATTCTCGAGGTCGAAACGCAGCATGATGTGCAGATTGTAGGTCACCTCGTCCGCGTCGGTGCGAATGAGCGACCGCGCCACTTTATTGATGGCGCTATGGAACGTCGCAAGTGGCACCCTTGACAATTGCTCCTCAAAGATTTTCTGCAGCAGCGATAAAAATGCTCCCAGAAATAGTAGCTGCGCGCCACAACGTTCTCCCAGAGCCGCGACTGGCTCTCGTGGACGCCGGCGGAGACACCGTGTCCGAGCGGCGTGCCATCGAGAGCAGCGCCGATACCTTGCTCGTACATCAGCTTCCGCCTCACTCTGAAAGCCAGGAATGTGCTCTTGCATGCCGCCGGGATAGGTGACGATGATGTACCATCCGCTGCCTTCTTTCAGAGGCTTAGTGTCAAACGAGATTTTCTCGGCGGATTTTCCATCTCGCCTAAGTGTGCTCCCGAATTTGTCACCTCGCTAGCCGGTCTCCGGCCTTGCTGGGCCGCCCGCGTACTGCGTGGTATCCTCCATTTCGCATGACATTCGACTACAACTCATCGGCCGAGTTGTTTATACCCAAACGCAAGGGTGCTGGTGGTCGGCGAATGTCGGCAGGTTATCGTCGGTTCGCGACTGCCGCGGAGGCTATCCGCTTTGCAGTCGAGGAGGCCCCCGCCGTCAGAACACTCGGCGCTTGGATGCAAGTCGGAGATGAGCGTTACGATAGCGATGAGATTTGTCGGCTATATGAGAGTAGCGATTATCCGCTTCGGCGCGACGTGACTTCAGACGAGAAATAGGAACACGGCACTAATTTGCGACGAATATCGCGAAGCTGCTGGAGTTGGTAAGCGGCCGTCATGCCAAATTCCTTCACGCCCCACAACAAAGTCGAGCTGGTGGGCTGCTTCTACGACATTGACCGCAGCCTGAGGGTTGAGGTGAAGGGCGGCGCTGCTGAATTGTTGCAGCCCCATACAGTGTATACCGTGAAGGACGTGCTTGACTTGCCGGCTTGGCCCTATAGCCGCCTTCGCATCGTGATCGAGCGGCGGCACCCATTAATTGAGGTAGTGATCGAGCCGGTATAGCAGCTCACCAAGCACGAGGTCCGGCTGAGGTGTGCCCTTCGGGTTCCTGAGGATAAAGAGAAGCAAGAGAAGAGTAGCGCCCTGCCGCTTGCGCACTCTTTGGGCGGTCGAAGCTACGTCATCCTGCTTAGCAGTGAGCGAACGTAATTCTTCGCGACGCTCCAATCTTCGCCCTCCCGGCTTTTTAGCTCTTCGTAGTGGATAGCTCTGCGAAGTCGTTCAAGCGCATGGGCAAGACTGAAAGGATCGGCTTTCAGGTATTCATCGATGTGTCTTTCAATCAAGACAGTGCGATGCGGATCATTCGATTTCGCCAGGTCACGCAATGCGGCCGCACATGGCCCGAGCCGATGCATTTCAGTTCGCGCAACTCTGCTGTCTCCCATGACAAGGTTATAAGCCTACTGTGCCAGCGATGCCTGAGCAGCGGAAGCTTAACGTTAATGGCGCAGCGATCCGTCCCCCGCTCCACTTCTCGACTTTGTAAAAGTTGCTTCGGTCAGCGTGGAGCGGGTCGTAGGTTTATGTTTCTCAAGTAGGAAAGTACTCACGCATGCATTTGGCGAAATGTTTTTGAGCCTTCGGACAGGATTTAAGGTGCTGGAGGTATCCCGAAATTGACTTAACAATGTCAATTGCCAGACTGCCGATCCAAACCTCTATCCGACAATCATACGATACGGGCCAGGGCCTGGTTGTCCGCACCCACCACACATTGCGTGGCAAATAATCGACGATTTCAATCGCTGGTCTCCCCTCTTTTTCATGAATACTCCAAGTCACCAATCGCCCTGATTTGCGATGGCGGATAACCGGATATGGATAAGCCAAATGCGCAACCTTGTGACGAAGGCACTCATACAAAAGCTCCAAGCAACGTAGGTCATCGGTATATTCTGGCTCCATGAAGGCTTTTGCGTATTGCTCAAGGTGTTTCAGCTCCAGCCCATCTAGCCTTCCGGCATAGCAGCCACTTAGCAGCTCGGCGAAAGCAATGCAGGTGATCAGCGCTGGAAAGTAGGCGTGTCGCCCGTGCGCATCCGGCGTCCTGCAAATCGCTATGTCCTTCTGAAATGTTTCAACGCGGTTATCAAAGAATTCTCGGGCGAAGCCCAGCAATTCCTCGTCGTTCTTAAAGTGGGCAATGGACATAGGGCTAACGGTGCCATGTAGCGCTAACGCTGTCGATCTGTGAAGGGGCGGGGCGCGTAAGGTATGGGTTCTTGAAAATTGCGCAACTTATGTCCAGCACCAATGCGCCGATCGGGCCGAGCGAATTTTGCCCCCGCCCCCACCCATCGCGACCATCCCTGGCAATGCACACGGCCCGCAGCTTCAAACAACGCGGAGCAACAAATCAGCTAGCTATCAACAAATCAGATAGAGGGTGTGCTGATTTAGCTTCGAGCTAACAGCGTTATCTGATAGATTGTTGTTTGCTGATAAAGCGGCCAGTCGAAGCGATTAGCGTGGAGACTCCGACTGGCCTTACCTCATCCACTGAACGGAGATCCAAGATGGACGAGGCTAACCAATCCTATCATCCCCAATTCAGCGAACAAAGCCGGATGCAAATCGTCAGGGCCATCATCGCGATGGCGATGTTCGAGGCGAGGAAGGAGATCAAACGGAAAATTCAAAGCGAGGGTCGCGTCAAGTTGTGCAAGGTGCCACACCGCGAGATCGAAAGGCTGGCGAAGGCAATGGTGATGGAGCGCCGAGACGAGTTCATTGCGAAGGCCAAGGCATCGAGCGTTGTGCAGGACGAAATCCAAAGGCTGCAAGCTAAAGGAAGAGCGCACGCCAGCGGACGCTTGAACGAAACTCGAAAGATTTGCACAACGCGGGAAGCGCTGAGCCGCAGCCACTTCCGTTGTGCGAAAGTCATGATCGAAATGGAGCCACGCGATGATAGTGGGTTACGCACGAGTGAGCACTGACGGCCAATCGCTCGAAGCACAACACACGGCCCTTGCCACAGCCGGCGCTGAGCGCGTGTATGCTGAGAAGCAATCCGGCATTAAGACAGACCGCGCTGCGTTGGCGCGTTGCTTGCGCGGGCTAGAGCCTGGGGACGTGCTGCTGGTAACGAAGTTAGATCGGCTAGCTCGCAGCACGCGGGACTTGCTCAATACGCTAGCGGCTGTCGCCGATCATGGCGCTGCATTCCGGTCGCTCGGCGATCCTTGGGCCGACACGACCACTCCACACGGCAAGCTAATGATCACGGTCCTCGGGGGATTGGCGGAATTCGAGCGTCATCTAATCCTGGCCCGGACCAACGAGGGGCGCGAACGAGCGAAGGCACGAGGAGTGCGGTTCGGTCGCAAGCTCAAGCTCACGCCGCATCAACGCCGCGAAGCATTGGCCCGGCGTGAAGCTGGCGATGCACAGACCGATATTGCCAGGACCTTCGGGGTAAGCCACTCAACAATATCGAGGCTGGCCGGTGTGACTTTTATACAATAGGTCGCAACAAACTCTGCGCAGGTGGTCGAACACTATGGCGTTGGAGTTCGAGTTCGTTATCCTGGCGACGTTAGATCTCCTGGTTGCTAAACCTCAAGTCCCGACTGGGCTGGTCGGGACTTTTCTTTTCTGCGCTGTGGCAGCCCAATCTAATTCTCGCCTTTTAATCCTAAATCCAAATGGCCACCTGTGCCTGAAAGTTAAGCTTGTGCTGCACACGTCGTGCATGCGATGCAGGCTTGTCCCGTTAGTTGTGAGTATTGGCATGTCCTCGTTCGAGCGGCTGTTGGCTCCCGACTGCACCGAAGGGCCGGAATGTCGGTGCGGGAAAGAGATGCACATTGCGGGCGTTGACGAAGTATCTGATCGCACCGACGCGCAAATCCGCATCTACAAATGTTCAACGTGCCAACATGAGATGCGGCTCACGGTTTGGGCCCAGTGACTGATGCCTGTACTAGGCAAACATTGCCGCCTTTTTTAAATCGCCGCTAAAACTGACGTTCTGTGGGCCGTGCAGGCGATGGCGTGACCCCGCGCAGCGCCAGTCCGTTCGGGGCAGGCCTCCGCTTAACCCTGCCGCCACAGCCACGACATTGTGCCTTGCAATATGACCGAAAGGGGCGCCCAAGTGGGCTCAAAGGAAAATATCCAAAATGCTTAGTTCCGAATATTGCCTCGCTCGCGCAGAACGCATGCGCATGTTGATGCTCACTGCATCTGATCCCGCCTCGCAGCTTCGGCTGAGGGGCTTCGTACAAAGATATAGAGACTTGGCAGAGCGCGCTAAGAGAGAAGCTAAGTCTCTGCCGTCTATTATTCGCGCTGCGGCTTAGTGGCCACCTCAACTGGCGGCCTAACGGCTGGTGTGCATATGCTTGATGACCCAACCCAGCTCCATATGAAAGCCGAAGCCTGTCGGCTATTAGCAGACACAGCGGAGGACGCGCAGCGTAAGGCTCTCTGGATTGAGCGGGCGGATCATTGGGAACAACTCGCGGCAACCGCAGCTTCGCAGCAATGAAAGCCATCGGAAGTCTAGACCAGCCGCAGGTCAGCCCTCGCGCAGCGGCCCGCTCCACTTCACGCTAGGAGCCGTTTCGCTTGGGCGATGTTCGATCATCTTTGGCGGGGTCTGCGATCTAGCGATGGCCCGGTCGAGCATCGCCGCGAAGCTGGCGCCATCCATGCTGTCGATCGCCATCGCAGTCAGCTTTGGATGCTCGTGCTGGAGCGCAGCCATCGCAGCACGCATCCTTCGAACAATCGGCTGTCGGGGGCTGCGATAAATCTTCTGGAGCAAGCTGAGCGAAGTCTCGCCAGGGGCTAGCTCGAAAAACTCCGCGTCACCACTCACATATTCCATCTCAGGAAAGTCACTCATCTTTGCTCTTCAGGTTTCTACTCTATTCTTATGTTTGATAGGTTTGATAGGTTTGATAAGTTTGATCCTGCGGCGCAGGGGCTTCCATTGAACGAATGTCATGCACAGAATGGTGCGGCGAAATGATTGTCGGCTATTCCCGCGTGAGCACAGATGGCCAGACGCTTTATGCTCAACAAGCGGCGCTGAGGGACACCCCTGATGCCCTTTGCACCGCCGCGTGAGGACTTTTTCGCTGGGGGCACGCCGTTTTATATGCGTGCACCATAGTCCCTCGCCATGTTGAGCGAACGAAGCGCGAGAAATTGTAACGTTTTACCCTTCCGCCGCCTTTGCACGCCCCGCAGTATCGCTCGCCGGCGGTTTCACGATTTTCGGATGCTAGTGCGTCGGCCGCCTTTGGCGCGATAATAGCTCGGCGTAACATCTACGGGGATTGCAGCCATGACCAAACGCATTCTGTCGATCGATGGCGGCGGCATTCGTGGCATCCTGCCGCTCACCTTGCTGACCGCGATCGAAGCGCGGCGCGGGCCGTGCGCCGATTTGTTCGATATGGTGGCAGGCACCTCGATTGGCGGCATCATAGCCACTGGCTTGGCGCATCGCGTTCCCGCTAAGGCCATCCATGACATGCTCATGAGCGACAGCGGCACCATTTTCGCCAAGACGCTCGTGACCAATGTCTTTAACGCGGTCCAGCCAAAATACGATGCAGCACCGTTGGAAGGCTTCCTTGCGCAGACCTTCGAGAGCGCTATGCTCAACGGCATCGACAAGCCGGAATTGATCGTACCCACGGTCGATCTACTGCGGCCCGCGTCGATCTTTTTCAAATCCTGGCGGGCCCGACAAGACCCATCTTACAATTTCGCGCTCAAGGACGTCGCGCGCGCGACGAGCGCCGCCGAAACTTATTTCGCACCAGCGGTGATCCAGAGCGTGCCGGGCGACGTTTATCGTTGCGTTGATGGTGGCACCGCGATCAACAATCCAACGATTGCGGCGATACTCGAGGCCGACCTCCTGTGGCACGGCGAGGATGTGCGCGTGCTCTCGCTCGGCACAGGCACGATGACCGAGCCGATCGCGCCGGCGAATGGTGGCATTGTCGGCTGGGGCACTGTGGTCACGCAGAGCCAGGGCTTTAATCGAATGCCACTGGTTTTGTGGAATGTGCTCATGACCGATTGACTGATGTCAGTGGCTCATGCGTCTATGACGCCAACTCCTCCAGCAGCACCTTCGCGTCCTGCAGATCACGCGTGTCGAAACCCTCCGTAAACCAGCCGTACACCGGAGCGAGCAGCTCGCGAGCTTGCTGCGGCTCGCCTTGGTCGCGCCAGAAGCGCGCGAGGCTCATGGCGGCGCGGAGCTCCCAGGACTTGGCTTGCTGTTGACGTGCGACTGAGAGAGCACGCTCGAAATGCGCTTGCGCTTCGGGTTCTTCCGCGCGCGGTGACACCAGTGCGACTTCGCCTGCAAGACGGTTTACCTCAGCGACCCACACTCTCTCGCCGGTTAATTCAATGGCAGCCATCGCCTGGTCGATGTGGTGCCGAGCTTCATCGAATTGGCCGAGCATCGCGTGGGCCTTCGCCAAATATGACTGGAAGAACGGCACGGATGCCGTCGCTCCCGTTGAGCGCCACATCATGATTCCGGCATTAATCATGCTTACAGCGTCAACGGCTTCACCGACCAAAGCCGACAATACACCGAGGCTCGCGGTGGCCTGCGCCTTCCAAAATATAGCGTCTTTTTCGCCCGACAACGCGATGCCTTCTGTAAGCTCTGCCCGCGCGGTCGTGTAGTTCCCGCAATAGACGTTGGTACGACCGGAGAGGCACAGCGTGTTGATTAGTGTCACGGCATGCCCGACTGCTCGTGAGCGGCTCATCGCTTGAACGGCATCCGCAAGTGAGGCCTCGGGATAGCCCAACATCCACAGACTTTGTGAGCGAAAGCACAAAGCTGACACTTTCGCCTCGACACCTCCAAACCCGGTCATCAAAGGAAGCTCGGCGCGGTCGTACAGTGCGAGCGATCTATCATAGTGAGCCCGGCTTTCAGCCAGGTCGCCAGTGAATAGCCGAGAATGCCCCATGACACGGTGCCCGATCATAAGAGGCAGGGTCGAGCTTTGAGCCTCGGCAAGCGCCAAAAACTGTTCGGCAAGCGCGCGCAGCGCTTTGCCGTTGAATGTGACAAGATTCACCATCGCGAAGCCGTGCAGAACGGAAAACAGCAGTTCAGGGTCTTCCGGAGACTCACCACGCGATTTGGCTTCTTCAATCAGAAAGCGGGCTCGCTCGGCCGCTGCCCTGGTCTCTGGAGCGCCATAGCCCTTGACATGCATCAAGGGATTTATCAGTGCGACTTGAAGCTCGATCTGCTCGCGGCGCAGCGCAGTTGTGCTTGGCAAAGTAGCGATTTGGTCGAGTGCCCGTGAAAGCTGGGCCGCGGCTTCAATCAGGGCCGAGCGCCCCAACGACCGCTGGCCGGCGAGGCCCCAGAGACCTGCTGCTTTCTCAATAAGCCCGGCCTCGGTGCAGTGGTGTGCAAGCAATTCTGGGTGCTGGTTGGCGATATCGTGAAAATGCCTTTCCAGGACCTCGGCAATGCGAGCATGTAGCGCTCGTTTCGCCTCGCGGAGCAACGTACTGTACGCAGCATCTTGAACCAGGGCATGCTTGAACAAATAGATCGCTTGCGGCGGGTCGCCTTGCCGAAACAGCAAGCCGGCGGCAACGAGACGGTCGAGCGCCAAATGAAGCTCAGCCTCCGATAGAGGAGCCACAGCGGCCAACAGCACGTATGAGAACTCGCGTCCAACCGCGGCACCGATTTGTGCAACTTCCTTCGCCGCGCCCAGCCGATCAAGACGGGCCAGAAGTGACGCTTGCAACGTAGTCGGTACTACGAAACGCGAGGCTGGGACATTGGTGACGTGAATTGGCGCGGTGGTCTGGTCGTCAGTCTCCAATACCGCCTTTGTGAGTTCCTCGACGAACAGTGGAATGCCATCACTCCGCTCGATGATGTCTTGGCGAATGCTCGCTGGGACTAGCTGATCGCCAGCGAGGTTGTCGATCATGATATCGACTTCGCGCCACGTCAGGCGGTTAATGGTGAAAGTTGTGACATACGTTTGCCGGATCCAATGCGGTTCAAACTCCGGCCGAAAAGTCACGACAAACAGCACGCGCAGACTTGCGATGCTTTTCACCGTCCGTCCGAGCATTTCCAAAGTGCTTGGGTCGCTCCAGTGGGCGTCCTCACAGATCATTAGTACCGGGTGCCGGCTGGTTAGCGACATCAACTGCGCCGTGAGCGCGTCCACTGTCCTTTCCCGGCGCTGCTGCGGCGTTAGGTCAAGCACGGGATATCGTCCATCGTTCGGAAGCGACAACATCTCGGCAAGGAGGCCGGCATCATGCGGCGACGTCGCGCTACGCGCCAGCATTACGTCGAGCTTGTTGAGTTTTCCCGTCGGTGTGTCTTCAGGGGTAAACCCCGCAGCGCGCTCGATGCGAACTATGATCGGGTAAAACGGGCTATCGACATGCTGCGGCGAACAGAAATAGCGCAACCGCGTTTGCGGTTCGTCCGCCAGGCGTTCCATCAGCGCGGCGATGAGCCTTGATTTCCCAATCCCCGCTTCGCCAGAAAGCAGCGCCACTTGTCCCTGCCCCGATTTTGCCTGCGACCAAAGCCGCAATAGCATTTCAAGTTCTTCCTCCCGGCCGACCAGGACAGTCACCCCGCTGGTGTGCAGCGCCTCAAAGCGGCTCTCCACCGAACTGGGTCGCAGTGCCGCCCAGACATGCGCGGGCTCCCCAACGCCTTTCAGGTCTTTTGTTCCGAGGCCCTCAAGCTCGAAAAAATTTCCCACGAGCTTCCGAGTGCTGTCCGCAATCACAACGCTGTTTGGCTCTGCGATGCCTTGCAATCTCGCAGCAACGTTCGGCGTTTCTCCTACTATGGCTTGCTCCTGAGAAGCTCCTGAACCAATGAGGTCGCCCACTACCACCAGCCCTGTCGCGATGCCTATCCGCGTCTGCAGAGGCGCGTGGGTCTTTAGATTGCTTACTGCAGCGATCAACTCCAGTCCCGCGCGCACGGCCCGCTCGGCATCGTCCTCGTGGGCTTGGGGGTATCCGAAATAGATCAGAACGCCATCACCAAGAAACTTCGCGACGAAGCCACCGAAGCGTTCCACGATGTCGGCTGCGCATTTCCGGTAGGCCGAAATGACCTCGCGTAAATCCTCAGGGTCCATGCGCGCCGACAGGGCCGTTGAGCCGACCAAGTCGGAGAACATCACTGTGACTTGGCGGCGTTCGGCGGTATCCCGAGGAGACGCGTCTACTGCAGCGGGTCCGGGGGTGGTGGTTGGGCCTCCGTCTGCTTGACCACGAAGGACGGCAATGGCGTCGAGCAGCAGGCGGCGGTGCCCGAGAGCCGCGACGCCAAGCTCTTTCAGGTCCTCAGCCGTCAGGCTCAACAGGACCTTTTCGTTTATCTCGTTGTCGCGGAACGCGGCCTCATACTTTCCGAGGCCAAGGCTCCGCAGCCAGACCACGACGTCCATAATGGCGCCCCCTACGCTCGTAACGGGCCACGCCAGTAAAGCTCACTCTGTAAGTAAATCATACCACCGCGACGCAGGCTTGAGCGGGGATTTGGAAATTACGGCTGCTGAGAAAAGGTTTGAGATCCGCTTGGCGTTCTGGCTGCTTGCGGTTGCTACAGCGCTGTCCATCACCGGCAACTAAGGAACTGTTCTGAGAAATGCCGCGCCTCTGTTACAGGATCACACGGAGATCGATCATTTCGATCAGCGCTGCCCGATCTGACTCAGCCGCGGCCAACTCCTTCGCCGCTTCCTTTGCGGTGCTGCCGTTTGAACCCCACCCGACAATGCCCCCGAGCAACGCCGCGACCGCTGCCGCCATTACGGCCGGATCGAACCGGATTGCGCCGAAGAGCATCGCGGCGAGGATAATGCTGCCGCCCACCTAGGCGACCCGAGAGGCTAGGATGAACTTGCGGCAGCTCTCGATCTTGGCAGCAAGCTCTTCGATGTGTGCCTCAAGGCGCACGATTTCGTCGTGTGGGTCGCCATCGCCTTTGGGGGTATATAAAGTTTGCAGGGCGCTCGCTCACCTAGATAGTTTGATTTCTATGCTCCATCGAGAACACGTTTGCATAGAGATTGGCAATCCACTGTTGGCCCTCTTGCGTCACTCGGAGGTAGCGCAACGCATCTCCGATATAAGGTCGCACGGTTTTCCAGAAGAAATCCGGATAGTTTGCTCGCAGGTCCGCGACGGTCTTATAGTTCAATTTGTTGCAGATTCCGATCTCGCGAAACTCGCTAAATAGGGCAGCTTGCTTTCGCAGATAGTTGATGTCTGCGAGTTGCCCGATCAGATCTGCAGCGCGGACTAAACCCGGAAAATCATCAGTGGACTCGTGTTGCTCATCTTCGGGAACCGGAAACCGGGTGTGCTCTATGTTGGCTTCGATTGCCGCAGTATCTATATGAACGAAGGCCTTCTCGGAACGTTCGCGTACAAACAGTCTGGACCGATAGACATGATATGGCGTCAGTGATGCATCAGTAGCACCTTCCGGTAAGCTCACCTTATCACCGGCCAGATTGGCGACATAGGAGCCATCCCCATCGCCCCGACAGACCCCGCGAACGTACCCGATGTCATGACATAGCAGCGAGAGGATGAAATTCAGCCAGTCGCGCGGAGTAACTCCTCCGACGCTGATATGTTTCCCACGCAGAATTTCCTGTCCGACAAGCGTGACCATCATGGTGTGATTAACATCGTGGTAAGCTGCGTCGCTGGTCGCGATATTTTCCAAAGCAAGCTGGGCCGCAAAGCTAATAATGGTGGGATAGTCGGGCTCTAGGATCCCGTATGTTCGTTCGTACATCGTCCGAAGTTCGCGGATAAATGCTTCGATGACGATCAGCGTTGGATTGAACATCGAATTGGCCGGACGGATTTTGCAGAAGCGCCAATTAGAGCCTACTGAATTTGTGCACCCTGTTCCAGCTGGGATCAGGTGCCCAGGGTTCGCTCGCCAGGCGGCGGGACTCCCGAAGTTTGATGGTTCCGCGACAACTCCTTGGCTCAGTTGCGCCAAAAATCCCTGAACCGCGTCGGCGACAGCTCCGTGTAGCGCACCGTGTGCTGGATGTTCTTGTGGCCCAGATAGGCCTGCAGCGCGCGGGTGTCGTGGCCATCGTTAGCCAGCTTGAAGCCGCAGGCGTGCCTGAGCATGCGTGGATGTGCTTTGAACCAAGCTTGGCCGCGACGCCTTATGCGGGCAGTGGCACTTCCCGCCGTATTTCCATTACCAGTGACGGGTCACGCAGTGACCTCTCCATAACTTGAAGGCCGATCGTCTTTTGCTCGGCGCGCGTCGACATTTCCCGCACGCCGGGGCCCGGTCAAGGGTGATCACGGCGTCGGTGAGATGGTGTGAAACGCCGACGCCGTATCGTTCTTCGAGCTTGACTACTTGTTCGATGCCGCAGTCGCGGCTGGAGGTGGCATCATGTTCCACGTGTCGGCAACGTACTTCCAGTTCGTGCCGTCATCGACGATGACGCTCATATACGTTCCCGTGAGGTGCTGACCACCAGCATCGGCTGCCCAGGTGCCGACTTGATAAATCGTCTTTGAGTCCAGCATCTTCGCCTCGGCGACCGGCAGCACCATATTGTCGAGCTTCTGCTTCATCATCCCATCGATATACTGACGGATGTTGCTCGCGCCGAAGATCGGTTGAGCGGTACCTTGCGGCAGCAAGGCGGCATCGGCGGTATACAGTGCAGCGATGGCGGCAGCATCGTTTTTATTGTAGGCCTCAATCCAATTGTCGTCGAGGCGTTGTGCGATGGTTTTGGCGTCGTCGGCGGCAAAGCCAGGAGCGATGACGATTGCGGTCAAGCTCGCCGCGACGGCGAGAATGACAATGTTTCTCTTGGAAATGCGCATGATGTTTTCTCCCGTTGGACTTTTGTTCTTTCGTCTCGGCAATACGCCAAGGGCGGGGCGAAGACTATGCCAAATTGCTCACACCGCCGATATAGCCGATAGGGCAGCCGTGCTTCCGCTTCGGAAAAAATAATCCGCCGCCATTTTTAGGCGCGTCGGTACGGCGCGCTGGTGCTGGTTGCCAGCCCGAACACCGGGGGTGCGTGGCACCTTGTCGGCCGTGCGCTTGAAAAGCGCCGGCGCCAGCGGCTGCTGCGCCAGGAATGGGTCAAGCAGAGATTGGCCGACCGGCACTGAAGTCTCGCTGCGGCGCGGCAAGCTGCTCGCGGTCAACCCCCGCCAGGGCTACTACGGCGGCGGTCAATAGCGCGTGCCACGATCAGCTCTAGGGCTACGACACCCAGCGGAAAGACAATGCCCCAGCGCTGGGAGCCAGCGGCGACGCCCCAGCAGATCAGGTACATGGCTCCTGCGAACAGAGCCAGCGCCAAGGGCCTCATGATGGCAACGGCGGTGGGTGGCGCTGCTGGCTTATCAAGCGCCTCTTTTGCCACCAGAGACGCATCAAACATATCTCGGAAAAGACGAAGCACAGCATGACGCCGATCATAACTGGCAGGTAGCCGTTCGGCGTCCAGTTCCACACCAAGTTGGACCAGACAATCGGCAGCACAATGGCTAGCTGAACGATCTTCCACACGCGGTCGGGCCTATCTTAGCGTCTGCATCAGCTGCGCCAAATGTCCTTGAACGGCTCCGGCGACATCGCGGTGTATCCCACGGTATTGGTGATCGACGCGTGGCCGAGGAAGTGTTGGAGCCGCCGGGTGTCCATTCCCCTGGCCGCTAGTGCGTAGCCTGTCGAGTGGCGCAGCATGTGAACGTGAACGGGGAACGGCAACTTAGCGGCCTCGCCAGCCCGCTCGATCATGCGGGCGATGCCCATGCGCCCGAACGGCTGGCCGCGCTCATTGACGAAGACATAGGCCAACTTGATGTATTTGGCGGCTTGCTGGTGCCGTAGCCGCTTGAGGCCGGCCAGTTCATCGCGTTCGAGGTAGTGGCTGCTGTCGGTGCTGCCCTTGAGCCTACGCACGATGATTGTGCGCTTGGTCAGGTCGAGGTCGTCCCAGCGCAGATCGCAGGCCTCAGAGACCCGCAGGCCGTGGCGATAGATTAAAAGCCCGATCATCCAATCACGATGGCCATGCCGGTTGTGCTTGAGGACGCCCAGCAGCTTGGCCACTTCGTCCTCGGTCAGGTGCTCGCGGACCCGATAGGCCGAGTTCGCCTGGCGGCCTTTCGCGACTGGTCGCATTACAGACGAATTCGCCGGCCGCAGGCTGACGACGTTTGCTGGCATTTCCCCCTCCTCGAATGGTATACTGGTCGCATAATACTCTAGAAAGCGACCAGTCTAAAGAGAAAAATTAAGGACTTGTCGTCGTCGACCAGGCGAGCTTCTCCAAGGCTCATCGGCCGGTGGGCTCACCTGGCTTGCCGGGGTTCGGGCGCGGTCGGGCGGGGCCGGTGCAAATGCGACCCATAGGCCGCTTTTGAAAGCCGTTTGTCTCTCGCAACTGCCATCAAGGCACTGGGCTGTTCTTGCCTTGAAGGGTAGATCAACCTCAAGTCGGCCGCGGCCACGCCGGGGTCGTTCAAAAAGCCTCGTAGTTGCATCAAGCCAATTAGGGGTCCAGAAAAACGAAACCCCGCGAGGACCTTTCGGCTGTCGCGGGGCTCTATCCGTCCGATCCCGTGTGCCTGCGCAGTGACGGTTTCGGCTCACCTAGCTTCTATACACCTATGCCCGACGGCGATCAACAGACCCTTACTGCGGCCCAGATTAACGCTATCAAAACGACGATCTCTCCGAGCCGGTATGCCACGTATTACAAAGCAGCCGGGCATGACGACGCGCGAGCCCTTCGGCTCTACATGTGGAACGCCCACCTCGGGGAGGCGTTCCACATCCCTATCCAGGCAGTAGAAGTGGGGCTGCGCAACTGCGTAAACGTTGCGCTCGCAAACGTATATACCCCCAATTGGTGGGAATGTAAGGGGCTCAGCAACCTTGTAGACGAGGAACGCCGCGCCGACCTCAGCACGGTTCTGCGCCGCATTCGAAACCGTGATTTAGAGCTGTGCACAGATCAAGTCGTAGCTGGTCTTTCCTTGGGGTTTTGGGTCGGCATGCTCGACGGGCGCTACAATGCTCCGATTTGGAGCCAGCAGCTAAGAGTTGCTTTTCCCAATCTGCCGGCGGGGAGAGCGCGCAAAAGTCTCTCCCTTGCTGCGGCGGACGTGGCGACGCTCCGCAACCGCATTTGGCACCACGAGCCACTTATCACGCGCGATATCTCCAAGGACTTCGCAACTGTCATAGGTCTTTTGGAGTGGATTTGTCCGAGTAAGGCCGCGTGGATTAGACCCCATTGCCGAGTGCCAGCCATTTTCAGGCAAAAGCCGTAACTGCATTGCAGTGGGTTCCATTGTCCTCTGAACAGTGGGGTGAATCATGCCGCCGGGCGCGCCAGCCGGGGTGCGGGAGAGCTGTTTTTTTCCTGTTCTTTCCGGGCCGCCTTGAGGAGCCTGCTGGTCCTGATGCGCGGGTGCTCCTGTTAAATCTCTGTTTTTTGGGGTTTGTGACGTATTTATGAAAAATACGGTTAGGGCCAAGCGTATCGCGATACGAAAGGCAATACGCTGGGGGCAAAATACGAGGTTAAGTCATTGAACCACCTGCCGTACTCGGAAATACGATTGGTGATACGAAACACCCCTTGCCGTATCGTATCGTATTGGGTCCCACCCTAGGGGACCCATACGATACGGCGGGGCGGACCAGGGGGGGCACAACACACCGGGCCGGGGGCAAGCGCAGCGGCCAAGGGCCGGGCTAGAACAGCGACGCCTCCTCATCAGCCTCCCCCTTCTCCTTCTCCTGGGCCACCTTGGCTCCAACCTTGGTCAGGGCCACCTTGGCTCCGACCTTGGTCAGGAGCCAGGAACCCCCCTCCTGCTTCGCCAGGCCGCGGTCCCTGAGCTCCTTCAGGACCCGCTGGACGAGCGACTTGTTCGGCTCCCCATCGGCGTTGCGCCACCCTGCGGCTTCAGCCAGGTCTTTCATCGACCCCGCGGGCTCGCCTTGCATCGCCACCAGCAGCTCGTCCCGCCGCCGCTGCGCCGTATCCATGACCGCTTCCTGCTCTGCCGCCGTGACCGGCGCGGCCGTCACGGTCCAAATCTTCTCGCCGTCACTATCCTTCAACTTCTCGGTCTGAGCCGCCGTGATCTTGAAGGGGATCGGCGCGAAGTCCGGGCCCCGAAACTTGCCGTGCCAGTGCAGGTCGACCAGGCCGCTGCCCTGCGCGACGCAGACCAAGTTGCCGTCGACCTCGTTGAGAAAAGCACCACCGCCGCGCGGCACCAGGTTCTCCATGTCGGGGTTCTTGACCGGGTGCGACGTGACGAGGACCGTGGGCCCGCCAGGAAGGTCGACGAACGTCCGCAGCAGTCGGGCGTGGTTGCCCAGCTGGACATTGCTGTTCTCCTCGTCGCCTTCGAAATAGGCGGCCGAGGTGTCGACTATAACGAGCGCCACTTCGCCAAGGGCCGCGATCTCGGCGTCGATCTGCTTGCGTATCGCCTTGTTCGAGAGCGGCAACCGCGCACCGAGCCAGATGATGCGGTCGGTATTCACGTCGACGCCCATCTCCTCGGCCAGCTTGATCCAGCGCATGCGCACGTCATCGGGGTTTTCGCCTGCCAGGAACAGGACCCGGCCCTGCTTGACCCGGCGCCCCAAGAGCGGCAGGCCAAAGGCCACGTGCGCCGCGATGCGCTGCGCGACGCAGGTCTTGCCGCCACCGGTTGGCGCGGTCATCGAGTAGAAAAAGCGCCGCTGCAGCAGCCCCTTGATCAGATAGTCCGGCGGCTTGAGGCTCGCGATGAATTCCGCGCTCGTCTGGATCAGGCGGGGCAGCTCGATCGCGTTGTCGATCGCCTGGCTGATGGTGGACTTGCCAGCATCGCTGGCGGCAGGAGCATCATTGGCTTTGGCATCGGCCAGAGGCCGCGCTTCTTTGTCCTTGTCCTCGCTCGCGCCTACGAGCATCTCGGTCGGGGTGTCGCCTGCGTCGGACTTCGAGCACGCTCCGGCGTCCTCCGAAGCATCAGCTTCATCGAGCGAAGGCGCCGGATACTTCGCGCCGTACCTGAAGCCGTTCCTGATCGTCTTGCGAATGTTGGTCCGGCCGTGGCCCTTGCCCCTCGCTTCTGCGGCGATGGCGAGTTCATCCTCGACCACGCGCGCGTCGATCCAGCCGGCTGCCACCATCACCCCGAGCCAAGTGGCCGCGCGCAGCGCCGCATCATTGCGTCCGTCGCCTTCCACCATCGCCGCGAGCTCGTCGGCGCGCCCGCGCAAGGCTGCCTCAGCGTAAGCCCGCTCGCGCGGGCCCACGTCACCCGGTCGTGGCTCGGAGCGAGGCGGCGGATCTTTGTCGCGCGGCCGCAACTTCTCCTCGAGAGTGTAGCCGTGCTCCTTGACGAGCAGATCGATCGCGTCGTCGACCAGCTTCTGCGCCTCGGCTTCGTCGATGCAGGGCAGCTTCTCACGGCCGACTGCGGCCAGCTCACCGCCGAACCATTGATAGGGCTTGCGAGTGTCAGGGTGAATGCCGTCGGCGATAAATTGCTGTCCGTCTGCGAGGAATTCCAGACGGTGCTTTTCGCCGCTGGACGCAACCAGCGTCGCGGTCTTCTTCTTGAACGGCGTGTCGGTGCGGAACGGGATCGCGCGCTTGGGTGCACGTCCGAAGCGCGTCAAGAGCACACCGCAGTCGGCATAGCGGTCGCGCACCAGCCGCTCGATCGCGTCTGCCGCCGCCTGCTCTGGGATGTCGATGTCGAAAGTCGGTGTCTTTTTGGTGAGGACCCCAGTGTTGGTCTCGTCCCGGCGCTCGCTCGTCCATCTGATGATGTCCCCGGGCGTGCTGCCCGTCAGCATCTGCCACCTAACCAGGTTCGGCTCTTTACCATTGACCGGAATGGGATCGTAGCCCGCGCCGAGAAGCTGCAGGCGCACGACTTCGTGTTTGTTCGCGCTGCCCATTAATCGCTCTTGTTCTTGTGCTTCAGTCTCCTGCGTGAATGGTCTGGTCTGGTCACTTGTTGCTTAGCGCCATCAGGCGCCTGACGTCGTCTGCGCGCTCGAGCCGCTCGTGCTCGTAGAGATGCTCGGCGATGTCGGCCAAGGACCGCTGATGCTCAACCAGGCACCGCAACACCGGGCCATGCACCTGCTTCACCCACAACTCGCGGCCGTCGGCTCCGTCCGCCGCCAGGGCGACCAGGAGCTGTGAAACGATGATCTCGTCGAGGGACGAGCCGGCGCGGAAGTCGGCGTCGAACAGCTGCTCGGCGGCAAAGCCCGCAAGCAGATGCCTCGACCTCCTGATAAACTCTGCCGGGGGCGCGTCTGGCGTGATCCTCCAGCTGCCGTTCTTGGGCATCGACATGCCCGTCCAGCCTGCATCCGTCTGTTTGATGTACGCGTAGGCCAGCTCCAAGCCGTCGACCGCCAGCAAGACCGCGTGTCCGGCCTCGTGAATTGCTGCCGCGTGCTTGGTGCAAGCAAAGGCCGCGGGGCCGCGCAGGCCGAGGATGCGCGCGTACTCGCGCGCGAGAACGCCACGCAGCTGCTCGCCGATCCCCGGATAGCCGATTGTGATGCCGGCGAGCGTGACCTGGTCGCCGCCCGACAGGTTGACGTGGTCGGGTGTGGGGCCACCGAGCTGCACCGCTGCCACGCTCAACGGCCGGGAGCGGCGGACGACTTTGCCGCTGCGGACGGCGTAACTCACGCGGCCACCGTCGCGGTCGTGGCCAGAACCGTGCCAACCATGGTGACGGGCATGCGCCAGTCGGCGTCGACGAACTGGAGCAGGCGCGCGTAGCGCGCGGCGTAGTCCTTCAGCGAGTCGCGGTTGTCGTAATAAAGGTAAAGCCCGCGCTGGGCCGGAGCGCCTAAGCACCCACCCGGCGGCGTCGAAAGCCGGGCGCCTCGCACCGCCACAGGCAGTGTCGGGCGCTCAGGTCACGATCATGAACGTACTGACTGGCGGTTTCAGCTACACCGGCCTCATTAAACGCGCTGGGCCGGGGGATTGGGCCAAGCCCGCGCTCGCCTGTCGCCGACTCGTGGACGGCGCGCAGCGCGCCTGTCGCGCCGCTAAAACGGCTCATAGTCCCCTGGCCAGTCCCCCTGCGGGTCCGGCGGTCCGGCATTGTGCCTGGTAGATCTGTGACCGGTGCTTGGATTGAACCAGTGACCTCTTCCATCGGAGAGAAACGCCGGACGTCGCTCGGCAGCTCTGAAGCGCCGTCTTATGGCATCTGACCAGGCCGGATACCCGTCGGCTGGCCGAGCAGCGAGCATGGAACATGGCTAGCGAACCTGGCGGCCGATGATCGCTCGCCGCCAGGAGCAGGCCGCTGACCTGGTCAAACTTGGTGGGCGGTACTGGGATTGAACCAGTGGCCTCTTCCGTGACGCTGAATCGAAAATCGGTCCGTTAGCGGGCGCGCGGCAGCATCCGGCGGAGCGTTAGCGGAGCCGGATGTGGTTTTGACGTGAGGCAGGTTCAGGCGGCGGGGCTGAGGGTGACTTTCTGGCCGGAGAGTCGTTCTAGATCGGCGATGAGCTGGCGTTTGCGGCGCTGGGGTGCGAGGCGGTCGTGCCAGTCGGGGCCGAGGTCGGTGTAGTGGGTGCCGGGCTGGGATAGCAGGTGCCAGGCGATGACGAGGATGGAGTTGCCGACGGCGACCAGGGCGCGTTTCTTGCCGCGGCGCCGGACGATGCGCTTGTAGCGGGCGGCGAGGAAGGTGCTGGTCCGGATGGTGGCGGTGGCAGCTTCGCCGATGGTGCCGCCGAGCCAGGGGTTGCCCTTGCCAGTGGTAGCGGCTTTGCTGCGCCCGGCGGACTGGCGTGCGGTGGGCGCGAACTTGGCCCAGGAGACCAGGTGCCCGGGAGTGGGGAACCTGGTCATGTCGGCGCCGATCTCGGCGAGGATCTCCTGGGCGCCGGTGATGCCGACGCCGGGGATCTCGTCGAGCTGGGCCAGCTGCGCGGCGAGCGGGGCGATGGCGGCCTCGATCCGGGTGGTGAGCTGATCGATCTGGGCGGTGAGGGCATCGACACGGGTGAGCATCATGGTGAGCAGGAACGCGTGGTGTTCGGTGAAGTGCCCGGTCAGCGCCTGGCGCAGGATGCTGGTCTTGGCGCGCATCCGGCCGCGGGCCAGCGCGGCGAGGGCGTGCGGGTCATGTTGCCCGGCGATGAGCGCGGCGAGCATCGCTCGTCCTGAGGCGCCGAAGATGTCGGAGATCACGCTGGAGAGCTTGACCTGGGCATCTTCGAGCAGCTTCTCCGCGCGCTGCTTCTCGCGGGAGCGCTCGTGGACCAGGGTGCGGCGGTAGCGGGTCAGGTCCCGCAGCTGCCGTTGCGGGCGGCCGGGGATGAAGCTGGCCCGCAGCATGCCGCGCTCGGCCAGCTTGCAGAGCCAGACCGCGTCGAGTTTGTCGGTCTTGGGCCCGCCGGGGACGTTCTTGACGTCGCGGGCGTTTACGACCCAGCATTCGATGTCGTCTTCGAGCAGGTAGAACGGCGGCTTCCAGTAGGCGCTGGTGGCTTCCATCACCACGCGGGTCACGCCCTGGCAGATCAGCCAGTCCCGCAGTTCCAGTAGCGCGGGCGTGACGGTGTCGTAGGTGCGGACTTCCTGCCGGCGCGCTCCTGGCCTGGTCTCGTGCGGGACCCGCACGCAGCACACCAGGCTGGCCTTGCCGATATCAAAGGCAGCGACCCTGGCCACCACCTCGGCTGGCTCATCAGTGACTTCGTCCATGACCTTCCTCCTGGCATCGGGCAGTTTCGCAGGGCGGCTGCCCGCAGGAGCCAGAGGGTGATCAGAGGCGGAATCGCGTGCTCGCGGCAACAATCCAGGGCCCTTGGCGTGGCTCCCGGCGCCAGACTCCTATGCGGGCTCAGCGGCACCAAGCGTCAGCGGCGTCGGCGGGCAACCACCTCCGATTTTCATCTCTCAGGACGCCGTCCGCCACGGCATCGATGACTCCTATGGATTGTCAAGCTGGTGATGGCCCGTGTTCGAGGAGCCGGAACAGTTCGCGGGCGACGTAGCGTTTGAGGCAGCGCTTGATTTCGCGCGGGGTTTTGCCCTGGGCGGTGCGTCGCTGAACGTAGGCCTGAGTGCTGGCGTCGTAGCGGATCCGGGAGAGCACGACCGTGTGGAAGGCCCGGTTGAGCTGGCGGTCGCCGTAACGGTTGAGCCGGTAGTGCGTTGTCACCTGGCCGGAGTTCGCAGGGATCGGGGCGGCGCCGCCGAGCATGGCGAACGCGGCCTCGGAGCGAACCCGTCCTGGGTGCGACCAGGCGCACAGCACTGTGGCGGCGACGATCGGGCCGACGCCTTTGCGTTCGAGGAGTTCGGGATGCCAGGCCCGGACGATCGCCAGGATCTCCTTCTCGTGGCGGTCAGCCTCGGCCGATAGCTCAGCAGCGCGGCGGCCCAGGTCGCGCAGCACGGCCGCGGTGGTGCGGGTTTCGAGATCCCACCCGGATTGAAGGCGCAGCCGGGACGCGGTGCGTGTCATCGCGGGCATTCGCTGTCCCCGGAACTTGGAGCGCAGCTGCTCGGGGGCGGCGATGACGAGGGAGAAGACTTGCTGCTGAGCAATGGTCGCTGCCTCGACGGCGGAGCGCCGGGCGGTCAGCAGCACTGACAGTGCCTGCCGCTCGCCGGCCGTCCGGGGCGTGCCGAGCCTGGTCCGGGAGAGCGCTTCACGGGCGGCGCGGATGGCATCCAGCGGGTCGGACTTCGCCCCGTTCCGGCGCCGCGCTCGTTCGGGCCGGTCCAGCTCGACGACAAGCTCGTCGCGGCGGGCGAGGTGGCGGGCCAGGCCGGCGCTGTGGCCGCCGGTTCCCTCGATCGCCCAGGCCCGCAGGCCCGGATGCTGGTCGGCGAACTCAACCAGCGCTTCATAACCGTCGGGAGTCGCCTCGACGGTGATCTCGGCCAGGACGGCTCCGGTCCTGGTATCCACCGCGGCGGCGCTGTGGGTCGCGACGTGAGTGTCGACGCCGATGACGACGTCGGCGATCTGCGAGAGACTGTCCATGCGTTGCTCCTTTGCCCGGAGGGACGTACCGGTTCCGGTCCGGACGGAGACAGGCAGGACTGTGACGGGACACGCCGCCGGCGCACACCGGGGACGGTCAAGCTCCTGATCAGGCCAGGCACTCCGACGGGCCGGGGCCGGCAACCACGGGCGGACAAGTCACGGACAGGGCACGAAGCCAGTCAGGAGTGAGGGTCACGCCAGCGATCACCGACCCACAGCCCACCACTTTTCGAGGAGCTGCGATGCAGATCCTCACAGACAGGGAACGCCGACGAGTAGTGGTACGAGGCCTGAGAGCGCTGGACGCTGTCTCTACCTGGGGGCTTCGTCGCCTGATGTAGCTGAGCGTTGCCCAGTTCCTGACCGTGCTGGCTCTTGGTTTGGCTCTTTAACATTCTATGCTAAACGGATTATTAAAGGATGCCTTCCGGGCCACCTGAACTGCAGTTCGAGTGTTGCAGCTCGTGTGGCCGCGTGGATCCAGCGAGCACGACGTACAGCAGGTTGCGGAATCGGCGACTCTGACCGCCACACGGCACCGGCCGCGGGCCGCGAGCAAGAACAACCAGGTTCGCGACAGGCGATCCGCTAGGCGATCCGCTAGACAGCAATCCGGCGGCAGGCCGCCGATGGCCGTGATGCGCCTTCGTGATCGGGCGGCAGCCGATGGCAAGGCCCTGCTTGCGTCTTCTGCCGCTACTGCGCGCTTGACGTCCTACCTGCGTCCGCAGGAGGCGCCGCCAGACTGCAGCGCGGGAGGTGAGCTGGAGCGGCCTGAGCTATTGGTAGATGTCGTGGTACCCGACGGCAAGCCATGTCAGCAGCGGCTCGCCGTCGCTGTCCGGGCTGATGGTGAACAGTGCCCGCCCGTCAGGGCCGGAGAAACTCCACGTCAGTGAGTAGACCTCGCCGATCTTGTGGATGCGGAGCCGGGTCGGCCAGGGAGCCGTGCCGCGGTGTGCGCCGGCCGCGAGCGCGGGAATCAGATGACCGCGGACGGCATCGGTGAACAGCTTCCAATGCTCTCGAGGCAGTTTGGCCAGCGCCGCGTCAATTCCGGCGGTGGTCCGGTACCTCACCCGTCGGCCTGGTCATCGAAGCCATTTAGGTGCCGGAGGAACTCCTGGTCGTCGGCGAAGCTCCGGGTGCGCCCGGCAGCCAGATCAGCCTCCGCCTGCCGGAGCGCGTCCTGCCAGGCGGGGCTGTAGACCCAGGCGTCCTCCTCGGGGACGATGCGGGCAAGCCGGCGGCCGTCGCGGACGAGCACCGTGGTGACATGACCGTAGGCAGCCATGTTGACAAGCTCGGGGAGGTGCTTGCGCGCCTCGGTCGTGGTCATCTCCTGGACCTCGTAGGGCAGCGGCACGGCGTTCTCGCTCATGTTTCTTAGTGTACGTCATGTACGTAGCGTTCCGTCGAGAGATCAGCCGCATGCCGGTGCTACTCCTCGCCCCGGTCCGTGTATCCGATGTCAAGCCGCTCTGCGATAGGGATGCTGCCGCGGTACCAGCGTTGCCCGAAGATGACGTTGGTGTCGACTACGACCACGGGTCGAACACCGCCGCACGCGGGAGTTCGCTGCCGGTCATGAATGTGTAGTTCACCGTCAACGGCAGCGCAGAGCTTGTGGATCTTGGTGCCAAGGCCGCGCTCGGCGGCTCGCGGCGCCAGTCGCCCTTCGGCCATGCAATCCGCGTGAACGACCGCCACGCGGCATTATGTGAGTGATCGTTGTCAAGCTGACGTTGATGCCGGGGTGTCGTCGATCTGGCTGATGAGCCGGGCGAAGAGTTCCTGGCGGCTGGTGTGGGCGTGTGCGGCTGCGTGGTCGTGCTGGGCTGTGAGGGTGGGCCGGAACTCGATGCTGGTCTGGAAGTAGCTGCACGTTTCGCAGATCGACTCGAACGCGCAGTCCAGCTGCGGTGGGCGGGTGCAGTACCCGTTGCCGAGGAGGCGGTGGTGCTCGCGGCGCAGCCTGGTCATCTTCGGGCCGGCGGCGTCGGCGGGCAGCTGGGCGGGCTGGCCGTAGAGTGCCTCGACTTTCTCGCTGACGGCGAAGTACTCATCAGCGACGGTCCGGCTGGCGATTTTCGCGTAGCGCAGTGTCATGTCCAGGCTGCGGTGTCCGAGCAGGGCCGCGATGGCTTCCAGGCTCATGCCCCGGTTGATCGCCTGGGTCGCCAGGGTGTGCCGGAGCTGGTGGGGGTGGATGTGGGTCAGCCCGGCGGCCGCGCCGGCCTTGTTGATGAACCGGGTGACGGTGTGGCGGTCCAGCGGCCGGCCGTTCTCCCGTGGCAGCAGCAGCGGGTGGCCGGGCGGGACATGCCGGGCCCGGTAGTCGTCGATGAGGGTGACCAGCTGCGGGTGCAGCGGCAGGTAGCGGTCCTCGCGGAGCTTGCCGACCGGGACGTGCAGCCACGGCCCGGCGCCGATCAGGACGACCGCGCCTGCCTGGAGGCTGGTGAACTCGCCGACCCGCAGCCCGGTCCGCAGCAGCATCTCGACGGTGACTCGCACGAGCAGCCGCGGGTCGTCGCAGGCGGCGCGCAGCAGCCGGGCCGCGGCGGCATCATCCAGTGCCTTCGGCAGCGGGTGGTCCTGCCGGGGCAGGTCGCCGGGGAACATCGGCA
>CAWDZD010000008.1:0-27842 GCA_963806465.1 uncultured Alphaproteobacteria bacterium | reverse complement strand
TGGTGCCCGTGGAGGGAATGAACCCCATTCCTTTCGGAGCGCGATTTTGAGTCGCGTGCGTCTACCAGTTCCGCCGCACGGGCAACGCGGCGTTATCTATATCGTCGCGGCCCGGCCGGCAAATCCGCTGGTCTCGGGGGAGAACTCTCGGACCGCCGGAGGCCTGCTTTCGGAGAATTACCGGCGGTCGCGACCGGACCCGCCGTATTGTGAACGGACCGGCCTTGCTTCCGCCCGATAGATCGGCACATTGCGGCGGCGCTTGGCGGGGCGGAGCAGCATCCCTACGAGGTTGTCTTGATGACCGATTGGCGGTGAAGACCAATTGGAGCGAGCAGCTGCGCCGGGAGCCTGCGGTCGTCGCGGCGCTGGTGGTGTTCGCCGGCACCGCGGCGACCATCCTCGGCGCCTGGTATTTCCAATATGTGCTGGGGCTGGCTCCCTGCCCGCTCTGCCTCGAACAACGCGTGCCATACTATATCGTCGTTCCGCTTTCGTTGTTGCTGGCGATCGGGGCGATCGTTCGGGCGCCGCGCGTGCTCATTATCGTCGGCTTTTTGGCGATTATTGCCGCCATGCTCTGCAGCGCGGCTCTCGGCGCCTATCATGCCGGGCGCTGGAATGGCTGTCGCTGGTACAGCAGGCCGACTGTTTCGGGTCGGTACCGTCAACTCACGCCGCCAGCCGCTGCTGAAGATGCGTTGCGCACGATACGTATTGTGCACTGCGACGAGGCGGCGTGGCGCTTTCTCGGGCTCTCGCTCGCCGGCTACAACGCCTTGATATCGCTTGCACTCGCCGGCATAGCGGCGCTCGGTTTGGCGGCGCACAAAGACTGGAACTAACGCTCGCCCGCCGTGTCAAAGAATTGACGGCTCCGGCCGATATCGTCTTTTTGTTTCGCTTTGCTGTTCGTTACATAAGGACTTGCCACCACCCTGCTTGCTACGGTCGCGTGCTTGGCGAGCTCGGGCAACGCTCGGCTGGCAGCCTGACCGTGAAAAACAACGGAACCTTGAAAAACTGATCCTGAAAGGGAGAATTCCATGAGTATTCTTGGAAGCATTATCTGGACGATCTTCGGCCACGCCAGCGCCGCCCCGGCACCGGCAGGCGCCGCGCCTGGCGCCAGCCCCGCTCCCGCCGGCTCGTCCGCCTCCGCAGCCCCGAAGCCTGCGTCCGCTCCGGGCGCCGCGCCTGCGGCAACCGTCGACTTTGCCGCCGTTCTCACCAAGCTCGCGGCCAACAATAAAGAGAAGCTCGACTGGCAGAAGTCGATTGTCGATCTGATGAAGCTTCTCAATCTCAACTCGAGCTTCACGGCGCGCAAGCAGCTGGCTGCCGAACTCCACTATAGCGGCGACACCAACAATTCCGCGTCGATGAACATCTGGCTGCACAAACAGGTGATGCAGAAGCTTGCGGAGAACGGCGGCAAGGTTCCCGACGAACTGCGAAAATAAACGACAAATTGCAGAGAGCCGGTTGCACGCCTCTGGCACCGCCGGCGGGCTTGGACTAATCTGTCGCGCTGCGGTCTTGATACGACTTCGGCGTTGAGCCGTCATATCTGCGCATGGAGGCAAACATGGGCTTGTTGGACGGTCTTGGTGATATGCTCAAGGGCCTGTTCGGCCAAGCTGATCAAGCCGGCGGTCTGCCAGCGGTCATCAACAACATTCTGGGGCAGACGCATACAAGGATCTCAATGGGCTGGTTGCCGCGCTGCAAAAGGGCGGGCTGAATGCCCAGGTGCAATCGTGGCTTGGCCCGGGCTCAAACCTGCCGATCAGTGAAGACCAGCTGAAAGCCGTGCTCGGCAACACCCAGCTGCAGGAATTCGCCCGTCATCTCGGGTTGCCGGTCGACGAGACGCTGAAAAACCTCTCGCAATATCTGCCCGACATTGTGGATAAGGCGTCGCCGAACGGAACGCTGAAGTAGCCGTAGCGTTGGTTGGTGCAAATTCATTCCGTTATTGATTGCTCTGACGAGGGAGAGGAACCATGAGAACCTGCGCAATCATTGCCGCCGCTTTTTGCCTGGTCGCGACCGCCGCGCTGGCCGACGACAGCTGCAAAGACCAGGCGGCCGCCAAGAATTTGCACGGTGCCGTTCTGACCAGCTTCGCCAAGAGGTGCTGCAGGGACCAGGCTACCGCCAAGAACTATCACGGTGCGGTGCAGACGACCTTCACCAAGAAGTGCATATCCGACGCCACCGGAGGCTAAGCGCTTCACCGCGGCGTACCGCGCACCAGTTCGTCATCCTCGGCACAGGAGAATTGCCATGAAAACCGCTCTGTTGATCGCCTCGGGAGCTTTTGCCGCCGCGCTTGCCGCCGCCGCGGTGTCCGCGCCGGTGCAGGCCAAGACCATGAAGGAATGCGCGGCGCAGTGGCAGGAAATGAAGACGAACAACCAGACCGAGGGCATGAAATATCGCGACTTCAGCAAGAAGTGCATGTCCGGCGGCGCACCGGCCGCTGACAATCCGCCGCCGGCGAAACCGGAAGCGGCCGCGCCTCCGCCGGCCGCGCCCGAGGGCGGCGGCAACGCGGTATTTCCGTCCGCCGTTTCGTCCAAATATTCGGGCGAGTCCGCCGGCAAGGCGCGCTTTAACACCTGCCTCGACCAGTACAAAGCCAATAAGGCCAACGGCGGCAACGGCGGCATGAAATGGATTCAAAAGGGCGGCGGCTACTACAGCGAGTGCAACAAGCACCTGAAGGGCGCCGCGTAGCCTTTTGCCGTTATTGGAGGCGTACAGCGCCTTCGGCGGACGGCATATCGGCAGGCCCGCCGATCAAGCTGTTGTCGTCGCCGTGATCGAAGGATGGTGGGCGGTAGAGAAGTCCCACTTCGGGCGGGATCAAAGACTTGCAGAAGGTGCGGGTAGAAATAGCTTCTTTGAACGCAAACAAGGATTTCTCCCCCTACCCGCACCGAGCGATTGTGCTGTCATACGCGGCGGGGTGCCATAGCGGGCCGCCGCTCCCGGGATTGCTAAGGGGATGGAACGGATTGCAATGAGCCTAATCGCCTAGCGAGACGCGATGAGGTATTAGTCTCTTTCCCCTTATCGCTTGGCTTTAGCTTCGGCGGTACCCGCAAGACGCTAGCTTCGCGTGCTGCTAGTTCGTCTGCTTGGGCTGCCGCTGTAATTGGCCGGAGGGGCTCTCAGATTGTGCTCTGGACCGGGGCGGCCCGGGCGCGCTCCGACCAATGGCACGAATTCACCACCGGGCTCCCTTGAGTCACTGGCTGGCCTTCTCTCGCCGGGGGCGGCCACTGAAACGCAGTCCCTGGCTTGAGCGGAGAAACGCGGAATCAGCTAAGTTGACCGCGCAGAGTAGCGAAGGGGCGGGATCGAGTTAGATGTCCGAGCATACCGAGATGAGTAATGGGCCGGCGAGCCCGCCGATTGCCTACTCCGCCGCGGCCGAACGCATGCGCGCCCATCGAAAAAGGCGCCAAGCGGGTCTTCGTTGCTTGACGATTGAGTTACGCGAAACCGAAGTCACCGAGCTAATCCGAAGGAAGCTGCTAGAAGCCGGTGCGCGTCATGACGCGAATGCGGTTCGAACGGCCTTATACCGGCACCTCGATGCCACGCTAGGTGCGTGAACGTGATGCGTAACAGGACGACGGGGCGTGCTGCTCCGAAAACTCCTGCGCCGAGCCGATCTATCCGAAAAAATATGGCGGGAATATAATAAAATATCGGGTCAGCCAAAGAGGAAAACACAAGCAAATACCGTAGGTTCTGCCTGTGAGGGCGATTTGCAGCACCTGCATTTGCCATTTGATTTCGACTATTCGATCAAGGTGACTTGATGGGTCGGCCAGCCCTCGGTGGTCGCATGATCTGCAATTCCTGCCCTTCGATTGATGTGCGCGAGTGGCAGCGCAAAGGTCTCCTACGCACTGGCCAAGAGTTTTCATGGTCATGGAGACGCGGCGGCGACGCGGCCGGGAGCATCACCGTGCGCGTCGAAAACGCCGCAGTCGTTCTAGGTTATCGGTCCTGCCGTTCAGGCTCTAACGAGTGGAAATCTATCCAGCAAAGGGTGCCGATCAGATTGACGGCTTGCCACTTCGGTGGTGTACGCCCTTGGTTCGTCTGTCAGGCCTATTGCAACGGCCGCTATTGCGGGCGCCGCGCCGCCATCCTTTATTGCGCTGGCGAACTATTTGCCTGTCGGCTGTGCTATGGCTTGTCCTATGCGAGCCAACAGCAGACGGCGCTGGATCGCGGCTTAGAACAGGCGCGGAAGATCAGGATGAGACTAGGCGGCGGCGTCGACCTGCTTGAGCCGTTTCCAGGAAGGCCAAAGAGAATGCATAGACGAACCTTCCTGCGCCTTCGGGCCCGAGCGGAAACAGCGATGTCCGGCAGATGAAGTTAGAAGGGTAGTGACTTTTACACGATCCTTATTGCGAACTGTGTCAATCAGTGCCACGCGAGCAATCTGCTTGTGTCAAACAGTGCCACCGTAAAAATCGGTGCTTTCTCGCCGTACGCTGAAACACCGATCTCATCGACTTGGAGCTAGAAAATTTGCCCTTCTCGTGACGCGAAACGCCTCGCGTTCAGTAGGGGCTTTGTGTTTATCGAGACATTGTTTGGAACAGAATTGCTTTAGCCAAAGACGGTGGCGGACAAGACCGAAATGTCCATTACAGGTGTAACAGCGGGTTTTGCTTGCGTTCGTTGGGGTGGTGGAAGTGCTAAGAGACATGGGTGCGTCTTTTTGATAAACATCTATTTGACTGGATAGGCTCGTGAAACATCTATTCGAAGTCGCTCAACTAGCAATGGCCCACCCGTCGAGACCAACGCGATCTTCCTTTTCAACCTTACGTATTATGGTTACGAAGAACCGGTCGAACCCAGACCGCCACCTGCCACCGGAAAGAACCGAGGGCTTTAGATCGTGAAAGCGCACTGAGACCGCAGACGCGACGGCATTTGAACGCAATCTATCTTCGGCCTGATCGGCGGAAATTGTTGTGGGGCGAGGTTTCGGTGCCGCGGCGCCTCATGGCCCTGCTTTGGCCGTTGGTACCAGACGGCAGTCACAAGCGGCGGGATGGGTCCCTCCTGTCAGGGCAGATTTGTAGGATTTCTCAGCAGCCGCCGTTCAAAAAACCGCTCCGAAGCGGGAATTGCGCCAACCGTGCCGAGCACGACCATAGCCGAAGTAACCAGCCAGACGCGGCCACGCCAAGGGGGGCGCACTGGCGGCCGAGGAACGGCATACGCCTTCCGACCGCGACCGAGAGCGGCAACGCAGCTTCGACTTGTGACGGGCTCCGAGGAGCGAATGGCCTCAGTCCTCCTCTTCGAGACCTCAGCCTACTTAGAGGGAACTGCCTAAATATTAATTTGGGCGCTACGGGGACCCGATCTCTGGTCCTGCTGTTTCGACGATGCCCGTGGTGGAGCGGTGGAGTCGCGATCGACCTCCCGTATCGACCCCCGCTGCATTTCAGTGAGGCCTTGCCGCTGGAGCCCGGCGATGCGCGGCGCTGCGCACTGAACCGCATAGGCAATCTTCGTCAATCACCTGTTCCGCTCAGCCGTCGGCGCCACCGGAAGCGAATCCGGTTTTAACCAATCGTTGAGATCAGACGGGCGCTCGCAAGCGATGCGAGGTATGATCCGTATCGCATCGGTGGGGATTGAAGCCGAAGCCCTTCCAGGCTCACCATTCTATTTGGCAGAGTTCACGAGCGCTCGTGGGTGAGGCGGGCGCTCGACCATTTGTGGCGCCGCGAAATCTTCAATGACCAAAACACCCCTCAACCGTAATTGGCCAAAAGATGTGGGCGCCATCAGATATTCGGACAATGGAAGCGTGAAGCTCGCCCTCGACGCGACCAAAGACATTTAGCGTTCCCTCACTCGAAATCTTGCCGACAACCGTCATGCCGGGACCGATGTATGAGATCTCCGTCGAATCCGCCTCAGCGACATTTGCAGGTGTCGAATCTTGCAACTGTGGCGCCGGCGGTAAATGTTCGCCCTCTTTGTGCGAACCGCCTTTCGCTTTGCCAAACATTTTGATCCCCTTCGCATATCTCTGCGAGATGAAGGAGAGGGTGGATCTGTGTCCCGCCTCTCCGTCTAGCGTCACTATATGCCGCGCTGAGTCGGACGTTTCGCGGGCGTTTCGACTAATCCACAGCCGTGAGGGTTCCGGGTTCCCCCAAACACACTTCTGCGCCCCGCAATTGATGACCGAACAAAAGTTCCGCAAGCTCACGCTCCTCTAAACGTTGGGCGCGGCGCGTTCAAACGCGCGGCAGTGTCTGTATTTAAGAGCAAAGAAGCGCACAAGTGTCCGTTATTCGGTGCGTCTCGTCTTGTGCCTGGCGTTGTTGCGCGCGGTGACGAGACCGAACCCCTCTTCCATGTGTCGGTTGCGGTCGCCGATGTCGAGCAAGTTGGTTGACATGGTGGCCATAGACATTCCCGCACGCGCGCGTAGGGGCCTCGGCCTCCTTGCCATCTTCTCTGCGGACGATGATCGTCTATCAAGAGGGGGTGGACGGCGGAGTACGGGGCGAGCGCCGAGTGATGGCGGGAACGCCCCGCACTGTTTAGGCGTCTTGCCGACCGCAAATCATAGCGACGAGTAGCACAACGCCGATTACCAACATGAGGATTTCCAGCCAGGGCATTCCAATGACGCATTGCGGCCAATATCGCCAAGCCGCCGGAGTTGGTGCAAACCGAGGCGCGGCGGTTCGCTGCCAATATCGCCAAGCTGCCGGAGCTTCTGAAACGGCCGCAGTATTAGGCTCGGCGATTGCTGCCAGCCGCCTTCCTGCGTCGAAAAACACTCTTCGCTTCCTCAGTGATGCTTACGCACTCGCGATGAGGGCGCGGATAGCTTTGAACGTCGCCAGATTTACCTGACCTGCTCAAGCCAGTGGCAACCTGGACCATGGCGCATTGAGTAGCGACACCCCACTTGTCGATCACAAGCCCAATACGTTGTGCGCCTTCGACAGCAAGCACGCGAGAACCATCATGGCGGAGTACGCAACCACTAAGCTGGCCGCTACTGCGCAGATAATCGCTTTTCCAAGCCACAGGATCGTTCGCCATGTCCGGCATGGTCGCGCTGTGGTGGTGAGCGACTCCAAGCTCGCCGGTTTAGAACTATGGCTCAATCAATGATAATCGAGGACGAACCGGGACGCCAAGGGGCGGCCGATTACACGTTGCTTCACGAAGCTGAGCAGCATGTCGGCTCGAAATATGTCGATCAGGTGCTCGATAGCCTTTACGTGATCGAGATGGCGATGCGGCATTTCTATATGCGGGCTGCGATGGGGAAAAACGCCGGCCGCAAGGAAGCACTGGTAGATCAAGACTACAAGGATGCTGCGACTTTGGCTGCCCTGGTGGCACCGTTTCGGCATGCCCGGCTGTCAGCTATGAAGCTCGCCGGGAATCCGAACAATCCTGTGCATTTCAGGGACGATGCCACCGCCGACGAATTGCGCGCCGAGATTATGAAGCGGATTGCGACGTTGCAGGATGCCGGCCTTATTGACCTGAAGGCGTTGCCGCCGCCGCATGGGGGAGTAGCGAATCAGCCGGTTCCCGGCGTTGATCGATCGGGTATCAATGGCGAGTGATTTCTCGCTAACTGTTTCTTTCAGTGCCACGCAGCGCAATCTGTTGGTGTCAAAGAGTGCCGGCGTCGATCAGTGCCAAAGTCTGAAACGGCAAAGGCGGCTGGTTCGCCGGTGCATTGCGCTGGCGCATTTTTTGGGGGAACCATGGCGGAAGAAATCAGGACCAGATTTAAGTCGGTTAGACTGCATAATCACTGGCCTTGCACTGTTTGCGGCGGGCAGACTTCGGGAGTGAACGTGTTGAACGAATCCCCAGACGGTACGGTTCGTGTTTGCGAACACTGCCTCCAGGCCGGTCACATCGACGAGCGGCTTGCAATGCATGCCCAACAGCTTGAGGAACAAGCACAGAAGACTTGGTCGTTGATTGGTCGTCTCAAGGTGCCAACCTACGATGAGTGGATAGCAGAAGAGGAGCGCGTTGATGCAGAGCGCATCGCGGAGGGTGAAGAACCATACTAGCGACACCGAAAGATTGCGCACTTCCTCGGACGGGACAGCCACCCTTCCCCAGTCGGATCGCGTTTAAGCGCTAAGCGTCGACCTGTCCCGCCTTGCTCCGATGATGATATGCTCTAAGCCGGAGCTTGGGGCTTCATCATGGACATCGCGGTCTGGCTGCGGAGCCTGGGCCTCGGACAATACGAGGCTGTTTTCCGCCAAAACGACATCGACGACACGGTCCTGCCGAACCTGACGGCTGAAGACCTGAAGGAGCTTGGCGTCGCGTCGCTGGGGCACCGCCGCAAGCTCCTCGATGCTATCGCGGCTCTGCGGAGCGATGCGGGCGGCAAGGCGCCCGCAGCCGACACAGCGGCCCCGTCCGCCGCCCCGAACGTCTCAACCCAAGACCGCGCCGAGCGCCGCCAAGTCACCGTCATGTTCTCCGACTTGGTCGGCTCTACGGTCTTATCGGCGCGCATGGACCCTGAAGACCTCCGCGAGGTCATTTCCGCCTACCAAAAAGTCGTCGCCGAGACCGTGGAGCGCTTCGGCGGCTTCGTCGCGAAGTACATGGGCGACGGCGTCCTGATTTACTCGGCTACCCCCAAGCCCACGAGGACGACGCCGAAAGAGCCGTGCGGGCGGGGTTAGAGTTGGTTGCTGCCGTAGGTGCCCTAAAGACCCACGCGCTCCTAGAGACGCGCGTCGGCATCGCAACTGGTCTTGTGGTCGTCGGTGACCTAATCGGCTCGGGTGCTTCTCAGGAGCAAGCCATCGTAGGCGAGACGCCGAACCTTGCGGCGCGCTTGCAGGGTGTCGCAGAGCCGAACAGCGTCGTGATTGCGGAGAGCACACTGAAGCTCGTGGGCAACTTGTTCGAGCTTCAGGACCTTGGAGCACAAGACCTCAAGGGTATCGCGGGGCCGGTGCGTGCCTGGGCTGCGCTGCGACCGGCTTCAGTTGAAAGCCGCTTCGAGGCTTTCCACGCGAGCGGGCTGACTGAACTTGTCGGGCGGGAAGAAGAACTCGAACTACTGCTCCGGCGCTGGTCAAAGGCAAAGAGCGGCGAAGGACAAGTAGTGCTGTTGTCTGGAGAGGCTGGGATCGGCAAGTCACGGCTGACGGCGGCGCTGCTGGAGCGCCTCGCGAATGAGCCGCACACGCGCCTTCGATACTTCTGCTCCCGTCAGCACACCGATAGCGCGCTTTACCCCATCATCAGCCAGATGGAGCGAGCCGCTGGATTTGCGCATAACGACGCCCCGCAAGCAAAGCTCGATAAGCTCGACACGGTCCTGGCGTTCAGCTTTACGCCTCGTCAGAACGCGGCGCTCCTTGCCGAAATGTTGTCACTGCCGAACGATGGACGTTACCCCACTCTCGAATTGGCTCCGCAGCAGCGGCGACAGAAAACGTTAGAGGCGCTAACAGCACAACTGGAGGCACTGGCGCGTTCCAATCTGGTTCTGATGATATTCGAGGATGTGCATTGGATCGACCCGACAAGCCTTGAAGCGCTCGGGCGGACGGTGGAGCGGCTAAGGACACTTGGGGTCTTGCTGATCGTTACACACCGACCGGAGTTCGAGCCGCCGTGGATTGGGCGACCACACGTCACGGCGCTCACAATCAATCGGCTTGGTGAGCGCGAAATCGCTGCCCTCATTGACCGCGTCACGGCAAACAAGGCGCTGCCTCCGAACATCAAACAAGAAATCGTAGAGCGCACCGATGGCATCCCACTGTTTGTGGAGGAAATGACGAAGGCGGTACTGGAGGCGAGCGGCGCGCAAGCAAGCGAGCGAGCGGTTTCGGCTATTCCTTCTTCGTCCATTGCGGTTCCAGCAAGCTTGCACGCCTCGCTAATGGCGCGGCTTGACCGGCTCGGTCCGGCCAAGGAAGTAGCGCAGATCGGAGCGGTGATTGGGCGAGAGATTTCCCATGCTTTATTGGCTGCCGTGTCGCTGAAGGAAGATCGAGAACTCGGATCGGCGCTTAACGTCCTGGTCGAGGGAGGTTTGCTGTTCCGGCAGGGTTTACCACCACACGCTACTTACCTGTTCAAGCACGCCCTCGTCCAAGACGCGGCCTACGGCACGCTTCTACGCGAACGCCGACGGTCGCTGCACGCCCGCGTCGCAGAGGTTTTGGAAACGCAGTTCCCAGAAACCGCTGAAAGCCAACCAGAAATAGTTGCGCGTCACTGCGCCGACGCCGGTCTGACCGAGAAGGCCGCAGCCCTGTGGGCCAAAGCCGGACGGCGCTCGCTGGCGCGTTCGGCGCTTGCTGAGGCGATAGCGCAGCTTACCCGGGCACTAGACCAGATGGCCACTTTGCCCGCTACACCCGCACTGCGCCGGCAGCAGGTCGAACTACAAGTTGCGCTCATAACCCCGCTTACTCACGTGAAAGGACATTCTTCGCCTGAAGCTAAGGCTGCTACTGAGCGGGCGCGCCTGCTTATTGAACAAGCCGAAGCGCTAGGGGAGCCGCACGAGAACCCTTTGCTGCTGTACTCGGTCCTGTATGGCTTCTGGATCACCAACGCTGTGGCTTTTAATGGCGACGCTTTGCTTACGCTTGCAACACAGTTTCTAGCGCTGGCTGAGAAGCAAACGGCGACTGTTCCGATCATGATGGGGCACGGCCTTTTGGCTTTTTCCCTGCTGACAACGGGAAACTTTGCGTCAAGTCGAAGGCACTGCGACCGTGCAATCGCGCTAGATGATCCAGCCGAGCATCGGTCACTGGCGATGCTGTTTGGTCAAGACCCCGGGGTGGCGCATTTGTGCTCCAGGGCGCTGGCGCTTTGGTTTCTTGGCTATCCGGATGCCTCGCTTGCGGACACAAACCAGTTCCTCAAGGAGGCGCGCGAGATTGGTCAAGCCGGAACTTTATTGCACGCGCTTAATCAAGCTACCGTGACGCATTACCTTTATGGAGCTTACGCGACTGCCGAAGCGCTGGCCAAAGAGCTTTTCACTTTGGCGAGTGAAAAAGAAGCGTTGGCGGTGTGGAAGCCTGCGGGACTGCTGTACCAAGGTTGGGTTTTTGCGGTCGCCGGTAAGAGTTCAGAGGCGGTTCAATTGATCGTTCCTGGGCTTGCCGTATGCCGGTCAGCGGGGACAACACTCTTGACGCCGGTTGGATTGTCGCTTTTGGCGAAGTCGTATGCGGACCTTGGCCAGCTTGAAGACGCATGGCGAGCCATTGAAGAAGCGAAAGCAGTGATCGAGCGAACCAAGGAAACATGGTTCGAGGCCCACGTTCATCGCATCGCGGGGGAAGTGGCGCTCAAGTCGCAACCTCCGGATACCGAAAAAGCCGAAGCATACTTCGGGCGCGCGCTTGAGGTCGCACGTGAGCGACACGCAAAATCCTGGGAACTCCGCGCCGCGATGAGCCTCGCGCGCCTCTGGCGCGAACAGGGCAAGGTGCAGCAAGCGCGCGAACTGTTGGCTCCGGTTTACGGGTGGTTCACTGAAGGCTTCGACACGCTCGATTTGAAGGAGGCGAAGGTGCTGCTGGAGGAATTGGCGGCGTAAGACCCCACTCTCACAACAGGTCAATAGGTCCACGCGGTGAGTATATTCCACAAGACCAATGCCACCGGGTTAGCGCCTTGGCTCTACGCGACCACAGTGTCGTTATTGGCACTTTCTTCTTGCGCTTCACCTAGCACGCAGGGACCTCCTTGGGAGGGGTGCCGTGCCGCGTCCAAGACCGAGTACGAGAGCGCGAAGAATGATTTTTTGCTGCAAACCAGTGTCGGCGCGTATGCAACGACCGGCCATTGGTGGCGGCGTTACTATTGGTACTGTCACTTATAGTGGATAGGGCGCTACTAAGATCGAGGGGAGGATCAAATGACGCTGCCTAAAAGCGTGATCATTGCAGTCGCGGCCGCGCTATTGTCCTCTTCAGCATTTGCCGCATCTCCTCCGAAGGAAGGTTGTCGGTCAGTTTCCAGCCTCGAATACAATACGGCTAAAAACGAAAACGTCATAATCAGCAAGGGCGGCAGATACGTCAGAACTGGACCCTTCTGGCGACGCTACTATTGGGATTGTCCAGTGTGATCCGGGAGGCCACCATCGGGCAGTGGCTGATCGCAGACCTTTCGGTAGCGGATGTTCACTTTCAGCCCTGGATGCTGCTGGTTACAGGTGTCGTCGTGTTTTGGTTCCTATACGTTTGGGCAACGCGGTAGTCTTCCTGGAGATTTGCAATAAAGTTCACGCGTCTGCAGCCACTGCCTCAGGTGAACAGGCGGCCACTTCCAGTAAGCTCGTTTGACCCAGTAGGATGCCACCCGAGCCTACGGGGGGGACGCGATGAAGAAGTAACCGCCTGTGAGGCGGTCTACAAAGTGACCGTCACCGTAAACGGGGAGCGCGCCCCCCATCCCGCGCGTCGAGATCTTCTACGTGCGGAAAGATGTTTGGCTCGACGCCATCGATCTTCACTGTCATAGCGGGGCGCCCTCCAGCTGCCGAATAAGACGAGAACCGTAGCAGATCGCGATCTGTCGTGCTGGTGGGGGTTATCCCCTCAGTTGGGGGATTGCCGCAGCGAGAACGATACCGTTCAATTTAGTAGGCGATACCACCACGCCTCGCCTTGAACTCCTGACTGGTCCCGACGGCCTACATGGTTCGTCGGGACTTTGTTTGTGCGAGCGCTTTAAGCTATGATCAAACAATCGTCGCTTCAATATCCGCATGTACCGCGCGGTGTGGCGACATTCTTGGTCGTTCTAACGGCCTTCGATTACTTCTCCTGAACGGCAAGTAGTCTCCACTACGTCCACCTGGTAGCTAACTCCCTGTTGCATGTTTTCTTGCGGTAGCTGGTCCTGCGTCCATGCAGCGTTCGGCCGGAGCGGAGGAAATGCTGCCCCTGGCCGAGGTCGGAGGTTGAATGCCGGTGATTCCAAGGCCGCGGCGCCGAGCTCCTTGAGATCCAGGTTCGGCAGGGTCTTCTCGTTCGGAACGGAGCCTCATACTTCCCGAGGCCCAGGCTCCGCAGCCAGACCACGACGTCCATGACGACGCTCCATGCTGCGTCTCACAGCATATCATCGTCGGACGGGCCCGGAGAGGCTGTTGAGGGTCGTCGCCGGCGTCATAAGCCTTGATCGGCAACAGAGCGCGTCAGGCGGCAACAGCCGCGCCCTCGCCCGCGCCGGCCGCGGCACCGCCACCTGGCCTTGGCTGTGGATTCCTTTCTGTGGCCTCCCACCACTGGCCCGCTACCCTTTTTCAAAGGGCCGATCGAGCGCACGTGCAGCCTCGATCAGGTCAGGCGTGACGTCGCGCGCGCCGGGCGCATTCCAGACATCATCGCGTAGGAAGAATTTGTTGGCTGGTCGAACGCGCAACGAATGCCGCGCGCTCCTCCACGATCGCGTGGGGAATGATGGCCGGCGCGCTATATCCGATAGTCTTTAGTGAAAAGCACACCCCGCGTCGCTTGTGAAACCTCAGAAAACAACATAGGCAAATCTAAAGGATCAAACCTGATCCTCCTGAGAGCAATCGCTAAGTGTTGAGCTTGTTCAACAACTGCTTCAGCGCCGCTTTCCCTGCTTTGTTGGCCGCCGCCATAGTGCGAAAAAAGCTCGGCGACTGCCCTATCGGGCTCGATCTCCCGGCTCGATAGATTTCCCATCTCCATGGATTCGGGGGAGATCCCCTGGTCTTCACGACGACGGAATAATCACTGTCATCGAAACAGTTATTCCTTTGTATCGGTCGTAACCGTCGCTAGATGCGGCTAGTCGTCATTGTCATCGTCATCGTCGCCTCGTGAATGACTCACATTTAACACACCCTCAGACTGTAGCGGCTTTCCACGCCGGCCGGCAGTGGGTAGGTAGTTGGCCCTCGTCGGGTTCGCCTCCTATTCCAATTGAGAGGACCTCAGTGAATTGCGCGCACTTTGCCAAAGGGCAAGTCCTCTTCAGAGAGGGAGAACCGGCGGACAGTGTTTTTCGCCTCCTTAGCGGCGCCATCGACATACTCCGGGAACTCGATGGCGACCCCATCCTTCTCGGCACGGTTGTCGCAGGGCAGTTCATAGGGGAGATGGGCGTTGTGGAAAACCGCCCCCGCAATGCGACCGCTCGTACCGCCAGCGAGGTCGAGGTAGAAATCCTCACGCCGACCGAGTTCTTCGATCAGATCGCAGGCTCGCCGCGGGCCGTTCGCGAGTTGATCGAGCGCCTCAGTCGGCGGCTGCGCGAGGCCGACGATCGCATCGTCAACGATGAAAGACGAAGCGGCCGAGCCCGTGCGACCCGCAAGGACGCCGACAGTCAAACGCCTGTAGAGTCGAGTCAATAGTGCGTATGTCGCTGCCAAGAATCCGTGGTTGAGGCGTCAGTTCCAATATCAACTCGGGCTCGGCGATCTGCCTTTCGTCGTTGGCCGGGGGTCTGTTGCACGGGAAGGGCTGCCGCCGTTGCAGCCAGATCTCAAACTCGATGACACCGCCCCGTTCAGATTGTCGCGCAACCATTTCATGATCGAGAAGCGCGACGGCAATTATTATGTGCGCGACCTCTGCAGCACGCTTGGAACGATCGTCAACGGCCAGCCCATCGGAGATCACTTCCGCGGTGACGATGCGCCACTGCGCGCGGGAGAGAATGAAGTGATTGCTGGCGGCGTGGATTCACCGTTTGTCTTCTCCGTCTTCATAGCTTGAGAAACCGGTTCGGCAGCAGGCTTTGGGTTAAATCTGAGGGGCTCAGGAACCTAAATGTTGCTGACAGCCCTAAACCCAAGTTGCCGTCGCTCTGCTGTGCAACCGCACGCTCGAAAGACGGCCCGCCCCGGCGCCTGGCCTCAAATTCTTCGTTTGCCCTGATGCAATCCCTTTGTCCCCTCAACGTCTCGCCGACGTGCCGCCTCCTCCGTCAATTTGTTGGCCAATAACTGCTATGGCCCGCTGATAGACCGGCGCCGCATTCCATGCCTGGATCGCTAGGAAATTGGCTTCGCCGGGCTGGTATCCCGCGCCCGCTCGCCAGCCATGGGCCTTAAGAAAATTTGCCGTCGAGGCCAGCGCATTGCCAGCGACGTCGAGATTTCCGCCTATGCCGTAGTTCAAGATGTTCTTGGGCAGGAACTGTGTGTGGCCGACCTCACCATGCATGGAGCCGCGCGAGGCTGCTGAGAGGGTCCCACGATCGATCAGCGTCAAAGCAGCGTAGAGCTGCTCGGTGAAGTAGGCAGTCCGCCGGCAGTCATAGGCGAGAGTCGCCACCGCCGACAGAACGTTCTGATTCCCTCGCGACCTCCCGAAGCCCGTCTCCATTCCCCAAATCGCCAGGAGCGGCCCCGGCGGGACACCAAACCGTTGCTGGAGGGACGCGAAGAGTGCGGCATCAGATTGTTTGAGCGCGCGCCCGCGCGCGACGATGGCCGAGCCGCCGCGCTTAGCGAGAAACTGATCGAGCGACAAACTGAAGCTCCTTTGGCCACGATCGGCCGCAATAGTTGCGGTCGAATAAGAAGTCGCCATCAGGGCTGCGATGGCCGAGGCACTAACGCCCCTTGCCCGCGCTTCACCGGCAAACTGCGTCTTCCACGCCTCGAAGTTCGACGCCGTGCCTCCGCACTGCGCGGCGCTCGCTTTGTTGGCCATGCACACGAGCGCCACCAAGGCTGCGACGGCGACCGTCTTAAATTGCCCACCTTTAGTCATCGCACCCCTTTCGTTGGGCACAGAAGCTTTATCTGAAGTGTGAATTTATTGCGCTCCTCCTTTTGGCCGAAGCATTCTAACTTAAACGACGATCTGGCGCGCGGCGCTACATCCTGCCGGTGTCATAATCTTTGGCGGAACGGCTTGCAGGAGCACGGCGGGGTCCAGCATCGGCCGCGCTTACCGATCCCAATGAGGCTTAGGGGGGCAGTTTCAAAACCACCGCCATGATACGCTTCTGCCAACAGGTTAGGGGTGTGTCTCGCGCCCCATTTCCCTCCTCCAAAATACTCGAAAAATATCGTATCTATCCACGGGGTCTTTTGAACAATCACCGTTTTCCGGACGGAAATATCATGGGAAGGCCAAAAGGAGCCAAAAACCGTCGCACGATCCTCAAAGAGGCGGAGCAGCACGTCGGCTCGAAGTATGTCGATCAGGTGCTCGATAGCCTTTACGTGATCGAGATGGCGATGCGGCATTTCTACATGCGGGCTGAGATGGGGAAAAACGCCGGCCGCAAGGAAGCGCTGGTAGATCAAGACTACAAGGATGCTGCGACTTTGGCTGCGCTGGTGGCACCGTATCGGCATGCGCGATTGAGCGCGATGAAGCTCGCTGGCGATCCGAACAATCCGGCCCGGTTCAAGGACGATGCCACCGCCGACGAGCTACGTGCGGAGCTTATGAAGCGGATTGAGATATTGACGTCGGCCGGGCTTATTGACTTGCAGGCGCTGCCGGCGCCATCCGATGAGATAGTGAAGCGGCCGAAACGCAGCGTGGATCACGCGGGCCTCAACGGGGAGTAACTTTAACACGATCCTTAGTGCGAAGATCGGTGCCACGCCCGCAAATGCGTCTGTGTCAAATAGTGCCGGGGTCAATCAGTGCCAAAGCCGACGTATGAAACGCTTGCGCCGTTTCCAGGAAAGCAAAAGGGAATGCACCGGCGCACATTTCAGCGGCTACGGGCCCGCCCGGAAGCGGCAGCATTGTGTTCCTATCAAGATAAAAAGCCAAGGGGTGTGATTGCGCCATCACTTTAACACCTATCAGCCCCTGATCGCTGACACTGATTTTGGCACAGTTGTTACCTAACAATCATCGAAATTTGGCGTAAGAAGATTTGTCATCGTGCTCGGATCATCTGTCGCTCCGGAAATGGCGCACCGAGCGGCGTTTGTGGCAAGCCGAGTTCGCACCAGCGTTGCGACAGATGTCCGATCTCTTGCTGGTCCGGCAGCGGCAGTGGCCCACTGAGCCCGCGATCAAGCAGAGCGATATAGCGCTGGCGCACCCATTCGCGCTCGGTGAGACACGGTATTGAGCGTCGATTCTTCCAGTAGGCCAACAGGCCACCGAAGAAGGCACCCACGATGGCGCCATCGGCCACGCAAGCGAGTAACGTCCATAACGTCATCATCTTCGGCGCCCGCAAACTCCGTGCTCGTTCAAAGGAGAGAAGCGACCAACTCGAATAGTTCGTAAGCGAGAAAAGCTGTCCACGCCGCGCTGGCTGCCAGACCGGCTGGAACGGTGGCGACAACTAAGAAGTTGAGCATTTACATCTCCCGACCGCGCGCCAATTGCACGATCAGGACAGCTACGGTCTGAGGTTGAAAAGCACATGAAGATGAAAGGAAGCATTTGATCGTTAAGCGCTTGCCGCTTTCACGCTTGCCGCTTTCAACTCAAAAAAGTTCGGCATTTCGGCTAAATCACTTCTTGATCGATTGTGGCTTCAGCGATTGGCCAATCTGGGCTAGAAATTGTTCCCAAAAAATGTCTCGGGACGCGCGGCCGCGGTGGGGGTGATAAGATCGCCGCGGTGATGGGTAAAGAGATGCACCGTACCATTAATTAGTTGGAGACGCTTTCACACATTCGAAAACACGAGGCCCTGCCGAACTGCTAACTCTCGAGGGTGCGGGTTCAATCACTGCTGACTGAAAAATTGCTGAGTTGAAGACCAAGGCAGCCGTGGGCGGTTTCATTTCGCTGATATCGCCGAAGACGCTGTTAAGGTTTCGACCGTGCCACACATTGCATACCGTCGAGCAATTGTTTGCGAACTTGGTCGAGGGGGCAAGATGTCAAATGTCAGCGCTAAATTCCTTGAGCGTCACCTCGCGAAGTTTAGGGCGGAGGTGGTTTTAACCGGCGACGCCAAAGAAAAGCGTTGCGCCGTGTTAAATGCGCTCATTGCGTTTTACAAGAGGCAGATATCCGATCGCGAGGCGGAAATCCGAGCTTTGTGTGCAATGCACGACGGGATACCGACAACGCCAGAGAGAAATCGCGGTGAAGGTCAACGATCGCAGGGGATTGAATCGGCGTGAACTGACCGGATTCGGTCTGTCGTTTGGCTTTTACGTCCGTTCGTGCCTCAATTTCAGACATAGTGTTGCAGCGTCCCGAACGTCGAAATGGGCCATCAGCGGAAATAAGCCGGCCCCTTAGCGACGGCCGATGCCTGCGCTGCTTGGCGATTCAGCGCTCATTGGTTTGCCGATATTCAGCGGGAAGCCGAACGTCATGCCGGCGCGCAGTTCGCTGACGGGGCGGCGATCAACCGACGCGTAGCGGAATGCAACGTCGAAGGACAGTTTATCATTCACTTGCCAGATGGCTCCAGCTAAAGCGGAAAACGTTTGCGACACGTTGACGACGCTGTCTGAGTAGACTTCGAAAACCGGTCGCACCTTCCATTTGTTCGGTCCTTCGACGATGGCGTCGAAGAAAAGCTCGCCATGCTGGTCAGGTGTAAGATTCGCCTCCGTGTTTAGGTGAACGGTTCCCCATTCCCACCGTTGCGACGCAATTCCGTTCCACTCAAATCCGACACCAGAGCCGCCCACTTCAGGCAACAGCGGGCCAAATTCCGTAGCGACGCTCCATCCCTTCTTGTCTTGCAACACGCCAGGTTGCAGTACGTATTTCAAAAACGCGCCGTTGGGGACACTGAGGGGACCAGCCCCTTCGGGTGTCGGCTGTGCCGTGCCCTGCAAGACAAGCTCCCATCGGTCGGCGAAGCCATAGTTGAGAACGGCATCCGATAGGCCCTTGATCGTGCCGGCGGCACGTATGGCGCCGATGGGCTGAAGCTCAATTTCGATCTCGCCAACATTGGCGACTGCCGCATCTGTCCCATCGAACGGACGATAAGCTAAGGCGGGCGCCGCCCATATGGTCGCGCAGACGCCGGCAAAAACTCCCGCCGCGATGCGTTTTGATCTGAACCCATCAAGCGGCGAACCTGGAGGCTCGCCTCCATATCCAGACATGCCGCGCCCCCCTCACTTTCTACTTCAATTTCGCGATTCTCCCTACGGTGATTGCCCCGTCACTGTGAGCGCCACGGCGACCGGTCGCCCCAACTCCTCAATGCGGCCGTTGCCAACTCGGTCGTCTTGTCGGTGTGGCAAAGGTTGCAGGCATTTGCACCGCAGCAAAGCGCCTCGTTCATTCAACCACCTCGTCGGCCACTGCAAGAATCTTTGCCGGCAAATCGAGGCCAAGCGCTTTCGCAGTCTTAAGATTGATCACGAGCACGAGCTTGGTTGCTTGCACCACAGGTAGATCAGCGGGCTTGTCGCCCCTCAGAATGCGACCGGCGTAGATGCCGGCTTGGCGGTAAGCATCCCCAACGTCCGCGCCATAGCTCACTAGCCCGCCGGCCAGCGCGCTTGCGCGAGTTTCATATGCTGCTGGAATTGCGATCTTGGCAGCGAGCGCCACCAAATGGTCGCGGTGACTGTCTAAAAATGGGCCGGGCCCGACCAGAAGGGCATCAGGGCGGGTTTGAGCGAGGTTATTGAAAGCTGTTTCAATTTCACCTGGTTTGCTCGCATCCAGAATTGGGGCTGCGAGCCCGAGTGCGCGTGCTGCGGCTTCCACATCGGCTCGGAAACGGGCGGAAGGGCCGAAATCAGAATTGATGAGAACAGCGATGGACTTCGAACGCGGAACAAGTTCACGCAGAAGGTCAAGCCGCTTCGCCGCCAACTCATTAGAAAAAATAGTCACTCCCGTGGCATTTCCGCCCGGTCGGTTAAGACTCGTAACGAAGCCCAGCCGAACCGGATCATCACCGCTATGGAAGATGATCGGGATCGTTTTGGTCGCGCCCAGAGCCGCTGAAATTGATGGGCTATTGGCGAAAATGACGTCCACTCTGCGATTTACTAGGTCGGCCGCAAGTGCTGGTAACCGTTCGTTGTGATCGTCTGCCCAGCGGTATTCGATGGCTACATTCTGACCCTCGGCATAGCCGGCTTCTTTCAGACCCTGTTTGAACGAAGCTGCCATCGATGCGTACCCCTGAGCGGATGCGCTGTTGAGGAACCCGACCACCGGCAGAGAGGTCTGCTGTGCCCGCGCGACAAGCGGCCGACCAACGGCCGCGCCACCGAGAAGCGCGATGAACTCGCGCCGCCTCATTCGATCACCTCGTCGGCTCGCGCCAGCACCAAATTTGATATGTTGAGGTCGAACGCCTTCGCTGTCTTCAAATTCACCACCAGCTCAAAGCGCGCAGGGCGCTCTGCCGGCAGATCGGCCGGTCTTGTTCCTTTTAAGATTTTTCCAGTCATCACGCCGACTTCACGATACAACTCATCTAGATTGGGTCCATAAGCCATCAGTCCGCCAGTCCGAGCAAAGCTTGAAAACATTGAAATGGCGGGCAAACGGTGCTTGAACGCGAGTTCAGCAATATGTTTGGAATAGATCGAAAAAAGCGGGGCTGTCAGCATTAACAGGCCGCCGGGACGGTGCGCACTGGCGGTTTCAAATACCGCGTCAAGTTCAGCCGGCGTTTTGACTTCGATGACGTCAGTTGTGATGTTTAGGCGTTGCGCGGCCGCTAAGACGGCTTTGTGCTGAGCCATTGCCGGAATGGACGGGTCCCACAAGACTACGACGCTGACAAGATTTGGAACCGCCTGCTTCAAGAGTTCGAGCAACGCGGTGCTGATCTCTGGCAAATCCAGGAAGACTCCAGTGACGTTGCCGCCCGGATGCGCAAGACTTTTCAACAGGCCGCTTTCGATTGGGTCAACCTCCAGATCATAGGTCACGATGGGGATGTTTGTGGCGGCAGCGTTCGCCGCAAGTGTCAAAGTCAAACCACCCATCGGAAGGAGGATGTCTATTTTGTTAGCGACGAGTTCGGCGAAAAGCGGAGCTGAACGCGCCGGATCGCCGCCGGTGGCGCGGACCAAGACAACAACTTGTTCCGGTTCGCGAAAGCCTTCGGTGCGTAATCCCTCCAACATTAGGGCGCAACGCATCTTGGCGTAGGCCTCTGGTCCCGGATAGAGAAAGCCAACCTTGGGGATCCCGCTCGCTTGCTGCGCCCGCGCCGCGAGAGGCCAAGCAATCGCTGCACCACCAAGCATTGTGATGAACTTACGCCGTCTCATTGCCACCACCACACGCGTTCCAGGCGGTCAACTTAACACACTAGCGGAGGCCGCGCGTGGTTCAGAGAGGCGGTTCGGATAGCGGCGAACACTCCCACTGTGCACCTCCGAAATTGCTCCAAAAAAGTACCTTGCGCTGCTCTCCGAGACGAGCGCGGCGCGACCGCTATCGAATATAGCATCATAGCGGGCGGAATTGCTGTGGCGATCATCGTCACTGTTTACGGCATCGGCCCCAAACTCAACGCAACGTTTTCGTCGGTCTCATCGCAATTGAAGTAGATAAATCGCGTATGCGACACTTACTTTTTTTGACCTTGATAGCGGTCCTACTCCTCGCCTTCGATGCTTTCTATTTTGGTGGCCGATATCGTTCACAGATTTGGAACGATGCCCTCACGAAGGGGCAAGCCTTCAATCGCGAGATCGAGTACAGATTGAAACGCTCTCTCTGGTAAGCAAAAGCCGAAAAAGCGGGTGGCCGAAACCGCTGTCGACCCTGATGTCTTTACGCCGCCTGAGCGTTTCGTTGTGGAACGAATTGGCGCAAAATGCTGGGCCATGGGTTTAGCGGGACGCTATAGGATCGAAATATCCAGCGAAGGGATAGTCGCCGTCGTCGATAGCGACGATCTCCTCGACGTGGCGCGCTCGCTTTATTGGCACGCGGTCATGAACCATCCGAATCGGCTGGTGATCCTGTGTGACCGAGCTTGCGTTATCGCCCGCAGCGATCAACCTGAAACAATGCCGATCTAAGCCCGCTCGGACGCTGCTTAGGCAACGGCGATGCGTTGGGAAAGCTGGCTCTGATGGCAATGTGGGAGATCACAATCACCTGCCGCGATGGATCGCGCCTTCGCTTTGCGGAGCAGAGAGGTGACCCACCGCAGAAGGGCGAAATCTTCCAGGCAGACGTCGGCCAAATAATCAAAGCGAGGATCGACGCCTTTCGCGAGGAGAACCCGAGTGGCTGGCGCCCTCCCTTTTTCGAAGTCACGGCGACCGAAATTTAAGGTCGGCCAAGGTGACGCACCGACGCCTTTGCCCCGCCCTACCTGGCGATCTAAGCTTGTTTTTTATCCTTGCGGCGCAGTCGAACCACCACATCGACGCGGACGATCTCGTAACAATCAGGTGGCACCGGAGCTTCGCCGACAATTAGGTCGGTCGGGGAGACATCTATTAGCTCGTGACGATCCTCGATGTAGAAATGATGGTGCTCGGTATTGTTGATGTCGAAATAGGCCTTCGAGCCGTCGACAGTGACCTGGCGCAGCAGACCAACCTCGTGAACTGGTGCAGCGTGTTGTAGACCGTGGCGAGCGACACGGACACCTTAGCTTGGTTCGCTTCCTCAAAGAGCATTTCTGCCGTCACGTGACGATCGCCTTTGGCAAACAGAAGCGCGCTGAGCGCGACGCGCGGTCGTGTCGGGCGGAGTTCGACTTGACGCAGTTTTGATCTCATGGCGCTCGCAATCTCTGGGTTGATTGGGCACAGGAATGTCATTTCCTGCTCAGGACCTGATCCTCGGCGAAAGCTGGAAGCCGGTGATTGTTTCATTTGAGCCCCCACGCTTTGAACGGTTACTAACGCAACTATACAAGTGTCGTCGCCTGGGACAAAGCTAACGATGCCGTAACTCATAAAGATTCAGCCCCTCAGCATTTTAGAACTAAACCAATTCCAAAACTGACGAGCGCGGCACATAGAACATCGCCCACAAAGAGGGGCAGCCAACCACGGCTCGAGGATTGCTGCTAACGCGTTACTTGCTGCCGGAGGTCCCGCGCGCGACGTTCTGAGGGGCGCCGACGCGCGCATTGGGATGCTGTCATCGGGCCCCGGTTACGGCGGGGAAGGCTCTCTCCCACCGTCCCCGCGCGATCTTATCACGCTTGTGGGTCATCTATAAACACGCGTGCGCAACCGCTGTGATTTCCGGCACTTCCGCTGCGAGTCAAAGGATCTAAGGTGAGACCGGAGAGTGGTGGCCGCCCGCATGGCGGCCGATGACGTGCGAAGGAGGCGCGGCTAGGCCCGCTTCCGAGTAGGAGGCGTGCGATGGCACAATCTTCGATCATCAATGACCAAGAACTTGCGGTCCTGTGCGATTTAATAGGTGGGTGGGCCGCGCAATGGTCCGAGAAGTTGGCTGACGACAAAAGGCAGGCGCTTGATCACCTGATTGCGAATGGCTTTGTCGAGCCGGCTGACGAACAGTCTCTCGTAACATACAAACACACGGCCAAAGCTGAACTACTTCTGTCCGAACTCTGCGTTGGAATTAGCGGCGGCTGACCGTGGCACCGGCATCGTTCCCAACAGCATCAACGTTAATTCGCGATCCTAACGGAGTTTGTTGAACCGAGCGTGCTGCGATGGTGCCAGTAGTCCCCCGACCACCGATGCTGTCTTGGGCCCAAGCGCGTCGAATGCTCGTCGCGCTTGGGGTTCCTTTCCATGATCATTGCCGCTCCATTGCCTCGATCGCGACCGGAGAGGGCCCGTTCGTCGCCATTATCGGCGCCGATCATGCCAACGTGCATGCATTGTAAGGGGGATGTGATGGCTTACGATGCTGATTCACTTGTCGAACTACTGCGGGATGCGCGCGCTCGGCAGAAACAGGCCGCTGCAATTCGGCCTGCTTATGAACTAATAATAGCGAAGATCGAGATGCTCGTTGGAGCTTGGCGTGTCGACGAGTACGGCAACCGAGCACGCGAGATCAAAGCACGCGATTAGCCGTCAGTCGGGGACGTTCGTCGATGCCTAAGTTTGTGATCTGGGCGGTGCTTGCCGCCTTTGGCTTTGTCGCGGCCATAACAGCCCTCAATATCTACACACCAAAAACGATAGTGGTGTGCAACGCGACTAGTTGCTGAAGAATTTCTGTTGGCTTGGCACGGCCGACAGAGAAAGGGCCGCCGGAGGTTGGATGTATGCCACGGCGGCCCTGCTTGCGTGTCTCGGCCGGCTACATGGATCGCCTGCAAGAACTGCTACTGCCTGTGCTGCGAGAAATCATTGTGCCCTACTGAGACGTTCGTCGATCGCGCCCCACCGACCGCCGCGCCGACAGGTCGCGTTGCTAGAACAAATGAGCTATGTAGCTTCTCCATAGGCGGCGCCCTCCCAACTGTAACGTTAATCTCAAAGGGCAGTGGCAGCGTACGGCTGCTTATGCTTCACAGCATTTCCTGAGACGGCGACGGTTTTTCAGTTCTTGTCGGTTGCTGTCCCGATATTTCGAAAGCTCATCCCCCCAAGCGCTACAGCCCAGCGCTTGGGGTTTTTGCTTTGGCGCATAAACGTTAATCTCCGATCACGATGGACTGGCCGGACCCACGCGTGCTCGAACATTTCGAGGTACTTCAAAAGCGAGGTTACACCCTGGCGTCAATCGGAACTCTGTCAATGCCGCTACGCCAGATCATTGACTTCAAGAACTGGCGCAACCTAGCGGCTGAGATGCGCTTGGTAGCGGCCGAAATAACAGACACAGACGGCATGGTGATAGCGCTTAGGGTAGCAAAGGATTTGGAGTGGTTCTCGGAATGGTTTGATTTGCAAAGCGAACAGCAGACAACCACGGCACCGTGATACTCTTTGCAGCAAAAGAGCGACCGCAGTCGCCCGCCCCCCGCACGTAACGTTAATCCGCGATCCCGATGGAGTCGCTGCGGCGCGCATGCTTTTCAACATCGCGGGGCAGCGCGTCTGCGTTGCGTATTGGACGCCTGTCTTGGGCCCCAAGCGCGCACGTTCGTACTCCCTACGCTTGGGGCTCCAATAAGTGAGGCAGGATTCTTCAGGCGTGTTTTGATGTCCGCGCTCGTTCCGCTCGTGCTTATAATCCTCGTAAGCTTTGGCTGCGGCTACGGCGTTCGCGCATTGATGTCCAGACGCCGCCGCGCGGCAGAGCGACAGCGGCGAGGTTACGGACGGCGCGGCCTCGAACATCGGCCTTAGCGGCTGCCGTCCGTTTCGGCATGCGCGGCTAAGTGCGATGAAGCTGGCAGGCGACCCCAACAGCCCTGTAAGGTTCAATGACAATGCCACCGCCGACGAGCTACGCGCGGAGATTATGAAGTCGGATTGCGACATTGCAGGATGCCGGCCTTATTGACTTGCGGGCGCTGCCGGCCCCGAAGGGTGGAATAGCGAATCAGTCGATACCCGGCGTGGATCAACCGGGGATCAACGGGGAGTAACTCGTGCACGATCCTTCGTGCGAACTGTGCCGATCAGTGCCAGGCCGCAAATGCGTTTGTGTCAAACAGTGCCGGCGTCAATCAGTGCCAAAGCCGAAGTATGAAATGCTTGCGCCGTTTCCAGGAAAACTGAAGGGAATGCATCAGTTTAAAGCCAGCTAGGATCTTCGGCAGTTGTTTGAAAACTATTGCTACATCGGCGTATCGCGCACTACCTTTTCGACGCTTGCCTCATCCACCGTGAGCTTAGACAAATGCTCTTCGGCTGCTACATGGGCCGCAGTCATTTGCGTAAGCTGCTTCTGCATCCGCTCAAGGACAATGCGCGCCCCTGACAGCCGCGGTGCATCATTGTCTCGCTCGTACTTCGCTATGAGTTCACGTTGCCGGGCGATGCGGCTCTGCTGTTCCTCAATGTGCTTTCTGGCTAAATCGACAAGTTGCTTAGCAGTTACAGCGGGGTCGTCCATGAAACGTCAACACCTGTGATATGGAATTGTTCGTCGTTACTTATCCGAAACCAAACGGACCTTTCAGGCAAACCGAACAACCCACAGGATCTTCGATCGTTAATAAAATCAGGCGGGGCATAGTGTGCAATGCCGGCTGAAACCACCGTAAAAACTCATCTCGGCCAGCTTATAGTCGCGGGCATGCCCAGGCTGTGGGTACGCCGCAGCATGTGGGCGTGCGCCTGCTCGGCCGGCTCAAAGCGGGCGGTGCATTCTACCTAACAGCCATCCGAGTGTGAGCGCGACTACAACAGCCGTATATGGCTGATTTTCAATCGTGTTGCGCAGTGCTTTCTCAAAAGAACCGGCAGTTTTCCGCGCTGCCCTTGTCGTGGCATCGGCGACCTGTGAGGCGCTATCGGCTGCTTGGCCATATAGATCTTGAGCCGCATCCGATACCTCCCCAGCGACGCCTGCTACCTGTTTCTTGGCGTCCCCAAAAGCACGGTTAAAATCGGAGTTTGGCGTGCGAGCCTCTGCCATGTGAAAGCTCCATTTGAATAGCGCGTGTCGATAGCCAACGCGCGAGCGTGTGCGAAAGTTCATCGCCTGGAACGTTTGATCGGTCGAGGGATTGCCATTCGTGAGCCAGTTAGAAAGCCTGCCATGGACAAAAAGCCGAAAAGACAAGAACCGGAAATTATGCCTCCCCGGCCCCAAGTGGAGCCTGGGCGGAGTGTGCCTGAGGTTCTGCCCGACAATGATGTGCCGGAGAAGACATCTCCCGTACAGGGACAGAGATGATGTTTCAGCATCGTGCGAGCGAGCTTGACCCACGTGTCTCCGCGATCGCGGGTCACTTACGCGCCATCGAAAAAGAACTCGGCGGAATTGGAAGAAGCGCCAGCCGAAACGCATCCGCGAGTGCGTCTACCGCGGGCAAGCAGATCGCCGAGGCTATCTGGCCGATCCTCAACGACATCGTAGATCGTTTCGGTCGTGGCCAGCGCGCAGCGGTCGACGAGGCCGCCAGCTTGGGGAATGAAACAGTCAAGATCAGCGCCAGGGCCGGCAATGATGCTTTGGCTCGGATTGCAACTCAGGCCAAAACCCGCCCTCTTGCCGCATTCGCGGTCGCTATTGGCGTAGGAATTTTGATTGGTGTTGCTGTTCGCAGGGGTTAGCAGCACTCCTACCGAATGCCGCATCCGTATCTGATCATCCGCTAGACAACGCGGTTTCGCCGTCAACGTCTGACCGTTCGCACCGCCTAGGGCCTCTGGCTAGATCGAAACATCAAGCACGCTGAACTGATACGGTGCGGGTCGAACGCATAACCGCCGCTACCGGCTGGCGTGGTGCGCCAGATGCCGGTGGTGATGGGCCGACAGAAACGGCACCTTGAACCTTCCCTTGGTCGTGTTTTCGACGCCAATGAAAAGCCCGAGGCAAAATGCGCTGATCGTGAGCGGCGCGACCCAGGCTGCAACGGTGTAGCCGCGCCAGCGGCACAGCAGCCAGACAGCAATCGTGGTCGCGAGCCACGAGCCTCCAATCAAAGCTACATTGTGCCCCATAGCGACTTGACCCCGTGCCCGGCGCACGACCGATCGGCTTTGAAAGCGACATTATGATGCTGCGGCCTTACCACTGGTAAACAATTCCCGCGGCGGCCCAATCGCCGGGTAGTTGGGCTTCGCCGCCGTCTTGCCGGCGCGCTGTCAGGCGCCGTGCTCGTCGTCACCGTCCGGGCCCTCAATACTGACCGTCAGCCTTAAGGCCGGCGGACGTGATCAGCCGGCACAGACCCGAAGGAGAAAGATCAGTCACGCATCTTCATTTCAGGTTCGACCACCGGCCTCGGCCTGATGGCGGGCGAACTGCTTGCGAGCCGGGACACCGGGTCGTCCTGCATGCCCGTAATTCCGACCGCGCGGA
>CAWDZD010000007.1:0-27357 GCA_963806465.1 uncultured Alphaproteobacteria bacterium | reverse complement strand
ATGGCTGCTCGACTTTGCATTCCCGGCTTTTGGTGACCGTCCCGTAGATGACATCACAGCCCGCGAGTTATTGGCGCTGCTTCGGCAAATCGAGGGCCGTGGGCTTTATGAGACAGCAAAGCGGCTCCGCAGTACTTGCGGCATGGTTTTTCGGTATGCCATCGCGACTGGCCGGGCGGAGCGTGATCCATCCATGGACCTACGCGGTGCTCTGACCACACCGCAGGTTAGCCACCGCGCAACGATCGTGGACCCATCTGGCATTGGGGCGCTGTTACGTGCCATCGAAGGCCTTGACGGACAACCGACGACACTCGCCGCGCTCCGGCTTGCACCATATGTTTTTGTCAGGCCGGGTGAATTGCGCCAAGCGGAATGGACGGAGTTCGATCTTCATGGCGCGGTGTGGAGTATTCCGGCCAAAAAGATGAAGATGCGGCGACCTCACCGCGTTCCGCTGGCGCGGCAAGCGCTAGCAATCCTGGAAGAACTGCGGGAGATTACCGGTAGCGGGTGTTGGCTGTTTCCATCGGTACGCTCCTCCGCGAGGCCCATTTCCGAAAACACATTGAACGCCGCCTTGCGGCGTCTCGGCTATGGTACGGAGGAGATGTGCGTCCATGGCTTCCGAGGAATGGCATCCACGCGGTTAAACGAAATGGGTCGCTGGAGCCCCGACGCCATAGAACGGCAACTTGCGCACCAGGAAGCAAACGCTGTGCGTCGAGCCTACACCCACCACGCCGAATTTTGGTCCGAACGGCTGCTGATAATGCAGGCATGGGCGGACTATCTGGACGGCTTGCGTGAAGGTGGCAAGGTTGTTCCGCTAATTAAAGCAACGGTCGAACAACATTAATGACGTCCGCGTTACGCTCATGATGTAACGTCAGGCTTGGCGAGCCCACCAGATAACGAAGCGACAAGAATCAAGTGGTGGAAGAAGGCCTGGACAGCGCACCAAATTTACGCCCGAGCGATCTGAAAGTGTGCCAAATATTCTGAATACAATCGGCGGCGGGGCGAGGGTCGGCTTCCTAAAACAGTGCTATTCGGAGCGGCTGGCCTTTTTACAACAAGTAGCGCCAAATCGTGAAACGCCGTGGATAAACTTCACCACTGACGCCAGATCGCTGGTCTAGTACTTGATCCTCGTCGCTCTCCGTACTATACCGTGAGCATACGTTTTGTCTTTGCTCGTGCCGGGCGCTCCGGCGATCAAAGACGCCTCCGTCAAGCTGACGGCGGCCAAATTCGCTCCCAGCCCACCTCGCGCCGAGTCAAGGCAGGAGACACCTAACGGCGGTCATTTGACCGGCGAGGTGCTCTTCGCTGAGAAGCGTGAACACCCCCAAGTCGAAACCGCCTTCGCCAAAGGATGAGTTTCGACATGTCAACAATTCGTTCCGAAATTACCGGCCGAGCCACTGGCGCTGAGGCCCTTGAGCCGCTTGCGGTTTCGCCGCGACAAGCTTGCTTGCTGCTAGGCATCGGGAACACGCGGCTCTATGAGTTGATCGAGGCCCACGAACTTGAAGCCTACCACGAGGGCCGCGCGCGCCGCATCACCATGCGCAGCATCCGCGAGCGCGTCGCACGCCTAGCGGCAAAAGCAAAATCGCAAGCTACAAAAGACCGCCCCCTCGGTCCGCCGCCCAAGAACGCCAGCACCTTGGTGACGTCATGAACGCGGCAAAAATAGCTGCGGCGCTTGGCGGGGCGCGCCATGAAGGTCGGGGTTGGCGCTGCCGTTGCCCACTACACGGCGGCCATTCTTTGGTAATCCACGATGGCGAAGGCGGTCGCGTTTTAGTGACATGTTGGGCCGGCTGCAATCGTCTGGATGTCCTTGCCGAGTTACGCCGACGTAGCTTGCTTTCAGGCGACGCAGACTACACGGCGCAGATTAATTCAGTGCCGCGACGCCCTGATGATGGCAGGCGCACCGCGCGCGGTATTAAAATTTGGCGCGAGTCGGGCCTCTGTGCCGGCACTGTTGCAGCCGCTTATCTTGCAAGCCGGGGCATTGTACTCGATCGCTGGCCGTCATCGCTGCGCTTCAACCCTCACTGCCCTCGTCCCAATGACAATGCGGGCAACTTCCAACGACCATTGCCCGCGATGGTGGCGCTCGTCGAGCTTGTCGAGCAAGGCCCTATCGGAGTCCATTGCACATACCTCAAGCCGGACGGAAGCGGAAAGGCCGACCTGCCGAAAAATGAGCAACGCGCGTGTTTCGGAAGGGTAGGGGGCGGCGCGGTTCGATTTGGCGAGCGACCGCGTCCCGATCTATGGCTCGTTGTCGGTGAGGGCATTGAGTCCACGTTGAGCGCAGCGCTGCCGTGTGGATTGGCGGCTTGGGCTGCGATCAGTGCATCAGGGATTGAGAAACTTCTGCTTCCATCAGATGCGACGCATGTCGTGATCGCGGCCGACAATGACGTGAACGGCCGCGGCCAACGCGTGCACAGGAAGGTGCCACCAAGTGGCTTGCCGAGGGCCGGCGCGTTCGTGTTGCGCTCCCGCCGCCGGGTGGCGACTTTAACGACATTCTCTCCGGCCAGTCCGTCGCGAACATCAGCGAGGCATTCCATGTCGCCTAGGAGTGGGGCAGAGAATGTGCGCGACACCATCAACGACGCCGAGGAAGCGACGTTCGAACCGCCGCGTCCGCTCATGCGCGAACTGGCGCCGGCTGATCCGTTCCCCGTGGATGCGCTGGGGGACATGCTCGCACCAGCGGCGCGCGCCATCAACGATCGGGTGCAGGCACCGCTTGGGATCTGCGGACAATCTGTATTGGCCGCCGCAACGCTGGCCGCTCGGCCGCACGCGAATATCACCCTTCCGACCGGTCATCCGAAACCCTTGTCGAATAATTACATGAGCGTCGCTCTAACAGGAGAACGCAAAAGCGCTGTCGATCACGAAGCTCTCTTGCCTGTGCGTCAGCGCGAGGCTGCATTGCGTGTTGCCTATACCAACGATCGACTGAACTGGCAGAACAAACAGGAGGCTTGGGACGAGGCTCGCAAACTGTCAGTGAAAGGAGGGAAAGGTAACCGGGGCCGCATTGAGGAACTACTCGATCAACTCGGACCAGCACCTCTTGCACCCCTCGAACCTTTGCTGACCTGCCCTGAGCCGACATACGAAGGGCTTTGCAAGTTGCTGGCAGTCGGACAACCGAGCGTTGGAATTTTTTCTGCGGAAGGCGGCCAGTTCATCGGCGGTTATGGGATGACCGATGATGCCAAGCTACGCACCGCGGCCGGATTGTCGTCGTTATGGGATGGCGAGCCCATAAAACGCGCTCGGGCGCTCGATGGCGTTACGGTTATACCTGGACGGCGGGTCGCCATGCATCTTATGGCACAGCCGGACGTCGCCGCCATCTGGTTCAGGGATCGGCTCCTTGCCGATCAGGGTCTGATGTCGCGCGTTTTGGTATCCGCGCCCGACCCGGCAAGCGGTACGCGAATCTGGAAAGAGCCATCACCGGATAGTCAGGCTGCGCTCCAATGCTACGGTGCGCGGTTACTCGCTATTCTGGAAATGCCATTGCCTCTCGCACCAGGAACGCGCAACGAACTGACACCACGAACGATTCCTATGTCTGCGGAGGCGCGGCGTCTTTGGACTGCGTTTCACGATCATGTCGAAGTCCGTCTTCGGGTGGGCGGGGAACTTGAGCCGGTGCGCGGCTTGGCCAACAAATTGCCCGAACACGCCGCGCGCATCGCTGCGGTGCTTGCATTGGTAGGAGACATCGACGCCAGCGCAGTAGCCGCCAGTGAAATGGAGGCCGGCATTAGGCTCGCCGAGCATTACGTCACGGAGGCCTTGCGCTTGTTCGGCGCGGGCCGGGTCAGTGCCGACTTGCGCGAAGCTCAGCAGTTACTCGCGTGGCTGCAAAACTGGCGGGAGCCCATCATCTTGCTCGCCGACATTTACCAGTTCGGCCCAAATTCGATCCGCACGCAGCGCGCGCTCGCCGTGCGACCGCGATATTGGTGGACCACGGCTGGCTCGTCGCCCTGCCTCCCGGGGAGGTCGCCGGCAAGTATCGGCGCGAGATATGGAAAATCGTAAAGGGATGATAGATGACCGTTCCCGCGTACACCAAATTCGATTTGCACGCCTTCGTCGAAAATGAAGTGCGCAACACGGCTGGCGCTAAACCCGCTAAAGCTGCTAAAGCGCCAGACGGCGAATCGGAACGAAGCACGAATTTAGCAACTTTAGCGGCTTTAGCAGGCGGGCAGGCTGAAACTCAAAAGTTTGGGCGCCAACCTGAAACATGGACCGACGCCGAGGAAGAACGCGCCGCGATCGTGGAGTACGACGGCGGCGCGCCCCGCACTTGGGCGGAAGCTCTGGCGCGGCTTGATCCGACGAAGCCGCCCTTTGATGTACCTCCACCGCGCTGGCTGCGCTTCATTGACGATTGCGGTCGCTTTCTAGATCTGGGATGGGCGGCTAAGGCAGCGGCGTTGGGCTGGGGTCCACTAGACCTGTTCGGCTGCGACCGGGAGCGGCCGTTCGTCCGCCTGGATCACAAGGGGCTGCTTTGGCTGCTCAACGGAGGCACTGTTGTTCAACTGCACCGCGATCGAGCAATCATCGAAACACTAAGCGGCGCGGAGCAGACCTACCGGCGCCGGCCCGTCGAGGTCGGGCGCGTAGTCCTCGCATGGGAGCTTGCAACGTGATCCGTGGAATCGGCTTCGCCCGATTGCTAGTCGAAGGAAAGGGGGAAAATGGCACATCAGGCTGACACTGATGTTGTAGCGGAAAGCCCAAATAGGACCCGGCTCCGCCGCGGCCGAACGTATGCGCGCACACCGTAACCGGCGACGGGCAGGGCTGCGTTGCGTCGTGGTGCAGTTGCGCGAAACGGAAATCGACGTCTTGATCCGAAACGGCTTACTAAAGGCTGATGCGCGTAACGACCTTTACGCCGTTCGCAATGCCCTGAACGAGCATTTCGATCGCACATTGGGCACAGCGACGTGATGCGTAACGGCGCATCGAAGCGCGCGGCTCGTCTGATTTACCGCCTGTCCACTTTCGGCGCGAAGACGAGCTGAAGCTGCTCGCGCCCCATTTCCCTCCTCCAAAATACTCGAAAAATATCGTATCCATGCGCAAGCTCCACTGGGGAATCATTGTTTTCCGGACTGAAATATCATGGGACGACCGAAAGGGCCAAAAACCGTCGCACGATCCTCAAAGAGGCGGAGCAGCACGTCGGCTCGAAGTATGTCGATCAGGTGCTCGATAGCCTTTACGTGATCGAGATGGCGACGCGGCATTTCTTCATTCGGGCCGAAATGGGAAAGAACGCCGGCCGCAAGGAAGCGCTGGTAGATCAAGACTACAAGGATGCCGCGACTTTGGCTGCGCTGGTGGCACCGTTTCGGCATGCGCGATTGAGCGCGATGAAGCTCGCCGGCGATCCGAACAATCCGGCCCGGTTCAAGGACGATGCCACCGCCGACGAGCTACGTGCGGAGCTTATGAAGCGGCTTGAGATATTGACGTCGGCCGGCCTTATTGACTTGCAGGCGCTGCCGCCGCCATCCGATGGGATAGTGAAGCGGCCGAAACGCAGCGTGGATCACGCGGGCATCAACGGGGAGTGACTTTTACACGATCCTTATTGCGAACTGTGTCAATCAGTGCCACGCGCGCAAATGCATTTGTGTCAAACAGTGCCGGCGTCGATCAGTGCCAAAACCGACGTATGAAATACTTGCGCCGTTTACAGGAAAACTGACGGGAATACACAGACGAACCTATCAGCGGCATCGGGCCCGCGCGGAAACGGCGGTGTCCGGTAGATGAACGCCACGGCCCGCCGCGCCGCCGCGCCCCGCGCCGGCTGCGGCCAAAAAGTGCCCGCCGAAATAACCAAAGTGCTGAGCCGGCGCTGCCAATAGCTTTCGGGTCAAAAGCTGATCGACGCGGCGCGCGCGGCACCCAGCAACTTCAACTCCCAGCCTTGACGCGTTTATTTGCTGACGGTAAAGCAAAAGATGCGCTTATTGGCCCTTAGCGTCATTCACGCCCCTGCAACATTATGTCTGAAATTGAGTGATGAACGGACGTCACGCGGACATCGCGTTTCGGTAGCGATCGACCTGTCACGTCCGTTTGCTGCGGGACTTCAGTGCCATGCAGAACTAGTCCGCCACCGGGGCGGGACGGTTTCATACGCCGGCTTTGGCACTGATCGACGCCGGCACTGTTGACACATTAGATCGCGTCGCGTGGCACTGATCCCGGATCACACTGGACAGTGCCAGTAGTAGCGTCGCCAAAATGGTCCCGTTCTGACGTATCTGCCGCCCTTATTGATAATGATGTTTTCGTTTTTAGCGGTGTTGTATTCGAGCTTAGAAACTGACCGACAACCTTCCTTCGGTGGGGATGCGGCAAATGTTGGAGAGGAAAACAATGCGGCCACGCCAAGAACCGCGATAGAGACACAGTTGGGCAGCGCCATTTGGTCACCCTTCGATCTTAATAGTGCCTGTGCCACTATAAGTGACAATACCAATAGCCGCCACCAATGGCCAGTCGTTGCATACGCGCCGACACTGGTTTGCAGCAAGAAATCATTCTTCGCGCTGTCGTACTCGGTCCTGGACGCCGCACGGCACCCATCCCAAGGAGGCTGCTGGGCGCTGGGTGACGCGCAACAAGAAAGTGCGAACAAGAACACTGTGGCCGCGCAGAGCCAAGGCGCTAACCCAGTGCCGTTGGTTTTGTGGAGTGGGCTCATGACGCAGACGAATGGACCTGATAGTTCTCACTTGGCCAATTCTTCCAACAACGCCTTCGCGTCTTTCAGATCGGGCGTGTCGAAACCCTCAGTGAACCAGCCGTAAACCGGAGTGAGCAGTTCGCGAGCCTGTTGCGGTTTGCCCTGACCATGCCAGAGGCGCGCGAGGCTCATTGCGGCGCGAAGTTCCCAGGATTTGGCCTGTTGTTGGCGGGCGACTGCGAGTGCGCGCTCGAAATAGACTTCCGCTTTCGCTGCATCCGGCTTCCCTTCAAGCAGCGCGATTTCGCCGGCGACGCGATGGACTTCTGCCTCGAACATCGCTTCTTTGGTTGTTTCCACTGCCCGTGTCGCTTCACCAATACAGCGCCACGCATCGACAAAGTTGCCCAGTTCCGCGTGCGCTTTGGCTAAGTAGAACTCATACAACGGCAGCCAGAATGTCGTTCCCGTTACCTGCGATGCGGCGAGCCCCGAAGTAATTAGCTGCACTGCATCATTGGGTTTGCCTGTTGAAGCCAGAATGCAACCCCGAACAAATGTCGCGCGCTCAATCCAAAACGACGCAGCTTTTTCTTCGGCGATGGCGAGAAGCTCTTGGGCCTGCGCGGCGGCTGTAGCGTAGTTGCCCATCAGGAGATGGAGTGGCGAGATAAAAAACAAAACGTACATCAACGTGCTGACTTGGCCGCTATTCCGCGCAATTTCAAGCGCTTGATCGGCAGTTGCCGTCGCGCCCTCGCCATAGCCAAGCAGCCATTGGGCCAGCGATCGAAAGCCCAAAACTGCGGCTCCAGGGTCTTGGCCGAAACGTGCAGCAAACGCACGATGTTGACCGGGGTCATAAAGCGCGACGGCTCGATCGAAGTGATCGACTGCTCGATCGAAGTGATCGCGACTCTCGACCAGATTGCCGGTGAACATCAAAGAAACGCCCATGATACGATGCCCAACCAAGAGCGGGACTGGCGCTCCCTGTTTTTCGGCGAGCGTCAGAAACTGTGCCGCAAGCTCTCGCACGGCGTCCCCATTGAACGCCCCGGCCTTCGCGACCCAGATGCCATAGAGCACAACGAACAACAGCAGAGGGTCTTCGGCAGGCTCTCCTAACGCCTCGGCCTGTTCGATCAACAAATGCGCCCGCTCAACGGCCGCTTTGGTTTCCGGTGCGGCCTGTCCTTTGACGTGGAGTAGAGGCGTGATGAGCGCCACTTGCAGTTTGATCTGCTCGCGACGCAGTGCGGGAGTGCCGGGCAAGGTCGCGATCTGGTCGAGGGCGCGCGTGAACTGCGCAACCGCTTCGAACAGCGCGGAGCGCTCCAGCGACCGCTGTCCAGCTTTGCCCCAAAGGCCAGCGGCGTTTTCGATCAGCCCGGCTTCGGTGCGGTGGCGCGCCATAATCTCAGGCTGGTTCTCAGCAATGTCGGGGAAGTCCCTTTCGAGAGTTTCCGCAATGCGAGCGTGCAGCGCACGTCTCGGCTCGCGCAAAAGGGTGCCGTAGGCCGCATCCTGAACGAGGGCGTGTTTAAACAGATAGCTCGCGTTCGGCGGCAAGCCTTGCCGGAACAGCAAACCGGCCGCAATGAGACGGTCGAGCGCTGACCCCAGCTCTGTCGCTGGTTTGCTCACCACTGACGTCAACAAGGCATGTGAGAACTCACGCCCGATTGCTGACCCGATCTGCGCCACCTCCTTAGCTGGGCCGAGCCGGTCAAGCCGCGCCATCAACGATGCGTGCAGGCTCGCCGGGACGGCCAATGCTGGCGACGGAACGGCGGCGGCGGTCCGTTGCGCTCCGCCTTCGCCCTCCGCCTCCAGCACCGCCTTGGTCATTTCCTCCACGAACAGCGGGACGCCATCGGTGCGCTCAATGATGTCTTGTCTGATACTCCCTGGCAGCGCTTTGTTGCCCGTTACCCGGTCAATCATCGCGGTGATTTCGCGCTCGCCGAGGCGATTAAGGGTGAGAGCGGTGACGTAGGGCCGACCAATCCACGGCGGCTCGAACTCCGGTCGATAGGTGACAATCAGCAATACCCCGAGTGTTCTCAGCCGATCCACCGTGCGTCCAACCAATTCCAGGCTCGTTGGGTCAATCCAATGCACGTCCTCGAAAATCATCAGCACCGGCTTGGCTTGCGCCAGCGCCTCCAGTTGCGCGGTAAGCGCCTCCAGCGTCTTTTGCCGCCGCTGCTGTGGGTCTAGTTCCAGCGTTGGATAACGTCCGTCGTTCGGTAGCGAGAGCGTGTCAACAAACAGCGCTGCGTCCTGACGTGGTGTGAAGCTGCGCGCCAGCAGCGCATCGAGCTTGTCGAGCTTTGCTTGCGTGTTGTCGTCGTGCGTGAAGCCCGCAGCCCGCTCTATCTGGCTGATGATCGGATACAAGGCGCTGTCTGTGTGTTGTGGCGAGCAGAAGTAACGCAAGCGCGTGTGCGGCTCGGCGGCGAAGCGTTCCAACAGCGCGGCGGTCAACCGCGACTTGCCGATGCCCGGTTCACCGGAGAGCAGCACTACCTGACCTTCGCCGCCCTTCGCCTTTGACCAGCGCCGCACGAGCAGTTCGAGTTCCTCTTCGCGCCCGACGAGTTCAGTCAGGCCGCCAGCGTGCAGAGCGTCGAAGCGGCTCTCGACTGAACTTGGTCGTAGTGCCGCCCACGCTCCTACAGGCCCTTCGATGCCTTTCAGGTTCTGCGCTCCAAGGTCCTCAAGCTCGAACAGGTTGCCCACGAGCTTCCGCGTGCTCTCGGCTATGACAACGCTGTTCGGCTCCGCAATGCCCTGCAACCGCGCCGCAAGGTTCGGTGTCTCGCCAACGATGGCTTGCTCCTGAGAAGCGCCCGAGCCGATTAGGTCACCGACCACCACCAGCCCAGTTGCGATGCCGACGCGCGTCTGTAGGAGCGCGTGGGTCTTTAGGGCACCTACGGCAGCGACCAACTCCAGCCCCGCCCGCACGGCTCGCTCTGCGTCGTCCTCGTGGGCTTGGGGATACCCGAAGTAGACCAGGACCCCATCGCCCATGTACTTCGCGACGAAACCGCCGAAGCGCCGCACGGTCTCCGCAACGCACTTCTGATAGGCCGAAATGACCTCGCGGAGGTCTTCAGGGTCCATGCGCGCCGACAAAGCCGTTGAGCCGACCAAGTCCGAGAACATCACGGTGACTTGGCGGCGCTCGGCGCGGTCTTGGGTTGAGCGTTCGGGGCAGCTGACGGTGCCGCTGCGTCAGCTGAGGGCGCCTTGCCGCCCGCGTCGCTACGCAGAGCCGCGATAGCATCGAGGAGCTTGCGGCGGTGCCCAGCGACGCGACGCCAAGCTCCTTCAGGTCCTCAGCCGTCAGGTTCGGCAGGACCGTGTCGTCGATCTCGTTTTGGCGGAAAACAGCCTCGTACTGTCCGAGGCCCAGGCTCCGCAGCCAGACCGCGATGTCCATGATGAAGCCCCAAGCTCCGGCTTAGAGCATATCATCATCGGAGCAAGGCGGGACAGGTCGACGCTTAGCGCTTAAACGCGATCCGACTGGGGAAGGGTGGCTGTCCCGTCCGAGGAAGTGCGCAATCTTTCGGTGTCGCTAGTACGGTTCTTCACCCTCCGCGATGCGCTCTGCATCAACGCGCTCCTCTTCTGCTATCCACTCATCGTAGGTTGGCACCTTGAGACGACCAATCAACAACCGAGTCTTCTGTGCTTGTTCCTCAAGCTGTTGGGCATGCATTGCAAGCCGCTCGTCGATGTGACCGGCCTGGAGGCAGTGTTCGCAAACACGAACCGTACCGTCTGGGGATTCGTTCAACACGTTCACTCCCGAAGTCTGCCCGCCGCAAACAGTGCAAGGCCAGTGATTATGCAGTCTAACCGACTTAAATCTGGTCCTGATTTCTTCCGCCATGGTTCCCCCAAAAAATGCGCCAGCGCAATGCACCGGCGAACCAGCCGCCTTTGCCGTTTCAGACTTTGGCACTGATCGACGCCGGCACTCTTTGACACCAACAGATTGCGCTGCGTGGCACTGAAAGAAACAGTTAGCGAGAAATCACTCGCAATTGATACCCGATTGATCAACGCCGGGAACCAGGCTGAATTCGCTACTCCCCCATGCGGCGGCGGCAACGCCTTCAGGTCAATAAGGCCGGCATCCTGCAACGTCGCAATCCGCTTCATAATCTCGGCGCGCAATTCGTCGGCGGTGGCATCGTCCCTGAAATGCACAGGATTGTTCGGATTCCCGGCGAGCTTCATAGCTGACAGCCGGGCATGCCGAAACGGTGCCACCAGAGGACGCCCGGCGCGCCCTGCCCAAGGCTGAGGCGGTCTTAGTCGGAGATGTCGAGACGATCGCCGGCGCAAAGGACCTCGCCTCCCAGGCCAACGCGCTCGGTCGCTTCGATGCCGTGATCCATAATGCTGCTGTCGGCTATCGGGAGGGGCATCGCGTCACATCCGATGGCCTGCCACACGTCTTCGCGATCAACACGTTGTCGGCCTACATCCTGACCGCGCTGGTCGAGCGGCCGAAACGGCTCGTCTATCTCAGTTCCGGCATGCATCACCATGCCAATGCCAACCTCGACGACATCCTCTGGAAGAAGCGCCGCTGGAACGGCTCGACCGCCTACGCCGAGAGCAAGCTCCATGATGCGATGCTCGCCTTCGCCATGGCCCGGCGTTGGCGGGGCGTTTTCTCGAACGCGCTGGAGCCCGGCTGGGTGCCGACCAAGATGGGCGGCTCCGGCGCACCCGATGACATGGTTCAGGCGCACCTGACCCAGGTCTGGCTCGCCTCCGGGGGGAACTCCAAGGCAGACGTCACGGGGCAGTATTTCTACCACCTGAAGCGCACGGAGCCGAACACGCAAGCCCAAGATCCTGGACTGCAAGATCGCCTCATTGCGATCTGCGCCGAGATCTCGGGCGTGCCGCTGCCGGCTTGAGCCGGCCGTGATCGATCTTTCTGGGCCGTCAGCGCGCTGGCTTTCGACTATCCGCTCGCGTTGCACCCGCGGTCCACGAGCGTGCTAGTATGTGGTGCTGTAACTAAGTCAATCGGAGCAGATATGCCTAAAGGTACCGTGAAGTGGTTCAACTCTCAAAAGGGGTATGGGTTCATTCAGCCACAGGGCGGCAGCAAAGATGTGTTTGTCCACATCTCTGCGGTTGAACGAGCCGGCCTCAGCAGCCTCAACGAGGGACAGGTCGTCGAATATGAGGAAGTCTCGAACCGAGGCAAAACGTCAGCCGAAAACCTAAGAGTTCAGCGCTGAGTTTTGTTAAGAGCCCGCCAACCGACCACCGTCGCTTCGATGCGTCTGCTGGTTTTTGCGTTTTCCCATAAGCCATCGCGCCACCGGCACGGGAATGGAATCACATAGGTCCCGACGTGATCCTCGCAGAGGATTTGGAGCGGCTGGTCGTTAGGCGGGCTTCCCTCATGAATGAAATCGTCAATACGCTCCTGGCGTGTTACCAAATTCGTTCTCCCTAATAGGCGGATACTGTCGTCGGGCGAATGTCAATTTTTCCGAATGATGCTATCGCGCCCCTGCAACAGCCGCATAGTCCGCGGAGGATCCTGGATCAGACCTGCTGACGGACTCCTTTGGTGGATCCGCGCCGGGCTGAATGTCGGCTTCGGACGCTTGCCGACTAGCCGGCCCGATCCTGGTCGCGCCGAGTAAGCGCTAAGCGTCGACCTGTCCCGCCTTGCTCCGACCGACAGGTGGCCAGCGTGGATCATAGTGAGCAACGCGCGCGCTCTCGCAGCTAACGAATCGAATTGTCCTAGGCGTGTCCGATGTAGTCCATCCGTCCGCCATCTACGGTCAACACCTGTGCGGTAATCCAGCCTGCCTCAGGTGAAGCCAGGAAGGCCACAGCATGGGCAATATCCTCCGGTTCGCCAATTCGACCCATCATTGCCTTTGCCGCGAAGGCTTCCTCTGTCGCCTGCCAATTGTCTGCGCCGCGGCCCTGTTGCGTCATGTCGGTTCGGACAAATCCGGGCGCTACCGCGTTCACGGTAATGTTGTGGGGGCCAAGCTCCATAGCGAAGCGTTTGGTCAAAATCGCAACCTCTGCCTTGGTTGCTGCATAGAAGGCGTTGCCGGGCAAGGCTGTGCCGATCGCGGCGATCGAGCTTAGATTGACTATTCTGCCATACCGCCTTGATTGCATTCCTCCGATCACCGATCGCGTGGTATTGATGATTCCCTCCACATTCACCTGACGCATTCGCGCAGCCTGCACCGCGTCGTAGGTATCGAGGGTGCCCCGCCATGAGATACCCGCGTTATTCACCAAAATCGTCACGGGTCCCAATTCCTTTTGAGTTCGCGCGACCACTGCCTCGACCGCGGCCATCTCCGCGACGTCGGCCATTGCCGCGATCGCCCGGCCGCCACCATCCATAATCTCAGCTACCAGCGCCTCCGCCGGGACGGCATGTGCGGCGTAGTTGACGCATACCGCCGCGCCACGTTCCGCCAAAAGTCGCGCGATTGCCCGGCCGATGCCCCGAGCGCCGCCTGTCACAAGAGCCACTTGGCCGTGCCACATCGTCATAGTCTACTCGCGCGCATTTGCGGGGAATACGAATACGTCAGATGTTGGTGCATGGGGGATTTTCGTCGATCGAGCGGTCCTTGGCGCGCAGCGCAATCTATTTTGTGTCAAACAGTGCCGGCGTCGATGAGTGCCAGCCGATGCATAAAACCATCCGCCCCGATGGCGGACTAGTCTGCATGGCACTGAAGTCCCGCAGCAAACGGACGTGACAGGTCGATCGCTACCGAAACGCGATGTCCGCGTGACGTCCGTTCATCCCTCAATTTCACACATAATGTTGCGGGGGCGCGAACGACGCTAAGGGCCAATAAGCGCATCTTTTGCTTTACCCGTCAGCAAATAAACGCGTCAAGGCTGGGAGTTGAAGTTGCTGGGTGCCGCGCGCGCCGCGTCGATCAGCTTTTGACCCGAAAGCTATTGGCAGCGCCGGCTCAGCACTTTGGTTGATTCGGCGGGCACTTTTTGGCCGCAGCCGGCGCGGGTCGCGGCGGCGCGGCGGGCCGTGGCGGCGGCGGAGGGGCAGCGACGCGCTGCGGTGGCGGCGGTGGGGCGGCCACGTGCGGCGGTGGAGGCGGTGGTGCGGCCGCGTGCGGTGGAGGCGGCGGCGGTGATATTGTCGCGTGCGATGGAGGCACAGGCGTCGGCCGCACGACCTGCGGCGTCGGCGTGTGAACCGCATTGTTCGGCAGCGTCTTGCCCTGCGTGCCAGCCCCGGCTCCAGACGGCGCGCCACCAGTGATGCTACCGGTGTGCTCATTGAGAGCGGGGTTGACGGTTGCGCCAGCGCCAGGCGCGCCGGTGCCGGCACTACCCTTCTTGTGTTCCTTGATTTCGGGAACGGGCTTGCTGCCAGGGCCGATGGCGGCATTGCTCGGGCCTGTTGCCGCATTGCCGGGACCAACCTTACTGCCCGGAGACGCGGCTGCACCGCTTGGAGGATTGCCGCTCGGAGTGGTGGCCGCATTGCCCGGAGCAGTGGTCTTCGCGCCGGGTTTGGTCGCCGCCGGGCCAACTTTACCGCCCGGGGTCGTCGCCGCGTTGCCGGGCGTTGTGGCCGCCTTGATCGTATGGCCTTGCGGCGCGATAGCAGCGACTGGCTTGCCCGGATGGGCCGCAATGACGCCGGCCCCCCCGAACTGCGCAGCATGCGTCGTGGCCGCGACGGTTGGATGACCTTGATTGTGATTGAGCGAAAGCGCCGGGTCCTTCGCCGCTGCTTGCACATTCTGCGTTTGCGCGGCGGTCGCCGCCACGTGATGCTCATTGGCGGCGGCAATTTGCTGGGGCGTCGGCTGCGTGGTCGTGCCGCGCGTACCGCCATTGTAGCTGACATTGGTCACGTTATTGACGACCACGGTCTTGTTGTAGACGTTGGTAATCGACACGTTCGAAATATTGTTGACCGACCGGTTGTAGAAGAACGCGCCGTCTCGCCAATAGCCTCCCTCGTAACCTACACCGTCATAGCCGAAGCCATAGGATACGCCGCCATAAAAGCCGATTTGCGGGCCCCAATATCCTTCATGAAACACGTAGACGCCATCGTTCCAGCCCCAATACCCGGGCGTCCACAACAACGCTGGTTCCGGCGGCAAGACCCAGGTGCCGGGCACCCAATAATACCCGGTGTCGTCGTCCCACGCCCAATAGCCGGGTACCCACAAGTAGCCTGGCTCAGGTATCGGCGGCTGATCGTAAACCGGCAGCGGTGGCGGCTCGACGTCGACGCTGATAGCGATATCCACTTGCGCGCGCGCCGGACATAACGCAAGCAACGAACAAATAACGAAAGAGACGGTCAAAGCCACCGTGCGAATCACGCGCATGCAAATGCTCCCACCAATTGCCCCAGCCTCAATTGCCGGGAGGTTAGTCCGTTTTAACTGAACCCGTCCTGAACGTTTACGGTCGCGGCATTGCTACAAATCACAGCGACAACCAGTCGGCGTGCCCCGCCATGATTCGGCCGCAACTGAGCTTGCTCCGCTTTTTAGTTTTTGTTGTGACGCCGGCGCCAGGGTGACAGGGCAGCGTTAGCTTTCACAAAGGAGCCTCCGGGGCAGTAGGGACTTGATCCGCTCGGCAGGCGTCCAATGCCGGCCCATGAAGGTTCGTGCGCGCACGACTCTCGGCGATCTGCAGCGATCATCACCGTGGGTGTGGGTCAACTGTGAGAAGTGTCCGCACCACGCGCCGCTGGCGTGTGCCGTGCCGGTGATCCGCTGGGGTGCCGACGTGTCGAGCGACGTGCGGGAGCGCGCGCGTTGCACCGCATGCGGCCACAAGGGCGCGACGATTCAGCATCCGGGTTGGGGCGGCGAGCACATCGGCTTTTTGCGGTTTCCGGTCGAGCGGACGGCACGGGCTTAGGGAGGCGCGATGGCTGGAAGATCATTTAGTGGCCTAAGGCGCTCCACTTTCGGGCTTGCGGCCTGTCCGAGCAGGCGCATATTCGCGAGTATGGCAGAGGCATAGCTTATCGGCGTGAATACCCCGCGCGGTGACTCGAGGATCACCGATAGGCGGCTCTTTGTCATTTTAGACGATAGTCCCGATAGGCCACGAACGGTTGCCAAGCCATTCCTGAGGACGCCAAGGTGGAGCTGCTGGAGCGCTATCCAAACGGTCTACGTCTCCTGCGGGTCATCAAGGTGAAGGTAACATCTCCCGCACTGCCGAATTCGACGGTTGGCTTCACAATCGAGACTGGTCGCTAGGCCGGTCACGTACGAGCATCCCCTGCACTGCCCGAACTGGTTGCGGCCGCTGGACGAAGCCCGGCGCATCGCCGCCAACATCGCCAAGCTGCCGGAGCTGCTGCGGTCGAAGGAGTAGCCGCGCGGCATTCTCATGAACTATGAGAATTTCGGGGAAGACGACTATGGCCGATCTGACCGAGCACGACGCGGCCTGCTTGGGGGGCTGGCCGGCGATTGAGTGGCGGAAGCCGATCACCGTGCGGACGATGAACGGCGACGGATCGAGCCGGCTTCGCTGCCGGCTGTGCATCGTCCGACTCGGCCCCAGGCCACGGGAGCTGGAAAGCTGCCCATACGCGTTCCGCAGCAACGGGGCTTTTTTTCGCCATTTGAAAAAGACACATGGGCTGGAGCCATCAACATCGCCACCACACTCGCGCTGGGCGACCTGACGGCTCCCCGCTGACGCGCGACGAGACCCGGTGCATCGCCGCCAACATCGCCAAGTTGCCGGAGCTGCTGCTGCGGCCGCAGACCTGAGGGTTTCCTAACTTTTTTGACACTTGCTCCAAGCGGATGCGGGGTCAGAATCCCGATTGGAGCAAGCATCGAATTAGGAGGATAGCGTCATGTCTAAGCGCTCTCCAAAGAAACACCGGAGAACCTTACCTGCATTGGGTTTGGCCAGTGTATCATTCTCGATGGCCAGCGGCGCGTGCGCCGTGATCGGCCATGCGAACGCAAATACACCGCCACAGCAGACGCACGAAATCTTTCTCAGTGAGGAAGAAATCTCTGATGTCAGCTTGGCGACGTTCCATGTCTTCGACAAAGAAAATTCATCGCCGCTACGACTAGCGCGCGGCGGTGGCGGTTGCGGCGGTGGAGGTTGCGGCCATGGCGGCGGCTGCGGCGGTCATGGTGGCGGCTGTGGCGGTCATGGCGGCGGCTGCGGCGGCGGGTGTCACATGGGTGGCTCTCACATGGGCGGCTGCGCGGGTGGTTGTCATGTCGGCTGCGCTGGCGGTTGTCGCATCGGCGGCTGTCACTTCGGCGGTTGTCACGGCGGTTGCCGGGGCCGCTTCTTCTTCGGCGGCTGCGTTGGTTGCGGCGGCTGCGGAGGTTGCGGCGGTTGCAGCGGCGACACCTGCTGGATATGGACACCGGGCGGCTGGATCTACAGCTGCGGAGCTGAGTCTTTACCCGCCTCTCGTGTCGCCAAGCAAATAGAACCGAAAGCGAAGGCTGCTAAAACTGTAGACGGCGGCAGCGGCTCACGAGAACTGTCAGACGACGTGAGGTCAGGTCATCGCTCGGCTCGGTCCCGATAGGCTGCGAGGTTGACGCCCTGAACGAGCCAACGAGGTTACGCCAAGAAACTAATATCGGTGGTTGGCTTTTCGCCACGCTTATTTGGCGTTGGATGCGGCCGCTTGCGCCGCCTGAATGATGGTTGCGCGGATACCCGGATTGGCGATCTGAGTGAAAGCTCTCAGGAGACGGATACACTCTTGCTGGGTGGCGAGGTCGTGATTGTTGTCGAAATCATTGCCAGAGGCTTGCTTTCCGAACTTCCGTAACTCGATGATCTTCGAATGTGACATTGGGCATCTCCGTCAAATGCCGAATGCTTCACCAACGCGATCATGCGCGTTGGAAATCCCGCGCCAACGGCCAGTTTTGTGGGGAACATGCAAAATGGTAACCGCGTGCTCAACCCGATCGAATAAACAGGGTCGGTCAGCACGTCGAAGCAGTGCGCGTGCGCGGGCTCTACCAGCGGCTGTCGGCCTTCAGGCTCCAACTTGAAACTTGAATTTCTCAATTTGAGGGCTGCGATTTTACGGCGCGATTGGAACCTAGCGGCCGGCCCAAATCCGGAGAACCACTGCACCGGGGCCCCGGCGCTCGAGTGAGCCCGACGCCGGGGCTTCCCCTTGCCGCCGCAGTGGCCGCCGACATACCATTCTTGCCGAGGCGTGTGGCTTGCAGCGGTCGAAAACTGCCCCGCGTCTCCGAGCCCCGCAGGCCAATCGATGACTGCGGGGCTTTGCTTTTCATGCCGCCGTCACATCCCGTTCCGATTGCGTTCACGAGATTTAGTAAACGAGAGCATCGCCCTTGTTCGCGGGACGTTCCGTCGTACAGCGTCGTCACACTCGGCCAAACAATCTTTCCGGTCTGTGACAAAGTGCAAAAACTGTCCAACACCAATCGGTTGGCGCGTGATAGTCTTGTGAACATTTTAAATCGCATCCTGTGGACAACCTGTGTGATCCGGGTCGCGCCACCGCCGCCGACCGATGAGACAAAACCTCTTCATCATTACGACGAGGAGCCCGGCCGCCGAACGGCCGCCAATTTGCTCACCCGCGACGAGGCCCGGCGCATCGCCGCCAACATCGCTGTCAGGCCCGCGTCTGCGCGCGCTTAGCCGAAGAATGCGATGATCGGCGCCTAGCCGAGCGCCTCAAAACAATGGCTTCGGATTTGCTGGCTAAGGCTGGCGATATCGAAGAGTTGCCCGGCGAACGGATCCGATACCAAGACCGAAATTGTTTTGTACTTTCGTAGTCGGCGGTGCGCGGTTTCGCCTTACGACCCGATACACGCGCTCGCCCCGGACCGCTTCAAAGGGTTTGGGGCGGGACTAGTTGCCGGGAACGGGTAGTGGGTCCCTTGAATAAGACTGCGAAACCGGCTCTAGGCCGCATCTCAAACTGCGCCTATTGTGTTTGCATGGCGCGGGTATTCATTCCCATTTTTTCGGTGCTTGGGGCGGCGACCGTTGCAATCCTATCTGAGATCGTCGCGCATGATTGCTTTGGCATCGCCGTCGATGCGATCCGCACTGACGCCCTTCGAGCCGCCGCTTGCGCTGTCATTGTTCTAACGTTCGGAATCATAGTGAAGCGGAGCAGCTAATTGCCGTTCGCAAACACCCCGAGGACTGCTCGCACGCTCAAATTCGACAGCACGGATTCGAAAAAAGAGTAACAACCCGGTGATGGATGAGGGCAACACACGGCATTTAGTTGGGGTCGGCCATTCTTTCCACAATTTTTAGCGACTGGGTTACTTTCAGATTGTACGAAAACGGCGAATTTCATTTCCATAAGTTGGACTCTTTATCGCCGGAAGACGACGACTGCGCACACAGGGTCGCTGCGAACTAATTCAGTGACGAAGGTGTGCCATGCCGTTGCGAGAATGCCGAGAGTGCGGGAAGGAAGTAAGCAGTCTCGCGCCCGCGTGTCCGCATTGTGGAGTGCCGTCATCGGCGCTGGCGAAATCCTTCGGCGGTATTTGCAGTGCTAAATCGACGTGTCATCCGGGCGCAATAGTCTGGCCGAGTCAATTGCCGCGCGGCCGAAGCGCGCCCTTTACAAGCACTTTGCGAGTGCACGCCAGCGGCGTTGGCGATGCCGGTAGAACCAGTCGGCCCATGCCCAAACCAAGGCAGTCAGTCTGCCGGCGTCGATATCGATGACATCACGATAGATCGATCTATCTTGACCCAGGGGCTTGATCGAAATCGCATGACTCCAGCTTTTGACCAAGGGGTCATTTTCGAGAGTCAGAATTTCGAAGTTTATTTGGTCAATTCGCTGGAAATGCAAGTTGCGCACGCCAGTTGGAATGAACCCGAAAAGGTACGACCTGCATTGAATTGTCGGCCCTTCAGTCCATCGTTCCGGAAAGCTTCGGCCATCGACCGAGACAATCCGGGCGAGCGGCCAGATCACTTGTAGCAATAGCGCGCTCTTTTGAACCTCGTTCCATGCCTTGACGGCGGAGCAATTCAGTTCCGTTGAGACATCGACCTTCATGGATTTTGCCCGAAGCAACGCAACGAGTGTAGGCCATCAAATTCTCGCAATATCCACCCCTGGGGCGTAGTGATCGACAACACTTACCGACTGCGAGTGTTTCGGTTAGGAGCTTCGCTGCGATGCAGCACCCATTACTGCGGTTTGTTCGTCGCCACCCCAAGAGCGCAATCGTGCGTCTTAAGGCTTTTCATTTGCCTCCTGAGTGCGCGTTGGCGGCAGCCTCAAAAGTCTGGTGCCGCCCCGGCACGAATCAACGATATTTCTCGTGACCCCATCATGCCGGCCCCTCCGACCTATTCAGGCTCTCCGATTTGAGACTCGTTGGTCACCATGCGTGTCAGAATCCGCTGTAATGTTCGCCGATGCATTCTAAGGCGGCGCGCCGTCTCGGACACGTTGCGCCCGCTGGCTTCATGAACGTGCCGGATGTGCATCAAACGCACGCGGGCCGCCGACATGGGATGCGGCGGCACCTCAGCTTTACGGCCCTCTCGCGCTAGCAGCGCGTAGATAATGTCGTCAACGTCTGCAGGTTTCGTGAGATAATCGACTGCGCCGAGTTTCGCTGCTCTGACGGCGGTTGCGATGTTGCCGTAGCCGGTCAAAATGATCGCCCGTGCGTCGGGTCGTTGATGTTTAAGCGCTGAAATGACATCCAGGCCACACCCGTCTCCCAGCCGCATGTCTACTACGGCATACTCCGGTGCGCTCAGCTTAATTTGTGCCAAACCATCCAGTACCGATGCGACAGTGGCCACATCGAAACCTCGAGCGTCCATTGCTCGTGCCACGCATTGCGTCAGCTGCCTGTCGTCTTCGACAATCGGCATCGATCTGGACCGGCTGATTGGAGCCAAGTATTGCTTTTGAAACGCTTCCATCACCGCGGTCCGCCGTAGTCGCTAGTCGCGTCGTTTGACTTCGCGTGTTGGGTTGCCGAACTCGTCCAGATACCAAGAGCCAATTCCTGTTTTGAGTTCGATTTCGCCTGGCGGCGTGCTTTCCTCGGTATGAGATATCTGACACGGTCGGCATTCAAATACGTACAAGTCGGGTAGACCATTGAACCGTCGCGTCTTTCGGGCCAGGCGCATGGCTTGCGCGCAGCTTGGGCAATGCGGAGGCGGCGGCTTAGACCAGCTGGTCTTCTCGTTGGTCATTGAAACAGAACTCCGCACTTTCGTCCTGATAATTGGCGGAAGCAATGCAGGCGCGACGAGCTTGGTCGCCAAGTCGATCCGGTCAAGCTGACCAAAAATTGGGCGCTCGCGTCGCCGGGGTAGATGGCAATGCATTACCGCGAGGTGGCGCGGAGATTAAATTCTGGCAATCAAGAGCAGAATGCTGTGAAGAATTTTCATTCGGTGCTTCGAATACACGGACATTTGGATTTTCGGCACAAAAAAGTACGCACGAACGGCATCGTTTGGTACCAGCTAAACAGTTGGACTAACGTCACGAAGTTCTTTTGGTTACTTCATTCGGTCGATCCCCCGAGGCTGAACTAAACCTCTCCGCGTCTCCAAATAAACTTTTTTGTCGCTCGAACGCGCTGTGATCGGTCACAGTCGGCCGAAAACTTCGTAACGCAAGAGTGATAGACAGTTCTTTCGAATTACCAAACGTTAATCGTGCCTCCACCTCGCAGTAATGCAGTCGCCCTCATTGGTCCCACCAAAGTGGCGCCCGCTCATTGAGCGCCGATCCAATTGGAGATCATCACATGAGATCTGTTCGTCTTCTGCGCGGATGGCCGCGGGCGGTTTCAGCTCGTCGCCTTGTGCTACTTGCCACCGTTGCCGGCCTCGGTGTCGCCGGGGCCAGCGTTGGCCCCAACGCGCTTCACCAAAACCTTGCGTCCTACGCAACGGCAGCCAACGCCGCTGAAATCGCCCAGCGCCCCGCGGGATTTGCCGACCTCGTTGAGAAGGTCAAACCTGCCGTCATATCGGTGCGGGTCAAAGTAAAGGCCGGCTCTGAGATGATGAGTTTAGACGGCGATATGCCGTCGCCACCGAACTCGCACATGCAGCGATTTTTTCACCACTTCGGAATGCCCGATGGTGAAAATACACCCGAGCGTCGGCCGAACGGCCACATCATGACGGCTCAGGGCTCTGGCTTCTTCATCACCGCTGACGGCTATGCCGTGACCAACAACCACGTCGTGGACAAGGCGAAGGCCGTCGAGATCATGACAGATGATGGCAAGACTTATGATGCCAAGGTGGTCGGCACCGATCCGCGCACCGATCTTGCCCTAATCAAGGTGAATGGTCGCACTGATTTCCCGTTCGTCAAGCTTGCGGAAACGGCTCCGCGAATCGGCGACTGGGTGGTCGCGGTCGGCAACCCGTTCGGCCTCGGTGGGACGGTGACGGCTGGTATCGTGTCTGCTCGTGGTCGTGACATAGGTTCCGGTCCCTATGACGACTTCATCCAGATCGACGCGCCGGTGAACAAAGGCAATTCCGGCGGACCAACCTTCGACATGGAAGGCAATGTCATCGGGGTCAACACCGCAATCTTCTCACCGTCTGGCGGATCGGTCGGTATTGCGTTCGACATTCCCGCCGAGACCGTGAAGACAGTGGTTGCCCAGCTCAAGGACAAGGGCATGGTCAGCCGAGGCTGGATCGGCGTGCAGATTCAACCGGTCACTTCCGAGATCGCCGAGAGTCTCGGCCTAAAGGGAACCGAGGGCGCGCTGGTCGCCGAGCCACAAGCGGACAGCCCCGCGGCCAAGGCCGGCATTGTCACCGGCGATGTCATCACGGCCGTGAATGGGCATGGGGTCAAGGACGCTCACGACCTCGCAAAGCAGATCGGTTCGATGACGCCCGGTACGACTGCAAAGCTCACGATCTGGCGGAAGGGTGAGGAAAAGAGCGTCTCGCTGACGCTCGGCGAATTGCCGAAATCAAGAGAGGCCCTCGCTACTACTCCGAACTCCGACGCCACCGGTACCAGCTTGCCTAAGCTTGGTCTGTCGCTTGCCCCAGCCGGCAGTGGGTCTGAAGGGGTCATCGTAACGGACGTCGACCCCAATGGCCCCGCATCTGAGCAAGGGCTAAATGCCGGAGACGTCATCCTTGAGGTCGGCGGATCTAAGGTTGCTACCGCGTCGGATGTACGCAACGCCATCGGCGAGGCCCAAAAGAATGGCAAGCGTGCCGTGCTCATGCGGGTGAAATCCGACAATGTGACAAAGTTCGTCGCGATTCCTTTCGCTCACGCCTGAGCGAAGGACGCGCAGCGCTCTGTGTGCTCGGAGTGGGGACGGCCGGCCAATCTGGACTGGCCGTCTCCAGCTTTTTGAGTTGCCGGCTCGCCGACTAACGACCGCGCCACCACCAACGTGACTAAAGAAGCGCGCGGTGTCCCTCGGGCTCCGTCAATTCCCAAACCGGACACCCACGCTGCCCAAAATCTGGGTCGCGTGCGTCTGGTCCAAATGACGGTCAAGAAGCACACCAAGTTGCGTTGCACTGGAGCGAGAACTCTCCGTGCTCATTTCCGGACAAAACGATCATGACTTTCGACTACAGGGTACCGGCCGAACTGTTTATGGCTAAGCGCAAACGTGCAGCGCGTTCGCGGGTTATCAGCCATCGTTTTGCGACGGCTGCCGAGGCGATCCGCTTCGCGGTTGAAGATTTTCCGGCAATTCGAGCACTCGGCGCCTGGTTGCAGGTCGGAAACGAGCGCTTCGATGGGGAAGATATCCACCGCCTCTACGAGAGCCACAATTTTCCTCTAAGACGTCGAACAGATTAAGCTGCGTAATGCTGGCCGATTGCCTGGACGCGCCCACAACTCCAAACTAAGACACTTGTCGCATCCAACGTCAGTTTGCATCTTTGCCTACCCATTTTGCCAGGTAGGCTACGATCGTAGAGGATTGAATCGGCGTGAACTGACCAGATTCGGTCTGGCGTTCGGCTTGGCGACGCCGACCATTTCAATCATCGCCGCGCCTTGGGCGGCAGCGGCAGAAGCAAACGCGGCCAAGGTCGATCAGGTTCGAATATTGACGACGATGGCCTCGCGCCCTTTTGTGTTTTAGATCCCCCACAACGCAATTAGTCTGCGGTCCCGAGAAGCACACCATGTTGATGTCGGCTTCACCTCAACATCAGACATTCGTTTGACAGTTTGGCACGTCAGTTTCGGGCCATAAGCGGTCTCATGCCCGCAGCGAACGTGGTAGTCGTGCCAAGATATTGATGCGGATCCTGCCGCGCTCAAGCATAATCAGCGAGCGAAGAGTAGGAATCCAGGTTTGTCGCCCACGACGGTAATATGTCCTCTGCAAGGAGTGATGTCTTCCAGCAGGACCATGTCACCGGCATGTAACTGTCTCGTCTCGCCATCTGTCACGGTGATCGAGAATACACCCCGGAGCACCGTGAATAGCTGAACTGCCGGAGTAGGGTGGTTGAGATGGGTCTGCAGATCAGCTGCGCCCCAGTGCGCCCGAATCCTGCTATGAACGCCCTTGAAGTCGGCTTGTCGCCTCCGATGGCGATCGGAGCTGCCGGAGGTGCGAAATTTTCCTTGGCGAATTCGATTGTCACGTCTGTGAAGTGCGACTGATTGTCCGGAGTGCACTGCAGCCGGACGTAAGTGAACCGCGAAGCATCATCTTCCGCTTTTGCGGTTGAGCTTATGCCACTCACACCAAGAGCCCCGACTGACGATATCATCAGTGCGCCGACTTGGCGCCTCATACTATTTCCTGTCGATCGTGGGCCCTGTGGTTACTCGGCTTCTCCGAGGCCGCGCTCTTGGACGCCAACAACGCGATCAAAAATGCGCGCAAGATTGGCCAAGCGGCTGCGCTGTTGTACGCGCTCTTCCCTACAGCGTTAACCTATCTCCTCTGCGGCAATCACGGCTGGGGACGGGATCGCCAACCGGTGATCGACGTCAGTTGGAACGATGCGCAGCGCTACGTGGCATGGCTCTTGTTTTGCTGCAGCGAATTGGCAATAAAGGCGCCACTCGTTGAGATAAGTTTCAGCCTGATCGAGCCGATCAACAAATGCCGCAGAAGACAACCGAGAGCGTCAGTATCAGTCCCAAAAGTGGTTTCATGAATTCCTCCGGTAATTGCGCGCGTTCCGTGAGACGCCAAGCTTGGCGCGCCGGGCCCAAGTATCTGGGTCTGAACGAAGCCGTGGGGAGTTAGGTGACATTCATCCGCGCTTTCCAAAGTCCCGATGTTTCATTTAATAATTGATAGCCTCAGCACGACCTCTGTGCTTGTGTTGCTGTGATTGGTTCGCAATTACATCAATCTGGAAGGGCCGAACGGCAGAGCACGGCTCAGCAAAGCACTGCTGCAACCACATTGTAAGCCGCCAGAGGTCGCCTGATCCCCTTCAACTCGAACTCGCCGACTGGCTCGACCTTCACGGCATCTTCAACCGCTACCAGCACACGCGGACTAATGAGGATTTGTCCAGGCTTCGCCTCGTCGCACAGCCGAGACGCAACATTTGAGACCGTACCTATCGCGGCGTAATCAAAGCGCCCCTCGAAGCCAATGGTGCCGAGGGTCGCGTAACCGTGTGCGATGCCGATGCCGAAGCCAACGTCATGTCCGAACCTGCGCCATTTGCTCGTCAGGGTTCCGATGGCTTCACGCATCTCCAGCGCCATCAGGACGGCCTGGAGCGCGGGGTTCTCGACGGGCACCGGATCGTTGAAGACGACCATCACGCCGTCGCCAGCGTACCGTTCAAGCGTGCCGCTGTATTTGATGATTTTCTCGCCGACTGTCGCGTGGTAATCGCGCAACAGAGCCATCACGTCTTCCGCGTCCGCGCTTTCGGTGAACCCGGTGAACCCGCGCAGGTCGCAGAAGAGCGCGGTGATTTCACGACGATGGCTTTCGAGTTGCTTCTCTGTCCCCGACGCGACGATCAGATCGGCCACCTGCGGAGGGAGGACGTCGCAGCCTGCCCATGCGCTCGATTTCGTCTACTTGATCGGTAACGCGCTGTTCTAGGTGCTGGTTGAGCTTCTCGACCTCCTCGGTCCTTTCACGTAATTCGTCCAGCAATCGCAGGTTCTCAATCGCAATCGCAGCCTGATCCGCGAAGGTCTCGACGAGCGCTATTTGCCTATCCGTGAACGGTCTGACCTCCAGACGGTAAATCATCATCACGCCCAAGAGGTCGTCACCCTTGAGAATAGGAACACCAAGAACCGTTCGGATCGGCTCAACGTCTTTTGCTCCATAAACGTATTCGCGATCGGCCAACACATCGGCAATGTGGATTGTTTTGCGTTCCAGCGCAGCGCGTGCAGAGGCACTGTGCCACCCAGGTCGGATGGGATTTTTTGCTACCCACTCCACAAACCCTGGAGTGGAGTTGTAACCCGACCACCATTCGTAACAACTCGCCATCGAAGCGGAAAATGAAAGCTCTATCCGCCCCGCACAATCTAACTGAGCTCTCCGCCACTGTCTCAAAGACCGCTTGAAGATCAAACGCCGAGCGACTGATGACTTCGAGCACATCTGATGTGGCTGTTTGCTGCTCCAACGCCTCGGTAAGGTCAGTTGTGCGCTGGCTGAGGTCGTCGGTGCGCTGACGTAGTTCGTTGAGCAACCGCGCGTTCTCGATGGCGATGACGGCTTGCGCGGCGAAGTTTTTGACGAGTTCGATCTGCTTGTCAGTGAAAGGGCTTACTTCGTGTCTGGCTAAAGTGAAAGCACCGATCAGTTCGTCGTTCTTTAGCATTGGGACACACAAGAGCGTCCGCACCCCTCCAGCTCGACGGCAGCTACGGTTAGCGGGTCGCGTTCAGCGTAATATGAAGAAGCTGCCTGATCGAGAGTGTGCACCACCTGTTTGGTCGTTATCATTTGGCGAACAGGGTCTTTTGGACCTGGGCGAAGTGAAGCGCGCTCACGCGCCTTAACAAACGCCGAAGGCGTGTCTTGCGATGCGATGGCACGCAAACGTTCGCCGTCCCAGCGATACACATTTCCGAATTTGGCGCCGCAAACGCGAACGGCTCTTTCAAGCATTGCCGTGAATACAGGCTCAAGGTTGCCCGGTGATCCACTGATGACCTGAAGCACCTCTGACGTTGCTGTGCTGCTCCAACGCTTCGGTAAGGTCAGTAGTGCGTTGACTGAGGTCAGTGGTCCGCTGACGTAGTTCGTTGAGCAGCCGCGCGTTCTCGATGGCAATGACGGCCTGAGCGGCGAAGCTCTTGACCAGTTCGATCTGCTTATCGGTGAAGGGTCGGACTTCCTTGCGGTTGAGCAGAAACGCGCCAATCACTTCGCCATCCTTCAGCATCGGTACCGCCAGAATGTCCGAACTCCTCCGAGTTCTATTGCGGCGACCGCTTCAGGCTCACGCCCCTCGGCGTAAAACGGCAGCGTGGGTGCGATCTGCCAACGTAATAGGCGATTTGGTCGCTGACCATGCGTTTCCGCTGATGTACGGATACTGCT
>CAWDZD010000006.1:0-90442 GCA_963806465.1 uncultured Alphaproteobacteria bacterium | reverse complement strand
GACCGTTTAGGGTCAATCGCGACCGACGCGCCTGGTGCCCGCTTCGTATGATGTCCGGAGTCGCCTGAAAGCGGACCTTCTTGGAGCGCGCCTGATCAAGGAGCGCGTCGCTCAAGCGGTCTTTGTCGAAATGACGGTAGAACGTACAGGGCATTTGCACCGTGCCACCGTCAATTTGGGCTTCCCTCAAACAGAGTTGCGATGCTGAGTAGTCACTAGCGGACCGAATTACGCAGCACGTCGCAGGTGGTATCTGCGGCTATCAGCTTCTGACATAATTTGTCCAGCGGGCCACGATCATCATCCGCAATCGTTATGATGTACCGCTTTGCCCTGCCCATGCTTGGTATTTCTTTATGCAGCACGATCGGCTCGCGGTCGCCGATCAATGAAGCCAAACGCGTCAATCTGTCACGATAGATCGCCCAAGCCGTGCTTTCAGACTAATGCGCTGCCACTTGAATGCCCCAGCGCGGGATATAGGCGGCGGTACGCTGCCGCTCTGTTTTCGGGGCGAGGATGAGATTGGCAAGCCGGGTGCAAGGTACGCCTTGCGGAATTGTTGTCTCCGCGCTTTCTGGCGGCGACGATGATGCCCATTCGTCGGCTGTCCAGCCGGTCACAAGGGCCACATAGTTGTGCGTTTCAGCCGGCAAGGCACGATGGTTTGTTAGCCAGGCGCTCACCCGCGCTGGACCTGCATTGTACGCCGCTGCTGCAAGTCCAAGATTGCCAAACCGGTTCAGAAGCTCGCGCAAATAGGCAGCCGAATGCCGCAAAGCCTCTACCGGATCGAACGGGTCGGCGAGGCCGTGCCAACTGGCGGTCGCCGGCATGAATTGTGCGATACCTGCGGCTCCCTTCGGGCTGACAGCCTGCACATCGAACCGACTTTCCTGCCAGATCACGCGGGCAAAGAACTCGACTGGAAGGGCGTTCTCCGCCGCCGACTGTTCTAGTGCGCGGCAAATGTCATCGGCTGTCGGCACTTGCGCCGATCCACCACGCCGCTCGCCGGCCGTTGAAGCGTCGCTGTCCCCGTCGAGTGTTGCTGGCGTGGCGCCCGCTTGTGCGTTGGCAGACGATGGGACGGTGCCACAGTCAAAGCCATTAACGAGAAGTAAAGAAGGGTTTTTGGTATCCTAGATATTTCCGAGGGGGTCCTACTTTTTGCGCGAGAGCACCCCCGGCCTGTCCAGGCATGGGGGAGGGTCGCCGAAGCCGACACGATAGGCAGACTGCCCCCACCGCGCGCGGCGCGAGCTCCGGTTTGATCATCGAACGAAGACTGAACGTCGTGCTACCATTTTGCTACCCAACTGGGTAGTAGCGCATGACACGCAACGAGACGTGACGGACGGCCCTGCCGAAATCCGCAAATAAAACAGCACAGTGCCGAACGGGGCATCACCGGCTGAAACGGCCACAACCGAATTTCGAGTGCGGTGCATTCAACCACTCTGCCACCTCTCCGCAGGACCGAGGATGGTTCGAGGGTCGCGCGTGTATTTAGTGCATGATCCGGCAAAGGGAAAGCCGGTTTTCCGGACGCTTGACGATCCGCTAAAGTGCCCGCCGAAACCGGGGCGGTGGAGATGATCGAAACCGACGTGCTGATCGTCGGCGGCAGCCTGGTCGGGCTTTCCGCCGCGACGTTTCTCGCCTGGGACGGCGTGCCGACGCTCTCGGTCGAACGCCACCACGGCACCGCCATTCATCCGCGCGCCGGGCATTTCCATCTGCGGACACTCGAGGTGTTGCGCTCGGTCGGACTCGAGGATCGGGTCAAAGCCGAGTCAGAGAAGCAGTTCGATCCCGACGGCGGCATCAACGCCGTCGAATTGCTCGCCGGCAAGGAGATCGCGACATACATCGCCAATCTCAACGCTGGCGTGGCGGAGATCAGCCCATCGACGCGGCTGTTCATGACCCAGCAAAGCCTGGAGCCGCTGATCCGTGACCGCGCGCAGCAGCTCGGTGCGGCGATGCGCTATGCGACCGAGCTGGTGTCGTTCGAGCAGGACAAGGACGGCGTCACCGGCTCGATCAGAAACGTCATCACGGGCGACACCGAAACGGTGCGCGCCAAATACATGATCGCCGCCGACGGCAACCGCAGCCCGCTCCGCGAGCAGCTCGGCATCCGCACCCGCGGGCACGGCTTGCTGGCAGAGTGCATCACCATCTACTTCCACGCCGATTGCGGCGCGGCCGTGCGCGGCCGCAACCTCGGCGTGATCTACGTCTTCAATCCGCAGCTGCGCGGATTTTTCCGTCTGGTGCGGACCGGAGACTCCGGCTTCCTCGCGGTGATGACGCGCGGCGACATGTCGAGGCCTGATGCGCTCAATGTCGCAGAAGGCATCGACGAGGAGCGCTCCATTGCCTTCGTGCGCTCCGCCACCGGCATACCGGACGGCAAAGTCGTGATCGAAGATATCGCGACCTGGCGCGCGGTGGCCGAAGTCGCCGAACGTTTTTCTGAGGGCCGCGTGTTCCTGGTCGGCGACGCCGCCCATGTCATGCCGCCGATGGGCGGCTTCGGCGGCAATACCGGCGTGCAGGACACCCACAATTTGGCGTGGAAGCTTGCCTTGGTACTCAAGGGCGTCGCCGGTCGCGAGCTGCTTGCGACCTACAACATCGAGCGGCAGCCGATCGGCGAGCTTGCGATGCAACAGGCCTACACGCGCTATGTGCTGCGCGTCGTGCCCGAACGCGGCAAGGAAGGCATGCAGCCATTGGTCGACGATCTCAGCCTCGAGATCGGCTACCGCTATCGTTCGCCGGCAATCGTCGCAGAATCGGACAGCGGGACGTCGCTCTATGAGGACCCGCGCAGATCCAAGGCGATGCCGGGCACGCGCGCGCCACACGTCGTTCTGCAGCGTGCCGGCAAGCCGATCCCGACGCTCGACCTGTTCACCCGGAATTTCTGTGTGCTGGCAGCGGCCGACGGCGGCGCTTGGTGCGATGCCGCGCGCGCGGCGGCCGGCGAACTCGGGCTCGCCCTGGATGCACATGACGTGGGTCGGGGCGATGTCAGCGACCCGGACGGACGCTTCGCCGACGCCTATGGATTGTCGCCGTCCGGCGCCGTCATCGTGCGACCCGACGGCTTCGTCGCCTGGCGCGCGGTGGACGCGGCGGGCGCCAGCAAGGCGGCGATGACCGCCCTGCTCTCTTCGCTGCTGTGCCGCAACGCCGCGTGAGAGTTAAGCGCGACCGCCGCCGTCAGGTCCCGGTAAAGACCGGCTTGCGCTTTTCCATGAATGCGGTGCGGCCCTCGGTATAGTCGCGGCTGGCGAAGCACGCCTCGACCATCTGCTCGACCCGCGCCACGTCGCGTTTGGATTCATCCTTGAGGATTTCGCCAACCGTGAATTTGACTGCCTTGATGGTGAGCGGCGCGTTGGCGCAGATCATGTCGGTGATGCTCTTGACGCAAGCTTCGAGCTCGGCCGCCGGCACCACGCGATTGACCAGTCCCATGGCGTAGGCTTCCTGCGCATTGAACTGCCGCGCGGTAAAGAAAATCTCCTTGGCGAACGACTGCCCGACGATATCAACGAGCCGCTTGAGGCCGGCATAGGCATAGCCCAAGCCGAGCTTCGCCGCCGGCACCGCGAACGTCGAATTATCCGAGCAAATCCGCAGATCGCAACAGCTCGCGAGCCCGACGCCGCCGCCGATGCAGTAACCGCGGATCATAGCGATGGTCGGCTTGGGAAAGTCGTAGATGCTGTTGAAGGCCGCGGCGGTCTTGACGTCGTAGGCGCGGGTCGCTTCGATCGAGGCGCGCTCGCTGGCGAATTTGGAGATATCGGCGCCCGATACGAACGCCTTGCCCCCGGCGCCGGTCAGCACGACGACGCGCACCTCGTCGTCGGCCGCGAATTTGGCGAGCGCGCCGGTGGTCGCCTCCCACATCTCCAGCGACACCGCGTTATGCCGCTCGGGATTGTTAAAGGTGACGATGCCGACGCCCGCTTCCTTGCGCGCGAGCAGCTTATCGGTTTGGGTCATTGGCAATTCCTCAAGTCCTTTAGTCTTGTCATGGCCGGGCTCGTCCCGGCCATCCACGTCTTTCTTGTCCCAAGTCGTGGATGCCCGGCGCAAGGCCGGGCATGACGACGAAGTTGCTACACCGCCCCCGCCTTATGCAGCGCCTTGATCTCGCGGGCGGAAAAGCCGAACTCCTTGAGCACGGCGTCGGTATGCTGGCCAAGCCGCGGCGGCGGCGCCGCCAGCCGTGACGGCGTGCGCGACAGCGACATCGGCTGGCCGACCAGCGTAAGTTTCGGCTTGCCGTTGCCGGCGACCGTCTGCGCGATACCGAGATGCCGGACCTGCGGGTCGGCAAACACCCGGTCGATCGAATAGATCGGCCCGCATGGCACGCCGACTTTGTTGAAATACTCGACCCATTCGGCGCCGGTGCGGCTTTGCAGGTGGGTCTCGATCTCGGCGTTGAGCGCATCGCGGTGCTTCGAGCGCGCTTCGGCGGTGCGGTATTCCGGCTTCTGTGCCAGCGACTTGTCGCCGAGCGTCCGGCAGAAGCGCTCCCACATCTTGCCGCCTGTCGTGGCGATGTTGATGTAGCCGTCGCGGGTCTTGAACGCGCCGGTCGGGATCGTGGTCGGATGATTGTTGCCGGCCTGCTGCGCCACCTCGCCGTTGACCAGGTAGCGCGAAGCCTGAAAGTCGAGCATGAAAATTTGCGCCTGCAGCAGCGAGGTCTCGATCGCCTGACCCTTGCCGGATCGGTCGCGCTCCAGGAGCGCCACCAGAACGCCGAGCGCCGCGAACAGCCCGGCGGTAAGATCGGCGACCGGGATGCCGACCCGGACCGGCCCGTGCCCGGGCAATCCGGTGATCGACATCAGCCCGCCCATGCCCTGGGCGATCTGATCGAAGCCCGGCCGGTCGACATAGGGCCCGTCCTGGCCGAAGCCGGAGATGCTGGCATAGACCAGGCGCGGATTGATCTTGCGCAGGGCCTGATAGTCGATGCCGAGACGCTTTTTCACCTTGGGGCGGAAGTTCTCGATGATGACGTCGGACTTCTTGACCAGGCGCTTGAAAGCGACGAGCCCTTCCGGCGCCTTGAGGTTAAGCGTCATGCTGCGCTTGTTGCGGTGCAGGTTCTGAAAGTCCGAGCCGTCGCGCGGGCCGCCCATCGGCTCTTCGGAGTCGGGCGGCGCCTCGATCTTGATGACATTGGCGCCCCAATCGGCGAGCTGACGGGCGCACGTCGGCCCGGCACGCACCCGCGTCAGATCGAGCACCGTGAAACGCGCAAGCGCCTTCGAAGCGCGGGGAAACGGCACTGCCTACTGCTCCTTTCGTTACAGTCCAGTTCCGGCGGGCCAACCGGCCGCGAGCGGCCAGAACTTCGTCGATCCTTCAGATGTTGTCTACCGGCTGGCGACATTTGCTCCGGCCGCGCCATCACCAGGAGCTTACGAAAGTGTAACATCGGAAGCCATCTTTCAGGCGCTTTTGACCGGACGGATGACGCCAACAAGCGGCCCAGCCGCTCCATCGGGATCGTCAACCATGATCGATATTCGCATTGTCACGATTGCCGCCGGCATCGCGCTTGTGGCCATCACCGCGACCGCCCAGGAGCATGGCGGGCGGACGCCGGGCGAACGGCAAGCTCACGGCGAACAGAGCCGGCAGGAGCAAAGCGTTCCATATCCTAGTGTCACCGGCCAAAATGCGCCGGGGGTCCTTTCGCTTTTGCCGGCCGACTCCGTCACCGAGCACACGATCGACACGTCATCGGGCAAACTCGCTTACACCGCGACCGCCGGCACATTCACATTGTTCGATCAATCCGGCGAGCGCTCAGCCGCGGTTTTCTACACAGCCTTTGTCGCTAAGTCGAACAACCCGGCCCGCCCCGTAACGTTCGTATTCAACGGCGGTCCTGGCGCCGGCTCCGCGTTCCTCAATCTCGGTCTGGTTGGTCCGCGCATCGCCACGTTCGGCAACGGCTTTGACGGCACCAACGTCCACCTGATCGACAATCCTGACACCTGGCTTGCCTTCACCGACTTGGTGATGATCGATCCGGTCGGCACCGGCTGGAGCCGCGCCGCCAAGCCCGACGGCGGCAGCGCGTTCTGGAGCGTGCATCGCGACGCCGAATTGCTCGCCAAGGTGATCGCGCTTTACGTCGCCAAGAACAGCCGCGTCAGCTCGCCGAAATACATCTTGGGCGAAAGCTATGGCGGTTTCCGCGCCGCCAAGGTGGCACGCGCGGTGCAAAACAATCAAGGCATCGTCATCAGCGGCGTCGTCATGGTCTCACCGATGATCGAAGGCCAATTCCAGTTTGGCGGCGAACATTTCGCGCTCGGCGCAGCGCTGGAATTGCCGTCGCTGGCGGCGGCCGAGCTCGAACGCAAAGGGACCTTCAGCGCCGCAGCGCTGGCGCAAGCCGAACATTTCGCACTGACCGATTATCTGACCGCGCTGGCCGGGCCACCGCTGCGCGGCGACGCGGCGCATGCATTCTATGCGCGCGTCGCGCAGATGACCGGCCTGCCGGAAGACGTGGTGGCGCGCGAGCGCGGCTTCATCCGTGACGCCTTTGTCAAGAATTTGCGCGCCGGCGACCATAAGATCGTCAGCCACTATGACGCGACCTTCGCGGTCGACGATCCCAATCCGGAATCTGCGTCGGCCCGCGGGCCCGATCCGTTTCTCGACGGCTTCATCCGCGCTTATGGCAGCGCCTTTGTCGCCTACGCCCGCGACGAACTGGGCTTCAAGACCGAGATGACTTACAACCTGCTGGCGCCGGAAATTTCCGGCAAATGGGATTGGGAAGACGGCGGCGGCCACTCGCCACCGAGCGCCGCCGAGGACTTGCGGCAATTGCTGGCGCTGACACCGTCATTCCGACTCATGATCGCCCATGGTTATAGCGACATGGTCACGCCGTATGCGGTCTCGCGGTATGTGCTCAATCACATGCCGCCGAACGTCGAAGGCGAGCGCACCGAGCTCAAGCTCTATCGTGGCGGTCATATGTTCTATACGGATCCGCAATCGCGGAAGGCCTTCGCGACCGACGCACGGACCATGTATGCATCTCCCTGACCGGGGAGACACGGTCTCTCCGACGCGGGAGACATCGACGGCCGCGAAGAGTTCCGGTAAGCATCTGAGTTGTCGAGTATTGCCGATCATCCTACCCGGCTGAGCGTGCGGGGCCGAGCCTTGCTCGACTTGAAGCTCACGAGCTATGGCCGCGACCGGTTCATTCCGGTCCGCAAGAACGACATCCTCGACGCCCTGATCGAACAGGGCGCGTTCATCGGCGACGGGGCGGGCGACAAATTCCGCCGGCTCTGCGAGATGCTGGCGTCGATCTATCATTACGAATATTTCGCGACGCTCGAGCGTCTGCGCAGCGACTATTACTATTTCAACCCGGCGGCCGTCTCGCACGCCGTCCGGGATCAGGCCCAAACCGAGCACGCCTACGCCGATCTGCTGCAATCGCTCGACCGGGTGCTCAAGATCGCTAACTTTGTCGAGCTCTCGCACGCCGAGATCAGCGACGCCCACAGCCGCCGCACCGTGCTGCCGGTCGCGGTGCAGGCGCCGCTCGACGATTGCCGCGAAGTCCGGTTCTACCGGCGCGGCCATCATATCGAGGAGTTGGAGACCGTCGGCTTGTTCGGCTTGCGCCGCCGCAAAATCCAGGTCGAAGTCTACGACGATGTCGTGCTGTTCGCGGCGATGAAGTCGAAGGCGGCGCTGGCGTCGCAGCGGCGGGCGCGGCGCCTCGAGCGCCGCAAGATCACGCCGGGCTCGGTGCTGCTGAAATACTTCCACAACATCGCGGCCGGCGACGTCTACGCACTGTTCCCCAACGCGCGAGTGTTGATGAGCAACGTCGACAAGCTTTTCCTCGGCCTGCCGGCGATCGCCACCGGGATTCCGATTTCTCATCAATCTCTACACCACCATGACCGTGTTGTTCCTGGTGCTCGGGTTCTATCTTGGTGTCACCGCCAGCGTGCAGGACAGCGACATGAAGACGGCGCTGGCCGCGCTGTCAGGGCTGGTGGCGCTCGGCGGCTTCGTCGTCACCCAGTGGGTACGCTATCAGCGCCAATCGCTGAAATATCGGATGGAGCTCACCGACAACATCTACTATCGCAACATCAACAACAATGCCGGAATTTTCGATTACGTGATCGGCGCCGCCGAGGAGCAGGAATGCAAGGAGGCGTTTCTCGCCTATTATTTTCTGCACACCGCGGCGTCGCCGCCCGCCGCGCACGATCTGGACGCGCGCATCGAAGACTGGCTGAAATCGACGTTCGGCATCGATCTCGATTTCGAGGTTGTGGACGCGGTCGCCAAGCTCGAACACCTCGGCTTGCTGAAGCGTCAGGGCGAGTTGCTTTGCGCGGCGCCGTTTGATGAAGCGTTCGTCAGCCTGCACCGCGTTTGGGACAAGCTGTTTCCGGCGGGTTGAGCCGCCGGCCGGCGCCGCTCATGCCTCGAGCAGGTTCTCGCGCAACGTGGTGCCGTTATAGCGTGTGCGAAAGCGCCCGCGCCGCTGCAATTCCGGAACGACCAGATCGACAAACTCCTCGAAGCAGCCCGGCGTGTAGGTGGCGATCAGCATGAAGCCTTCGGCGCCGCCGTCGTCCATGTAATGCTCCATCTCGTCGGCGATGTCGGCGGCAGTGCCGACCGCGACCGGCATGCCCATGCCCTGGGCGTAGATCATCGCCGCCTCCTTCACCGTCACCGGCGCACCGCCCTTGGCGTAGATGATCGATTTAAACAGGCCCTGGATGCCGGGGACCTCGATATTCTGGACGTGTTCGTCGGGCGCGAACTTGGAAAAATCCAGCCCGAAATGCCCGGAAATCCAGGCCATCGCGCCCTCGGCCGGAATGCAGGCCTTGATGCGCTCGTGCTTCTCCCGCGCCTCGGCCCGCGTGTCGGCGACCACCGTCTGCAAGCCGTAAATCAGCTTGACCGATCCCGGCTCGCGATTGAACTTCTTCTCCATGCGGCCATTGAGATCGTCGGCGTACTGCTTCATGCGGTCGACATTGGGATGGACCGCGAAGATCGCTTCCGCATGCTTGGCGGCGAAATCCCGCCCCTGATTGGAAGAGCCGGCTTGCCACAGAACCGGACGGCCTTGCGGCGACGGCGCGCAGAAATGCCGACCGTGGCATTTGTAATATTTGCCTTCGTGGTGGACGACCTTGACCTTGGCCGGATCAGCGTAGATGCCGCTCTCCTTGTCGGCGATGATCGCGTCGGGCGCCCAGGAATCCCACAGCTGGTAACAGACTTCCATATACTCATCGAGGCGCTCGTAACGCCCGGAGCGGTCGGTCATCGAATGGCCGTAGGCGTCCCATTCGCTCTTCGAGTATGACGACACGATGTTCCAGGCGACCCGGCCGTTGGAGAGATGATCGAGGCTCGAAAGCCGCCGGCACATCGAATACGGGTGCTCGAACGCGGTCGACAGCGTTACGCCGACGCCAAGATGCTCGGTCGCGGTGGTGATGATCGGCACGATGGTCGACGGTTCGTGGGTCGGGCATTGCACCGCCCATTCGACGACCGCGTCGGAACTATCCTCGTGGGTGTTGTAGGGCGCCAATTCGTCGGCGATGAACATCGCGTCGAACAGGCCGCGCTCCATGGTCCGCGCCATGTGCTGCCAGTAGTCCGGACGGGCGAAATGCCAGCCGACCTTGTCCTTCGGGTGGCGCCACATGCCGGTCGCATGGCTGTTCACGCCATGCTGGATGAAGCCCAGCAGATGCGCGCGTTTCTTGTTCTGCTTTTTCAAGAGATCGACTCCGAAGAAAAATGTGCGAGGCCGGGGCGCTGGCCCTTGCCGCCGGCCTCGCTCTAGCCCTGTCCGCGTTCCGCGCCAGCCGGCCGCCGATTGCCCAGGAGAAAAGCGAGGCCCACGCCGGTTGCGGTTACGATCGCCAAGAGCGGCCCGGCATAAATCCATGCCGGCGCCACGCCGACGAGACCGATGACGATAGCTGATGCCAGCACGGCGAAAAACGCGCTCAACCCGTAGTGGCCCTGATCGGTCCACGCCGCTTCCGGTTCGGGATGGCGATAATCGCGGACCGCCTCGCGCACGCCTTTAACGAATCCGGTGAGAAACGTCGCGGCGCCGACGAGGCCGAGGACGACAATGACGGTGAAAATCACGGACACGGTTGCTCTCCTGATTGAAGGCTTTTGCTTTCCGCCCCTTAAGTCCAATCATTCGGCGGGCTGAGCGACGACCGCGGGCTCATCCGTGGCGATGTCGTCGCTGACGCGCCGCAAGCTCGCGATGTCGAACTTGGCGCTGCCGGCGAAGCCGGCAATCACAACGGTGATGCCGCTGATGGCGACGATCGACAGCGTACCGATGAGCTCGCCCTGGGTCTCGTAGATCGGCATGCCGATCAGGATTGCCAGCGTCACGCCGCCGACGAACCCGACCGTATTGGTGCGCGGCCACAGGATCGCCAGCACGAGCGGCAACAGAATCGATGTCTTGAGCGCGTAGGTGGTCAGAACCAGCGTGGTGAAATCGACGCCGGAGAGGACGATGACGGTGGCGACGGCGCCGCCGAGCAGCATCGAGAACTTGGTAATGACGAACAGCCGGCCCTCTTTGGTCGCCGGCCAATAGCGTTTGACGATATCGACGGCGACCACCGACGATAGCGCCGCGCTGGCGCCGTCGATGGTCGAGTAGCAGGCCGCCAGGATCGACAGCACGTAAAGCACCACCAGCGCCAGTGGCAGACCGATGTGCGAGACGACGTAGGGTCCGATGGCGGCGATGTCGCCGCCAATGTCGGCCGGCTTCAGCCCAAAGGCGATGCCGACCAGGCCGAGCATGCCGAGGCAGATTGGGATCGGATAGAACAGGGCGCCGGCCCAGAAGAACGTGCGCGAAACTTCCGGGCCGCGGATTGCCCACACTTTCTGCCAGAACGTCTGGTCGGCGACGGTTGCCGCGAGAAGGCCGAAGGCCAGCGTAATGCCGAAACCCGCCGCCGCGTCGGGACGCAGCACCGAAAGATTGCGCGGGTCCGCCACCCCGACGGCGTCAAAAACCGCGGGCGCGCCGCCATGGACATGCTCGTAGACGGCGGCCACCACGATCGCCGCAGGCACGGTGACCATCAGCGTGTTGAGCGTGCCGGTCATGACGCTGGTCCACAATCCGCCGAAATACGAATAGGTCAGCACGCAAATGATGCCGACGATGGCGGCGACCTTCCAGTCGATCGAGAACACGGTCGAAATCACGACCGAGGTGCCCTTCAGATTGATCAGGATTTCGAGCAGGATGCCGAAGATCATGGTCAGCGTAACAATGCCCGACGCCACTTTCGACTGCGCGAAGCGGTATTTAACGAATTCCGAAATCGTATAGCCCTGCGGCATGTTCCGGCGGAGGATGCGCGCAAACGGAATCATCGCGATCACCGCAAAGCCGTTGGGCACGACGAACCAGAACAGGCCGGATAGTCCCCATTGGTAGGTCATGGCCGAGCTCATCATCACCGCCATGGCCCAAGTCCACACCGCGATGACCGAGCCGACGCCGAAGCCGAAGCCGACCTTGCGGTCGGCGATGATGAAGTCGTGGGTATTGCGCACCAGCGCCGTCTTGATGATAAACGACAAAATCAGCAGGAACGCGCCGAGCCCGATCATGGTCGCAAACCCGAGCAACGGGCTTAAGCCATTGGTCACGGCCAACACCGACTTATCCATTTTCCGTCTCGCGATTGGTATATTATTTCTATCAACTAACTCGATTTAGCGAGCGCGCGAGATCAAGAGTCAATGCGGCCGGTAAAATAAGAGATTTTCGGTCGAATGATCGAAGCTTGAGCGGACGAAATCGTCTGGATCAACACGGCCGCGAAACAAACCTTTCGCATTCCAGACAGCGCTCGGTAAATTTTCGACTGGCACTGCGCAGGTCTTCCAGAAACGTCAGCAGCGACCAAAAAGCTGCGGCCCGCCCGCAGTTAAAATTTTAGATCCCGAATGGAGAATTTTTCCGCTGCGCGGCGCCGCCGCCAGGAAATCGTTTATTCGCCGAGATAGGCCGCTTTGACTTTTTCGTCCTGCCGCAACGCCGCGGCGGTGTCGGCGCCAACGATGTGGCCGTTGTCGAGCAGATAGCCGCGGTCGGCGATCGCCAGGCTTTGCTTGGCGTTCTGCTCGACCAGAAAAATGCCGACGCCGGTTTCCTTGATGCGGGCGAGCGTACGGAACAGCTCGGTGCACAACAGCGGCGCCAGCCCGAGCGACGGCTCGTCGAGCAGGAGAATAGTCGGCGCCGACATCATGGCGCGGCCGATCGCCACCATCTGCCGCTCGCCGCCGCTCATGGTACGCACCACTTGCCTGGGACGCTGCTTGAGCTTGGGAAACAGGCTGAGCACCCGATCCATATTCTCCGCCTCGAGCGCGCGGGCGCGCGCCGGGTGGGCGCCGAGCACGAGATTCTCCTGCACCGTCAGATCGGCGAAAATACCGCGGTCCTCGGGCACCAGCGCAATGCCGGTCTCGACGATCTCGTGCGGCGGCCGCGCCGTGATGTCGGCGCCGTCCATCAATACCGTGCCGCCTTCCATTTTGCGGGTCTGGCCGGCGATGGCGCGCAAAAAAGTGCTTTTGCCGGCGCCGTTGGCGCCGAGCATCACCACGATCTCGCCTTTCGATACCGTCGCCGAGACGTTCTCCAGCGCGCGATGGCGGCCGTAGAACACCGAGACGTTCTTGGTCTCAAGCATTCTCGTCTCCAAGGTAGGCGCGGATGACGCCATGGTCGGCCAGCACTTCAGCGGGCGTACCTTCGGCGATCTTGGCGCCGCTGTTCATGACGATGCAGCGGTCGCACAGGCTGCGAATGGCGTGCATGACGTGCTCGACGATGATGATGGTGCAGCCTTCGACCCGCAGCTGTTCGATCAGCGCGATGCCGATCTTGAGCTCGGTCGGGTTGAGGCCGGCGAGCCATTCATCGAGCAATAGAATCTTCGGATCGGAGGCCAGCGCCCGCGCCAGCTCGACCCGCTTCTGATCGATATAGGTCAGCGCCGAAACCGGCATCGCGGCGGCGCTGGGCAAGCCGACACGCGCCAACAGCGCGTGCGCGTGGTCGTCGAGCTCCTTGCCCCATCGCCGCGCATGACCGAACACGCCGCCGGCGGCAACATTCTCGAGCGCCGTCATGGTCGGCAGCATGCGCACCAGCTGGAAAGTGCGGGCGATGCCCTTTCTGGCGACGTTGCTGGCGCCGGTGCCGGCGATGGCATGGCCATAGACGCTGATCTGGCCGGCGCTCGGCTTGAGCGCGCCGGAGATCAAATTCATCATCGTGGTCTTGCCGGACCCGTTCGGCCCGATCAAGCCCAGCACCTCCCTCTCGGCCAGCGTGAACGACATATTGTCGACGGCGACCAGGCCGCCGAAGCGTTTGCTGACGCCGGACGCCGCCAGCGCGTCAGGTGTCGCCGGGCTAAGCATTCTGGCTCTTCTGCGGCACCGGAGCCGGCTGCACCGGCCGCTGCACCGGGCTCGGCGCAGATCCCGCCGCCTTGATCCGGCGCTTGAGCGCATCCTCGATCACGCCGGTGAAGCCGTTCGGGATGACGTAGACGATCAGGAGGAATGAAACACCGAGCAGCAGCGTCGTCTGATTGGGAAACTCGATCGAGATCAGCTCCCACAACAGCACGAACGGAATGACACCGACCAGCGGCCCCCACAAGCGATGGGTACCGCCGAGCAGCGCCATGATCACGACCTGGAACGACAAATTCGGATTGAAGGCGACGCCCGGCTCGACATAGCCCCAGCGCGGCGCAATCACCGCACCGCCGATCGCGGCGAAGGCGCTGGAGATCACGAACAGCACCACCTTGGCGCGCGCTGTGTTGATGCCGCAATGGACCGCGACCAGTTCGTCGTTGCCGATGATGCGCAGCGCGAATCCCAGCCGCGAACGGCCGATCCGCCAGCCGACCAAATAGACCGCGGCCGCAAGCAACAGGAGCTGCCAGTAGTACATGTTTTCGCTGCGGTCGATGGTGACGTAAAGCCCGCTCATGGTGCCGAGGACGTGCTGCCCCCAGGTCATGAATTGGCGCACCAGCTCGGCGAGGCCGAGCGAGAAAATGACAAAATAGACGCCGGACACGCGCAACGTGGCCAGACCGACAATCGCAGCCATCACCGCGCCGGCGATGCCGGAAATGACGATCAGCAGCGGATAGGGTACGAGATCGATGCCGCCGGCGGTGATGTACATGCCGACGCCGAAGAATGCCGCCGTGGACAGCGCGATGTAGTTGGTCGGCCCGGAGAACAACAGCCACGACGTCGCCAGCGCCGTGTACATCACGATCGTAATGGCAATTTGCAGCACGTAGCCGTCGGCGACGAAAGGCACGACGGCAGCGACGGCAAACAGCCCGACGCTGATGAGCAGGTTGCGCCGCTCCTCGGCGGAAAGGACCAGGCTCTTCACGCCGCTCGCCTCCCGAACAGGCCCTCCGGCCGCACCAAGAGGACGATCATGAACAGGACATAGGCGGCGGCCAGGGTCAGGCCCGGATCGATCAGCGTGGCCACCGCCGTTTCGGCAAAGCCGAGGATGAAGGACGCAATGATGGTGCCGCGAATGTCACCGACCCCGCCGAGAATGACGATGACCAACGCCTTGAGCGTGAACACCACGCCGAGCGAGACGTCGAAGGTGAGGAACATGCTGAGCAACCCGCCGCCGGCGGCAGTGACCGCTCCGCCCAAGGCGAACGCCAGCGCCGAGGTGCGCGCGACGTTGATCGCCACCAAGCCCGAGGCCGACGGATTCACCGACACCGCTCGCAAGGCCAGTCCGGCCCGCGTCTTATGCAGCCACAAGTAGAGAACGGCACAGAGCACCGCTGATGCAACGAAGGCGACGACGCGGTTGAGGCCGTAGCGCTCGCCAAAAATGAAGATCGGCTGCGCCAGGTACGAATAATCCAGATATTCGCCGCCGAAAATCGTCAGCAACACGCCGACCGATATGAAGCTGATGCCGAAGGTCGCGAGGATGCTGTCGACCTCCAGCTTGCCCTGGCTCTTGGCGCGGCGAACCAGGGGCAAAAGCAGCACCCGGTAGATCGCCCAGTTCAGAACGAAGGCGCCCGGGACAACGAGAATCAGCGCGAACAGCGGGCTTAACTGCGTGGAAGCGTAAAACCAGAATGTGCAGAAGGCGCCGGCGATGAGAATCTCGCCGTTGGCGAGATTCATGATGCGGGCGACGCCGTACTGCAGCTGCAGGCCTATCGCCATCAAGGCGTAGGTGCCACCGAGCAGCAGGCCGATGATGAGAATGTCCATGTCGGCTGAGGTTTATAAGCTACGCGTCGCTGGCGCAGTCTGCGCGAATGCCTCTCGTGGTCCGCTCGAATCGAACGGGACCGTGATTAGATCGTACGTGGAGCATGATCCGTTCCAAAAACCCGCGTCCCGCCATCGGATCAAATCCGAGCGCCGGCTTTTTCGTCAGCATGCTCTTGGGCACAATCGGCCAGTGTGTGGAAAAGTCAATCGGCGTTACATCTCGTCCCCGGCCTTGTCAGGACCGGGGACGATTGCCGTTACGCCGGGAAGTTGCGGCTCATCAAAAAGCGTTCAGATCGCCTTCGGAGCCTTTGAGGATTCTCATCCCCAGTTGGCCTTCAGCTTCACCTGCGAAAAGTTGGTGAAGCCGAGTCCCGCAACCGCGTTGAAGAAGCCGCCTTGCCATTGGCCGACGGTGTAGACCTTGTCGAGCAGCTGACCGGGCAACTCGACTTCGCCGATCAGCGTCTTGAACTTGTTCTTGCGCAGGTAGTCGGCGATCCCGGCGCGATCCAGCGAGCCGGTTGATTCGATCGCCTGGGTGAGTGCCTGGAGCATCGAGTAATAGAACGGGCTACCCCAATAGTCGGCGTCGACGCCGGTGACTTCCTTGTGCTTCTTGTAGAACGCTCGGATTTCCGGCAAGTCGACGACGCCGCCGGCGCCGAGCACGTTCTCGGCCGCCGCGCCGTTCTTCTGCGAGAAACCTTGGAAGGCGCAGCCGACGGCGCAGTAGTAAGCTTTGACGTTAAGGGCTTCGATCTTGGCCGCGTCGGCCAGACCGAACGTGTCCGGCGGATACGACCAGGCGACAAACGCGTCGGGATTGGCGGCCTTGGCGGCCTTGATCACCGGCGTATAGTCCTGCGTGCCGAGCGGGTAGGACTTGTCATACACGATCTCGAAGCCGGCTTCCTTGAACAGCGGGCGGCCGGCATTAGCGAGCTCGATGCCGAAGTCGTCGCCGACATTGACGGCGGCAACCTTGTTGCCGATCTGACCGGAGTCCTTGAGCTTCTTGAGCACGCCGATCGCGCCTTTGGCATAGGCCGTGGTCGAATTCTGGAACATGAAGAAGTTCGGATACTTCTTCACCAGCGCCGGGCCTTGATCGGTGACGCAGGCCTGGGTGAGCTGCGGATAATTGTACTTCGCGAAAGTCGGCGCGGTGGCGAGGTTGAAGCCGGTGGCATAAACGCCGCCGATCCAATCGGCCTTGTCGACCGTTGCCAGACGCTCGACCGCCTTGATCGCTTCAGACGGCTGCGTGTGATCATCGTACTCGATGATCTCGACCTTGCGCTGACCATCCTTGAGCTTGAGTCCGCCACGATCATTCACCTCCGCGGCCCAAAGCTTGTACGGCGGAAAGTGTGTGATCGCCGCGCCGGGCGCGAGCGGACCGGTCTTGGCGCCGACCACGCCGACCTTTACGGCCGGGGCGTCGGCTCGCGCCGCCCGGTAGCTGACCGATCCGGCCAGCGCCGTCGCGGCGGAATATTTTAGAAATTCGCGTCTTCGCATGAACTCCTCCCTTGGGGATGGTGAAAGGTGGGCCGGGGTTTGATCCCCGTGCTTGATTGGCACGCGACAATGATAGCGGCATAAAAGCCAATTGCATAGGGCTCCACTGCCGCACCTCACTCCTAAAAGAGGCATGTTGGAGTCAAAATTAACGCCTGCGACGCACGCAGCCGTTCAGCTAACAACAAGCCGCCCGGTTGCGCCCTGCCGCGTGCCCCGGTTGCCGGATTAAATTCCAGTTCAACAGGGCGGTTGCCCATTTGGGCCACATCGACCAAAAAATAATCAGGACAAAAACTAAGCAGGGCGCGTGCGCGCCGACGACCGGCATCATCTCTGAAATCTGCGTCCGGTGCTTATTTGTTCGAAAGCCGAACGAAAACGATCGGCGCGATGATCGCCCTGTGAAGCTTGATGCGGTGGCTACGGGCGCGATTGGCAGCGGACGATCGTGGGCGCCGGCGCTGACGTCGCGTTATGATGACGAGATGGCCGGTTTGCCGATTAGCCGGCGCGGCCAGGATCGAGCCCGTACTTCTTGCACATCTTCTTGACGATCTCGACGTCCTTGCCGCCGGCAATCAGGCCGACCACGGCGGACGTCATCTTGCCGCCGGAGATGGTGCCTTCGACGATATAAGCTTGCCAGCCGTTATACGACGGGAACGAGCTTCGGGCGTTGACCATGCCGCAATAGTTGATCGAGCCGTCTTCGGTGTCGGCGATCTGCGGCCAGCGATATTGCGCGTGGCCCGGATCCACGATTGAGAGACTCACCGCTTTGCTGATGACTTGTTTTTCTTCGGGCAGGAGATCGCGGGTCTTGATGCCGCTGGCGTCCTGAATGCGGTTGAGCGCCAACAAGTCCTGCGCCGTGGCGTGCCCTGAAGAAGAAGACCCTGACGGTCCGGTCGCGCAGCCGCCAAGCGCCATGCCTGCGAGCGCCAAGCCCACCAACCATGAGGCTAACGCTCTGCGCCGCATATCTTGCGAACGGACGTGCGAAAAGACGATTGCCGAAAAGACGTTCCGCGTTGACTGTGACCGTGGCCGCGACCGAAAGCTTGCGATCTTCATGGACTCTGTGGACCCACTGGTGATTATCGTCCGCGCGTCGCCTTGACGTTCTCCGGCACGGTGATGAACCGGCCCAAGATGGTGCACGAAGCTTGCGCACGAAGGTCGCGCTCGAACAAAGCGGCAAAACCGAAGGCCCTGCGCGTCGACCTCGGCCAACATCATACCCCTTGGGCCGCCCCTTGAACAATTGATGCGACAGTGTGGGCGATTCGCCATGCCGCAGCCATTTGCCGCGGATTTCCGAACGAGGTCGTAAATAGTCGCGCCGGCCACGGGCAATTTTTGGCCCTGACACCCCGGATTTTGCCGAGTGCGGCATATTTGCAACGGGTTCTGAGTAATACGCGATACGGTTTTGGGCTGGCAGATCGTTGCATTTCTGCCGGTCCTGTGGGTATCGATGCGGAAAGTCGCCGAAAGGCGCATGCTGGTTATTAACGGCTGCAAAAATTTGAATCCACGATGTGGCTTTTTCGCACTAGAGAGGCGCAGCAGTCATCTCTACGGTCACCCTCGTCACCGGGAAGAAACGGACGCCAAAAAACTGGCTCCCGGGTGGGCCGCGATGCTAGCTCTCCTGGGTATCGCTGGCTGCACAACCGCACCGCCGCCGGTGAAGGGCTGACGGTTGGACGACACTGGCAAGACGGGCCGACGCTGGGGTCGGCCCTTTTTCTTTTTGCGCAAGGCGTGCGCTTGCGCGCTGCTCGCCACCGCATCTGGCATCCCATGCGCAACCCCGAAGCGCCCAACGTGTTTAAGATGACAGCGAGCCGGTCGGCTCTGCATTGGAGGCGCTGTTGCCTCGCGTCGTCGGCATCGATCATCTCGTCCTGAGCGTCGGCAATTTCGCCCGCTCGAAGGTTTTCTACGAAAAGTTGCTCGGCTTTCTCGGCTTCAAGCTCAAATACGACTATGCCGACATGGCGGGCTGGAGTAACGGCAAGACCCTGTTCTGGATTGCCGCCGCCGACGCTGAGGGCAAGAAGCGGCCATATCGCAAGGGCGACATCGGTTTCCATCATTATGCGTTCGAGCTATCGAGCCGCAACGATGTCGACGCGCTCGGCGCTTTTCTGGAAGAAAACGACGTGCCTGTGCTCGATCCGCCCGGCGAGTATTACGGCCGCAATTATTATGCGGTGTATTTTGCCGATCCCGACGGCATGAAGCTCGAAGGCATGATCTGGGCGCCGCCGAAGCCAAAGCGCAAACCGGCCGCCAAGCCAAAGGCGCGGAGGCGCGCCCGCTGAAAATCGCACGCCGGCGTTCGCCGTGCTGACGCTAGCTTGCCGCGCGCAGCGAGAATTGCGAATGGGCGACCACAGTGTTGCGACCGCGCCGCTTGGCGTCGTACAGCGCACGATCCGCCGCTTCGACCAGACCCGCCGCCATTTGGCCCGGCTCGGGCACCAGCGAGTCGACGCCAATGCTGATGGTGACGACGCCGCCGGCCGCGTCGGCGTGCGACATCAGAAGATCTTCGATCGCACGGCGCGCTTCTTCGGCCAACGCGATCGCACGCTCGACCTCGATGCCCGGCAGCAGCAGGGCGAATTCTTCGCCGCCATAACGGGCGACGATCACGGCGTCTTCCAGCGCGACCAGCGACAGGGTCTCGCCGACGGCGCGCAGGCAGGCGTCGCCGCGCACGTGACCATAGCGATCGTTGAACAGCTTGAAGTGATCGATGTCGATCATCATCAGCGCCAGCGGTTCGCGACGCTCCTTGGCCTGCCGCCAGGCCTGTTCGAGCTCGCGGTCAAAACCGCGACGGTTGGCAAGGCCAGTCAAGCCGTCGAGGCTCGCCAGTTCGTCGAGGTGTTGATTGGCGATCTGCAGCTCTTGCTCCCGCGCCGCGAGCTTGCGCGCCATGTCGTTGAACGCGGCTGCCAGCGGCTCGAACTCTGCCATCCACGGCCCGTTGGCGGCGCGGGCTTGGAGATCGCCGTGGCCGAACCGCGACGCCGTTCGCACCAGCGACCGGATCGGTCGCAGGATCAGCCGCTCGCCGCCGAACCAGGCGGCGAGCAGGACCAGCGCGCCGAACAGGCCAAGCTGCGCGTAGGCGAAGCTGATCTCGCGATCGATGCCGCTATGCACCACGGATTCGTCGAGGCCGACGGCCAGTCGCGCTCCGGTCCAGGGCACCCGGGCATAGGCGATGATCCGCCGAACGCCGTCGAAGCCCTTGGTGGTGATCGTTCCCTCGTCGTTGGCCAACATCTCGCGCGTCAGTTCGTGCCCGGCGAAGCTTTTGCCAAAGAAGCGAAGTTGATCGGCCGACCCCGCCAACAGCGTGCCGCTGCTATCGATCAGGAAGACGGAGGTGCCGGCGCTCTGCGCCGCGTTCGCCGCAAGCTCGCTGAGCCAATGCAGATCGATCGATGCGATGATGACTCCGGCAACGGCGCCGCCGTCCTTGACGATCGGAAAAGTCGCCATCACTCTGGGAGCGCCGCCGACCCGGCTGATCAGATAATCGCTGAGCGCAAAATCACGCGAGCGCAAAGCATCTTGAAAATAAGGTCGATCGGACACATTCAATCCTTGCGTGGCCGGATCGCTGGCGCACTTGAGACGGCCATCGATGCCGGCGACGGCGAGCCCGCGGATCCACGGCACACTGCCGGTCAGATCCTTGAGTGTTTGGTCGCAGTCGGGCGCCTCGAACGGCATTTTGGCATAGACGCGCGCCGCAACGCGGAGCAAGGCGCGAGTTCGAATCGATGACCTCGCGCTGCGCCGCGACGCCGCCGCGCGCCTGATCAACGACTTGAGCGCGGGCGAACTCAGCGCGTTCGACGCGGGCACGTTCGAGGCCGCGGACGCGTTCGACCATCAGCGGAGCGATTGCGACGAGGGCGACGATAATCAGCCGGGCGCGAATGCTGAGGAAAAGCCTGTTACGCCGCGGGGTCGCCGGCGGCGCCTCGGGCAATATCTTCAGCAATGTCTCCGGTACCGCTTTTGGAGACGTTGCGCGAACTTCAGGCATAGTGCGATCCCGCCCTCGGTTCCACAACTTAGAGAATGTGCGTAAAAACCATTTGCGAAGTTCCGCTAAAATTTGAGCGGCTGTGCCGTTGAGGAAATGGAAACCATGACGGCAGCGAGCGGACTGGCGGAGGTGCGCGCGGAAATCATCCGCGCTTGCCGCGATGCCGGCCGCGACCCGGGCACGGTGACGCTGGTGGCCGTGTCGAAGACCTTCGGCGCCGATGCGATCGAACCGGTGATTGCCGCCGGACTGCGGGTGTTCGGCGAAAACCGGGTGCAGGAAGCCAAGGCCAAATGGCCGCCGCTTGTCGCACGCTACAGCGACCTCAAATTACATCTCGTCGGCACATTGCAATCGAACAAGGCGCGCGGGGCCGTAGCGCTCTTTGACGCCATCCATTCGCTGGACCGTGCGAGCCTGGCCGAGGCGCTTTCGAAGGAAATCGCCCGGCAAGCCCGCAAGCCGTTGCTGTTCGTCGAGATCAATACCGGCGCCGAGCCGCAGAAAGGCGGCGTATTACCGGAAGACGCTGACGAATTTCTCGCCGCCTGCCGCGACCGCCACGGCCTGACGATTGCTGGTCTGATGTGCATTCCGCCGGCCAACGAGCCGCCGGCCCCGCATTTCGCGCTCACTGCCAAAATTGCCCGCCGCAACGGATTGGCGTTGCTTTCCATGGGCATGAGCAGCGATTTCCCAACCGCTATAGCCTTTGGCGCAACCCATATCCGGGTCGGCACGGCCATTTTTGGCGCGAGGACAACGGAAGGATTTTAGTTGTGAATCATGATTCGGCTCTTCGGACCGAGCCGACTCGCCAAGAGCTTGAGATCTCGCGGCTTTAAGGCGACGCAGCCGGCGGTTGGCGCAAAGCCTGGCCGGGCCAGGTGGACGAATACCGCGCTGCCGCGCCCGGCGACGCGTGGCCGGGCGTTGTGGTCGATCTCGATAATGATGTCGTAGAGGTGATCTTCACGCCAAAGCCGGTCGCCTGGTTCATTGGCCGACCGACGAAAAGGATGATTGTAGCGGCGGTCGCCCGGATCTTCGCACCACGCGTCGGCCGGGTTGATGGGTCGGGCCGGCAGCTGGGTCGGTGGCCGAGGCCAGCGGTCCGCTCGCCACCATAATCGCAGCGGACGAAACCTCCCGCGCGGCGTACCCCCATCACCTTCCCGCTTATTGGCCCGAATACCGCCGCGGCCGAGTGCGACTGGCACACACCACGAGCCGGCGCGGAGCCAGCCTTGCGAAGGCCGGCCCGGCCGGGAGCGGACGTGAATTGCGCCCAGAGATTTCGGTCGCATCTAGTAAGCCCCGTGGGGCGAATTCCCAACTGCTACTTGCTCTTGTATCCTTAAATGCTCTATTTCGCGCCAGGCGGCGCACCAAAATCGCAAAGCCTTAGCAAGGCCAAGGCGGCGTCATCTAAGGGACGCCGACCGGCCACGGGGATTCCGGATTGATGCCGAATACGCGCAAAATTCTGATCGTCGACGATGATGCCGAGCTGCGCGACGCGCTGACCGAGCAGCTGTCGCTGCACGAGGAATTTGAAGCCGTCGCCGTCGAGAACGGCTCCAAGGGCGTGCAGGCCGCCAAGGCCGGCCAGATCGACCTCGTGATCATGGATGTCGGCCTCCCCGACATCGACGGCCGCGAAGCGGTCCGCATTCTGCGTAAGAACGGCTTCAAGGCGCCGATCATCATGCTGACCGGCCACGATACCGATTCCGATACGATTCTCGGCCTCGAATCCGGCGCCAACGATTACATCACCAAGCCGTTCCGCTTTGCCGTGTTGCTGGCGCGCATCCGCGCCCAGCTTCGCCAGCACGAGGCCAGCGAGGACGCGATTTTCGCGATCGGGCCTTACACGTTCCGGCCAAGCTCGAAGCTGCTTCTTAATCCTAAAGGCAACAAGGTCCGCCTGACCGAAAAGGAGACGTCGATCCTGCGCTACCTTTACCGCGCCGGGCAGCGGCCAGTCTCACGGGAGACGTTGTTGCAAGAAGTGTGGGGCTACAATTCCGGCGTCACGACGCACACGCTTGAGACGCACATCTATCGGTTACGGCAGAAGATCGAGAAGGATGCCGCCGCGCCAGCCATCCTGGTCACCGAAGCGGGCGGCTACAAGCTGGTCCCGTGAATTGCGGCCAACATGACGATCGAGGACGATATCGCGTTTCTTGAGCGGATTCCGATTCTGCGCCGGCTCGGCGCGCCGGCGCTGCGCATCCTCGCCATCGGCGCCGAAGGCTATCGGGTCGAGCACGGTCAGGTGCTGTTCAACGCCGGCGACGTCGCCGACGGCGCCTACGCCGTCCAGCAAGGTTCGTTCACGCTGCGGCCGGAGCGCGGTGCCGAAGCCGACATCATCGCCGGGCCTGGTACGCTGCTTGGCGAATTGGCGCTGATTGCAGAAACCATCCGGCCGGCCACTGCCACGGCGCGCGAACCGTCGACGGTGCTGCGAATCTCACGGGCGATGTTCCTGAAAATGCTCGAAGGCTATCCCGACGCCGCCCACCGTCTGCGCGAAGTCATCGCCGCCCGCGCCGACCAGTGGGCGCGGGACATGGAAAATGTTCGCGCTGCGCTGGCGCCGCGCACCAAGCCGAAGTAGGAGCTGCCTTTCACTCCGCGCGGCTCGCCCGCGATTGCCGCCGGTGCTCGAGTTCGAGACTGACCAGCCGCGCCAACAGTGTCGCCGGAAACAGCTGGCCGATGACCGATTTGAGATTAGCGAGGTTGCGCGCCAACGGATGCACCGGCGTGATGTCGCCGAAGCCGGCAGTCGTCAGCGTCGTGAAGCTGAAATAGAGCAATGCTGCTGCGGTGCCGTGCTCGGTTCCCGGAGCCGGCAGCCCGGTGAAAGCTTGCGCCGTGAGCGTATCGAGGAGTTGATACAGGACGAAAAAGAACAGCGCGAAATTCAAATATAGAATCACCGCACCTTGCACGCGATGCACGCTGACGCGCCCGGAGGCGAATACCGCGCCGGCGATCACCCAGCTCAGCGCCGCTAGTCCGAGCAGGCGCCCGCCCTCGCTCAGAAACTCGGTGATTAGCGCGGGGTGATCGGCGCGCGCGAAGACCCCGAGCCCCGCCAGCACGATGGCGATGACGACAAGCGCCGACACGACATAGCTTCGCGAAGTCACCACCAGGATGGCTACCACCAGGAGCACGAACATTGCCGGCACGACGGCGCGCGGCAGCACGTCCATGCCGGAAAGCGGCATGACGGCGAAAATGAGCAATACTTGAATGACCAGTAGTGCCGTGAGCCCAGGCTCCCGCGTGTAGCTTTGGAACGCCAGGAAACGCTTATGGGCGGTCTTCAACGTCGAGCGCATTGTCAGACGATCCGCGTCTTGTGACCCTGCCAATAGCGGTCGCGCAGCAGGCGCTTGTAAAGCTTGCCGGTCGGCAGCCGCGGCAGCTCGGTTTCAAAATCAATCGAGCGCGGACATTTTTGCCGCGACAGATGCGCGGCGCAGAAGGCCAGCAGCTCTTCTGCGACCTCCGGCGCCGGCGCCACGCCGGGCATGAGCTGGACGGCGGCCTTCACCTCTTCGCCGAGATCCTCATTCGGCACGCCGAACACCGCCGCGTCTGCGACCTTCGGATGGGTGATGAGCAGGTTCTCGCATTCCTGCGGATAGACGTTGACGCCGCCGGAAATGATCATGAACGTCGTGCGATCGGTGAGATAAAGGTAGCCGTCATCGTCGACATAGCCGACGTCGCCGACCGTGCTCATGGTGCCGTCGCGCGAGCGCGCCTCCGCGGTCTTGACCGGATCGTTGAAATACTCGAACGGCGTGGCGGTCTTGAACCACAGCGTGCCGGACGTTCCGTTTGGACACGGCTGCATGCCGGCATCGAGGACGTGGAGCTCGCCGAGCATCACCTTGCCGACCGTGCCTTTGTGCGCCAGCCACTGCGTGCTGTCGCAGGCGGCAAAGCCCAACCCCTCGGTGGCTCCGTAATATTCGTGAATAATCGGCCCCCACCACGCAATCATCTGCTCTTTCACCGGCACCGGGCAGGGCGCCGCCGCATGGACCGCGATTTCGAGCGAGGATAAATCGTAACGCTGCCGCACGTCCGGCGGCAATTTGAGCATGCGCGAGAACATGGTCGGCACCAGCTGGCTGTGCGTCACCTTGTAGGTCTCTACCAGCTGCAGATACCGCTCCGCGTCGAAACTCTCCATGATGATGACGGTAGAGGCGCGATCGATCGCGAGACTGACGGCCGCCTGTGGCGCCGAATGGTAAAGCGGAGCCGGCGACAGATAGACCATGCCGTCGCGGTAACGCCAAAGCTTGTCGACAAAGCTGTAAAGCGGCAGCGGTTGCGACGGCGGCTGCATTGGCAGCGGTCGTAGAATCCCTTTCGGCCGACCGGTGGTGCCGGATGAATAGAGCATCGCCGCGCCGAGCGACTTGTCGGCAATCGGCGTCGCCGGATAGGGCGCGGTCGCCGCGTCGAGGTTTCGCAGGCGCCCACCGTCACCTTCGCCGTCGACGATCAGGCAGAGTTCGATGTTTGGGCAGCTTCTTAGCGCCGCCAGCGCCACGCTTCGCCTTGCGGTCGACGTGATCAGGACCCTGGATTTACTGTTGGTGAGAAGGTAAGCAAGCTCTTCGGGCGTGAGAAACGAATTGACGCAGGTGTAATAGAGACCGGCGCGCGCACCCGCGCTGCAGCTCTCGACGTAGCGCGCATTGTTCTCCATGAAGATGGCGTAATGGTCGAGCCGGCGCAGGCCCCGCGCCCGCAGCAAATGCGCCAGCCGATTGCTGCGCGCCTCGAGCTCGGCATAGGTCACCGCCTCGCCGGTCTCGGCCATGATGAAGGCCGGCTGCCCTGGGCATTTGACGGCGCCTTTGCCCGGATACATCGCCCCTCCCCTTGGGTCGTTGCTGTTATTTCCTTTTATAGCTCCAACGTCGCCGTCACCGGCACGTGGTCGGAAGGCCGCTTGGCGCTCCGATAATCCTTGGCGACCGTGATGGCGGCGATGCGGTCCGCCAGCATAGCCGATGTCCAGATATGGTCGAGACGGCGGCCCTTGTTGGATTTGGTCCAGTCCGGCGAACGATAGCTCCACCAAGTGTAGAGCCTGGTCGGCTCCGGCACCAACGCGCGTACCGCATCGATCCAATTGCCGGCCTTCTGCACGCCGAGCAGTTTTTCGCATTCGATCGGGGTGTGCGACACAACCGACAGGAGCTGCTTGTGGCTCCAGACGTCGCATTCGAGCGGCGCGACGTTGAGATCGCCAACGATGATGGCGCGTTCGCGCTGCTGCGGCCGCAGCGTTTCGCTCGCCTGCATCTCGTCGAGGAAGGCGAGCTTGTGCGCGAATTTGGCGTTGACAGCGGGGTCAGGAATATCGCCGCCGGCCGGCACATAGAGATTGTGCAGGATGATCGGATCTCTCAGCCCGGCGCGTTCGCCAAGCACGACCGAAATATCGCGGCAGTCGCTCTTGCCGCAGAAGTCCCGGATCGTGGTCGATTTGAACGGCAGCCGGGACAGCACGACCACGCCGTGATGGCCCTTCTGCCCGTTGAGCGCGACATGCTCGTAGCCGAGCCGCTTGAAGCGCTTGCGCGGAAAGCTGCCGTCCGGGCACTTGGTCTCCTGCAGGCACAGGATATCAGGACGGACCGCCTTGATGAATTTGGCGACGAGATCAATCCGAAAGCGCACTGAATTGATGTTCCAGGTCGTGACTGTGATTTGCATGCCGCAATGATCTGGGTGATGGGTTCCGATATGCGGCGAAAGCGGCGCCGACACAAGTAAATCCGGTGCAATTGATGCGACCAAACTTGCCGTCTGGTGCTTATCTATATGGCGGCGTCGGAGATGCGCGGCATGGACAGCGACAAGGAACCCCGAAACACGCGTCGCCACGTCGTCGTCGCCGGTTCGGGCTTTGGCGGATTGCAAACGACCAAGGCCCTGGCCAGGGTCGATGTCGATGTCTCACTGATCGATGCTCTCAACCATCATTGCTTTCAGCCGCTCCTCTATCAAGTCGCCACCGCGGCGCTGTCGCCGGCGGATGTCGCTTGGCCGATCCGGGCGATCTTGCGCAAGCAAAAGAATGCCCGCGTGATCATGGCACGGGTGAACGGCATCGACATGCAGGCGCGCCTCCTTCGGACCAGCGAAATCGACCTGCCTTACGACTATCTCGTGCTCGCCACCGGCGCGACCCATTCCTATTTCGGCCGCGACGATTGGGAGCCGTTCGCACCGGGGCTCAAGACCATTACCGACGCGACCGAGATCAGGCGGCGCTTCCTGCTCGCCTTCGAGCGGGCGGAGGTGGTCAAAGACGACGCCGAGCGCGAACGGCTCCTCACCTTCGTCATCGTCGGCGGCGGCGCCACCGGCGTGGAAATGGCCGGCGCCATTGCCGAAGTGGCGCGCCGCACCTTGCGGCACGACTTCCGTGAGATCGACCCGAGCCGCTCGCGGATCATCTTGATCGAGGCCGGGCCGCGGCTGTTGCCGACTTTTCCGCAAGCGCTTTCAGACTATGCCACACGCTCGGTGCAAAAGATGGGCGTCGAGGTGGAGCTCAACCGCAAAGTCATCGGCTGCGATCCGCAGGGCGTGTCGTTGGAGAGCGGCCGCATCGAAGCCGCGACCGTGATCTGGGCCGCGGGCGTCGTCGCCTCGCCGGCAGCGACCTGGATCGGCGCCGAAAGCGATCGCGCCGGACGTATCAAGGTCAATGCCGACCTCAGTGTTCCCGGCCATCCGGAGATTTTTGCCATCGGCGACACCGCCACTGTTCCCAGCAGTCGCCCGATTCCCGGCATCGCGCCGGCGGCCAAGCAGATGGGCAACTACGTCGCCAGCGTGATCGCGGCACGCGTGCGCGGCGGGCCGGCGCCCGAGCCGTTCGTCTACCACCACGTCGGCGACCTCGCCACGATCGGGCGCAAGTCCGCGGTCGTGAAGCTCGGCGTTTTTCAGCTCACCGGCCTTTTGGGCTGGCTGTTCTGGAGCGCGATCCACATCTACTTTTTGATTGGAATGCGCAACCGTTTCGTGGTCGCGCTCAATTGGCTGTGGAGCTATTTGACATTCCAGCGCGGCGCCCGGCTGATCGGCAATGCGCCGCATTGAAGTAGAAAGCGCGCCGCAGCATCGTCACTGCAAGGGGCGCAGGGCCGCGGCTTATTTCAGATTGCCCGAATAATTGATGACGAACAAATTGGGATCGGGCTTTTTCTGCGAGTTGAGATTATAGACGGCAACCGTGGTATCGAGCCCCTGCGCATCGGTGACGGTCCACTGCTTGAGCTGAAGATTCTTGGCGTCGAACATGATCATCAGCCGGTTGGTGCCGGTGACCACCTGCGTTTCTTCGATCACGACCGTAACGAAAGTATCGTCCGCCGACACGCTGATGACGTCGGTATCGCGTAAGAGATCGATGTGTTCGGCAAGCAGATAACGCAGCGGCGTCTGCGACAACGGATAGTATTCGGTCGTCTCCAGCGAGCGGTCGCGGACCACGACCGACGAGCCGTCGGCAATGACGTCGATCGGGCTCGGCGGATTATATTGGAAGCGGACCTTACCCGGCTTTTGAATTGAGAAGTTGCCGTCGACCCGCCGGCCGTCCGGGCCGATCTGCACGAAGTTGCCGACCATGGTCTGTACGCTGGACAAATAGTTGCTGACCTTGTCGAGCAGCGCCCGCTGCTTGTTGTCGAATGCCGTTGCCTGGCTCTGCGGCGAGCCTTTGCCGCCCAGCGAGAACGAGAACGGGAAAAAGCCCTTGGGCGCCGGCTCTGCGGCAGCCGGTGCCGGATTTGGCGCTTGTGGCGGGGCGGCCGGCGCCCCCTTGACGCGCGGCGCCGGCGTCGGCAGCGGGACATCCTCGGCGACCGCCGAAGCTGCGGCCAACGCCACGCACGCCATTGCCAGCAAAAACGCCCGTGCCCCCGGTCCTGTCATCACCCTCTACCCTCTTTCGTGCCGCGGCACGCCCCAATCGCCACGGCCGCTAGCTAGCCAAACGATATGGCGAATTCGCGGCCGGAGCGAGGGCCGCTTTTGACGATCGACCGCCGCATTCTCAATACGGATCTTCTCCGGCGGCCTCGACCAGGATCTCGCGTTTGCCGGCATGATTGGCCTGGCCGACGATGCCTTCCTGCTCCATGCGCTCCATCAACGATGCGGCACGGTTATAGCCAATCTGCAGCCGCCGCTGGATGTAGCTGGTCGAGGCTTTGCGGTCGCGCGTCACCACTTGCACCGCCTGTTGGTAAAGGTCGCCGCCTTCCGACGCTCCCATCGCGGTGGAATCGAAGATCGGATTGCCGTTCTCGTCTTGCGGCTCTTCGGCGGTGACGGCTTCGAGGTATTGCGGCACGCCCTGGGCCTTGAGATGACGGACGACCTTCTCGACTTCTTCGTCGGAGACGAAAGGCCCGTGCACGCGGCTGATGCGACCGCCGCCGGCCATGTAGAGCATGTCGCCCTGACCGAGCAGCTGCTCGGCGCCCTGCTCGCCCAGAATGGTGCGGCTGTCGATCTTCGACGTCACCTGGAACGAGATGCGGGTCGGGAAATTCGCCTTGATCGTGCCGGTGATGACGTCGACCGACGGGCGCTGTGTCGCCAGGATGACATGCAGCCCGGCGGCGCGCGCCATTTGCGCCAGCCGTTGCACCGCGCCTTCGATGTCCTTGCCGGCGACCATCATCAGGTCGGCCATCTCGTCGACGATGACGACGATGTAGGGCAGCGGCTCGAGGTCGAGCTCTTCCTTCTCGTAGATTGCTTCGCCGGTCTCGCGGTTATAGCCGGTATGCACGGTTCGGCTGAGCTTCTCGCCCTTGCCGTTGGCTTCGGCGACGCGGGCGTTGTAGCCGTCGACGTTGCGCACGCCGAGCTTCGACATTTTCTTGTAGCGCTCCTCCATTTCGCGCACGGCCCATTTGAGCGCCACCACCGCTTTCTTTGGATCGGTAACGACCGGGGTGAGCAGATGGGGAATGCCGTCGTAAACCGAGAGCTCCAGCATCTTCGGATCGACCATGATCAGCCGGCACTGATCGGGATGCAGCCGATAGAGCAGACTCAGGATCATGGTGTTGATGGCGACCGACTTGCCCGAGCCGGTGGTGCCGGCGATGAGGAGATGCGGCATGCGCGCCAGATCGACCAGCACCGGTTCGCCGCCGATCGACTTGCCGAGGCAGAGCGGCAATCGCGCCGCAGTGTCGGCATAATCGCGCGACGCCAGCAATTCGCGTAGGAAGACTTTTTCGCGGGTCGGGTTCGGCAATTCGATGCCGATGGCGTTGCGCCCCGACACCACGGCGACGCGCGCGGACAGCGCGCTCATCGAGCGGGCAATGTCGTCGGCGAGGCTGATGACCCGCGACGACTTGATGCCGGGCGCGGGTTCGAGCTCATAGAGCGTGACCACCGGCCCCGGCCGGGCGTTGATGATTTCGCCGCGCACGCCGAAATCGCCGAGCACGCCTTCGAGCGCGGTGGCATTTTCCTGCAGCATTTCGGTGCTGACCGTGGAGCGCCCGCTTTTGCTCGGCTGCGCCAGAAGTTCAAGTGCCGGCAACGCGAAGCCGCCGAGGCGGCGGGCAGGCTTTGGCGCTGCGGGCTTCGGCTTGCGCGGCGTCCGCGCCGCCGGAGCGCCGGTCAATTCATCGTCAGCTTCTTCCTCGGTCCGCCGATCAGGCCGGCCGTCGAAACGCGGCTCGAGGCGCCGCGGCGCGGCGCCGTCATGGCGCGCGGCCGGCGGCCGCGCGCGGCCGCGGAACATCAGCGCAAGCCGGGTGCGAAAGCTCAATACCGTATGCATCAAGCCGCCGAGCGACAGCCAGCCGCCAGCATTGTCTTCGGCTTCGTCCTCGGCATCGGGCTCGTCTTCTTCTTCGACCTCTTCCTCCTCGTCCGCGGATCCGCGCCAGAGTAAGCCCGCAGCGCCGGCAAAGGTGACGAGCGTGGCGACGCCAAGGATGGCGCCGATCACCAAGCGGAACAGCCCGGCGACCGGCGCGCCGAAAAACACCGCCGGCGCCCGCAGCATGGCGTCGCCGACCACTCCGCCAAGCCCGCAGGGCAGCGGCCAATGGGTTCCGCGCGGCAGGCAGGCGGCGAAGGTGGCGGCCAGCACGGCGCCAAACACCCACAGCAGAATGCGCAAACGTTCGCGGCTGAGCGGGCGATGGCCGAGCAGCCGATAGCCCCAGATGCCGATCGGCAATAGCAGCGCGAGCGAGCCCAAGCCGAGCAGTTGCATCATCAGATCGGCCGCGACGGCGCCGGACCGGCCGAGCAGATTATGCACGCGCGCATCGGTCGCGTGGCTGAGCGAGGGGTCGTGCACCGACCAGGTCGCGAGCGCCAGCGCCGCCATCATGGCGATGCTCAGAAGCGCAATGCCGCCGAGTTCGCGCAGCCGCCGGCGCAGGATGGCGCCGAGCTGGCCGGAGAGAAAGGCCATGCCATCGATGCTGCGGTCGATCATCGACATCGCACTGCTCTTAATCTCGGCATGATCTTGTCCGAAAACCGGTGGCCACTTTTCGGGGCCATGCTTTTTGTGTCGCGCATGCTCATGCGCTAACCCAACACCGCGACGAGACGATGCAACGCCTCGGCGGTGATCTCCTTGTTCTGCACCATGGCGACGCGGATATAGTCCGCGCCGGGATTGCTGCCGTCGGCCTGCTTGCGCGCCAGATAGCGCCCGGGCACGACGCGCACCCCGGCTTCGCGCCACAATCCAAGCGTCGCCGTCTCGCCGCCTTGCGCCGCGACGTCGAGCCAGAGAAAAAATCCGCCGGCGGGACGGCGATAATTGTAACGATCGCCGACGATCCGATCGGCGAGATCGAACTTCTCGCGGTAAAGCCGCCGATTGTCCTCGACATGCGCCTCGTCGCCATAAGCGGCGATGGCGACGCGCTGCATCGGCATCGCCACCTGCGGCGCGGCGACGTTGCGGAGCTCCAGATATGCCGCGAGGAAGCGGCGGTCGCCGGCGGCGAAGCCGACGCGCAAGCCCGGCAGGCTCGAGCGCTTCGACAGCGAATGAAACACCACGACATTGGCGAAATCCGGCGCTGCCGCGGCGAGCATTCCGGGCGGCGGCCGGTCGCTATAGATTTCGCAATAGCATTCGTCGCAGAACACCAAAAAGCCATGGCGCCGCGCCAGCGCCGCGAGCGTGGCTAGGTAAGCGCGATCGGCGACCGCACCCTGCGGATTGGACGGCGACGCGAGATAAAAGGCGACCGTGCGTGCCAGCAGCTCTTCGCTGAGCGCATCGAGATCGGGCAAGAACCCGGTGGCGGCGGTTGCCGGCAGATAAACCGGCTCGCATTCGGCGGCGAGCGCGCCGGCCGAATACGCCGCATAAAACGGATTGGGAATCAGAACCGCCGGCCGGCCGGCGCGTGGCTTGACCCAGCGTTTGGCCGCTAGCGCCGCGAGGAACAAGCCTTCGCGCGTACCGCTCAGCACCAGCACTTCCGTCGCCGGATCGACCAGGCGCTCGAGCGCGTAGCGGCGATTGAGCCACTGCGCGACCGCCTCGGCGAACGCGTCGAGGCCCTTGTTCATCGGATAGCGGCCGAACTCGTCGACATGCGCCGCGATGATCGGGCCGACGAAAGGCGGAATCGGATGCTGCGGCTCGCCGACCGCCATGCTGATCGGCGGCTTGCCTGGCGGCATGTCGCCGAGCAGTTCACGCAGCCGCACGAACGGCGAGCGCGCGTCGGGCGCGCGCACAGGCGATGAAGAATCCTGGCGGGTCATCCTATACATCATCGACAGCGGGACCGCCCGCCGCGTCAGCGACGAGACAGCATAGGTGCGGCGAGGTTAAGACGCGATTAACCATCGTCCGGGGCGCCGGACAATCGGCTCCAGCCCGGCCCGTCAGCGACCCGCTGATTTAAAAGTACTTTTCCTCGAGGTCGATGGTCGAGGCGATGCCGATGCGGTCGAAATTGGCATCGAGCCAGCGGTCGGCGCGTGCCCGGCCCTTGCCGAACAGATTGGTCAGAAATTTCCAATCGGCGTTCAATCGGCTCGAGGCCGTGAACCCGCGGATGATGTCTTCGGCTTCGATCAAATGCACGAACGAGCGCTTGCCGCCTGGCATGATGCCTTCGTCGACCCGCCGATTGCGCACTGCGACCGAGCGCATCTCGCGGATCAGCGCGGTATTGAAGCTGATCTCCTGCATGCGATTCATGATTGCCGGCGACGAGGTCGGAATCTCGGGCCGATCGGCCGGCGTCAGATGGACCAGGACGATGTCCGGCGACTCGCACTCGTAGACCAGGGGAAAGATCGCGGGATTTCCGGAATAGCCGCCGTCCCAATAATACTCGCCGTCGACCTCGACCGCCTGCATCATCAGCGGCAGGCAGGTCGAAGCCAGCACATGCTCGGCGCGAAGCTCCTTGCCGGAAAACACCTTCACCTTGGCGGTGCGCACGTCGGTTGCCGACAGAAACAGCTTGACCGCGTCCTGCCGCCGCACCCGCTCGAAATCGACGAATTCCTCGAACAATTTCTTGAGCGGATTGATGTTGAACGGATTGAGCTGATAAGGCGACGCGAAATACGCCAGCGCCTCCATGAACACATAGCCCGGCGAATGGTCGAGGCCGCGGGTTCCGCTCACCCGGTCCATCAAAGAGGGCTGGAACACGCCGTGCGCGGCGTTTTTCGACAGCTTTTGCCAAAACGCGCGCAACGCCTTGCGCGCGCCGTCGCGGCCGCCCGCCGCCAGGCCGTCGGCAAGCACCACCGCGTTAACCGCGCCGGCGCTAGAGGCGGTGATGCCTTCGACCGAAAGGCGCTCCTCCTCCAGCAGGCGATCGAGCACGCCCCAGGTGAACGCACCATGGGTCCCGCCGCCCTGGAGCGCGAGGTTAACCACTTTCTGTGCGACGAATGGCGTCGCGCGGGGGCCAGCGGCGCCGGAATCTTGATGGATCAATTTCATGTCTGTGTGCGAATCACGTGCGATTGTTGACATGGAGCTAGTGGTCCTTACCAGCCATACAATGACAGCAGCATTTCGATTTTTCGCTGATCTCGTCTTCCGAAAACGCAACGTTAAAAATTTAGGCAGCGATGTGTGCTGCCGAAGAGTGAGGCACGTGCGTTCAAAAAAATTGACTGCGGTACGATCCGAGACGGGTTGAATCGCCGGCGCGCAAGACACGTGTCACCGGCGCGTCACACCATCAAAAATATTTTTCGCGCAGATCGATGGTCGAACTCGACGCCGATGCGGTCAAATTTTTCCGCCAGCCATTCGTCGGCCCGCGCGCGACCCATCTTGTACAGATGCGTCATAAACTTCCAATCGCCGTTCAGCCGGCTCGACCATGAAAACTCGCGGATCACGTCTTCGGCTTCGATCGAGTGGACGAGTACGCGTTTGCCGCCATCGATCCTTCCCTCGTCGATCAGTCCGTTGATGAAAGCGATCACCCGCATTTCCCGCATCAGCGCGATGTTGAAGCTGATCTCCTGCATGCGATTCATGATCGCCGGGGAGGTGGTCGGGACGCCGGGGCGCTCAGCCGGCGTAATATGCACAAGCAGGATGTCGCGGCAGTCGCATTCGTAGACCAGTGGAAAGATCGCGGGATTCCCGGCGTAACCGCCGTCCCAATAAAATTGGCCATCGATCTCCACCGACTGCATCAACAGAGGAAGACAGCTCGAAGCGAGCACGTGCTCGACGCCGATGTCCTTGCCGTTGAAGATCTTAATCTTGGCGGTCTCGACGTTGGTCGCGCAAAGAAACAATTTGACCCTGGTTTGCCGCCGTACGCGCTCGAAGTCGATGGTCGCGGTTAGCAGGTCTTTGAACGGATTGTAGTTGAACGGATTGGTCTGATAAGGGGAGGCAAAGAGGGTGAGAGGTTCAAGAAACATGAACCCCAGCGAATGCTCAAGACCAAAGTCCGGGCTGGCTCTGTCGACCGCAGACGGCTTGAAAACGCCGCGCGACGAAAGCTCGGATGCCTGCCGCCAATAACGCCGCAGCGCCTCCCGCGCACCTTCACGCCCGCCTGCGGCCAAACCATCGACCAGCACGACGGCGTTCACGGCGCCGGCGCTCGATGCGGTGATGCCTTCGAACTCAAGCCGGTCTTCTTCCAGCAGGCGGTCGAGCACGCCCCAGGTGAAAGCGCCGTGGCTGCCGCCGCCTTGCAGCGCCAGGTTGACGATCTTCTGCCCGGCCGCGGCGGTGTGTTCAATTTTGTTGCTATAGGTTGGCTGGTCCACGAAAATTTACCGCTGCGCCGGATGACGACTGCGTGTGCGTCATCGTTGCAATACCGCCCGCGGTCAGCTTGTTCCCGCCGCACCCAGAGAATAGCGAAAATGGAATTAATAGAAAGCCCGCCCGGCTGCGTCAGGCGTGCGCCTTGCGCTGCGGATCGACGATGCTTTCGAGTTTGCCGAGGACATGCATGCACGGCAGAAGCTCCGCCAGGCTCGCATTCGGCTCGCGCTTTTCCTTGATCGCGGCGATGAACTCGCGATCCTCGAGCTCGATGCCATCCATGGAAACGTCGACCTTCGACAGATCGATCTTGTTGTCCTTGCCGTCGACCAGATCGTCGTAATAGGCCTTGTAGGTGCCATTGTCGCAGATGTAGCGGAAGAACGAGCCGATCGGCCCGTCATTGTTGAACGACAGCGACAGCGTCAGGATCGAGCCCGACGGCACCTTGGCGACGATGCCCATGTCCATGGCGATGCCGAGCGTCGGGTGGATCGGCCCCTGCACCGCATAGCAATCGGAAATCGTCTCGCCGGCCTGATACTGGAACAGGTCGATGGTGTGCGCCGCATGGTGCCACAGCAGATGGTCGGTCCAGCTGCGCGGCTGTCCGGCGGCGTTCATGTTCTTGCGGCGGAAGAAATAGGTCTGCACGTCCATCTGCTGGATTTTCAGCTCGCCCTTCGCAATCTTCTTGTGGATGAACTGATGGCTGGGATTGAAGCGACGCACATGGCCGCCCATGGCGACGACCCCGGTCTGCCTGGCGATCTTCACCAGCGCCTCGGCGTCCTCGACGCTGTCGGTCACCGGGATTTCGACCAGCACATGCTTGCCGGCCCGCATCACCTGCTCGCCCTGGCGGAAATGCATCTTGGTCGGCGTGGTGAGGATCACCGCGTCGGCGCGCTTGATGCCTTCCGACAGGTCGCCGGTGTAATGCGGGATGCCGTATTTCTTGGCGACTTCCGCCGTGGCGTCCTGATTGCCGCCGACCAGTGACGTCACCTCGGCATCGGGAATGCGCTTGAGCGCGTCAAGGTGCTTCTGACCGAAAGCCCCCTGACCGGCGACGCAGATTTTCATGGATTTCCTCGTTCCGTCATGGCCGGGCTTGTCCCGGCCATCCCGTTTGTCTGAACTGTGCCTGCCTAAGCGAGATGCGCGGGTCAAGCCCGCGCATGACGAGGTACCCGATCACACTAGCCGCGAACGAGGTGGACTTTAGGCCCGCGCCGCAGCGCGCTTGTGTTTGCTTGGCGCCGGCCTATGCCTGCCGGCCGCCTTGCTTGCAGTCTTGGCGCCGCGACTGCGGTTTTCGAGAATAATGTGTCCGACCGCGGTGTTCGACGCCGGCACGGTGTAGAAGCGGTAGACTTCGTCGACCTTGTCGTCGAGCGCGCCGCGCATGATCAGCCACATGACCATCTCGATGCCTTCGGCGCCGGCCTCGCGCATGTAGTCGACATGCGGAATCTTCACCAGCTTCTGCGGATCCTTGGACAGGTTGTCGAGGAACGCCTTGTCCCATTTGCTGTTGATGAGGCCCGCGCGCGGGCCGCTGATCTGGTGCGACAGTCCGCCCGTGCCGAAGATGACGACCCTAAGGTCTTCCGGATAGGACTCCACCGCTTTGCGGATCGCTTTGCCGAGCATGTAGCAGCGATGCCCGGTCGGCGGCGGGTACATTACGACGTTGACCGCGAGCGGAATCACCGGGCACGGCCAGTGCGAATTCTTGTCGACCTTGCCGAATAGAAGGTTCATCGGCACGGTCATGCCGTGATCGACTTCCATCTTGTTGCAGATGGTGAGGTCGAATTCGTCGAGGATCACCGATTGGGCGATGTGCGAGGCGAGCGCCGGATAACCTTTGACTACTGGCACCGGACGCGGGCCCCAGCCCTCATCGGCCGGCGGGAACTCGGCGGCGCAGCCGAGCGCGAAGGTCGGGATCAGATCGACCGAAAAGGTCGAAGCGTGATCGTTATAGACGATGATGGCGACATCGGGCTTGGTCTCGCGCATCCATTCCTGTGATTTTTCGAAGCCCGAGAACACCCGCTTCCAGTACGGTTCCTCGGTCTTGTTGTTGTCGATCGCCGCGCCGATGGCCGGCACATGCGATGAACCGATTCCTGCGATGATCCTGGCCACGGCTCACTTCCGCTTTGTTGATTTCGATTTGGATTTCGGCTTGGCTTTGGCTTTCGGCTTGGCCTTTGTCTTGGCTTTCGTCTTGGCGCCTGCCGCCTTTTTTGCCGCCGCGCCGGCAATGAATGCCGACGGCGCGTTCTTGCCGGAGCGCGAGCGATTGCCTTCGACCGAACGGCCGCCGCCGAGCATCATCTTGGCGTAGTCGTCCTGCGTGTTGCCGGTCATCACTGCCGCCAGATGCTGGAAGGAATGCCCGTCGGTCGCCCCGAGCTTGGCGGTGAAATAGATGTTGCCGCCCAGTTCGAGCATGCGATTGTAATCGCGCTTGAGGATCGCGTCGGTCTGTTCGGGCGTCAGCTTGAACTTCTTGAGATACTCCGCCTCGTTGGCCTTGAAGGCGCGGCGATTGTCGTCCTTCATCAACGACATGCAGAACATGTTGATGCCGTAGCCCTCGCGCGAGCGTTCGGCATCGAACACGAACGTGCCGGGGATGTCGTCGTAGACCTGCGCTTTGCGAGCCATCAGCATCTCTCCGATTTCGCGCTCCACATATATAGCGCAACAAAGCTTGGCAACGTAAGTATTGTTCCTCCGCTCGTCCCCGCGACCCGCCTACGCTCGCCTCGCGAGCTGCGGCGCGGTCTTGGTCGCGCCGAAGCGCAGGAGCGCGAAGGCGGAGACCCGGCGCAACAAACACTAGAATCTGACCAAGCTTCCTGGCTTCCCGCTTTCGCGGGAATGAGCAGAGTGCCCTTCTAACCCCAATAAAGCCGCGTTGGATTGTCGACTAATAGCCGCCGCTGCAGTTCGGCCGAAGCCGCGATTTTGGGGATGTAATCGACCAGCACGCCATCGTCGGGCGCGACTTTGACGTTGGGATGCGGCCAATCGGTGCCCCAGATGACGCGGTCGGGGAAGCGTTCGACCAGCGCGCGGCCGAACGGCGCCACGTCGTCATAAGGCGGGCCGGCGATGGTCATGCGCTCCGGGCAGGTGACCTTGACCCAGAAATTGTTGTGCTGGTCCAACAGCCGGTGAAAGCGCATGTTCTCCCGATGGTCGACGCCCTTTCTGATGTCGGGCGTGCCCATGTGATCGACCACCACCGTAGTCGGCAGCGTGGTAAAGAAATCCTCAAGCTCCGGCAGGTCGTGCATCTCGAAATAGACCACGACATGCCAGCCGAGCCTGTCGACCCGCGCCGCAATCCGTTGCAGCACGTCGCGCGGCGTGAAATCGACCAGCCTCTTGAGGAAATTAAAGCGCACGCCGCGCACGCCCGCTTGGTCCATCCATCTCAGCTCGTCGTCGGTCACTTCCTCGCCGACAAAGGCGACGCCCTTGGCACGGCCACCGGCCAATTCCAGTGCATCGACCATCGCGCGATTGTCCTTGGAGTGAGCCGACGCCTGGACGATGACGTTCTTGTCGAGGCCGAGAAAGTCGCGCAGCGCGAACAGCTTCTCCTTCGGCGCATCGCACGGCGTGTATTTGCGCTCGGGCGCAAAAGGGAATTTGCTCTCCGGACCGAACACATGGCAGTGGGCATCGACCGCGCCGGGCGGCGGTTTGAATTTCGGCTTCGACGGATTGGGATGAAAAGGGACGTAGCCGGGACTCATCGGCAAGGTAAAATTCTCCTCGTAATCTTTGCAGGAAACGCTAAAGGCACGAATACGCGATCATATCAGGTAGCGCCGCCGCGATCGGCGCAAATCTTTTTGGCTACGGATAAGACGCCGGACCCGGCGCTGCGCATCGTACCGGAACAACAATCAAACCTTTTCCAGCGCCAACGACACGCCCTGCCCGACGCCGACACACATGGTGGCGAGCGCGCGTTTGCCGCCGTGCTTATGCAGGCCGTGCACGGCGGTCAGCGTCAGCCGCGCGCCGGACATGCCGAGCGGATGGCCGAGCGCAATGGCGCCGCCGTGCGGGTTGACGAAGTCGGCGTCGTCGGCGACGCCGAGTTGGCGCAGGCACGCCAGCCCCTGTGAGGCGAATGCCTCGTTGAGCTCGATCAGATCGAAGTCGCCGATCTTCAAGCCGAGCCGGTCCATCAACTTGCGTGTCGACGGCACCGGACCGATGCCCATGATCCGCGGCGGCACCGCGGCCGACGCCATGCCGAGTACGCGCGCCCGCGCGGTGAGGCCATGCGCCTTCACCGCGGCCTCGCTGGCGAGAATGATGGCAGCGGCGCCGTCGTTGACGCCCGAAGCATTGCCGGCGGTGATGGTGCCGGGATTGCGCACGATCGGCTTGAGCTTGGCGAGATTGTCGAGCGTCGTGTCGGGCCGGATGTGCTCGTCTTTGTCGACCACGATCGGGCCGGCTTTGCCGCCGGGCGCCTGCACCGGGACGATCTCGTCGGCGAAATAGCCGGACGCAGCGGCTTTGCCGGCGCGCTGCTGCGAGCGCAGCGCAAAAGCGTCCTGATCCTTGCGCGCCACCTGAAATTCTTCGGCGACGTTCTCGGCGGTTTCCGGCATCGAGTCGACACCGTATTGCGCCTTGAGCACCGGATTGATGAAGCGCCAGCCGATCGTGGTGTCGTAAATCTCGGCGGTGCGCGAAAATGCTTCGCCCGCCTTGCCCATCACCATCGGTGCGCGCGTCATCAACTCGACACCGCCGGCGATGGCGAAATCCATGTCGCCAGTCTTGATCGCCCGCGCCGCGTCGCCCACCGCATTGAGCCCGGACGCGCAGAGACGATTCACCGTGATGCCGGGTACACTATCCGGCAATCCGGCCAACAACAGCGCCATCCGCGCCACGTTGCGGTTGTCTTCGCCGGCCTGGTTGGCGCAGCCGAAGAACACTTCGTCAAGCTGCGACCAGTCGGCCTGCGCATTGCGCTCGACCAGCGCCCGGATCGGGACCGCGGCGAGGTCGTCGGTGCGAACCTTGGCGAGCGCGCCGGCATAGCGGCCGATGGCGGTACGGGCGGCGTCGCAGATGAAAACCTCTCGCATGGAACGCTCCTTGACCCGCTCGCTCGCGCCTGGCTGCAGCCGCCGACACGTTATTTACGGGCCGTGGTGCGCAGGGTCAAATGACTCTAAGATCAGGGGATTTCGCCTCGCGCCTTGACGCGGTTCTAGGGAAATGCAACGCCCATCGGCGTTTTTTACAGTGACGAGCTGGCCTTGAACGATCGCACCGGGGAGTTTTGCCCCCTGCCACCTTCGCTCCGCGCCGAGCGGCGCGGCGCCGTCGCCGTGCTGTGGCTGCATCGCGCCGAAAAACGCAATGCCCTAAACGATACGCTGGTACAGGGCTTGGTCGCGTTCTTTGACTCCCTGCCGGATGACGTCCGGGCGGTCGTGCTTGCCGGCGACGGCGAGCATTTCAGCGCCGGCCTCGACCTGACCGAGCTCGAGGAGCGCGACGTCTTCAGCGGCGTTGGCCATTCGAGTTCCTGGCATCGTGCCTTCGACCGCATCCAGTTCGGCAAGGTGCCGGTCGTCGCCGTGCTCCATGGCGCGGTCGTCGGCGGCGGGCTCGAACTTGCCGCCGCCGTGCACATCCGCGTGGCGGAGCGTTCGGCTTACTATGCGCTGCCGGAAGGAAGCCGCGGCATCTTTGTCGGTGGCGGCGGTTCGGTGCGGCTGCCGCCGCTGATTGGCGTCGCGCGGATGATGGACATGATGCTGACCGGGCGAACGCTCGGCGCCGAAGAGGGCCAGGCTATCGGGCTTACGCAATATCTGGTCGACGACGGCGCCGGCATGGCCAAGGGGCTCGAACTCGCCGAGCGGATTGCCGGCAACGCGCCGTTCACCAATTTCGCCGTCACCCACATGCTGCCGCGCATCGCCCGCGCCGATCCGGCGGCCGGGTTCGCCACCGAGGCGCTCACCGCGGCGATTGCGCAAGGTGAGAAAGAGGCGAAGAAGCGGCTCAAGGCCTTTCTGGAGAAGCGCGCGCCCAAGGTCGTGCGCGGGTGAGGCCATGACGCGCAGCTTGGTGCAGACATCGTCGGAGCAAACGTCGCCGCCGCTGCGGGCGGTGCGGCTCGGCGCGCCGGAGGTGATCGTCGAACGCCGGCCCGACGGCGCGATTCTTATGCGCTCGCCGCGCGCGCTCACGCCCTACCCGAACAAACAGACCGAGCGCTTGGCGCATTGGGCGGCGGCCGAGCCGGAGCGCGTTTTCCTGGCGCAACGCGAAACCGCCGGCGCGTGGCGGACCGTGACGTATGCGGCGGCGTTCGTCGGCGTGCGCTCGATCGCCGCCGCTTTGCTCGAGCGCGACGTTTCTCCGGATCGTCCGATTGCGATTTTGTCCGGCAACGACATCGAGCATGCGCTGCTCGGGCTTGCGGCGATGCATATCGGCGTCCCCTATGCGCCGATTTCCGTGCCGTACTCCCTGGTCTCGCAGGATTTCAAGAAGCTCAAAGCCATCATCGAAATCCTGACCCCGGGTCTGGTCTTTGCCGCTGACGGCAAGGCATTCGCCCGCGCCATCGCGGCGGCCGTCCCGGGCGACGTCGAGGTCGTCGTCACTGCCAACCCGGCAAGCGACCGGCCGATGACGCCATTTGCAAAATTGATCGGTACCGAACCAACGCCGGCCGTGGAGGCCGCGCACGCCAAAGTCGGTCCCGAGACCATTGCCAAAATCCTGTTCACGTCCGGCTCCACCGGTCAGCCGAAAGGCGTCATCAACACCCAACTGATGCTGTGCGCCAACCAATCAATGATGCGGGGCGGATTGGCGTTTCTCGGCGACGGCGAACCGCCGGTTCTGGTCGATTGGCTGCCATGGAACCACACCTATGGCAGCAATCACAATTTCGGCCTGGTGCTCGACTGCGGCGGCTCGCTTTATATCGACGAGGGCAAGCCGATGCCCGGCGCCATCGCGGCCACCGTGCGCAACCTCCGCGACGTCGCGCCGACGATTTATTTCAATGTGCCGAAGGGCTTTGAGATGCTGCTGCCTCATTTGTGCGAGGATCGGGCGCTGCGCGAAACCTTCTTCAGCCGGCTCAAAGTCATGTTCTACGCCGGCGCCGGCCTGTCGCAGCATGTGCACGACGCGCTGCAGGAGCTGGCGGTCAAGACCGTCGGTGAGCGCATCCTGATCCTGACCAGCCTCGGCTCGACCGAGACCGCGCCGGCTGCGCTGGCGTGCAGCTGGGAGTCCGAGCGCGTCGGCAATATCGGCCTGCCGCTGCCCGGACAGGAGGTCAAACTCGTCCCGCAAGACGGCAAGCTCGAGATACGGCTTCGTGGGCCCAACATCACGCCCGGCTATTGGCGTGCCCCCACGATCACCGCCAACGCTTTCGACGACGAAGGCTTCTACAAGCTCGGCGACGCGTTGAAGTTCGCCGATCCCGCCGATCCGGCCAAGGGGCTGCTCTTCGACGGGCGTATCGCCGAGGATTTCAAGCTCGCGACCGGCACCTGGGTCAGCGTCGGCCCGTTGCGCACGGCGATGATTGCGCAATGCGCGCCGCTGGTGCGCGACGTGGTGTTGGCTGGGCCCGATCGCGACGAGATCGCCGCCTTGATCATTCCCGATATCGACGCATGCCGAAAGCTCGCGCCCGATCTCGCGCCCAACACCGCACCGGCAGCCGTGCTGGCCGATACGCGCGTACGGCGAGCATTTGCCGGCTGTCTCGAAGTGCTGTCGAATCCGAGCCGCGGCACCTCGGCTCGCGTCCGCCGTGCCATTCTGCTGACCGATCCGCCGTCGCTCGATGTCGGCGAAGTCACCGACAAAGGATCGATCAACCAGCGCGCGGTGCTGGCCCATCGCGCCGCTCTGGTCGACGAGCTTTACGCCGACCCGCCGCCGCCGCTCGTCATTGTCGCCCCCTCCGTTCCCTCCCCGGCAAGCGGCGGAGGGTTAGGGTGGGGGCCCACAGCAAAAGCGAGTTGATCATGGACATTCGTGGACACGCGGCGCTCGTCACCGGCGGGGGCTCAGGCCTCGGCGCCGCGACCGCGCGCATGCTGGCCGCCGCCGGCGCCAAGGTTGCCATCCTCGACGTCAACACCAAAACCGCCGCCGAAGTCGCGATCGACATCAACGGCATCGCCATCGCCTGCGACGTCGCCGACAGTGCCTCGACCGAAGCGGCGATCGCCAAGGCCGCCGCCGATCACGGTCCCGCCCGCATCCTGGTCAATTGCGCCGGCATCGGCACGGCCAAGCGGATCGTCGGCAAGGAAGGACCGCAGCCGCTTGCCGACTACGAGCGCATCATTCGCGTCAACCTGATCGGCACGTTCAACGCGATGCGGCTTGCCGCTGCCGCTATGTCGGCGCTCGAGCCGCTCACCGACGGCGAGCGCGGCGTCATCATCTGCACCGCCTCGGTCGCTGCTTATGACGGCCAGATCGGCCAGGCCGCATATTCGTCGTCGAAGGGCGGGATCGTCGCCCTGGTGCTGCCGGCGGCGCGCGAGTTCGCCCAATTCGGCATCCGCGTCCTTGCGATCGCGCCTGGCATATTTCTGACGCCGATGATGATGGGCCTGTCGCAACAAGCGCAGGACAGCCTCGCCGCCTCGCTGCCGTTTCCGAAAAAGCTCGGCGATCCGTCGCAATACGCGGCGCTGGTCCACCACATGATCGACAACCGCTACCTCAACGGCGAAGTGGTCCGGCTCGACGCGGCGCTGCGCATGGCGCCCCGGTAACAGACGACGGAGGACGGAGGACGGACGACAGATCACGGGATCGAAGCTATTGAGCTAGAAATGAAGCAGTATCAGTTTGTTCCTCCATCCCTCCTCCGCCGTCTGTCCGCCGTCGTCTGCTTATGATGCTCACCAACATCCGTACCACGCGCATCGAATGGTGCGATTGCGATCCCGCGGGGATCATCTTCTATCCACGCTATTTCGAGATTTTCGACACCTGCACCACCGCCTTGATCGAGCGGGCCCTGGGCATGAACAAGATCGAGTATCTCAAGGCCTACAATTTCGCCGGACATCCGCTGGTCGAAACCCGCGCCCGCTTTCGCCAGCCGACGCGGTTCGGCGACGACGTCGCCATCGACACCAAGCTTGTCGAGTGCGGCCGCTCGAGCTTCAAGATCGAGCACCGGCTCAGCAAGAACGGCGCGCTCGCAGTCGAGGGCTTTGAGACCCGGGTGTGGGTGGCCCGCGATGGCGGCGATCCGCCGCAGATCAAAGCGCAACCGATCCCCGCCGAAGTGCTTGCGCGTTTCGCGCAGGCTTGAAATCAACGCGCCAACAGAGGACCAGCCCAATGCGTATCGACGCGTACACGCACTTTTTCCCGAAGAGATTTTTCGATCGGCTCGACGACATCGCCGCCGACTATAAGGACATGGGCAAGCGCGTGCGCTCGCTGCCGGCGCTGTACGATCTCGACGTGCGCAAGCGGATCGTCGACGGCCACAAGGACTATCAGCAGATCCTTAGCTACACTCAGCCGCCAATCGAACTGATCGCCAGGACGCCGGCGCAGATCGACGAATATTGCCGCATCATCAATGACGGCTTCGCTGAACTGATCGCCAAGGAGAAGGACCATTTTCCCGGCTGGGTGGCGCAGGTTTCGCTCGCCGCGGCGGACGCCGGCGTCGGCGAGGCGGAACGCGCGGTCAAAGAGCTCAGCGCGCTCGGCGTGCAGATCTACACCAACGTCGCCGGCAAGCCGCTCGATCGGCCCGAATATCTGCCGTTCTGGGACAAGATGAGCGCACTCGGCATTCCGGTTTGGCTGCATCCGGCGCGCGGCGCCGAGATGCCGGACTACGCTTCCGAGCACAAATCGCTGTATGAAATCTGGTGGACGTTCGGTTGGTCGTACGAGACCGCGACCGCGATGATGCGCCTCGTCTACTCCAAGATCATGGACAATCATCCCGATCTGAAAATCATCGCCCACCATTTCGGCGGCATCGTGCCGATGCTCGAGGGCCGCATCGGCCCGGGCAACGACGTCATGGGCTCGCGCACCTCGGACGCCGATTACACGGCGCTGCGCAAGAGCTTGAAGAAGCGGGTGCTGGACTATTTCAAACAGGATTTCTGGGCGGACACCGCGGTGTTCACCGCCGAGCCCGCGACCAAGGCGGGCCTGGAATTCTTCCCGCGCGACAAGATCGTGTTCGCGTCCGATTGCCCGTACGATCCCGAGGGCGGAACGATGTATCCGCGCGAGACCTTGCGGATCCTGGACAAACTCAACCTGCCGAAAGCCGACGCCGACAAAATATTCTTCAAGAACCTCGAGGCGGTCACCGGGCGCGTACTGGTGAAATCGTAACAGGCCGCTGTGTGGCAGCGCCGGGCGCCGCAGCCACGATATCGCCGGTTGAGGCGACACCGGCCGCGGAGTATCGTCGCCTAAGAGTGCAACTGCGTGAGACCGCAAAATGAAAAGGTTGCTGGCTGCCGCGATCCTCATGATCATGATGGCGGGTGCGCTGACTGCTCAGGACGCCTCGCCGATTTCGCCGGCGCAATTGAAGAAAATACTGAAATTCGTCGACACCATCGGCGTAAAGCAAGAATTTCCGCCGCCGACGGCGCAAAGCCTGGCGCTTTCCGCCGATCCGAACCAGGCCCTCCCCGTGGTCGCGGTGGTGACTGACGACCAAAGGGTCTATTTTTGTCGCAGCCAGCTCAATGCCGACGACTACATCATTTGGGCGCATGTCGCGGACACCGACAAGTCTTACATATTTCTGACTCGCTCCGACCTCAAATTGATTCGCGCTCTGTATCTGGACGGCGCGAAGTCTCCGCAACTGATCGACAGCGCCTCGAGCCAGGTCCGACGCATCTACAAGGACGCATTGGTGGCGCTGGCTAAGGACGTCGATGCCAGCGCGACGCACTAGCGCACGATCCGGGAAAAGCCTGCTCCGGACTCGATCCAGCGTGGAAAGCGGCTCTCCGAAAGGATCATGCTTCGCCAAAAAGTCGAGCGCCACTCGCTTCAATATGCGGCGAATGTGGCTCTAGATGTACGTTTCGGCCAGTGGGCAGCGTTCCTTGCCTCGTCCCAACGCGCTTCGTATCATTCGCCAATGACACTTTCGGAATCCCATTCGGCCCTGGAAGCGGCCAACGAGCATCTCTTCCGCCGGGTGATGGCGTCGTTTGTCACCGGCGTCACCGTGATTACCACGCAGGCGCGTGGCGAAGTTCGCGGCATGACCGCGAACGCGTTCATGTCGGGCTCGCTCGAGCCGCCGCTGTGCGTGATCTCGGTCGGCAAGAAAGCGCGCATGCATGCTTTCCTGCTGGAGGCCGGCCATTTCGGCGTCAACGTTCTGGCGCGCGGCCAGGAGTTTTTGATCGGACATTTCGCCGGGCGGCCGACCGAAGGCATCGATCCGAAATACGAATACGCCGGCGACACGCCGGTATTCGCACATGCCAACGCCACCATCGCCGCCACGGTGACGGCGCGGCATGACTGCGGCGATCACACGCTGTTCGTCGGCCACATCTTCGCGCTCCGACACAGCAACGATCTTTCGCCCATCGTGCTGCACGTCGGCAAGCTCGCTTCGCTGATGCCGCAGGAAAAAACCATCTGGCCGACGCTGGATTTCTGGTGAGCGCACCACGACTCGCGTCGCGAATTCATCCGACGCATAACTGATCTGCGGCGAATATTTTGCTGTTGCTCGCATGATCCATTTCTGTCTCGGAGTCTCGCAAAAGAACCCGAATCGACGGAGCGCATTCGCGGCCCGAAGGCGCAGCTCCGCCCGTTATGGTCAGAGACTGTGCGTCGTGCCGCGTCCGCGGGGAACGCGTAAAGTTCAAAATTAACCCGACGATAAGGGATTGATTTCAGTTGACTATTTGCCACACTCGCAAGAACGGAAACGGCCGATAGCCGACAGCGGAAAAGTGATATTTTTGCAACTGCCGTCAGCTAAGTGACGTTTACCCCCGCACTTGCGCCTATAAACCGTTGCATTCTGAACTCGATTGCACGAACCTCCCGGCAGTTGGCAGATCGTGCCGACGGGACAAGCACCAAGCGGGATATTTCGCGGGGTCTTGGGGACAAAACACTGGAGGGGCAAATGACCCGACTGAGACAGATTGCAATGGCAGGTCTCGCGGCGGTCGCCATCGGCGGCTTCGCGAGTTCCGCTTCGGCAATGCAATCCGGAACTTTCCAAAACCGCTTGAACGGCGCCACAATCGGTCTTCCGTTGGGCGCATTGCCACCGGCGGGATTATATTCGGGCACTGAAATTGTGTACCTCGGCCTGGCCGGTCAGAGAGGTGGTAGTGGTAACCAGGCGGCTGGACTTTCACTCCCTGCAGTCGCGCAGGCAGTGCCGTTCCTGTACGTACCTGGCTGGAATTTATGGGGCGGCAGCTACGGCTTCAGCGTGGTACAAGCGTTCTATATGGGGTTCGTTCAGGCTAATCCCGGCAGTCTGACGGAGGTGGCGTCACAACCCCCGATCGCCTCCTTCCAAGTGGTCGCCAACACTTTCATTCAACCGCTCAACTTCTCGTGGAACTTGGGCGGGGGATGGTTCTGGAGCGTAGCGTTCGGCTTCATGGTTCCGGATGGCTCGCGCTGGGCCGGTACGCCGAACCCGGACTATTGGACCTTCGAGCCGTCGACGGCGATCTCGTACCTCGGCAATAACTGGGTGGCGTCGGCAAACTTCTTCTATGACATCAACACGCGCTCGGACGGCCCGTGCTGCACCCAATCGCCCGCTACTGCGGTGACGAGCGGCAACGCGCTCTATATCGACGCTACGGCGGTCTACAAGATCGGCAAGTGGGAACTCGGACCTGTCGCCTACACCGAAATCCAAACCACCGCCGATACCGGCCCGGGCTGCCCCGCTCTCTGCGGCAATCTGCGAACCATCGACGTCGGCGCCCTGGTCGGCTACGATTTCGGCCCGGTGGACATCCAGGTGTGGTTCACGCAGAGCGTCTTCCGTCAAAATGCCATCGACGGTCTGGATTTCTGGACCCGCATCGGCTTCAAACTCTGGAGCCCTCCGGCTCCGGCGCCGCTCGTTACTAAGAACTAAGTTAGCAACAGCTCCTGTCTCTGGGCTCCGCGGGATAACCGCGGGGCCTTTTTCTTTTTACGTGCACAGCGCCGCAGACAATACCCAGCCTCCGCGTTTCGGATCCATCTCCTAACCCGTCTCGATGATATGTTGCCGCTACCGGCGCTTATCATCGCGGGTGCGAGTTGACGCGCCAGAGCCGAGCCCATCCCGGGACCGACGCCTGAAATGACGCCGACTGGATCTTTCATTCGAATTCGTCCTCTTATGACGCCAGTTTCTTGAAGTCGGGTTGCCGCCGCTCAGAAAGCTTTGCAACGCCCCGCGTGGCCCGGCGGTGTGCAGGCGCTGCGCGAGGTCCGCACCGCGGTAGGGACGGCGCGGCGCCGAGGGTGTTATTTGGGAGAATCCTAAGCTAATCCTCAACCTTTGGTCTGCGTGGCTTTGGACGGCCTCAAACGGTCACATACGAACCGCCGCTGCGGCTTGATTTCCGAGCCCTGAACCAATCATGACGACAAGATTACCCCGCTTGATCTTGCCGAGTTCGATGGCGTCGTCCAATGCCATCGGAATACATGCAGAGCCGGTGTAACCGCATTTCTCCATGATGGTGTGGCATTTTTCCAATGGCACGTCGCACCGCTCGGCTACAATCGCGATCGCGCGCTTGCTGATCCGGGTGAAGAGCAATTGATCTACCTCATTTGCCGTGAAGCCGTTTTCGGCGGCCAGGCGGTTGAATAGACGCGGCCACCGTCTTCGTTGACCGTCGCCGGATAATTGCCCTTTTCGCGACGCATCTGCGTACGCCCAGCCTCCACGGTCTCCACGCTCGCCGGTTCGAAGGTGCCCCCGGCTGCAATGTCCCAACCGGATGCATACTCTCCGTCGGGCTGGAACGCCGCGCCGATGAAGCCTGCCTGGTTGCCACCCTCCAACACAGCGGCGCCGGCTCCGTCGCTCCATAGGAAACAGCCAGGATCGTTAGGATGGCTGAGCCGTTGAATCATGTCTACACCGATCACAAGAATTGTCTTTATCGCTGAATTGGTGGCGATAGTCCGAAGCCGATAGCGATCAACGGTGGAAACGACGCGCAGGCGCAGTCCACGTCAAAAGTGCCGGCATTCTTTGCGCCAAGCTTATATTGGATAACTGCGGAAGTGTCGGGCGTTGAGACACTCCAACAAGAGCTGGCGACGGAAAGGGGCAGCACAGTAAGCCAATTGCTTGATCCACTCTTCAAGAAGGCGAACTTTTTCAAGCACGCTGATAACGACGCCGACGCCACTGTCGAGATTGCCGAAGATGATGCCGTGATTATGCTGCGGCTCGCGTGTCAGGACTTCCGCCGCATAACCGGCGGCATGCCACGTGAGGCGCAGGTCTTTGACCTTTGGGTGTACGCCGTCGCGTTTCCGAAGTCGTCCGTGGCGCCGCCGCATAAGCAAGATCTGGTCAGGGCGTCCCACGCACGGTTTCCCGGTATCGGCGAAGCGGCTATCCGAGGCGAGAAAAAGAAGATAGCGCTTGCGGCCTTGGAACGCGCGCTCGCCGACCCGGCGCTTCAGATGGAGTTTAAACGGGAAGTTATCTTGCCCGCGAAGCCGCCGTCGCCAGCAAAGCCGTGATGACCGAGCGCCGCTTCGGCCGCCGTGGCGCGTCGAGGACCACAACGACCGGCAAGCGTGAAACTTCCATCGACGCGGGCCGCGCGTTGTCGGTCATGTGCGCTTGGGGGAGTGGCGGTATTTGTTCGTCCGCCGGACCGGTGGCGGATACGCAGGCCCGCTAGATACCGGCGGGTTTTCATAGAAACTCGACCCGCAGGCGCCGAGTGTGGCGCCGAGTGCGACCCGCATACGCAGCCGCTGCGTATTCTCCTTGTCGAAGACGTGGAATGTCGCCAAGCTGACGTCGGTGATTTCCTCGTCACGCAGTGTCATTTGCTGACACACCCGGGCCGTTCGCGCCGGCAGATTCACGCTCACGCTGCCGACGGCGGCGGAGGCTCCGCTCGCTAGCGCCAGCGACAGGCCGGCGGCGCCCAATACGGGCACCGCTTTCCTTCGACGCTTTCGCTGCAGGGCTTCGTTTGACTGCGGCATGATGGCGTCTTCGCCCATGTCAACCCAATATCGCCTATCTCCAGCTTGGGCGCACGGCAAGTGTCAAAAAAGTCAGGAAACTGCGCCGATCTCGTCGTGGCCATGCTGCGCCTTCGTCTCCTTACTTTTCTATCTGCCGCGTGCAGCGCTAAACGCGATCGCCGACGATGCCGCTGCGCCGCGAATTGGCGACCTGAGCTATAAGCCTGGTGCCGGCGTCAACGACGCCACGATTTCGTGTCTCGGCAGCACGATACTGCCTGCGTTCAGCCATGCGGACCAAGCTAACCGATTATTTGTCGATCACGTCTCGCTGGCGGCCGGGTTTCACCTCGCTCAGACCTATGGAGGGCGCTCGAGCAATAGCTTTCTGCTTGCGTTGGCTAAATTCCGACTGACCGATTACGCGATCAGTCAGATGGAGGTCATCATGATGGTCTTGGAAGCGGTGGCGGCGGCTCCGGCGGTGGACGTGGATCACGCTTCGGAGTGACGAGCGACGTCAACCAAGACATCATTGTGGAACTGTGTGAAAAGCACGGGCTCAAATACGTTTACGCCGATCATGAAACCCAACTAGCGGACGTCAGCGCGCTGCAGGTCTACGCGGCGCCCTTAGAGAAAAGTTGGGTAGTGTAATGACTGTGAACTCGAGACGAGTTTTAGCACCCGCGCGACGCCTCAGACTTGGCCGATATTTCGTCCGCGCCTCCTTTACGGTCAAGTCTGCGATTCTTTCTCAACAATTCAGTAAATGCGTGGATCGTTGGTGGAACAGGCTTATACAGATTACCTTTGGGCTATTTGTTGGCAGCCTGGTCGCCCTGCTCATCATGCTATACACCGGGATGCCGATAGTCTGAAGTGAGCGCTTTTGGTGCTCAAACAGACTATCCATATCACGATCGTAAAATTCAAGATCGCTTTTAAAAAAATAGTCGACGCGACGATCGCCGCACGGCGTCCAATTTTAAGCAGGGTTGAGCAATCCTTTTTGTTTGCAGTCGCTAAGTTTGCCAGCGTGACCTCCCGTTTTCACGACACGTGCAGTCTCAAGGAGCAACACATGGCCAAAAGACCCTACGTGGATGCAGCAGAAAAGCTGGCCAGGGGCATACTCGCCAACTACAACAATCAGCTACAGAGCAGCACGATAGACCTGCCGGCACATGTTGAGTCCTTGCTACAAAGCTTGGGAGCAACAACTTCCGATTCCGGAGGTAAGGTCACCTATTACGGCTCTGACCCCATCACGCCGGATAGATTGCCATATGGATCTATCAGCGCAATCTCGCTCGCGGCCAAGGCGATCCTGATCGCAAAGATATGGAAGGAGCGTACCGGCGAGGCGCAGGATATTCACGTCGACGTGCGTAAGGCTTTGCGGCGCCTCACGCCGTTTCTCGACGGGAAGTGGGAACTGGTCAGTGGATTCCCCGGACGCACGGATCCATATAGCCCCTTTGCTTCCGGCGATCCGGATATCGTTCCTACCAAGGATGGCAAGTGGATCATGCTTGCCGATGTATTTCCGGCTTTACGCCAGCACGCGCTCGATCTTCTTAAACCCAAGGGTGGCTATTATGGAGCGGTACGCGACGCGGTGAAAGAGTGGAACGGTGAGGAGCTTGAAGAAGCCGGTGAGAATGCAGGCGTCCCCATGCCGCTCGCCCGCAACATCAAAGACGTGCTGAAGATGGATGCCTTCACCAAGTCCGTGGGGCTGATGCCCGTCGTCAGCGTCGAGAAAGTGGGCGAAAGCGATCCAATACCATTTACGCCCAATCCGAAGACGCCGCTCGACGGTATCCGTCAGCTCGCTACAACTCACGTCATTGCGGGCCCATCGATCGGTCGCGCGATGGTCCTGCACGGCGCCGACGCGCTCAACGTGTGGCGGCCGTCCGATGTCGAGCACACGCTCTGGCATTACACCTCGCATGTCGGAATGCGGTCCACCATGCTTGAGCTGGGTAACAAGGAAGGCCATGCGAAATTCCTTGAACTCCTTTCCAAGGCCGACGTATTCGTCTCGAATCGCCGTAAGGGATGGCGGGAGCGATTCCAAATCACGCCGGAGGAAACGATTGAACAGCGCCCGGGTCTAATCGATGTACAAATAACCTGGGCCGGCGAAACCGGACCGTGGTCGAGTCGCGTCGGCTTCGACCTCACCGCCACTCTCGCCTGGGGCCTCGACAACATTGAGGGTAGCGACGAGAAGCCAGCACATCCGTCGATCTTCTGGCCTGCGACTACGCAGCGGGTTGGCTCGCAACCTGCGGCGTCTTATCGGCACTGCTACGGCGCGCGAAGGAGGGCGGAAGCTACCGCGTCGTCGTTTCGTTGTCACGCACGGCTCTCTGGCTTCCTGAGTTGGGCATTTTCGATCGCGACTACGTGACAAAAACGGCCGGCTCAAATGATGAGCACCGCTATCCGGATCCCGACACATTCGTTGTCGATACGCCGATGGGTCGCTACAGCGGCGTCACGGAAATGATCGAGATGTCGAAGACGCCGGGCGAATACAAGTATCCATTGACTCCGTTGGGTTCGTGGCAACCAAGCTGGCTCTAAGCGGCGTGTTCGCCGACGCCATAGGTCGTCGCCAGCATCGCCGCGCCCCCATAGAGGCCGTGAAGGCCGGGCGTACTCAGGTGCGGCGGGAAGGTGGCAATTATCCTAAGACGAACTTACCCGACTTGGCGGTTCTGGTCGAATCGATGCTCATTGTCCGGCGGGTGTTACGGGAACAGATCGTCATCCTGCATCGCCGTCTGTTGGCCATTGTCCGGGATGACGAGGTGTGCCGGCGCTTGATGACGACCCCCGGCATTGGCCCCGTGGTGTCGCTGACCTATCGCGCCACCGTCGACATTCCGGCTCGCTTCCGCAAATCCAAGTCCGTCGGGGCGGTGTTTGGGCTGACGTGCGCCAAGTATCAATCGGGCGGAGGTGGATTGGGACGGCAGAATATCGCGCTGTGGAGATGAGATGATGCGGACGATGCTCTACGAAGCAGCTCAGGCCATGATGCGTTCCAAGAAATGGTCCTGGCTCAAGGCCTGGGCGATGCAGATCGCCAGGCGCCGCGGGATGAAAAAGGCGATTGTGGCGCTGGCCCGCCGATTGGCTGTGATCATGCACCGCATCTGGGTTGACGGCACCGAGTTCCGCTGGACACGGGAACAGGCCGCGGCAGCAGCATGACAACCGCACCGGATCAAATCCGATAGGAGGAAACCCGAGCTCCATCCTGCGGTGGAAAGATGTCCCTCGCGGGACGATGGATGAGGTGAGTTCGCAATGTCGCTTGGACCTGCCGTTCAACTGACGGCAAGGCCGTCTAATAGATTGTTCCACCTCGTCTTCGAATCCCATGATGGAAGGGCCTTGGTGCCGATTCCGAAGAGAAGCACGAGCCCGTGAGCGACATCGACACTATAGTGGTGGACAGTCTGAAAGTGCTTGACCCCGAATGGCCGATTAGAGAAGCGACATTATTGTTCGGCGCAGCGAAGTGACGCGTAGGACGAGTTGCGGAATTTCACCTCCAGGCGCTCCCAAAACCGTGCGTGAACCTCTCGATTCACACGGCTCCCGATGTTCGACCGTTGGCAAACGAGCCGCCGGCTTTACCTCATCCACGGGCTCCTCCTGTTGCCAGTTGGCTTCAGTTGGCCGGTGGTCTCGGCTGAACAATGCAGCCCCTTCGGTCCAGCTCCATTACAGAGCCTTCGTCCCTACTACGAGCCACTCCGCCCCTGTTGCTCCGCATCGGTACTCTCGTCCTCGCGGTTTTAGCCGCTTGTGACTTCTCCCTTTACATCGGAGCACAGGTTCTCACGTTCCGTACAAAAGCCTGGTTGAGCTTCGCGCCGCCTCCATGCCGGATGCCGCTTGGGCCGTCTCAGGCATCTCCCAAGCTAATCCCGAAGGAATGGCCACCCCCCGGTTTTGGCATCGCCTAATCCGTTTTCGACACGTCATCAGCGGTTTGCTTGCGCTCGCCTCTCTCAACCTTGCCTGACGGGATCTTGTCCCGCCGTTTCCGCAACGCTCACCACCATCGCTTTTGACGACAGCAGCTTGCGGTGGCTTGAGATCAACACCTAATTGCCGACCTCGAAGGGCCCTCCTTCATCTCTCGTACAGTTACGCATCGCCGTATGGACGGGCGATACTCGTGACACACGGCCATAAACGGAAGTGACCCCCGTCGAATTTCAACTTTGGCACGGCCTTGGAAAGCGTAGGCGATTGTGGATGGGGCCCGAGCGAACGGGGTGCGCAATGCTCCCCGCCCCATATCAGCCGCCATCCTTCGCAAAATCGAACACGAAGATGCCCGCGTCGCAGCCGGCGGCCGGCTCGAGCACCTCGGGGTGGCGGAGCGCATGCACCGTATCTCGATAGCCGGCGAGCCAACGCTGCTCAACGGACTTACGGGAGAACTCGTTCTCTTTGGAGGCGTCTTCGGGGCTTGTCGGCCGGTAGACCAGGTTCACCAGGTGATGCACTTGTTGTATGGCCACCGACATCAGGTACTTCGCATCCTCGCTACGTTTGAACTCCTCGGGGACCTGCTCGAGAAAACGGGCGAGGGTGGCGTGAAACTGGTTAAGCTCCTTGTAGCCGCGGGTTTGGTAGATAGTACGGCTCGAATTCAGGATCTCCTTCATCCGTATCATGACTTCCTGAAGATTTTTCGGGAATGGACCGGGCGCGGCCCATAGGTCCACCTGAAAGGCGAGCATGCTTGGCGGGTGCTGTCTCGCTATCCATGCCAAAGGCGTGTTGGAGACGACGCCACCATCCCAATAGTATTCGCCGTCGATTTCGATCGCCGGAAATCCCGGCGGCAGCGCACCGCTCGCCATCACATGCTCGGCCCGAATGACGTCCGTCGTTGTGTCGAAATAGACCAGCTGGCCGCTTCGCGCATTGACGCTGCCGAGGCTGAGACGGGTATTGTAGTTTTCGGAGTTGATGAGGTCGAAATCGACGACGCGCTCGAGCGTCGCCTTGAGCGGCGTCGTATCGCAAAAACTCGTTGCCTCGATCGTGCCCGGCGGCTGGAACAAAGGACTCGGAAACCGCATCGTGTAAAAGCCGGGCACACCGAGCATGCTAGCGGTGCTGACGCTCATGTGTTGGGCCAAGGCGCGCCCGGCATCCCCTTTTGGCAGCATGGAGACGACGTTGTCGTCGAGTCCGAATGGAGAATGGTTCACGAGTTCCCAGAATTCGCCCAGCTTGGCGGCGCCTGCTCTCTCGTGGATTGCCGGCGATGATGGCGGAGTTGATCGCCCCGATCGAGATGCCTGCAACCCAATCAGGGTGGAGGTCCGCTTCGGCCAATGCTTCGTTGGACGCCCGCCTGGTAGACGCCGAGAGCACCGCCACCTTGCAGCAGAAGCGCGACGCTTTCGAAGGGCGGCCGCTGCTCTAGCTTGTGGGTCTTTCTCAGCTGGTGAGGCAGCATGGAAACTGCGCTTCGCTCTAACGGTACTCTCCCGTCGCGGCACGGTGAGCGTCTCGGACATGGGTCTGATTGCGGTGGTCCGCATGGCTGGGAACTCCCAAAAAATACGCGACGCAGCGCCAGTGCAGCATGGTCACGGACATTTTCTGACCTAAAGCATACCACCTAGCAGAGCAGGTGCCGGCCTGACATTGATGCAAATCAATTTAAAGTCGGCGCCCGTCGCCACATTGCGGTGCGACATTCTCAGGGAGGGCGATTTGAACCCGACATTTATCTCGGCATTCTCCGCTATCTCGGCATTCTCCGCCCTGGCTGGCGCAAAGCGCCGATATACAGATGCGATGCAGGATCACAGCCAACCGGCGCGCCAGGGCCACGATCGCCTTTTTGATCCCCCGGCGTCTGGCGATCTGCATCGCCCAGGCCTTGAGCCAGGACCATTTCTTCGAATACAGCATGCTCTGGGCTGCTTCGTAGAGCATGACCCGCATCATCTCGTCTCCGCAGCGTGATATTCTGCCGCTCCGATCGATCTCGCCAGATTGATACTTGGAGCACGTCAGTCCGAACACGGCACCGACGGCCTTGGATTTGCGAAGCGAGCGGGTACGTCGACGGTGGCGCGAAAGGTCAGCGCCACGACGGGGCCGACACCCGGAGTCGTTATCAGGCGCCGACACACCTCATCATCCCGGACGATGGCCAGCAAACGACGATGCAGGATGACGAACTGCTCGCGAAGTATCCGCCGGACGACCAGCAGCGGCTCGACCAGTCCGGCAACATCGGGCTGGTTCTCGACCAGTTCCGTTATCCGCGCCTCGAACTTCACCGTTCCCACCATGCCCACCTTGAGCCCGAAGTTACGCAAAGTACCGCGCAGGTCGTTCTCGATGGCGATGGCCTTCGACTGCAACAGCTTGCGATGGGTCAGTATCATTCGAAGTTTCTGACTGCGGAGCGTCTTCACATGTACCGGGCGATAAAGCGCTACCCGCATCATCTGCGCGATACCGCGTGCATCGTTGCGGTCCGTCTTGTTGATCTGCGCCTTCAGCACCGCCCGCATGTGCCGCGTCTCGACACAGACCACCGGTAACTCGGCTTCGGCGAGAGCGCTGAATAGCCATTGCGACAGCGGTCCCGCTTCCAATCCAATCCGCTTGAAGTGGTAGGCGGGGTTTTTCAGCACCGCCAACAACGCTTCAGGTTCACTCGCAACCTTCACTTCCCGAACGATCTTGCCCGAGTCATCCACAATGCAGACGCTGGTAACCTTGACCGACACGTCCAGTCCAGCAAAATGGTCCATGCTGCGCTTCTCCATCTGATGCTTGAGGCCGCTCAAAGCGGACCTCGTTTCACAATCAGTCTGAAGCGCAGCGCCCGAAAATCTTCAGCTATCCACAAGCTGGCCGGCCGTTTACCCCATCTTCGCCCCGAAAGCTGACGTCGGGTCCTAATGTGAAATTGGTCGCGGTGGGCCCGGAGCGGCCATTCCGTGCGGCGGGAAGCGGCGTGGTGAGGGCATGGAGGGATTTAACAAGCGGCGCTCAATTAGGCGGAAATCAGCAGGAGAACGCAAATTGATCTGCGTCAAATGCAGGACCGCAGTGGGCGGCTAGATGCCGTTATTAGGCCAGCCCGGGCGGCCCCCATCCCCCGACACCCCGCTGCCCAGCTTAGAAGCCTAAGTTAAGGCAAACTCCGGAACCCCAAGCACGCGCGTAGACTGCTTGGGGTTCTTTTTTATGGCAGGGCCGAGTTTCACCAGCGGTCTTCGGTATACGTTAAATAGATACGGCGCGCCTTCTCGCTCACGTCTCAATGACCTTGCCGCGGGGCTGCGCGCGTCTCCGACCGGGATAGTTTTGCCGCGTTAATTCCAACTGATCATTTGCATGACGCAGTTGTTCTTTGATCTTGGCTGGATCAACAGTCTTTGCGACGTCTTGGAAAGATGGTTCGACCGGGGTGCTGGGAAGCTCGTCGGATTTGACGATGCGCACAGCCATTACATTAGCCCTCCTCAGGCCCAACAACCGTCGTTGTTGCTGATGGTAACGGAGGTTCTTCACTGTGCCGAGAGGTGGTGTTTGACGGCTGCGGTGGAACAGAATCGGTTTGCGGACCAGCGCCACGTGACGGACTGGATTTAGCGCCAGGTGATTTTGGTTGATTGCTTCCGACTGGTGAGCCTTTGCGCGTGACGGGCTTTCTACTTCGGCCATAATCGTTCTCCAAACAAATAACGCGACTACACATTGTAGCACGTACCAGATGTTTGAACTAGTTGTTGTTTGGTGGAGCAAATAAGCGAAGGCAAAACAGAATGTGGGAAATGGTTATTGCGAAGTCTTTGTAGGCGGCCAGCGGCGGTCTAGGGTGCGCGTTATTTGGTAGAATGTGTTGGTACAACCAACCGGTTTTGACGCGCGTACGTTCATTTGTATCTGTTTAAATTCTGGGCGGTATGCGCGCCTAACGCGCTTTGCGCTTGGCCGGGGGAGCTGATACCACCGGACTTTGAGTACGTTCGTTGTAATCGCGTTGAGTTTCTGCTTGTTGATCTTGATCCCCTGGATCGTCAGTTCCATATCGTCTCTCAGAAGTTGCGCTTCTGGGGTCAGCTTCAGCAATGCTTTGATAAGAGCCTTTTTGTTTTCGGAAATTAAAAGGCGATCGAGGTGCTGAGTGTCGATCAATTTATCGGTGCTGATGGTCCGTGGTCCTTGAAAGAGGCGCCCCCGGCCTCGATTGCTCAATAGACCTGGGGCTTGAGCGCTATCAGCTTTTCATACCTTAACGCCCATTACGATGCACCTCATTGGACGGAGGCCCGATCCAGAGCTGAGGTGCGCGAGGGCCTGGACCGGGGTTGAGTGTTGAGACTGGCCGACACTTCGCTAAGTCGCATTTCCCAGCCGAGGATCAGGAGCCATGGCCAACTCGAAGACCAGAATGCTCCCCCAATCATATCTCCGAACGTCATAGGTCAACGCCTCTCTAGCCGACTAGCAGACATTGTGCAGACATCATTCGGCGCTGTTGACCCAAAACAGGTGGCGTGGTCATAACCACGACGAAAGAAAGTGTCATCAGGAAGACTAGAGGACTTGGCTGCGCCAGATGGCTGCCTGCTAGTCTGACTCACTCATCAAGAGAGACTGCCGATAGTGGTTTGCATGTCCTCTCGCAGCGCGTCGGCGCGGTGCTTGCGCGCGAGCGCGGCCTCGCCGCCGGCTGTCGCGTGATAGAGGTGAAGCGCCTCAAATTCGTCGGCCCTCGGCGCAGTGATCGCTATGTCCGTATAAATCCAGCGATCGGGAGCCGTCAGCACTTGATCGAGAATAGTCTTGCATTTTCGATAGACCAACAAATAGCGCCAGAGTTTAGTTACGGTCTCGCGAACATAGCGTGGATAAAAAATAAGAAAATTTTCTCGCCGTAAGGTACTCCGACGATCGCGCCGAAATTTTAACCGAAGTGCGCCACCTTCGAGAGGATGGACGCCTTCATACGTACTCACCAGCTTGAACCAGAGAAGCGTCGACAAAGTCGTCCCAGGACGACCTATTCGGCTAGCGGCAGCACGGCGAAGGATCGTTCGGATATGCTCTGGAGAGTAAAATGACTCCCAGGCCTCGCGATAGGCGTGTTCCCATTCCGCATCCGACATCTTGGGATGATGCGTCACGCGATGATTGAGATCGTACTTGTTCATGTCGGGGTCCATCCAGACCCCCTTCTGCCAGAGAATCTTGTGGTCTTCCGAACCGGGCAACGGAGTGAGAAAAAACAATTCAAGAATGTCGAGCGGTAGTTCGCGTTTGATGATTTGGATGTCGCGGAGGATCGATTCCTTAGTGTCGCCCGGGAATCCAATGATGTAGCCGGCACAGGTGATGGCGCCGTGGTCGCGCCATTTCTGTAGCATCTCCCGGTAATCGGTAATCTTGTTCTGACGTTTCTTGGCCGCGATGAGATTGTCCGGGTTAATGTTCTCCAGTCCAATAAACACCCGACGGACGCCCGCCAGAGATGCCTTCTCGACGAAATTCGGGATTTTGTGGCACAGTGTGTCGACCTGAATGGTAAAGCCGATCTTCGGGCAGTCACCGCCGCGCAACGCTATCAAGCGGTCAAATAGCGGTTCCCAATCGCGGTTGCGCGCGAAATTGTCGTCGGTGATGAAAAACCGCTTGATTCCCTGAGCGTAATTCTCACGAACGATCTTTTCCAGGTCGTCCGGCGAGCGAAACCGGCTCTTTCGGCCCTGCACGTTGATGATAGTGCAGAAGGAGCATTGATAGGGACAGCCACGTCCAAGATCCATGCTCGACAGTGATCCACTGGTTCGGCGCACGTGCTTTCGCGGCAAGATCGGTGTCGGCTCGCCTTGCAAATTGGGCAGCTTGTCCATGTAATTGTAGAGCGGCTCGAGTTGTCCGTTCCAGGCGTCGCGCAAGACCTGGTCAAACCGGCCCTCTTCAACCTCGCCCGCAAAGAACGAGATGCCTAGTGCCTGCGCGTCGCGCATATCCTGCGGCATCTCTGGTAGCATGGCGACGCATCCGGAGACGTGAAAGCCGCCGATGCAGACCGGCATACCGGCGGCAAGAAACGGCCGAGCGAGATCGACCGCCCGAGGAAACTGGTTCGACTGCACTCCGACTAGACCAATCAGCGCTTTGCCGCCCTCTTTGCGAATCATGCGGATGATCCGGTCCGGCCGGATGCGCCGATTGGTTTCGTCAAAAGTATGTAAGTCGATCGGAACGTCCGGTCCGAGAAGTTTGCGGCGTTGCGCGTCCTCCGCCACACCGTTCAGACATGCAAGCGTATTGGATGGAATGGCCGAGCGGACCCATTGGATGGGATACCCTTCGTCGTCGTAATGCGTCGGCTTGATCATCACGAAATGGAAGTGCCGTCGCCGTTTGTCTGGCACGTTACGTTCGGTTTCGCCCCTTGAACCCATAATTGATCCACACGGCTCGTGTTTGAGTCGACGAAGTGTCAGATTGATCCATGAGTGTCGGCCCGCCGATGGCACCGTTCCGGGCCCATTTGCCGCCCGACTTCGGCACGTCGCCTGGCGGCTCGAAATGAACACTACCCAATTTCCTGCGCTTCTGAAAGGGCTGCGACTTCCGCTTATCGCGCTTTTCGGACTTAACGGTATGTCCGACTTAAGTCCGCCATGCGAGCAAGAGCGGACATTATCGGGTTTGCACTCGTCTGCAATTCTGAGTTCAAGAATTCCTTTCCGAAATTATTTATGAAATAGGGGCATCAACATAAGCCGAGTGAGCAAGGCTCATATCAAATGCCCCTATTAAGGTAGACGACGTAGACAAAGTAGGCGGTATGGGAGGATCACACGTGGCTAAAAGTACGTCATGAATTTTCATTTGCCGCGGTCTAATGGCAGCGTCATAGGACGATAGGTGGTCGGCAAGATGATTTGCGTCTATCCATTTTGGAATAACCAAATCGTGTAGCTCTTCGAGTAAAACCACAGTATGAATTCTATCCGAAAAATCAACTTTCCTGAAAATTGTGTAAGTCGCCTTCAATATCGAATGGCTCAAGGTCTTTGCGGTCGGCTCCTGTGTCGTGAAGAACTTAGCTGCCTTCTCAACGTTATCTAAAATGGATGGCTCACTCAGACTCGTCTTATAAATTCCTCTCTTTTTTGATTCTTAAATAGTTGTGGATTGTTGTTTTAAACAACTCAATCTTGGTGAAGCTGCCAGATATTTCTTTGGGACGTCACTTGCTGCAACGGTCCAGAAATATCCTGGGTTCGCATTGGTGCGCCTTAACTTAAAACCTTTGTATTCGACAATCCGCGTATGCTCTACCGCCTCCGGCCATAACTTAGCTGGACCAATGTCGTCCAACGGTCCGTCTTTGTGATGGAATGTGTACGGTGGTCTACGATCTATGCGACTAATGGCTGGCACGCCGCTCATTGGAGAAGCTCCCGAGCTTTGAACTTGCCACCAGCCGATCTCAATAGTGAGATTGTCAAATCTGAGGTTACACCTGTCGCCGTCGAAAACCCGGACCAGCAGGCAAGTCGTCTCGCTAGGGCCGCATTTTATAGCGGGGGCGTCTCGTCAGAATTGCGGCCAGTCAGTGAATGCGTCTCCAGCCAAAGGGTGCGTGCAGTCAGTATCGGATCGATGCCAGATTTGCGCCACCACGCCGCTTCGTCGCCGCTGCGATGGAGCTCGCGGTGGTGTCCTCGACACATTGGAACGGTGAACTCATCGCTGACTTTGCGCCCAAGCGCTCGACTTTGAACGAACCGTAGATGATGGGCATCCGACGGTTGTCGCGTGCAGATTAGGCAGGGCTGGCTGGCGACGTATTTGACGTGATCGCGATCACGAATTCGGCGCGGCTCCGGGAATTTTAGCAAGCCCTTGTCAATCATGTTTGACCGCTGCCGGCTATTTGGTTTGGCCTCACCCTCTTTGAGCGGCGCTTGCGCGGCATTGTTTACCGCCTGAAGCTCCTCTGTGAGACCGGCGGGTAAGTTTTCCAGCTTTGCTTCGAAATGCTCCTCGACGCGTCGGGCGTCGGCTACGGTCAGTTTATTTTTCTCAGCAAGATTGCGGTGCGCCCACAGCACCGCATCATCACCGGTTTTGAGATCGCTGATTTCAGCAATCAATTGGTCACGCAATGAAGCCGATGCTTCTGGTCCAAGGATCGTTTTAATAGATGGTGGGTGGATCCTCGCGTGCTGCCGAAGCGTTGCCTGTTGCGCGCTGGTATCTTGACCGTCAGTTGGTTGGCCATTGCCGGTTAGGCGTAATTCCTTGGACCCGGAAGATCCGTTCATTGGAGTAGTTAAATCAGGCGCATCGAGGTCATCTTCGCCGGCGATGCCGACCAGTGTGAACAACGCATAGCGTCGCGCGTAGGTCAGAGCTGCGCCCATCCGATGCGGCGTCGCGGTCTCGCTGATGACGCAGACCGGCCAGTCCGAGGCGATCCATTCGCCTGACGCATGCGCCAGCATCGTGGTGAGATTGATGATGCCGGCGGCCTGGTCGATCGAGGTTGTCTGCACCGTCGCAATCTCATGCTGGCCCAGAACCTTGCGCACGATCTCGAGCCCGCTCGACAACGGCGCATAGCGAAAAGTCTGTTCCGTCCCTTTTGGTCCTTCCCCGCGGACGATGGCGACGAGCGACTTCTCCGGGTTGACGAGTTCGCCTTGCGCCTTGGCCAGCGCCGCTGCCAGCGCTCCAATCGAGGGACTAGACCGCTGCATGGCCGCTACCCTTTGCACTGACGAGGTCGAAAGTGATGGCTCCTGATTTTGAGCGCTTGGCCCTGACCCCATGGCCGATCGCCTGTCGAGCATCCTCTGGCACGAGGCTCTTGAGCTCGGCCTTGGCCTGCTCATGCTCGAGATGTGCCGACCGTGTCCGCGCGAAGATCGCCGCGAGTTCCGCCCAGGCGTTCGAACCGCTCATGTCGACAACGCGCACCGCCTCGACGCGCGGCTTTGGGGGCTCAACCCCAAAAAGCGTTGGAGCCTCGCCATTCTCGACACAGCGCCAGAACTTCCGCTCGGCGGTGACGATCAGGTGCTGATAGAGCGGATCGGCATGGGTCTTGATCTCGACCCACTTGCCGCCCCCAGTAATAACCGAGAGCACCGCTGTCCTGGCGGCAACGACCCACATATTGTGCTGCAACTGCGCCATATACTTCTCAGCGGCCGCCTCTTCCGAGAATGACCACGGCAGCATGAACTTGGCTTCGAAGACCGCCCCGCTCGCCGCCACCAGTCCATCAAGTGTTGCGGCCATCCAACGCAGCCCAGGACGCCGGACGTGCTTCTGCACGTCGGTGATGGTCTGACCGGTATGGGCTTCGTACCAGCGTCGGTTGAGCTCTTCGGTCACGGCGCCAAGCTGAACCATAAGATTGCCGGAAAAGTCCTCGGCCTCGACCTCACCGCGTTTCTCGCGCCAAAGGCGCAATAGCGCTGCTTCGTCGTTGCCCATAATGATCCGAGCGTCGGAGCCCCCGATAAAGGTGCGCCGGTCGGTTGCGATTTCACCGGTCTGGATCACAAGTTCCTCCATGCCAAAAGAGCGAGTGCTATACTTGGCGCGTCGGCGCCGGCGGGATCTTGATCTCTGCAAACGCGGCGGCTTGGGTAACTGGTCGCGAGAATCGCTGCAGAAAGCGGCTGGTCCGCGACACCGCGGCGCCTCAACGGGGCAGAAGAGTCCGCTTATGCCTTTGGATCTCTGACCGGCCGGGCTTCGGTTAACCAACCGGCATGGTTCGCCAAGGGGACGCGCTAAAGGCGAGCGTGATGTGTCGCGCGGGTTCGGCTTTCCCGACCAATCAGGTGAAGGCACCCCAACGGTCGGTTTGGCGCGGGCGTCGCGGTCGGCGCGGAGCCAGGCCGATCTCGACCCACCGGCTCAAATGCGGATGCCGTGCCGCCCAAGCCAGCATGGCGCAGGATATGCCAAGGTCATCGTGCTGCCCTGGCGGGCAAGTGTAGACTACCCCGGTATCTCGCATCTCGGGTTCAAGTCGCTCAAGCTGTTCGTAAGCGCGTCGGCTCGTCGGTCCATCGACAATGCGAACCTGATCGGCTTGCAATTCGGTGTGAAAAAGTTCGATGAGATTGGTCCGGCCAATGGTGTAGACCAATATCGCTCTGTTTTTGACTAGGCGCCGCTCAAAATTCATGCCATCGCCGTTGCGGCTGATCTGCAGCCCGACGATGCGCGGACCGAACGTATCGAACAAAACCTCGGCGTAGGTGGCGTCGTTGCTGAGATCTGCGACGATGAGAGCATCGGAATTGTAGCGGCGATCGATCATCGCGAGCGCGCTGGCACGATTGCTTCCATAGAAGCCCTGCGGCAGCTCCGTAAGCTCCTTAATTCCAAGCAGCCGAGGCGGGACTGGACTGTTCCCGCCGATGACCGCAGTCGAACGATCGCGACTGCGTCCCACATCATGCGCAATGATGAGCGGCTTAAAGCAGGGCCAGCTATTGGGATCATCCCGATTGTAGCTCATCGCACTCCTCCGCTGGTTTGGAGCCTTCGGAAGGGGTTGGCGATCGGCACGCCTGGCCTCGCCTGCGGCGGGGCAAAAGCCGGGCCTGGCGGCATCAGAGGCACACGAATTTGGGTCGCGCGCTCGTACAACTCCCAGGTAAACGGACTGGCTTGTCCGCCTCCGGGAATACCGAGGTATTCGCGGTTGAAATCATGCTCACCCAGCGCCTGCCGCTCCTGCTCCAGAAATTTCGGAGCAAACAAGGTGGGATCGGTGTCGGCGGTCGCCTGCAGCCGGATCCAGGTTTGGTCATCGCTCGCCCAAGCGGTCCAAAAGGGATCCGAGCGGCTCCACGCCGTCGACAGCATGACAAACCGCGTTTGCGGGCAGCGGGCCCGCATCGGGCGCAGTGCGGCGATCAGATTACTATTGAGGCGCGCCGCCTCGTCGGCCACAATCCAGGCGTCGACCGTTAGGCCACGGACGGAATCATCGCTGCTTGGGAGCGCCAGCACCCGGGAGCCGTTCTTGAGTTCGAGGGCGTAGACGTTGTCGCTCTCAAGCTCGGCACCGACCTTGAGTAGGCTCTCACGCACCCGCCGCACCGCTTCCGCACTCTGCCGCTGCGCCGGACAGGCAATCACCGACAACGACCCCGGCATGAACACCATGGAATGTGCGATCGCCCACGCCGCCGTCGTGGTCTTGCCGACTTGTCGCGCCGTCAACGCCAGGATGGATGATCCGCGCGGTGAGCGCAGAAAGGTCTCCTGCCATGCCGTAGGAGTGACGCCCAAAACTTCGCGCACCCACAATGCCGGGTCGATCCGATAAGCGGCCTCACGGAGATTGTTCATCATCCATCTCCACGAGAGCTTGCGCGATGCGCGCTTTCAGGTCCGGTTCAGCGTCGAAGTGCTTGATTAGGCGCTCGACGATCTGGCCTACATCCACATTTACATTGGTCTGCACCGCGACATTGACCTGGGTTCCGTCATGACCGGCCAGACGCGCCAGGCTATCGAGGGTGTGGCGGATCGAGTTAAGCCCGGAGAGCGCAACCTTCAGCGAGCCCTGCTGCTCGGCCTGCGCCACGATCTGGTCAATCCGATCCCGCAGCTCGAAATAGGCTCCGCCGAGGGTCTCTTTCGACGGCAGCAGTGCCACCGCGGCGCTGCCGCGCGACACCTCCTTCATGATCGCGTTAGACGAAGAAAGACCCAGGCAATTCGACCGATGCCGGTGCAAGCTGGAGGGGTTCAAATCATAGTCGCGCGCGACCTGGCTGCCGGGCTCCCCCGCCGCCAGCCGTCGGTCAATCTCAGCACGCTTGATGTGCTGGCATGTACTACATTTTCTTGCCACGCCATTCACCCTTATCGACTCAACGCCTTTACAAACCAAAGCTTGCGCGTCAACGAACCTTTAATATTCCGTTACCCGAAAGCTCTCCGATGAAAATAAATCCGCATAGTAAAGAAATGCTTAACTTGCGGCGGTGCGACGAGAAGTGGTGAAGAGGGGGGACCCATTCGTTGCCGGCGCCGCTCTCCCGGCCTTGGCAAGCGGTGCGGAAGACGATACCCAAAACGATCGAACCGTAGTCGCGGATTTATCGGTCGATAGTCGGTCGGACCGAGATCCTTTGATCGCCCCAACCCGCCAGGCCGTCGGGGAGTGAATCCCGGCGCGGCGCCCGAAATATCGCGGTATGCGAAAGCCATTTCGCAACATATCGGGACGCGCCAATCTCCGTATTCTTAGGCCAACCGAAGATCGAAGAGCTACGTAAGTATTGAGTTCGGCCGATTATCCCGTTGCTGGAATTGGTCCGTTAAATTTCGGCAGCCGTTTCCGAACGCGCCGGATGCCACAAGATTGGAGACTTTCGCCGGTCTCGTTCGCATACGACGCCGGACGCGACGCCAATCGCTAAAGCTGGCGCGACCTTGATCGGGAAACTGCCCGCTATCGCGGCGGCAGATCTAAGGACCGCCCGAATATTCGCCAGGCCTTTTTCTTTGCCCTTTCGCTTTTTCCGGTACGCCTGGCCTGGTCTTGTCCTCCCCGCCGTGGCCATTATGGTACGTCACGCCTTTGCATGGTCGCTTCATGTCCGCCGCTGAACTGCACAATCCCGTCGCCGCCCTCAACGCTCCGCCGCGCCACGATTGGAGCCGCGAAGAAATCCGCGCGCTGTTCGATCTGCCGCTCTCCGAGCTGATCTTCCGGGCGCAGAGCATCCACCGCGTCCATTTCGATCCGACCGAGGTGCAACTCTCGACGCTGCTCTCGATCAAGACCGGCGGCTGTCCGGAGGACTGCGCCTACTGCCCGCAAAGCGCTCAATACGACACCGGCGTCGACGCCGAGAAGCTGATGCCGCTCGACAAGGTGCTTGCGGCGGCGCGCGCCGCCCGCGACGCCGGCGCCAGCCGTTTCTGCATGGGCGCGGCATGGCGCTCACCGAAAGAGCGCGATCTCGATCAAGTCTGCGCTATGGTCGGGGGCGTCAGGGAGCTCGGGCTCGAAACCTGCGCCACGCTCGGCATGCTGACCGCGTCGCAGGCGACCAAGCTCAGGGCCGCCGGCCTCGATTACTATAATCACAACCTCGACACCTCGCCAGAATTCTACGGCCAGATCATCACCACGCGGACTTATGACGATCGGTTGGAGACGCTGGAGCACGTGCGCAATGCCGGCATCCATGTCTGCTGCGGCGGCATCGTCGGCATGGGCGAGACCCGCGCGGATCGCATCGGCATGATCGCGACACTGGCGAATTTGCCAGCGCATCCCGAATCGGTGCCGATCAACATGCTGGTCCGCGTCGCCGGTACGCCGCTCGCCGACCGGGCCCCGCTCGAGCCGATCGAGTTCGTGCGCACCGTCGCGGTTGCCCGGATTACCATGCCGCGATCGATGGTCAGGCTGTCAGCCGGCCGCGAGACCATGACCGAGGAGACCCAGGCGTTGTGTTTTCTCGCCGGCGCCAATTCGATCTTCTGTGGGCCAAGGCTTCTGACCACGCCGAATCCGAAGCGTGATCGCGATCAGCTGCTGATGGACCGGCTCGGCCTGCAGCCGATGGGTTGATCTTTTATCCTCCCCATGAAATGGGGGAAGGGGCGTAGGCGGCTTTCGCCGCCGTTCTTAAAGTCAAAAAAACGCCGATGCGAGGCATCGGCTATGGCGCAAGCGCGGTGCAGGGGGCTAGCTTGCTCCCGAGCGAGCTAACATTTGCCCCCACCGGCGCTTTCGCCCGCCACCTATCCCGTATGCGGGGAGGATGAAGACTACTTCGCTCCGCGCAACACATGATAGCTGAGCGCGCCCGGATCGGTGAGATCCGGCACCTTCCAGCCGTCGAGATCGTATTCCGCCATGCAGTCCTCGGCGAAGCCCTTGAAGCGATCGGCGTTGCCGGACGCCTGCGCGCCGAACAGGCAATAGCGGCGAATCTCTTCGGTCGAGCCGCCGTAATTGATCTCGTAGAGCTCGTGCCGGCCGCCGAACTCGGTGGCCATGCAGTCCCACAAAAGCTTCATCAGCTTGACCCGCTCCTCGGCCTTATAGCCGTTGGAGCCGCGCATGTAGCGGTCGAGATAGGGGCGGATTTCGGGGTTCTTGAAATCGCTAGCGTGTGAGTTGAGATAGATCAGCCCCGACGCCACCGTCTGTTCGATGATGTATTTGACCTTGGTGTAGGCCATGGTGGCGATGATCTGGTAGGCGTTGCCCGGATCCATGTTGGGCAGCACATAGCCGTCGATCCAGGGCTTTGGATCGCGCACCATCGCGTCGGACAAGGCCCAGAACAGATTGCGCCAGGCGATCACCTCGCCGACATTGGCCTGCACGCCGCGATAATCCTTGGTGCCGGACGCCTCCACCGCCTTGAGCAGCAGCCCGGCGATGAAGTCGAGCTTGACCGCAAGCCGCGTGCAGCCATGAACGACAAAGCGCGGCAGAAAGCCGGTGCGCGGGAAGAAGTTGTTGGCCTTTTCCAGGTCGCCATAGACGAAGACGTTTTCCCAGGGCACCAGCACCTTGTCGAGAATGAACACGGCGTCGTTCTCGTCGATACGGCTCGACAGCGGATAATCGAATGGGCTGCCCATCGCCGTCGACGTCATCTCGTACGAGGTGCGGCAAATAAATTTCACGCCCGGATGATTGGTCGGCACCATGAACACCACGGCGAACTTTTTGTCCTGCACCGGGATCAGGCCGTGATGGGCGACGAAGGTGTAGTTGGTCAGCACCGAGCCGGTGGCGACCACCTTGGCGCCGGACACAACGATGCCCGCATCGGTCTCCTTCTCGACATGGCAGCAGACGTCGGCGACTTCATTGGGCGGCCGGTCGCGATCGACCGGCGGATGGATGATGGCGTGATTGACGAACGGCACGCGCTCCTGGCTGAACTTGTACCAGCGCTTCGCATTCTCCTGGTACGGCTCGTAGAATTGCGCATTGGCGCCAAGCGTCGCCAGGAACGACGCTTTATAGTCCGGTGAGCGGCCGAGCCAGCCGTAGGTGATCCGCGCCCATTCGGCGATGGCGTTGCGTCCCGCCAACAAATCGTCGAGCGATCGCGGCGCCTTGAAGAAGGCGTGGGTCTTGCCGCCGTTGCCGGTGTCGGTCGGCACCATGATCTTGTCGGCGTGCTTCTTGTCGTGCATGGCGTCGAACAGCCGCGCCACCATGCGCGCGGTGTTGCGGAAGGCCGGATGGGTGGTGACGTCCTTCACGCGCTCGCCGTAGATGAAGACGGTGCGATCGTCGCGCAGCGAGTCGAGATACTCGGCGCCGGTCTGCGGCGTCGTTGTCCGGCCGGCCTTTCCCGACTTGGCGGCGCTCGCTTCCTTGTCGTCCTTCACGGCTACGCTCATGGCGCTCCCTCCCTGCGTTTGATTCTTTGCCCTCAGCGTTGCCGGGGGCAAAGGATGTTCGATTATCGAACTCTCGTGCGGTATTTTGACATTTCTCGAACGATACCCGCGCGGCCAAGTGCAGGCAAGATGCTGGCGCTGGCCGCCATTGAGGGAGAGTACCCCGAGTAACGGCTACGCCACCGAAGCGGAGATCTGTTCGGCTACCGTGCGCAAGCGTGGCAGAAAACGGTCGCGCATTTCGTTGCGCGTAGTCCGCGTCGAATGGGTGCTGATATTGAGCGCGGCGATCGCCTCGCCGGCGCGGTCGACCACCGGCACTGCGATTGAGCGCAGGCCGCGCTCGAGCTCTTCGTCGACGATGGCAAATCCCTGGGCGTGGTCTTCGCGCACCCGCTCGTAGAGCGCTTGCACGTCGGTAATGGTCGAAGGCGTGAAGGCCTCGATGCGCAACGACCGCAGCCGGCACCACAATTCAGCGTCATCGAGAAAGCCAAGCTGGATGCGGCCGAGCGAGGTGTGAAACGCCGGCAAGCGGGTACCGACGGCAAGCGTCACCGACATGATACGGCGCGCCGGAAAACGAGCGACATAGACGATTTCGGTTCCCTCAAGAATCGCCGCCGAACACGACTCGTGGAATTCCTCGCCGAGCTGACGCATCAGCGGCGAAGCCTGCTCGATCCAATTCTGGGTCGCGAGATAGGCGAAGCCGAGCTTGAGAATTCCGGACGACAGCGAAAATTCGCGCCCGCTTTGCACGACGTAACCGAGTTCCGCGAGCGTGCGCAGAATGCGCCGCGCGGTGGCGCGCGAAAATCCGGTCGCCTTCGCCGCCTCCGACAGCGTCATTGCCGGGCGCTGCTTGTCGAACGAGCCGAGCAACGCCAGCCCTTTGGCAAGCGTCGCCATGAATTCCTTGTCCTGCTGTCTGTCTGCCGACACGTCTGGCAGAGTCTCTTGCGCCATTGCGCCCACGCATCCTTCGCATTGCGCGCCAAGAGCCCCCGCCGAGAAGCGGCGGCGATTGACACGAATTCGACGCTCGGTAACAATCATCCAGAGCGCGAACCTTAGTTCGATAATCGAACATACAGAACTAAGTCGAGTGGTGCAAGTCGTAAGGTCTCGCTCCGGGGTAAACGCCAGCCAATCACACCGCCCAATTCCGGGATGGCGGTGGATCGTACAGGGAGGACGACATGGCGAAGACGACAGACAGCATTCGCGTAAACCGTCGCGGCTTCATGAAGGCATCTGCGGCGACCGGCGCGGCACTCGCCGCGGGTTCGGTATTTGCGCCGGCGGCGCACGCGGCCAAGACTTTCAAGATCGGCTACGTCAGCCCGCAAACCGGTCCGCTTGCGGCATTTGCCGAGGCGGACAATTTCGTCATCTCCAACTTCATGAACACCGTGAAGGACGGCGTGAAAGTCGGCAGCGCGACATTGCCGGTCGAGGTCAGCGTCAAGGACAGCCAGTCCAATCCGAACCGCGCCGCAGAAGTCGCGAAGGAGCTGATCGTCTCCAACAAGATCGACCTGATGCTCGTGGCATCGACGCCGGAAACCACCAATCCTGTTTCCACCCAGTGCGAGATCGAGGAGGTGCCGTGCATCTCCACCGTGGCGCCGTGGCAACCGTATTTCATCGGCCGCCAGGCCAATCCGGGCGGCGGTCCGCCGGCCTGGAAGCCGTTCAACTACACCTACCACTTCTTCTGGGGCCTCGAAGACGTGATCGCCGTCTTCACCAACATGTGGGGGCAGTTGCCGACCAATAAATCGGTCGGCGGTCTTTTCCCCAATGACGGCGACGGCAACGCCTGGGGCGACAAGGTCGTCGGCTTCCCGCCGGTGCTCGACAAGCTCGGTTACAAACTCACCGATCCGGGCCGCTATCAGAATCTCACCGACGACTTCAGCGCCCAGATCGCCGCGTTCAAGAAAGCGAATTGTGAGATCATCACCGGCGTGGTGTTGCCGCCCGACTTCACCACGTTCTGGAATCAAGCGCTGCAGCAGGGGCTGAAACCGAAAGCCGCTTCGATCGGCAAGGCGATCCTGTTCCCGGTGGCGGTCGAGGCTTTGGGCAAGAACGGCAACAACCTGTCGTCGGAAGTATGGTGGTCGCCGAACCATCCGTTTAAGTCGTCGCTGACCGGACAATCGGCCAAGGACATCGCTGCGGCTTACGAAAAATCCTCTGGCAAGCAATGGACGCAGCCGATCGGCTTCGTCCACGCGCTATTCGAGCTCGCCGTCGACGTGGCGAAGCGCTCCGGCGACGTCAGCGACAACAAGGGCATGGTCAAAGCGATTGCGGCGACCAAGCTCGACGCCGTGGTCGGGCCGATTGCCTGGGACGGCAAGAATCTGCCGCCGTTCGCGGCCAAGAACGTCGCCAAGACGCCATTGGTCGGCGGCCAGTGGCGGTTGCGCGACGGCAACAAGTACGACATCGTCATCACCGATAACAAAACCGCGCCGGAAATTCCGGTTGGCGGCAAGATGGAGCCGATCGCGTAAGATTTGGTCCGACATTTCCTGGGCGCGGTGCAGCGTGAAAACGCTGCACCGCAGATCCGGGATCGTTCCAAACTCGGCGTTTGCGAAGGTCGGCGAGTTTGGCTTTCGTGCCGGACGCATCCGCCGGCGCTCGACTGGATGGGTACGTGATCCTCAAGCTGGACAATCTGTCGCGATCGTTCGGCTCACTGAAAGCCGTCGACGGTGTCAAGCTTGAAGTCGCGCGTGGCGAGGCGCTCGGCATCATCGGCCCAAACGGGGCCGGCAAATCGACGCTGTTCAATCTGATCACTGGACTTTTGCAGCCCGACGGCGGCACGGTCCATTTCGACGGCCGTGACATCACGGCTGCGCCGCCGCGCGCTCGCTGCATCGCCGGCATCGGGCGATCGTTCCAGATACCGCATCCGTTCGAGAACCTGACCGTGTTCGAAAATCTTTTGGTTGCCGCTATTCACGGCCGTCGGCAGCGCGAAGCCGACGTGGTCGAACCCTGCGGCGACATTCTGCAGCGCACCGGTTTGATTGGCTTCGCCAATCGGCGCGCCGGCACGCTCAACCTTTTGGGCCGCAAGCGGCTCGAGCTGGCGCGCGCCTTGGCAAGCGGCCCGCGGCTTTTGCTGCTCGACGAAATCGCCGGCGGCCTGACCGAGGCCGAGTGCATCGAGCTTGTCGCGCTGATTCGAGACATCAAGCAATCCGGCGTGACCATCGTCTGGATCGAGCACATCGTGCATGCGCTCCTTGCCGTCGTCTCCCGCTTGGCGGTGCTCAATTTCGGCCGCAAAATCATCGAAGGCGAGCCGCGGGCAGTCATGGCCTCCGACCAAGTCCGCGAGATTTATATGGGCATCGCGGCGTGAGGTTTGGCGGCGCGAGGCTTGGCAGCGCAAGGCCTGGCGACGTGAGGCGTTAAGATTTGGCGATGCTGGAGACCCGCGATCTCACCGCTTTCTACAGCGACTTCCAGGCGCTGTTCGGCATCACGTTTACGCTCAACGAAGGCGAAACGGTCGCCATCATCGGCGCCAACGGCGCCGGCAAGTCCACCTTCCTGAAAGCGATCGCTGGCATGTTGCCGCGGCCCGCATCCGCCGTCCGCCTCGACGGCCGCGACATCGGCGCGTTGCCGGCGTACGAGATCGTCAAATTCGGCATTGCGCTGGTGCCGGAAGGCCGGCGGCTGTTCTCGTCGCTGTCGGTCGAGGAAAATCTCTTGGTCGGCGCCTATGGCCGGCGCACCGGCGGACCGTGGGACCTCGAAAGCGTGTACCGGCTGTTTCCGATGTTGCGCGAGCGCCGCGACGCGCCGAGCACCGCGCTATCCGGCGGCCAGCAACAAATGGTCGCGATCGGCCGCGGCTTGATGTCGAACCCGCGCATCCTGCTCTGCGACGAGCTCAGTCTCGGCTTGGCGCCGATCGTCATTCGCGACATCTATGCGGCGCTCGGCGACATCAAAAGTCGCGGTACCAGCGTGGTCTTGGTCGAGCAGGATTTGGTCCACGCCATGTCAGTCGCCGACCGGGCGTATTGTTTTCAGGAAGGGCGCGTGAGCCTCTCCGGCCGGCCGACGGAGCTGACCCGCGAGACCATCCACGCCGCGTATTTCGGATTGTAAACCGTGCTCGGCTGGATCGACACGCTCATCCAAGGCATCTTGCTCGGCGGGCTTTATTCGCTCTACGCGACCGGCCTCTCGGTGATTTTCGGCATCATGCGCCTTGTCAATCTCGCGCATGGCGACCTGATCGTGCTTGGCGCGTTTTTGATCCTCGCCCTGACCGCCGCAGGGGTCCCGCTCGGGGTCGCTTGCGCGATCGTCGTGCCGGTGATGTTCGCGCTTGGCTATCTCCTGCAATCGGTGCTGCTTAACCGGGCGCTCGGCCGCAATATCCTGCCGCCGCTCCTCATCACTTTCGGGCTGTCGATCATCGTGCAGAACGGTCTCCTCGAGACATTTTCCGCCGATACCCGCCGCCTCGATGTCGGCGCATTGCAGAGCGCCTCGTTGCCGATCGGCGGCGGCATCGCCGTTGGCGTAATGCCGCTGATCTGCCTCGCCGCGGCGATCGCCGTCATCCTCGCGCTCAACGGCATCTTCTATCGCACCGCCGTCGGGCGGGCGTTTCGCGCCACCTCCGATGACGTCGAAATCGCGCAGCTCATGGGCATCAACAACCGTTCGATCTACGCTCTGACCATGGGCATTTCACTGGCGGTCTGTGCGGTAGCCGCATTCTTTCTCGGCACCCGCGCCAATTTCGATCCCAGCATTGGACCGGCACGCCTGCTTTATGCCTTCGAGGCAGTGATCATCGGCGGCCTCGGCAGCCTGTGGGGAACACTCGCCGGCGGCATCGTGGTCGGCGTGGCGCAAACCATCGGCGCCCACATCGATCCCGAATGGCAGATTCTCTCCGGCCATGTCGCGTTCCTGATCGTTCTGGTGATACGGCCGCGCGGCCTGTTTCCGCGCGCCGTAGATTAAGGACGGCCATGCGCGTCGGCGGCCTGATCCCCGGCAAAAAAGACCTGGCATCGCGCCCACGCTTTGCGGTCGCGCGGGAGACCCGAGCTTCGACGTTCACGCTTCTGCTCGCCATCCCCGTCGTGGTCCTGCTGTTTGCCTTGCCGGCCTTTTCCAGCCGCGTGCTGCTACAAGAGTTGTTCTATGTCTTCACCATGCTGGCGCTGGCGCAATTGTGGAATCTGCTCGCCGGCAGCGCCGGCCTGATATCGGTCGGCCAGCAGGCGTTCGTCGGCATGGGCGCCTACGCGCTGTTTGCCTTCACCGCGGTCGCGGGCCTCAACGCCGTCCCCGCGATTGTGCTGGCCGGCATCATCGCCGGCCTGGTCGCAATTCCGGCGGCGCTGATCGTGTTCCGCTTGCGCGGCGCCTATTTCGCCATCGGCACCTGGGTCGTCGCCGAGGTCTGCCGGCTGGTCCTGGCGCAGGTGAAACAACTCGGCGGCGGCACCGGCACGTCGTTGCCTCCGGATATCGCAAGCTCGATCTTCGGCCTGGATTTTGTGCGCAACCTGTTTGCGGTGCGCGGGCCCGCAGCGCGCGATATGATGACATATTGGCTCGCGCTTGTGCTCGCGATCGGCACGTTCATCCTGGTGTACCGGCTGCTGCGCTCGCGTTACGGCTTGGCGCTGTCCGCCATCGGCGATTCCGAAGCCGCGGCCGAGAGCACCGGCGTCGACGTCTTCCGCACCAAGTTCCTGATTTACGTGCTGACCGCGGTGGCGACCGGCATGGTCGGCGCATTGATCTTTTTGCAGAAGGCCAGGATTTCGCCGGACGCGGCGTTCTCGCTGATCGACTGGACCGCCTATGTCATCTTCATTGTCGTGATCGGCGGCATCGGCACGATGGAGGGACCGATCATCGGCGTCGCGATCTTCTACCTGCTGCAATATTACCTGGCCGCGCTCGGCTCCTGGTACCTGATCCTGCTCGGCGGTCTTGCCATTCTGCTCATGCTGTTTGCGCCGTCCGGCGTTTGGGGCGTGATCGCGCATTCGCTCGACATCAGTCTGTTTCCGGTACGACGACGCTTGGCCGTCATCACCGACAGCATCGCCACCAAGAACGAAAGCAAGCCGTAGCGCGTCACCACCGGGACTTTCTCGGGAGCGATAGTGTTTGGCGATCGCGTTACGACACCGCCACACCGCGGCGCTATTGTTCCCCGGTCAGGAACCCGATATATCCGCTTGGATATTACGACACGGCGACGCCATAAGACCGTTTGCCCAATAAACGCAACGCAGGGAGGGAAACACAATGAATGTACCGGCGCCTAAATTTTTGATCGAGAAGACCTGGGAGGGCCGCGTCTTCGGCACCGAGTGGCGCAGCGCCGCCGGCGGCTCGCTGGATGTGTTCGAGCCGGCGACCGGCGCCAAGATCACGAGTGTCGGCAACGCCACCGCGGCCGACGTGCGCCGTGCCGCCAGCGAGGCGCGGGCCGCACAGCCCGGCTGGGCGGCAACACCGTACGAGGAGCGGGCTGCGATCCTGCGCAAGGCCGCCCGCATCCTGGAAGACAATCAGGAAGAATTAATTCCGTGGATCGCCCGCGAAACCGGCGGCATCCCTGCCAAGGCGGGATTCGAAATCCACTTGGTGGCCGAGGGCCTTTATCGCGCCTCCGCCATGTGCACCGAGCCGCAGGGCGTGGTGCTGCCGTCCAATCCAGGCCGCATCAGCATCGCCCGGCGGATGCCGCGCGGCGTTGTCGGCATTATTTCGCCGTTCAATTTCCCGCTGATCCTTTCCATGCGCGCGGTGGGACCGGCGCTCGCGACCGGCAACACCGTCGTGCTCAAGCCCGATCCGCGCACCGTCATGACCGGCGGCTTTATCGTCGCGCGGGTATTCGAGGAAGCCGGGCTGCCGAAGGGCGTGCTCCATGTTCTGCCTGGCGGCGCCGAAGCCGGCGAGGCGATCTGCACCGATCCCGACATCGCCATGGTGTCGTTCACCGGATCGAGCAATGTCGGCCGCCGCATCGGCGAACTGGCCGGCAAGCATCTGAAGAAAGTCCAGCTCGAGCTCGGCGGCAAGAACGCGGTGATCGTGTTGGAGGACGCCGATCTCGACGCAGCCGCTTCGGCGATCGCCTTCGGCGCCTGGTTCCATCAGGGCCAAATCTGCATGACCACCGGTCGCATCCTGGCGCGCGATCAGATCGCCAAATCGCTGACCGAGAAACTGGTCGCCAAGGCGAACCACTTGCCGGTCGGCGATCCGCTCGGACAAGTGGCGCTCGGACCGGTGATCTCGAAGGCACAGGTCCAGCGCATCGACAGCATCGTGAAAGAGTCGGTAGCCGCGGGCGCCAAGCTCGAGGCCGGCGGAACGTTCGACGGACCATTCTACAAGCCGACGGTGCTGACTGGTGTGAAGCCCGGGATGCGCGCGTTCGACGAAGAAATCTTCGGTCCGGTCGCCGTGATCACCTCGGTCGGCAGTGACGACGAGGCGGTGCAGCTCGCCAACCAGAACGAGTACGGCCTGTCGGCCGGCGTGTTCTCCACTGACGTGGGACGCGCGATCGCCATCGGCAATCGGCTCAATACCGGTCTCCTGCACATCAACGACCAGACCGTCGCCGACGAACCGCATGTGCCGTTCGGCGGATCGGGCGCGTCCGGTAACGGCACCCGCATCGGCGGCCCCGCCAACTGGGATGAATTCACCCAATGGCAGTGGATGACCATCAAGGAGAAGCCGAATCCCTATCCGTTCTGATCTGCTGATCGTGCGTCGAAAGCCGACTCGCGGCAGCGCACTGAGCTCTGCCGCGACGAGTCCATCCCTGGCTCGACGTAAAGCGTCGCCGCCCATTGTTCCAGAAATAACGCCAGTTTGATCCGGCGCGGTTCGGCGCCCGGCTGGAACGCGCCGGCGCATGCGAAATTATCCCGGATAGGACCAATCAGGGAGTTTTACATGATGTTTGCCAAGATTATCGCCGCCATGGTGGCCGCAACCGCTCTCTTGGCTCCCATTACTTCAGCCTCGGCCCAGACGCAGGAGTTCCCGCGTTATTGGGGCGGCGGCTTCGCCGGCTATTACGGTTATGGCGGCTACTACGGAACAGCATATCCGCTGGGTGACGGGATCGGAGTTTACAACTACGCGCCGGGACCGGGCGTCTATGTTTACGTGCCCGCCTACAACGGCTGGAACGCCGGCTGGAACAACTGGTGAGCCGGCGTGCCCGGATCGGATGCAACAGCCACAGCTGTCGGCACATTCGCCGCTGTTTTTGCGTCAAATAACCGCTGGAGAATTGGTCAGAACGCAGCAAGCAAGCTGCGTAATGCCGGCGGACGCAAGCGGGAGGAACGGCGACCCATACCGCCCGATGTTCGGGAATAACTCCAACAGTGCCACAAAGAAAAAACGGAGATTGGAACAATGTCAGCAAAGATTCTGCCCGCCCTGGTCGCGGGCTTGCTGCTCGGAACAACTGCGTTGGCATCGGCGCAGGTGGTCTATGCGCCATACGGTTATAATTACAATTACTACGGATATGTCCCGGCCTATCCGCCGGCGGTCACGCTCGGACCAGGCGTCGGCCCGGGGATTTACTACACGCCGGGATACTACAACTACGCGCCGGCCTATGTGGCGCCGGTCTATACCGGCTGGAACAACGTGTGGAACTATTGGTGAGCCGCGTTCGAGTTGCGAACTTTCCCGCAGCAGCCGCGCTCAACGGTGCGGCTGCCGTCGCGCTTGTTTGATCTATTGTTGCATCAAATAACCACTGGAGAATTAGGCGGAACGCAGCGAGCCGACGGCGTAAATGCCGCGGGCCGCTCGTATCCCGTTGGCCCGATCTGGGCGCTCACATGTACGTTACATAGCAAACGGGAACGGCGACCATCGTCACATGTTGCTCGGGAGTGCTCCCGAGAAAAGCCATGGAGATAGAGACAATGTCACCAAAGATTCTCCCCGTTATCGTCGTGGGCTCGCTGCTCGCAACAACGGCGCTGGCGGCGGCGCAGACGCAATACTATCAGCCGAGAAACTATCCGGCGAATCCCAACTACTATTATCAGCAGCAGCAAATGATGCCGATGCCCGACGTCTACTGGCAGAACCCGTATGCCGGAACGCCGTTTTACAACGTAGCGCCCTACAGCCCCAACCAACAGCCGGATCCCTATTGGGGCACGGTGTTCGAGGGCGTCGCGCCGTACTGACAAGCTTTCGAGCTGCGGCTGATCGCAGCCTCGCGAGCTCTGACCGGATTCGCCAACAGCCGCACCACGGTGCGGCTGTTGTCTTTTCAGCGCGTGTTCGATTCGTGAGCTGAGTTTTACAGCGCCTCCGTCGCCGGCAGTGGGCATGACTCACGGCTGCGCTTTTTCCGCCAGGCCGCCTCTGCTAGCGTCCAACCATGGATGCGACGCGCCCCATCGCGGCTGACGATACCGGAGCTTCGCCGGCGCCCGGGCGCGACACGCCCAAAACGGCCGACGACGTCGGCCGCATCACCCCGATGATGGAGCAATATATCGAGATCAAAGCCGCCAATCCGGATTGTCTCTTGTTCTACCGAATGGGCGATTTCTACGAGCTGTTCTTCAACGATGCCGAGATCGCCTCGCGTGCGCTCGGCATCGTGCTGACCAAGCGCGGCAAGCATCTCGGCCGCGACATTCCCATGTGCGGGGTGCCGATCGAGCGGGCCGACGAATATCTGCATCGGCTGATCGCGCTGGGCCATCGCGTCGCCGTGTGCGAGCAGCTCGAGGACCCGGCCGAGGCGCGCAAACGCGGCGCCAAGAGCGTGGTGCGCCGCGACGTGGTGCGGCTGGTGACAGCCGGCACGTTGACCGAGGATTCGCTGCTCGACGCGCGCAGCAACAATTACCTGTTGGCGCTGGCACGCGCCCGCGCCTCCGCCGAGGAGGATCGGTTCGCGCTCGGCTGGATCGACATCTCGACCGGCGAGTTTCGCGTCGGCGAGTGCGACCGCGCCACGCTGGCGGCCGAGATCGCTCGCATCGAGCCCGGCGAGATCATCGTCTCAGACGCATTCTATTCCGACCATGAATTCGCGCCCTATTTGCGTTCGCTGCCGGCGGTGATGCCGCTCACCCGCGACGTGTTCGACGGCGCCACCGCCGAGCGCCGCCTCGCTGCATTCTTCGGCGTCGCAACCACCGCGTCGTTCGGCGCCTTCTCGCGGGTCGAGCTCACCGCGGCAGCGGCGGCGGTCACCTATATCGAGCGCACCCAGGTCGGCAAACACCCGCCGTTGGCGCCGCCGATACGCGAGGCCGCGGGGGCGACGCTGACGATCGATGCGGCGACGCGCAGCAATCTCGAATTGATCCGCACGCTCGGCGGCGAGCGGCGCGGTTCGCTCCTTGCCGCCATCGATCGAACGGTGATGGCGGCCGGCTCGCGGCTGTTGGCGCAGCGCCTTGCCGCGCCGCTGACCGATCCGGCCGAGATCGGACACCGATTCGACGCGGTTTCGGCTTTCGTCAGTGACGGCGTCGCGCGCGCCGATTTGCGCGAGCGGCTGAAAGCCGCGCCGGATCTGGCACGCGCGGTCACCCGCATCGTCATCGGCCGCGGCGGCCCGCGCGATCTCGCCGCCATTCGCGACGGGATTTTCGCTGCGGCGGCGATTGCCGCGCGAATCGCCGCACTGCCGGATTTGCCTCGCGACCTCACGCGCGCGGTCGAGGTGCTGCGCCGTCCCGACGGCGCGCTCGCTGCGGAACTCAGCCGAGCACTGGCCGACGAATTACCGGCGTTTCGCCGCGACGGCGGCTTCGTGCGCGCGGGCTACGAGCCGGCGCTCGACGAGGCGCGCGCGCTGCGCGACGAGTCACGACGCGTCATCGCCGCGCTGCAGGTGCGCTACGCCGACACAACCGGCATCCGCTCGCTGAAAATCCGGCACAACAATGTGCTGGGCTATTTCGTCGATGTCACCGCCCAGCACGGCGAAAAGCTTCTGGCTGCGCCCTTGAGCGCGACATTCATTCACCGGCAGACGCTTGCCGGGCAGGTACGCTTTACCACCACGGAGCTCGGCGAACTGGAAGCAAAAATCGCCAATGCCGCCGATCGGGCGCTGGCGCTCGAGCTTGAGATTTTCGACCGGCTCGCGGCGGCGGTCGGCGCGGCGAGCGTCGCCATCCAGCAAGCGGCCGATGCGCTCGCCATCGCTGACGTCGCGTCGGCGCTGGCAAACCTCGCCGTCGAGCGCGACTACGTGCGTCCCGATGTCGACGACAGCCTGGCGTTCGCGATCGCGGCCGGGCGCCATCCGGTGGTCGAACAGGCGCTCGCGAGCGACGGCGGACCGTTCGTCGCCAACGATTGCGATCTATCGTGTCCGCCCCCACCCCATCCACCCCCACTCGCGGAGGAGGGAAAACAGGGGGCCGGCCGGATTTGGCTGATGACCGGCCCGAACATGGCGGGCAAATCGACGTTCCTGCGGCAGAACGCACTGATCGCGGTTTTGGCGCAAATGGGCAGCTTCGTGCCTGCGCGCGCTGCGCGCATCGGCGTCGTCGATCGCTTGTTCTCGCGCGTCGGCGCCGCCGACGATCTCGCCCGTGGCCGCTCGACCTTCATGGTCGAGATGGTCGAGACGGCGGCGATACTCAATCAGGCCGGCGAGCGTGCGCTGGTGATCCTGGATGAGATCGGTCGCGGCACCTCGACCTTCGATGGTCTGTCGATCGCCTGGGCCACGATCGAGCATTTGCACGAGAACAATCGCTGCCGCGCGCTGTTCGCCACCCACTTCCACGAAATGACGGCGCTCGCCGCCAAGCTGCCGCGGCTGCACAACGCCACCATGCGGGTGAAGGAGTGGCAGGGCGAAGTCGTGTTCCTGCACGAAGTGGTTCCCGGCGCCGCGGATCGCTCTTACGGCATCCAGGTGGCAAAGCTCGCTGGCCTGCCGTCGAGCGTGATCGAGCGCGCCAAACTTGTCCTGGCGCAGCTTGAAGCCGAAGACCGCATCTCGCCGGCGCGCAAGCTGATCGACGATTTGCCGTTATTCGCGGCGGCACGGCCGGCCCCGCCGCCAGCGCCCGCCGATAGCGCTCGCAACGCCTTGATCGAGGCCCTGGCCGCGCTCCATCCCGACGAAATGTCGCCGCGCGACGCGCTCGAAGCGCTCTACGCGCTCAAAGCGCAGCTTGCGAAGCCGAAATAGCTTCGCTGCGCTTTTGCTGTCGCATACGGATGACGAGGAGCGAGCCGCTCCAGGCCAGCGAAACCAAGAGGCCCACGCCGAGCGCCGGCCAAACGCCGATCGACGCAACGAGATAGTGTACGACCAGGAAACCCAACGGAAGCCCGATCAGCGCTAGCTGCGCGTGCGCCAGCATGCGCGCCGTCGCCTTGCCGCCGATCCGCGGATGCATGATCACGATCGAGCTGCCGAGAATGATCGGGAACAGGGCGAACATGCCCGAGGCGAACGAGCCGATGCTGGAGCTGGCGGCGGTGACGATAGCGACGACAAACGCAGCCGTGAGCGCGCGCAGCGGAATGTCGTAGCGTGTGCGCACGAATTTCACTGGCCCGCCGCTGCCGCGATAGCGCCAGGTCCACGGAATGGTGGCGCCACACACCACAATGTTTATCGCCAGCGCGCCGACCGGCGTCCAGTCGACCATGCGGAGCGCCGCTGCAATCGCGAGCCACAGCACACCGGCGCCGCCGAGGCTCACAATCAGGCCGTGACGTTGTGCCAGCGTCGCATAGGTCGCGGCGAAGATCGCAACCGCCGCGTTGATGGCGACGCTGCCGACGGCGCTCGCAGCGATAAAGTCCGGCGGATGTTCGAGGGCCAGGATAGTGTAGGCAGCGCCCGCGGCGGTCGGCAGCGCCCCGATCAGCGCGCCGACGAACGGACCCGAGCGCTCGACCGCGACCGACGTGATGACGACGACGGCCGCCGTCAGCACCATCTTCAGCACGAAACCGAACCAGAACAGCAGATCGGGCGACACGAAAGCGTTCAGTGACGGCTGAGACTGACGTCGACCGGCGGGCCGCTCCTGATCGTCTGATAGACGACGCAATACCGCTCGGTCAGCTTGAGCAGTTGATCGAGCTTTTCTTGCGGCGCGTCGGTGTCGACATCGAAGCGCAGCCGGATCTGCGCAAAACCGACCGGCGCGTCCTTGGCGACACCGAGCGTGCCGCGGAAGTCGAGATCGCCTTCGGCCGAAACCGCGGCGGATTTCAGGGGCACGTCGATCGCGGTTGCGACGGCTTTGAGCGTCACGCCGGCGCAGGCGACCAGAGCCTCCAGCAGCATGTCGCCCGAGCACAGTTCGAGCCCGGAGCCCCCGGTCGCCGGATGCAGACCGGCGACCGCAAGCGCGCGGCCGGTCTCGACCTTGCAGGCAATATTGCTGTCGTCCAGCGTTCCGTGCGCCTTCAAGGTAATGACCGCGGCTTTCGGATCCGTCTTGTAGCGTTCCTTGATCGGAGCTTGCAGCGCGCGCAGTCCGGAAGCGTCCATGCTCATTCCTTCCCGGTTAGTTTTTCGGGCCGAGGTGCTTGTTTGATCATTCCGCCGGCATCAGCACCAGGCGGCCGACGACCTTGCCGGATTTGAGCTCTTCCAGCGCGTCGTTGACCGCGGCGAGCGGCCGCTTGCCGACCGGCAGATCGGGCGCGCCTTTGCGGCGCACGAGATCAAGGAGCTCGGCCATTTCGGTGAGGCTGCCGACATACGATCCCTGCATACTGATGGCGCGCAACGGAAACGATGGCGTCGGCACCGTGATGTCGCCGCCGAACAGGCCGACAATGATGAGCTTGCCGCCCTTGCGCAGGCTGTCGAGACCAAGCTGCACGGTGCGCGACGCGCCGACCAGATCAATCACCGCCTCGGCGCCGCCATTGGTCGCCTCGGTGATCTGCTTGGCGGCATCCGGCGCATTGCTGTCGATGGTCAGCATCGCACCGGCCTTCTTGGCCGCGGCGCGCTTGACCGGATCGATGTCGACAACGATGGCGCCCTTGCCGCCCATGGCCTTGTGCAGCGCGAGACACATCAGGCCGAGACCGCCGGCACCGATGATCACCACCGGCTCTTCCTGCAATACCGGTCCGACCTTCTTCAATGCGCCGTAGGTGGTGATGCCCGAGCAAGCGAGCGGCGCCGCTCGTTCCGGGGCTATATTGCCGATGTCGAACAGATAACGCGGATGCGGCACCAGCAAATGGTCGGCATAGCCGCCGGAACGGAACACGCCGATGCTGAACGGCGTGCGGCACATTTGTTCGTCGCCCCGGAGGCATTTCGCGCATTCGCCGCAGCCGAGCCAGGGATGCACCAGCCGGCGGTCGCCGATCTTCACGCCCTTGGCGTCTGGACCGACGGCAACCACTTCGCCGACATTTTCATGCCCCATGGTTAGCGGCAGCTTCACGCCGCGATCGGCGAGCTTGAGCACTTTGCCACCGCCCAAGTCGTACTGGCCTTCCCAAATATGGAGGTCGCTGTGACAGACGCCGGCGGCAATGATTTTCAGCAAGACCTCGGTGCCGGTGGGCTTCGGCGTCGGCCGTTCCATCAGCCGCAACGGCGCGCCGCACTCGCAAACGTCATAGCTCTTCATCGGACCTCGTCCTCCCTTTTGCGTTACGGTTTTTTCGGTTGAGACCATGCTAGCACACCAAAGCCGCCCTGCCTGTTGCCGACAACCACAATCCTGCCATGCGCCGGCCAAACGGCGCGTCTGCACAGCCCGTTTCGGGGACCGATGACAGCGCGCCGCGGCTCAGTTATGACGGTGCACGATGCTGGATACCCTACGCGCGCCGCGCGTCCCCGCCGAACTGCTCGACAGCGCGGCGATCGTCGCCGACCTCAAAGGCCTTGCCGAGACTCATGCCGGCCGCGAGCGTGAACTGCGCGCCGCCGTCGCGCGCCGCCTCAAGACGGCGCTGACGCAAGCGCGGACCCGCGCCGAGGAATTGTTGCTCAAGGACCGCCATGGGCGGCGCTGCGCCGAGCGGCTGTGCCAGACGCAGGACGAAATCATCCGCATCCTGTTCGAGTTCGCCATCGAGACGCTTTATCCGCCGCAGGTCCATTCCCAGGCCGAGCGCATGGCAGTGATCGCCACCGGCGGCTACGGCCGCGGGCTGTTGGCGCCGGGCTCCGACATCGATCTGTTGTTCGTGCTCCCTTACAAGCAGACCGCCTGGGGGGAGACGGTCGCCGAGGCGTTGCTCTATTGCCTCTGGGACATGGGGCAGAAAGTCGGCCATGCCACGCGCTCGGTCAGCGAATGCATCCGTCAGGCCAAGGCTGACATGACCATCCGCACCGCGCTTTTGGAATCGCGGCATCTGTTCGGCGACGCCGCACTCTACGGCGAGCTGACCACCCGCTTCGAGAAAGAGGTGGTGCAGGGCAGCGCCGCGGACTTCGTCGCCGCCAAGCTCGCCGAACGCGAAGAGCGCCATCGCCGCGCCGGGCAATCGCGTTATCTGGTCGAGCCCAACGTCAAGGATAGCAAGGGCGGACTGCGCGACCTGCACACTTTGTTCTGGATCGCGAAGTACGTCTATCGCGTGCGCGAGCCCGAGGAGTTGATCGATCGCGAGGTATTCGACCGCGACGAATACAACATGTTCCGCCGCTGCGCGGACTTCCTGTGGTCGGTCCGCTGCAACATGCATTTCCTCGCCGGCCGCGCCGAGGAACGCCTGTCGTTCGACATCCAGCGCGATATCGCGGTGCGGCTCGGTTATACCGAGCATCCGGGCCTGCAAGACGTCGAGCGGTTCATGAAGCACTACTTCCTGACCGCCAAGCATGTCGGCGATCTCACCGCTATTCTTTGCGCCGGTCTCGAGGAGCGCCAGGCGAAACCGGCGCCGGTGCTCAGCCGCGTCATCGCCCGGCTGCGCCCGGCGCGCAGCCGGCGCACCATCACCGAGACCGACGATTTCATCATCGACAACAACCGCATCAACCTTTCGCGCGTCAACGTCTTCAAGCGCGACCCGGTCAACCTGATCCGGCTGTTTTATCTGGCGCAGAAATACAATCTCGCAATCCACCCCGAAGCGATGCGCGCCGCCACCCGTTCGCTCAAATTGATCGACGCCGACGTGCGCGACGATGCGGAGGCCAACCGCCTGTTCCTGGAAATCCTGACCTCCAAGAACGAGGCCGAAACCGTGCTGCGCCGCATGAACGAGGCCGGCGTACTCGGCGAATTCGTCCGCGCCTTCGGCCGCATCGTGGCGATGATGCAGTTCAACATGTACCACCACTATACGGTGGACGAGCATCTGTTGCGCTGCATCGGCGTGCTCAACGAGATCGAGCACGGCGGCAATCCCGATATTGCGCTCGCCAGCGAATTGGTGCGCACGATCCAGCCGGAGCATCGCAAGCTGCTCTATGTCGCGCTGTTCCTGCACGACATCGCCAAGGGCCGCATCGAGGATCACTCGATCGCCGGCGCGCGCGTCGCGCGGCGGCTCTGCCCGCGGCTCGGCTTCAATGCCGGCGAGACCGAGCTAGTCGCCTGGCTGGTCGAGGTGCACCTCGTCATGTCGACGGTGGCGCAATCGCGCGATCTCTCCGACCGCAAGACCATCGAGAATTTCGCCGCCGTGGTGCAATCGCTAGAGCGCATGAAGCTTCTGACCATCCTGACGACCGCCGACATCCGCGCGGTCGGGCCGGGCGTCTGGAACGGCTGGAAAGCGCAACTGATACGCACACTCTATTATGAGACCGAGCCGGTGCTGACCGGCGGCTTCTCCGAGGTCAACCGCGCCGAGCGTGTGGCCGCCGCCAAGGCCGAGTTCCGCGACAAATTTCGCGATTGGCCGGCCGGAATGCTCGATGCCTACATCGCCCGCCACTATCCGGCCTATTGGCTCAAAGTCGATCTGCCGCACAAGCTCATGCATGCGCACTTCGTGCGCGCCAGCGAAGAGGCCGGCAAAAGGCTGGCCACCCGTATTGGCTTCGACGCCACCCGCGGCGTCACCGAACTCACCGTGTACGCGCCCGACCATCCCTGGCTGCTATCGATCATCGCCGGCGCCTGCGCGGTCGCCGGCGCCAACATCGTCGATGCGCAGATCTACACCACGACGCACGGCATCGCGCTTGACACCATCGCCATCTCGCGCGAGTTCGAGCTCGACGACGACGAAGCGCGCCGCGCCGCCCGCATCACCGAAACAATCGAGCGCGCGGTGCTCGGCCTGATCAAGCTGCCGGAAGTGCTGCCGAAGCGCGCGCCGCCGAAAGGGCGCCTGAAGGCGTTCACCATCGAGCCGGAGGTGACCATCAACAACCAATGGTCGCAACGTTACACGGTGGTGGAAGTCACCGGCCTCGACCGGCCCGGCTTGCTTTACGAACTGACGACCACGCTGTCGAAGCTCAATCTGAACATCGCCTCCGCCCATGTCGCCACCTTCGGCGAGCGCGTGGTCGACGTTTTCTACGTCACCGACCTGCTCGGCGCCAAAATCACGACGCCGACCCGGCAGGCGGCGATCAGGCGGCCGCTGCTCGCGCTGTTCACTCTGCCACATGGCGAAGCCAAGGCGGCCGGCGGGTAGTGTTCCTTGTCATGGCCGGGCTCGTCCCGGCCGTCCCGGTCCAAATACGCGATGCCACCCACCCGGTATCGGGATGCCCGGCACATAGGCGAGCAAAGCGACGCCGTTGTTCGAACGGCTATGGGCGGGCAGGACGGCGCCAGTAACCGCCCTTTAAATCGCACTCTCTACCGTCCCCGCCACGCGCTCTTACCGCGCGCGGGGACGGGACATGGCGTGGCGACAGGGACGCAAGCGCGCCGGCAGCGCCGAGGGCTTGGATTTTCGCGTAAGCCCGCAGGACCGTATCGGCGGCCCGCCGAAAGCCCGCGTCGGCAGCCGGCGGCACGATGGGCCCCCTGCCCGCACCAAGGGCAAGCCGCGCCGCAGCAAACGGACCAAAGGCCGGCCACGCTTCGGCCGCCTGATCTATTGGTCCGCCGTTCTCGCCTTGTGGGCGATCATTTGCGTGATCGGCATCATGGTCTGGATCGGAATCCACCTGCCGCCGATCCAGTCGCTCGAAATTCCCAAGCGCCCGCCCTCGGTCCTGATCACCGGCGCAAACGGCGCCACGCTCGCCACGCGCGGCGACATGGGCGGTGCCGCGGTGCCGTTGCACGAGTTACCCGACTACGTGCCCAAGGCCTTCATCGCTATCGAGGATCGCCGCTTCTACGCGCATCACGGCGTCGACCCATTGGGAATCACCCGCGCGCTGATTGCTGACGTGCTGCGCCGTGGCGCCTCGCAAGGCGGCTCGACCATCACCCAGCAGCTCGCCAAGAATCTGTTCCTGACCCAGGAGCGCACCATCTCGCGTAAGGCGCAGGAAGTGGTGCTGGCGTTCTGGCTCGAACACAAATACAGCAAAGCGCAAATCCTCGAGCTCTATCTCAACCGCGTCTATTTCGGTGCCGGCGCCTACGGCGTCGAAGGCGCGGCGCAGCGTTATTTCGGCAAATCGGCGCGCCACCTGACGCTCGCCGAAGCAGCGATGCTGGCGGGCCTGGTGCAATCGCCGTCGCGGCTCGCGCCGAGCCACAACCCCGACGGCGCCGAGCGCCGCGCCCGCATCGTGCTAGCCGATATGGCGGAACAAAAACTCGCGAGCGACGACGCGGTGCGCGTTGCGCTCGCCCATCCGGCACACGCGGTGAAGGCGGCGACCACCGGATCGGGCAACTACGTGGCCGACTGGGTGATGGACGCGGTCAACGACATCATCGGCAGCTTCGACGAGGATATCGTCGTCGAGACCTCGATCGATCCGTCGCTGCAGGGCGCGGCCGAGCGGGCGCTGTCCGAGACGCTGACGCTCAAGGGCGAGAAGTTCGGCGTCGGTGAAGGCGCGCTCGTCGCCATGACGCCGGACGGCGTGGTGCGCGCGCTGGTCGGCGGCAAAAGCTACGCCGAAAGCCAGTTCAACCGCGCCATCGCCGCCAAGCGCCAGCCCGGCTCGGCTTTCAAGGCGTTCGTCTATCTCACCGCGCTCGAGCATGGGCTCACGCCCGACACCATCCGCGAAGACGGGCCGATCGTGGTGAAAGGCTGGAAACCGGAAAACTACGAACACGAATATATGGGCGCGGTGACGCTGACCCAGGCGCTGGCCAATTCACTCAACACCGTATCCGTGCGCTTGACGCTGGAATTCACCCCCGCGGCCGTGATCCGTACCGCATATCGGCTCGGCATCAGTTCGCTGCTCGAGCCCAACGCCTCGATCGCGCTCGGCACATCGGAAGTGTCACCGCTCGAGCTGGTCTCGGCCTACGCGACGTTCGCCAATGGCGGCTTCGCGGTCTCGCCGCATGTCGTCGAACGGGTGCGCTCCGCCGACGGCAAGACGCTTTACGCGCGGCCAGCGCAAGCGCTCGGCCGCGTCGTCGACGCGCGCTACGTCGCGATGATGAACGCCATGATGCATGAGACTCTGGTGAGCGGCACCGCGCGCCACGCCGAACTGCCGGGATGGCTGGCGGCGGGTAAGACCGGAACCAGCCAGGATTACCGTGACGCCTGGTTTATCGGCTACACGCCGCGTCTCGTCACCGGGGTCTGGCTCGGCAATGACGATAATTCGCCGACCCACAAGGCGACCGGCGGCGGCCTGCCGGTCGAGATCTGGAGCCGGTTCATGAAAGTCGCTCATCAGGGAGTGGTGCCGTCGGCGCTGACCGGCCTGATGAGCTACAACGGATGGACGGCCGCGCCACCCAGCAATTACGGAAATAGTGCGCCGGCAGGCCCGTCCACTCCCCGCGCCCCGCAATCCGGACAAGGCCTCGACACTTGGCTGCTGGATAAGCTGTTCGGCCGCCACTGAGCTTCGACGTTCACTCAAGCGAAAGGCGGCGCAGCTAGCCCGCCATGCTGAGTTGTTCGCCGCCGAGATAATGCACGCCCCATTTACGGATTTCCGCGATGACCGGGATGAAGCTTTTGCCCATCGGCGTCAACCGATACTCCACTTTGGGCGGCACTACGCCATGGTCTTTGCGCGCAATAAGCCCGCTGGCGGCGAGCGCCTTGAGTTCGCGGCTGAGAACGCGAGGCGCGATTTCCGCCGTTCCGTCGGCGCCGCGCAGGAGCCCGCTCCTGAGCTCGCCATAGCGCCGCGGCCCGTCCTGCAAATCCCATAGCAGGCGCAGTTTGTATTTGCCGCTGATCATTTTCTGAAAGGCTGCGACCGGGCA
>CAWDZD010000005.1:0-35727 GCA_963806465.1 uncultured Alphaproteobacteria bacterium | reverse complement strand
AATTTTACGTTCGTGACACGAATGGAATGAGCATACGGCCCGAAAGTCGGGCGCGCGTTAAGTGCGCTGGGACAATTCGACAAAAGATGTGCGACTCGGCTGCGTTTGATCGGCTGCGTTGCGCTTCTTGTGCTTGATGTCCGTCGAGGGCGCGACGCCGGCGCCGGACTGACGCCGACCATGCCGGTGAAGACCCGGGTCAGGTGGCTTTGATCGGCGAACCGCAGGCCAAGGCCACATCCGACAGCGACAATCGGCCGCAGCGCAACTTCTCCTTGGCGACTTCGACGCGACGTGTCACCAACCAGTTATGCGGCGCCGCGCCGACGGTGCGGCGGAACGCACGCGAGAAATGGCTCACCGACAAGCGACATTCCCGCGCCACGTCTTTGAGCGGCACACCACCATCGAGGTTGGCGCTGAGAATTTCCTTGGCGCGGCGCTCCTGCCACGGTGCGAGCCCGCCCGCGCCGGGCGCGACACCGGCCGCATGCCGCCATAGGTTTGGGCGACATGGACCCCGACCGCCAGGGAGATGTGATCGACAAACAACTGGTTGGCTTGCTGGAAATCGCTCAACGCCGGAAGTATCGTACTACCGAGGCGGGCGATCGTCGCATCGTTGATGCCCGTCGCCTGCCTACACTCCAAGTCGCCAATTCGCGGGGCGCCGGCATCGTCGGCGATGGCGTTCAGCGCGGCGCGCGGAGATAAAAAAACAGTGCGTGATACGGCTTGTCGAGGAGAACGACTGGATTGCGCGTCAAGTCGTGGATACAGGTGTCGCCTGCGCGCAAATCGCATACCGGCGTTTGCCGACCGTCCTCCCAATATTCACGATGGGGAAAATCGCAGAGCACCGACCCGACCAAAAAGGCATCTTCCCGGTGGACCGAGCTGGTCATTCCTGGCAACGGGTCATCGCAGCGAATTTCAGTGACGGCTATCTCGGCTTTGCGCAGTGCCCTGGTAACGATCGCTGGCGCGTTTTCGACTCCTAACCGCTCGCCAAGCCGTTGCCCGTAACCATCGCTCGTCGCCATGATCGATCTCCAAGCCGACGTGTACTCAAGCGCTGCAGTGGGACAGCCGGCCAAGCGAAATCCTCCCGGCCAATTGTCGGCGCGCCAGACGGCAGTTGAGATAAGCCAATCCGCCATTGGTGAAAGGGTTACGTTCGGCCAAAATGCCGGTGATTTACGGCCAATCGATCGCCGCCCGGCGCGGACAGATCGCTCGATGCCTTTGGCTGCGCCGCGGATCAGCCAGCCGGGAGATCTATCCGGCCGACGTATCCTTAAACTTGCGTGGCGTTGTCTTGGTCCACCGCCGAAATGCCTGCCGGAAATTGGCGGCATCACTGAAGCCAAGAGTGTCGGCAATTTCTTCCACGGTTAAATCGGTGTCGCGCAAATATCGAACAGCCATATCGCGACGCAATTCGTCCACTACCTGACGAAACGAGCTGTTTTCGTCACGCAGCTTTCGTCGAAGTGTGCGCGCGCTCATGTTCAGACTCTGCGCGACGTCCTCGAATCGCTTCGGCCGCATGAGATTCTTCATGAGGAGCTGCCGAACCTCGCCCACGAGTCCCTGGCGAAGTTGAAATTCCTCTATCTGCGCGTCGCACAGCCTCATCACGGTCGAGTTCGTTATTTCGTTGCCAAGCCGCGGTGCACCGTCGAGCCAGCGTGAATCGAACAGCAGCCTGTTCACTGATTGACCGAACAGAACCGGCGCTCCGAACAGGTCCGCATACTCCGATGCGTTGTGAGTCGGAGGGAAAGTAACCTGAAATTCTTTGGCGGAAAAAGACGAGCCCATGATGTCACGATGCAGCGACAGAATGATGCCGAATTGCATTTCAATAATGAATTTGAACAAACGGGCATCGATACGCGGATGCGCCAGCGGCTCCAGCCGCCATACTCCGCAACCGTCGTTTTCGGTAAACTCCATGGTCGTCAACGGAGTTGCCAGTTGGTGATATTTGACGGCGAATTGCATCGTCTCGCGATAGTTGACGGTGCTCAAGATTGCGAAGCCGTACATGCCGTAAGCCGAGACGTGAAAGCGCAGGCCGGTGCGGTAGGCAAAATGCGGATCCCGTGAGCACTCTGCGGCGTACCCGTAGCAATCGATGACCTGATTGAGCGACACGCGCGTCGCCGACGAGGCGATCGAAGCTTTGGAGAGGTGTAGGCGCTTCAGCGCATCTTCTTTCGGGATACCTTCTGCAGCCAGGGTTTCCAGGACCAACGCAATTTTTGTGACGGGATAGGCGGCGTCATGTGGACTGAGGTCCATTGTCTTGTCCGTCAATCAAATGGGTTCCAAAAGGCCGTGGCATCCCGGCGTCATCGAATACTGAATATTGACGAGGATAGTCTACAAATTGGATGAAGAAAACGCGTTTGACAGGCAGCCCGCAGATCGCAAGTTTTTGTCCTGCCGCTATTCATCCAGCGCCCGGCGCCAGGCGCCCGGACTGACGCCGACCATGCCGGTGAACACGCGGGTCAGGTGGCTTTGATCGGCGAAACCGCAGACCAACGCCACATCCGAGAGGGACAAGCGGCGATCGCGCAGTTTCTCCTTGGCCACCTCGATGCGGCGCGTCAGTAGCCAGTGGTGTGGCGCCACGCCCATGGTGCGGCGGAACGCACGCGAGAAATGGCTCACCGACAAGCGGCACTCCCGCGCCACGTCTTTGAGCGGCACACCGCCGTCGAGGTTGGCGCTCAGAACTTCCTCGGCGCGGCGGACCTGCCAGGGCGCGAGCCCGCCCCGGAGCGGTCGCGGCACCGGCCGCATGCCGCCATAGGTTTGAGCGACATGAACCCCGAGCGCCAGCGAGATGTGGTCGACAAACAGCCGGTTGGCTTGCTGGGGATCGCTCAACGCCGGCAGTATCGCGCCACCGAGGGCGGCGATCGTGGCGTCATTGATGCCGGCGGCTGGCCCACAGTCCAGGTCGCCAATTCGCGGAGCGCTGGCATCATCGGCGATCGCGTTCAACGTTGCACGTGGAATGTAGAAAAATAATGCGTGATAGGGCTTGTCGAGGAGAGCGACGGGATCGCGTTTCAAGTCATGGATACACGTTTGGCCTGCCCGCAAATCGGACAGCGGGGCTTGCCGGCCATCTTCCCAATATTCGCGATGGGGAAAATCCCGCAGTTCCAGCTCGACCAGAAAAGCATCTTCCCGCTGAATTGAGGTGCTCATTCCCGGCAACGGGTCATCGCAGCGAATTTCAGTGACGGCTATCTCGGCTTTGCGCAGTGCCCTGGTAACGATCGCCGGTGCACTTTCGACTCGCAGCCGCTCGCCAAGCCGCTGTCCGTATCCGTCGCTCGTCGACATGATCGATCTCCCACGTAGGGGTATTCATCGGGCTCGATACTTTGGCCATGTCCAGAATGTAATTTATCGCGCTGCACACGCAGCAACTATGCGCCACAAGTATGGGTTAGATCACAATTGGTCGATTGAAGCCTTTTTCGACAAGAAGCGGCCAAATCGTTCAAATGCTGGGCAGTTCGGGGTCCAACCCGACCTAAGATTAGGGTTGACAGACCAACCTAACCCCTAGGGCGTGTCATCGTTCCCATTCTACGGCGGGCCAGCGTTGCCGACCGCGCGGATGACTGACGCTTGCGCGGGATGCGGCCAACAGGTTGGCCCACCGCGGAGCGCGGCGAGCTTTCGGGCCAATGTGTGCATAACGGCCGCGCTTATTGATTTCGGCGCTTTGCACGCCCCGTCGCGCCGCGCCGCGTTTCATGCTTCGCGGCGGGAACGTCAAACAGATGATGGTTTTGTAAAAGATTGCGCCGTCCGTTCACTCATATTCTAACCTCTAGAAGCAAGGATCGCAGTCGGCCGCGTCCAACAAAGTGCCGGACTGGAACCACCGGGTGCGGAAAAAACATGGCCAATGGAACTTTCAGCGCGCTCAGCGACGACGGAAATGGCAGATCTTTTTTGAACGCCGATAACGGCGAGGGCGCGGCAAAGATCGCCGTAACTCTCAACATACTCCTGGCCGACATGTTCACACTCTATTTCAAGACCAAGAACTTTCACTGGCACATGACCGGTCCGCACTTTCGCGACTATCATTTGCTTTTGGACGAGCAGGCGGAACAGATCTTCGCCGCCACCGACGCCATTGCCGAGCGCGTCCGCAAAGTCGGCGGCAGCACGCTCAGATCGGTCCAGCACGTCGCCCGTCTGGCGCGGCTCGCCGGCAACGACGCTGATTTCGTCGCACCGGGCCTGATGCTCGCCGAGCTGCGCAGCGACAACGAGCGGCTGGCCGCCTTCATGCGCGACGCACATTTCGTCTGTGGCGGCTTCGACGATGTGGCGAGCATGGGCCTGCTCGAGAACTGGATTGACGAAGCCGAACGGCGCGTCTGGTTCCTGTTCGAATGCGGACGCAAGGGATAGGTGCAGGGGCTCATCCAATCCACAAGCTGAAAAGGAGACCGTTATGACCCAAATGCAGCAAACCAAGACATCAGGAAAAGTGAAGGCGATCAGCGTCGCCGATTATATCGTCGAGCGCCTCGCCGCGGAGGGCATCAATCACTGCTTCGGCGTGGCCGGCGACTATCTGTTTCCGATCTGCGATGCAGTCGACAGCAGCACGAAGGTGAAGTGGATCGGCTGCGCCAACGAGCTAAATGCGTCTTACGCGGCGGACGGCTATGCACGCGTTCGGGGCGCGGCGATGCTGGCGACGACCTATGGTGTCGGCGAGCTGTCGGCCATGAACGGTGTGATGGGCGCCAAGGCGGAACGATCGCTGGTGTTTCACGTCGTCGGCATGCCCTCCTATCAGCATCAGCGCGTGCACAAGATCACCCATCACACCCTCGGCGACGGCGTGTTCGGCAATTTCGTCCACTTGTCCGGGGCCGCCGCGTGCTGTCATGCGGTCATCAACCCGGAGAATTGCGTTGTCGAAATGGAGCGCGTCATCGCCGAGGCGCGCCGCGACCATCGGCCGGCCTATATCGCCGTGCCGTCGGACTACGCTCAGGCGCCGGTCGTGCCGGCTGACGTCAAGCCGATCGAGCTTCGATCAAACGAGGCCGCGTTGCAGAAAGCGATGGCGGTCATCGCCGAGCGTATCAGCAAGGCGAAGTCCGTCGTCGCATTTCCGGCCTTCACAATTTCGCGGCTCGGCTTGCAGAAGCAGGCGCAGAAGGCGATCGAAGCGCTGGGCTGTCCGTTCGCCACAACGCTCATGGAAAAGTGCGTCATCGGCGAGAGCCACCCACAGTTTGCCGGCATGTACGCGGGCGCGGCGTCAGATCCGAAAACGCGGCAAATCGTCGAAGGCGCTGATCTCGTGCTTGATCTGGGCGGCGTCAATTTGAACGACATCACCACCGCGGCCTATTCGGCCAAGCTTGATCCGTCCCGCTTCATTACCGTCGGGCTCAACGACGTCAGGATCGGAGACGATGTCATTGGCGGTGTACGGCTTGCGGACGTGCTGGCGGAACTGGCCAAGCTCAAGCCAGCATCGGCGCCCTACCGGAAAGCACCGCAGGCTCTGGCGCCGGTGAATGGCAAGGCATCCGACAAGATCACCATGGATGCGCTTTACCCGCGCTATGCGGCGTTCCTGCGTGCGGGAGACACCATCGTCCTCGAAACCGGCAGCACAAGTTCGGGCATCACGCCCATGATCCTCCCCGACGGCGTGCGCGTCGAGGCGCAGGTTCTGTGGGGATCGATCGGTTGGGCGACACCTGCTGCGTTCGGCGTCGCACTTGCCGATGCCGACAGACGCATCGTGCTGATCACCGGCGAAGGCTCCCATCAACTGACGGCGAACGACATCGGCGCGATGGGACGGTTCGGCGCCAAGGTCATTGTCTTCGTCCTCAACAATAGCGGCTATCTGATCGAGCGGTCGCTGGAAGAAAACCCGAACTGGACTTACAACGATCTTGCGCCTTGGAACTACGCCGAACTGCCGAAGGCGCTCGGGTGCTCGGATTGGTACACGGCGCGGGTGACCACCCTCGGCGAACTCGACGAGGCGATGAAGGCCGCGCGTGCCAGCAAAACCGGTGCCTATATCGAGATCATCGGCGGCAAAATGGACATGCCGCCGGCTCTTGCCTACGCGCACGGCCGGCTGAAGGCCATGTACGGCGACACGCCATAACATCCTGGAACGATGCGACAGATGGCGGGAGCGGGTGTGCTCTCGCCACCTGAGATCACGATGCAAATGTCGGCACAAACTGAAGTCGGGCCAAATCAGCGGCGGACCCACCTGGGTCTCAAACGCGGACGCGACGTTGGGAACGTTTAGGTCCTATCGGGCGGGGGCAACAGGAGAAATGACATGCCGACCAACAAGCACGGAATAGAATTGCTTCAGGACCCTTCGCTCAACAAGTCAACCGCCTTCACCGAGGCGGAAAAGAAGGCACTCGGAATTGTCGGGCTGGTACCCGACGTGACCGAGACCCAGGACCTGCAATTAAGTCGGGCGATGATGCAACTCGGCCACAAGAGCACCGACCTCGATCGGTATATCTATCTGGTCAATCTACTCGACCACAACGAGGTGCTCTTCTATCGCACGGTGATGTCCGATCCGGCCCGCTTTCTGCCGATCGTTTACGACCCGACGATCGGCGAAGCTTGCCTCAAGTTCGGTCACATTTACCGCCAGGCGCGCGGCATGTACCTCTCGATGACCCGCCTCGGCAAGGTCAAGGATATCCTGAAGAACTGGCCGCAGAAGGACGTTCGATTTATTTGCGTCACCGACGGCGGCCGCATTCTCGGTCTCGGGGACCTTGGGGCCAACGGCGCCGGAATCCCCATCGGCAAGCTGCAGCTGTACACCGCTTGCGCGGGCGTGCCACCGCAATACTTGCTGCCCATGTATCTCGATGCCGGTACCAACAACGAGCAGTACCTGCACGATCCGCTTTACTTGGGCATGCGCAAGCCCCGCCCATCAACCGACGAGCTCTTTTCCTTCGTCGACGAGTTCGTTGAGGCTGTGCAAGAGGTGTTTCCGAAATGCTGCATTCATTTCGAGGATTGGACAGGGACAGACGCTGTGCACCTGCTGCAGCGCTACCGCGACAAGTACTGCGTCTATAACGACGATGTGCAGGGCACTGCCGGCATCACGCTTGCCGGCATGATCAACGCGACCAAGCTCAAGGGCACGAAGCTTAAGGACGAAAAATACCTGTTCCTTGGCGCTGGCTCGGCTGGAATTGGCCTTGCTGACCTGCTGTGCTCTGCGCTCGTTGCGCAAGGCATGACGCTGAAAGACGCCCAGTCGCGCGTCTACATGTTCGACGTCAATGGATTGCTGGAGTCCACCCGTAAGGACCTTGTCGACTTTCAGAAGCCGTACGCGCACCGCCACGCACCCACCAAAAACTTCGTGGCTGCCGTGGAAAGCATCAAGCCCACCACCATAATCGGCGTAAGCACCATTGGCGGCGCGTTCACTCAGAAGGTTGTCGAGAGCATGTCGCGGATCAATGAGCGGCCTGTGATCCTTGCGCTCTCGAACCCGACGGAGCACGCAGAGTGCACGGCCGAGCAGGCGTACACCTGGTCAAAAGGCAAGGCGATCTACGCCGCCGGCGTCCAGTTCGCACCGGTCCACTATAATGGTCAGACATTTTTGCCTGGTCAGGCCAACAACTTCTACATCTTCCCGGCGGTTGGCATGGCAATCTTCGCAACCCAGGCGAAACGCGTCACCGATGAGATGTTCATCGAGGCTGGGCAAGCTGTGGCAGATCAGGTGGCGCCCGCTTTGCTGAAACAAGGGCTCCTTTATCCGCTCCAGGCGAACATTTTGGAGACCGAGATCCAAACGGCGGCACGGGTGGCAAAGCTAGTGTTCGATTCGGGTCTTGCCCGCGTTGAGCGCCCGACCGACATGGTTTCGTTCATTCGTCGCCACGTCTACAAGCCGGAATACTCCGCGCTAGCGACGGCCGCAACGAAAGCGGCCTGATTGCGCATCAAGAGGAAGCTTTGGCGCCCTCTAAGGTCCTCGCCACTCAGCGCGGGTGACGAGGACCTCACGAACCAAAAAAGCCCTTCGGCGAGGTCGCCGGTCGGCCTCGCACTGACTGCCGATAAGGCCGCACGACAATCGGCTTTCCGACGGACTGACCGCGCGATCCTTAACCTTTCGGCCGGCGCCAATTTATCCGCGCTTTACCTTAACACCATGCTGCCGCGCGCTGGCGAGGCAACCTTAGCTATTCTCGCTTATCGGCAAGGGATAGCGGAACATTCATTCAGTGAATGCAGTGACTAGCGCCACGACACTGACGGCGTTTCGAAACGAAACCGCGTCTGTCGACGACCGTCCAGCGTCGGTCGCGCGCCGCGGCGACCGGCTGCGCGAGGTGCCGCGCCTTGATCTGCGCATCTACAGCGACCTGACCGCGGTCGAAAGCGAATGGCGCCGCTTCGAGCGCGTCGCCGACTGCACCGCGTTCCAGACATTCGACTGGCTGGCCACCTGGCAACGCCATATCGGCGTGCGGCACGGCGTCCGCCCAGTCATCGTCGTCGGTCGGCTCGGCAGCGGCGACATCGCCTGCATCCTGCCGCTCTGTGTCGTGCCTGCGCATTTGGCGCGCCGGCTGTGCTGGCTCGGCCAGGATTTGTGCGACTACAACGCCCCGCTGCTGGCCCGCGATTTTTCCGAGCGCGTCACGCCGGAGGCGTTCCTCGCCGCCTGGCACGATTTGCAGCTGCAGATGGGCTGCGAACCGTTGTTGCGGTTCGACTGGATCGAGTTCGAGAAAATGCCGGCCAAGATTGGCCCGCAGGTCAATCCCTTCATCCATCTTGCGGTCACGCCCAACCGCAGCAGCGCGCATCTGACGGCGCTCGGCGGCGACTGGGAGGAATTCTACCGCGCCAAGCGTTCCTCGGCGACGCGTCGCCGCGACCGCGCCAAGCGCCGGCACATGTCGGACTTTGGCGATATCCGCTTTGCCACCGCCGCGGATGCGGCGAGCGCGCGATCCACGCTGGACATATTGATGGAGCAAAAAAGCCGGTCCCTGGCGCGCAAAGGGATCGCCGACATCTTTGCCCCGCCGGGACACCGCGAATTCTATCTCGAGCTGGCGTCAAATCCGAAGCTGCGGCATCTGGTCCACATCAGCCGGGTGGATATTGGCGATACCTGCGCGGCGGCAAATCTCGGCATTGTGTTCGATGGTTGCTATTACCACGTGCTGGCGAGCTATGTGGACAGCGAAGTGGCCCATTACGGACCCGGCGCGCTGCACCTGCGCGAGCTGATGGCGCACGCCATCGCGTTGGGCTTGCGGCGCTTCGATTTCACCATCGGCGATGAGCCTTACAAGCTCGAATGGTCTGACTCGGTCCTCAAGCTGTATGACTATAGCGCGACCAAGACCTGGCGCGGCCTGCCGGCGCGCTGGTTTTCGAGCGCGCGGCGGCGGGTCAAGCGTTTGATCAAACAGACGCCGGCCTTGTGGACCTTGGCTTCGCGTGCGCGCTCGGCGATCGGCATATTCTCGCGTCCGCCCCGATCCGATGAACGCCAAACGATCGTCGCAAGCGCCCCCGCCGCCAAAGCCGTGGCCGTGGTCATGGGCGACATGGATTTGTTGCGGCCGCTGGCGCTGGCCAACATTCCCTGCGCGGTGGTGAGCCGGCCGGGCGTTCCGACGCTCTATTCGCGATATGCGCAATCGCGGCTCGCCTGGGACGATTACGAAGTGGATACCGACCGTCTCGTCAACTCGCTGGTGCGCTTCGGCAGTGCGCAGCCCGAGCCTCCAGTGCTGTTCTACCAAGAGGACGGCCAAGTCCTGCTCGTCTCGCGGTACCGCGAGCGCCTGGCGCAGGCCTTCCGCTTTGTCGTCGCCGACGCAACGCTTCTCGAAAATCTCCTCGACAAGTCGCGGTTCCAGGCGTTGGCGGAGCGCCACAGCCTGCCGGTGCCGATGGCCCGCTGCTTCGACCCGGCGACACTGGAGCCGGGCCAACTCGGCCTTCGCTTTCCGCTCATCAACAAGCCGATGACGCGGCTCGATCGCTGGAACGACACTTTCGGATTGCGCAAGGCGCTGTGCGCCGAAAACATCGAGGCTTTGCAGGCGGTGTGGCCGCAATTGCGCGCCACCGGCCTGACGCTCCTTGCGCAGGAATTCATCCCCGGTAGCGAAGCTAAAATCGAGAGCTATCATTGCTATGTCGATGCCGAGCGCCGCTTCGCCGGCGAGTTCACCGGTAAAAAAATCCGAACCTACCCGTTGAGCTACGGCCACACCACCGCGCTCGAAATCACCGATGCCGCCGACGTGCGGCGCATAGGCCGCGACATTGTCGAGCGGCTGCAACTGACCGGCGTCGCCAAGCTCGATTTCAAGCGCGATCCGCAAGGCAATCTCCGGCTCCTGGAAGTCAATCCGCGTTTCAATCTCTGGCATCACCCGGCCGCGCTCGCCGGCGTCAATATTCCGGCTTTGGTCTATGCCGATCTCACCGGATCGCCGCGGCCGGCCGCAGCGCGCCTGAAAGCCGGCGTGCGATGGTGCCGGCCATGGAAAGATCTTCCGGCCGCGCGCGCGGCCGGGATGCCGCTGACGACGTGGGCGTCATGGACGCTCGGCTGCGAAGCCAAGTCGACCTTGTCGTTCGATGATCCGCTGCCGTTTGTGCGCTCGACGCTCTATCGGCTGACCGGCGGCAAACCGGAACAGACCGGAGTCTGGCGCGGACGCGTCGCCGCTGGATCGTAACCGCCACGGCCTCGAACTACCTGCGCGAGGATTTGCCCCAGCGCTCAATCGCGCTAAGACGACGGAGCGCGCGCCGCCGCGCGGTTTAAGGACAATCCCATGGCCGGACACGCCCTTTGGCCGGATCTGCCGCTCGCAGCTTGGAGCGACACCTGCGATACGCTGCTTCGCTGGACGCAGATCGCCGGCAAGGTGCGGCTCAAGCAGACACCGCTGATCAATCATTGGTGGAACGTCACGTTCTTTGTGAACTCGCGCGGCCTGGTCGCGCCGGCAAACCCGTATGCCGACGGCACGTTCGATATCGTGTTCGATCTGACCGGGCATCACCTTCACATCGTCACCAGCAATGGACGGCTCGAAAGCCTGGCGCTGGTGCCGATGTCGGTCGCCGATTTCTACGCCGCATTCATGGAGCGGCTGCGCCGCCTCGGCATCGACGTCCACATCTGGACGATGCCGAGCGAGATCGAGAACGCCGTGCCATTCGAACAGGATCACACCCACGCGCAATACGATGCCGAGTATGTCTCGCGCTTTCGCCAGGCCCTCGTGCAAGCCGCGCGGGTCATGACCGACTTCCGCGCCCGCTACCTCGGCAAAGTCAGCCCGGTGCATTTCTTCTGGGGCAGCTTCGATCTCGCGGCCACGCGCTTCTCCGGCCGCACCGCGCCGCCGCCGACCAGCGTCACCCCCAACGTCGCCAGTTGGGTGATGGCGGAAGCCTATTCGCACGAGGTCTCGAGCTGCGGCTTCTGGCCCGGCAACGGCGGCTATGGCCGCGCCGCGTTTTATGTCTACGCCTATCCGGAGCCGCAAGGTTATGGCGACACGCGGCTGTCGATGGCAGACGGCTTCTACGACAAGAATGTCGGGCAGTTCATTTTGCCGTATGACTGCGTGCGCGAGGCGCGCGATCCCGATGCGCTGCTGCTCGCATTCCTGCAGGAGACCTATGCGGCCGCCGCCGATCTCGCGAAGTGGGATCGCGCGGCGCTGGAGCGGAAGGCTTAGTCCGCTCCGGCCGAACGCTACTTCGCCTTGGCGTAGGGATACGCGGCAACGGAGATGAAATGAGCGCGAGAAGGCGCGCTATTGCGCCTTATCGTAGGGATAAATGACGCTGCCGGTTTTTTGATCGTCCGGCGTGAGCACGTTCTGATAGCTCATGCCGCGCCAGGTTTCGAGGTTCGCCGCATCGGTGATGCCGTGATACTGGACCTGCAGCATGCCGGATTTGGTCCATTCGCCACCGGGGCCGAACTTGATGTCGCCCATGATGGTCTTGAATTCATGGCTGCGTAGATAATCGGCGAGCTTGTCGTCGTTGACGCTCTTGGCGCCTTCGATCGCCTCGCCGATCAGCTGAAAGTCGGCATAGCCCCAGCCGCCGAGATAATAGCCGAGCGGATCGACGCCCGCGGCCTTGGCGCGCTCCTGATAGATTTTGAAGAACGCCGCCGCCGGCGCCATCAATTTCTCCGACGGCACCCAGGTCTCGTAATTGACGATGCCGTTGAGTTTGGACTTGAGCCGGTCCTTGAACACGGTGGCTTGCAGCCCGACCATGGCGCCGCCGAGCATTTTTGGATTGAGCCCGAGTTCCTTGGCCGATTGCACGATGCCGACCGAGCTGAGCGGATAGGAGCAGACCACGACGAGGTCGGCGTTGGCCGCTTGCAGTGCGTGGATGATCGGCGAGAAGTCGGTCGTGCCCGGCGGGAAGGTTTTGTCGTAGATGATTTTGAAGCCGTACTTCTTGGAGTTTTCGCGCGCGCCTTCGCAGGCGTTGCGGGCGAACTCGGCGTCCTCGGAGGTCAGCGCCAGCGTTTGCGGCTTCGGGTTCTGCGCCGCCGCCACCTGGAAGAAGCCCTCGGTGAATGCCTCCCGCGGCGTCGGACCGGTCGGCAGCATGGAGAAGTATTTCGGGTAGTGAAACTCGGCGTTGATGTCGAGCGCGAAGAAGCCGACGAACGTCTTGCCCTTCTGCATGACGACTGGCAGCGCCGGGGCATTCAAGTTGGTGCCGTAGGGGCCCATGACGACGTCGACTTTGTCGACGTCGAGGAGCTTGGTGTAGATGCCGGGCACGTTGGCCGGGTTGGACTGGTCGTCATAATTGACCAGCTCGACCTTGCGGCCGAGCAAGCCGCCCTTGGCGTTGATTTCCTCTTCCCAGATCTTGGCGCCGAGCAGCGCCTGCTTGCCGTTTGGCGCCAGCGGCCCGGTAAGCGCCATGCTGAAGCCGATCTTGATGGGCTCGCCGCTTTGTGCAGAAACGAGACCGGGCGCCACCGCAAGGCTTGCGGCAACCACCGCCGCGGCGAACCCTCCAACAACACCGCTGTGCCTTGCCTGCATACCCATGGCCTTCCTCCTCAAATGATTTTTGCGCTTCTCGCCCCAGCGGCCCGCCCGATTTGCGGGCGTGGCGCAATGCACATTGCCCGGCTTCCGCCATCGTGAAAAGGCCGCGTGACGAAGTGACCCGGCCAGGGTTAAGGCCGAATCCCCCTCAATTCGAACTACGGGCTGATGCCCACCACTGGTGGAAAATTCACCGCAATACCCCTTGTGGAACGGCCACCTTTCGATTTACGTTTGTGGTTGCCGAGGCAGCGAACTCAATCCGGGAGCGCGCTCCGGCGAGTGACAGAGGAAACGAACCATGGCCTGGACAACCCCGACTCTCGTCGAAATCTGCATCGGCCTCGAGATCAACGGCTACCTCCCGGCCGAGTTCTGATCCGCACCTTTCGTTTTCTCCGATCCCCGTGAATGGGGCGTCCGACCGCCATCGTACTCGGTGCAGCGGGAGGTGGCGGCTATCCGCAATGGAATTGCCGGTGTCCGGTGTGTCAGCTTGCCTGGGCAGGCGACGCACGGGTTAAGCCGCGCACTCAGGCGAGCCTCGCCGTCTCCGCTGACGGCGAGCACTGGGTGTTGCTCAACGCCTCACCGGACCTTCGCGCGCAATTAAAGGCGACGCCGGCTTTGCAGCCGCGGGCGGGCGTTCGCGACAGCGCAATTGCCGCTGTCGTGTTGACCGGTGCCGAGGTCGACCAAGTGGCCGGATTGCTGACTTTGCGCGAGCGGCAGGCTTTCGCGGTCTTTGCCACCGCCGATACCATGGCGGCGCTCTCCGCCAATCCGATTTTTGGTGTTCTCGCCCCCGACCTCGTGACGCGCAAGATCGTGGCGCGGGACGATCCGTTTGCCCTGCCCGGCGGTCTTCAAGCGGAACTGTTCGCGGTTCCGGGCAAGATTGCGCTCTATCTCGAAGGTGACGACCCGGCGCTGGCGGCGGAAACCGACGCCAATGTCGGGGTGGAACTTGTCTGCGGTTCCCGGCGGCTTGCTTATGTGCCGGGTGCCGCCGCTATGACTGCGGCTTTGCGCACGCGCCTCGCTCGCGCCGACGTTATCCTGTTCGACGCCACGCTGTTTACCGACGACGAAATGATCAAGACCGGCACCGGCGCCAAAACCGGCCGCCGTATGGGTCACATGCCGCTCGAAGGCGCGGACGGCACACTCGCCGCGCTCGCCGGCCTTGGCGGCCGGCGTATCTTGACCCACATCAACAATACCAATCCGATTCTGATCGAAAGTTCCGCCGAGCGCCGACGGGTCGAGCAAGCCGGGTTCGAGGTGGCGGAAGACGGCATGGAGATCGCGCTGTGAACGTGTTGAGCGGCGACGAACTTGAAGCACGCCTGCGCGACATCGGCGCGCGGCGCTACCACCGGCTCCATCCGTTCCACAAGCTCCTGCACGGTGGCGCCTGCAGCAAAGGCCAAGTGCAGGCCTGGGCGCTTAATCGCTACTATTATCAGGCCATGATCCCGATCAAGGATGCGAGCCTGATCGCACGTTGCGAAGATTCCGCAACGCGCCGCGAATGGCGCAGCCGCCTGGTCGATCACGACGGCAGCCGCGAGGGCGAAGGCGGCATCGCCCGCTGGCTCAAGCTCACCGATGGGCTCGGGCTTGACCGTGACTACGTCATGTCGCTGCGCGGGCTATTGCCGGCGACGCGCTTTGCCGTCGACGCCTATGTGCATTTTGTCCGCGAAAAGACCCTGCTTGAAGCCATCGCCTCCTCGCTAACCGAACTGTTCTCGCCGGTGATCATCGGCGAACGTATGGAAGGCATGCTGAAGAACTACGATTTCGTCACCGCGGAGACCCTCGCCTATTTCTCACAGCGGCCGCCGCAGGCCGAGCGCGACTCGCGCTTCGCGCTCGACTATGTCAAACAGCACGCGCGCACGCCGGAAACGCAGGCGCAGGTACTCGCCGCGCTGGTATTCAAATGCGACATCCTGTGGGCGATGCTGGATGCGCTGTATTATGCGTATGTCGCGCCGAAGCTGGTTCCGCCCGGCGCGTTTGTGCCCGACTAGGAGGCGCAAATGAACGAAACGCCAGCGGCGATAGCGCCAGAGTCGCGGCCGCGCCTGCCGCGCGGCGTCCGTCTGGTGCACAATGAGGCGCAAGGCGGATGGGTGCTGCTCGCGCCGGAACGCGTGTTCAAGGCCGACGCGGTCGCCGTCGCGGTCGTGCAACGATGCACCGGCGAAGCCACCTTCGCCGCCATCGTCGACGATCTGGCGACGACGTATGCGGCGCCGCGCGCACGCATCCTCACCGACGTGACGACCTTGCTGCGCGGACTGGCCGATAAAAGGCTGTTGGAATTGTAGCTGCCATGACGGGAAACGGCTCAGCGTTGCACAGTCCGCTCGGTCTTCTGGCCGAGCTGACGCACCGCTGCCCGCTGGGCTGTCCGTATTGCTCCAACCCGTTGGCGCTGGATCCGCGCGACGACGAACTCGACGCCCAAACCTGGGCGCGGGTATTTGGCGAAGCCGCCGGACTCGGCGTCCTTCAAGTCCATCTGTCGGGCGGCGAGCCCGGCGCCCGGCGCGACCTCCTCGATATCACGACGGCGGCGCATACGGCCGGCCTTTACATCAATCTTATCACCTCGGCGGTCGGCATCACCGCGGAGACGTTGCGCAAGCTTGCCGACGCCGGCCTCGATCATGTGCAGATCTCGATCCAGGACAGCGAGCCGGCCAGCGCCGATCATATTGCCGGCTATCGCGGCGCCTTCGAACGCAAGCGGGCGCTTGCCGCCGAAGTCGTGGCTCTGAAAATCCCACTGACCGTCAACGCGGTGATGCACCGCGCCAATATCGACCGCATCGAAGACATGGTGGCGCTGGCGCTGGCGCTCGGCGCCAGCCGGGTCGAAATCGCGCACGCGCAATATTACGGCTGGGCGCTGAAGAACCGCGCCGCCCTGATGCCGACGGCCGATCAAGTCAGGCGCGCCGCCGCTTCGGTCGAGGCGCTACGCCAAAAGCATCACGGCGAGATCGTCATCGATGCGGTCGTGCCCGACTATCACGCCCGGCTGCCGAAGCCGTGCGTCGGCGGCTGGGGTCGTCGCTCGCTCAATGTCACGCCGCGCGGCAAGGTGTTGCCTTGCCACGCCGCCGAATCGATTCCCGGCCTGGAATTCTGGTCGGTGCGCGAGCATTCGCTGGCCGACATTTGGGCGAATTCGCCGGCATTCAACGCCTTCCGCGGCAGCGCCTGGATGAAGGAGCCGTGCGCCAGTTGCCCGCGGCGCGAGATCGATTTCGGCGGCTGCCGCTGCCAGGCTTTCGCCCTGACCGGAGACGCGCGCGCCACCGACCCGGTCTGCCATCTGGCGCCCGCCCATGACGACGTCGTGGCGCTCGCGGCCGTGCAAGACGACGCGCCCTACGCCTACCGGCAAATGTAGCTTTACCGCGCAGGCGCCTTTGGCGTTTTGGAGACCTTCACCGGCTGTTCAAGCTACCGGCATTTTCCGATTTTGCTTCCGCAGTGCAGCAGGTTAGACTGAACCCGTGCAGTTGGGGTAATGGCGCGGCCGGCAGCCGCCGCGCCAACGGAAGGGCCAGGCATGACGGCGCTTTCCATCAACGGAAAGTCCTACAACGTCGATATCGAGCCGGACACTCCGCTGTTGTGGGTGTTGCGCGACACCATCGGCCTCACCGGCACCAAGTATGGCTGCGGCATAGCCCAATGCGGCGCCTGCACCGTCCACATTGACGGCATCGCGACCCGCTCGTGCCAGGTCCCGGTCGGCAGCCTCAATGGCCGCCAAGTCACCACAATCGAAGCGCTGGCGCAGAACGGCCAGCTCCATCCGGTGCAAAAAGCCTGGATCGAATTCGACGTGCCACAATGCGGCTATTGTCAGAGCGGCATGATGATGGCGGTGGTGGCTCTACTCAAGCAGAAGCCCAACCCGACTGACGCCGATATCGACGCGGCAATCACCAATATCTGCCGCTGCGGCTCCTATCAGCGCGTTCGGGCGGCGATCCATGCGGTGGCCGGCGCCTGACAATGAGGTTCGAACATGCGTTCGATCAGAGCGCTGCTGGTCCTGATCCTGGCCGGTGCGGCGGCTTTTCCCGTCGTGGCGCGGGCCGCCGAGCAAGTCGATCTGCTTCTGGTGCTCGCCGCCGACGTCTCACGCAGCGTCGATAGCGGCAAATTCCAGCTGCAACGCGAAGGCTATGCCGCCGCGGTTTCCGATCCGCATGTGCTCGATGCCATCAGATCGGGCCGCACCGGCCGCATCGGCATGACCTATATCGAATGGTCGGGCCTCGGCTCGCAGCGGGTCGTGATCGACTGGACCACGATCAGCGATGCCGAAACGGCGAAGGGCTTTGGCGATCGCCTGTTGGAGGCGCCGCGCTCGTTCGCCGACCGCACTTCGATCAGCGGCGCCATCGAGTTCGCCATGAGCCATCTGGCGCGCGCGCCGTTCGAATCGCAGCGCCGCACCATCGATGTGTCCGGCGACGGCACCAACAATTCCGGCCGCGACGTTTCGCTGGCACGCGACGAAGCGCTCGCGCAAGGCATTACCATCAATGGCCTCGTCATTCTCAGCGAGACGCCGCTTGCCTGGAATCCCGACCACACCAATCCGCCCGGCGGGCTCGACAATTATTACCGCAACAATGTCATCGGCGGCCCTGGCGCTTTCGTGCTGGCGGCGCAAAACTTCAATTCGTTCGGCGAGGCGATCATCAAAAAGATGATCGCCGAGGTCGCGGAAGCCGAGCCGCCGCGCCGGACTTTAGCCCGTTGACCGGCTCGCCCGCCGGCGTGCGGCCGAATTCGGCGCCCGCGCCGTGGCGGCAATTGCCCGGCAGTCGACCGGCTTTAGCTTTGCACAGCAACCCTTTGGGCGGATGGGCGGCAGCCGCGGCCACGAAAGCGACACAGACGAGGGCCATGTTTGCCGCTCACCTGCCAATCCGTATATTCGATCGGCGTGAGCGAATGTTGGGACGCAACCCGTGACCGCGGCTATTGGCCTAAAGCGCCTTGCGATCGTTGTTGTCGCGGTCATTGCGGCGGTCTTGGTAGCGCTGGTCGCGTTGCCGTTTCTGATCCCCGCCACGTCGGTGCGCGACGCCGTGGCCAAGGAAATCCACGCCGTCACCGGGCTCGATCCGGTGCTGCGCGGCGACCTGTCGGTGTCGCTGTTTCCCTCCGGCACTGTCACCTTCCACAAGGTGGTGCTGGGCGACGACCGCAACGGCGAACCCGGCCTGGTCGCCGACGAATTGACGGCGCGGCTTCGCTATTTTCCGCTGCTCGCCGGGCGGATCGAGATCGCCGGCGTGACGTTGGTGCGGCCGACCATCGCCGTGACCTTCCTGCCCGGCGGTCAATCGAATTGGTCGGGCCTGCTGCAATCGCTGGCGCGGGCGCTGCAGCCTGATCCGGATCGTACCGCGTCGTTCTCGGAAATCGGCATCGTCGACGGCACCGTTGTCGTCCATAAAACTTATGGCGGCAAGGACGTCACCGACCGGCTCGACGGCGTTGAATTTCAACTCGCCTGGCCGTCGATCTCGCGGAGTTTCGGCGCCAGCGGTCGCTTTATCTGGCACGACGAACCGATCGAGGCGAGCCTCACGCTGGGCGATTTTCTCGCCGCGCTGAGCGGCGAGCGCTCCGGCGTCAAGGTGCGTCTTGCCGGCGCGCCGGTGAAAGCCGCGTTCGACGGCGCCATGAGCGCGCAGCCGAGTTTTAAGATCGACGGCACGATCAGCGTCGAATTGCCCTCGCTGCGCGATACTATGCACTGGACCGACGCGAGCCGGCTGCCGTTCGGCGGCTTCGGCCACTTCGCGCTCAAGGGCCACAGCAGCATCGGCGGCGGCGTGGTGTCGCTGTCCAACGTCAATGTCGAGCTCGACGGCAATTCGGCCGAGGGCGTGATCACGCTCTCGACCGATCGCCGCACCGTCCAGGGCACGCTGGCCGCCGACGCGCTCGATGTCACGCCTTATGTTTCCGGAATTCACCTGCTGGCCGCGAACGAGCGCGCCTGGGATCAGCTGCCGATTACGCTGAACGGCTTCGCCGACTTCGATCTCGACCTGCGTATCTCCGCGGCAAGCGTCAAAATTGCCTCGGCGCAATTGGGCCGCACCGCAGTCGCGGCCAATATGCGCAACGGCAAGCTCGACGTCACCATCGGCGAGTTCGCAGGCCTTTGGCGGCGTCGCCAAAGGCTCGGTCGGTCTGGCCAGCGCCGATGGCGGGGTCGCCGTGACCTCGCATGTTGCCTTCGTCGACGTCGATCTCGAAAGTTGCCTGGGTCAAGTATTCGGTATTCGCCGGCTCGAAGGTCACGGCAACGTGGCTCTCAATATCGACGGGTCGGGCTCTTCGGTGTTGGGCGTGACCAACACGCTCAACGGCACGGCCAGCCTCAACGCCCATAACGGCGCGCTGTCCGGCATCAATGTCGAGCAGTTGCTGCGCCGGCTGGAACGCCGGCCGCTGTCCGGCAACGGCGATTTCCGGACCGGGCGCACGCCGTTCGACCAGCTCGCGCTGACGCTGAAAATCGAGCAGGGCCAAGTGTCGATCGACGATATGCAGCTGACCGGTCCGGCCGTACGCCTTTCGGTCGGCGGCCAAGTCTCGGTGCCGACCCGCGATCTCGACCTCAAGGGGGTGGCTACGCTCGCCTCCAGCGAGACCAGCAACGAATTCGATCTGCCGTTCGTGGTGCAGGGCCCCTGGGACGACCCGATCATGCTGCCGGACGCGCAAAGCCTGATCCGCCGTTCCGGCGCCGCCGCGCCGCTCCTTGAATCGGTCAAGAGCCGCAGCGTCGGCGCTGCCGTGCGCTCGGTCATCAACGGGCTTTTGGCCAATCCGACCGGTGCCGCCGCTCCGCCGGCGACAACGGGCGCCGATGCGCCATCGTCGGGGCCGGCGCAGAAGAACGCCGAGTAATAATCATCAACGCCCGGCCGTGCCGCGCGAGCCGGTCAGCTTGACGAACAGCGACGCAATGATGACGGCGGCGCCGACCACGCCGACCATGATGCTGCACACGGCGTTCATCTCCGGCTTCACGCCGAGACGCACCTCCGAATAGATGCGGATCGGCAACGTGGTCGTGCCCGGTCCGGTCGTGAAGCTCGCGATCACGAGATCGTCGAGCGACAGCGCAAAGGCCAGCATCCAGGCCGCCGCGATCGCCGGCACGATCAGCGGCAAGGTCACCGAAACGAACGTGCGCAGCGGCGGCGCGCCAAGATCCATCGCCGCTTCCTCCAGGCTGGTGTCGAAGTCCGCAAGCCGCGACTGAACGATCACGGTGACGAAGCACATCGCCATGGTGGTGTGGGCGACGGCGACCGTCCAAAAACCGCGATCGACGGCGATGGCGACGAACAGAAGGAGCAACGACAGGCCAGTGATCACCTCCGGCATGACCAGCGGCGCGTAGATCATGGCGGCAAACGGCAGCCGGCCGCGAAAGCGTCCAAACCGCGCCAGCGCCAGCGCCGCCAAGGTTCCCAAGATGGTCGCGGCGGTCGCCGAAGCGAGCGCAACGCGCAGGCTGGTCACCGCCGCATCGATGAGCGGAGCATCGTTGAACAGCTCGGCATACCAGCGCGTCGACCAGCCGCCCCAGACCGCGACCAGACGCGAGGCATTGAACGAGTAGATCACCAGCACGGCGATCGGGATGTAAAGAAAGGCCAGGCCAAGAACGAGGGCGGCGACGTTGACTGCGGACAACTTGCGCATCAGTCGCGCTCCGCCACGCGCATCGCCTGGTGCTGATAGATCACGATCGGCGTCACCAGGAGAAAAACCAGCACCACCGCGACCGCGGACGCGGCGGGCCAATCCTTGTTGCCGAAGAATTCCGTCCAGATGGTCTGGCCGATCATCGGCGACTGCGAGCCGCCGAGCAGATCGGGGATAACGAACTCGCCGACAATCGGGATGAAGCACAACAGCACGCCGGCAAGGATGCCGGAGGACGACAACGGCAGCGTCACCAGCCAAAAGATCTTCCAGCGCGGACAGCCGAGATCGGCTGCAGCCTCGAGGAGCGAATTGTCGAGTTTCTCGAGCGAGGCATAGAGCGGCAGCACCATGAACGGCAGGTAGGAATAGACGATACCGATATAGATCGCGGTGTCGGTCGCGAGCCAGGCCGGCGGCTCTTTGACGATACCGAGCGCCATCAGCAGGTCATTGAGCGGGCCCTCGCGCTGCAGGATGTTCATCCACGAATAGATGCGGATCAGGAGCGACGTCCAGAACGGCAACGCCACCAGGAGGACGAATATCGCCTGCCAGCGCCGCGGCGTGCGCGCGATCGCGTAGCCGATCGGAAAGCCGACGATGAGCAACATCAGCGTCGAGAAAGCGGCGATCTCGATGCTCTTGACGTAGGACAACAGATAAAGCGGATCGGAACCGAGCAGGCCGTAATTCTCGAACGAGAGCCCATTGATGAAATCCGTAACACCGCGCCAGCCGGCCGCGAGGTCGAGAACCGGCGTATAAGGCGGCTGCGCGATCGCCGTCTGCGACAGGCTGATCTTGAGCACGATCAGGAACGGCGCGAGGAAAAAGGCGAGTAGCCACGCGTAAGGAAACCCGATTGCAAATCGCCGCCAACTGGAGCCCGGTTGCCGCTGCTTCATGGCGTCCTCAATGCGTCAGCACGATCGCGGCCTCGGCCGGCCAGCTCAAGGAGACCTGCTCGTCGAAGCCGAAAGCGCTGGCGCTGCCGCCGACATTGGCGACCGCGGCCTGCACGATCGATCCGTCGCGGATGCGCAACTTGTAGACCGAGATGTCGCCGAGATAAGCGATATCGACCACCGCCCCGGCAATACAATTTGGCAAGGCAGGCGACGGCGGCTCGCGGCTGAGGCGGACCTTCTCCGGCCGCACAGCGACCCAGACAACCGCGCCGGGCGCGGCTTCCGCCTTGGTCGCCGCGCGCAGGTTTCCGGCAGCGGTGCCTTCGACGCTTAAACCGTCGTCGCCGAGACGGCCCTGGAAAAGGTTGATCTCGCCGACAAAATCCGCGACCCAGCGCGAATTCGGCCGCTCATAAATTTCGGCGGCGGGGGCAACCTGCATCAGATGTCCACGATCCATCACCGCAATGCGGTCGGCAACCGTCATGGCTTCGCTCTGGTCGTGGGTGACGATAATGAAGGTCAGGCCAAGCTTCCGCTGCAGCTCCATCAACTCGAATTGCGTTTCACCACGCAGCTTTTTGTCGAGCGCCGCCATCGGCTCGTCGAGCAGCAGCACCCGCGGGCGCTTGGCCAACGACCGCGCCAGCGCCACGCGCTGGCGCTGGCCGCCGGAAAGCTGGTGCGGCTTGCGCGTACCGAAGCCCTCGAGACGCGTGAGCGCCAGCATGTCGGCGACGCGGGCGGCGATTTCGCGCTTTGTCAAACCATCCTGCTTCAAGCCGAAGGCGATATTGTCTTCGACCGTCAGGTGCGGAAACAGCGCGTAGTTCTGGAACATCATGTTAACGGGCCGGCGATATGGCGGTACCGGCGCGAGATCGACGCCGTCCAGCAGGATGTGGCCGGCATTCGGCTGTTCGAAACCGGCGATCAACCGCAGCAGCGTGGTCTTGCCGCAACCGGAAGGTCCGAGAAGCGCGAAGAATTCGCCTTCATAGACGTCAAGCGACAGCTGATCGACGACGGCAGTGTTGCCGAAGCGCTTGGTCAACGCCTGGATGCGCAGCAGCGGACGCAGATTCGGATCGGTCCACGGCGCAAAATCTCGTTTCGAGCCGGCGATCTGCGTACTCTCCGATAAGCGGTCGGGATGCTCGCGGATTATCTAACGCAAATTGCGCCAAGCGCCAAATTCGGCTCGCCTGACGGGGAGCGGCAATCGCGAAGCGCGGCAGCGGCGTCAGACGACCAGCGGCGGCACCAGCGTGGTTGCGAGATTGACATCGTCGACGGCTTCGGCCGCGAGCTTGCGCGGCTCCGGTCCGTAATAGTCGCCGAGCTGCACCGTCGGCCGCGGCTGCAAGGTGATCGAGACCAGCCGGTCGTACAGCGCCTTGGCCGAAACCGGCTTGATCAGATACTCGTTGACACCGAGCCGCATCGCCTCGACCACGCGCCAGCGTTCGCCATAACCGCTGAGCATGATGATCGGCACGTCGGGCATCGGAAACACGCCGGGCGAGCGCACGATGCGCACCAGCTCGGCGCCGCTTAATAGCGGCATTTCCCAGTCGAGCACGACCACGTCGGGACCGACGGTGCGGATGGTGTCGAGCGCGGTGATGCCGTCGCCGGCCTCGTAGATGTCCTTGACGCCGCAATTGACCAGCAAGTTGCGCACCGTCTTGCGCATGTACTGATTGTCGTCGACCACCAGCACACACAGCGCCTGGATGCGGTCGGCCAGCTCTTTCTTCGACAGCTGGGCCGGCAGGATCGATCCGTCAGCGGCGATATCGTCCGCGGGATCTTTCTTCGAAGATTTCGCTGACATGACTGAAACCGGCGAGGACCTTTCTCAAGCCGTTGGCGGGGCGGCGCCCGATGCATCAGACCACGACCGGCTTGCGGCTTGGTAAAGCGGCCGACATGGTGAGTGGATCGTTAACGAAAGCAGCCTGCCCACGCGCTACACCCAAGCCGTTACACCCAAGCCACTTCGGATTCCGGCTTGAGGTTCGACAGGCGACGCGGCTCCGGTCCGTAATAGTCGCCGATCCTCACCATCCGGCGCGGATTGGCGATCAGCGAAACCAGGCGGGCCAGCAACGCTTTGGTCGAGACCGGTTTGACCAGAAAATCGTTGACCCCGAGATTCACCGCCGCGACCACGCGGGAGCGCTCACCGTGACCGGTGAGCATGATGATCGGCACGTGCGGTATGGGAAACGTATCCGGCGAGCGCACCATGCGCACGAATTCCGGGCCATTGGGATGCGGCATTTCCCAATCAACAATGACGACGTCGGGCGAGAGCCGCCTGATCGCCGCGAGGCCGGAATTGCCGTCGTTGGCCTCGTAGACGGTCCTGATACCGATCGCCTGCAACAGCGAATGCGTGACCTTCCGCATCGCCGGCTCATCGTCGACGATCAGCACCTTGAGCGCCACGAGCTTGTGCGCGACGTCGCTGGTTGCCGGTTTCATGACGCGCCTCAAAATCTCGTTCGGCACAACGTCATCATAAGCCTTTAAAATCAGCATGAATTGTTTCGATAAAATTCGATCGATGCGGCGTTTTAGGTGGCCGGCGCGGCGATAAATCGCTCCAGCGCCGCCTGCTCCGCCCGCGAAAGGCGCAAGCCAAGCTTGGAACGCCGCCACAGCACGTCGTCGGCGGTTTTCGCCCATTCCTGTGCCATCAGGTAGCGCACCTCGGCCGCGGTGAGATCGGCGCCGAAGCAGATGCCGAGATCATCCAACCGCGTTGCCCCCTGCAAGATCGCATCGACGCGTGTTCCATAGGCGCGTACCAGCCGCTCCACATGAGGCTCCGCCAGAAACGGCCATTGCGCTTGCGCCCGCGCGACCAACGCCGCGATGCCGTCATAAGCGAAATCGCCGCCGGGCAAATGTGTCGTCGCAGTCCACGGCTGCGAACGCGGAAAGAACGGCGACAGCCGCGACAGCACGTCTTCGGCAAGCCGGCGGAAGGTCGTCAATTTGCCGCCATAGACCGTGAGCAGCGGCGCGAGGTCGTGACCTTTGTCCAGCTCCAGCGTGTAGTCGCGGCCGACATCCTGCGGCTTGTTCGCACCATCGTCATAGAGCGCGCGCACGCCGGCGTAGGCCCAGACGATGTCGGCGGCGACGAGGCTGGCGCGGAAATAGGCATTGATCACGCCGCACAGATAGTCGATTTCCGCTTCGCTCGGTGCGACCACCGCCGGATCGCCGGCAAAGCTGCGATCGGTTGTGCCGATCAACGTGAAGTCGCGCTGAAACGGAATGGCGAACACCACTCTGCCGTCGGCCGCCTGCAAGATGTAGGCGCGATCGTGATCGTAGAGGCGTGGCACGACGATGTGGCTGCCCTTGTCGAGCCGCAGCCGGCCGGACGGCGGCCGCCGCAACACCATCTCGGCCACGGTTTCCACCCAGGCGCCGGCGGCGTTGACCAGAACCCGCGCCGTCACCACCTCGCGCACGCCGCGGGCGTTGAGGACGAGCCGCCAGACATCGCCACGCTCGGCGCGAACGCAGCGCGTGCGGGTGCGGATGACGGCGCCGCGCGCGGCGGCGTCGACCGCGTTGAGCACGACCAGCCGCGCATCGTCGGCGAAGCAATCGGAATACTCATAGCCGCGGTGGAAATGCCGCTTGAGCGGCCGACCTGCCGGGTCGGTGATGAGATCAAGCGACCGCGTGCCGGGCAAAATCTCACGGTGCCCGAGCAGATCGTAGATGAAGAGGCCGAGCCGCAGCACGATCGGCGAACGGCGCGCGACATCGAGCGGCAGCACAAAGCGCAGCGGCCGGATCAGGTGCGGCGCCATCCGCAGCAACACCTCGCGCTCGCTGAGCGCGGCGCGGACCAGGCGGAACGCGCCGTGTTCGAGGTAGCGAAGTCCGCCATGGATCAGCTTCGAGGATGCCGACGACGTGCCCGACGCCAGGTCGTTCTGTTCGACCAGCACGACCTTCAAGCCGCGTCCGGCGGCGTCGCGCGCGATGCCGGCGCCGTTGATGCCACCGCCGATGATAGCGAGATCGAAATCGGTCATTCCCGAGCTTTCTTAGGCCCCTTCGCCACTTCCAACCGCAAGACGACGTCGCCCCCGAGGACGCGCTCTGCAACGCTCGAAGCTTGCAGCGGACTATTGCTACGCGCTCACCGGTAGCCGCTACGGCCCTGGCGGCGGGACTTTATCGGAGTCACTCGACGTCAGCGGTTTCTGCCAGGAGCGAAACAAGTTCTTCCGGCTTTTGATCTGATGCCCGGCGCGGCGGGCCCGGCGGCTTTCGATGACAAAGCGCCACTCCTCGAGTTCGGTCATCATGATCGAGGCAAGGCGCTGCATGTTGGCGGCGACGTGATCGTAGTCGCGCGGGCTTGCCAGAATGCTGCGCCGGACGCGAAACAACAAAGCCATCGTCTGCGCCGACCGCTCCACCAAGCGGCCGAGATCGGCATCGACCCGCAGGCCGTTCAACGACGTCATGGTGGCCGGCAGAATCGCCAACAGCACGATGGCGAATTCCCTCCAGGTGACCTTGTCCAGGCTGCCGACCCGAACTGCCGAGATTGCGAGCACCACGGCGACGCCGAGCGAAGCCATCAGCGCGGCCTGGGCGGCGAAAAACAACCGCCGCTCCAACAATCCGAGCTGCCGGAATGTGACGCGATGATAGTCGACCTGATCGGGTATCTCGACGTCGGACAGGTAATCGGCAGCGGCGGCGATCGAGGCGTCGTCGATTTTGCCCTGCGGCGGGCCGAGCGAGCGCGCGATCCGGCGGATGTACCAGTCGATCCAGGACTTGTGCTGCTGCAGACCGGACCGCATCGCGCGGCCGCCGCCGAGACCGAAGGCGTGGCGAAAGCGCAGCCAGCGCAACCGCTCGGCGACGACGCGGTAATCGAGCCAGCGCTCCTGCCAGCGACGCCGGCCGCGGAACGCGATGTCGACAATCACCAGTGCATTGGCCAACAGCTGGACGGCGATCGATGCCGACGCCAATGCCGGAATGAGCAGCCCAAGCACGCCCGACACCCAGGCGCCGAGAATGACGACCAGGTAGGCACTGACGGCGCTGGAACGGAATTTCTGTCCATATTCGACGGCAAGGGCGTCGATGGTCTTGCGCGCGCGATCGATCGGCTCCAGCCGTTTGGCATTCGGCAACGCGACGCTCGACGCGGCAGCGGCGGACCGCGCCGCCTTGGCTGCCGCAACGGCGCGCTTTCGCGCCGCGTTTCGGCGGGGAGCTAAGGTCTTCAACAACAGCGAATACTCGACCCGCCATTGCCGGGATTGCGGCGCTTCGGCGATCAGGTCGGTAAAGGCCTGGCGTTGTGCGCGCCGCGATGGCGGGCCAACGATGCCGTGGAGGAAGTCGCCGAGATCGGCCGGCAGCGGCCGCCGCGCCAGGTCGCTCGCCACCGGCGGCTCGACATCATCGATCGGCGCCGCGACGAGAATTCCGGGCGTGGCAGGCGATTGCGGATCGATGACGATGATCGGAATGCCCTTGGTCACCGCGTCCTGCACGACGTCGCCGGTGCCGGCGCGGCCGTGCGCCCGGCCGCCGTTCCAGACGGCGACTAGAACGTCGATATTGGAGAGCATGACGTCATTGGCGCGCTCATAGGCGCGCGCGCCTTCATCGCGCCGTCCCGGAAGCTCGAGCAGTGATTCCGCGCCGGCAAATATTGGCGCCGCCTCGCTTACGGCCGCCGGCGAAAAGTCGGTGCGGTAATCGTCCAAGGCAAACGGAATGACGGCGGAAACCTTCAGGCCATGGCGGACCGCGGCGCGCGTCCCAAGAAGCTCGGCGCCCTCGGCGCCCATCGTGACCAAGCGGATGACCGGAGCGGCGGTCGTGTAAAATGCCGCCTCCTGCGCCATCGCCGTCGGCAGCGCGCGCTTGAGCGCGTCGAAGACGGCGCCGATGCCCTGCTCGGTGGCTTCGGCCACTGCCCCGGTCATGCCGACGCTGCGATGCCCGGTCAGACCGACGGAAAGAACGAGCGGCGGAAGCAGTTCCTCCAACATCGCGCGTCGTCAATAAACAACGATGCCGCGGCAAACGGCGCAGCGATGCGAGCAAGCGGCAGCGACAACCATGGCGTTCGTTACTGCATCTCCGTCGGCTGCAGCCATTGGATCGATTGCACCTTCTTCCTCAAGTCCGGGTCGATGAACGGCCCGATGGTTTTGACGAAGGCGAATTCGAGCTGATGATACTCGCGTTCGCAGCCATCGGCGCGTGCCTGCGGCAGCCATTTCATTTGCACAAAATCCTTGAAGGTTTCGCGGTCGCCGCCATAGCCGAGGCAAAGCGTGTTGTAGAGACGCTGGCTGGCGGTGCCGTGCACATCGGCATAGGCGCACAATGGATCGGTGAAACAGCGCTGCTCGGCGTCCTTGGGCGGATTGGCGCGGGTCGCGGTCGGCGGATCGTTGCCGGCCTTGGCCGCCATCTCCCAGAAGTAGGCGAAGCCCTTGATGATCGTGCGCGCCACATCCTTGTTGAATTGCAGCGCGATAAAAGCCGCGACTTCGTCGGCGGCGTCCTCCTCGCGGCCGAACACCGGGACGTCGAGCATGTCGAACATGGCGTGGCCGGTTTCGTGCAGCAGCGTTCCGGCCCACATCCCGGTGATGACGTTGCCGCGCGTCACGCCTTCCGGCGTCGGCTCCTTCGGCGCCCATTGCAACACCACATTGTACCATTCATAGCAGAAGTGCAGCGCCCGATCGCCCGACGAATAGAACGGGCTGTCGCTGTGGAAGTCCGGCTGGCAATTCAAGGCGACGAGCGTCAGCGGATGCGGCAGGTGCAGCGGCGACAAGAACTGGCTGTACGCCTCCAGAATATGCCGCGATTGCAGCGCCGTGTATGCGCCCTTGTTGGCATCGTTCGGCGCGAAGTAGCAGACCGGAAAGCCGTCGTTCTTCAAGCCGGCGATCGGCTGGTATTTCGGGCCGGGATCGGGAACGCAGTCGTCCGCCAATGCGCGCGTGAGCGAAGCGCCCTGGACGATGAGCATGATCGTCAGTGCCGCGGCAAGCTTCAGCCAATTCATCGCGACGCTCCGCCTTGGTGCGATTGGTGCGCCTTCGGCGTCATTGCCGATAGCACGGCCATCATTTGCCGACCTCTCCCGGGAGGAACCACTGTCCGGCTTTGACCTGCAGCAGCAAATCCGGATCGACATAGGGCATGATCCGCAAATTGAACGCGGCGCGAACCTGCTCATATTCGTGCGGGCACTGCACGGCACGGAATTTCGGCAGCAGCGGATCTTTGCCCTTCGGCGCCTCCGCCCAGCCGCCAAAATCCAACTGGTCGCCGCCATAGGCAATGCAGAGAAAATTGTAGAAGCGTTGCCCCTCCGGCGAGTCGGCGTCGGCAAAGGCGCTGCCGGTCCAGGTCTTTCGCGACAACAGGAAGAACTCGGCGGAGCCGACCATGGCCGTGTGCGCGGCCTCGCCGGAGAATTGCAGCAGCACGAACGCGGCCAGCCGGTCGGCGGCGTCATCGATGCGGCCCCAAACCGGCACCTGCAGCGCGTCGAATATGCCGTAAGCCAGTTCGTGAAGTACGACCTGCGTGAACGTGCCGACGACCACCGTTTGCTTGAGGCCGTCATTGCCCTTAATGGCGTCGGCGGTTTTTTGTATCGTGTCGATCAGCTCGTAGCAGATCGTGACCGGCCCGCCGGGCACATAGGTACGGCGCTCGGCGCCGCAGGTGTCGACCTCGATCTTGATCGGACGCGGCAACCGCAGCGGCGCGAGCAGCGTCTGGATCTCCTCCAGCGGCCGGCGCACGCGCAGCCACGCATAGATCACAGTGAAATCGTTGTATTGAGCTTGGCCGCCGGCCGTATTGTATTTTGGCGGCACCTATTCGACCTGGATTTGCGGATTGGGCTTAAGCTGCGCCGTCTGCGCCAGCGCCGGCGACCCCTGAAATGCCGCCACTTGCAGGGCCGACAGCAGAGCTGCCGCCAGCGCGGTGACGACGGTGCGCGGCTTTATTGTCGTCGAATGACGCATTCACTCCCCACCCGTCCGAACCAGCAAGCAAATATGTGCGTTACCTCTATAAACTAGCCATCCGGAAATAGGAAACACCTCCGCAGGAAACCCGGCAACAGCAGGAAACACGCCAATGAACTTTCGCGATCGTCATGTTGTGATCACCGGCGGCGCCGGCGCGCTCGGCACCGCGCTCGTCGGCGCGCTGATCGAAGCCGGCGCCATGTGCCATGTCCCCTGTATGGACGAGGCCGAGGCGCAACGCTTCGCACTGCGCGCGAATCAACAGGTCAAGCTCATCGTCACCGGCAGCCTGACCGACGAAGCGGCCGTCAGCCGCCTCTACCAACCGGTCTCGCCGCTGTGGGCGTCGATCCATCTCGCTGGCGGCTTTGCCGCCGGCGCGCTGCGCGAAACCAGCGCGGCAACCATCCACCAGCAGATCGACATGAATCTGATGAGCTGCCTGCTCTGCTGCCGCGCCGCGGTCACGGCCATGACCGGCGGCGGCCGCATCGTCAATGTCGCCGCGCGCGCCGCGCTCGAATGGCGAAGCGGTGGCGGCATGGTGGCCTACACCGCAAGCAAGGCGGCGGTCGCGGCTTTGACGGCAGCGCTCGCCGAGGAAGTCGCCAAGGACGGCATCCTGGTCAACGCGGTCGCGCCTTCGATCATGGATACGCCGGCCAATCGCAAATCGATGCCCAAGGCCAACTACGATCTGTGGCCGAAGGTCGAGGAAGTGGCGGCGACGATCATGTTCCTCGCTCGCCGGAGAACCGCGTCACCCGCGGCGCCGTGGTCCGGTGTACCCATCTGATGAGCTGCCTGCTCTGCTGCCGCGCCGCGGTCACGGCCATGACCGGCGGCGGCCGCATCGTCAATGTCGCCGCGCGCGCCGCGCTCGAATGGCGAAGCGGTGGCGGCATGGTGGCCTACACCGCAAGCAAGGCGGCGGTCGCGGCTTTGACGGCAGCGCTCGCCGAGGAAGTCGCCAAGGACGGCATCCTGGTCAACGCGGTCGCGCCTTCGATCATGGATACGCCGGCCAATCGCAAATCGATGCCCAAGGCCAACTACGATCTGTGGCCGAAGGTCGAGGAAGTGGCGGCGACGATCATGTTTCTGGCGTCGCCGGAGAACCGCGTCACCCGCGGCGCCGTGGTACCGGTGTATGGCAAGTCGTAACGTAAACCCCTCCCCCTTGTGGGGAGGGGTAGGGGTGGGGGTCGAGAGGTTTTCGCGCAAGCGTCGACCACCGCGTGTCGCCTCGCGACCCCCCTCCCTACCCTCCCCCACAAGGGGGGAGGGAAAAGCTAATATCCCGGCCATAATCCCGGCGTGGCCAGTTCGAGCACATGGTTGTCGGGATCGCGGAAATAGATGCTTTCGCCGCCGCGCGGCCATTTGACCCGGCTCTCGATCGCCACGCCGGCTTCCGCAAAGCGCGCTTCCCAATCGGCGAGCGCGTCGGCGGCAATGGCAAAGGCCATGTGCACCGGGCCGTGGCCGTCATGCGGCGGCACCGTGCCGCCCGGCAACGGCGTCGGCGCGAGCGAGGCGCTGCGCAGAAACAACAGCAGCACGCCGCGGCCGCCGACGTCGTAGGCGCACAGCCGCGCATCGCGATAGATGCTGTTCAGGCCCAGCACCTGTTCGTAGAACGCACAGGCGCGCTCGAACCCTTCGACGTAGAGACACGTTTCCAGAACGCCAAGCAGATCGGGCATGGGGTCACTCTGCCTTCGTCATTCCGGGGCCCGGCTCTTGCCCGCGAGCCCGGAATCCATATTCGCTCACCTGTGGTTATGGATTCCGGACTTGCCGCTTCGCGGCAATCCGGAATGACAATCAAAACTACCCCGAAACCGGCACGATATCGCGTGCCGGCGCGCGCACCATCCGGCTGATGGCGCTGGCGGCGACGATGGCGTGCTGTTGCGCATAGGCCTCGTGGTTCTGCTCGATATAATCGAGGTCGTAGAGATAATTCACCATCAGGCCGTGCGATTGCGCCAATGCCCGCTCAGAGGTGTCGCCGAGCCAATTGAGCCGTTCGAGCCGCGCGCCGTTGCCGAGATGAAAGCGGGCGACGGAATTGAGCGGCAAGCCGCGGGGATTGCGACCGCGCAGATAATACCAGGCGGCGGCGCGAATGAGCGGCTCGCGCACCGCCGCGGCCGAAGCCGGATCGCGCCACCAATCAGGCTTCGCCAGCACCGCCAGCGTTTCGCGATCGTCCTCGTCGAGCGCCAGCGACGCTTCGCTGGTGCGCTCGCGATTGAGCCAGGCGGCGAAATTCGGCGCCGGCGACAGCGTCACGAAGTTCGAGATGCGCGGCAGCTCGCGGCTGACTTCCTCCACCACCTGCTTGATCAGGAAGTGGCCGAACGTCACGCCGTTGAGTCCGCGCTGGCAATTGGTGATCGAATAGAACACCGCCGTGTTCGCGCGCGCCGGCTCGATCTCCTCGCGCTTGTCGGACAGGATCGGCGCGATCGCGCCCGGTATCTCGCGGGTCAGCGCCACCTCGACGAAGATCAGCGGCTCGTCGACCAAGGCCGGATGAAAGAAGGCGTAGCAGCGGCGATCGGGCGGATCGACGCGGCGGCGCAAATCCTCCCAGTCGCGGATCTCGTGCACCGCCTCGTAGCGGATGATCTTTTCCAGGATCGAAGCCGGCGTCGACCAATCGATGCGGCGCAGCACCAGAAACCCCCGATTGAACCAGGATGAAAACAGATGGACGAAATCGTTGTCGACGATGGCGAGATCGTCGCGATGATCCAGAGCGTCCAGAAGTTGCTCGCGCATGCGCACCAAAGCCGCGGTGCCGCCGGGCGCGAGATTGAGCCGGCGGAACAGCTCGAGCCGCCGCGGCTCGCTGTCGAGGTGCAGGTCGGCCGCGCTTTCCGCCGTCGGCGATTGCCGCCAGGCGGCGATCGCAGCTTCAATGCGGGCGCGATCGTGGCCGAATGTCTGCGCCAGCGTCTCGAAGAAGGCGATCCGCGGCCCGGTGGTGAGCTCGCCATAGTCGGCGAGGATTTCATTGGCGAGCGCGACGCCCGAGGCCTCGCCGCGGCCCGACAGCAGCGCCTCGCAGAGTTCCGCAATGCCGTCGGAGCGGCCGCGGTCCGGCTCGCGGCGCGAAATCAACGAGCGGCTGCGGTCGGCAATGCTCTGAAGCAAGTCGCTGAAGAACGAGGTGTTCACCGCAACCATCAATAAGTCCATCCGCCCGACCTCAAAGAGCTAATGATCGCCAAAGGCGATGACAAGCTAGCGAAAGGCGCCACTCTAAAGAAAGGCTTGCCCAGTGGACAAATTCGCCCTGCTTTGTCAGTTAACGATCTGCCGCACCGCCGTTGCGAAGCGTGGGAGAAGTGTCGATGCCGGGTCCGTTGGCGGGTCTTCGCGTGTTGGAGCTGGCCCGCATTCTGGCGGGTCCCTGGGCCGGGCAAATCCTGGCCGATCTCGGCGCCGACGTCATCAAGGTCGAGCGCACGGGGGTCGGCGACGACACCCGCGGCTGGGGCCCGCCGTTCGTCGAGGCGGCCGACGGCGGCCATCTCGGCGCCGCCTATTTTCACGGCACCAATCGCGGCAAGCGGTCGATCGAGCTCGACTTCGAGAGTGAAGAAGGCCGGCGGATCGTCCGCAAGCTCGCGGCGCGCTCCGACGTGCTGATCGAGAATTTCAAGGTTGGCAGTCTCGCCAAATTCGGCCTCGACTATGCAAGCCTCGCGCCGGACAATCCGCGGCTGATCTATTGTTCGGTGACGGGGTTCGGCCAGACCGGGCCCAATGCGCAACGCCCCGGCTACGACCTGATGGCGCAAGGCATGGGCGGCATGATGGATCTCACCGGCAATCCCGACGGCGAGCCGATGCGCGCCGGCGTGCCGGTGTCCGATCTCTTCACCGGCGTCTATTCGGCAGTCGGCGTCCTCGCGGCGCTGGCGCGGCGGGAAAAGACCGGCCGCGGCGGCCATGTCGATACCGCGCTGATCGACACCACCGTCGGCATCCTCGCCAACCAGGCGCTCAATTATCTGATCTCCGGCAAGCCGCCAAAGCGCATGGGCAACGCGCATCCGAACGTCATCCCCTATCAGGTGTTTCCGGTGGCCGACGGCCACATCATCATCGCCTCCGGCAACGACAGCCAGTTCGGCAAATTGTGCGCCGTTCTCGGCGAGCCGGAACTCGCCAAGGACCCGCGCTACGTCGACAACAAAGCGCGGCTCGCGCACCGGCCCGAGCTGATCGGCCGCTTGTGTGCGTTGACCGCCAAAATTCCGCGCGCCGCGCTTCTGCAAAAGCTCGAAGCCGTCGGCGTGCCGGCCGGCCCGATCAACGACCTTTCGCAAGTATTCGCCGATCCGCAGGTGATCCATCGCGGCATGCGCATCGATCCGCCGAGCGCGGCGGCCAAGACCGGATCGATCCCGGGCTTGCGCACCCCGATCGTCATCGACGGCGCGCCGGCGGCGGCCGAGCGCTCGGCGCCGCGGCTCGGCGAGCACACCGCCGAGATTTTGCGCGAGATCGGCGAGGGCTAAAGTCCATTCACCCATCCTCTACACGGGAGCTTGCGATGAGCAGAATAGCCGGCGCCGTTCTCGCCATGTTGATCGCCGCATCGGCAACGGCCGCGACCGCGGGCGAAAATCCGCTGCTCGGCACCTGGAAGCTCAAGTCGTATGTGCGCGAAGTCGCGGCGACCGGCGAGCGCTACAACGAGCGCGGCGAGCACCCCAACGGTTATCTCAGCTATTCGGCCGACGGCCGCATGTACGCGATCATCACCTGGGACAATCGCTCGCAGCCGGCCGATGTGGTGCCGACCGAGGCCGAGCGAATCAGGCTCTACAGCAGCATGATCGCCTATGCCGGCACCTACACCTGGGACGCCGAGAAGGTGGTGCATCACGTCGACATCTCCTGGAATCAAAACTGGACCGGCACCGACCAGGTCCGCTTCTACAAGCTCGACGGCAATACGCTCACCATCACCTCCGCGCCGGCCAAGAACTTCACCGACGGCCGCGAGGGCCGGAGCATTCTGGTGTGGGAGAAGCTAAAGCCCTAGCTCGACTTCCTCTCTCCGCGCGTGGGGAGAGGCAAAGAAACTCAGAGCTCGTCACCACCGGGCTTGACCCGGTGGTCCATGCTAACGTGCAGCGAATCAAACAACCCGGTGAGCCTAAGCAAGCCAGCACGCCGCATGGATTGCCGGGTCAAGCCCGGCAATGACGGCACGAAAAATCGTTCTCGCGACGCGCTCACGCGCCCGAGCTATGCCCACCACCACGACGCCATTCCAAAAAAATTCGCCCCCGGCAACAAAAGGGAGGCGAAGCGCCGAAAGGCGCATTGTCCTACCAATTGCAGCTTGCGCGGCTGCGCATCCTGATCAGATGCGCCCGCCTTCCGGCGCTTCACCGCGGCACTCGCCACCGGCTCTTACCCCGATGGCTCAGCCCCAGAACCGGGTTTCCCAACATCTCGAGCTTGCGGGTGTTTTGCCCGCTTACATCCTAGCGTCGGTTAAGCGCGCTCCGCGCAGACCGGTCTTTGTGCCGGTCGACCGGTGCCCCAGGGCCGCCCGGGAGCGGATCGCATTCATCCGCCGTTCAGGCACAGTACATTGAAATCATTGAAATATTTCTGATACAGTTTCGCCATTTTGTAGCGTGTTTTGTAGCGCAGGAAATCTTGCGACGCATGACAATCATCTGTTGGATCGCCCGGTCAAGATTTGCCGCTAAAAGAGACTGCGGCAATGCACATCGATGGTGCGCGTGAGCGCGGGCG
>CAWDZD010000004.1:0-17689 GCA_963806465.1 uncultured Alphaproteobacteria bacterium | reverse complement strand
TGGCGGCTTTGCCGCCGGCGCGCTGCGCGAAACCAGCGCGGCAACCATCCACCAGCAGATCGACATGAATCTGATGAGCTGCCTGCTCTGCTGCCGCGCCGCGGTCACGGCCATGACCGGCGGCGGCCGCATCGTCAATGTCGCCGCGCGCGCCGCGCTCGAATGGCGAAGCGGTGGCGGCATGGTGGCCTACACCGCAAGCAAGGCGGCGGTCGCGGCTTTGACGGCAGCGCTCGCCGAGGAAGTCGCCAAGGACGGCATCCTGGTCAACGCGGTCGCGCCTTCGATCATGGATACGCCGGCCAATCGCAAATCGATGCCCAAGGCCAACTACGATCTGTGGCCGAAGGTCGAGGAAGTGGCGGCGACGATCATGTTTCTGGCGTCGCCGGAGAACCGCGTCACCCGCGGCGCCGTGGTACCGGTGTATGGCAAGTCGTAACGTAAACCCCTCCCCCTTGTGGGGAGGGGTAGGGGTGGGGGTCGAGAGGTTTTCGCGCAAGCGTCGACCACCGCGTGTCGCCTCGCGACCCCCCTCCCTACCCTCCCCCACAAGGGGGGAGGGAAAAGCTAATATCCCGGCCATAATCCCGGCGTGGCCAGTTCGAGCACATGGTTGTCGGGATCGCGGAAATAGATGCTTTCGCCGCCGCGCGGCCATTTGACCCGGCTCTCGATCGCCACGCCGGCTTCCGCAAAGCGCGCTTCCCAATCGGCGAGCGCGTCGGCGGCAATGGCAAAGGCCATGTGCACCGGGCCGTGGCCGTCATGCGGCGGCACCGTGCCGCCCGGCAACGGCGTCGGCGCGAGCGAGGCGCTGCGCAGAAACAACAGCAGCACGCCGCGGCCGCCGACGTCGTAGGCGCACAGCCGCGCATCGCGATAGATGCTGTTCAGGCCCAGCACCTGTTCGTAGAACGCACAGGCGCGCTCGAACCCTTCGACGTAGAGACACGTTTCCAGAACGCCAAGCAGATCGGGCATGGGGTCACTCTGCCTTCGTCATTCCGGGGCCCGGCTCTTGCCCGCGAGCCCGGAATCCATATTCGCTCACCTGTGGTTATGGATTCCGGACTTGCCGCTTCGCGGCAATCCGGAATGACAATCAAAACTACCCCGAAACCGGCACGATATCGCGTGCCGGCGCGCGCACCATCCGGCTGATGGCGCTGGCGGCGACGATGGCGTGCTGTTGCGCATAGGCCTCGTGGTTCTGCTCGATATAATCGAGGTCGTAGAGATAATTCACCATCAGGCCGTGCGATTGCGCCAATGCCCGCTCAGAGGTGTCGCCGAGCCAATTGAGCCGTTCGAGCCGCGCGCCGTTGCCGAGATGAAAGCGGGCGACGGAATCGAGCGGCAAGCCGCGGGGATTGCGACCGCGCAGATAATACCAGGCGGCGGCGCGAATGAGCGGCTCGCGCACCGCCGCGGCCGAAGCCGGATCGCGCCACCAATCAGGCTTCGCCAGCACCGCCAGCGTTTCGCGATCGTCCTCGTCGAGCGCCAGCGACGCTTCGCTGGTGCGCTCGCGATTGAGCCAGGCGGCGAAATTCGGCGCCGGCGACAGCGTCACGAAGTTCGAGATGCGCGGCAGCTCGCGGCTGACTTCCTCCACCACCTGCTTGATCAGGAAGTGGCCGAACGTCACGCCGTTGAGTCCGCGCTGGCAATTGGTGATCGAATAGAACACCGCCGTGTTCGCGCGCGCCGGCTCGATCTCCTCGCGCTTGTCGGACAGGATCGGCGCGATCGCGCCCGGTATCTCGCGGGTCAGCGCCACCTCGACGAAGATCAGCGGCTCGTCGACCAAGGCCGGATGAAAGAAGGCGTAGCAGCGGCGATCGGGCGGATCGACGCGGCGGCGCAAATCCTCCCAGTCGCGGATCTCGTGCACCGCCTCGTAGCGGATGATCTTTTCCAGGATCGAAGCCGGCGTCGACCAATCGATGCGGCGCAGCACCAGAAACCCCCGATTGAACCAGGATGAAAACAGATGGACGAAATCGTTGTCGACGATGGCGAGATCGTCGCGATGATCCAGAGCGTCCAGAAGTTGCTCGCGCATGCGCACCAAAGCCGCGGTGCCGCCGGGCGCGAGATTGAGCCGGCGGAACAGCTCGAGCCGCCGCGGCTCGCTGTCGAGGTGCAGGTCGGCCGCGCTTTCCGCCGTCGGCGATTGCCGCCAGGCGGCGATCGCAGCTTCAATGCGGGCGCGATCGTGGCCGAATGTCTGCGCCAGCGTCTCGAAGAAGGCGATCCGCGGCCCGGTGGTGAGCTCGCCATAGTCGGCGAGGATTTCATTGGCGAGCGCGACGCCCGAGGCCTCGCCGCGGCCCGACAGCAGCGCCTCGCAGAGTTCCGCAATGCCGTCGGAGCGGCCGCGGTCCGGCTCGCGGCGCGAAATCAACGAGCGGCTGCGGTCGGCAATGCTCTGAAGCAAGTCGCTGAAGAACGAGGTGTTCACCGCAACCATCAATAAGTCCATCCGCCCGACCTCAAAGAGCTAATGATCGCCAAAGGCGATGACAAGCTAGCGAAAGGCGCCACTCTAAAGAAAGGCTTGCCCAGTGGACAAATTCGCCCTGCTTTGTCAGTTAACGATCTGCCGCACCGCCGTTGCGAAGCGTGGGAGAAGTGTCGATGCCGGGTCCGTTGGCGGGTCTTCGCGTGTTGGAGCTGGCCCGCATTCTGGCGGGTCCCTGGGCCGGGCAAATCCTGGCCGATCTCGGCGCCGACGTCATCAAGGTCGAGCGCACGGGGGTCGGCGACGACACCCGCGGCTGGGGCCCGCCGTTCGTCGAGGCGGCCGACGGCGGCCATCTCGGCGCCGCCTATTTTCACGGCACCAATCGCGGCAAGCGGTCGATCGAGCTCGACTTCGAGAGTGAAGAAGGCCGGCGGATCGTCCGCAAGCTCGCGGCGCGCTCCGACGTGCTGATCGAGAATTTCAAGGTTGGCAGTCTCGCCAAATTCGGCCTCGACTATGCAAGCCTCGCGCCGGACAATCCGCGGCTGATCTATTGTTCGGTGACGGGGTTCGGCCAGACCGGGCCCAATGCGCAACGCCCCGGCTACGACCTGATGGCGCAAGGCATGGGCGGCATGATGGATTTCACCGGCAATCCCGACGGCGAGCCGATGCGCGCCGGCGTGCCGGTGTCCGATCTCTTCACCGGCGTCTATTCGGCAGTCGGCGTCCTCGCGGCGCTGGCGCGGCGGGAAAAGACCGGCCGCGGCGGCCATGTCGATACCGCGCTGATCGACACCACCGTCGGCATCCTCGCCAACCAGGCGCTCAATTATCTGATCTCCGGCAAGCCGCCAAAGCGCATGGGCAACGCGCATCCGAACGTCATCCCCTATCAGGTGTTTCCGGTGGCCGACGGCCACATCATCATCGCCTCCGGCAACGACAGCCAGTTCGGCAAATTGTGCGCCGTTCTCGGCGAGCCGGAACTCGCCAAGGACCCGCGCTACGTCGACAACAAAGCGCGGCTCGCGCACCGGCCCGAGCTGATCGGCCGCTTGTGTGCGTTGACCGCCAAAATTCCGCGCGCCGCGCTTCTGCAAAAGCTCGAAGCCGTCGGCGTGCCGGCCGGCCCGATCAACGACCTTTCGCAAGTATTCGCCGATCCGCAGGTGATCCATCGCGGCATGCGCATCGATCCGCCGAGCGCGGCGGCCAAGACCGGATCGATCCCGGGCTTGCGCACCCCGATCGTCATCGACGGCGCGCCGGCGGCGGCCGAGCGCTCGGCGCCGCGGCTCGGCGAGCACACCGCCGAGATTTTGCGCGAGATCGGCGAGGGCTAAAGTCCATTCACCCATCCTCTACACGGGAGCTTGCGATGAGCAGAATAGCCGGCGCCGTTCTCGCCATGTTGATCGCCGCATCGGCAACGGCCGCGACCGCGGGCGAAAATCCGCTGCTCGGCACCTGGAAGCTCAAGTCGTATGTGCGCGAAGTCGCGGCGACCGGCGAGCGCTACAACGAGCGCGGCGAGCACCCCAACGGTTATCTCAGCTATTCGGCCGACGGCCGCATGTACGCGATCATCACCTGGGACAATCGCTCGCAGCCGGCCGATGTGGTGCCGACCGAGGCCGAGCGAATCAGGCTCTACAGCAGCATGATCGCCTATGCCGGCACCTACACCTGGGACGCCGAGAAGGTGGTGCATCACGTTGACATCTCCTGGAATCAAAACTGGACCGGCACCGACCAGGTCCGCTTCTACAAGCTCGACGGCAATACGCTCACCATCACCTCCGCGCCGGCCAAGAACTTCACCGACGGCCGCGAGGGCCGGAGCATTCTGGTGTGGGAGAAGCTAAAGCCCTAGCTCGACTTCCTCTCTCCGCGCGTGGGGAGAGGCAAAGAAACTCAGAGCTCGTCACCACCGGGCTTGACCCGGTGGTCCATGCTAACGTGCAGCGAATCAAACAACCCGGTGAGCCTAAGCAAGCCAGCACGCCGCATGGATTGCCGGGTCAAGCCCGGCAATGACGGCACGAAAAATCGTTCTCGCGACGCGCTCACGCGCCCGAGCTATGCCCACCACCACGACGCCATTCCAAAAAAGATTCGCCCCCGGCAACAAAAGGGAGGCGAAGCGCCGAAAGGCGCATTGTCCTACCAATTGCAGCTTGCGCGGCTGCGCATCCTGATCAGATGCGCCCGCCTTCCGGCGCTTCACCGCGGCACTCGCCACCGGCTCTTACCCCGATGGCTCAGCCCCAGAACCGGGTTTCCCAACATCTCGAGCTTGCGGGTGTTTTGCCCGCTTACATCCTAGCGTCGGTTAAGCGCGCTCCGCGCAGACCGGTCTTTGTGCCGGTCGACCGGTGCCCCAGGGCCGCCCGGGAGCGGATCGCATTCATCCGCCGTTCTAGGCACAGTACATTGAAATCATTGAAATATTTCTGATACAGTTTCGCCATTTTGTAGCGTGTTTTGTAGCGCAGGAAATCTTGCGACGCATGACAATCATCTGTTGGATCGCCCGGTCAAGATTTGCCGCTAAAAGAGACTGCGGCAATGCACATCGATGGTGCGCGTGAGCGCGGGCGCGGGCGCAAACGCACAAACGTGTAGCGCCATCTCGGAGGCAACTCGCGGCAGTGTCTTCATCAGAAAGTTGTCCGCCGCAAGCGGGCACTGCGAGCAAGCTTCGGCGAAGCGCGAGCTCGCGAGTGGCGGCCTTGAACGTGCGATGGAAATAGCCTGGGCTTCGGCCGATCGCATCTGCCAGCTTCTCTAGCGAGGGCTCTTCTTCGCTCTCTTCGATAATCCGGCACGCCTTCGCGACCAGCGTCGCGTTCTCAGAATTGATTGATGGTCCGTCCGGATTGCAAGGTTTGCAAGGCCGAAAGCCGGTCGCTTTCGCACTTTCCAGTGTGTCGTGAAGCTGCACGTTTTTGGGGTTGGCTACGCGCGAGGGGCACGATGGCCGGCAATAGACGCCTGTCGTCGAAACCGAGTACCAGAAACGGCCGTCGGCCGCTTTGTCGCGTGCGACGATGCGCGCCCATCGAGGATCGTCTGCTACCGTCGGGGTTGCTCGCGGAGCGGCGGCCACGACGCGCTCCGTTCCTTCTCCGCAATTCGGTAAAATGACGCAATCCGGCCCGCAGATGGCGAACGAGGTCCGCACTGCTCTGTGCAGACCTCGTCTACGCTAACTACCGGCTGTTTCAATCAAGCGACCTTGATCAGACCGAGTTGGGTCAGTGCCGTCACGCCGTCGTCGAGGCCGACTTCCTCTGCGATCTTTCCGTTGACCACCTTCAGCACTGTCGTGCCGGTGAAGTGCATCTTGCGGCCGGTCGCGGCAGACAGCCCGCCGATCAAGAAATCCTTAAAGGCTGGACCCGTATGGGTGCCACCACCTTCCCATTGACCGACGACATAGTCGCCCTCAGCGATCAGGTCGGCGGTGCCCCAAAAGTTTAGATCCGGGAACGCGGCCCGGAAATCGGTCATGAACGCTTTGATGTCGTTGCGACCGCGGCGGGGTTCGTGCAGTGAATATTTGAGCAGCATATCCGGCGCGGCGATCTCGTCGATCACAGCGAGATTGACGTTCTTGCCCCAGAAGTCGGTAAACCATCGGCCGACGACGGCCTTGTTATCCTCTTCCTTGCTCATTGAAACACCTCCTCATGATAAGTCAGTGAGGATCATCGAAATACATCGATGACCGGAGCGAAGGATTACGCTTGAGACAGCGTCACCAAACTCCGCTTCTTACCTTGGAATTGCACGCCCCAGTCGTTCCGGCCATTGCCCGGGAAACCTGAGCGCCACGGGCCCAAGCGGCCGGCATTTGCCACGCGAGATCTTTGGAGCACCGCAAATGTGGTTCGCGAAACGGCCGAGGCCGGGCATCGAACTGCATAGAGATGCACCGCCCGGCGGCTGGGGCCCGAGTCCGTTTTCGGCACGAGCTGACTCAGAACAGTCAGCAGCAATGTCTGCTTTCAGGGGGGGGTGAAGGGGACGTAGCTCGGCGACTACCCAATGTCGCCTAGCAGGCCGTTGAAGAAGTCAGGCACCATCGCATGCGAAGCCTGTCTCGACGATACGCCAGCGAGCGGCAAAAGCCTTGGCGAAGGCGGGAAGCTTTGCCATCAACCATTTTCCGCGATGAGCTTCGGCAATCGCACCAGATTGTAGGCGGCGGCAGCGAAGGCGAAGGCCCACCCGACGCGGCCGCGACCGCGGAACTTCGTCTTCTCCTGCCTGGCCACCGTCTTGATCCAGCCGAACGCCTCTTCGATGCGCTTGCGGACGCGCTGACTGACGGCATAGCCGCCGTGCCGCGTCGTGCGTGCGTCGATCGCCGAACTTCGGCCGCTGGTGTTCTGCGCCACATGCGGTGTCACTGTCATCGAGCGCAGCTCATTGACGAAGTCTTCCGCGTCGTAGGCCTTGTCGGCACCGAGCGTGATCGCGCGCGGTCGGTCGGCGCGCGGTTCGATCATGGCGAGCGCCGCTACCCGCTCGGCATGGCCGTCAGCCGGCGTCAGGCAAGCATCAACCAGAAGGCCATGGCGGTTCTCCATCAAGCCATGGCCGATGAAGCAGAGCTTGGCTTCCTTGCCCGGCCCCTTGCGGTAGAGCCGTGCATCGGGATCCGTCGTCGAGACATGCGTCTCGTTCGACCGCTTCTTGCCGTGGAAATCGGCTTCGGTATTGCGCCCGCCACCGGCCGGCGGCTCGTCCGATCCGTCCCGTGGCTTAAAGCTCTTCAACGAAGCCCACGCTTCGATCAGCGTCCCGTCGACCGTGAAGTGCTCGGTGGATAGCAGCTTCTTCACCCGCGGCTGATCCAGAACCGCCGCCAGGAACCTTGCGGCGATATTCCCTTCGAGCAGCCGGTCACGGTTCTTTGAGAACACCGAATGGTCCCACACGGCAGCATCGACCCCGATTCCGACGAACCAGCGGAATAGCAGATCATACTCCAGCCGCTCCATCAGCTGCCGTTCCGACCGGATTGAATAGAACGCCTGCAACAGCATCGCTCGCAGCAGCTTCTCCGGCGGGATCGACGGCCGCCCGATCGGCGCATAAAGCGCGAAGAATTCGTGCTCCAGCGCGACCAGCGCCTCGTTCACAAGCCCTCTGATCGCTCTCAGCGGATGATCCGACCGAACCCGCTTCTCAAGGTCGACGTAGCTGAAAAGCTCGCCAGTCCGCTTATCCCCACCCCGCATCACCTAACCTCCGAATCGTTTCGGAGAAAGTAAATCACTCAATCAGCCAAACCGCGACCCACTTCTTCAACAGCCTGCTAGTGGACCCACGGCAGACATCGTACGAATGACCGCCGCCTTCTGCCGTCGAACACAGTCTATTTGGCTAGATCGCTGACGCGCTTGGGCAGTGCGTCGCTGGTCCGTTCTCCAGTCTAAGCGGACGTTCTAAGCGGTGCGGCTTCGAGTTTAGAATTGATTTGCGGATCCTAGTCTCGCCGGGCTGCACTCTCCAATCCGGCGGGCGTGCTGTACTTCCGTCATCGTCATGTTTTTCGCACCCATAACCATCGCGATACGACCAGTGAACGCGTTGGTCGAAAACTCGTATACCGCGTGACCTCTTGCGGCACCTCGTTCCGGGCAGACAATGTCGTATTCGAGCTTAAAGTCATCAGCTACTAAATTGGCAGCGGAGCATTTCGCAAAGGGGTTATTCGCGCTCACGATAGGCACTGGAATTACGCCAGGCTTCCGGGACTCCGACAGGCACATGACCATCGTTTTGTCTACGCCCCACCGCTCGAGATGCGGCAATTCAAGTCGAGCGGTCAGTTCATATGATCCGTTCGGCGGCGAAAGAGGGCTCGCCGGCAAAAGCCGAGGCTGCGCGATCGTCGCCAAAAGAATGGTCGCAAAAAGCGCGGGGAATAGTGTTATGCGGCTGGGTGTCATTTGAGGCTCCTCCGGTCTCATGCACCCTACACAACATGATATCTGCTGTCGGCCCGTTTTCTGCTTCCGAGACTATGTAAAGCGGTCGGGCAATCGCAAAGTCTCGCCATCATTCATGGCCTCATAAGACCGTTGAACAAATCGGTGACTTCCGCTGTTGGCGCCAAGCGGACATGAGGACAGTGGCGAGCGATGTCCGCTTTCGGCCCGGCGCAGCCGCGCCTTATTGGCATTGGAAGGATCAGGCATATGGCGTGTTGGCTAATTCAAGCCGATTCGCGGTCACAGAACGTCTTGATGCCACTGCCCTTGAAAGCCTAATCTACGAGTGTCGGGCGAGGGCAGAGTGGGGTTACGGCTGCATTCTCGTCCGCGACGTTTGGATCAACTACATGTTGAAGGACCGTCAGAAATCAGAGTTCGACGGTTTGGTGCATAAGAGTCTTTGCAAATCCAATTGCTGACGCGTAGCCGTTCTTTTGGAATTAAACTCTGCGTCAAAGTTTGGGCCAGGGCGATTGCTTAACAGTCGCCTTGTTTTTTTCCCTTCGTTGGCCGCGCGCCGTTCGGCGCCCGCACGCCCACGGATCAGAGCCCGATCACCCAGCCTGAAATGCCAGAGCGCACACACGCCACAGCCAACCCTCAGCCAGCGGTTTCGATCGGCTCGCGCCGAACAGTCCCCATAGCTCCGCGCCGGCGCCGCCGGATCGAAACCGCTGGCTGAGGCACCGCCCTCGCGCGCGCGAGGAAACGTAGCGCAAAGGTGTAACGCGGCCCCCTTTTCTGAGCAGATTCAAGGAGCGGTCGCGCTCGGCCGATGCCAAAATCCAACAGCGTGCGAGCACGTCCGAAGGCTGCCCTGCGGCCAGCTGTTGCGAGCGGCTGTTGCCGAAGAGCTCCGCCACCGCCGATCGCCAAGTCCCAAACAGAAAACAGCGGCGGGCCTCGCCGTCGGCCAGCATCGGCGACCAGGGCGACCAGGAATTGGCCGCGCGCCGTTCGGCGCCCGCACGCCCACGGATCAAGAGCCCGATCACCCAGCCTGAAATGCCAGAGCGCACACACGCCACAGCCAACCCTCAGCCAGCGGTTTCGATCGGCTCGCGCCGAACAGTCCCCATAGCTCCGCGCCGGCGCCGCCGGATCGAAACCGCTGGCTGAGGCACCGCCCTCGCGCGCGCGAGGAAACGTAGCGCAAAGGTGTAACGCGGCCCCCTTTTCTGAGCAGATTTAAGGAGCGGTCGCGCTCGGCCGATGCCAAAATCCAACAGCGTGCGAGCACGTCCGAAGGCTGCCCTGCGGCCAGCTGTTGCGAGCGGCTGTTGCCGAAGAGCTCCGCCACCGCCGATCGCCAAGTCCCAAACAGAAAACAGCGGCGGGCCTCGCCGTCGGCCAGCATCGGCGACCAGGGCGACCAGGAATTGGCCGCGCGCCGTTCGGCGCCCGCACGCCCACGGATCAGAGCCCGATCACCCAGCCTGAAATGCCAGAGCGCACACACGCCACAGCCAACCCTCAGCCAGCGGTTTCGATCGGCTCGCGCCGAACAGTCCCCATAGCTCCGCGCCGGCGCCGCCGGATCGAAACCGCTGGCTGAGGCACCGCCCTCGCGCGCGCGAGGAAACGTAGCGCAAAGGTGTAACGCGGCCCCCTTTTCTGAGCAGATTCAAGGAGCGGTCGCGCTCGGCCGATGCCAAAATCCAACAGCGTGCGAGCACGTCCGAAGGCTGCCCTGCGGCCAGCTGTTGCGAGCGGCTGTTGCCGAAGAGCTCCGCCACCGCCGATCGCCAAGTCCCAAACAGAAAACAGCGGCGGGCCTCGCCGTCGGCCAGCATCGGCGACCAGGGCGACCAGGAATTGGCCGCGCGCCGTTCGGCGCCCGCACGCCCACGGATCAGAGCCCGATCACCCAGCCTGAAATGCCAGAGCGCACACACGCCACAGCCAACCCTCAGCCAGCGGTTTCGATCGGCTCGCGCCGAACAGTCCCCATAGCTCCGCGCCGGCGCCGCCGGATCGAAACCGCTGGCTGAGGCACCGCCCTCGCGCGCGCGAGGAAACGTAGCGCAAAGGTGTAACGCGGCCACCCCCTCACCGCGGTGTTGCCAGCCCGCCGGCGGCGACGCTGACCCCATAGCTTGGCCGCCGCCGCCAACCGAATTCGCCAAACAGAAATCGGCAGCCGCCCAGTCCAAGGCTCGGGCAAAATCCGGCGCGGCGCTCGGCAGCCACGCGCCAACGGATAAAGACAGCGATCGCGCCAGCCTGAAATCTGAGAGAGAGCACACGGCGGAGACAGGGAGCGGCGCAATGAGCGGCGCGACGGGTGAGTTCGACCCGCGTACCCACCACGTAGTGCCGCCGCGGGCGTTTACGGATTTTCAGATCGGCGAGGTGTCCAGCCTGCCGAGGCGCACCGTCACCGACGCCAACTTCGCCGCGTTCCAAGTAGTGTCCGGCGACAATCACCCGATCCACTACGACGTGGAGTATTGCCGGCGGCAGGGCCATCCCGGCCTGCTCGCCCACGGCCTGCAGGTCCTGTGCTTCAGCGCCGCCGGCGCCGGCCTGCTTCCCCATGTGATGGGTGAAGCGCTGATCGGCTTCATCGAGCAGTCGTCGAAGTTCCTGAAACCGGTCTATGCCGGCGACACGCTGTATCCGCGGCTGACCATCGCGGCGCTAACTCCGCAGCGGAGCACGGGGGTGCTCACCGTGGCGTCGACCATTCACAACCAACGTAGCGAATGCGTCATGACCGGCGAGCAGAAATACCTGGTCCGGCTCGGACAAGGTACGGGAAGCCCGGCCGGCGCGCTGAGGTAATTTGCCACCTCTGGAGGGCGCGGTGCCGTGCGCGGGAATGCAGCATTCGGGAAGAAGGCGGCGCGCGTCGCGCTCGCCCGACGACAGCTGTCATTTGCCACGTCCCCGGTGGGCTCGCTTCCGCTACAATGTAGCCTAGGAGAGCACGCCTCAAATTAGACTTCTGCGACGACTTCACAGTGCTCCGACGGTGAGAAGCCTCGCTGTTTTTGTTGCAGTGCATGAGTCCGGTTTTGATGCTGTGGACGGCTCCTCCACCGGCACGTGAGTGCCATGGATGTGGGTGCTGTTAAAGCCCCCACGATTCGGAGGAGCCAAGTCATGCAAACGATCACGACAATCGGTCTCGACATTGCCAAGTCGGTATTTCAGGTCCACGGCGTTGATAACGATGGCAAAGTGGTCATCCGCCGTCAGCTGAAGCGTCGCTACGTCCTGGCGTTCTTTGAGAAGCTGCAGCCCTGCCTGGTCGGCATCGAGGCCTGTGCCTCGTCACACCATTGGTCACGCGAGCTGCCGGCACTTGGCCATACCGTGCGGTTGATGCCGCCGGCCTACGTCAAGCCTTACGTCAAACGGCAGAAGAACGATGCGGCCGACGCAGAGGCCATCTGTGAGGCGGTCACAAGAACCAATATGCGGTTTGTGCCAGTCAAGACGCCCGAGCAACAAAGCGGGCTGATGCTCCATCGCACGCGCCATCTGTTCATCCGGCAGCAGACCTCGGTGATCAATGCGATCCGGGCTCACCTTGCCGAGTTTGGCGTCACCGCAGCGGTCGGGCGCAAAGCATCGAGGAACTACTGCGGGTCATCGCCGATCCGAGCGACAAAGGGTGCCCGATGTTGTCCGCGCATGTCTTGCCGCACTGGGCAGCCAATTGCTCAGTCTCAAAAAGCAGATCTTGGATTTTGATCGAATGATTATGGCATGGCACCGCTCCAATCAAACGAGCAAGCGCCTTAATTGCATTCCAGGCGTCGGTCCGCTGCTAGCCACTGCCCTTGTCGCGAGCGTCGCCGATCCTAAAACCTTCCGATCGGGTCGCAACTTCTCGGCCTGGATCGGGCTGGTTCCCAAACAGCACTCAAGCGGGGGTCGGGATAGGCTCGGCAGTATCAGCAAACAGGGGGATCGCTATCTGCGCAGCCTGTTCGTGGCCGGCGCACTCGCCGTCATTCGCTATGCCAAGATCCACGGCACCAAGTATCGGCCCTGGGTCGCAGCGTTGCTGGCACGACGGCCGACCAAAGTCGCCGCCATCGCGCTTGCCAACAAGCTCGCCCGAATGGCCTGGGCAATGATGGCTAGGGGCGAGCGATATAATTATCCAGCCTCGCTGAGGGTCTGACGAGATCGCGCCGAGCACCATGGCGTGATGTGAAGGTTGGGAGGGCGAACAGCACGTAATGCAGAGCCGGTCGATCCGGCGATCAGGACAACCCACTTGGGCCATTGCATTCTCGAATGCGGGTTAGTGACCGGGACCTGATCCGCGGAGAGCATTATGGCCAGCGGTCATGTGAACCGCACTCAAAGGCCGAACACATGGCTGCACCGACCAAGCCTGCGACGTGAAGATTCTCCTTGCCAACTTGGAGCCGTCCACACATGGCCCGAAGCCGACGTGCCGAACGAACAAACGAATGTCTGATGTTGGTAGGATTGTGTTGGGCGACTCACCAACCGCCCAGCCTGCGAAAAGACCTCACCATTCGACCTTCAGCGAGCAGGGCCCACGCATCGAGATACTTGGAGGAAATTCGAGCGCCGTGTCCCCCGCGAGACGCAGGGTCGGCAGGCGTCGGCTGACCTCCTCCAGGACCACGCGCGCCTCCAACCGTGCGAGTGGCGCGCCGAGGCAGTTGTGCACGCCGTATCCGAATGACAGATGTTCACGCGCATTCGGCCGCCGGATGTCGAAGTGATCAGGGTCAGCAAAAACGGCCGGATCGCGGTTGGCCGAACCGAGCAGGAGTAAGAGCTTGGCCTCCGCGGGCACGGACACGCCGCCGATGTCCACGGCCTGTTTGGCTTTGTGACGCCAGGTGATCACCGAGCTATCGAACCGTAGCACCTCCTCGATCGCGTTGGGGATCAACCCGGGTTCGCGACAGATCGCTTCCCACGAAGCCCGATCGGCGAGCAGCCGGTGAAAGCTGTTGCCCAGCAGGTTCGTGGTCGTTTCGTGCCCGGCGAACAGCATCATCAGCATGATGCTCGTCGCCTCTCGCGGCTCCAGCGCGTCGTTATCACCGTCCACGTCGCGGGCTTGAACGAGTGCGCTAACGAAATCGTCGCTTGGATTTTTTGTCCGTGCTTCAACCATAGCCGCCGCATATTGCCAGAACGACGCGAGTTCGCGCGCGGCGGCCACCTGCTCGTCTTCGCTTGCCCGCCCGTAGATGACGACGCCGCGATAGTGCGCCCCATCTTTGACGCGCACGAGGTCCGCCTCCGGTAGCCCGAGAACTTGGAAAAGAACAAGCGCGGGAAACGCCCACGCAAAGTCACCGATCACATCTGCATGGCCGTCGCGGAGGCGTTCGTCGCAGAAGCGTTGCGCCAGATTGCGGATAAACGGCTCTAACGCCGCAACTCGTTTCGGCGTGAACGCGGCGTTGGCCAGACGCCGCTGGCGAGCGTGGCCGGGCGGGTCGAGGTTGGTCAATGCGGGCGTCGCCGCGTAACCCCCCTCCTTCAAAATCGCCCCCGCGTGCGGACAGAGTTTGCTCAGCGGCTCTAGCGCGTTGATCGCCGAGAACTCGGCCGTCGTCCTCAAAACGTAGCGGACGTCCGCATAGCGGGTGACGACCCAGTGGTCGAGGTCGGCCGAATAGAAGGCGGGCGCCGCATCGCGCGCAACGGCGAACGTCGGGTACGGGTCGGCGAGATAGTCGGCGCCAAATGGATCGAAGCGATCAGCGATCTTACACGAACCAAGTGTCGAGACTTCAGCGGCTCTCATGGCAAGCGCCTTCTCGCAATTGGACGGAAAAATGCAATTTCGCAGCTCAGTAGAGCGATTTCTGATACGTCGTGCAAGTCAGAGATTTTGCCGCAGCGATGTCCGTTCCTGGCCCCAAGCTGACGTGCCGAACTATCAAACGAATGTCTGACGTTGGGAGTGAAGCAGACATTAAAAATTAAAGCTGTCACTTCTGCTTGTGACCCTGGCTGTGTAAAAACGCAAAAATCTGAGCAGGTCGCTCCCATCGAGACTTCGGCGACGAGAATATCCTCTTTCAGCACTTGCCCGGCTTGAAACAGCGTGCCGCAAACATCGACAATAGCTGACGAACCGTCCCGGCAATGTCTGCCCGGACGAGCGCCAGAGATATTTGTTCCGGTTGAGATTGCTATGGGCGTCTACAGTGTAAAGGTCTCTCTGGTTGCACCCAGCCGTTTCATGTGATCCTGAAGTGGTTTGGGAAGGCCGTCGAACCAGGCCTTCTCCTCGCCCGGCTTGGGGAGCACGTGGCCGTACTCCACCATGTCAGTCGGAACCAAGTTGCAGACATACACCCAGATCTCCTCTTGCTTTACGCCGGTGATCCGACTGATCTCCTCCATCATCCGCAACATCAGTTTGGTTCGTTGCTCTACCGTCCGCCCGCCACGAATGTCACCTCTGACCCAAATCTGACCTGATGAGCGCGATGGTCCAAGGTACCTGCTGGTCGGCTTTTTCTCGTCGATGACGATCTGACAAAAGAAGTTTGGTGCACCTGTCTCTTCGCTATGGACCCGCGCTATTGCCTCCGCAATTGCGTCCTTCTGACGCTCGTCAACCGAATTTTCCATCACGGAACAAACATAGGTCGGCATGTCGGTCCTCCTTCAAAAACGCCCTTCGCCGGGCGCAGTCGGCGAATAACAGGGTTATCGTTTCCTGCGCCAATCTCGGGAATTGCGGCTGCCGTGCTTCATCGGGCTGACGGTCATACAAGATCCGCCATTCCCATAAGTTGCTTTAGACCGTCTCTCTAATCAGATGACTGTGGCCGGCGGTCCCGTGGACGCCCACGGCGACCGAAACATAGATGGCCCCGACGCCAACTGCGTCGAGCAGTAGGCAAAATGCAGCGGCGCTCAGCCACGCCGTTTTTTTGCGACGGTCTTAGCGGCTAGCGTTCACCCGGGGGGTGATTTTGGCCACGCCTTCTTCCGCGCAGGCCTCGTCCCTATCGCCGCCTGGCGCTCCGCCGACGCCCAGCCCAGCTACGATCTCGTTGCCGTGCTTGATCGCGACACCGCCAGCAACGGCTATAATATCGGGCAGGTTAAAAAGCGACGAATTAGCACCGGCCGGATTTTTGCTGACTGTCTCGGCAAAAGCGCTTGTCCGGTCGAAACCGAAAATCGGCCCCATTGTCACCACGGTATAGGCTTTGCGGAATGCGGAGTCCTTGGTGTGGATGGTGCTGTGGTCGCCCTTGAGATGCACCCTAACGACGCCGGAAGTATCCACTACAAACGCCGAAACCGGCCATCCCTTGGCCGCACAGGCATCAATAGCCGTGGTCGCCGCTTCCACTGCGAGTGCCAGCGGCAGCGAATATCCGGATTGCGCGACTTGCGCTGCCGCAGAGTATGGAGGGACGATAGAAGCGCACGCGCTTAGAGTAAATGCCACTGCTGCAGATTTCATCATGCTAGTCTCCTCTGCCCCCCGCTGCCCCGGGTGCACGCGAGCCGCGCGTGATCTGCTTAGTTCAAATTTTTTTCTTCTAATTGTTCATCGCCCAACGCCCGTTTTTTGTTTCCGTTCCTCTCGAAAACCAAATAAATCCGAGATAGAGGCTAAGCCTTTGTACCGATTACTGTCGTGATGACAATCGGCTGCTGATTAGATTGAACCGCAAGCCGGAGTTAAGCCGAATTAAGCGGCCCCACGAGTAAGGGATCGCGCCGTCATGAAAATTCATGCCGTGTGTCCCCTCATTAATGTCGGCTGAATGGCCCAAAGCGTCGGTTCGCTGCGTCGCAGTCATACGTCCGGAGTTGGGGGTGAAGCAGACATGCCGACATCGCTCAAACGACGCTCCTGAAGAGAGGTGACGCCGTTGAGCAGTTCCTCACTCAGTCGCGCATTGACGTTCTCGGTATGGCCATTCACCCGCGGACTGCAGGCCCGAGATCGTCTAGGGCCTTCCGGGATCAAAAAGACGGGACGCGAGCGTAAACTCTATGAAGAGATTTTATTTCATTTTCAAGCGTCGCTTCCCGCCTACTTCTTAGCCGGGCGATGCATCGGCGTCACCCCGACCTGCTCCTCCGCCGTATACGGCGCTCCATAGTAAGGGAAATCCTTGCGAATGCGCACGCGGTCGGGAGCAAGTCCATCGACAAGTGGCGTGTTGGTCGCCAGCGTCAACATCACATCCAGCGCATCGTCGCCGAGCGCGCGTCCATTGAAGCTGGCCACCTCAAATGCGGCGGATGTTCCAAGCTCGTAAGGCAATGTGTCGGACAAAGCCGTGCAGCGATCAGCTTCCCGTATTCACCCGGGTCCGCCGCCGAACCGGCATAGGTCGTCATCTTCTCCGCAAAATCCGCGATCGACTTCGCGAAGCGCTCTAGGTCTTCAGACGGAATCGACGCATTGAATTGTTCTTTCACCTCTTGATCGCTCGGGTCGTTCAGGAAGAGATGCGTAACCATAGGCAGGCCCCAACGCGAAACTTGTACCTCCGGCGCATGGCCAAAGAGGGAGATCGTCGCCCATGCGTTGATTTTTCCCTTGCCAATCACTTCGCTCGGCACTTCCAGCACTATCGCCGTAACATTCCGCCTCGCAAAGGGATTCTGCTGATGCAGAAAGGCGTCCCCATCGAAGCGCTGGTCCTTATAGAAAGCAGTCATAAATATGCCAAATCCAGCATTTGCGGCAAATAGGTCTGGAGCAATCCCAACATACGCACGAAAATCCGAATCAGTCGCGACTGAACCCGTTTCACCCTCAACCAATTCTCTCCGGCGTCACCACGAAGAGCATCGTCACCCGTCGCCTTCCGCACCACAAACGACTGAATGTGAGTATGCTCACTGCCATCTCTGTGTCGTGGTTCACCAAACCTGAACTTGAACGTAACCTCTTCCCTCGCATCTCCGTTCAGGTCGAACCGGAACGCGTAGAGTCCTTCTGGATGAAGCGTATCCGGAGCCGATAATCCCACATCCGGATTTACGGTCATCGCCATCACCGTCTTCCCCGAGGGGCCGTCAAATAAATAAAAGTCGCAGAGGTTGAGGCTCGGATCTTCCCTCGCCAGTTTGGTATCGACATGATGTGACATACAGGATCTCCTTCGGTGCCGACCGTTTTTTCCGGTGTGCCCATCGGCGAGGGCATCGGCACCCGTCTCGGTCAGCCAGACCGCATCATCCAGCTCGCGATAGGGCAGCAGCGCGGCATCGGAGG
>CAWDZD010000003.1:0-134836 GCA_963806465.1 uncultured Alphaproteobacteria bacterium | reverse complement strand
GTCGTGGGTGAATGCCGCGTACCAGCCCTCTGCCTGGTGCGCCGCTTGGCGCCGCACCTCGTCGCTTTCGCCCACCTGACTAAAGAAGATATCCGTGATCTTGATCGACCCGGCCGCGGGCTTCAGGTTGATGGCATCGCTCACCGCATCGTTAGGGGCCAAAAGCGTAAAGCACGTATTGAACAAATGAGGCGCGCTCTGCTCGGATCCGGTCAATGCCGCCGCGATGGCGAAGGCACACGCTTTGGCTTGGCTATTGGCGACAAAAGCCGACTTCGGCATGTCTCCAGCGTTGGTCGCATCGCCGACGACGTGAATCCCGGGGAGTAGCTTCGATTCGAATGTTATCGGGTCGATCGGGCACCAACCCGATTGGTCCGCCACGCCCACCCGCTGCGCCAACTCACCCGCAATTTGCGCCGGGATGATATTGGCAACGCTGGCGTTGAAGGTCTCGCCCTCAGTCCTGATCGTTCGAGTTTTCACGTCAACCGATTTGATCCCGCCAGTGAACTGACCCGGCAGCCACTCGATCATTCCCGGATAATGGCGGTTCCAGCCATCCTCGAACAGGTCTTGTTCAAAGAACGTGTCTTTCGCATCGAGGATCAGAATTTTCGCACGCGGCTTAAATTGTTTGAAATAGTAAGCAACCAGCGAAGCGCGCTCGTAGGGCCCAGGTGGGCAGCGGAACGGGTTCGGAGGGGCGACGATGATGAAAAGACCGCCGTCCTCCATGCCTTCCAGTTGCCGTCGCAGCAGCTCTGTCTGCGGGCCAGCATTCCACGCGTGCGGGATGGTCTGCGTTGCGGCTTGGTCATAGCCCTCTATGCCGTCGTATTTGAAAGCGATGCCCGGAGCGACGACGGCCCGGTCGTACGCAAGCTTGGCGCCGCCTGCCAGCGTCACGGTTCTCGCTATCGGGTCCATCGCTACCGCCGCATCGTGGATGACGTTGATGCCGTATGCTTTCGTGAGCGTCTTATAATCATGGGTGAGCGATTTGAGCGAGCGAACGCCCGCGAGATAGAGATTGCTGAAGAAGCACGTCGTGTATTTCTGCTTCGGCTCGACCAATGTTACGTCGAGTTTTGTCGAGGTGGCTGCCAAATATTTGGCGACGGTCGCGCCGCCAATGCCGCCCCCGATCACGACGACCCGTGCCTTGGTTTGGCTTCGCGTCGGCCGGGCGTGGAGAGCCGCGACAAGGCTCGCTCCGGCCAAGCCGCCGAACTTGCGACGCGTCCATGTCATTGCCGCTTGCTCTCCTTTGCTCGGGCGGCGAGATATTCTGCAAGCGTCGCTGTCTCGGCGTCGCTGAGCTGTATGGCTACCGCGTGCATGATCGAGCTCGAACGCGTGCCCGACTTGAAAGCCGCCATCGCCTCGGCAAGTTTCTCCTTGTCCATTCCGACGATCGCTGGAATGCCCTTGTCCTCGCCGTCGAGGCGATGGCAGGACGCGCACATGGCGGCGAGCTGGGCGCCTCGCTCATTGTCTGCCGCCCTCCCGCCATCCGCGCTGAGAATGACGAGACCAAGGGCGATGGTGAACACAACGGACTTTGATGACATCATCAAGCGACAACGAGCTGGTGTGCCAAAGAGTAGACGCCGCCGCCGTCCTCTTCCCAGACGAACTCAAGCCGGCCGCTCTCGGTGGCGCGCAGGTAGAACTCGAGATAAGGATTGGCCGCAATGGCCTCGTGCAAATCGGCGACGAACACGTCGTCTCCGTTATAACGGCAGACAAATCTGTGGATGATCTTGCGCGGGATGAGATTGCCTTCGTTGTCGTGGCGCAGGCCGGTTTCCATCTGATGGCTGATCAGGGCTTTGACCTGAAAGATTTCGCCCTCGGTGGCAGAACTCGGTACTTGTACGCGCGGCGTTGAAGGGAGCATTTCTTCCTCACTCAAGGCTCAGGCGCAGCCATTCGTGGCGACGTCGACCCTGGTTTTGGTCATCAACAGTGTGCCGTCGTTCAGCTCGGCAAACGCCAGGACATCTTGCGGCTCGGCTAGGCGGATGCGCGTCGACACTCGGGGCTCACTACGCTGCGGGACAAAGTGAAAGGTGGCGACCTCGATGAGCGGATTGCGCGGCGCCACCACGCGCACATATCTCACATAGTCGTTTTCAGTCATCGGGCTGTCGATGTTGACATTCAGTGGCACGGTGTAGCCATTCGGGAAAGTCCGCGGCATCACGAGGTGGAGGCGATCTGAGGCCGTTGCGGTTCTTCCGGTTAGGCGCTTGATCAGCTCTACGGCTTCGTCGACTTCGTCGCTCGCCTTCGCCGGCGAGCCGGTAGTCGCGCTCGCAAATCCGGCCGCACTTGCCAAGAACAATTCGCGTCGCGTCAGCCTCGTTGTCGGGGTCTCGTCAAGCATGCCCTCCTCCCAATGAGATTATCTATTTAACATCAGTAGCCTACCTGTTCACGCCCTTAGTAAAGAGTTCCCGTTAGGGCAGTTGCGGCAGCGATCCCCAGCGAGGGAAAAGGCGACTCAGAAGTCGATATCGCCTCCATGCGGCGGGTGGGGATGCCCTTCTGGATGCATGCTCTCACGCGGTTCCTCAGCAACCATCGCTTCGGTGGTGATTAGCAGTCCCGCGATCGACGCCGCGCCCTGCAAAGCGGTGCGAACAACCTTCGTTGGATCGATGACGCCCCTGCTCAGCAGATTGCCGAACTCTCCGGTCTGAGCGTCGAAACCATAGCCATAGTTATCCTTGTCCAGGATCTTGCCGACCACGATAGAACCATCCTCGCCTGCATTGATTGCAATTTGGCGCGCCGGCCAGCTCAGTGTCTTTCTAACGATCTCGATACCGTGCCGCTGGCCCTCGTTCTCGCCCTTAAGTTTCTCGATCGCCTTGGTCGCACGGAGCAGCGCTACACCACCGCCGGGCAAAATACCTTCCTCGACTGCCGCACGTGTCGCATGCACAGCGTCGTCGACGCGATCCTTGCGTTCCCTCACTTCGACCTCAGTCGCGCCGCCCACGTGGATTATCGCGATGCCGCTGGCAAGCTTGGCAAGCCGTTCTTGCAGCTTCTCGCGATCGAAGTCGGACGTGGCCTCTGCAATCTGCGTCTTTAGCTCGTCGATGCGGCCTTTGATGTCAGTCTTCGCACCGGCGCCATTTATAATGGTGGTGCTCTCCTTTTCGATCATCACCTTCTTGGCGCGGCCGAGCATGTTGAGGCTGATTTGATCGAGCTTAATGCCGAGATCATCGGCAATCGCGGTGCCGCCGGTGAGGATCGCAATGTCCTCGAGCAGCGCTTTGCGCCGGTCGCCGAAGCCGGGTGCCTTGACAGCCGCGACTTTCATTCCGCCGCGCATTCTGTTGACGACTAGCGTGGCGAGCGCCTCGCCCTCGACGTCCTCGGCAACCACAAGCAACGGTTTGCCCGACCGCAACACCGCCTCGAGCACCGGCAGTAGTTCGTGAAATGCCGACAATTTTTTGTCATAGAGAAGCAGGTACGGGTCCTCCATCTCCACCAGCATCTTGTCAGTGTTGGTGACGAAATACGGCGAGATGTAACCGCGGTCGAATTGCATGCCTTCGACAACTTCGAGTTCGGTCTCGAGCGACTTCGCCTGCTCGACCGCGATCACGCCATCGTTGCCGACCTTTTGCATAGCATTCGCGATGAGATGCCCGATTTCTGCATCGCCGTTAGCTGAGATGGTGCCGACCTGGGCGATCTCTTCGCTCGAAGTGATTCTCTTGGAGTTCTCTTTAAGATCTTCGAGCACGGCATCGACCGCGAGATCGACGCCGCGTTTGAGGTCCATTGGGTTCATGCCGGCGGCCACGGCCTTGGTGCCTTCCCTCACGATTCCATGGGCGAGCACAGTGGCGGTCGTCGTACCGTCGCCCGCGAGACGAGAGGTCTTGGATGCGACCTGCTTGACCATCTGGGCGCCCATGTTCTCAAACTTGTCCTCGAGCTGAATTTCATTGGCGACGGTGACGCCGTCCTTAGTGATGCGTGGCCCGAAGGACTTATCGAGCGCAACATTACGTCCCTTGGGGCCGAGCGTGACGCGGACCGCGCCCGCTAGGGTATCGATGCCGCGCAGCATCTTGTCGCGCGCCTCGATTGAGAATTTGAATTCCTTGGCACCCATTACGTCCTCCCCAAACGGTCCGTTGCGGTCTCCGCTACGTAAATGGCATCGTTGAGCCAATCCTTGGATCGGGTCTGTTTACATTCAAGCACGGAAACGCATCGGCGATTCCTGCCAGCTCCATTGGATTTTTTTATCTCGGCTCGAACAGATCTTATAGCGACCTGACCCCGCAGCCATCTCCACATTGCCGGTCGGGCTCGCGCGGCGCATGGTCGGGCCGACTGGCCAGGGGAACCATGAGGGGCCGCTGCGCATGAATTACCACGCCGATAGAAGGGCCGCGCCGCTCGACGCAACAATTCCGGCGCAGGCTGAAGCGGCGCTCGCGGCGTCGGTGATTGCGGCAGGTAAGCTGGAGGTCGCTGCAGAAAAGCGCAAGATCAAGTTGCGGCCGCTGGCGTCTCTTGCTCCCTACGTCAAGCGCTACCACTGGCGGGCGATCTTCGCATTCGGCGCCTTGATCCTGGCGGCGCTTACGACGTTGATCGTGCCGATCGCTGTGCGGCGTATGATCGATTTCGGCTTTTCAGCGCCCGGCATCGCTCTGATCGACTCTTATTTCGTGGTGCTGATCGGCGTAGCGGCGATGTTGGCGCCGGTGAGCGCGCTGCGCTACTACCTCGTCACGACCCTCGGCGAGCGCATCGTCGCCGATCTGCGCGGCGACGTGTTCGCGCATCTGACGTCGCTGTCGCCTGCCTTTTTTGATGAGGTTAAGACCGGCGAGATGATCTCGCGACTTACCGCAGACACGACCCAGGTCAAAGCCGCAGTGGGTGCTTCGGTCTCGGTCGCCATGCGTAATCTCCTGTTGTTCATTGGCGCCACCACCATGATGGTGGTGACAAGCCCACGCCTTTCAGCCTTCGTCCTCGCGGCCATTCCGATCATTGTGCTGCCACTCTATGCCTTCGGCCGTGCCGTGCGCCGCCGCTCGCGGTTTGCGCAGGATACGCTCGCTGATGCCTCGGCCTATGCTGCCGAGCTAATCTCCGCGGTGCGCGTGGTGCAGGCGTTCACCAATGAGCGGCTTGGGATCGCGCACTTCCAGAACGCCGTCGAGCGCGCCTTCACCGCCGCCCTCTCCTCGATCCGTGCACGCGCCATTCTCACCGCCATCGCCATTTTCCTCGTTGCGTCGAGCGTCGTGGTGGTTCTCTGGATTGGCGCGCAGGATATGCTGATGGCGAAGATCACGCCCGGCCGCCTCAGCCAATTCGTCCTCTATGCCGTGTTCGCGGCCGGCGCGCTGGGCTCGCTATCGGAAATCGGCGGCGAAGTCGCGCAGGCCTCGGGCGCAGCGGAGCGCCTGTTCGAGATTCTGGCGATCAAGCCGACCATTGTGCGACCGGCGCGGCCGCTCGCGCTGCCAACGCCGGCGCGCGGCGAGGTGGCTTTCGCGAACGTGCAATTCTCCTATCCGACGCGAATTCACTTGCCGGCATTGCACGGCGTATCATTTCGCGTACGGCAAGGCGAGAAGCTCGCCATCGTCGGCCCTTCGGGCGCTGGCAAGAGCACGATCTTCCATCTGCTACTGCGCTTCTACGATTGCACCGCCGGCAATATCACGCTCGACGGCGTGCGGCTCGCGGACCTCGATCCGGGAGAGCTGCGCGCCCGCATCGCGCTGGTGCCGCAAGACAGCGTGATGTTCGCCGCCTCTGCGCGCGACAACATCCGCTTCGGCCGCCCGGACGCTTCCGATGCCGATGTCATGCGGGCCGCCGAGCACGCCCATGCGGCTGCTTTTATTGCCGCGCTGCCGCAGGGGTTCCACACGCCGATCGGCGAGCGCGGCATTATGCTCTCGGGCGGCCAGCGCCAAAGGATCGCTATCGCCCGCGCTATCTTGCGCGATGCGCCGCTTCTCTTGCTCGACGAGGCGACCTCGTCGCTTGATGCCGAGAGCGAGGCCTCGGTCCAGGCCGCGCTCGCGCATCTCATGCGGCGGCGCACGACACTTATCATCGCCCACCGGCTCGCCACCGTGCTCTCGTGCAGCCGCGTGCTCGTCATGGATCATGGACGCATCGTCGAGGAGGGCACGCACGCGGCTCTGGCCAGTTCCAGCGGTCTCTACGCGCGTCTCGCCAAGCTACAGTTCGAGAACGCATGAGCCAGAGACGCTAGGAGGGTTTTCCTACTGGAGACGGTCAAACAACAAGCCGCCGCGCCATCGGAGCTCGCGCGCCGCCGCGGCCCCCTCAAATCTTCGGTCGGGGCAAGTCAAACATTGACATGCTCTCACCCACAAATGACCGCTGCGCCGATGCGCGACGACGAGCCATGTCGCATAAGGGTCTTGGTTGTGTAGAAACGCTTTGCCGGAGGTGTCGAAGCGTAGCAGTTTTGTTTGGATGGCGTTGGGGAGCCTTTTTCGGGTTTGGCTAGGCCCTCATCGCGGCGATGAACGGCCGAATGCCCATGATGTTCATGACCCGGGTCAGATTGTGGCCAGCACGTGTAGCGCCATCTCTGAGGCAACTCGTGGCAGCGTCTTCATCAGGAAATGGGTTGCTCCCATCCTGGCCTTGATGGTGCCGAAGGGATGTTCGACCGTCTCGCGGCGCTGGCGCATCTTCTCTGGATGCTCGTCGAGCCGGCGCTGAACGGCTTCGAGAATGTGCTCATGTTCCCATCGGGTGATCCGTCGTTCCTTGCCGGTGGTGCAAGTGGGCTTGATTGCACAGCTCTGGCAGACGTTGGTCCAGTAGCGGCGCAACACACCAATCCGTTTTCCTCGGTCGTGTAGTGGTAGGCGAGCTTCTCGCCGGCAGGACAAACGTAAATGTCCTCGGCAGCCACATAGCGGAAGTCCTGCTTGCCGAAGCGTCCTTCCGCCTTTGCGTTCGAGGTCATGGGCTTTGGCAGCGTAACCGTGATGCCGGCCACCTCGCATGCCAAGATCTCTTCGCTGTTGAAGTAACCGCGGTCGGCGACGGCATCGAGCTTCTCCACGCCCAGCGCCGTCTTGGTCTCGTTGGCCACATGGGAGAGCTGCGATCGGTCGGTTCCGTCGTTGGTTACCTCATGCATGACGATCAGATGATGGTTGGCCTCGACGGCGATCTGGACGTTGTAGCCGACGATGCCGGACCCGCGGCCGCTGGTCGCCATCGAGCGGGCATCGGGATCGGTCAGTGATATCTGCTGGTCCGGGGTGGCAAGCATCTCCACCTTGAGACGCTCGAGACGCCGCATCTGCTGCTTCAGCGTCTCGATCTTCTCTTTGAGGCGGTTCGTTTTGGTTGTGAAGGCCTCTGACGGTTCCTGCCGGTCGGCAGTGTCGAGCTGCTCAAGATAGCGCGCGACGCTCTCCTCGATCTGCGCCATGCGCCGCTCCATCTTGGCGCGCGTGAAGTTCTTGTCGCGGTTGTTCACTGCCTTGAACTTGCTGCCGTCAATAGCGACGCTGGCTTGCGTCAGCAGGCCCATCGCGCGGCACAGTGCGATAAAATGAGCACAAACTTTGCGGATGGCAGCGCCATTGTCCTTGCGGAAGTCGGCAATCGTCTTGTGGTCGGGTACAAGCCGACCCAATAGCCACATCACCTCCACGTTGCGCCCAGCCTCGTACTCAAGGCGCCGACTCGACTGAACCCGATTGAGATAGCCGTAGATGTAAAGCTTCAGCAGGATCGAGGGATGATACGAGGGTCGGCCGGTTGCCTCGGGATCGACCCCACCAAAACCAAGTTCGGCCAGATCGAGTTCTTCGACGAAGACATCGACCACGCGAACCGGATTGTCCTCGCCGATCCAGTCTTCCAGGCATTCCGGAAACAGCGTGGTCTGACCGCGATCGACCCCCTCAACGAAACGCCTCATCCGATCCTCCCGCAAATCGCACGAGAATCATATCGCGGGAATCAAAGTAGGCGATGCGTTTTTACACAGGCTGGGTCATTAGCGCCCGACCCATTCGGCGCCATAGCTAGTCGATGTCCGCTATACCCCAAAAGATGCCGTTGAGCACGCACCGGTGAGCGAGCCAACACCGCGTGCTCCGTGCCTTCGACTCGCACCCGAAAAAAAGCCCGCGCTCGACGCCGAGGCGATCACACCCGGCGCGCAGTACAGCTCCTCCCTCACGCCGCTGGACAATTTTCAACCACCGTGCCGATCGCCGTCCGGCGAGGTCGTCGACTTGCCATCGATCTTCTTCACAGTACGCAGCGCGACGTTCTCTCTCATGACCACTTGCTCGCAATGTGATCGAGGACCCTCCGAAGGCTGTTGCCCAATTCAATTTCAAGACGTTCGAGTTCACCCTCACTCATGTATTTGCGTGTGCGCTCGGTCAACTCATTTGCAAAATTCCGCGTCGCGCGTTCGACGATTTCGCTGAATAGCTCGCCGGCGATCGCCTTGTCGACATACTTGCCGTCATCTGTCAGGCCACCACGCCGCCAAATTTCACGAAACAGCTCACTGTGCCACTGCGAGCGCAGCTCCGGCGACAAGGTGTTAAGCACCAGCACGCCAGCGGCCATAAATTCCATCGGGTTGTCGCTCATGGAGCCTTCCCGGCTTCAGCCAGTTTGGCAGCCATTTGCGCCATCTCATCCGACATGCCCTGCTGCGCAATTCGCAGCTCGGCCTCGACACGCTTGCGCGCTATCAGGTCGCGACCCCCGAGGCGCGACGGCAACGGCGAGTAGTGTTTCAAAACCGCGAACGCCACCGCATCGACAAGCTGGTCGAATTCGCGCCGATAAACCACCTCGTTGCACTCTTTTTTGAGGCGCAATTCCTCGCGCGCCGCCTTCAACTGTTCGAGCTTAGAACGCGCCGCGGAGTGCGCCTCAGATCGCGCTCGCGCATCCTCGATCAGCGCCCGCGTCGTCTCGACCAGGCGCCAGCGGTCGCGCCCCGAGCGCTTAATGATACCGGCGTTTTCCAGTTGCGACAGCCGCCCCTTTGTTAAATCGGCGATCTCGCAAAGCTCGCGCGTGGACACTTCGGTTTTCGCATCAATCATGGCCTAAACCTCGCATGTATAGTTTAGCGCATTTTCTAAGTGCCTGAATTTCCGCGATATTTGCCGCCGCACGGCACCGGCGACCCTCCCGGCGCTACCAAGGACCCGAACGAACGGGAGCGATCTGCGGATGATCCTCGATCACAGCGACGATGTGCGCCGCCGGCAGGTATGGGTCGTCGGCAGGCGCCCGTACCAGCCAACCATGCGGCAGGCGCTGCAGCGCGAAGATGAGGGGGAGCTGGGACCACATGGAGGTTGAGCACTGATGCACTAACTGCACTGATGCACTGATCCCCAAAATCTTCCTCGCGCGCGCGATTTACACGAGATGAGAGTGATATCCTGTTGAAATATATAGGTAAGCGGCTGGAGTTTCGGGACCAGCGCATCAGTGCATCAGTGCATCCGAATGCCGGCCGGCCGCACAACTGGATCAGCTTTTGTCCCATTATCTCAGCTCTCGTACCGCCCTACGCTGCTGCTCTGGCTCCAATTCAGCGCGCACGTAGGCCATCCGCCGTTGCCCGTCGATCACCCACAAGCCTTGCGCGGAATAGGGATTGCGGAGCGAGACATAACCGCAGCGCTCAAGCCGATGCGGCAAAGCGCGGCGATTTCGGCGATCCATCAACCACTCGACAGTTTCACTGTCCGCTTCCTTGATCAGGTCCGCGACAGTGAGGGCGGCAGGACATTTGAGCTTATCGAGCAGATCCAGCAGCGTTGCGTCTTCCGGCGCGGAATTGACGTCGACGATTTGCCAGAAAGTCGCGGTCTTAGGCGGCGGCGCCTTCGGATCGAAGCTGGAGAGATCGAGCTCGCTCAAATAGGCGGTGACGTGCTCGAAGCCGCCGTCGGTATAAAAGCCCCACAGCTCATTCCAGTAATTGTCGGGGAAATCAGTCTTCTGGTAGTTCGACCAGGCTACATAGTGGCGGCGATCGTCAGCCGGCAAATAAAGGCCGTCAGTCTTGTGATTGGTGGTGATGATCAGCCCGAGGCAATTCAGCGCGTAATATTCCTTTAGATTCTTTTCGTTGATGCGCAGCACATCCGGCGGAGTGGCAGTGTAGATTTTGGTATGGTCGTAGAACTTGAAGCGATCGAGGTCGAGATCGTGTCCCTCATTGATCCGCACGATGACCGCCTTGGCGAAGCTGTTGAATTGACCCAGTAGATGCCCGGGTGAAATGTCGTGGAAATTCCATTGGCCGATTGCGTGCTTGACCGGCTCGAGCAGACTGTCCTTGCCGATGCCCTGAGCACCGCCCAGCACCAAGGCGTGGTTGACCTTATTGCCGGGATGCTGCCGGTGATGCGCAAGCCAGCGAATAATATGCTCGGCGTCATCTGAATAGATCTTATGGATGTGGTCGAGCCACGGCTTGGCTTTGCCGCTGTCGCCCGGGATGATGCGCGGCGCTCGGTAGAGATTGAAGCTGGTAGTGCCGCGCTTTTCGACCCAGCCGCCGGAGACTGCTAATCGATCGTTGATGAACATCGGCAGGCCAGGATGCCAGGTGGTCTGCTCGACGCGGCGATTGTCGTCGATCCATTTAGTCGCGGGAATGCTGATCGCTTTACCGTTCTTGTCGCGCTTCGGTTGCCCGCTCTTGGTGAGCACCGGAACGCGCGGCAGTCGCGCATTGACGCTCGAGCCCGGCCACAGCTCGCGACAAGGAATGAAGAAATAGGCATTCGGCTGGATCAGATAGCGACAGAAATCCTCCATCGACACCGGCTGATCGTCATCGGTGTGCGGCGTGCAGACTTTGACGCTGAAGACCGTCTTCGGTTTCTTAGGCATCGCACTTATCCGGCATTATCAAATCGTTGAAGTCGGCGCCCCTCGGCTCCGGCGTGAGCTCGACGACGGTGCGCCCAGCGCCGGTCCAGCGCATCGAACAGGTTCTGGATGCCAGCAGTCCGGCTTTATCGTTGTCGACTAGGATGATCAGACGCTGAACGCCGGCGATGATCGGTAGTCGGGCCAGCGCCTCGCTGGACACCAGCGACCATGCCGGCTGCAGGGGTGCATCGTCGTGCGTAAAGTGCGTGGCGCCGGCGAGCACAGTCTCGATGCCTTCGCCGACCACCAGCTGCGGTCCGACCGGCCACAGCTTAACGGCGCCAGTACGCCCGAGCATGCGCCGCTCGATCTTGCGGGCGTCAGCGGTCAATCCAATACGGTGGACCCCCGTGACAGTGTCGGTGGCGACGTCGCGCAGCAGCGCCAGTAAGCAAGGATGCCGCGTACCAGGGCCGAATGGGCAACGAGCATGGAAGCGTAAGACGGCGTCGATATTCGTCGGCAGGCCGGTTAGATTGATGCCGCGGGTCTCGGTGAGATAACGCTCCGCCAAGGTGCCGGCGATCGGCGTCGCCTCGTCCCATAAGCGTAGTGCGAAGCCGCGGGTTATCTCCGGATCTTTCGGGACGATCGGCGTGGTCGGACCGTCCCAGGTCTCGAGCATGTGAACGGCTTCATCCCGGTCCATGCCGTCAACCTGCACCAGCCAATCGACCGGACCGCCGTGCGCGCCGCAGACATAACAGTGATAGTGGTCGGCATAGATCTGCAGGCTCGGGGTTTCATCTTTGTGGAATGGGCAAAGCACTTTGCCGTCGGTGATCGGTTCGCCGATCAAATCGCTCAGCGGGACCGTGGTGTCTTCGTCATCCTCCTCCGGTTCGTCGATCGAGAAGGAATCGACCAGTTTCGCATCAGGAGTTGCCGGCGCCGCGGACTTAACCTCGTGGGATGGCTCAGGGTGCGCTATTTCAGAGCGGTCGGTAGGTTGATGACGGGACAAATCAACATCGCCGCCCCGCGGTGGAACCGCGGGCTTGCTCTTGGCGTACCGCTGGCGGGTCCAGACCTTAGAGGCGACCGGAAGCTCGTCGGCCCATTCGGGCTGCTCGATCATCAGGCGATGAAAATCGTCGGTGCTGCCGAATGTCTCCGACACCTCGCAGACGATTTCGTCGTGCACGGTGAGGACGATTTTGTATCCGGCTGCCTCGAGCTGCAGCATGGCGGCCGCTAACAGATCGCGGGCAGTGGCCTGCACCGCGTTCTCGATCAGGGTGCCGTACCAGGCGTCAACGTCCGCCCAGCCGCCCTTGGCGTTGTCCTTGTAGCGCAGTGCCTGAGTGTCTTCGAATTTGCCCGGTGCCAAGCGGGCATTCGGATAAGCCAGTCGCCGGTCACTCGGCAGCGTCATGAATAGCGTTCCGCCTTCCATGTCGAACGTGAACCGGTTGTCGAGATTGGTTTGCTTTCCGGTGCGTACGCAGCGGTGCGCGTGGCGCTCGAGGCGATGCCAGAACCGGTAGGTCGCAGGATGACTGGCGCGAAAGGCGCGTTTGAAGCCTTCGATCTCAGCGTCGGAATAGGTGTCGCTCGGATCGAATTTGCGCCACGCGCCGACGCCACCGCCGAAGCCGAACGCCAGGTCGTAAACCTTGCCGAAAGCGCGGCCAGCCTCATCATCAGGCGTCACGGTGCGCCTGAGCGCCTTCGAGGCCATTACGCAGTACGGTTCAAATTCCGGATTCCCGGTCGCGTCGTACCTGCGATAGGTCTCGAGCTTCCATGTCTCATTGGCCAGCCATGCCAGTACGCGACTTTCAATGGCGCTGAAATCACCGCCGATCAGCACATGGCCGGGCGCCGCGCAGATGATGCCGCGGGCGATATCACCGGCCACCGCCAACGGCGCGCCGAGCTCGCGGACCCGCGCCATGTCGCCGGCCATGATGGCGTCGACCGCGGCGTCGAGGTCGCGGATCTCGGGCTTCTTCAAATTCTGCGGTTGAAAGTGGCTGCCCGACCAGCGTCCGGTCGAGCTGGCATGGAAACGCAAGGTGCCACGCAGGCGCTGATCAGCGTCGACACTCTTGAGTAGCGCATCGAATTTGCGGGTCGAGGCGCGCGCCCCCGCCCGGCGTAGCTCGAGCAACTGCCGCACGTTGTCGGCTGGATTGTGCGCCAACACGGCGCTGACCGAACGCTTGGTCAGACCCTCGAGCGTGTGGCCGTGCTTATGGACGAAGTCCTTGATCTTCTCCACCTGATGCACGCTGATGATTTCACCATCGGTCAGTGTGCGGATCTCGGCGTTGATGTTGGTCTGCTCGATGTGCGCCACTTCGCGTGCGGCCTTGGTCAAAGCTATGTCGGTATAAAATCCGCGCTGATTGATGATCGCGTCGAGCTCCCACAAACGTTGTTCGGACGGCAACAAAGGCGGCAAGCGGCGGTACACGGCGCGTTCGACTTCGACGTCACGTTTGCAGTAAAGCTGCAGGCGCGCGCGCTTTTCTGGATCGTCGACCCAATAGATGCCGGCTGGATCTTCGCCTTTGCGCGGGCGACGCGGCTGTGACATGCGCCGCATCAGCAGATAGCCTTCGACGTCTTTCTGGTGCTCGAGTTGCAGAGCACGGGCGACGTTTTCCAGTTTCGCCGGCAGCGCATTCGCCGAGGCCTGCGTCATCGAGCAGCGCTGTTGTGCTAACGGGATCACCGGCCAGCCAAAACGTGGTTGCAGAATGTGGGTGGCGATCGCGCGTTCGAACGCGAAATTGTGCGCCACTACGCACCAGGTCGGATCGCCGGCGGCGATGATGAATTCGTCCGGTACGGTATCACCCGGCACCCAGATCCGGGGCTCGGCGTCATCGACGGCGAAGCTGACGCACAGCACTTCGGTGCGCGGATCGGCGGCATAGCGCCAGGCGCCGGCGTCCTCGAGCGGCACCGTGGAGCGGGTCTCGATGTCCCAATGAAGGATCGGCATGACACGTTATTCTTCGCACCGCGCTTGCGGCCATGCTTCCGCGCCATCTGCGACCAGCGTCTCGAATACAAGTTCAAGTGCTTGGGGAGTAATGTGCTCGCCCCAAAGTGTGATGAGCAGTTCACGAATGGTGTCGGTATCTAACGGCGTGAATGTATCGGCGCGTTTACACCGCGGATCTTGGTGTCTTTGGAGATCACCGGAATAGCGTGCAATGATCGAGTTCTCGATCAACGCGAACAGCCTGTCCTCTTCTTCGATAGGGCCTTTCCCGTTGAGCAGGGCGATGGTCCGATTTTCCGGCCTATCAAACATGATTGAATTCTCCGCTTACTTTCGAGACAAGAGAGGTGATGGCGAAGCTGGAGAACTCCGCCATCACGCTTCACCATGGAACGGCGTCGCCGCCCATCTGCTCTTTCAGGCTCGGTTCCTCGACGGTGCGCACACCGCTCTGCGGCTCGACTGGCTTCGCGAGTGCCGGCGCCGACGGCGGCGGCAATGCGGTCCCGTCCGATCCCAGCGAAATCCAGCGCACGACCTTGAGGTCAGGTCTTTGTCGTCCGCCGAATTCTTGTGTGCATGTAGCAGTCGCCAAGAGTGACAACGGCAAAGACGCGTGCACCGCGGAACTGCCGCATCATCCGCACTTTCTCGCGGAATTCGCGTACACAGATGTCCGCGCCAGTCGTGCCGCTCGCCCAGGTAAACTTCTCCATCGTGTTGAGGTCGACGGCGTAGACAACACGCTGTTTTTGCCAAGGGCCTTGCGGCTTGTCGTTGAAGTCCTTGCCCCACTCCGATTTCGGACAAGCTTCGTTGAGTTTGGCGACGTTCGGCCATTTGTGGTCTGGTCCAACAAAGATGACTTCGCCTGGCATCTTGTTGACCCATTTCTGCACGACACGCGCGGTATCGAGGACGCAGAGTTCGCGCGTCTTGGGGAATTCCTCGTCATCGTGGATCAGCCAGACAAAGTCGTTGCTGAACCCCAGGCGAGTGCCTTGGATGACGCGGTTATTAGAAGGTTGCCCTTCTTCATCTTCGACGCGGTCATTTTCGATGCCATCGAAGCCGTCGGCTACCGCGGGCAAGTTCTTGCCCACTTCATCATTTTCTGAATCACTCATTTTACTCTCCACTATTCGCCGGAAATTCGTCCGGCACGTTTCCGCTCACGCGGAAATTCTCAGCTCAGCCACGCGCGCAGGATCAGCCACGCGTTGTCCGGCTGGCTGGGCAACGGATCGTCAAAAGGTACGAGGCTCCTGCGCTCACGTTGTTTGGTGATTACAGCGTCGACGAATGTGAGAACTTCGATGCGCGTATCTGCATCGGCATCGGACCAAGGTCCGGCCTTGACAAACTCGATCAACGCCGTCGGGCTGGTCACGGTCTTGCAGAATTCGACCAGGGCGCGCGCCGGTTCAGCGTGCGGACCTTTGAGCAGCTCCTCGAAGCGTTCACGGCGCCATCGTTTCCATTGACGGAATTCGTAGCGTTGTTCGGCGAGTGCCTTCTGCTGACGGGCTTTCATGGCGCACCCATCTTCATGCCGAAGTACGCGAGCAGCATCGCGTCAGCGCGCGCATGATCCTTCTTACGAGCAAGGTTTGTGGCTTGATCGGGAAATAGTTGAAGCGCTCGCAGACGCGACGCTTCCTTATCGGCGCCTGTCTCGATGCCGACGGCCGACTTCCATTTCGCCGGCGTGATCACGGTGTAGGGCACGCCGCAGGCCGCCAGCGCCATCTTCAAGGCACCGTACGTGCAGCCGAACCGAAACATCGAAGTAACGCCCTGCCCCGGCCGCGCCGCGGCATATTCAATGAAAGCGTGATCCGGACGGCGCTCACGCAACCAGCCACAGAGTTCAGGGCCGTTGATCTCATGGCGCTTGGCATCACCCGCGATTGGCATGTCAAACAGGATCCATTGCCCGTCGCGGCAAAGCGCGAGCGCGCCAGAAATGCCAGGATCGATGCCGAGGATGCCGCTCATCAGTAATCCTTCCACTCGACGGTGTTCAGCGCATCTTGGCGATCGATGTGATCTAAAATTTGCGACGTTATTTCATCGACGGTGAACGCGCGCACCGTCGCGAGAGCGAGCCACCACTCAAATCCGGTGCGCTTCGGTATCGTCTTGTCGTTCATCAACACGTCGATGACGGCGTCGATAATCTTGTCGGCGAGTTCGGCGGCGTCGATCTGCCCGAGCGCCGGAAGATCTTCGAGGTCTTTCCTGAGTTGTTCGGTCATTTGAATTCTCTAAGAAAAAGACGCCGGCATTTGCGCCGGCGCCTTAGTCCCTCTCGACTTAGATCATCGGCTCCAATTCGCCCCAGACGCGCGCCACGCCGGCGTCGGCTACGACTTTGTGGAGGACACGGTCTGTAGGAATGGTCGGAATGGCTTGGAGCGTCACCTGGCCGGCCGCGACCGCTTCGCGGGTAGCCGTCGACAAGGCGATCGCCCGGTTCAAATAGGCGAACGAAACGCCGAGGACTTTGCAGATTTGCCGCCGGGTGAGATCGTCGAGCGTGGCCTCGCCGAGCACGATCTGCGCGGCGAACGCGGCCCTCTGGGATTTGGTCCAATCGGCCCCAGCGGCCACACGACCAGAAATGACAGGAATGTTGACGTTTGGGTTAAGATCACGGTACAGCATGCCTGTACCTCCTTTCGAGGAGCCGTCTCCCTCAAGAGATCAGCCCTGTTACCGACCCGGTGCCGACCCACGGCACCGGAGGGGGGCGCTGCGCTGTGCAGTCCGGAATGCAGGCGGGCAGCGTCACCTGCGCCGGAATAAAGAAAGCCGGGCTCTTTCGAGACCCAGCTTGCTTCAGGAAGCGCGTTGATCGACCTCGTTGAGCTTGCGCTCCATGAGACGGATCGGCACGCGCTTAAGTCTGCCGATTGTGATGTATGGAATGTCACCTCGTTCGGCGGCGTTGTAGCTGCCATTCCGCGACAAGCCGAAGTACCGCTTGCCTGCTTCAGGAATGGACAGGGTCTCCGACTTCTCGCGCATGTGCTGATTTCCTTTCCTTGCACAAAGCGGGAACGCCGGAAGTCTTAATGCGTAATATTAGGGACAGTCAAGCCCGTTTTTGGGCCTTCACTCACCTACCAACCATAAATTAAGCTAAGTTAGTGTGTTAGGTACTTCTAGGCCCACTTGCGGCCCTTCCGGCCCCATGCCATGTTGTCCCATATCGTCACACACGAGGTGAAACACATGGCACGCAAGCCGACAGGAAAGTCGTCGAAGCCGAATCACCTAGCTGCTGCGTCGCTCGACGTATCTGCGCCGACCTTGGGGAGCCCCGACCTAACAAGAACCGTCGAGTACAAGCTTCGCGTCCCCGAGGTTCTACGTCATCGCATCGAGCGCGCGGCTGAAGTGAACCGCGTTAGCGCCAATCGGGAAATGGTCAATCGCATCGCAGAAAGCTTCGACTACAAGCCGATGCGGACGATCGAAGATATCGCCGGCGACATGGATGCAGTTTGGGCGCGCTTCGGCAAAGTATTTCACGATCTCAGCACCCGCGGCGATTTGGTGCGTGCCACCGAAGTTTTAGTCGAAGCGGCCGAGCGATTGCCGGCGGCTGCGCAAAAGCCGCTCAAGGAAGCGATCGAGCGAGTTAAGGCTGCGACCAACGTAATCAATATGGAAGCGACCGCGGCAATGCGGCGCTTCCACACCTAGACGAGAAATGAGGCGTTGGTCATGACGGTCACGACCTCAACAACAAACTTTCAACGATAAGGAGGCATTAATGGCGGCGGATCTCATCCCATTTCCTGGGCCGGACGCCGAAGGGCTTGGCGACGCCGTGAATGATCGAATGAATAAGCTGTATGATTGGGCGGATAAGCTGCTCGAGCGGCTCGGCTATGCCGCGAGGGTGCTGCAGGCCAGCAGCTTCGACGATTTGCGCAAGATCGTGCTCGACGTCGAAGACGCGTATATTGCGCTCGCGATTCGCGATGCTCTGCATCCAGTCAGTGGGCATCGGGCCGAACACTTTGTCGGCCTGAAGGCCGGCGCACTTAAGCAAGTTCTGAAAGCGCGCCTTGTCAATATGAAGAAGGATCGCGAAGCAAAACTGCTGCGCGGTCGCACCGGAACTGCAGGCGCTAAGCGGTATACCGATTGGACGCAGAGTCTCAAGCTGGATGACGAGGGTGGCGTCCGTCCGCTCTTAGCAAACTTAATCCTGTACCTGTGTAATCATCGGCTGTGGAAGGGTGTGCTCGCCTATGATGAGTTCAACGCCCGTGTCGTCATTCGCAATCGTCCGCCTTGGAGCGATGAGGTGCCTGACGCGGCTTTGACTGATCACCACGAATCCTTGATCCGCGTCTGGTTTCAGCGCGACGAGGATATTGCCGCCAATCAGGGTGATGTCGGTCGCGCAGTGCAGGCGGCGGCACAGAGCAATCGCTTCCATCCGGTGCGTGAATATTTCGATGCGCTAATTTGGGATGGCACACCGCGGATCGATAGTTGGCTCGTCACCTATCTGCGCGCCGACGACACTCCGTACGCGCGCGCTGTTGGCCCGCGATTTCTAATCAGTGCAGTTGCCCGGATCTACGAGCCCGGCTGCAAGGCCGACCACATGCTCGTCCTCGAAGGTCCGCAGGGCAAGCAGAAGTCAGAAGCGCTGCGCACTCTGGCGGTACGGGACGCCTGGTTTACCGATCGACTCTCTCACGTCGCTAGCAAAGACGCCGCGCAGGAGACGGCCGGTGTCATGCTGATCGAAGCCGCGGAGATGGATGCGCTGGTCAAGGCCACGACAAGCTCGATCAAGTCATTCGTTACGCGCCGCCATGATCGCTTCCGGCCGCCATATGGCAAGCACCTGATCAATCGTCCGCGGCAGTGCGTTTTCGCCGGCACCATCAACCCTCCCGCTGGCGGTTATCTGAAAGACCCGACTGGAGCGCGGCGCTTTTGGCCGGTCGCATGTCACGGCATGATTGATCGTGCCGGCATCGAGCGCGATTGCGATCAGCTCTGGGCCGAAGCCATTGCCCGCTTCAAGGCCGGCGCCAAGGGCTGGCTGGAAACGCCGGAGCTTGAAGCGCTCGCCGCCGTCGAGCAAGCCGCGCGCTTCAAGATAGATGTTTGGCAGGAGCCGATCACGAAGTGGCTCAGCAAGCGCAAGGACACCGGCGTTAGCGAAGTGCTCAAGCATGTGCTCGGCATGTCAATACGCGAACAGAGCCGCGCGGCCGAAATGCGAGTCGCCAGCATTCTCACCAACCTTGGATTCACCAAGCACCGAGCGCGCAAAGGCAATAAGCGGGAAAATAGATACTGGCGCGAATAAGTTTCCCGAAAAGTGGTTGTGACCGTTGTGACCAACAAAAGGAGCAAAAACAAATGAGTAAATCCAGTTATCCATATGTCGAGCGGCGAAGGCACTCCCGCACTGCCCCGCGGCCGCTTGGCCTTCATCGTTGACGCAACAGGGAGCCGCGGACCAACGTGGGATATTGCCGTTCGCGTCCAGGCGGGAATGTTTCGCGAGACGGCACCGATTGGCAAGTTAGACGTGCAGCTCGTGTTTTTTGGCGGCGTCCAATGTCGAAAGACACAGTGGGTACCGAGCGGCGAACAACTGGCGCAGTCGATGGGCAAGATCGAATGCGAGCCCGGCTTCACGCAAATTGCTCCGGCCTTACGGCACGTCTTGAGCGAGCACGTGAAAGCGCCGATCCAAGCGGTAACTTACATCGGGGATTGCTGCGAGGAAGAGATCGATGAGCTGGCCGGTTTGGCCGACGAGTGCGGCTCGCAGGGAATACCGATTTTTGTGTTTCAAGAAGGCCGCGACCCGAAAGCCCGGAAAGTGTTTCTTCTGTTGGCGTTGCGATCTGGCGGGCAATATTTCGAATTCAATCCGGATACGGCGCACGCGGTCGATCTGCTTTCAGAGCAACTGAACGCCGTGGCGAAGCTCGCCGTCGGCGATGGCAGCGCCATTGCAGCGATCACACACAAAAAGGGACAGTAAAATGGCCGGGCATATACGACGGCGCTACGAGCGAACAGTATTCATGGGAGAGAAGTCGTGAAGGGCAATCTCACACGGCGGGGGCGCAACTCGTGGCGGCTGAAATTTGAGAGCGACCGCGATCCCGCGACCGGCGAACGCATTACCAAATACATTACACTCCGGGGCACCAAGGCACAGGCACAGGCGGAGGCCGCCAAGATCATCGCCTCCGCCGTGACCGGCGCGTTCGTCGATCCCAGTCGGGAGACCGTGGCGGCGTTCGTGCGGGCACGTGTCGACCAATGGGAAGCCGCCGGCAACATCACCGCCAGGACGGCACAGCGCTATCGGCAGTTGGTTGAGAATCAGATCGCGCCTTACCTCGGCACCAAGGCGCTGCAGAAGGTGACGCGCCTCGACGTGGAAGGGTGGCACACAACGCTGCGCAACAGCGGATTAGCGCCTCGCACGATCGGCCATGCCCACCGCGTACTAGGCGCAGCGCTGCGCGACGCCGAACGTGACGGAGCGGTGGTCAAAAACATTTGCAAGATCCAGAAGCCGCCGAAGGTCGCCGAGACCGAAATGGTCATCGTGCAGGACGTTCCCGGCCTGATCGCGAAGATCGAAGGCGCGCGCCTCTATGTCCCGGGCGTAGTGGCATTGACCACCGGCATGAGGCTGGGGGAAATTTTGGCACTGCGCGATCGCCGACTCGATCTCGACCATAAGACGATCGATGTGGCCGAAGCGCTGGAGGAGACCCAGGCCAAAGGGATCGTATTCAAGGCGCCGAAGTCAAAGGCCGGCCGCCGCAAGATCGCCTTGCCGGACATCGCCGTCGCCGCCCTGCGCGAGCATCGCAAGCAGCTCCTCGAGCTCCGGATGAAGCTCGGACTTGGCAAGCTCGGGCCCGACGATCTGCTGTTCCCCAACCTGGACGGCGGACCGCAGCGCCCCAGCACCGTGTCATCCGACTGGGGCGAATTGGCCGCGCGGATCGGCATGCCTGAGATCACGTTCCATGGCCTGCGCCACAGCCATGTTTCGCAGTTGATCGCCAACAACGTGGATATCGTCACCACCTCCAAGCGCCTCGGCCACGCCAAGCCGAGCGTCACGCTTGCGATCTACGCCCACATGTTTCATACCGACGACAGTAAGGCTGCGGCCGCGATCAATGCGGCCCTGAAAAACTAGGTGTCCGGTGCCAATCGGGTGCCAATTTTCGCGGTTCGTTCTTTCGAGGGGCGCATAATCCCTTGAAAATTACAGGTCGGAGAGGTGGCCGAGTGGCTGAAGGCGGCGGTTTGCTAAACCGTTATACGGTCTAAAGCCGTATCAAGGGTTCGAATCCCTTCCTCTCCGCCAGATATTCTATATAAGCTATTGATAATACTATAGAAAATGTCATCGCCTTTTTGCCAATGTCACCGCGCGTATCACCTTGAATGCCCGCTAGAAGGGCCACATCTTTCTCCCACGCATTCGTCGTCTTCAGCTCCGCCGCCAGCCTTGATCTCGAAACGAACGCCCGTAGCGCTCCGATCGTCAACCCGCGACGGCGCAGCGTCCGCCTGTTGGGCCCAACGGCTACGGATTGGCGGCCAAGAGAGCAGACGCGGTCCGTTAGGGCTTAATTAGGCGATGCAGCGCAGCTTCACTCTGGGTGGTCACCACCTGGCCACCGCGCGCCATTGGAGGGGGACTGCTGATGAGCATTGAAAGCCTGACTTACGCAGATCTGGCTGCCCGGCTGGGCACCACCCAGGAGGCTGCCCGATCGCTGGTGCGCCGCCTAAGGCTGCCGAGACAGACCGGTAACGACGGGAAGGTCCGCATCAATATCGATCCCGCCGAAATACAGTATAAGCCGCTGCCCACACGGTCACCGGGGGGTCATCGGACGGACATCGTCTCCTTGAACGCCCGCATTCAGGCGCTGCAGGCCGAGATCGCCAACCTTGAAGCGGAAAATAGTGCGATACAAGCGAGTGCGGCTGGTCACCGGGCGGACTTCGAACGCGAGCGCGATCGATCCGACAGTCTCATGGCCGAGGCTTTAAAACTGACGGCGGTCGCTATGTCGGCTCGTGAGGCGGCGGCACGACTGGAGGGCGGGCTTGCAGCGCGGCAGTCTCGTCCGTGGTGGAAAAGACTTGCTGGTTGGCAGCAAGGAGGTACGGCTGCGTTGGCCTCAAGCCGAGCCTGACGGGCCGGCCGGGCTCGGTGCTTTCCTTCGCCTCGGTGGCTAAGGGCTGGAAGCCCGCTCAGACAAGGCGTTTAGCCGCGCGTGGCATTGCGACGGCTCGCGGCGGCGTCTGGACGCCAGTTCAAGTCACTGCTGTGCTGCGCCGTGCGTCCTGCTCGAGTACCGAGTTTTCTGGGATATCAGCGGTAGCGGAGGCTCGCGGAGGCTATCGAACACGCCGTGCGCGTTGCTCGATCTGAAACACCAACAGGCCGAGGATGATAAAGCCGGCATTTACAAACCAGCCAGCCATGTGGTCCCAGCTTTGCTGTGACGCGCGGCACAGATGCCGCCTCCGATGCACGATTACATTTCCCATGGCAGGTGCATCTTCGTGTTCCATAAACAAACACCGGAACGGATGCCATGACTGAGATAGGGCCGAACAATTTCAACGAAATTCTGCTGAACGTTCGACGTTTCCGGCTAACAAAAGAGCAAGTATTTCGCCTTTGGAAGTGCGCCGTAAAAGATAACGACAAACTCGTCGATGCGGCTATTGAAAAATTATATGAAGAGATGATTGCTTTTGATCCTGCTCGCGCTGAGTCCGTAGTTCAGCTGACTATAAACCGCGATGACACCGCCGAACTTACATTTCGAGGTATGCTTCGAGATATGACAATTGGTCGTCTTCCAAAAGACGGTCAGTATCCTCGTCACCATTCTTGCGGTGCCGCGCCGACCCTCTCCACGACGCAGCATTCGCAGGTGCCCAACGCGGACCAAGAATTGATGAGTTCCCAAACAACTACAAACAAATCGAGCGACTTAAGCGCTGATACCTAAACCAATACGTAACAGATTCCGGGGCCATGAGCACACATGCCCTGAGCCTAGATATTGAATGCCCGGAGTGCAAAGCGCACTCAGTATTCCGCAGAGCAACGTTTCCGCAGTTCGATAGTTCTGGCTTCGAAATTTATTCGTTCCAATGCCAGAGTTGCGGCGCATCCATCGTGGGCATTATCGATCCTTTCGACGACAAACTGTTGCTGTCGGTTGACGCGGAAACGCTTGTGAAGGCTGTGCCCGATCACCAAAAGGTTCACTGATGGTCATCCAGGCTCAAGTTGTAGATATCCGCGGGTGGTGCTCCGCGCACCCAACCAACTAGTCCCATGCCCTCCGCTCGCCGCTTCCCGCCGCCGTGGTCCGTCGACGAGATGAACAACGCCTGCTTCATCGTCCGCGACAAGAACGGGCACGCGCTTGCCTATGTATATTTCGAGAGTGACCCGGCCGCCGCACGGCTGCTAACTTGCTTACTCGCGACGAAGCGCGTCGCATCGCAGCCAACATCGCCAAACTACCGGAGCTAGTGAAACGGCCGCAATACTAGCAGGGGCAAGCTCGCCTACTGAAAATGGCGCTCGCCGCTCGATCTCTCGCTTACGCGTCTGGCGTCAGATCATTGTCAGTATGCCGAGGACGGTTGCGAACAACGCAGTACCGAGCACGATGTAGATCGCTTCAAATGCGCAGCCGTACCACATCAGACTGCACCAAACTAACCACGACTGTGTTTAAGTCGCGGGTTACGGCATTCGCTCGTAGCGCACTAAGGCCAGCAGCGTGGGGTCTGGTTGTTCGGCGTAATATCCGTTGCTTCCGTCACCGGTGCCGAAGAAGAATTGAGAATTAGCCTCGATGGTGGGCGAGGCCACAATAGATACCGTTTCAGTTGCGGGCTCTTGGTGTGCAACGGGTCGGCTTACGTCAGCACGGGTAAGTGCCGTTGCAGTCGTGGCGGAGTAAAACGGTTTGGCAAACAGCAACGCTATCATGACAGCAGCTGTAGCCCCGCCGCTTACCACTACCCGAAGAACGCATGATTCGTGCCAGCTCGTCGCTCTCATGGCTCGCTCCCATCTGGAGGACAGGGCCGCACACTATTCTCGCTTCGGCGTCCATATTGTGACCGACAGCACAGGTTCGAGCTTTTGCACGAAACGGGCCGTAGGCCCGCACGGTCGATCGGCACCGCCCGATCGCATAGTCGATTGCCGCGCTGATCCTGCCGCCTCTTGCCGCCGCCCCGAGCATCTGGCGGATTCGCCAGTCGATTTAGCGCCGCTCGGCGGCTACTCCTTTGGATATATTTTGAAGCGCACCGTACCGCCGCCAACATCGCCAAGCTGCCAGAACTGCTGCGCAAGTCTTAAGGTGACCGCTGCCGACTGGGTGAGGACAGGCCAAGCGACTGGCCAGCGCCCCTAGCGGCCCCAGTGGGCCCAGTGACCGAGCTATTCGCTTGGCCTAATGCGGTTAGCTGAACGGTGAGCTGTGACGTACTTGTCTTCAATTGATCGAGCTGCACCTTTGCCTGAGTGCTCAAATGTTTTTCCTTCTCCAATTCAGCGCTCAACTGCTCGATCTGCTTGACCGCGTCTTCCGTTGTTTGTTCGGCCCGGTCTTTCCAGCGGTCCACTTCCAACCTTGAAAGGTCGTATAGTTCTTTTTGCTTGTCGAACACCGCTTTGTAGCGCCAATCGAACGTGCGCCACAGAGTTGCGGCAATGGCAAGCAACAGCGCAAAGAACGTTAAGAAAAACAGAGTAGGTGCGCGAAGGACCGCGTCTATCTGATCACTCAGCGTCGGCATGTTCGGTTGCCCGGCTTTCGGACGACGGATCACGGATGCTTACACTTGGCCCGACAAAAAAGTGTTAAGCGCCGTCAACCGGAACCCGTCGATTGCTTCCCACACTGCATGAGCGCGGGCATCGCCGAAACGTCGTCAAGCTGCCGGAGCTAGTGAAACGGCTGCAGTATTAGCGGTCCCCGCGCAGGTAGGGTCACACCCCTGTTGCAATCGTCGCCTCAGATTTTTGCTTATGCGGCCACTGATTCGCGACATCGTCGCTGCCATCGCGCTCGGAAATATTATTTATCGCGTTCCGTGTCTTCGACCATCCGAACGCCTGCGTCGAATTGTGCTCTTGGGAACGCGCAGCACCGCGTTATCGCATAGTCGCTCGCCGCGCTGATCGCTACCGCAAGTGTGGTAATAGTGAACGGCTAAGAAGTAGGAGCTTGCAAGATGGACACCTACAATCTCACCAATGTACACGAGAATGGACGAAAAAGGGGCGTGCTCCTTCAGGGATTTAACATCATCGGCGCGCACGGTCGGCCACTCGTTACCCTCTCGTTCGAGACTCAGGCGGAGGCCGAAGCAGCGCAGAAAGCAATGCTGCCTGTTGTCAGAACGGCAAACCTGATCACACCTCACATCCAGTAGAGGGGGCCGCTGAAAAAGTCGAACGGCCGGAAGCGCTCGCCGCCTCGCCGCCAACATCGCCCGGAGCTGCTAAAGCGGACGCAGTATTGAATGACTGCATACCTGATGGGCAACGATGATGCCTTATGGCTCTTTTTTCGCCTGTCCAAAACCACAGCCAGCAGCCGTGAATTAAAAAGCAGACGGCGCGCTCGACATCCAAGGTCCAGCTCCGTATAGACTTCTCGTGGGGTCGGAAATGAGAGTGTGAGGGAGACGAAATTGAAAAAGTTGATTGTAGCCTCAGCCGTGCTCACCGCCCTTTCTATTCCTGCGCTAGCCGATCCAGGAACTGAGAATGGGAATAAGATCGGCTGGAACAATCCCAATAATCCACACCATAGCGGCGTACCTGGGCCACTCGCCGGCGCTGGACTTCCGTTCATCGCAGTCGGCTATGGCGTCTATTGGCTAGTAAGGCGTCGACGCAAAGCCAATTGACCGCTCTCGGCGTTGCAATTCAGTCGGTCGAGGCCGCCGTATTGGCGGCCTCTTTGATTCTTGTTGGCGCATCGCCGCCAACATCGCCAAGCCGCCGGAGCGGCCCGCCGCAGTGAAGCGCGCGCGATGATCCAACTATCAGGAGCGGCCCGCTGGCAATTGGACTTTCGAATATCGAACGACGGCAGAACCCGCTTAGTGTTAGTGCTCGGTCGAGTAGTCTTAAAGTTTGCGCGCGGCGCGCGCGGCCGTCGCTCTAACCTTTATGAATATGGGTTATACGGCCGCGTAAGCGAACGTCGCCGAGTCATGCTCTGCCCTATCCTATGGTGTGACCCCTTCGGACTGATGGCAATGTCGCGCAGGGCGCGCCCGCTTTCTGAGGAAGAAAAGGATCACTTCTTGGACACGGACAAATTTCCGGATTGGGATTGGGAGCAGGGTTCGCCGGACAACAGCCACCCGTTCGAATGGAAGGCTTCAGACTGGGGCATGCTCGATGATCGTCTCGTCGCACTCGACTATGCTGCTCCGGTGCTTTTTTGCGACGATGATTCGATTTAGCTTGTTGGGATCACGCCTTCCGAGGGCGAAAGCCGCGAAGTATCCACCCTACGGAAAAACCAAAACACAATAGTGCGAACGGTGGAATGAACGTGAGTAGCCAAGCACGCTTGGCTTGCTCGCCTGCGGTCTCGTATCTCGAATTAATGTCAGTCAGAAGTTGATCGCGCTTCGTATCGTTCGCTTCGCGTACCAGATCGTCAAACATGCCGCCGCCTGGCGGCGCAGTCGGAGGTGCCCCTAACCGCTCTGCTTCCCGTTGCAACTCCTTCGTGACGTCGGACGCAAGTTCTTGGTGGCTTTTCGACGTATCAAATATCGTCACATGCCCGCTAGCAAACTTAATCTCGTACTGCGGTGCGTGCCAAAGCCACGAATAGGTCTTTGGCTCCGTGACGTAGACCGACAAACCTATCCAGATTGCCGAGAGCAACAGCCACAGACGGAAAAAGCCCCGCGCCCATGTCATCGTAATCGTCTTGCTCAGGTCAACCCCCGCTGGCATCATACCACAAAGGACGGCCAGGCAGACCAACGGGTGCGAGCCTGATCTCGCGCGGCGCATCGCTGCCAACATCGCCAAGCTGCCGGAGGCGATAGCGCAAGCCGTGAGAATCCAAACGTGGCCGTCAGCGCGCGACGAGCTTGCCTATCCAGGCACGGACCGCGTCTCGAGCTCGGTATAGTGCGCCTTCGGTCAGCGATCCGTCCTCCAAGCCGCCGATCACGCCGATCAGCGCGAGCCCCGCTTCGGCGCGGGCGGTGTTTAGCTCCGCCTCGCTCGAAAAGCTATGCTCCGCGGCCTTCGCGGCGAGTTGGGCGGCGTTGCGCATTTGGGAGACGACCGCTTCGCTGCTCGGCGTCGATGGGCTCAGCGCGATAAGGACAGTCTGCGCTTTCTGAGCGGCTTCCAGTTCGGCGTCGTCAGTGATCATGACTAGGCGGACCGCGGCCGGTGAGGGACCGAATGTACGCTTTCTTCCCGAGCAGCGACAGCCGGAGCTGCTGAAACGCCGAAGCCCCTCAATGCGGCTTTTTCAGATGCACCACCTTACCGGATTGTCCGGTGGGCTTCTCCGGCTCATTGAGCCAGGCGATCCACTGCTCCAAATCAGCGCGGGTCGCGAACAGGTTGGCAAGCTTCTGCCCGCAATTCTCGCATACCCGGCTGAGTTCTTCGAGCGTGTATAGCTCCATCGGCGGCAGCGGATCTTTCTCGTCCAATTTGTCGAACTGAATGAGATAGCAGTTACCGACGACGGCTACGATCTGACCGGTGCGGTAGTGTTGGTGATCGGTATTGTCCAAAACGAGGAACATGCCGGCGAAATCAGCACCGGGATGGATGGGCCGCAGTTTCTCGCTCATCTGGCCCATGTGTCACGAAATGGCACGTTGGGCAATCCCTGCGATTCCGCCGAGCCTACGCCGATCAGCGGCACCCCGCCGCTTCCCGCCGCCGTGGTCCGTCGAGGACAACGGCGCCGCCTTCATCGTGAAGGACCACGGCGGCCCAAAGGCTCACGTGCGCTCCCAAACGTCGCTTAGCGTCTACGCTGATAAAGCTAGCTTATTTGGTGGCAGTCGCTTTGCAAGGAGTTGAGCGCGGATCGCTTCCTCAATCCGAAACAGGGCATTCGCGTTTTCTCTAGCCTGGGCTTCGGCTGTTTTTGCCCGCATTTCAAATTCACTCAACCTTTTTTCAGCAGCTTCGAGACGCGCTCTATCGGCTCTAGCAACCTCGTCCGACTCCTTGAGCTTGATACGGGTTTCGTTGATTAAGGCTTGAGCAGTTCGCAGCTCTGTTTCCAATTCCTCAATACGCCCTTCCTTGAGTTGAAGCTGTTGATGCGAGATCTTTTCTATTTCGGTCACCCGATCTTCCAAAGCCTCAATCACCTTGGCCGCTTGATATACCAAGTCTAGTCCAGCACCATCGCCTTTCCTCATATCAACAGTGGGGCTCTCGCCTGGGAGCCGCATTACCCGTTCTTTTGGCCGGAGTGGAGCTGACTCAAAAGCGATGTATTCGCGCGGCTGGTCGTAAAAACGGTCGAAGCTTCCCATTGGCGGCCCCCTCAGTGTGCCATGGTTAATAAGATATTGATTAAATCGTAAACAAAACTTTAACCACTGTGGCAGACCGCGCGGGCCGCCGCCAATTCGCTCACCCGCGACGAAGCGCGACGCACAGCGGCGAACATCGCCAAGCTGCCGGAGTTGGTGCGGAGGCCGCAGTATTGAGAGGCTAAGTTGTGAGCCGACAGACCATTGTGGCGGTTGCGCTCACCTTGGCCGTGGTCGCCGTGATTCTTGTTGTTGTGCTGCTATGGCCGCTTGGACGATTGCCGTGGCCATAATCGAACAGCGCTGACATCGCAGGACTTCGCCGAGCCGCTCGGAATGAGTTAGTCTGCGGCACTTGCCGTTCCATCCGGAAAATTGCTCTCAAAGACAACCAATGGCCATCCATCGCGAGACCAGCGGCGCAATTCTGATTGATTCCCTCGGGAGGTTTCTATTTCAGCAGCGCGACAATTATCCCGAAATCTTATATCCGGGCATGATCGGGCTCTTCGGCGGCCATCGTGAAGGCAACGAGACGTTCTTGGAATGCGTGGTCCGCGAGATATAGGAAGAGATCAGCTACTTCCTGCCGTCGGAACGCTTTGCGCATCTCACCAGCTACACTGGGGCTCATCCTTTGGGTGGTACCATTCACGGTGAGATTTATGTTGCGAACAACATTCCCGTTGACCAACTTCTGATTACCGAAGGAACGCTTTTGTCGGTTAAGCCGGAAGATGTTGCGACAATCGATGTTAGATTCTCACCCTCGGCACGCTTTGCAGTGAACGCTTTCTTGAACGACCATGAAAGCATGCTCAGCCGTTTGCGGCCTTAGACCTTGCGACCGCTCCGAAAGGTGAAAACGATCCTCTTCCTATGCACCGGCAATTACTACCGTAGCCGGTTTGCCGAAGAACTGTTCAATCATCACGCCGAACGTGCGGGACTTGATTGGGTAGCGCAGTCACGCGGTCTTGCTCTGGAACGTGGAGCACACAACGTCGGCCCGATTTCTCCGTTCGCCTTGCACGCCCTTAAGCAGATGGCGATTACCCCGCGCGGCTCCGACCGGTTCCCGCGGCAATGTACAGTCGACGATTTGGTCGTCGTCGATTTCCTGGTTGCTGTCAAAGAAGCTGAACATCGGCCACTCATGCGAGAACGGTTCGGAGAATAGGAGCATCTGGCGAACTATTGGAACGTGCATGATGTCGAGGATGTCGCGCCAGCGAAAGCACTGCCGTTGCTCGCCCAGGAAGTTCGGACGCTACTCCTATCTTTTAGCTAGCCGGCACCCACGAAAACCGCCACCAATCTACTCACCCGCGATGAGGCGAGGCGGATCGCCGCCAACATCACCAAGCTGCCGGAACTGCTGAAACGGCCGCAGTATTACGACATAGCGAACGGTAGGCGCACGAGCCGATAGCGCCGCCCCGGCGCGCCGCGACGCCCCGGTTGCCGCTCAAGGTCAGTGGAGTTGATTTTCCAGCCCTGGTTGGCCAGTTCCTTGTTGATCTGGTTTATCATCACCGAAACGCCGTTTGTCGGACTGTCAATCGCAGCCGCGACTTCGCTACGGGTTAGGCCAGTAGTGCTGTCGCTGATCAGGTCGACGATAGTCTGCCGTTTCCGTCCATGAAACCTCTTGAAGAACAGGCTCGGCGGCGAGATTGATTTGTGTGCGATCTTTCATTCGACCTAAAATTGAAAGTTAAAAAAAACCTAACGAAACGGCGTCGCGTAATCGGGCCACGGTGGACGTAGCGATTTATGAGTACACGGTCTAGTCACGTGAATCCAAAGTTCGCCGCATAATGTCAGGCGTGCTTTGTTGTAGAAGCATCACTGAAGGCAAGGATTTGGTCGGCAATTTGGTCCATTTGAACCGCCTGGCAAAACGGCGACCTCTCCAAATACGCCCCGTTCATGCGCGCTTGGCCCGTTCATGCGCTCGGCGCCGGCCTCTCTCAATCCTGCATCCGCGATAAAGCCCCTCCTATAATGTGGCGAACTTCGATTCCAGATGACTAGCAGGCAGCGTAGCCGGACGGGGCTTTGAACAGGTTATGGGAGGCATTCGAATTGAACGGCGGGTCGAGGTAAATCAGTAACCGGGCTGATCGAAATTCATGGGCGCGTTGAGTGCAACGAAACGTCAGAAGGTCGTTGCATTGCGCAAAACCGCCTCACTGTACGCCGGGGTGCCCCTCAGTTTTAGTCGCTCAATCTCTATACCGGCCCCATATAGCCGGTCATCGACCTAGGAGCACGGTGATGCACAAAGCCGAGGTAGCTGCCTTGCAGGAATATGAGGATTGCCATGCGCGTTGGCGGTCCACGGCAACAGGCACACGCGGGTGATGTTTGCTTTGACGGAGTTTCTGACCTCCGTTTGGGCGCGAGATGGTCGTTCCGATTTTCCATTGAGGCCGTCTGCAATGCTTTCCCGCGCCGTGCTCGGCCAACTCAGCGGCGACCTGCCGCAATGAATAGGGCCGACCGTCAACGTTACGGCGAAGCCAGCGCGCCAGATCGAACATTTCCGGGTCTCGTTCGGCGTATTATGGTGCAGCATTTCCCGCAGCAGTTTGATCCCGGCAGGATCTTCGCTAAGTTCAGATGCCGCCTGCCCCGGGACGGTGCCAAAGTGAAAGGAAGCCGCCCGACCATAGGAAAAAGCTGATGAACAAGTTTATCGCGGCCGCGCTTTTCGTAGCGGCACAGTGGCAACCCGCCCACGCCCAAGCGATCCTCGGCTCGATCCCGGAGGAGTTTCGAGGCGACTGGTGCTGGCAGGAGAACACCAACGGCGAGCAGATCTTCAGGCCCGGCGCCTGCAAGCCCAAGGCGGGTTCCTTGAACATCGATCGCATGACCCTCGACACGGGCCGCCTATCCTGCATTTTCGACAGTGGGACGGCGAGCGACGGCACTCTCAAGATGCGGATGCACTGCACCGATTCCGAGGAAAAGCAACCGTCGATGTACGGTGCCCAGCTCAAGCTACAGTCTGGCAAGAAGATCGAACTCATCATGGAGCCGATGGATCAACAGTGATTGCTGGCCGGCGTAATTAAGTCGAGGAGAGCGGATGGTCGATCAACGGAGAAGTTAGGCTCTTGGGCGCCTTGCAGCCGTGATGTCTGTCGGCAGGACAATGTGGTGAAACATGAATAGGCTGTTGATCGATTACTGGCGGGAATGGCGGCCCGACATCCTCCGATGGATCGCCGCCATATTGATCTTCGCTTTGTTTGCCTGGGTTATTGTAGATTATTTTGATTTTTTTGATTCCTGTGTGAACCACGCGTCCTGTGGGTGACTCTCGCATGTGAGCCTTCAGTAGCCCATCACGTGCTGAATTCTTCAGACTTCTGCTGGCGCAAAGATGAGTGCGAAGGCAACTTGAAATCTTGGATATGCCTTCTCGCTGCGTTAGAATGAGTAATCTTTAAGGAGGTATTCCTGCGGAAGGTTGTTTTGGTTGCGGTGCTTAGCGCTCTCGCCATACCTGCCAGGGCACAGTCCGTGCAGGTCTTTGGAAAGACCGGCTATCTCGGCGAATATGAACTGAGCAGTATCGTCTCCGAGCAAGTTGCCAACGGAAAAAAAGAATATTCGGGGCCGTTGGCGGTGAAGCATGTCGGCTTGTGCACTCGCGACGGTCCAAAGGAAACGACCGGTCAAATTAGATTCCAGGTAACCGGTTCCTCGACCCGCGCCACTGCAACGCTGGTGTTCGAAGGAGTTGAGTGTACCTACGAAGGGGTTCTCTCGGAGTCGTATCATGGCTTCATGAATTGCGCCGATAAGACCAGCCTTCCACTCAGACTATGGACTAAATGAGCCACGACTTCAGGGAAACGCCAACGCGCAGTTCAACTTCGGCAAAATGTACGAGGGCGTGCCGTATGGCGCGCGAGTGGAAGCCAAGCCGGGAGATAGGGAGGGCACCAAACAAGGAGTAAAACCATGCGAAGCTTCGATTGGAAGAACATCTATTGCGCTTCCGCGGCGGGCCTCGCCGTCGCTTTGGCGCAAATCTCCAACGATGCGCCCTTCGGCGTTGCTCGGGCCCAGGGCTCGGTGATATGGATCGAGCCGATATCGTAGTCGGCAGCCTGAACCGGTTGTTCCGTTGTTCCTAATCGTCATGTAGGCAGCGCCCGGGACGATCAACGTTGAATACCCCATCGCTGCCATTGGGGCGGCTGCACCCGGAGCTCCTGCGAGCGGGGGCGGCATGAAGATGGAAGGTCACGGCGGCATGATGCAAATGGACAAGCACTGAACGGCGGCGTCACGCGGGGAACTCTCACAACTCTCGCACACATAACGCCAGATCGGGTCAGCTGCGTTTCGAGCGATGCCAGCGCGCAATGCCAAATTCACACCATGACCATGGAAAACGGCGTGATGAAGATGCGGCCCGTGGAAGGCGGGCTCGAAATCAAGCCGGGCGAAACGGTCATGCTCAAGCCTTCCAGTTTCCACATCATGCTGGTGAACCTCAAGCAACCATTGCAGCAGGCTAAGATGGTGAAGGCTACGCTCAAATTCGAGAACGCTCCGCGCGAACTAGCGGAGAGTCCTCATGACGTGAGAATATCATTTCTATTCGGCAAACGTAACTCGCGGCGTATCTGAGGTAGAAACAGGTCTAAACAGTCTAGGAAAAGATGGCTGGATGTCGCCGGAGCATGGCATACGATGCGCCAGTGACTCCTTTAAGGAGCCCGGAGGCAGGGGACGGTTGGCCCAATCGATCCCGAGTGTACGAGGCTCAAGCGCAGGCGGCCAGAAACGGTACCGAGAGCACCATTTCGCGCTTCTCGTTTCTGACGCTCACAGCCAATCTCGGGTCACCGTATTTATTGGCGCTTAGCTCCCGAGCTATACCGCAGGCATAGTCGAGCGCGGCAGCCACATCTTGCAACACCACGCAGCGCTCGTCCTCATCCTCGTGGTCGCCCGACCGAATTGTAAAATAGCATAGAGGCATGATGGCCCCTCCCGATCACGGTCAGAACAGCACGTGACGAACGCTCACTCGACCGAAGAATTGTTGAATTGGCGGCATCATGCGACAGCCGAATGACCGTTCGCAATTCAAAAGAACGGCATGGAAAAGGGTTGTCGACATTATTCCTTCAAACTTCCTTCAAACGCGGATGCTGTCGGATGACAAGTATGCCGTTGCGCAACGTAAAGTGCTGATCAGGATAGTTGGCAATCGCTGCATCCATTGCGGCATGCCCAACCGCAACACTCGCCGACGCCGCGATCACCCACCGAGTATGTTGATCTGTTTGGTCCCACATCTCCACCCGGAAGGGCAGGTTGCGTGGAATGTCATGCAAGTTCGGATTGGCTAACTGCTGAAGCAATTCGTCCACGCGGAAGTACGCTTCCGAGCTAGCGCCCCAAAGGCTCTTCGACGCCTCCCGAAGCTGCTCAAGTACGGTCAGGGTGTGGAGTTGGCCGTCACCTTCGTGCATGAGAACGAATGGAGAACGACGGGGAGCGCTAAGTCAAGCCGCTACATTTTGTATACTCGAAGCGGAGCACGCGACTACGCGGCGATCTCCGCAGCGGCTTCTAGCTCTTTCTCCCGGGCCAGCTTAATCCACTGCTGTGCCCTCCAAAGAAGGAATTTGCGATCCCCTTCGTCGTTGGTCCGAGAAGCGTACCATTCACATTGTCGGGCGTGCTGTAAGCATTCTGCAATGGTAGGTGGCATGACACGATCTCCAGGCAGTTGCGCTGGATGTGGTGCGTGAGCATTACCGCCACATTGCCGCGAGCTTAATTCTTGGCAAGACTTCGTTGGGGTCGGTGAGGGGAGGTTCAATACCTCGAAGGCTGACGCGAACGACCCGACGCTGATCGACAAGGTGGAATTGGCTGCTGCCTAGCGCCCTCGCAATGCGCAGCAGCGGAGCATCATCATTGAATAACTCCGCCCCTGAAACAGCGCCAATGCCAAGCAGGCGGCCCACGCGATCGACGCCGCTACTCCGAGAGCAAGGCCTGCAAAATTCAGTGTTGCTTTGATTGTCATAGAAGCCCCCACGCGAAATTCTGTTTTTCCAAAACGAATGCTTAGAAATTAAAAGGCGCGTTTGAGGTGTGAGGCAATAAGACGGATCGCAAAAAGAAAAACCGCAGCTAAAGGATCACCATGGCAAAGCCGTTTAATGGCCTTCCAGCCGCACCAGTAACCCGGGCAGCTTCGCGATATTCGCCGCGATCCGCCGCTGTCCGTTTAGCTTGCCTTCAACGAGGTGATTTTAGCTAACACCGGCCCCGCAATCAACGCAGTGGTAGTTGTGAATTGCTTGGTCGCGCTGCGCGGGATGTGGTTCGATGACAGAGAGTTTTAAGGCAACGCGGACCTTTAGGACCGCCTGACGTCATTAGCGCCAATCATGTTGCCATCGGCTTAACGGGCGAAAGCAGAGGATCGATAAAGTCGGGCCGCCTCGGTGGCAATTTCGAGGTGTGGGTTTTAGAAGCGAACAAAACGCCGCGTAAAATCGCGTGTTTTTGCGCCTTCAATAGCGGATTGTATAACCGTTGCACCGGCTACGGCTACGGCTGCGCCGTCAGCCGCACCACCACGGCATAACCGGCGCATCGATGGCTGCACCACACTGCCTCGGACCTATGGCTGCGGCACCGCACCGCGGGCACACCTTGGTGTGCCGAAGTGGTCGGCGGCCGACGGCGTCGGCCAGGCGGGCGGCCTCAATCTCGCAGTAATGGTCACTTTGGCAGTCACGCAAATCGAGCTGAATGCGCACTCGCATCGGCTATGACAGAGCGGCTGCGACGGCAACTATTACTGCCCACTCAATTGCTGCTTTTACCGCATTACAATACCGCTCATTCCACCTTTATCGGCCAAGTAACTTGCGTTTCTCCTCAAATTCGGTTTTGTCGATCTCGCCCCTAGCAAAGCGCTCATCAAGTATATCGAGGGCGGCGCGCTCGCGGCCGGGATGATGGCGGATGCCCTGGTCGTAAAATGGATAGCCGCGGGTCGCCCAGCGTACCAGCCACACGAAGATGACCATCATGCCGATGATCGCGAGCACCACGAGGATCGGGCCAACGATCATACCCACCGCTATGATGAGGCGATGACAGCCCCACATTACGCGATACCCCGCCTGCTCCGGCTGTTGGGCAAGCGCTGGCAGTGCGGTGGTGAGGAAGACTAGTGAGGTGACGAACGCAGTGAAGGCTTTTGCGTGTGCGCGGATCGTGTCTGTGAAGAGCATTCGAGCAAACATAGCGCAACCTCCAAAAAGTTGAGATGATAGAGTTTAGGGGCGCGCCGTCCTTGAGATGAACCACGCGCTTATGCCAGCGTCACCCACTATCCCTCTTTTCCACAGCGCCGGGAAGCTGCTGCGGCGCGCACAGTACTAACCGGGCAAACGGTCTCACTGGGTTCGATAGAAATCCATCCACTCTTTGAAACTAGAGCGCCGCCATCCCTACTGCGCTAACTTTCCGCATTTGGGGCGTTTAATCACCCGTTGCCTGATCGCCCACCCCGAGGGCGCCGATACGATTGAATTGGCTCATTGGGCATACGGTGAGGTTCTACCGCGGTACGCGCGTCACAACGTGCGCCGGCATTGTCTCTCGTTCGGCATTCCACGTGTTGGCAAGCGCTCCAGGAGGTTCATTTGGACGCTGCCGCTAGAGCCGCGAAATCATTGAGATTGCGACGCCGTAGCTCTTGGCGATGGCGGCCAGCGTCTCGCCGCCGTCACGGCTTATCCGGGTCACAACCAGGTTAATCCGGCGCAACAGATGGCCCGCTGGGATGCGCCTTTCCAGGTTGAACAGGTAAAATAACTGGCTCTGATCGCCCGTCTGTCGACCCATTATGACAAACCTCCGTCGCTCAATGCAGCCAGCAGACGGAATCACTGTTCGCCAAAAATCGCGAGCCTTTTTTCAACGCTATCAACTCAACTCGGACATCACCGTCTCAATAGACACGCCGCGCCTCAAACCATAAACTCCGCTCAAAATCAGATTAAGGCAGGTCAAATTTTATGGCCGAAGCGCGGGTTGAACGACGGCTGGCAGCAATCCTGGCGGCCGATGTAGCCGGATACAGCCGGCTAATGGGCGCCGATGAGGTTGGCACGCTGCAGACGCTTAAGGCGCATCGTAATGAACTAATCGACCCGGCTATTGCTGCCCACCACGGCCGCATCGTCAAGACGACCGGCGATGGCATGTTGGTCGAGTTCGCAAGCGTTATCGACGCTGTCGGTTGCGCGGTCGCGGTGCAGCGCGCCATGGTGAGCCGCAACGCCGACGTGCCGGACGACAAGCGGATTGTCTTCCGCATTGGGATAAATGTCGGCGACATCATTATCGACGGTGGTGACATCTTTGGCGATGGCGTCAACGTCGCAGCGCGGCTCGAGACGCTTTGCGAGCCGGGCGGCTTGTGCATTTCACGGACTGCCAACGATCAGATCCGGGACAAACTTTCGCTCGCCTTCGCTGATTTGGGCGAGCAGGCTATGAAGAACATCGCCCGCGCCGTCGGAGTGTTCGGGCTTGCGGCAACCGACATCGCGGCGCTACCCGAAGAGGCTCTCCCGGAGGTATCCAGGAGTACTCCCGGGCAAGGCCGGCATCGAGGTTCTTGGTTCCGCACCCACTGGTGGAAGCTCGCCGGGGGCAACGGCGCCGCACATGACTTTGCCCTCGCAACCTTCCATCGCTGTGCTGCCCTTCGCCAATCTAAGCGCTGATCCGAGCCAGGAGTTCTTCGCCGACGGTCTGACGGAGGACATCCTTACTGGACTTTCGCGCTTTCGCGACCTGTTCGTCATTTCCCGCAACTCGACATTCCGTTACAAAGGCAAGTCTGTCGATGTGCCGACCGTCGCACGGGAGCTGGGCGTCCACTTCGTGCTGGAGGGCAGCGTACGCCGCGCAGGCGACAGAGTACGGGTCACCGCACAGCTGATCGATGCTGCCACCGACCGTCACGTGTGGGCGGAGCGATATGACCGCAGCCTCGAAGACATTTTCGAGATCCAGGACGAGCTCACGTCCTCGATCGTCGCTACTTTGCCGGGACGTGTCGAGGCCGCGACCCGGGATCGGGTGAAGCGAAAGGCGCCCGAGAACTTGGCGGCCTATGAATGCGTGCTGGCCGGTAAGCTACTGCATCACCGCTCGTCGAAATCGGACAATGCAGAAGCGCTGCGGCTGCTAGAACGAGCAATCGCGCTTGAGCCCGACTACGCGCATGCGCACGCTTGGAAGGCCTGCACCCTAGGGCAATGCTATGTCTATGGCTGGTTCGAGGATCGTGACGCCACCGTACGTCAAATAGTGGAAGAATTGCAGCACGCGCTCGCGCTCGATGAAAATGACAGCGACGTCCACCGCATCCTTGCTGCCGTCAACCTAGCGGCGCATCACGATCACGAGAAGGCATTTTACCACCAGGAACGCGCTCTGACCCTTAATCCCAACGATGACCTGATCGTCGTGCAGCAGGGCGAAATCTTGACTTGGCTAGGGCGTCCCGAAGAGGGAATTGAATGGATCCAGAAGGCCATGCGCCTCAATCCCGTACCATCCGGAGCGTTTCTGGAGCCATTTGGCGCGCGCGTGTTTCACCGCGCGGCGGTATGAGGACGCGATCAAGGCTTTGCAACGGGTAAACCAAGCAGATCACACGACTTTGGTGGCGCTCGCCGCCTGTCAGGCCGCGCTGGGCAACGAAAGTGCTGCGAAGGATCACGTCCAAGAGATACTCAAGCGAGCGCCCGACTTCTGCGTGGACGACTATCTATCGACCCAGCACTACAAGCTCTCGAGCGATCTCGAGCACTGCCGTACAGCTTTGCTCAGGGCCGGGCTGCCGCCGAGGCACTAGGCGATGTCTCGGGGCAAATGAAGCTCGATTTCCTCGAGGCACGAGGGTGCGACGAACGAGCGGCGCTCCCATGAAATTTCACCTCCAGGCATATTTCACCAGCATGTCTCTTGTTGGCCCAAAGCGTCGGTTCGCTTTCAAAGAGGCAGAGCAGCACGTTGGCTCGAAGTTCGTCCATCAGGTGTTGGACAGCCTGTACGTGCTTGAGAGCGCGATGCGGCATTTCTTCATTCGGGCGGAGATGGGAAAGAACGCCGGCCGCAAAAAGGAAGAAGTTGACGGAGATTACAAGCAAGCTGCGGTTCTTGCTGCGCTGGTGGCACCGTATCGGCATGCGCGGTTATCGGCAGTGAAGCTCGCAGGCGACCCGAACGGTCCTGTACGGTTCAAGGATGATGCCACCGCCGACGAGCTACGGGCCGAGCTTATGAAGCGGCTTAGGATTTTGGTTTCGGCGGGCCTGATCGACCTAAAAGCTTTGCCGGTGCCGGATGGTGGAATAGCGAATCAGTCGATACCCGGCGTCGATCAATCGGGGATCAACGGGGAGTGACTCGTACACGATCCTTTTAGCGAACTGTGTCAATTAGTGTCACGCAGGGTGTTGTAGCCCCCGAACTGACCGGACACGGTTTCCCACTTAGCAAGTGTGAGGCATACAACCGTGTCTATGATCAACCCTCCGAATCGCATTGAGGTCGTTACGTCGGTTCAGCGGCGCCGGCGTTGGACCGCATCCGAGAAGGTTCGAATGGTCGAGGAGACCTTCGCGGCGGGAATGACTGTGAGCTTGGTGGCTCGCCAGCACGGCGTTGCGCCAAACCAATTGTTCACGTGGCGCCGATTGGTGGCGCAAGGCAGCCTGACCGCGGCCGGCAGCGGCGAGGAGGTGGTACCGGCGTCGGATTATCGGGCGTTGCAGAGCGCGCGATACGCGGATGAAACGCGAAAACGCTCCACTTTTTCTGGCTGCGCGGTGTCATGGCGCTAACGCCTTCGCCTCTTGCCGGCGTAACGAAGTGACGTAGCAGCCTACACCATCCGGGCTAACGACTTCGCGCCAAACCCGTCCAGCGATCACCTCAGCTTGGATCACATGAGCGGGTCCGACGATCCCTCCGCGGAATGGAGGCCCAGGGCCGGGGTCGATCAGGTTTGAGTGCCTGTTTCAGCCCTTTATTTACGGGCTTTTTCGAGGGGCTAATCACGTCGCGGCTACCATACTGGCCGAGAGGTAAGGAACGGCTCTGCAAACCGTTGCGACACTTGCGTTTGCCACAAATAAGCTGTCGCTCGGTCTTGCGTTCCATCGGCTCTTCGCAAATCAAACAGCGGGAGCGGTAGAACTGCGTATGGCACCCACGGGTGCAAAACGCCTCGCGCTCGTTGGAAACGGGTGCGGGAAGCTTAGAGCGGCAATTTGGATTGCGGCACATCTTCCGCATCGCAGTTTCGACAAATTCGACCATTGAAAACCCCCCAATAAAAAACCCGCCGAAAAGGCGGGCCGTGTCGTGGTCTGAAATAAAAGCGGGACCGCTCCGGTGCAAGTCAGCCGATCCCGCTATCCCCAGCGCATCGTGGGCAGGAGCGCCGGGAAATAAAAACCCGTCACGTTAGGGTGACGGCTTTCAACAATTCGATTGCTGTTCTCCGATTAGGCGACCGGTTCAAGCTTTCAACCTTACGGTCGCCCGCTACGCTGCGTTTCCCTGGTAGCCAGCATCATGCCGATAAGGAGAATGAAGATGCCGGCTACAAGCCCGATACCGAACGTGGCTACAAACCCGATACCGAACCACAAGGCGGTCATAGACGGCTCCGCTGACGATCATTTGGTCATCGAGACGATCAAAAAGATGACCTAAACAATCGTCGCTGCGAGGCACGAGCCGCCGAAGATCACGAACGCTTCGGACGCGGTCATTGCACAACTCCACCTTTCGGCTGATTGGATTGCCAAGCCATCAGCATTTCCATACCGCGAAGTAAGTCTTGGCGATCGTTACAATCGGCGAGAAGGTTAAGCGCCGCCGTTGTCCTTAAAGTTGATGGTAAACCGCGACGCGATTAAGCATGCAATCGAGGCAACGCGGGCTTGCGTCCAATGCGTCTAGGAGCGCGACGAGGCGCTCACGATCGATACTCATGAAATCCTCCCAATAAAAACCCGGCGCAACTGGCCGGGTGTGTTCTGAAAAATTGCGGTCGATCGGGCTCGATTACATCCCCGTAGCTACGATCGCCGCTTATCCGACCGGTTTATTGGCCGGAACCTATCGCTCACAGTGGCGAGCCGTGTATTTCTGCCGTCTTTACCGCTGGCTGTGTTGGCGATTGTTTCAGCCGCGGGGCCGCTTCGATCAAAATCTGCTTGAACGCGGTCCACAGCGGTAGAACACGGTCATCCGGTGTCAGATGTCGGCAAAGAGCGCCGTGACCCTGGTCCGGATCGCTGTCGAATCTAATGTGCTCAGTGAGAAAATGCTTGAATGCCTGCTGGAGTGGGCCGGTCCAATGCTGTGCTGTTAGAATGGCCCGAAACACTCTTTCCAGTCCGCCGTCTTCGTAAGTGGCAAGAGCCAAAGCTTTGGTCTTGCGATCGATCGCTCGGACCTTTTTCAGATAATCGTTGCCGACAGCGGCAAGAGCCATCCGTCCTATTTCTGGAATTCTCGCAAGCTCAAGCGTCCTGCGCATGAACTCGTCGTGATTCATTTTCTCCCCGACCGTGGCGATACCTGGCCACGGCGAAAGGTTGTCGGTGTCGCGCTCGCCATGATCAAGCTGCCGCAAACGCTCATCATCAGGGTACAGTTCGCGTGCAATTTCCAGACACTCACGAAATTGCACTGAGAAATGGTAGTAGGCCCATGCAACCCTTATGAGGTCGTCTTCACTAAGTGTGGTCCAATTCAGCTCGCATATTTCATCGATGGCTCGCTCATAAGCAAATGCCCGAATATCTATGTGAGGCGACGCTGATGTTTCTGTATTGCTCATGGACAAATACCCCTCACACAAATACACGCTCCCCCCAACCATAATGCGACACTACGACCCGGAAAGTGTTCGGCGTCACACAACTTCGTTTAACGTCACCGATATCAGCGGTAGGTGGCTTCTGCGAGCGCGATCAGGAATAAACCTTAAGGGTGCGGGGTCGAAATCGCCGCCCGTAACGTTAATCCCCGATCGCGATGGATGCGCGGGACAGCGCATGCTTCGGTTAGCGCCGAGGCAGCTACGAAATCCCGACCCCTATGCTTTCTCAGGCCCGGAGCGCGCGGGTGTGTCCGCGCTCGGGGTTCTTGTTCAACTTCTTGTGCATTGCATAGTCGGTGCAAAAAAGTTCGACTTCTTGCTGCCGGGCCAACGTGTGCGTGCGTGATGATGTCGCGAAAGCCCATTTTTTGTGTGGTTCTAAGGGACGGCGAGCTGTGGCAATTGGAAGCCGAATGGCCGGACGGCACGATCGAACCGATCGATAAATTCAAAGCTCATTACGAAGCGCTGCATTGGGTACGGACTCACTCTGCGGCGTGGACTCACTCTGCGGCGTGGATCGAGGAACGTATCCCGACGAGCCAGGTTGCGGCATACCAATGAGAAAAAGGGCGGCGAAAGGCCCATCGGCTTCCCGCAACTTGGGCACAACGGCGGTAATGTCGTGCGTTCCGTAGTCATTCTGGCCGCGTAACAGATAAATCCTCGATCGTACGTTGATATACGTGCTTCACACCTTTGGGCTGCCCATCTCCGATGCGGCGGCCCTTTATCTTGTTTGTGTGCGCAAAAAAGTCCCGGGGAGGCCCAACGCTGCTGGTGTTGCGTTAGGCGGCCCGCCCGCTTTGCACCTGCGCGCCCGCCGACACATGGCTATTTTCTGAAGACACAAAAAAGCAAAGCCCCCGAGGCGGTGAGCTTCGAAGGGCCTTCAGTCGTTGCCTCAACTACTCGGCTCTTGTCCTTACGTGCGGCGTCGGGGGTGTCGGGGGGATGGAAGACGCCGCTAAGTCGGCGAACCTCAGTTGTGTGTCGTAGAGGGCCAAAGCGAAAAGTGACGGGGATCACAAGAGCGCCGATCCATGTCTTGGTGGGTGCGACTTAGGCCCGTTTCAACCTATTTCTACCGTATATGTCCTTATGTGAGGGTCGCTTTAGAGCGATAGACGGTAGAAATAGAACAATCCGTCACATCCGTCACACAGCCCTTAGCTGGAGTGTGTGTCGTTGCGTCGTGGCCATCCATTAAATCGTATACTTGAGTTCGATAACGTGATGGTCCCTGAGGCTTGCGTAAATGACGTGCTGCGTACCTTGGCCTACATTTGGAGTGAATTCATATCCGGTCGGATCGCCGCCGGCAGGCGGCGCACCGGTTGCGATCGTCAAATCGTTATGATTCCACGCGTTGTTGCCCCACCAAAGCTCGTGGATGTGACCGTCGGTTCCCGCGTAGACAACATGCTGCGTTCCCTCAGGCGTGAAAACGTAACCCATCGGGCGTCCTCCTCCCAATGGCGCGCCAGTCCGATAGGTCAGGTCGTTATGTTGCCATCCGTTTTCATAATCCCACCAAAGCTCGTTGATGTGACTATCGGTCCCTAGATAGTTGACATGCTGCGTCGCTTGAGCTTCGAACGTGTAATTCGTCTGGTCGCTGTTAGCTGCTGGAGCTTGGCTCGCGGCTGTCAGGTCGCTAAGACGCCACAGCCCGTTATCGTCCCACCAAAGCTCCTGGATGTTCGAGCCGCCACTGCCGCGGAATACAACATGCTGCGTGGCAGTCGTGGCAAAAACACGTGCAGTCAATGGGCCGACCGACACTACTGGTGCGTTGCTGATATCGTTATCGTGCCAGCCGTTGCTATCGAAAAAAAGCTCATGAACGTGACTGTCGGTCCCCTGGTAGTCGACATGCTGTAATGTACGAAATTCAAACCCGGTCGGAGTGGTGAGCGCTGGTTGTGCGCCGCCTGGGACTGCGGTGGTCACATTGGTATGACTCCACGAATTGCTATCGTCCGCATAGAGATCGTGGACTTGATTGTCCAGCAGACCTTGGTCATTCAATCCCAAATAGTCCACATGCTGTGTGCCGGTAGCGTAGTGGACATTAGCCCTCACCTCGAAAAATGCTTTCGGGGCGTTGTTACCATCGGCTAGTACCTTAGGGCGCCAAGCGGGGTCGTTTTCATCATCCCAGCGGAGCTGGTGGATCAGTCCGTTGGGCCCAACTCCAGGTGTGAATCCCACATAAATTATATTCTGCGTGTATTGGGCGTATACGTAGCACGCTGGCGCTCCAAACATTGGCAATGCGTTAAACGTGGTGGTCAGATCTATCGCCGGCTGCCAACCCATTGTCGTCTCCATTGGTTAGTCGATTTTTTTCACCACTTGGACTATGCTGCCGGAATGGGCGAAAAGCTGTGACATAGGGCACAGCGTCGCCTGTCTGTCGTGCTCATGCTCGCCTCTCCTCCAGTTAAAGTAACTTGGCAGCTCCGAACGACGGACCGTCTTTTCAGCGCTGTCCGCCACGCGCTTGCTCGAATGTCTCATCGTTGCTCCTCAACAGGGCTACGATGAGCCAGAAATCCTCTCTTACGCAATCAGACCATTCTGTCCGACAAGCGCTGACGGCCTACAGGGGACATTGTTTCGATCCGCGCTCCCGTGAAGGAGCGACCGCAGCAGCATTTCTTGATCGATGGCGTGAAGGAGCGATACCCCTGCAGAAGGGCAAGCACAAAGTGTCTTTATCCCTTCGATGAAAAGGTACTCTCCGCAACCAGCCACTCGTAAGACCAAAGACCGGCAACTGGTCGAGCGAGGGTCTCGATACTATTGCGCTAGAGGCCTTCCTTTGCCACCGCAGCATTCAGAACACGACAAGATACACCGCGCTGGCGCCCGGCCGGTTCGAGGGCTTCGAGACTGACCCATCGAGTGCGGTGGCCTGGATTCTTTCAATCTCTGGGCCTTGCAGTGCGATTTCCATTTCCATTTTGTGCGCGAAGCTGATCTCATGGTAAGGTTGTCAAAGACCGAGCGGGCGAGTGTGTGCGTGTCGCTCCCGGCCTCCCTGGCGCGCGGATCTAATCGCGGTTCAGCGGGTGCAAGGCATGAGATTGTATTGGCTCCTCCTTGGATCAGTCGTTGCCTCCGTCTGGCTAGACGGTGAACCCGCACTTGCCCAAATTCAATCAAACATCCCCGGCTTTGGGGGCCTGCTCTTTCACCGCGGCTCTGGGGGCGCTCGCCACCGGGAGAGCGCTGCCGAGATGAAGGCAAGAGCGACTGCATGCAAGGCAGCGGCCCGCCGCCAAAGAGTGACCGATTCCAACCGTGATGAATACCTGAAATTTTGTAACGGGTTTTCTAAACCGCCCAGCGTTGCTGACTGGCTGGCGTCGAGAAAGGCTGCTACGGTGGCGGGCTGCTCGGTGGCGGTGAGGCTCTACGGACTGGGCAGTCCCGACGACATTGAATACCTAAGATATTGTCGCGGGTTTTCCTTACCGCCCAGCCTTGCTGACTGGCAAGCATCAAAGGCTGCAGCATGTGACGCCGCTGCGGACCGCTACGCACTGAGCGGTGCCGACCATGATAAGTACTTGGACTATTGCAAAGAGCAACAATCTAAACATTCCTACGTGCCTAGTTTGGACGAATGGCGAACGCAAACAAACTTGAGCAAATAAAATTAGATGTGGGTCGTTACCAGAGCATTGCGGCGAATATTGCGAAGCTGCGGGAGTTGCCGCAGCGCCCCGAACGTCACCGCTAATCCTCGATTGAGATACTGTCGCCGCCCGGCGCATCGCAGCCAGCACCCGCGCGGCCACTTCGCGGTATTGTGATCCACGTCACTGCAGGGCGAGCCGATACCTCGTAACTCCGCGCGATGAGCTGTAAAATTAGCTACGCGGCGATCTGCCCTAGCTGTGGAATCTTGATGCGGTTTGCTCGTGTCGTGCAAAGGTGCAGCGCTCATGCGGGGCTATTAACCTATGACTGTCGACAATTTGGCGTGGCGGTGATTGAGGCCGAGGGCCACTCCGTGGCCAGTCTCCTCGCGGGTGACGAAACGCGGCGCGGTGTTGCTAAACTGCCGGAGCTTTCAACTCGGTGATTTAGGGGCATCCTCGGAAGGTATCAGAATGTCTCCCGAGGGACGGTGATCTCAACCGGTCGGCGCAACACTTTATCTTAGAGGGAAAAGATCAATTATAGGCCAATAAGTCAGTGATTTCGGGTGGTACGAGGGCGGCAGAGAAAAATCACGTTGTGGGATAGCTGGTTGCGGAGGGGATTCGCTGAAGGCGTTTGGGCGAGCGTTTGGCAAACCGTCATCGTTTTTATTGCCAGCTGGCCCCGTGTTGCGTCGACCGGTTGAGACCGCCGACCCAACCACCCATAACCGCAGAACTTAACGGAGTTCAAACTCATATACTTAGGGCGGGCTTTTTCCTCTCTCTAAGCGGGTCCCATACAAGTGGGGTATGCTGCGCACAGTGTTGGCGACGGAAGACGTTGGAGCCGCGGTACTAGAGAAGCCGGCAATATCGAAAAAGTTCACGGCCTCGTCGCGTCGCAAATCAGTCGGTTCTGTTTTGTCAGAACGGCAAACGATGACGCTTTAGCAATGGCCCGCGCGGGTTTTGGCGCGATTGCTAGCCGCGCACGGTGACCAGTCGCGCTTGCGGCCGACGGCGCATGCTGCCGTTTAAGAGTCTCGACGAATTCGAGCGCCGGATCGAGGGCATGCCGCCGAATTATTGGCCTCCCTTCTTGATTGCATTCGGTACAATTTGTTGTAGCTTTCTCCACTCGTGCCGATGGAACTCAATCGGAGAAGCGCATAGTGAAGAAGTTATATTTGCCACTCTTTGCATGTCTGTGCGCGTGGATTTTCGTTTCATCGGGTGTCGAATTGGCCAGCGCACAAATTCAAGGGGGCGGCATAACCGCGGGAAGCCCTGGCCCTCCCAAACCTCATCCACCGCCCGAATCCCGCGCGCAAAAGCAGCAAAAGTCGTCTGCCTGCAATAAGGCGGCAAATGACAAAGGACTGAAGGGCAAGGATCGCAGAGATTACCTGAAGTCCTGTAATGAGACGCCGTACAGCGACCCCTTTACACCCCCTGATTGGCCGCCGAAGTAGAGCCGAGTGCATTCCCGGTAACGGATTGCCGTTCCATTTCGTCCACGCAGGTCTCAACGGCTTTCTTCGAGTCCTGCGTCCATCGATGGTTTTCGCCGAGTGCCTTCCCATGCACGGCGAGAGCCGCTTGCGCGTGCTCGCGCGCCTCGCTGATGCGCCCGGTTGCGCGCAAAACCTTCGCGTAATTGGTGCGCGAGCGGGCTGTGAGCACGTGATCGATGCCGAGGTTCTGCGCCAGGATAGCGATCGCCCGCACATAGAGCGGTTCGGCCTCGCTCGCGCGATCGGTGTCGCGAAGCAGGTTGGCAAGATTTTGCAGGCAAGTCCCTAGATAGACGTGCTCTGCTCCAAGACTTCTTTCAGATCCGTCGATTGCCTCTTTGTAGAGCGATTCCGCTTCTTTCGCGCGGTTCTCGCTTTGCAGAAGGAGCGCGAGATTGTTGAGCCGAACGATGATTTGCGGATGTCCTCGCCCCAATGACGCTTCTCCAGATTCAATCGATTCGCGGAATAGTGCCTCAGCTTCCCGGTTTTGCCCTTTGCTGTGCAACAGTGTTGCCAGATTGCTAAGACGCATCGCAACGTCCCGGTGCCCTCGGCCGAGTGCTTTCTCTCCCAGCGTAATGGCTTCCCGCAACAATGCTTCTGCTTCGTCCAAACGTCCTCGGCCGGAGAGGACATTTGCCAGGCTTGTTAGTGTACGTCCGTAGCTGGGGTGTCCAATACCGACACGCTCCCGCTCTATGTCCAATGCCTCGCGAAACAACGGTTCGACATCGCTGTTTGGGTTTTGATCGTGCAAAACGAGGGCAAGATTGTTCATGGCTTTGGCAACCGCCAGATCACGCGGTCCGAGCGCTACCCGCCCGACGTCGACCGCCTCTCGAAAGAAAACCTTTGCCGAATCGAGCGCCGCTCGGGCATACAAAAATTCGCCCATGCGATCGCACAGCAACGCGAAATTTCCATTCTGAAGGGCCATGGCGCTCGCGTGCTCACGAAATGCAAGCACGTGGGGAAGCAGCTTCGCGCAAGTTGGCCAGTGCAGCGGCTCGTCATAGGCTCCGTCTGGCACTGCGGCCAAAAGGCAGTCCGCTACCTTTGCAAGAGCACCCGTGACCGCTTCGTTCAAAGCGAGCCGGGCCCGCATCGCCGCTTGCACCATGCGATGAAGAGTGACTGCAGGCGCGCCACCTTCGAATGAATGGTGCTCAATGAGCGAAACGGAGGTTAATGCCATGAGCGCTTCGCTCCGGTCGTCCTCCTGAAGCAGGTTCTCGGTTAAAAGATCGATAGGGATACGCTCCGGCGCAAGGAACGCAAACATGCCAAGCAGAGTTTCGGCGTAAGGCGTTTCCGCTGCCGCCTTTTCTATGGCCATGTTGAAGGTGCGCGCTACGCTCTTTGGATAGCCCTTGGGGGGCCGGGTGATGCGCGCATCGATCTTCTTACGATAGTCGTCAAAGCTCAGGCTTCGTCCCACCAAGCGGCAATAGGCTCCGGCATGATCGAGTGCGAGCGGCAAACAACCCAGCGCTTGTGCCAGACGAAGCGCACCCGGCGGATCGCTCCGATCGGCTCGCGCTTGCAAGAACAACGCTGCGGGGTCGTCCCGCAGCGAATCCAGCCGAACCTCCGCAGCGCGACCGGACCAATCCGACCACTGCGTTGTCATTAATGTGCGCAAGCCTGTTGACGGCAAGAGATCGCGCAGATCCTCAGGTGTTTCGACGTTGTCGTAGATCAAGAGAAGAGGAGTAGCGAAACCGGCGAGCCGCGCTAATGCGGCTTTTGCAGCCGTCTCATCATCGGACACGTTCGCGAGCCGCGGATCTAGCTTGCCGCCGAGCGTCGCAAGGCTCGAAACCAACAGTGTCCGCTGCTCTGCTGGTGCCCACCAAACACCGGCATAATCGTTAGCGTAGCGGTGCGCATATTCCGCAGCGAGTGAGGATTTGCCCGTACCGCCCAGGCCGTGCAACGCCACAGGTTTACCGGGCGCGACTTTGTCCGAGCCTGTGAGCAGCCGATGAATTTCGGTGAGATAGTTCTCGCGACCAGTAAATTTATCGTCATGCGGCGGCACGTTTTCGAACAGCTTGTGGCGCCGCGGCTGCGCTGTGGAACGTCCCTCCGCAGCTGCAAGGATCCGGGCCTTGCGTTCGCCCGGATCAACGATTCCGAAGAGGTCGGCGTATACGGATCCTGCCAGAACTCCCTCTGGCTCGCAGTCTTCGAGCCGCAAAACGACAAGTCTGCTTTCGTCTAGCGAACGGCCAGCCGCCGCCAGAAAGCTGGTCAGCTCCATCATGGTGAACCTAGAGGTGGTGTAATCTTTCGTCAGCAGGACGATGAGGTGGCGACATCTCGTCAGCGCATGGTGCATTTCTGCGATAAAGTTGGCGCTATGCGGAATGTCGTAATCTTGCAGCAGGACTGTGTATCCTTCTTCTCTGATGACTTCTGCCACCTCCTGCGCAACCGCCGCCGCACCGCCACGACGGCTAATGAAAAAATCGACCTCTGTGTGTTCCGTATCCCGCGCCATGGCATCGGTCTGTCTGATCAGGCCAGACCAATGTAGGCGGGACAGGCATCAAGGTCGAGGTAGATGGTTCGCGAATTTGACTGAAAGGCACCTTGACCAGGTCAAAGCTATCGGCCGCAATGCGCCGCATAACGGACATTAGTTTAACGGCTGCAGCCACTGAGGACGGCGCAAGCAATCACGATTATCCCGCCCACGAAAACCGTCGAATTGAGGAATGGGTCTCGGCAGGTGCCATCGGTCGATCTTGCCCTGCGTCATCGAATGATAAAGCTTTCCGCGGGTGTGGCTCATCCCCTGTTCGCCGAGCCAATCGGCAAGCTCGGCAGCCACATAGGATGGTCCGTTGTCGCTGAGCAGCCGCGGGCGCTGATCGACAGGAAGGCAATCTAGGCCTGATGCCTGCAACGCCAAGTCCAGTGTCGCGGTCACCTCCGCTGCTCTTGATGAGTTGCGCGATCGACCCTCTTGATGTCGTAATTACCTTTTCACCACTCGCAACTGGACCGACAACGATTTTCGGATCACTGTGGCTCCATCCTGTATCAAGGCGCTTAACCTATCACCCTTGATCGCTCGATGAGTACAGTCCAAGCTTAAGGCTAAACGGGCTCCAAGCTTGACGAGACGCGCGCTCTAAGAGGTGCTGGACGTGCGAAAACCATCTCTAGGAACTGCGATTGTTTCAATTCTCGTTCGTCTTCCCTTAGGTTTTTTGATTCCCTTTCTCTTGATGAGCGGCAGCTGGATTTACTCGTTCAAGACGATCAAAGAACTTCTTCCCGGGATTTTCGGAAATCCATTGAACGTGCTCCGGTTGCATCGCTTGGAAGACATCCTCATAGCGATCTTTATCATCTTTCTTTTCTTGGCCGGGATCCTCGTCGCGTACAATCTTTCGGTACTGATAAATTGGTTGCTAGTGCGATACGGCCTTAAGCCACGGCCGTTAGGGAAGGTGACCCCGCACCGGCCGCTCGATAACGAGACCCGCCGCCACAGTCTGGACGACGTGGAAAAGATTGGAATCGTGTTGGCGGGTGGGGGCGCTAAGGGCGCGTTCCAAGCCGGAGCAATGAAAGCAATCTATCAGTTCATCGCGGAAAACGACGCTTTGCAAAAAGTGAAGGTCATCTCAGCCACGTCAATAGGCTCATGGAACGCTCTATTCTGGTTGACCGATCTCATCGCTTCAGAGCACGGCTGGGACCATCGTAGTATTCACGAGGCTTGGTGGCGCTCGATTAGCCTCAAATCCTTATTGGCTCCATCTTGGTACGTGCCATGCCTGCGCAACGCGTTTTTTGCGACATCACCTTGGCAGCGGCAGTTTGACGACCTTTTCGACCGCGACACTATTAAGGACAAAATTATTCGCTCAGATATCCACTTCTACTTTACACGATCTCACGTTCGATCGGGAAAGCTGGAATGTACGACAAACAACCAAGATGCCCACGACCTTCCGCAGAGTCGGCTTCACGCGAAATCAGTCTAAAAAGGAGTGGTCACGAGTTTTTGGAGGCTGTCAAAACTGGAGTTTTCGCTTCGATGGACCTGCCACCGCTATTTCCTTACATTGAAATGGCAGATGAGGAATTCGAGGACGGTGGTGTTATTGATAACCTTCCTGTGATGTTCGCCGCAATGGAGTCATGTGATCTTATTTTTGCTCTCCCGCTAAATTCAGATTTCAACGCTGAGCCAAACCATCATTCTTTGTTAAATCGGTTTATTCGAGTTATGGACGTGCGGCAAGGCGCGTTGGAACGGGGCAATCTTAAGAGCCTTTACCTCTACAACGAGTTAGCCGTCCTTAGACAGTATGCGCAAGCACTTCGGGAACAATTGAGCAAGGCAAACCTTGGATCATCAACCCCACATGATGACGTAATGTCCGCGACGCTGAAACGCGCCTTGAGCCGCAATCACCAGGCCTCTCGGTTGTTTGGAATTTGCCCGCAGCGTACGTTGGTTGAAAACACCATCGATACTGCGGAATTTTGGAAGTCAAGGGAGGCGGGTCGGGCTTTTACTACAATGTACCGACAGACAAGGTTAGTGCTCGAAAATGACTTTGACTCGAAGAACGAGCAGATCGAGATGGCGCTGATCGATCCCGCGGATATTAGATGGGCCCGAGATTTCTGAAGAGAATCCGGGCATCAATCACCTGATCGCTTCTTCATTGGCCTGATTTACCGTTCCGCGCTCGCGTGAGTGGCTTAAGGTAATAAAGCGACCTACATCAAGAGCAGCGGAGATCGTTGCTTGTTGGCCTAAAGGATTGTTATTCTGGCAGGTAAATCGAAGCAGGTCGGTCGAAGGCACTCGATAAGATATTTGTTCAGCGAAAGGTCAGCCAACTGTGACTGGGCAGACATCTGACGGGCGTGTAGAAGATCCCGCATATGAACATGAAATTTTCATTCGGAGAAGCGACGCAATCGGCGGGTGGGTAAAAAATCATTTTGTGCCGCGCTGGGTAAAGCCCTGACTGAACGCGGCCCGGCTCCCCAAGGGTCTGCCGGGTAGTCCGCTAGGATTGCCGCTCTGACCCGATTGCCACCGGCCGTTATTTGCTCTCGCTACTTCCATTTGTTACCTGCTTTTTCCTGCTAGTTGGGCGCGCTGCGCCGACTTTCCTGGGTTTGAAGTCGCAAAAGATGCGAACGTCTTGGGGTGCGATTTCGTTTAGTCGAGGCCAAGGGCAAGCAGGCGATGAACTGGACCGCTGACAATCAACCGGCCGTCTTCTTTGCGACTTGCGCGCGGCTATTACCGAATGACGTTCGGGTTACGATCGAGCAGCAGCTTCCCGGCAACCTGAGCATGGAGGACTGGCAGGTGATGCGGGAGGTGATTGCCGCCGTTCGCCAAGCCATCCCCGATGCCACCTCTAAGCCGCCGGCCGCTGTGCTTGATCATGTGCTGGAGGCACTGCGTGCGGCTCAAGCCAAGCCTGTCGTCTGTAGGAAAAACCTCGCTGAATGACACGGCGAAACGTCAGTCCCGCCAGATGTCCTTAAACGGGTCGGGGCTCATCGCCGTGTAGCGCACCGTATTGGTGATGCTGGCATGGCCCAGGAAGTGCTGGAGCCGCCGGATATCCATGCCTTTGGCCGCCAGCGCGTAAGGTTCGTCAGCATTGCGTCAGTTCGCCAGGCAAACTCCTGTTCGGTTATGCCGCCAAACTTCATGCTGTTTACCCACAGCTGGCAAAGCAGATATTCTATGGCCGCTATGCGCATTTCGTTCTTTGCGAGATCATCTTTCATTTGCTGATCCATTGCCAGAGGTTCTTGCCTTTCGAACCCAATCGCCGACGCGACCAGAGTGAACAGTGGACGATACCGAACGCATGGGCAGCATGCCGGAAGTCCGGTAAAATCCAAACTCGGCTTTTGCTTTAGTCTTGGGGCGCGAAGCGAGCACCGAAGTCCGCCTCCAGCTGTAACGTTAAGCGCCGAGGGCAACAAAACGCACGAGCGGGCTCCGCAAGAACACTGCGAGCTATAATCTTTTCAAGTGCCGTCTGGCCACAACAAAAAAATCGGCCAAGTGGCGTGTGAAGAACACGGCGTCTTGGGGTGCTGGACGGTATCTGGCGGAACGTGCCTACAAAATGTCTGTCGGGCTTGCCTCCGTGTACTTCTAAACTCTGGGTAGATGTTGGCGCCCACGACCAGGTGGCTAGCTGCAGTGCTGAAGGCCTTACGACTAACGAGCTAGCCAAGAGCGGATCCTGGCCCAGCGACGGATCGCCTTTTCGTATTCAGAATAAATAAGTGTCCAATCATTGAAATGCTTGTGCTCTGCCAGCTCAGGTGGAGGGGGAGCTTTACGCGGATCCACAAGCGGGACAGGATCAATAAAGGCAAGCCCTTTTTGCTTGTAACCGTATCGCCATTCCTGATCGACCCAGTTCGATCGCGTAGCATGGCGCGACCAGAACAGGTAAAAAATATCGGCCGAATCGATAGCCTCAAAAATTCGCTTCTTATATTGCTCGTTTGACCTGAGGCTATGGGTATCCATAAAAACCCTTACACCCAGCTTTTCAATTCCTTGAACGCGAGCAAGCACCCGTCGGCGATCCTTGCTGGTGTAAGAGGCGAAGGCGCTCTTTATGACTTGCGCTCGTGAAAACGCCCGTTGATCATCATTGCCGCTCTCAAGCCGAAAGAACACTTGTCCGATCGTCAACCCATCAACCGCTACTTTGCATGTTCCATACACGGGCGCAGGCATCGAATGGGTTGGCAGTACCCGAAATGAGACGTTGGTGATCGCTCCGCTCCAATAGACAATTTGACTTTTCGGCTCGGTATCCCACGGAAGCAGGAGGGATATGTTTAATTTTGTGCCACGTGCGACCGGAACAGCGCCAGCCGAACTAAAGCGATTATTCTCCGGTCTGAGTTCGGCGGCGCGCTCCAACGCCTGCGATCGGTCGGGCTGACAATATATCAGTACATCAACAATGAATGAGATACCTATGGCAACGGTCGTTGGATGACTTACTCCAAATTCGACGATTTCCTCTGCATCGAGGCCTCGCGCACGGATTTCAATCGAACCTTGTAGTGAAGCCTGTTCCGGATACCTCGCATCGTGAGCAGCAGCCTCAAGTGAGTTCCACAACTTTTTTCGAAGAGGCTTGAGTTTTTTCTGTCCTTAAGGCCGAACGCGGTGACTCGTCCGCCCTACACGCAAGGACTGTTTCACCGGTTTCACCAAGTCCTTGATGTCACCGGAGCATGGCATACGATGCGTCAAAGGGCACCCGTCGCCTTAGATACAGCCAGCCGGCGATACGGCTTAGGCACTGGTGAGCTATTTGATACGGTCTCAAAAGGCGACCGGGCTCAAAGTCCGGCATCGGCAATACTGATTCGCCGGGATGGAGACCTATGATGGTCAAACGTGCGGCAGAAATTGAGGATCGGCGCATCGTCGCTAAACGTCTTTTTGATGCGCTCTGCGCTGCGTACTCCGACAAATATATCGCGTTGATTCAGCCACGCGAGGCGGACGCCCCGCTGCCCGCCCGCCTGATGTTACCGCCCGGCTTCTCGCCACCGAATCGCGTAAGCTTTGCACTGCATGGCATGGCAACCTTTGCCCCGGCCGCAAATGGTCGGGGCGTGTTTTTGTCAGGACGGCCCGAACGCAGGATGTTTTTCGTGGAATATTTTACGCGCTGCCGCCCTACGGCGCCGCGCTATCAATTCGCGGACGCCGTACCCACAGGCAAAACCAACGAAAAACAACAACAAAACCAGAAGCAAAGCTAAGAGCATGCCCAAGCTCCGGCGCCCTTTAGTTTGCACCAACCCAATCGGAGGGTTGGTAGGACTTGTCGGTCGTTAGGCGCGTTCCGCACTACACAGCAACGCGACGACAATAACAACTCCAACAACGATTATCAGGACCACTGTCAAGGGCATGGGAGCAAACTCCCAAGATGCTGACACGAGCGGGAAACTCGACAGGTCTCTCAGTCACCGACTGCCCCTAGGTTCATCGATGTGTTTTCTGTCGGTGACCGTGAAGAGTAACACAAAAGCCAACTGAAAAAGTGTGACATGGATCACTTATAGGCCGCGACTAGGACGGTATTGTTCCATTGGCGGGAATATTTCTGTAAGGGGTAATGTCCATGAGTACCACACAGACGTTAGCGCGTAGCAAATCGGTCTTATTTGCCTACGAACAAATCATCAATGAAATATGCAACCTCGGTTGGACTGTTCTGAACGAACAAGATCTTATCAGGGTAGCGTGGGCTTACTACCACTTCTCTGTGCAATTTCGTGAATGTCTCGAAATTGCTCGCGAACTGCATCCCGACGATGAGCGCTTGCTACAGCTCGATCATGGCGAGCGCAACACCGATAACCTTTCGCCGTGGCCGGGCGTGGCCGCCGTCGGGGAGACAATAAATCACGATGAGTTCATGCGTCGAACTCTTCAGCTGGCGACAATCCCAGAAATTGGACGACTTGCTCTCGCCGATATTGGCAACGACTATCTGAGAAAAGTTCGCGCTATTGATCGGACGACTAGAGCTTTGGCTTTAGCTAGTTACGAGGATGGCGGTCTGGAAAGAGTGTTTCGGGCCATCCTAACAGCGCGGCATTGGAACGGCCCGCTGCAGCAAGCATTCAAGCATTTTCTCACCGAACACATCAGGTTCGACAGCGATCCAGACCAGGGGCACGGAGCGCTTTGCCGGCATCTGACACCCGATGATCGGGTTCTGCCGCTATGGACCTTGTTCATGCATATGCTGACCGAGGCGGCCCCACGTTTGGCAGACGTTCACTGAGAGCTGATCAACGCGAAACTAAATCTGAGCGATTAAGTCGCCACTCACGCTTTCAATATTGGGGTCGTCGCGGTAGGTCGGGCAGCTTGGCGACATTCGCCGCAATCCGCTGCGCTTCAACACGATGCTCAAGGGCGACTTGCACCTACGTCCCTCGGCTGCGACCGCTCTCTCTCGGTGCCCCTTTTTGCTGCGCTCAGCGCCTTGGCAGGATATGTTCCTGCATGCCGAACCCCTACGGAGTCACGCTCGATCCTGCGGCGGTACGATGATGTTCATTACGCGAGATTCGCAAGCAGCTGGCGGTCTATACGGTTCGCGCGCAAATGCGGTAACATCTCAATTGAGTTGCTCCAAAGGAGTCGGTTTGGGCTGCGATGCGAGTGCTTGTTGCGACAACTACTATTGTATTGTCAATCTTATTGGATCTCGCTGGCGCGCATGTTCTGTTGGCAGTGAGTTCAAATTCGCGACTTGTAGGTAAGGCGGTCTACGGCGATTGGAGATCCGACGCTCCTGGAATACGCCGCTACATCAAGGCATCAGACTTACCCGCGCCGTACGCCTCTAACTCCGCAGCAAATAGTGCTGTGGTAATTGGGAAGCCGGCCGATGCTCGATTGAACGTGCCTTTTGGGTTCCAGGTTAAGCTTCTTGCAAGCGGTTTGGACCAGCCTCGGCTCATTCGAGTGGCGCCGAATGGCGACGTATTCGTCGCCGAGAGTTCGGCCGGGCGCATTCGCGTATTGAGGCTCTCCGACAGTGGTGACGAAATAAACCGTAACGAGATATTTGCCTCGGGCCTGAAGCTGCCCTTTGGCATTGCCTTTTTCCCTAACGGCAATGACCCTCAATGGGTTTACGTGGCAAATACCGATTCCGTCGTGCGCTTCCGCTACCATCACGGTGACCTCCACGCCAACGAAGAGGCGGAAGTCATCGTGCCAATGCTGCCACACGGTGGCGGACACGGGACCCGTGACATTGCGTTTTCGCTTGATGATACGACAATGTTCATTTCGGTGGGTTCCGCGTCCAACGACGCGGAGTCGATGGCTACTTTCGATGCTTCCTCCCCGCGTGAATGGATGCCTTTCCTCCGTCAACGGATAAAGAGCTTACTGTTTGGGCGTCCTTCGACCGATGAAGTCGAGCGCGCCGATGTTCTCGCCTTCAGTCCGAACGGCGAGGGCCGGCGCATTTATGCGAGTGGCATTCGCAATTGCGTAGGTATGGCCATTAATCCAACGACCGGCGATCTCTGGTGCTCAACCAACGAACGTGACGGGCCTGGGAGACGATCTTCCACCCGATTATATAACGCGCGTGCGCGAAGGCGGCTTCTACGGCTGGCCTTGGTACTATATCGGTGCGCATGAAGACCCTCTCCATAAGGGCGCGAGGCCGGATTTGAAGAACGAGGTCATCGTGCCCGATATTTTGATTCAACCGCATTCGGCGTCGTTGCAGATGACGTTTTACACCGGCAAGCAATTCCCGGCGGAGTACTATGGTAATGTCTTCGCGGCTGAGCACGGTTCATGGAACCGAGCCAAACGCACAGGCTATAAGATCGTTCGTGGTATCGTGAAAGATGGCGTACCCTCCGGTGCATACGAGGATTTTGTCACCGGCTTCGTAATTGACGATGCGCGGGTCTGGGGCCGGCCCGTCGGCATCTCCCAGGCAAAGGATGGCTCACTATTGTTCTCCGACGATGGGAACGGCACTATTTGGCGCGTGTCTTACGTGGGCGACTATTCTCAGTGATCTAAAATTGGCTCCCGCGGCGCGTAGGTCGCGTCGGTATTATGGCGCGCCTCTCAATTGACTTTCGCGCACGACGCGTTCGTGCGGCTCGTTGCTCTCCGCACCCGATATTCAAGCTCGCCATCGCGTTCCGGCATTCTCTGGGTGATGATGTACGCTCCTGCCGGGAAGTTTGAATTACGGACTGCCTCCACAAAAACGGTCTGGCCGATTTTGAATTTGTAAGTCGGCATGGTGCGGTCTCTAAGCTTACTTAGTCCATCCCCCCTGCAACAAAAAGGACTGGCCGAAACAGGAGCGGGAACAGCAGCGGGAACAGGAGCGGTAAAACAGGGGCAGTAAAATTTGTGGGGTGGTTAGGGGTATGGGTCTCTTTGCCTTGATGTCACCGGAGCATGGCATACGATGCGTCAGGGACTCCTTTAAGGGGCCAAGCCCTATGTTTTGGCGCTATTGACGGCGTCTAGGCTACGGTGGTGGCCGGGAGGCCCCGTGTGTTCAGATTGAACAAATCAGTGAAGCGCGCGTTAGGCAGCGACCGAGTCGACAGCGACTCAGCGGCAAGGCCGCGCGGCAGGTGCTGCCAGAGCACCGGCAGTTGAGGTCGGATTGTGCTGCGCTATCGCCGCTTCACGCGGCCACGCTTGCGCCGCCGAAAGGGCGACCCTATCTCGTGCTTAATGCGCTGAACGGTACCGCTTCCAACGCCGCACTCGGCAGCAATCTTGAGCATGCCCTTGCCGGCCCGCAATTGACTCTGGATTCGCTTTTCCAAGGCCGGGTCTATCCGTGGCCTGCCAAGCTGCTTACCCGCATCCACGGCCCGCTTTAGCCCAGCGTTGACTCGCTGGCGGATCATGCTGCGCTCAAACTCGGCGAAAGCGTCCGTAATCTGAAACATCAGCCTTCCGGCGGGCGTAGTGGTGTCGATCACCTGCTGATCGAGGTACAGATCGACGCTGCAGGCCTCTAACGTCTGAATGGTGCCGAGAAGATCGATTAGTGAGCGGCCAACCGGTCGATCGCCCAGGCCATTACAACGTCAAATCGGCGCCGCTGCGCATCCTGGAGCATCTTATCGAGCCCTGGGCGGTCTTCACGGCCCTTGGCGCCGCTGATGCCGGCGTCGTGATATTCCTCGACCACCTGCCAGCCGCGGCGCTCGGCGATAAGGCGCAGTTCTCGGAGCTGGTTTTCAACGGTTTGTTTGTCGGTCGATACGCGAACGTAGATTGCGGCCCGTTTTTCCATCCCAGCCTCCGATATGCATGAGCATCATACCGCAGTTCACATGCAAAAAACAAATGTATTTTGCATGGCCAAGGCGCAGAAAAACGACCATTGAAAAGACTCAGCTTTTTAGCTCGCCGCTAGAGGGGTTTTCTGCATAGCGCGTTGTCTTCCCGCCCCCTCAACGGTGCCGACGGCACATCACCCACCGCCTGTTATTTGGCCTGTTACCAGAGCCAGCCTGTTTTAACAGCACGGATCAATGTCTGGACGGATGGGCCGCTCTTGTCAGTCACGAATCGTTCCTTTCTCTATACTTCCGCGCGCCTTGCGCCTACGAACGTCATCCCAAAACTCGTCTCGCACGCGCCATAGGTAGGGATTACCCCTCGTAATCGATCGGCCCACACAGTCGGCAAACGTCGGGGCAGCTCTTCGAATGCGGTCGTACATCCAGCTCTTCAGTTTGGGTGGCGGTTCACCGTTCTTCCGTAAGTTAAAATCCTGATCCCAGACCGGATTGGCATAGATCGTCCTGGCAAGATCCCCAGTCGTGAGCAGCTTGCCACTAGCCGCAAACACCCCCTCCCGACTGATCTGCTTCTCGATCTTGCCTATCCTGGCGGCCTCCCAAGGCCGTGAACGCTGGATAGTATCCTTTGCGCGAGCCGATCGTGTCGGCGTGTCCTGGAATTGCCGCTGGAGGCCGTAGAGAGCCCGCCTGAGGCGGTCGTCGCTCGCCATTATTGCTTCCTCTGTGTTGTTTTAGTGGGTGTAATTGCCTGTTGTCAGGATGGATGGGGGGCGGGGCGGCATCTATCGCCCTGTTACCAGGCGGGCGAATACGGGCGCACCGAACACACCGAACATACCGAACATTTGTTAGTTTTGTTCCAGGTCGTGCAGCTACGAACACCGAACAGAACGAACACTTCTCTATAGAAGTGTTCGCTGTTCGCTTGTTCGCTGCGGGTGGAACAATTTATTGACACCCGGGTGCCTGCCCAGGAGCTCGGCGCCTGCTAAATAGATCGGTTCGGACAGTGCCTCTCCGGTCCGCCGCCGCAGGTTTGATGTCAGACCGCCTCGCCCATCGTGATATTTCACCAACGACGGCGTCATTGGCTGTCACCTTCCTGGACAAACCAGATCATCTCTTTGCCGTCGACCTCTTCTCCGGCGATCAGGCCCGCGTCCAGTGCATCGCGGAGGTGGCGTTTCCACGCCATTCGTTCGGCGCCATCGCGCCCCTCGGAGTCGCCCCCGCTGACAAATCGCTTTCGATGCACCCCTCGAACGGCCTCGGTGTCGACGGCCCTAACAAGAGGGCCATCTCCGCCTGGCCGGTGGTCGCGGCCGGCCTGCAATATCGCCTCTGCAAGAGCCTCGCGAAGCTTCCTGAGCGCCTTCGTCCATCCTGCTCTCTTGGGTGGGGCCGCCTCACTGGTCCATACGTCTTGCACCAGGGCGAGATTGATCTCACGAAAGTCGGCTCGGTTGCTCGGCTTGCGCTGGCGGGCTTTCTTGAACTTCAGGCGGAAGCTTAGATCGGTGTCGTCGCGCTTGACCTCTTCAAGCAGAATGACCGTATCCATCTGCCATTCGCGGGTCTTGGTGCCGTAGAGCTTGGTTTCGTCGTGCCCCGTGTGGTGGAACCATTATTTGAGCGATCCGCCGGCTGGTGAGGGATTTTGCCCAAGGGAGCGTTTGGCTCCATACCTCTTCGTCCTTTTGATCGCCGGCCGTCAGGCACATGACGTTGTCGAGAATAATCAGATCGGCGCCGCCGATGCTCTCGATGTGGGCATCCATTGCGTCCTGCCCCGCCTTGATATTGAGGGGCTGGAAGCCATCAATATCCTCATGGCTTAGGGCATAGAAGTTTTCTGGAATTACCCCGAGCCGTTTGGCTTCATCGGCCATGCGCTCCTTAAGAAGCTCCCTCGACATTTCGCCATCGACGTAAAGTACCCGCGCCGGCTTGTGCGCCTGCCAATGCAAGAAATCGACAGCGGCGGCGATGCGCATTCCGACCGCCATGCCAAGCATAGTCTTCCCGAGACCGGTCGGCGCCCCTATTAGGACCCGGCTAGTTGTGATCAGCCAATAAGCAAAAAGAGGGTCCGGCTTGGGCAGGTCTCTCGTCAGCCATTCCCGGAGAGAGAATACGGCCTGCGGTGGCGGCTCTGCGTTTGCTTGGGTCTCTACCGCATGCTTCCTGCACCACTCTTCATAGAGCCTTTCGGTGCTATCCTCCCAACCGCCGTGCTTGGCGTAATGGAATAGGGAGCCGATGCCGATGCCGCTCCCCTTGAAGGACCTCCACACCCGATCCTGATCATCGGGGCTGTACTTGTCCGGGGCTGTGGCCGACCACTCATCCCACAACGATCGGCCGGCATCGCCATAGTGCGCCTCGATCGCCATGCCGATCGTCAGCCAGACATGGCGCTCGGTAGCATCGATGCTGAATAGTGCGTCACGGATGCGACGGTCTTCGCCATCATCTTTCTCGAAAGCCTCACCATACAGCGGCGGCTGTCTATCGACCTGTCTGTCTTCTTTGCTTGCTGTGGGCGGACTCGACCGGCGGGAACGCGTCAACGATCTGCTGCCGCGGATAACGCCAGCCCGGAGACGAAACGACGCGCACCAGATGCGGCCAATTCTTATCCTTGCGATGTAGGAAGCCAGGGACACGCAACACCCGGCTGAGATCCTTAGCATTCGGATCGGAGCCGTAGCTCTCGATCATCCGTTCCTCGATCGCCCTGTGCTCAGCGCTGCCCTGCTCATCAGCTGGCCAATGGTCGGATGCCAAGATGTATTCATGAAACTTGCCGGGTGAGCTTTCTACGATCAGCGATGGTTGAAGTGGCAGTGCCATCGTGTCCCCGTTATCATTCTCTCTCCACACGCCGCGAATGCTGGGGATGTTCTCTCGCCTCCGCCCCGCGCCGTCAGTCCGATTGACGGTGAAGAAAACACCAGCGCCCCGGGCATAGAGTTGCAACACCCTTTTCCACGTCCGCTCTTGTCCGGCCGGGTCGCCGGCTGGCCACAGAACGCTACTGCCTAGCCCGGGATCGCCCTTAACGCCGCGAGGCACGTCGTCAAATGTTTGCAGCATGAAGCTGCCGTCGCGCTCGATCATTCTGAAAAAGTCGCGCGCCATATCGAGATCATAAATAGGCGTGACTTGTTCTTGTTCCGCGGGCATACTCATCGCTTGTTCTCCCACGGGCGGTCGGACTGCGATTTGCCGCGGTGAATTAGGATCGGTTCGGTTGGTCGACCGAACTGTTCAACAACCTTGCTGATGAAATCGAACGAAACGTTCGAGACCCAGCCGCGAAACGATCCACACGATTTGCAGTTCATCGACGCGCGATGTGGCGGACGGCTAGGACCAATTACTGCTAATGGTGAGCCACAATGCTTGCAAATATCGGGCAATCTAACATCTATGCCAACCAACGGATTAACAATCTTGCCCAGCGGCGCGAACGTCTCTGTGCTCGACAGCGCTGTGGCTTCAAATAAATCTTCCATGAGAAAACTCGCGTTTATAAACCCACCCGTTAGGGTGCTTAGGTTTGCAAATTGGTTCATTTGGTTGAGGCAGGCCGCGCTAATGCACGGCCTGCTCAGGCTTAATTAGAAGGCGACGTCGTCGTTGAACGGGTGGCCACCTTGGGCTGACGCAGCAGCAGCCTTCTGCGGCCGCCGCACCTTGATCGTCGGCATCGTCCGGCCCTTGAAGTCCACCCGCGATGGATAGAGCGCGACCTTGGCGCCAATCCAATCGTCGGTATCTTCACCAAACATCAGCGAGAGTGCGGTGAAGTTCGTTCTGTTGAGCACGAGTGCTTGCGGCATGTCCTGGAAATGAAGAACCGGCTTCACAGCAGCGGAGCCGTCATCATTCTTGAACTCAGCGCTTTCAACACTTCCGATCGTGCCAATAATCTCTTTGGTAAAATCGGACGCGCGAAAATATTTACTGTCACTCTTGAAGTAATCTGCGGCAGTTGGCATTTGCATTCCCTTGTGCAGTATCCCCCTCAGGGGTGTGTGATTGAGCAGCATTAAATAAGTGAAATAGCCGCCGCTGCCCGTGGGCGGTGTTGGTTTGAAGGCGCGCGTCATCGTTCCCGGAAACGATGCGCTTCCGGACTTGACGGCGACTTGGACGTGTGGTGATTGGAGAGATTCTTTTAGCTCTCTCCGTTACCGGGCGCGCCCTTGCAGGGGCCGCCCGTTCTCTTAGCTCTTCTCCTTTGATTGATTAGGCCGCGCCGCCTCTGATGAGGCGAAACGTAGGTCTGCGCTTCTGCGGCGGATCGAGATCGACCTGCTGCACAATATTGGCCAGCGCGTCCAAATAGCGTTGGGTCGCATCTGGAATACTGTTATGCCGCCGACGTAGCCCCTCAGCAAAAAACAGCACCGCCTCTTGTGGCAGCACGTTACAGAACTCTTGAGCAATCCAACTCATTGTCAGGATCATCTCCTTGTCGGTCATTTGTATCGTTATCCTGTTCCTTCACTTCTACGATGCCCACCTCGTCCACGAAGACGGGCAACGTTCGTGTATCTAATTTGAAGTTGTTCCAGATATTTCGATAGAGTCTGCCGATCCGCTGCAGCAATCGTTGCAGCGACGGTGGCAGCAACAGCTTCCGTTTGTGCAAATAAAGCAGCTTCAATGCCGTATTTGGCTGGATGGAACGGACCGCACTGCTACGAGCGATCTTGCGCTCTTCAAGATCGGATTGTTCCAGCGATCGTGTATTAGGGCCAACACCGACCCGCCATTCGATCGGGAATGGCGTCAGTGCTCCGCGGCTATTATCGATCGGCCCTTGAGCGTCAGGGCAGCTCGTGTGGTTTCCGTGGTGGAATCGTACCCGATTTGGTCCAGCATATTGGCCAGTTTGTCGGGACAATTCCCTCGGCACCCTGGCGATCGAGGGCCGCGTTCCAAACGGCAGCAGTGCCGTCGATCAGATCCATCGTATCTTTGCGACGGCGCTCCTCTTCCAGGATGGCGCGATCGCGACTATCAGCAAGATCGGCGAAGTCCTTCCCAACAACACGCTGACGTAGGTGCTTATCCCAATGGCGCCCCGCCTGCGCCTCGAACATCGCTGGGTGGATAGGCTCGCTCTCGCCGGTCAGCCAGAGGAAGGCAAAAGTATCGGAGAGCCATTCTCCACGCTTGAGCTGGCGGGCCGCATCCTCCGCGGCGCCGGGGCGAAGCTCGATGATTCGCAAGCCGCCGTTATTCGCAGTCCCGAACTGCTCGATGCGAACGTCCCAGCCCGTCGCCGCCGCTGCGTCATTAAAGCGGGCAGTCTCGTCCTGTTCAGCGGCAATCTGCTCGTCGGTAGTGTACGGCACGATCTGTTTGGCCGAGAGGGATCTGGCGAGATCGAATAGCTTGCGGAAGATTTCCCGCAGCGCGTTTTCAGCTTCGGATAGGGCTGCAGGCAACTCATAGGCCCGGGCGCGGGCCCTGAGTGCCTTCCTATCCTTTTCGGAGAGCTTGCCGATATTTCTGAGAAGTTCGGCGTACTCGCTGTCGGTGATCGGCGCAGAGCCGAGTTTGTGAGTTTTCACCTTACTCTCTTATTATATCACATCTCCCCCTAAACCCGTTGGGCTACCGCAGCGCGCCCTTCGTGCGTGCGCTGTGAAGTTTTCAATCGAGGGGTAATCGCTCGGTGTTGAACTGGTAGACAACGGCCGGCCGCGATCGAAGCTGGCCCGCACATGCCCGCCATTTGTATTTCGGATCTCGACTAGCCGTGCGTTCGCCTGCTCAGCTAGCACCGTCAGGGGTCGCCGCAGATCGCGCTCACGCCTCGTCACGGTGGCGCCTCCCTGGGATATCGGAAGGACCGCTGCCGTAGGGATCGGAATTCACGCCGTTGCCGTACACGCGATCGCACGCACCATCCTTGAGTGTGATGTCAGTTGTGCCGAGCGGCCAACCGTAATTGTGGGTGATGATGAGTGCCCCGCCTTCAGTCTGGGCAAATCGTCCGAAGTCTTCCCAGACCAGGCCGTTTCGTTCGAGGAAATTAGAATAGGCTCCCACTGCATCGAAGATTGCGTCCTTCAGCTTCTCAGCCTCCGCACTATCAACGACACTGCGCTCATGCTTAGCCTCGGCCATCAGATCGCGATGCGGGTGTTGGACGACGTTGTCGGTCACTGCAGAGCTCCGGGGTGCGTGGGAACACCACTGGGGCGCAGGGGCGCCGGCTTTACGACATGCAGCCGCTTCCGCCGCTTACGCGAATGCCGGTAGAGGGTGGCGTTAGCGACACCGTCTGTATCGGCACCGTGTTTGATTACGTCGTCGAGCACTTCTGCGGCTTGGAAGAGTTGGTGGATAACCGCCGGATCGTGTTGAACCCACGACTTCCATCTCCAGGGATCTTTCGGATAGCCATCGATTATTTCCTTTCGAAATTTTACGAGCTCGGTCGCTTGCGTTCTGAGCGCGCAGCGGAGCTGGCGTAGGGTTTTGTTGTTCAGCTTCATCCCGCCCTCCGCATATTCACGGGCTTGCCCTTGGAATGGAACGCATCGAACACGTAGGTAGGACAGCCACGCATGCAGTAATGCTTCACGCTGCCCCAGCCACAGCGACACTCAATGCAGGTTTTGCCCTTAAGCTGCGTCCACGCGCGGAAGCCTCTCGCCCCGGGCCAGTCGTCGATGGTGTGACCCACCTGGTTGTGGACGATCACTCTGCTCTTATCGCGGGGCTCGCGTTTTGGTGGATTGCAGTTGATGCAGTCGCCGCCGACGCGTGCGATGCCCAGCTCTCGCCGGCGAACCCGTGTGAAGTAGTCGGTGGCTCTCATGACCGCGCCGCCCCTTGCTCGCGCTCGGCGTTCTCAGTCTTGCGGTGTTCGGCGCTATCGACGGCGTTCGGCGGGCGCGGCTGTCCGCGACTACCAGCAGCAACGGGAATGCGCGGAGTGCCCTGGTCGCGGGCCCTGTCGCTGGCGTCTAATTCGGCCTCGTCCCAGAACTTGTACCCATTGATGTATTGGGGCCTCGGGATGATGCCGGTTTCGACCCAGCGGTCGAGGGTTTTTGGTGTTTTGCCGTAGCGGGCAGCGACGGCCGCCGTGGGGAGTTTCTTTGTCATTGCGGAACACCCTTCGTTGATGTCCCGCCGTACCTAATGCAGTTTCAGAAAGAAATGTTGTAGAGAAAAATAGGCGCGCCTTTATTCTACAGTCAGAACGGGGCGCGTTAGCTTTAATGTTATCGCCGGAAGGCTCCGGTCCGCCCTGTTCCGATTTTCGTTTTCAAGCCATATCTGTGCTCGCCGTAATTTCTGGCGTATCATTTCCGGGTTATCGTGCTTATAACGTGCGGGGTAGCGCTTCTTAATTTCGGCCGCCGCCTTCGCGTCGCTAATCCCCGGCGCTTCCGCTTTCACGTTATTACAGTCAACGGCAAGCTGAATAAGGGTCAATACGTCCCATTTTCCTTTGTTGGCCGGCGGGCGCCCAATCTTAGGCTTACTAAAGACTATGATAGCCAGGATTCCGAGCAGCGCGCGCCGCTGAGTCTCGTTATTCAAGTCGAGATCAAAAAACTTAGCTGCTTCAGAAAGCGGCGGTGATGGCATTGCCATCATCGCGCACATATGTGCAAAGTACTTTTCGTAACGCGACTCCGACTTCCACTCATTTACCGCGTTACGCCAATACGCAAGCCCGTCTGCAATTCGATCTCGCCTTTTGGGCCTCCCGCCCTTGCGCCCCGTCTTCATTGCCGCTGGTCCACCAACCGCTCGACATGATCGGCCCAGAGCTGCAGAGCCGCACGCTTCTCTTCGGCAAATTCGTGCCGCTGGTAGACCCCCACGATGCCAGCAAACGTACCGCTTGTGTGGTTGAGCACCTTCTCGATTACCACCAGATCTGTGCCGAGTTGGGCTAACCCACTAGCAACGGTTCGGCGCAGATCGTGCACCGTCCAGGCCTCGATTCCCGCCAATTGATCGAGCCGCGCCTTGCGCCCGCTAAATCCACCCAATGGACTCATACCATTGAGAGAAAACATATTTGTCGCTGATCTGCGGAGCCTTTTGGATGATGGCGACGGCCTGCCGAGCCAACGGCACCGTGTGCCGGCGGCCGTTCTTGGTGCGCTCGCGCGGTAGCGTCCAGACCCCGGAATCAAGATCGATCTCAGACCAAGCCGAGCCGGTGACTTCACCGCGCCTTTGTCCCGTGAGAATCAACAACCGCACGATCGTGCCATAGGGAAAGCCCTCTTTATCTGCAGCTCGCCACACGGCCCTCAACTCATTATCTGTCAGCACGCGGTCGCGTGGCGTTTCCCGATTGGGTCTCTTAATGCCAGCGACGGGTGATACCGTGATAAGATCGTTTTCAACCGCCCAACCGAAGAGAGTATGAACAACACTGTGGGTGCGGTTTGCCATCACCGGAGTTTTGTTCAGATCGGCAAGCAGCGCCTTAACGTCGGCGCGTGTTATTTCCGCGATCTTTCTCCCCCGCCACCGCGACAGAACGTTTACCCGCAGCAGGCGCTCCGCCTCCCTCCGCCATCGCGGGCGATAATCCTTACAGTGCTGTTCGAGGAAATGGGTGGCCGCATCCTCAATGCTGCCCGGTCGCTGCTGCGCAGGATCATGCCCCTCAGATACGGTACGCAGAACTTTAATTGCTGCGTCTCTTGCGTCTTTCAGACCGAAGGTCGGATAATTTCCGATCGTATGCTTCCGGGTCTTGCCGGCATACCGGTAACGAACGGCCCAGGATTTCGAGCCGGTGACGGGCTGCACAACGAGATAAAGCCCGCGCACGTACCCGTCCGGTAGCTCGCGCCGCTCAGGTGGCGCCCCCGCCGCCTCAACGCTTTTCACAGTCAGTCGCGCCATTCAAAAACAGCCACCGGGTAACAAACGGGTGACCGAATAGCATGTCTAGGAGTGTCCGGCAATGCCCCGACAGTGTGGCGATTAAGGCCAAGAAACCCGCTTAAAATAAGCGATTTCCGGCCCTATGCCGTCGTGGGTTGTCGGGGCGTGTACTGACCCCGTCCCTGATATTCGATCTGCACCAGCACGGTTTCGCCGGGCCCGATATTGGCGACCGAGTTGGTGAAAATGTTCGGCCGCTCCTGTTCGGTGAGCGCGGCTTTTTGTCCGTTCTGCTTGGCCTGCTCGTAGATGGCGCGCGCCTGTTGCCGCTCCTTGATGTCGCCGACCACGACGCGGTCGCCGATCACCATCCTGAGCGTATCGACCGCGCCGCCATCGGGCAGCGGATAGACATAAATCGCCTCGACCCAATCATTGCTGGTGTTGCGGAAGACTTGCGTGACGCGGGCGCGAAGCGTGGGGCCCGACACGGTCACATCGACATCGATGCCCAGACGCGCCGCGTCGGTATAGCCTTCGCCTTCGGTTTTCAGGAGCAGCGAGCCGGACCGCGCGTCGCCCGGCCGGGCTACCGTCGCGGCGCGCGCGCTGCCCGCAAACGCCAGCGCGGCGGTCAGCAGCGCCGCCACCGCGATCAGCGCGGTCAAGCCGCGCCAGCGCTGATGCTGATAAAGTCCATATTTTGCCGCCAGACACGGCCAGGCAGCAAGTCCGTAACCCACCATCATGGTTCGCTCCTTTAGCTGCGTCGCAATGCTTCCGCATTTGTCGGATGGCACTGCCGTCGCGCGAGCGTGATGTTCGGCCTTGTTTGGCCGGGGCCGGCGCGGCATCCGGTCGAAAAGGCGGCCGGGTACGGATTTGTGCGGTTTGTTACGTCTGCTAGCATGATCCGGAAAAGTGGAGCCCGGTTTTCCGAAAAGATCATGCTCCACAAAAAAATTAGAGCGCCAATCGTTTCAGTCCTGAAACGATTGTGCTCTAAAGTTTTTCGGATTCGTGGAGGCAAGCATTGCCGTCTGAGCAGGAATTTTCCGGCGAGCAGAGCCGCCAAATCGCAGCGCTCATTCGTGAGGAAATCGCGCGCCGGCGCATGTCGCGACAGCAGCTCGCCGACAAGGCCAAGCTCAGCCTGTCGACGCTCGAGAAAGTCTTAGGCGGGCGCCGCCCGCTGACGCTGGCGACGGCGGTGCGCGTCGAGGAGGCGCTCGGCATGTCGCTGCGTAAAAGCACGCCCGATCTCGATGCGCCGTTGAAGGATGGAGTCGCTCCGGATGGGCTTGGCGCCTATTCGCGGCGCGCCGGGGCCTGGCTCGAAGGCATCTACGTGACGATCCGGCCGTCGTTCGGCGACAAGGACGCGATCTACGCCTATCGCACCGAAATCCTCTGGGACGAGGAGACTTCACGCCTGGTGTTTCGCGAGGCGGAACGGGTCGACGCCGCGTTCTCGCAATATGGCGAAGTCGCGGTGCCGAACCAGTCGGGTCACGTCTATCTGGTCACCAATCGCAACGGCCAGCACCGGCTGATCACCGTGTCGCGGCCGATGATCACCGGCGAAATGTACGGCGTCATCGCGACGCTGCTCGCCGGGCGCGGCTCGCTCTTGACCCCGATCGCCGCGCCGATCGCGCTGTTGCCGGTCAAGAATGTGCCGGATGCGGCTTATGGCCGGATCGCCACCGGCGACGCGCGCGGCGCGATCTACCGCGAGCATTTACAGCGGGTGATGAGCGAGCCGTTCGCCGTGTTCCTGCCCTAAGCCAGCGGGATTTCTCGCCGCGACAATCCCTGCCCGCGCTCGAGCGCGCTGGCGGATTTCGTTTACGAGCCACATGACCGGGCGTTTGATGGAGACCGTTATCGGAATGTCGTCATCATCAGCGTGGATTTCATGACAACGACCAAGTACGGGTTCCATGTCGATACGAGCCAATAGATATTCGTACAGCTAACGATCAGACCCACAGGTTTATCTTTGTGGGGGTAGCAGTGCGGCGAGGCGTCCTCGGTGAAACGGCTCAAAACGAAGGGCGCATAAAGTCCGCCTGATGTGTACGAGCCATCCTTCTTAAGAGGCTGGTAGTTGGTAAGTGTCCCGCAGCCACTGGAGCTCATGATCAGGGTGCAGTAGATCCCTGGATCATGCGTGGTACTGAGGAGAACGATCGGGTCCGACCAGGGGCCCCACGGCGCTCGCGCATAGCGCGCCTCGATCCCGTACCCCTTGCAGTTATAAAGGAGGAGCCACGCATCGAGCGGAGCGTTCCAGCTGAGCGAGTGCTCGCCGATGCATTCCTCGGAGGTTGTGGCACTGTAGAGCTGGGCACCGGACGATGGCGGCCCCCAGCGTCCCGCCATGTCGTGATAGCTCTCCCACGTGGTGTAGGTGATCCAATTGGCCGCGTCTCCGACCAGGCCGTTGAAGAACATCCAATTCGACGGGTCGGCGAGATTTGCTGCACTCGAATAGGCGAGATAGGGCACGCTAGCGCGGTAGCGTGGAACGCCGGTGATGAACACGCCCTTCCGTTGATCTTTGGGCGCCAGAATTCCACGGCATTCACGTAGACAAAGCCGCTCGGCATCGTCACGCCAGTCGGCGTGTTGAAGGCGACGTCACTCGTGCCCGCCGATTGGCCGAGCACGCTGATGCCAATACTGTTGAGTTTGGCCTTCTCCGAACAGTCGGGCGCCCCACCCGTCCCGGACGTCGCCATTGGCCGCTTGAGCGGGTCGGAGGGCAACGGGACAAGTAAGCTCGGGTGGTCGCAATGCTTGGTCCAGAAAAATACGTACAGCGATGGGTCGGCATAGACGCCACCGGATGGCACATTGAAAGAGCCCTGATCGATGGTTGGCGTCACGACCGGTGGAGCGAACGTTGGCGGCGTCGAGCTGGGAACAGTCGCGATTTGAAGGTCAAGACAAGTATTGCTGCCTGGCGTCGTGGTGAGCGTGGACGTGCCGACGGAATTGTTCGGCGGTTTCACGCCGACCGGCGGCGGCGGAAAGCTCGGCCAGGTATCGCCGAACAGGAAATAGAGCGTCGAACCGCCGGTATCGACCGGCGCTCCGAGATCGGCCGCATACATTCCGAAGTTCGTCGCAGTCTGCGCGGCTGTTGGTAAACCCGTTTTCCAGTCGGTGTCGCCGTTGAACTGGCAGACTTTCTCGCTCGTGCCGACAAGCGTGAACGTCGTGTCTGACGCGCGAACAGGCGTCAGTGCGAAGACTGTAGCGACGATTGCGAAAATCCAAATCCTGATCATGGCTCGGCCCAATCAAAGTTGTGACCGGAAATGCCGCCAAGCTAGCATACTATAATATAACGGTTGCAGTTTTAAGACGTTGCTTGCTCGCCAATGTCCGCCTTGGGTCGGACCATGATCAAAATCTTTCACGGCAGCATGATCTTTTTAGGAGCTGCAAGCAGCAACTTGCCCCGTGGCGAATGTCCGTTATGCGGAGATTTTTCAAGCTCAACTCAGACAAGGCGCCACTTCCGCTAAGGGGTCAAACGCAGACACTGTGAATGTCAGAAGTGATAATTTACGCCAGCGCGCGCAACGTGGAAATCATCGTGGAAATAGAATGGCGGGCAGGCCATAATTGGAAATGTGAAGCCGGCAGGTCCCTCGAGGCATCCAAAAGACTAGAGTTTATCGGCTTCGCAAACGCATCCCCGACGCTCAGCCGTTGGTTGGCAAGCGCGAGGAGAAGCGGAGCCTGAGGAATTTGGTCGAATGACCACTCACGTCATATGCCTCGACGGCACGGGCCAAACACGCCTTCAGCCAAATCCGACCAACATCGCGCTCATCTTCAGCGCAATGGGCGGGACCATCGTCGACGCTGACAATGGCTCGTTCGAATCGACCCTCGCGGTCAACGGCCCCGTCGTGCAGGTCGGTAAATATCTCTCCGGTGTCGGCACGGAAGGCATAGCTCTCTTCAAGCTGGTTGAACAAACAGTCGGTGCAGGAATTGCCGAGCAGATCGTCCGGGGCTACACGTTCCTTTCCCGCAACTACGAGCCGGGCGACGAGATCATCGTCATTGGCTTCAGTCGCGGCGCGGCTGCTGCGCGCTGCCTCGCCGGTTTCGTGGTTGGACAGGGCCTCCTAAATCCGGCGAACTACCATCCAGAGAACAAGAACGCCGCCTACCTGCGCGGCATCGCCGGTTGGTACCAGTATCGCGCCGGGCAACCGTGGCTTGCCCGAGACTCGGATCTCACGGATATTTTCGTTCAGCTGGGAGAGTCGGTCCCCACGCTCACGCCCGCTGACTATGTCGGGGTCGAGCGCATCCTCGCGGTTGCCGTATTCGATACGGTAAGCTCGATGGGCATCCCCAAGCCAGAACCCGACGGCTGGCTTGGCTATGACTTTGTCATCGCGAACACCGATCTCAGCCCCAAGGTGCTCAACGGCTTCCACGCGCTGTCGGCTGATGAAAATCGCGCCGACTTTTTCCCGACTTATTGGACGCCCAGAACCAATATCACACAGGTTATATTTCCAGGTTCTCATTCGGATATCGGCGGCGGCTACCCCGAAACCGGCCTCTCTGACCGAGCCCTCGAGTGGATGCTTCCAAACCTTGCCGGCCAGGGCTTACGTTTCGATCTTCACAACATTCGCGCGCTGGCGCCCAATCCGACGGGCGATGGTCATGATGACGGCGGAAGTCTGCCTTGGTCTGTCCTTCCCAAGGCGCCGCGCCAGTTTCCGACGACGGTATTCGCAGGGAGTCCAGCCTTCACAGCCGATCTTTCGATCAGTGATCGTTGGGGCAAACCTGTCAATGTCGTCCCCGCCAATTCGCGGAGCGACTATGAGGCGATTGGCGTGTTCGCCGGGGGCAAGCCGCTCTATCCGTAGCCAGCCGGAGGCGACCGCATGCGGGAACAATAACAAGCCGCGAACCAGAGATCGCGGCGGCAATCTCTTGCGACAGCTCGACCGGCGCTCCCCGGTCCTGCTCGCCGACAGCGTCGGACATGCGATCGCCGATAGGGTTTGGCCGGGATTCGGGACGCCCCATGAAGGCGCGCTACTGACGCAAATAGGCCCAGCGCCGTTCCACTTCAGTCATGGTCATCAACAACGCCTTGAGCGCGACGTCGCCGCAACGGTCGGGATGAACAGAGAACTCGAACGTCGCCGCGGCGACGTCGGCAAACCGGCCGCTCGTCGCCATCTCCATCGCCGAGGGGCATTTGACGCGCCCCCGGTCTCACGTTTAACTGGCACTCGCAGCGGGCGGCGGGCGAAGCAATCAAGCGACGACCCTGCTTTACGGGCGCGGGAATGTTCCTGCGGCCGGAACGCCTTTCGATACAAATATTTAGGGAACGGCCTTGGCGCCGTGTGTATTCTGCATGACGGACTATTTCCAGCGCCAGCTTGCATATTACGCCAACGCTCATCGCGACCAAGTCAACTCCGTCATGCACATGATCGGCAATCCGATCCTGTTCGTAGCTGTGGTGCTGCCGTTTTGTCTGCTGCCCGTTAGCGTGTTCGGCGTTCACACCAGCGCCGCCCCGCTTTTGGTGATCCCGGCGCTGATCCTGTGGACCGCGTGGGACCTCGCCATCGGACTCGCCATTGTCGTTACCTCCATTCCTCTTCTATTTGCTGCTGGTGCAATTGCCAGCCATGTCAGCGTTCTCTGGGTCTGGATCATAGCGGTTGGACTATTTGTTCTCGGTTGGGCCTTGCAGATCGTCGGACACCAGCTGTTCGAAGGCAAACGGCCAACGCTGCTCGACAATCCTGTTCAGATGCTGATCAGCCCAATGTACATCTTCGCCAAGCTTTTCATTGCGCTCGGCCTGCGGCCAGATCTTGCGGCCGTTTTGCAAAAATCGTCCCAGCAACAATCATCCCAACAGACGCCGCTTGGCCCGCCGCGTTACCCGGTCGAAGGTCGGGCGGATGTAGGCCGAACTCCGTGACGCAAACGCTGGTTACGGGCGGCAGCGGCTTCATTGGGCAGCATTTGGTGGCTGCCCTTCATGCACAAGGTTGTCGGGTAAGGGTTCTCGATCTGCGGCCGCCGGCATATGCGGGCGCGGTGGCGCAGTATGTAAAAGGATCGATACTCGACGAGAGGCTGGTGCGAGAAGCGCTCGACGATGTGGAAGAAGTCTACCACCTTGCAGCCTTGCCCGGCATGTGGATGCCGTGCAGGGACGACTTTCACGCCGTCAATTGCCGTGGCACCGAAATCATGCTGCAGGCGGCACGCCAGCACGGCGTCTCGCGGTTTCTGCACTGCTCGACCGAATCGATTCTTTTCGGCCCGTCGCCGCCGAAATCGTCCGGCATCGAACACATCCGCACCACACCCGACGAAATGCCTGGAGCGTACACACGCTCGAAATTGCTCGCGGAACAGCTGGCTTTACAGGCGGCGGCGTCCGGATTTCCCGTGGTGATCGCCAGTCCGACCATGCCGATCGGCCTGCATTATGGGAACCTTACGCCTCCGACCTTGATGCTGCGGCATTTTCTCAACCGTCGTATTCAAATGTACTTCGATTTCGTGTTGAACTTGGTCGATGTGCGTGACGTCGCTGCCGGTCTGCAGCTGGCCATGAAGCGCGGGCAGAACGGGCATCGTTATATTCTCGGTGGCGAAGCTGTGTCGCTGGCTAAGGTGCTTGATGCCATTCAAGCCGTCACCGGCCGCAAAGCTTGGCGGGTTCCAATCCCTGCCGAGATCGCGCAGATGGTCGCCGCAGCAATGGAATTCGTCGCGGATCATGCTACACACCGCCCGCCAGGGGCGACCGTGGAGGGAGTGCGTATCGCGTTGCGCTCGCGATCGCTCTCGTTCGAAGAATCACGGCGTGACCTGGGCTATGCGCCCAACCCGATCGGACCCGCCTTACGCGAGGCGATAACATCGCTTGTAGGCAAGGCCTGGTAGTTGGACAAAAGGTTGGGCGCGCCCTGATAAGCCAACTTTGACGACCGCGTCCGACCCAAATGCATGCGCGCCGCGTCGCTCGGAGTGTCAAGGATCGTGACGATTCAGCCAAGCCTGGTGCTCGAAACAATCTGGATCGTGTGGTTGATCAGCTGGGTGGCGGCGTCGTTCTGGTCGAATCGCGCGCGAACGCGCGCCGCGACGCTGGAAACCTGGCGCTATCGCGCCGCCATGATAGCCGGAGGCATTCTGCTCGTACCGGTGACAGGACCGTTGCTCGGGGAGAAGCCGATCTGGGAAATCAACCGCGCCGGCATGTATGCGCTCGCCGCCGTTATGTTGGCCGGCCTTTCGCTGACGTGGTGGGCGCGCATCTATCTCGGACCATTGTGGTCAAGCACAATTACCCGCAAGGAAGACCATAGGATTATCGACACCGGCCCTTATGCGTTCGTGCGGCACCCGATCTATAGCGGCCTCATGATCGCACTTGTGGCGACAGCGGCCGCTGAGGGAACATTGACCGCGCTGTTCGGCGCTGCGCTCATCATCCTCGGAGTGTGGCTGAAGGCGCGCACGGAGGAGCGCTTTTTACTCACCGAACTCGGCCCGGACATCTATGGCGCCTATTGTCGTCGCGTTCCGATGCTGATTCCGTTTTTGTCACGCCGCCGGTAGCGGGCTCTGCGGAGAATTTTCGCGAAACGCCGGCGGGCCAGGGATCTGTGCAGCCGCCTAATGGATTGAAGTGGTCGGCGGCTTGTCTTCACCGCGGTCATTGGGCGCGTGACCGGAGGAAGCGGCAAATGAGCGCGCGCTCTCGGTTCCAGACATTGTCGCGGACGCTCCGGCGGCTGTTGGCGCGGGCGTCCCGATCTTAATGTGCGCTTTAGATGCGATCTCAACCGCAAGAGTGCCAGGCGCATCCTTCAGCGGTCCTTGATCTTTCTCTCCACCGTTGGCGTCGCGCAGCGCCTCCACCGCGGTTTTCGGGTAGGGTATGAACCCTCGCGAAAAATCAAACAGCGGGGGAACATTCAGGTCCAAGAAGGCCGCCACATCGCGCCCGAACATGACGCAGCTGTTGAACATGGCGTGCCACTGCACTTTGTTGGCCTTGCGCTGCTCTATGTAGGCAACCAGCCGTTTGTACTGTGCCTCGTCGATCCAGATTCGGTAGCGGGCGAGGACGTATTGTTCTTCAAGGTCGCCGTCAGTGGCGGCGATTTCCCCCGGTACCGGTATGAGATGACCGAGCGTCCAGTTATAGACGCTGCAGTTCAGGCAATCTCCCCTGTCCCCGGCCGGACCAAGGCCGGCGATCTCGCTTCTGATCACCTCATGGCGCGCATTGGCCTCGCCATACATCACATACACGTGGCCATAACTTGCCGCGTTCCTGGCGCGAAACTCCACAAAGAAGTGATTGCGCGGCGAGTATCGGTTTGAATGGGTGGCGAAAGGCGCGGTCGTCGAAACCGGCGATAAGGGTTCGCTGATTGTCTGAGCGGAAACTGCAGTGCTTTGCAGTATCGACGCAGCCAGCCCGAGGCCGACAAGCATGCTGAGGGCAGCTGGCAAACCATGTCGCATGGCCCTTCTGCCCTTTCCTCATTCGCTCGTCAGTAAATGCCGTGCCAATGCGGCCGGCGGCCGAAGAGGAGCGCTAACAGCGCAACCTCACCCGACCGCCGCCACCACGTCCACGGCTCGGCCGATTAGCCCCTCACGACGATCGGCGCTTTTCCTTTGCCGTAAACCGGCGCCTTACCTTTGCCGACCGGCGGAGGCGGCGGGGGCGGACCAAGGTCGGCCGCCAAGGCGGCCCCGCCTTTTACGACAGTGAGTCCCGATGGGGACTTCACCACCTGGGTGAAACTCATCATGGCGAAAGCCAATGCCACGGCGCACCCGAAAGTCAGAAGTTGTTTCATATCAGCCCACCCTCCAAGAGTATGGTGAATAGTTAATTTAGACGATTTAGACGCACGAACTAGTGCAAAAAAAGTCACAGCCGCGTACCAAATGACTTCTCGGCAACGGAACCGGTGTCTTTGCTGCGGACGCCGAGCTGACGATGAGGTCGTTAGGGTTTAGCGGGCTTCTCGGTACCCCTCGCAGCTACCAGCCAAAGGATAGCGATCCGGAAATTTCTTGGCCATGAACGCCTCGGTCGTCTTCAAAGCGCTTTTGCACTCCTTCTCGGTGGCAAAGCGCGGTGAAACCTGCCGTTCGCTGTTCGGCCCATTGGCGACGAACTGCCACCAGGCCGAAGCTGGAGACGTTGAGAGGGCGAACATCGTTGCTAGCAGCATCAGGACGCAGACGAGCTTCACGTCAGGCCTCCTCTAGCGGACCTGTCTCGGATGGGTCACTCGCATTCGATTTTGCCTTTTCAGGACTATGTCCGGTCACAAGGCAACATGGGAGGTGCCGAGCGCGCTGCGGGGTCGGGGTTATTCGCGGACCAGCGCGTTACGCCAGCATCCACTCGACCAGCGCCTTCGTCACCGCCGCGGGCCGCTCGATGGTCGAGAGATGGCCGCACGCCGGAATAATGACGAGACGCGAACCGGCGATGGCAGCGGCAATTTCTTGCGACAGCTCGACCGGCGTTCCCCTATCCTGCTCGCCGACCAGCACCAGAGTTGGACAGGCGATCGCCGACAGGCTCGGCCGGGATTCGCGGCGGCCCATGATGGCGCGCTGTTGACGCAAATAAGCCTGCGCGCCGTTCTCTTCGGCCATGGTCATGAACTGCGTCTTGAGTGCCAAATCACCGTGACGGCCGGGGTGAACATAGAACTCGAACGCCGCCGCGGCGACTTCGGCAAACCGGCCGCTCTTCGCCATCTCCATCGGCGCCTTGCGCAGCTCGGTCTGCGCGGCGGTCTCGGCGCGTGCGCCGGTGTCGAGCAGCGCCAGCTTCGCCACCCGCTGCGGCGCCTGGCGCATGATTTCGAAGGCGATATAGCCGCCCATGGACAGGCCGGCGAGCGCGAAACGCGGCGGCGCCGCGGCGAGGATGCGTGCGGTGATGTCCGGCATGGAATCGCCGCGCGTATGGTCGGCGACGGTGACTGGGCCGAACCGCCACAGTGCCGGAATTTGTTCGGCGTAAAGCCGCGCCGAGCAATTGAGCCCCGGAACCAGCACAATCGGCATCGCATGGGAGGCAGCGTCAGGCATCGGCGTAAGCTCTTTCTAGGGTATCGAGGGAAACTGACGGATCAGGCTTAACTTACCGCAGCGCGGCAGGTTGACTTTCACGTGGTCGAACTTATGTTCGCCGCACCTGAGCCACGGGCGGATTCGACCATCAGGCGTCATTCCCCGTTTATCCAAGGGTTCCCGAGCCTGGTTTCCGCGCCCGGCGCGCTCCCGAACTGAGGGTTTATGTCCTTTTCACATCTCGGCTTGTCCGACAAAGTTCTTACCGCCGTTGCGGCGGCCGGCTACAAAACTCCCACTCCGATCCAAGATCAAGCGATACCCCACGTGCTCGCCCGGCGCGACGTGCTCGGCATCGCGCAGACGGGCACCGGCAAGACCGCGGCCTTCACCTTGCCGATGCTGACCATGCTGGAGCAGGGCCGCGCCCGCGCCCGCATGCCGCGCACGCTGATTCTGGAGCCGACGCGCGAGCTCGCCGCGCAGGTCGAGGAGAATTTCTCCAGATACGGCGCCAACAGCAAGCTCAACGTCGCCCTGATCATCGGCGGCGTTTCGTTTGACGATCAAGACACCAAGCTGATGCGCGGCGTCGACGTGTTGATCGCGACGCCGGGCCGCCTGCTCGACCACTTCGAGCGCGGCCGGCTCCTGCTCAACGGCGTCGAGCTTCTGGTCATCGACGAAGCCGACCGCATGCTGGATATGGGTTTCATTCCCGACATCGAGCGCATCTGCAAGCTCGTTCCGTTCACCCGCCAAACGCTGTTCTTCACCGCGACCATGCCGCCGGAAATCCGGCGCATCACCGAGCAGTTCCTGCACAATCCGGTGCGGGTAGAAGTATCGAAGCCCGCGACCACCGTCGCCACCACCAAGCAGCTGCTCGCCAGATCCGGGCGCGAAGGGCATGACAAACGCGACACGCTGCGCCGGCTGATCCGCTCGGCGGAAGGACTGAAGAACGCGATCATCTTTTGCAACCGCAAGCGCGACGTGGCGACGCTGCATCGCTCGCTGCTCCGCCACGGCTTTTCGGTGTTGGCGCTGCACGGCGACATGGACCAGCCGGCGCGCACCGCCGCGCTCGAGCAGTTCCGCAAAGGCGAAGTCACGCTCTTGGTTGCCTCCGACGTCGCCGCGCGCGGTCTCGACATTCCCGACGTCAGCCACATCTACAATTTCGACGTTCCGGTGCACCCCGACGACTATGTGCATCGTATCGGCCGCACCGGCCGCGCCGGGCGCAGCGGTACCGCGGTGACCATCGTCGCCGGATCGAACGATGCCAAGGCGGTGGCGGCGATCGAAAAGCTGATCGGCGCCACCATCCCGTTCATGGACGATCGCGCCCTTCCGGCCCCCGCCCCCGCCGCTGCTGCGCCGCAGCAAACCGGTTCGCCGGCGCGCCAGGGACCGCCGCAGCCGCGCCGCCCGCGCAATGACGGCCACCGGCAATCACATCGGCCAACCGCGTCTGGCTCGCGGATGACGCAGCGGCCGCCCCAACCGGCAAAGCCGACGAAGCCGCGCACCGAAGACGCCGATACGTCCCACCTTCCGGCCTTTTTGCTCCGCCCGGTGCCAGTGAAAGCTTAAGCTTTTAGGCGTTTAGGCATTCGCTTCGAAGCGCAACGTTTCGTTTCAGCTGTTTACCCCTCCTTCATCGGCTTCTTTTAAGTTTCAAGCATTCCCTGAACAGCCTGTCGCGCTGTTGAAATTTGGCTTCGGTAATTCGCATAGCGATTCGGAGGATTGCAGCGATGGCCGTGCCCAGCGACGAGCACGAACGCACACTGGCCTTTGCCGAGATCGCACTCCAACAAATCAAGGCGCTCCGTCAACCCGCCTCGCCGCGAAATTTTGAAATTTGGTACCAATACGCCACCGGCTACACGCCCGAGCTCAATCGGTCGATCAACGAGATGCTGGCGCAACACGGCACGCTCAGCGACGCCGACATCGATCAGATCTACCGCAGCTATATTTCGCCGACCCGCGTCAGCGACCGCCTCGATACGCTCGGCACCCGCATGGTCGGCGAGATCAAGGAGGTGATCGACATGATCGACACCGCCGCCGGCTCGGCGACCAGCTATTCGGCGAGCCTGGCCGACGCCAGCGTGAAGCTGCAAGGCGCCAGCGAGCAGCTGCCGAGCAACGAGGGCGTAGCGTTGCGCGCCGTCATCGAGCGGCTCGTCACCGGCGCCAAGGAGATGGAGAGCAGCAACAAAAAACTCGAAGCGCGGCTGTCGGCGTCGCGGCAGGAGATCGAGCAGCTGCAGCAAAATCTCGAGACCGTGCGCCACGAAAGCCTCACCGATCCGCTGACCACGCTGGCCAACCGCAAATTCTTCGATGCCGAGCTGCGCAAGGTCATCACGCAAGCCAAGGCCGGCGGCCAGCCGCTGACGCTGTTGCTAAGCGACATCGATCACTTTAAGGCGTTCAACGACAGATTCGGCCATCTGATCGGCGACCAGGTGCTGCGCCTAGTCGCCATGGCGGTGAAGCAGCACGTTACGCAGCAGGACATCGCGGCGCGTTACGGCGGCGAGGAATTCGCCATTACGCTGCCGAAGACGGCGCTGCGCTCGGCGCTCAGCGTCGCCGATCACATCCGCCGCGCCGTGATGCACAAGGAACTGATGAAGCGATCGAGCGGCGAGCGGCTCGGCCGCGTCACCGTCTCGATCGGCGTAGCGCTGCTGCGGTCGACCGATACGCCGCAATCGTTGATCGAACGCGCCGACCGATGCCTCTACGCCGCCAAGCGCAATGGCCGCAATTGCGTGATCTGCGAGAGTGACGCCGCCGCTGACGACAACGCCAGCATCATCCCGGCGCGCGTGGCTTAGTTTTCCGGTTTTGTCTAATCGTCATGCCCGGCCTTGTGCCGGGCATCCACGTCTTACAAAGGGTCCAAAGACGTGGATGGCCGGGTCAAGCCCGGCCATGACGACTTAAAGGAATTTGAAGCTAGGACGGACTCAATGCGCTTGCGCGCCGGTCTCGACGCCGGTGGCCGGCTCGATCTGAACCGACTCGCCGCAGCCGCAGGCCGCGGTCTGGTTCGGGTTGTTGAACACGAACTGCGCCGACAGCTTATCGATCTTGTAGTCCATCTCGGTGCCGAGCAGGAACAGCACCGCCTTGGGATCGATCAGGATGCGGACGCCCTTGTCCACGACCACCTCGTCGAGCGGATTGGTGGTCTCGGCATATTCCATGGTGTAGGCCATGCCGGCGCAGCCGCCATTCTTGACGCCGACGCGCACGGCCTCGATCGGCCGCTCGGCCTTCGCCATGACGGTCTTGATGCGTTCGGCTGCGGCGTCGGTGAGCCGCATCACCTGAGGTCTCGGCCGGGGGCTGGCCATTTTAGGTCCTCGCTTAAAGTCCTCGTTCCAGTTGCGAATTGTTGTAAGCTAAAACTACTAACAATCGCACCCATTTGATGTAATGCGCCGGCAGCCGGCGCGCAACTCACTCTTTGACTCACCACATATTGAGCACCGCGCGGGCCTCGTCCGACATCCGGCTCGGATCCCAGGGCGGATCCCAGACGATGCTGACCTTGGCCTCGCGCACGCCCTGCACGCTCGCCACCGCGTTCTCCACCATGGCCGGCAGCTCCGCCGCCGACGGACAGTTCGGCGTCGTCAGCGTCATGTCGACCTTGACGACGCGGTCGTCGTCGACGTCGACCTTGTAGATCAGGCCAAGCTCGTAGATGTCGGCGGGAATTTCCGGGTCGTACACGGTCTTGAGCGCCTGCACGATCTCGTCGCTCAGCCGCGCCATCTCGTCCGGCGGAATGGCGGATGGCGACGCGGCGAAGACGTCGGCGACATTGGCTTGCGCAACGCCAGCATCAGCGGCGCCGGCCGCGGCGACTTCCACCGCGCCATCGCTCATGGCATCGGGTTTCGGATCATCGGTCATGCGAAGAAATCCTGAGCTTTGACCAGCGCCTGCGCCAGGGTGTCGACCTCCTCGCGGGTATTATACATCGCAAACGAAGCGCGGCAGCTCGCGGTGACGCCAAAGCGCGCCAATAACGGCATGACGCAATGGGTGCCGGCGCGCACCGCCACACCCGAGCGGTCGATGATGGTCGCGACGTCATGTGGATGCGCGCCCTTCATCTCGAACGACACGATGGCGCCCTTGTCCTTGGCGGTGCCGAAAATGCGCAGCGAATTGATCTCGCGGAGCCGATCATGCGCGTAGCCGAGCAAGCCGGCCTCATGGGCGTGGATGCGCGGCTTGCCGACCGAGGCGACATAGTCGAGCGCCGCGCCAAGCCCGATCGCCTGCACGATCGACGGCGTGCCGGCTTCGAACTTGTGCGGCGGCTCGCCGTAGGTCACGCCGTCTTGGGTCACCTCGCGGATCATCTCGCCGCCGCCGTTGAACGGCGGCATCGCCTCTAGGTGTTGGTATTTGCCGTACAGCACGCCGATGCCGGTCGGGCCATAGAGCTTGTGACCGGTGAAGGCGTAGAAGTCGCAGTCGATGTCCTGCACGTCGACGTCGGCATGGACCGCGCCCTGGGCGCCGTCGATCAGCACCGGCACGCCGTGGGCATGCGCGATCCGCGTCACCTCTTTCACCGGCACCAAGGTGCCGAGCATGTTCGACATCTGGGTGATCGCCACCAACTTGGTGCGCGGGCCGATCAGCTTCTCGAATTCGTCGAGCAGGAAATTGCCTTCATCGTCGACCGGCGCCCACTTGATCACCGCGCCCTGGCGCTCGCGCAGGAAATGCCACGGCACGATATTGGAATGGTGCTCCATGATCGAAAGGATGATTTCGTCGCCTTCTTTGATGCGTTCGCGCCCGAACGTGTAAGCGACGAGGTTGATCGCCTCGGTGGCATTGCGGGTGAAGATGATCTCTTCCTTGCGCCCGGCATTGAGGAAAGCCGCCACCTTCTCGCGCGCACCCTCGTAAGCCTCGGTCGCCTCGTTGGCGAGATAATGCAGGCCGCGATGGACGTTGGCGTATTGCGACGTGTAAGCCTGATTGATGCGGTCGAGCACCGCCTGCGGCTTCTGCGCCGAGGCGGCGTTGTCGAGATAGACCAGCGGCTTGCCATAGACCGCCATGGCGAGGATCGGAAAATCCGCGCGGATGCGGTTGACGTCATAGGCGCCGTTGGTCACTGCCGGATGCATCACTTGTCCTTGCCGCGCGCTTTGAGCCACGCCGCGATCTGATCCATCAGCGCCTCGCGAAGGCCAGCATGCTCGATGCCCTCGACCGCCTCGCCGAGGAACGCCTGGATCAACAACGCCTCGGCTTGCGCGGCGGGGATGCCGCGGGCCATCAGATAGAATTTCAGCTCCTGGTCGAGCGCGCCGGCGGTGGCGCCGTGGCCGCACTGCACATCGTCGGCGAAGATTTCAAGCTCCGGCTTGTTGTCGGCCTCGGCGGTGTCCGACAGAAGCAGCGCCCGCGTCATCATCTTGGCGTCGGTCTGCTGCGCGCCCTGGCGTACCACGATGCGACCCTGGAACACGCCGTGGGCTTCGTCGTCGAGCACCGACTTGAACACTTCCCGGCTCTGGCAGCCGCGGGCATTGTGATTGACAATGAGCGTCGTGTCGGCGTGCTGGCGGCCTTTGAGCAGCGTCGCGCCGCGGATGTTCGCCACCGTGTCCTCGCCGTCGAATTTGAGGAACAGCTGGTTGCGCACCACCGCACCGCCGATGGTGAAGCTGAAGGTATTGAAGCGGGCCTTGGCGCCGATCACCGCCGCCAGCGTCGAGACATGAAGCGCGCTCGTGCCCTCGCCGACGATCTTGACGTGATCGACATGCGCGCGGTCGCCGACGAACAGCTCCAGCGCGCCGTTGACCTGATAGTCGCTGCCGGCCGGCCCTTCGTGACTTTCCACCAGCATCACCCGCGCGCCCGGCTCGACCACCAACAGCGAACGCACGAAACTCGCCGCCGCCTTCCCGGACGCGGTGAAGACGAGATGCAGCGGCCGCTCAATGGTCGCGCCGGCGCCGACGTGGATCACAGCACCGTCGCCCATGAACGCGGTGTTGAGCGCCACCGCGACGTCGCTGATCGGCGCGAGCTTGCCGAGATCGGCGGTCAGGCCGGCGTCGTCGCCGGAAAGGGCCGCGGCAAGCGACGTGATCGCAAGCCCCTGTTCCAATGCCGCGACATCGGAAAGTTCCGGGACGAACGCGCCATCGACGAAAACCAGCCGGCGCGCCTCGACATCGCCGACCAGCGCGCCCGCGCTTTTGGCCCGCGCCTTCGCCGCCGCATCCGGCGGGCTCGCCAGCGGCTTCGCTTCGCGCATCAGCGCGCGCAAATCGGTGTACTTCCAATCCTCGATGCGGCGGTGCGGCAGGCCTTCCCTGGCGAACACGTCGAACGCGGCCGCGCGCTCCTCGGCGATCGCAACACCGCCCGGCAAATGCGCGCGCGCCTGCGCGAACGCGTGCGCCAGCGCGGTCTCCGCCGCGGTCTTGATGACTTTGACTTCAGCCATGACGTTCATTGTGGTGCGGGGCGGCGATTACGTTCACGCCGCCACCTCCTCCGCCTGATATTCCGCATAGCCGCGCGCTTCGAGCTCGAGCGCCAGATCCTTGCCGCCGGTCTTGACGATGCGGCCCTTCGACAGGACATGCACCACGTCGGGCACGATGTAGTTGAGCAGCCGCTGATAGTGGGTGATGACAACGAATGAGCGGTCGGGGCCGCGCAACCGGTTGACGCCGTCGGCGACGATGCGCAGGGCGTCGATGTCGAGGCCGGAATCGGTCTCGTCGAGCACCGCCAGCCGCGGCTCGAGCAGCGCCATCTGCAAAATCTCGTTGCGCTTCTTCTCGCCGCCGGAAAAGCCGACATTGACCGCGCGGCGCAGCATCTCCTGATCGATGCTAAGTTTTTTGGCGACTTCGCGAACCTTTTTGAGAAAATCCGGCGTCGACAGCTCGGCCTCGCCGCGCTTTTTGCGCTGCGCATTGAGCGCGGTGCGCAGGAACGTCATGGTGGCGACGCCGGGGATTTCGAGAGGATACTGGAACGCCAGGAACAGCCCGGCGGCGGCGCGCTCGTCAGGCGCCATGTCGAAAATGTTCTTGCCGTTGAAGCGCACTTCGCCGGCAGTCGGCTCATAGCCGTCCTTGCCGGCCAGCACATAAGCGAGCGTCGATTTGCCCGAGCCATTCGGGCCCATGATCGCGTGCACCTCGCCCGCATTCACGATGAGGTCGAGACCTTTGAGGATCTCCTTGCCGTCGATCTCGACGTGCAGATTTTTGATTTCCAGTAACGGCATTGAATCAGCTCTACCTTCTGTGGCTGTCATCCTTGGAGGCTCGGCCTGCGGCCTCGCACCTCAGGATGACGAACAAACGCCTATGACCCGTCATCCTGAGGCGCGAGCGCAGCGAGCCTCGAAGAATGAACGGCCCCGTTATCCCACCGACCCTTCCAGCGAGACCGAGATCAGCTTCTGCGCTTCGACCGCGAATTCCATCGGCAATTGCTGCAGCACGTCCTTGACGAAGCCGTTGACGACCAAAGCGGTCGCCTCCTCCGCCGACAGCCCGCGCTGGCGGCAATAGAACAGCATCTCGTCGGAAATCTTCGAGGTCGTCGCTTCGTGCTCGAACACCGCCTTGGAATTCTTCGCCTCGATATACGGCACGGTGTGCGCGCCGCATTTGTCGCCGATCAGGAGCGAATCGCAATTGGTGAAGTTGCGCGCACCGGTGGCGCGGCGGTGCGCGGTGACCAGTCCGCGATAGGTGTTGTTGGAGTGGCCGGCGGCGATGCCCTTACTGATGATGCGGCTCGTCGTGTTCTTGCCGAGATGCAGCATCTTGGTGCCGGAATTGACCTGCTGATAGCCGTTGGAGACGGCGATCGAGTAGAACTCGCCGCGCGAATTGTCGCCGCGCAGGATGCAGCTCGGATATTTCCAGGTGATGGCGGAGCCGGTCTCCACCTGCGTCCACGAGATCTTGGCGTTCTTGCCGCGGCAATCGCCGCGCTTGGTGACGAAATTGAAGATGCCGCCGCGGCCGGCCGCGTCGCCCGGATACCAGTTCTGAATTGTGGAATATTTGATTTCGGCGTCGTCCAACGCTACGAGCTCCACCACCGCGGCGTGCAGCTGGTTCTCGTCGCGCATCGGCGCGGTGCAGCCTTCGAGATAACTGACATAGGAGCCCTTGTCGGCGATAATCAGCGTGCGCTCGAACTGGCCGGTGTTGCGCTCATTGATGCGGAAATAGGTCGACAGCTCCATCGGGCAGCGCACGCCCGGCGGCACATAGACGAACGAGCCGTCGGAGAACACCGCCGAATTGAGCGTGGCGAAGAAGTTGTCGCTGATCGGCACCACCGTGCCGAGATACTTCTTCACCAGCTCGGGATGCTCGTGGATTGCTTCCGAAATCGGCATGAACAGCACGCCGGCCTTGGCCAGCTCGGCCTTGAACGTGGTCGCAACCGAGACGGAATTGAACACCGCGTCGACGGCGACGCGGCGATAGCCGTTGCCGCCCTCACCCTCTTGGCCTTCCTCGCCGGATTCACCTGACGGCTTGCGGATGCCAAGCAGCGCTTCGCGCTCGCGCAGCGGAATGCCGAGCTTCTCGTAGGTGCGCAGGATTTCCGGATCGATTTCGTCGAGCGACTTCGGCGCCTTCTTCGGCGCGGAATAATAATAAATGTCCTGGTAGTCGATCGGGCCGTATTCGACCTTGGCCCATTTCGGCTCATGCATGGTCAGCCAGCGGCGATAGGCATCAAGTCGCCACGCCAGCATCCACTCCGGCTCGTTCTTTTTCGCCGAGATAAACCGGACGGTATCTTCGGAAAGGCCCTTCGGCGCCTTGTCGGATTCGATCTGTGTTTCGAATCCGTACTTATACTGGTCGACGTCGATCCGGCGGACCTGATCCACCGTCTCTTGCACTGCCGGCATTCGTCCCTCCGCTCACGGTTTCAAGGACCGCGGGTTGGATTTGTCGGTATGGTCAGGCGTGCCTTCTCTCGGGTCACCCCTTGTTGCCGTTTGAAACCCCCTCCCCACCCTCCCCCGCAACCGGGGGAGGGATGGGTGGGGGCTTCGCTAAATCCGTCATTCATAGAGCCATTTAGGCCGCTATGCCCTGTCGTCCCTTAGATAGTGCAGAAGCGAGCTTTCTCCAAGCGTCAAGGAACCTTTCGACCTCGGCTTCGGTGGTCGTCCAGCCCAGGCTGACACGCACGGCGCCGCGGGTGAGAACCGCAGAAACCCCCATGGCCGCAAGGACATGGGATGGCTGCACCTTGCCGGACGAGCAGGCGGCGCCGGACGAGACTGCGACACCATCGAGGTCGAATGCGATGATGGCGGTCTCTGCCTTGATGCCTTCGCGCGCGAACAGCGTCGTATTCGGCAGCCGCGAGGCGGCTTCGCCGAAAATCACCGCCTGCGGCGAGATCGCCTTGAGCCGCGCTTCGAGCCGGCTCCGCAGCGCCAGCATGTGAGCGGCTTCATCGGCGCGCTGCGCATGCGCGGCCGCAGCCGCCGCACCGAAAGCCGCGATGCCAGCCACATTCTCAGTGCCGGCGCGCATGCCGCGCTCCTGGCCGCCGCCGCGAATCAACGGCTCGGCGAAATGGATGTCGTCGCTTCGTCGCACCAGAGCGCCGACGCCCTTGGGTCCGCCGATCTTGTGCGCCGAAAGCGTCAACAGGTCGGCCCCGAGCTCGGCGATATCGATAGCGATGCGGCCGGCCGCCTGCACCGCGTCGACATGCAAGAGCCCGCCCGCGGCGTGCACAAGGGCGGCGGCTTCCGCGACCGGCTGGACAACCCCGGTCTCGTTGTTCGCCAGCATGACCGAGACCAGCGGGCGCGACGCGCGCGACAATGTCTCCGCCAGCGTCGCGAGATTGAGCCGCCCGTCGGCATCGACTGCCAGGTCTTCGACAGCCTCGTGGGGAAATCTGCCGCCGGTGCGCACCGAAGAATGCTCGATCGCCGAGATGAACAATCGGTCGCGCGGGCGCTTTTCGGCCGGGGTCTCGATCGCCGGCGTCAAAGCCAGCGCGTTGGCCTCGGTGCCGCTCGAGGTGAAAATCACATCGGCCGAGCGAGCGCCAACGAGGCGAGCCACCTCGTCCCGCGCTTGTTCGATCAGCCGCCGGGCCGCGCGCCCCTCGGCATGGACCGAAGACGGGTTCCCGGTCAGCGCCAACGCCTCCTGCAAAGCGTCGTGCGCCTGCCGCCGCAGCGGCGTCGTCGCGTTCCAGTCGAAATAAGCGCGCTCGGTCATGGACAAAGACATGAGCAGAGATATGCACGCCAGCCAGACGGCGCGCAATCCGCGGTCGGCCCGCGTTATCGTTAATCCTACTGCAGCAGCGCTAGCCCATTGGCCAGCACATAGCCGAGTTGCACGCCATCCTTGGCGATCAGGTCCCAGCCGTTGTCCGTGAGCAGGACGCTGACCGCGGTTCCCGGCGCCAGCGTCCGCACGACCACGCCATCGGCGGACGGCGTCGCAAGCACGTCGAGCGAACGCGTCGCCACATGCGTCGGGATGGTGCTGAGCGTTGCCGGCGTCGCCGCCGGCGCCGTATCGATATCGAGAACGTCAGTGGGCTTGGCGACCGGAAAGCTTGAGCCGACGATTTTCATCTGCGGGATTTGGCGGAAACTGAAGGCCTGATAGCTAAGCTCGGGCACGCGGTTGGCGACGTATTCGGCAATCTCGGTATCGGTGATCAGGCCGTCGTGTTTGAAGTCCGCTTTCTCCAGCGATTCAAGCAGCGCGTAGGTATAGACGCCATGATTGCGATAGCCCTCGAGCGCCGGCGCGGTCGCGGTCGACGCCGACAAGACGGTGCGGCCCATCGCCTGGGTCAGCCGTTCCAGCGCGACGAGATGCTCGAGGCCGCGCGTGGCGACGGCCTCCTGGGTCATCGAGCCGCTCTCGCAGGTATCGAAGATCAGCATGCTTTTCTTGGCCGGAATCATCGAGAACCAGGCCTGCAGCTGATCCTGATCGATCGCCTTGTCGCGGATCGAATTCTCGTTGTCATAGCGAAAATCGTACGGCAGGAAATAATAGCGTCCGTCGATGGTGGCGCCGTGACCGACGATGAAAAACAGGAACACGTCGCTCGGCTTCATCTCGCCGACCAGCTTGGCAAAGATCGACTGGATGTGGTCGCGCGTTGCCTCCTCATCGAGGGCGGTCGCGACCCTGATCACCGGAAAAAGGTTGCGGCCGGCAACGGCGAGCGCCGACGACAGCGATTTGGCGTCGGCCACGGCGTAGTTCAGCCGCAAGCGGCTATCGTAGTAGTCGTTGATGCCGATGGCGAAGACAAACAGTCGTGGCGGCGTTGCGCCGGCGACGCCATCCCAGTGGATGGTCACCTGCACCGGTGCCGAAGCGAGCAGGCCTTTGGCGTTGTAGGCGACGATGTCGATAGCATTGTCACCTTTCTCCAACGGGAAGGCGTGATCGAGCTGGATTGTCGCGCCGGCCGCCACATTCTGCGTGTTACTGTCGACGGCGCGGGTGACGCCATCGACGCGCCATTCGACGCGGCCGATGCCGCCGTCGCGCGCCGTCAATTCGACCTTGACCGCCGCATGATCTTCCGGCGCGGGACGACGGTCGGATGGCTCGACGATGCGAATGGCCGGCGGCGCGCCGCTCGCCAGAATCTTGGCCAGATCAAGCTTGGCGGCGGCTTCGCGCACCTTGCCCAGCGGATCGCCGGCAAGCTTCTCGCGCACCAGGTCCGGGCGGAACAGGTTCTGAAAGACCTGGTCGATCGACACCACATCGAGGCCGTTGACGACGTGGAGAAGCGCGGAACCCTTCGGCGAGGCATCAAAAAAGCCCTCCAGCGTAATCGCCACCCACTCGCCGTCGGGGCTCGCCACCAGCGTCACGACCAACGCGCCCGTGGCGTTGTTCCAGATCGCAACCGAGCCATCCATGTGCCCGGTAATGATCTGCGCGCCGTCGGCCGAGTAGGTCACGCTCTCGAACGGACTGGCGGAGTCGAGCCGCAGCACGCGTTCCTGCGCGCCCGTGGCCACATTCCAGATGCGCGCTGTGCCATCCTGACCGCCGGTGATGACGTGCTTGCCGTCGGGCGAATACGCCACCGCCAGCACCACCTTGGCATGGCCGTGCAGCGTATGCAGACGCTTGCCGCTTTCGACGTCCCAGATCGAGGCATTGTCCTCCCAATCGCCGGTGCCCTCGATCAAGGTGCGGCTGTCCGGCGCGAACGCCACCGACGAAACCCCATATTTTTCCTTCTCTTCGAGCAAACGAAGAACTTTGCCATTGGCCGCATCGAGAATGCGCACGCCATCGCTGCCGCAGACGGCGATGCGACTAGCTTTTGGGGAGAATGCGGCGCAACTGGCCTCGCCGTCGATGGTCGTGGTCCATAGCGTTCGAGCGTCCGCACGATTCCATAACGTCACGCTCAGCTTTGAATTGGCGGGATCATCGTCTGACAGCGCCCTTTGGTCGGTCGAAAAGATCAGCTTGCCATCGGCGGAGACGGCAACAGTAGCCGCATCCGGGCGCCCGGGAAGTGTCTGCATCGACTTGCCGGTGGTCAGATTCCAAACATTGATCGACGGCTGCGTCGGTTTTTTCGGCTTGTCGCCGTCCGGCGCCGGTTTTTCGGCGGTTCCGGACACGGCGAAGCTGCCGTCAGACGAAAAAACCAATTCCGGCTGGTAACCGTTCCAGGCGATGCCGCCGAGCGCCGTGCTGCCAACGAGGTGCCCGTTGGATATCGCCCAGCGATGGATCGCCGCGCTGTCGTCGTCGAAGTCGATATTTCCGGCCAGGATCGACGCCGTGTTGCCGGCCCCGCTCGACGAGCCCGCAGGCGCGCCGAGGAACGCCAATCGCGGGACCCCGCCAATCGGCAGTCCGAACTTGCTGACTAACTCGCCGGTTTGGCGGTTCCAGATTTTGCCGTTGCCGGATTCGCTGAGCGACCAAAGCCGATCGCCGCCGGGCGAGAACAAGACGTTCTGCACATCGTTGTCCACGGCGATATAAACAGTGTCGACGAGGCGGCCGGCCGGAATATCGAAGCTGCGGACGGCGCCATCGACGCTCTCAGCAAACAGCCGTGTGCCGTCCGGCGAGAAAGCGAGCGACCAGACGTCGGGCCGCAACACGTCGTAAGTGAAGGTCCGCAGCTCGCTGCCGCTCTTGGTGTCAAAGACCCGGATCATTCCGTCGGTGGCGCCGATCTTGTCCTTGCCATGATCTCGGTCGCCGGCGCCGACCGCGATGCGCGAGCCGTCGGCGGAAAAGGCGGCAGCGCTGGTCGCACCCGATTTCGCACTCCAAAGCTGGTGGCCGGATGCCAGATCAATCAAAGCGACGGAGTCGTCGCCCCGGACAACAGCGTACTTGCAGTCCGGCGAAAACTCCGTAGAGCCCGACGGCACGTTGACGATCCGTGCGACCTTCCAGGTCGCCGTATCCCAGAAGCGAATTTCCTTGCCGGCGGTATTGGCCGAAAGCATGCGCTTGCCGTCCGGCGTGAACACGAACGGCCGCTGCGGGTTGAGGTCGCCGGCGCTAATCGAACGCAACAGTTGACCGGTCGAGGCCTTCCAGATGCTGACATTGCCATAGCGGTCGTTCGACACCACCACGTCCAGGCTTGGGGAGAATCCGACGCCATAGACGTATTGGCGCTCGTCGCTCGATTTTGCCACGTAGGAGCGGACCAGACGGCCGGTTGCGGCCTCCCATAAGCGCACGGTGGCGCGCGAGTTGCCGATCAGGATGTAGCGGCCGTCAGGGGAAAAGGCCGATTGGTCAGCGTCCTGATACGCGACGTTGGTAACGATTTGCAGCTTGGTCGCGAGTTCCGCGGCGCGACCACGCTCGCTCAGCATCGCCGCCGCGGCCACGGCAAGGGTCGCCAATAACCGCCGCCCGCATGGTTTCGCGCTCATCACGACGTTCGGCCCTCCGGCTGTCTTATCGCAATGATAGCTGCTTGTTGTGCTTGCTTTTTGACCCCAGCCTTGTGCTAGAAGTCGCAAATCGCCGCTCGCGCTCCTATATAGGAGCCGCCAGTTCAAAATCTGAAATGGTTTTAGTCACTTACGTCCGCCTGCCGGTGCCGTCAAGCGCCCGAGCCGCGCCGCCGCTGCGGACTAAACCGAGGTTCGAAAAACATGCCGGAAGTCATCTTCACCGGACCGGGGGGCCGCATCGAGGGCCGCTATCATCCCGCACGGCAGAAAAACGCGCCGATCGGCATTGTGCTGCACCCGCACCCGCAGTTCGGCGGCACCATGAATCATCAGATCGTCTATCAGCTCTATTACGCCTTCGTGCATCGCGGCTTCTCGGCGCTGCGCTTTAATTTCCGCGGGGTCGGGCGGAGCCAAGGCGGCTTCGATCATGGTGTCGGCGAGCTCTCGGACGCCGCTTCCGCGCTCGACTGGGCGCAAGCCATCAACCCCGAGGCGCGCAGCTGCTGGATCGCCGGCTTCTCGTTCGGCTCCTGGATCGGCATGCAGCTTTTGATGCGCCGGCCGGAGATCGAAGGCTTCATCTCGATCGCGCCGCCCGCCAATCTCTACGACTTTTCCTTCCTCGCCCCCTGCCCGTCGTCCGGGCTGATCATCCACGGCGACAAGGACGCGGTGGTGCCGCACCGCGACGTCACCACGTTGGTCGAGAAGCTCAAGACGCAAAAGGGCATCGTCATCGAGCAGAAGGTGGTGCCCGGCGCCAACCACTTCTTCGACGGCAAGGTCGAGGCGCTGATGACCTCGGTCGGCGCCTATCTCGACAAAAGGCTCGGCACCAAGGGCGGCCGCGCCACCAGCGCGGCGTAATTCTTTTGTAGGATGGGTTGAGCAAAGCGAAACCCATCATTCTTGTCGTCGACGCGATGGGTTTCACGGCGTTCAACCCATCCTACAAGCGGCGATCTCAGCTAAAATGACCGGCATCCGTGATTCGCGACCAGCGAACTTGATTGCCGACAACATGCCACTCGCTGCCGACCTCGGCTGCGCTCGCGATCGCGGCGGTCGTTGCGGCGTGGTCGCCCGCCAACGCTCAACAAGCCGACAGCACAACCGCCGCCCCGCCGATGGTCACCAAGGCGCCGGCGGCGAAGACGCAGACCGACAGCGACGCCACGTTCGACGCCAAATTCAACGCCGCGCTGACCAGCGATTACAATTACCGTGGCTACACGTTGTCCAATCACCTGCCCAGCGTCTCGTCCAATGTTGAACTGAACTATTCGATCTTTTTCACCTCGGTGAATGGGGCGTCGGTGCAGTTCCCGGGCCTGTCGCATTTTCAGATGACTAACACGGTCGGGCTCCGCCCGGTGTTCGACAAGCTGACGATCGAAAGCGGCGTCGGCTATTACAGCTATCCCGGCAGCATGGTCGACGAATCGTACGCAGAGCTTTACCTGTCGCCGAGCTACGCCATCGACAAGCTCACGCTCGGCGTCAATTTCTACTACGCGCCGAGTTACTATCGCACCGGCGCCTGGGAGAACTACAATTCGATCACCGGCAAATACGATCTCGGCTCAGGCTGGCAATTATCCGGCGAGCTCGGCCGCCAGGGTTTCGGCACCACCAACCCGACGGCGACGTCGCCGCCGGTCAAATTGCCCGACTATGTCTACGGCAATATCGGCGTCACCTATACCTACAAGTCGCTGGCGTTCGACGTGCACCTCCACGCCACCACGCTCTCGAAGCAGAGCTGTTTTCTGATCACCGGAACGGGATCGGCAACCGGCGGATCGAACGGCTGCGATCCGGCGATCGTCGGCACGGTGACCTGGAGCACCACCGCCTCGGAGCTGAAAGCCGCGCTCGGCGAGAAGAAAGAAAAATAAATTGTAGGGTGGGCTGAGCGTCAGCGAAGCCCACGCGGACTTTGCAGGACGCGTGGGCACGGCGCATTCGCGCCTTTGCCCACCCTACGCAATCTGCTGCGTTGAACCTCAAGAGGTCCCGGACCGACAAAATCGCAGCAATTGTCCAATTCGCCTGGGGAGAACACCGATGTCGTCCCAAAGCTTATCGCCACCGCCCCTGCCGCCCGCAAGCTCGGCGCCGCCGCGCCGCCGCCGCTACGGCTGGTGGATCGCGGGCGGCATCTTCGCCGTCCTGATCGCGTTACCCCTCGGTACCGGGCTCTATTTCGCCAAGCCGATCAAGATTCTCTACAACCTCATGTACGGCATGATGACCGGCGACCCGTCCTTCCCGGGATGCGACACGACGATCGTGCGCGAAGCCACCGCCGGGTCCTTGTGGTACCGCGTGTCCAAGGTGAGTTGCTCCGACGAAGGCCCGGGCTACCTTCTGTACGCCAAATCGTCGCCGGACGCCCGATACTGGCTGGTGTTCATGAGTGACGGCAATCCTGTCCCGGTATCGGTGCGTCAGACCGATGACAGGCACTTCCAAATCGTTTTCGAGAAGCCGCTCGCTGACGGGCGCGCCAGCGTGCCGCTCGTTCTCAATGAAGACGGCAGCGTCAGCTTCACAGACATTCAGATATTTGACCACGGACGTCCCGCGTTGCCGTCGACCCGGAAGTGACGCAAATCGATCGACGAGAAGTATGCGATCTTGGCTCCTTCGCCGTCGAGGACTTTCCGCAATAACGCCGAGTCGGAAACGACACCCGGCTGAAACGCACCTACCATTCGCATCCATGCAGGAGCTGGCAGATGTTCTCGATCCGAGTCTTGTTTTCGTTTTCCGGCAGAATGAACCGTCGCGAGTACGCCGTGGTATTTTTCGGCTCATTCATTGTGCTGATCGCCGGGGTATATCTGGCGATTCTGTTGGGCTCTATCTTCGAGCGCCTGGCCGGCAATGCCTTCGAAGGCCTCCTGGGCCATGCCTCCGCGGACGACGACCCAGGCACCCTCACCGTGCTTTTCGCCACTCCCTGGATTATCGCGTTGTGGTGGATCGGCTTAGCCGCACTGGCGAAACGCTTTCACGACATCAATCGGTCCGGCCTCGCCTGCCTCTGGTGCCTCATCCCATGGGTCGGACTGATTATTCAACTTGTGATGCTCGGCATCCCCGGCTCTGCAGGAGAAAACAAATACGGTATGCCGACGAATTTCTTTGAGCCGCGCCGCGTTTCAGCGCTGGCTACACTCCCATCCCGAACCTAAAAAGCCGCAGTCCCGGCGGTCGTTGCCCCGCGGTCGCCACCGGAGGGCGGCGCGAGCGCGCAACTGAAAGCTGGATTGCTTCGCAGAGCTAGTCATCGGGCCGGCCACTTCGGGCCGGACCGGTTGCCTCGCAATGACGAAGCTCAGGCGCCGGGAAGCGAATCCGGCATCGACCAGCCCATGGTGCGCATGGCTTCGCCGATCTGGGCGACATAACCGAACGTGCAATCTTTAAGCTTCTGTCCGTTCGGCATGACGATGTCGGAGAAGCTGCCGCCATGCTCCGCCGCCGCTTTCATCCGCCCGACCAAAGCGGCAGCCTGCTCCAGGCCAAGTGTTGCTGTAGCCATTGTTCTTTCTCCCTTTAGTTCTCACAAATCGTAGGGTGGGCTGAGCAACGCGAAGCCCACGCGGGCTTGCAACACGCGTGGGCACGGCGCATTGCGCCTTAGCCCACCCTACGGGATTTGAAACGCGTTACGCCGCGCGCTACGCCTAAGCCGCCGCGCGCGCCTCGTTGATCGCCGCGACCGAACGCTCGATCGCCGACCACAAGGTGGCGATCTCGACACCCGCCGCCGACTCCGGCGCCACTTCGCCGATGCTGGAACCGGCGGCCAGCGTCAGCACATAACCGGTGCGCTGGCTGATCTGGCCCGACCAGACCGGGATGCCGAGCTTGTCGAAAAACGCCCGCGACTGCGCCACCGCCGGCGCTTCCTTGTCGTCGCGTTTCACCGGCGTCGAATTGAGCACGACGGCATAGGGCTTGTTGCGCTCGCGCGCCGCCGCTACCGTCTCGCGCACCGCATTGAGATCGAAAAATCCGGGACGCGCCGGAATAACGACCAGGGTCGCGGCGCGGATCGCTTCCTGCGCCACCACCCACATGCTCGCCGCGGTGTCGATAAACGCCCATTGATAGCCCTCGACCATCGCCATCGCCAGCGCGCGCTCGATGCCGCGGGCGCCGTTGCGCAGTTGCGGCTCGCCGCCGCGGCGCAGCGAATGCCACAGCGTCAGCGAGCCCTGCGGATCGGCGTCGATGATGGTGCAACGGTTACCCGACTGGTGGCAGTACGCGGCGAGGTGTGCGGTCAGCGTGCTTTTGCCCGCTCCGCCCTTTCGCGACGCCATGGTGATGACGTTCATGCGAGAATCCCCCAAAGCCAAGCGAAGGGATGCTGCGGCCAATATGGTTAACGAATGGTTACGCCCGGAACCCTTTGATAGGTCCTTCATTTTCGTGATTCGGGCAAGCAAGCTAGAGCGATAAAGTAGGTTGGGATAGACGGCGAAGGAGAGGCCTGGGCGGACCGACAAGAGACAGCGCGTGGGCACACATCGCTTCGCTCCTTTGCCTGGGGCACGCCACTGCGCCGGCACGGACGAAAGGGAGCGGCGCCCTCCTCACTCGGCGGTGCTGGCCGCAGGAAGTGCGATCGTTTCGACTTTTGACAAATCGAGCTTGCGGGAGGCGTGATCGATGTCGAGACCGACAACATTGCCTTCGGCATCAAAGTCGGCGACCAACCCCTCGACAATTTCACGCGCCTCGGCTCCTGGCGCGTTCTTGAGCTCGATGTAAAGGCTGTCAGTCTCGGGATAGTAGTGCAGCTTCATCGCTTGTCCTCGCGGAAATCGCGGTCGAAGAACGCGTTGTGGACCGTCTCTCCGTCTTCCAGTGTTACAACTCGAAGATACCGCGGTCGAGCGTCACCTGGAACGACAATCTTGCCCCAGGAGCGGATCCGATTGTCCGCTTGGACCATGCGGCGAATCGGGCTGGCGAGCACCTCTTGGCACCATTGGCGCCGGATGTAGGGTCGTTTGCGCAGCACCTGTTCCTCGAAATAGCGGGTTGTTTTCACGCTGCGCGTCCCACCGGCCACTCATGGCCACCAACGGACAAATACCACTTTCGCACGCCCCGGGGACATTGTCACCTTACTGGCGACATTCCCTTGACATTGGTCCTTGTTATAGTTACATGTAGTGACGAATCTCGCTCACGTACCAGGACGCCAGCCGGTCACGCCGGCTGGCGGAGCGGGAGCGGTTCCTGCGGGTGCAGGTTCGTCACCTGCGCCCTCGGGCGGCTTTGGGAAAACGTCCGGCCGGCACTATGACCGGTCTGCGGCCATGCCGCTGGACTGGGACAGGCGGTGGCGGGTAACGCCCGTCTCTCAGCCGCGTCCCAGGAAGAACGTTTCTGGAGCTGAGCGGTGGCGTTCGTTCGCTGCCGCAAGTGCCGTGGTGGGACGCCGACAGGCGAGCGCGCTGCGCTCAGCGCGCGACCGCATCCCGAAGGATGCGGACGGAAGGCTACGCGTCTTTCGGCGTTCCGCCGTCCTGATTTTATGTGGCTGAACGTGATCTGGAGGCAGCCGCAATCCACCATCGGCGCCTCATGACGGGATCAGGTTCGGCTTCTTGCGCGTCGTATTGGCAAAACTCGGGCGCAGCCGCGCCGCGAGAACGATACTCTGCGTCGTCATTGCGAGGAGCATAGCGACGAAGCAATCCATGGCGGCTCGCGCTGGATTGCTTCGCTTCGCTCGCAATGACGAGCGCTCTCACCTCTCCCCGCGCGCGGGGAGAGGTCGAGGTCGCGAAGCGACCGAGGGTGAGGGGGCCTCTCCGCGATTCTGAGCGCAGCAGTTGGTGCGAAGGCGCTGCAAATTTCGGCTGCGGGATTGAGCCCAGCCGAGAGGCCCCCTCACCCCGACCCTCTCCCCGCACGCGGGGAGAGGGAGTGCGTAAACGCGTCAAACGCAGTAACGTCGATGCTCGAACAACAAAGGCCGCCGGCACGCAAACAGGCCGGCACAGGGAGGGTCATCATGAGGATGGTCGTCACCGCCATATTGGCGGGCGTCACGCTGTCGTTGTCGTTCGCCACGGCGCAAGCCACCGGCAAGGTGATCGGCGTCTCCTGGTCGAACTTCCAGGAGGAGCGCTGGAAGACCGACGAAGCGGCGATGAAGGCAGCGATCGCCAGGGCCGGCGACAAATATATCTCCGCCGACGCGCAATCCTCGGCGCAGAAGCAACTGACCGACATCGAAAGCCTGATCGCGCAAAAGGCCAATGTGCTGATCGTGCTGGCGCAGGACGCCGCCGCCATCGCGCCAGCGGTGCAGAAGGCGATCGACGAAGGCATTCCGGTGATCGGCTACGACCGGCTGATCGAAAATCCGAACGCGTTCTACATCACCTTCGACAACAAGGAAGTCGGCCGCATGCAGGCGCGCGGCGTGTTCGCCGTCAAGCCGCACGGCAACTACGCCTTCATCAAAGGCTCGTCGACCGATCCGAACGCGGACTTTCTGTTTTCCGGCCAGATGGAGGTGCTCAAAAGCGCGATCGATTCCGGTGCCATCAAGAATGCCGGCGAGGCCTATACCGACGGCTGGCTGCCGGCCAACGCGCAGAAGAACATGGAGCAGATCCTGACCAAGAATAACAACAAGATCGACGCGGTGGTCGCCTCGAACGACGGCACCGCCGGCGGCGCGGTCGCCGCGCTCGACGCGCAGGGCCTGGCCGGCGCCGTGCCGGTGTCCGGCCAGGACGGCGATCACGCCGCGCTCAACCGCATCGCGCTCGGCACCCAGACCGTCTCGGTGTGGAAGGACGCCCGCGAGCTCGGCAAAAAAGCGGCCGAGATCGCCGCCCTGCTCGCCGACGGCAACAAGATGAGCGACGTGCCCGGCGTGATGAAGTTTTCCGGCGGCCCGAAGAAGGTGGCGATGAGCGCGCTGCTGCTGACGCCGATCCCGATCACCAAGGACAATCTCGCCGTCGTCATCGACGCCGGCTGGATCAAGAAGGACGAAGTCTGCCGCGGCGTGAAGCCCGCCACGGTCAAGGCCTGCGATTGAGTGAGTGAGTGAGTGAGTGAGTGAATGCTGACGATGATCCGTCATCCTGAGGTGGCCGCGAAGCGGCCCTCGAAGGATGCGGCCGAGGCACCAGGGCCGTCGCCCTTCGAGGCTCGGCGCTTTGCGCCGAGCACCTGTGGGTGACGGCACAGATGAAGCCAAACCACTGGTCTCCCCTTGCCCGCTTTCTCAAAGCCACCGAGCTCGACACCCGTCTGCTCGGCATGATCGGCGCGTTGCTGTTGATCTGGATCGCCTTCCATCTGCTTTCCGGCGGCCTGTTCCTGACGCCGCGCAATTTGTGGAATCTGTCGGTGCAGTCGTCGCCGGTTGCGATCATGGCCGCGGGCATGGTGCTGGTCATCGTCACCCGCAACATCGATCTCTCGGTCGGCTCGATGCTCGGCTTCATCGGCATGATCATGGGCGTGATCCAGGCCGATTTCCTGCCGAGGCTTCTCGGCTTCGAGCATCCGGCGATCTGGATGCTCACGCTTGCGGCCGGGCTTTTGCTCGGCGTCGTGCTCGGCGCGTTCCAGGGCTTCGTCATCGCCTATCTGGGCATCCCTTCCTTCATCGTCACGCTCGGCGGGCTCTTGGTCTGGCGCGGCGCCGCCTGGTGGGTGACCAGCGGGCAGACCGTGGCGCCGCTGGATTCGCGATTTCGCCTCATGGGCGGCGGCCCGGAGGGCGCGATCGGCGCCGCCTGGAGCTGGGCGGTCGGCGCGATCGCCTGCGTCGCGGTCACAGCCTTGCTGGCGCACGGCCGCACCCGGCGAAAGGCGTTCAACTTTCCACTGCGGCCGATCGCAGCCGAAGTCTTTCTCGGCGGCATTGCCTGCGCGCTGATCCTCGCCGCGGTCGCGATCGTCAACGCCTATCCGTGGCCGGCCGGCATCGTCCGCCGCTATGCCGAATCAAACCACATCGCCCTCCCCGACGGCGGCCTGTTCATCGCCCACGGCATCGCCATACCGGTGTTGATCGCGATCGGCGTCGGCATCGCGGTGACATTCGTCGCGACGCGCACGCGCTTCGGCCGCTACGTCTATGCCATCGGCGGCAATCCGGAAGCCGCCGAGCTCGCCGGCGTCAACACCCGCTGGGTGATCATGAAAATTTTCATGCTGATGGGGCTTCTGGCCGCCATCGCCGGCGCGATCTCGATCGCGCGGCTCAACGCCGCCACCAACTCCGAAGGCACGCTCACCGAATTGCTGGTGATCGCCGCCGCCGTCATTGGCGGCACCTCGCTTGCCGGCGGCGTCGGCACCGTCGCGGGCGCGATGCTTGGCGCCGTGCTGATGCAGTCGCTGCAGTCGGGCATGATTCTGCTCGGCGTCGATACGCCGCTGCAGAGCATCGTCGTCGGCTCCGTGCTCGTGATCGCCGTCGGCCTCGACATCATCTATCGGCGGCGGACGGGATAAAGGGACGCGATATGGGTAGTGCAAGCACTCCACTCGTCGACATGCGCGACATTTCGCTGTCGTTCGGCGGCATTCATGCGGTCGAGCGCGCCTCGATCGATCTGCACGACGGCGAGGTGGTCGGACTCGTCGGCCACAACGGCGCCGGCAAGTCGACGCTGATCAAGATTCTGTCCGGCGCCTACCGGCGCGATTCCGGCGCGATCCGCATCCGCGGCGAAGACGCGGCAATCGCCAATCCGCGCGACGCCAAGAAATACGGCGTCGAGACGATCTATCAGACGCTGGCGCTGGCCGACAATGTCGACACCGCCGCCAATCTGTTTCTCGGCCGCGAGCTGCGGACCGGCTGGGGCACGCTCGACGACATCGCCATGGAGGCGCAGGCGCGCCAGGTGATGGGTCGGCTCAATCCGCACTTCCAACGTTTCAAGGATCCGGTGAAGGCGCTTTCCGGAGGACAGCGTCAGTCGGTGGCGATCGCGCGCGCGATCCTGTTCAACGCGCAGATTCTGATCATGGACGAGCCGACCGCGGCGCTCGGGCCGCAGGAGACCGCGCAAGTCGGCGAATTGATTCGAAAGCTCAAGGCCGGCGGCATTGGTATCTTTCTGATCAGCCACGATATCCACGACGTGTTCGATCTGGCCGATCGGATTTGCGTGATGAAAAACGGCCGGGTCGTCGGCACCACCCGCGTCGCCGACGTCAGCAAGGACGAAGTCTTAGGCATGATCATCCTCGGCAAGTGTCCGCCGGGCGCGATTGCGGGACCCGGTGCGATGGAACGCGCCGCTGCCGCTGCGCCATGATACTGTGGTCTTAGGTTGAAACGTTCCTATTTGATCTGCTATATCAGCGCCGGCTTAATTTAGACTCGTCATGCCCGGCCTTGTGCCGGGCATCCACGTCTTAGAGGCCGACCAAGTCAAAAACGTGGATGGCCGGGATGAGCCCGGCCATGGCGGCGGTGTAAGGCTTCGATGAGCACCTACAAGTCCGATTTCCTCAACGTGCTTTCCGAACGGGGCTTCATTCATCAGGTCTCCGAACCCGAGGCGCTGGACGCGCTGGCGCGCGAAAAAACCGTCACCGCTTATATCGGTTTCGACTGCACCGCCGCCTCGCTGCATGTTGGCTCGCTGCTGCCGATCATGCTGCTCTACTGGCTGCAACAGACCGGGCACCGGCCGATCGCATTGATGGGCGGCGGCACCACACGCGTCGGCGATCCGTCCGGCAAGGACGAAAGCCGGCGGCTCCTGACCGATGAAGCGATCAACGACAACCTCGAAGGCATCCGTGCGATTTTCAGCAAGTTCCTGAAATTCGAGAATGCCGGCGGCAACGCCGTTATGGCCAACAATGCCGACTGGCTCAACACGCTCAACTACATCGATTTCCTGCGCGACGTCGGCCGCCACTTCTCGATCAACCGGATGCTGGCGTTCGATTCGGTGAAGCTGCGGCTCGAGCGTCAGCAGGAATTGTCGTTTCTCGAATTCAACTACATGATCCTGCAGGCGTACGATTTCGTCGAATTGTACCGGCGCTACGGCTGCGTGCTGCAAATGGGCGGCTCCGATCAGTGGGGCAACATCGTCAACGGCATCGATCTCGGCCGCCGCCTGCACAACGCGCAATTCTTCGCGCTGACATCGCCGCTGATCACCACGTCCTCGGGCGCGAAGATGGGAAAGACTGCCGCGGGCGCGGTATGGCTCAACGCCGAGCTCGTAAGTCCCTATGCGTATTGGCAATATTGGCGCAATACCGAGGACGCCGACGTCGAGCGGTTCCTGAAATTATTCACGGTGCTGCCGCTCGGCGAAATCGCGCGGCTTTCGGCGCTGCGCGGCCAGGACATCAACGAGGCGAAGAAGGTGCTCGCCACCGAGGCGACGGCTTTGGTGCACGGCCGCGCGGCCGCCGACGAAGCGGCGGCAACCGCCCGCACCACCTTCGAAGAAGGCGGACTTGGAGCGAGCTTGCCGACTGTGGAATTGCCGCGTGACGAGCTTGTCGCCGGACTCGGCGTGCTTGCCGCTTTCGTCAAGGCCGGGCTTGCCGCCTCAAACGGCGAAGTGCGGCGCGCCATCGCCAACAATGCCATCATGGTCAACGATGTCCGCATCACCGACGACAAAGCGACGGTCGGCGAAGCCGATGTCACGGCAGACGGCGTGATCAAGCTGTCGCTCGGCCGCAAGCGGCACGTGCTGCTCAAGCCGGTCTAGAGCATGATCCCGAAAAGTGGACGCCGGTTTTCGGAAAAGATCATGCTCCGCCAAATATCTGATCAATGAAGGCGCGGCGACGACGGGTTCGGCGACCATTCGGCGCCGGCGGTTTCGCCGTTGGCGGGGAATTCGAACACCTTGCGCAGAATGCCGGGCGCGATCGCCGAGATCGGATTGATGCGCAGCACCGGATTGCCGGGCCGACCAACCACTTCATAGGTGATGCCGAACAGCCCTTCCTTGTCGCCGCCCATGAACAGTCCGACCAGCGGGATCTGCCCGAGCAAATTGTTCGGCCCGTACAGCGGCACCAGCGTGCCGCGCAGATGCACGTCATCGCGGCCGTAATCGACCACGCCATCGATGGTGCCGCCGAGCAACGGCCCGCGCACGACGCCCTCGCGCAAGGTTACTTTGCCGGGCATGCGGGTGAATTCGACCTTCATGCCGGAGAAATCGATGGCGTTGCGATGTACCTGCGTGCCGTTGTTCACGGCGCGCTCGAGCTGGGCTTCGTCGTGAATGGCAAAGCTGCGGACATTGAGCACGCCCTGCTGGGCCGGATTGTCCGCCGACGGCGCTTCCATGGTCACCGCCGCTTGGCCGCCGCTCATGCGCGAATAGATGTCGGTGAAGCGGAAGAAAGCGCCGGCATCGCTGCTCTCCAGATAGACCACCTGGCGGCCGTTGGAGCGGCCGCGCAGATCGCCGGTGAGCGTCGCGTCACGGCCGATCTTGGCGTTGAGCCCGAAGCTGCGGATCTCGCCGGCGCGCCGCGACATTTTCAGCTCGACGCCGCGCAGCGCCTCGCCGTTGAAGCCGACCACCGCGGCAAGCTTCATGTCGAGGTCGGCGTCGATGGCGCGGCGTTTGGCGCTGGCATTGGCATTGGCCGAAGCGCCACCGGCCGTGCTCTTGACGAAGCCGCGTCCGTCATAGACTTCGCCGCGCATGATCACCCGCAGCGCGCCTTCGGCGCCGCGCTCGATCTTGAGGCTGGCGCGGTCGCCGTCGGAAAAGCCGTAGCTCGGGAAGTTCGCCGACTGCACCTCGCCGGAACCATCGAGATCGATCGTGCCCTTGACGCCGGCGCCGGCGCCTTCGATCAAGAGCTCCTCGATCCGGATCGATTGCGGCTTGGTGGCGAGCACGAAGGTGGCGCGCGCCGGCTTGCCCGATGGTTTTGCCCAGCCGGGCAAGAGCCCATCGATCTGCGCCGAGGTCAGATCAGCTTCGATATTGAACCGGCCTTCGCGGTCGGACGATGTGGCAACGCGGCCGGCGAGCCGGATCGGAATTGCGCCGGAAATGGCCTCACCCATCTCGAAGCCGAGATTGCTGCGCGCGGTCTCATCGAGCAGGCCCTGCAGGCGGACTTCGGCGTCGGGCTCGCCGCGGACTTTGCGGTATTCGAGGGTCACGGGCGCGCCGGCGATCTTGACGTCGCCTTTGAGCTGGAAGCCCTGCGGCGTTGCATTGGCGCGCAGCATCGCGGCGTCGACCTTTTGCCCCATGATCATGCGCTCGCCGGAGAAATTCGTGGCTTCGACCGCGATCGCGTAGTTGGTCGATCCGGGCGGCAGATCGGCCTTCAGCGGCATGCCGAGCGACACTTGCGCGCTCAAATTGCCGCGCATGGCCGAGGGCTCGAATGGCAGTTCCGACACGTCGCGCAGGCGATCCATCCGCAACAGCTCGGCCGCCGCCTGCACCGGCCCTTCCATCTTGAAATGAACCCGCGCCGGCGGTGCGTGCGGCGCGGTGTCGGGCACCTCGAACACGCCGGACGAGAAAGCAAGCTTGCGTCCCGACGGCAGGTCGCCGGTCGCCTTGCCAATGGAAACGACTGCGTCGCGCCCGACGATATGGATGTTCATGTCGGCGTCATGCAAGACCGGAAGGCCGTCGACCGGCCGGAGCACGCAGCCGGTCACCTGCGCTTCAATCGACAGACCGTCATCGGGAAGCGGCGGACCGCCGTCGCGCATGGTGTCGAGCGGCGCGTTGACGGCGATGACAATGCGCTCGAGCGTACCGCTGAGCAGGTGCTCATTGAACCAGTCACGCACCTTGGGCTGGATGAAGACCGGCCATATCCGCTTGAAGGCATCGACCGGCATACGCGTGCCAGCGAGGCCGGCCGCCAGGCGGACGTTGCCGCCGGAAAAATCCGCAGTACCGGACATGGCGACACCGACGCTGGTATTACCGACGTCACCCTCTTCGATTGCGAGGTGTTGCTTGGCGGCGTCGTAGTGGCCGCTGACGGCGATGCGGTTGAAAACCAGAGGCTCGCCCGTTGCGCCGAACGGGCTGAGCACGACGGTGCCGCCGCCGATCTTGAACTGCCACGTGCCATTCGCTTCCTGCGGCGCCTCGATTTGGCCGAGCAGCGTGATGCGATTACCGCCCGACAGGATCTGGAACGGCACCGACAGAATGTGGTTCTCGGCATCCCAATTCAGCTTGATCTCGGCGCGCTCGATCGAAATGCGGCCGTCGTCGGTGTCCGGTTCGGCGATCGAGCCGGCATCGACGATGATGCGGCCGGTGAAATTCTGCGGCAGTCCGTCCGGACCGATCTCGCCGCTGATGCTGGCCGAAAGCGGCATGTCGATGCGGAAGTTTCCGTCGTTGAGACGCGAGGCCAGAATGAGATCGGTCGCGGAAACCCGCCGCGCCTCGAGTTGAATTTTGCGATAGCCCTGACGGGTCGGCGTCACGGCGGCGGTGAGCGTCCACGGCCGCGCCTGATTGGCCGAGCCGACCGACACCTCGACGCCGCCGCCATGAAGCCGTTCGGCACTGAGGCTGATGTCCTTGAACGTCCAATGCTTGCCGGTGCGCTCGTCGTCGACCGTAAGGTTGCCGTTCTTGAGGCCGAGCTCTTTGAGATCATGACCGTCGAGGCCGGTTTCGCCGATGCCGTCGATCCAGGACAACAGCGCGGCAAAGACGTCGCGGGCACGATGCGAAGCCGCCGGCTGAGCGTTTTGCGCCGCCGCGGCGACCGCCGTGTTGCCGCCGCGCGGCGCGTTCATCGCGGCGGCCGGGCCACCGGAGTCACGCTTTTCCTGCGCCGACCGCAGCAGCGCGGCTGCGGCGCTAACCGGCACGGCCGCGGTTGCAATCGGATGCTTGTCGGCACCGGCGAAGATGGTGACGCCGCCATCCTGCTCGATTCGCACCGCCATTTCGGCGCCGACCAGATTGAGGCTTTCGGCGCGCATATGGCCGCTGAGAAGGCTCATCCCCGATACACGCACTTCGGCTTTCGGCGCGCTTGCCACGATCGTGCCATCGGCGTCGCGCACGATGATGTCACGAATGCGCACCGCGGTGCCGCCATTCTCGGTGCGCTCGATCTGAGTGCCGCCGACTTCGACGCGGTGGCCGTTGCCGAAATTTTCTTCGATCGCCGACGCGAGCCACGGCGTCACGACGTCAAGCTGAATCGGTCCGCTGGAGAGCCGCCACAACAGCGCCAGGCAGCCCAGGATAACCAATGCGCCAACGATGCCGCCGCCGATGGCGAGACGGCCGAGCAGACGTCCGTAGCTGGCCAAGAACAGTCGAGGACGCGATACCCGCTCGCCGATATGGGCATGGCGTGTGGTGTCGATGGCGGGAAGGCGCACCGGGCGGCGCAACGGCACGACCGATCGCCATCGCGGAAGCGTCGCACGCTGCCTGTCCTGGTTCGTCATCCCCCTCGGGCGTCCCCTCGTCCGTCGTGCCTGCAGAACGACCCGCGGATCAGGGCCGCCGGTGTTCCGAACCAAGCTTCTAAAGCGCCAGCACTCTGAAGCGGCAACTCAAGGAAAGCCGGCAAGTCGTTCGTTCCACGACGGATTTTCGACACCCCGCAGAGCCCGACGCTCCACTATGGGCTTTTCACCTACCGGTCCGAAGAGCCAGACCGACCCCGTTGTGATCGACCCCACCCACGCACACGCCTATTCTCATCAAGATGCCCCTGTGAAAGCGTCGAAAGGAAGGCAAATGACCCGCGAGCTCGCGGCCGGCGCTAAGGCGCCGGCGTTTTCCCTGCCCCGCGATGGCGGCGGGACCATCTCGCTTGCCGACTTCGCCGGCCGCAAGCTTGTGCTCTACTTCTATCCGCGCGCCGATACGCCCGGTTGCACCAAGGAAGCGATCGATTTCTCGCGCCTCAAGCCCGCTTTCGGCAAGGCCGAAACCGAGGTTCTCGGTGTTTCGGCCGATCCGGTGCCGGCGCAGGACAAGTTCAAGAGCAGACATAAGCTCGCCATCGCGCTCGCCTCGGACGAAACCTACCGCGTGCTCGAGGCTTATGGCGTCTGGCAGGAGAAATCGATGTATGGCCGCAAATTCATGGGCGTCGTGCGCGCCACGTTCTTGATCGGGCCGGACCAGCGCATCGCCCAAATCTGGCCGAAAGTGTCGGTGGCTGGCCACGCCGAAGAGGTGCTGGCCGCCGCCAAGGCGTTGTGAGACGCCAGACGTAGAGCGCCCGTTGCTGCTCCTTCGGCAACGGATTTCCAACCGACGCGCCGAGTTGCCAGAACATTAACCGAGGGCCGTGAAATGCCCGCGGCAATTACCTGAAAATTAACCATACCCCGCTCAAATCCGCTCCCTGTGCGGCCGACCGAAGGCCCGTGAGTGGGAGCGTCAATGTCGGGCTCGAGAGCGGCTCAACCGCGGCCAATCGCGCACCAGGCCGGACCAAACAGTCCGCGCCAGCGGAGCGCAAGCCAAGCGGTAGCGCTGAGCGCGGGCTACACCATCGCGCACGCCGGACGGCAGATCAGGCTCGGACCGGTCGCGTTTTGGATCTTCGTCGGCTCGGTCGTGATCATGGCGGGCTGGTCGATTGCGACCGCAACCTATTTCGCCTTCCGCGACGATCTCCTCAGAGGCCTGATCGCGCGGCAGGCTGACCAACAAAACGCCTACGAAGACCGCATCGCCGAATTGCGCGCCCGTATCGATCGCACCACCAGCCGCCAATTGCTCGACCAGGAACAGTTCGAACAAAAGCTCGACGACCTGGTGCGCCGCCAGTCGACACTGGAATCGCATTCGGCGGCACTGGTCGGCATCGGCGATCCTCTGACCACAGGCTCGATCAGGTCCACGACCGGTCCGGCATCGTCCAGCCCGATGGCAGCGCCGCAGGGGCGCGACCGCCGCTCGTCGCTCGAGCCCGATCACACGCCGGGCATTCGCAAGAGCGGCAAGGACGGCGATATCGGCGGCAAGCTGGCGCGCATCGAAGCGTCGCTCGATCGCCTCGATCACCGCCAGGCGATCGCGCTGGCGCAGTTGCAGGAGCGCTACGAAGGCAAGGCGCGAAGACTGCGCGGCGTCCTGACCGACCTCGGGCTCAGGCTCGACGGACCGGCGCTGAGCGGAACCGGTGGCCCGTTTGTCCCGATCAAACTGCCGGGCGAGGGCAACGGCTTCGAGCGTGCCATCGCGCGCGTCAACATCGCGCGCAAGCAGGCCGAACATTTGAGCCGCACGCTCGTGCGGGTGCCGGTGCGAAGACCGGTTACGGGCGAAATCGATCTCAGCTCCACGTTCGGCGTGCGCGTCGATCCATTCCTCCATGTCGCGGCCATGCATACCGGTCTCGATTTCCGCGGCGACCCGGGCGAGGCGATCCACGCCACCGCGGCCGGCACGGTGAGCAGTGCCGGCTGGAGCGGCGGCTACGGCAAGATGGTCGAGATCGATCACGGCAACGGGCTGTCGACGCGCTACGGTCACTTGTCGCAGATCGACGTGAAGGTTGGCGACGAGATCCGCATCGGCCAGGTCGTCGGCCGCATGGGCTCGACCGGCCGCTCGACCGGTCCGCATCTGCACTATGAGACCCGCATCGACGGCGAAGCGGTCGATCCGCAGAAATTCCTCAATGCCGGCGCCAGGCTCGCGGGAGCGAATAGCGAATAGGCGAATACGAATTGCGAGAAGAGCGAATAGCGAAATAGCGAGTGGCGAATAGGAGACAGCCAACAGTGGTTGCGCTATTCATTCTGCCGCCCGCCGCTTATTATTCGCCATTCGACACTCGGTTCGCCGACAAATGATCCGCATCCATCATCTGAATAATTCGCGCAGTCAGCGCGTGCTGTGGCTCCTCGAAGAGACCGGCACGCCATATGAGATCGTGCCGTATGAGCGCGACAAAAAAACCATGCTGGCGCCGAAGGAGCTGCGCCGCGTTCATCCGCTTGGAAAATCTCCGGTCCTCGAAGACGACGGCAAGACCTTCGCGGAAACCGGATTGATCATTGACTATCTGGTGGAGCGCTTTGGCGGCGATCTGGCCCCGGCGCCCGCTTCAGAGCTTTATTGGCGCTACAGATATTGGCTGCACTACGCGGAAGGCTCACTGATGCCGCCGCTACTGCTCAAGCTTGTGGTAGACCGGCTTGGATTATTGGCCTATCCGGCCCGGCCGTTCGTGAGATCGCAGCTCAAACTTCACCTCGACTATTTGGAACGTGAATTGAGCAACGCGCCGTGGTTTGTCGGCGAACGCTTCTCCGCCGCCGACATCATGATGAGCTTTCCGCTGGAGGTTTCAAGCGATCGCGCCGGCCTCGACGACACGCGCCCGAAGCTCTTGGATTTCCTGCACCGCATCCACAAGCGGCCGGCTTATCGGCGCGCGCTGGAGAAAGGCGGCGCGTACCGCTACGCGGTGTGACGAAGTCGCAAAGATAACAGCGGACAGCACAGTTTTGACGATGTCAGTGGATTTTTGAGATCATCCATTCATGCGTTTCGAAGTTCTTGGCGAGATTAATGAAGTCGAGACACTCGCCGCCGGGTCCGCAATATGCGAGATCGCTCGACTGCGCAGAATCTATGGACGTGGTCGATGGCGAAAACGCAAAGGCATCGCCCGGATTCGGTTAGCCGATGGCTCTATTCATCTTGCTGAGCTACACTGGTACGAAGCCTCCGGGATCGGACGCAAGGAATTGAAAATCAAGCATCTGCTGTGAGCAACCGAGCGATGGCAAAGTTTCCTTCAAAGCAGTTAGTCGTTTGTGTCGAGAACGAGGGTTACGCTGCATCGCTCGAAAAGCGAAAATTGTACGTTGCCCTGCGCGATCCCTCAGCCGACAAGCACGGCCTTATCAGGATCGTCGACGAATCCGGCGATGACTATCTTTATCCGAAAATATTCTTCCGCCCGGTCGCACTGCCGCAGTCCGTCAAGAGAGCGGTACTTGCTGCGGCTTGAGAAGGAAGCCCGAATTAATACGATTTGCTTATCCTTCACCGGGTGCTTGCAGCGGTTGCAGCGTGAAGGGTCCTACTCCACGTCCTCGACTTGCGCCGGCGCGCCGCCGAAAGCCTTCTGGGCCAGCGCCGCTTCCATGAACTGGTCGATATCGCCGTCGAGCACGCCGCCGGTATTCGAGCTCGACACGCCGGTGCGCAGATCCTTCACCATCTGATAGGGCTGCAGCACGTAAGACCGGATCTGATGGCCCCAGCCGATGTCGGTCTTGGCGGCCTGATCGGCGGCGGCTTTTTCTTCGCGCTTCTTCAGCTCCGCCTGGTAGAGCTTGGCGCGCAGCATCTGCCAGGCCTGGGCGCGATTGCGGTGTTGCGACCGATCGTTCTGGCAGACCACGACGATGTTGGTCGGGATATGGGTGAGGCGGATCGCCGATTCCGTCTTGTTGACGTGCTGGCCGCCGGCGCCGCCGGCGCGCATGGTGTCGACGCGGACGTCCGCCTCCTTGATATCGATGTTGATGCGGTCGTCGACCACCGGATAGACGGTTACGCTGGCGAAGGACGTGTGCCGGCGCGCGTTGGAATCGAACGGCGAGATGCGCACCAGGCGGTGCACGCCGCTTTCGGTCTTCAGCCAGCCATAGGCGTTGCGGCCCTTGACCTCGATGGTGGCTGATTTGATGCCGGCCTCTTCGCCGTCGGTCTCCTCGATATAGCCGACCTTGAGGCCATGCTGCTCGGCCCAGCGCACGTACATGCGCAGCAACATGTTGGCCCAATCCTGGCTTTCGGTGCCGCCGGCGCCGGCGTGAACTTCGAGATAGGTGTCATTGGCGTCGGCTTCGCCGGAAAGCAACGCCTCGAGCTCGCGGCGCGCCACGTCGGCCCTGAGCTTGTGCAACGCCGTTTCGGCTTCGGCAACGACCTTCTGATCGCCTTCGGCATCGCCGAGCTCGATCAGCGTGACCTGATCGTCGAGCTCCTGCTCGATGCGGGCAATGGCGTTAAGCTGATCCTCGAGTCCGGTCCGCTCCTGCATCAGCCGGCTGGCGCGGGGCGGATCGTTCCAGAGATTGGGGTCCTCGGCCTGCCGGTTGAGCTCGGCAAGCCGCACCCGCGCCTTGTCGACGTCAAAGATGCCTCCTCAGCAGCCCGACCGACTGCTTGATTTCGGCGACGATGGTCTCGATTTCGGCTCGCATAACAGGGATCAGATATCAGGTGTCGGGGAGCAGGTGTCAACGACTGCAAAAGCTGGTCCTGACCACTGTTTCCTTGATCCCCTGCCTCAGTAAAGCCCGCCAGTGCCGGTGCGCACCGCGCCAGCCGCGGAATCCGGCGACACCGACATCGCCCCGCCATTGCCGCTGTTGGCCGTCTCCGCGCCGATGACCGAGTAGCTGTCGGGCGGCGCGGTGCCGGGCTTGAACGCCTCGAGGATGACCTTGGGATCACCTGGACCGGCGCGCATGCCGGACTTGGCGTCGACGCGAATGAGCTTGATGCCGGGCGGCACGCGGAACGGAATCGGCGGCTTGTCGGCCAGCGTCACCTTGAGGAAATCGCGAACCACCGGCGCGGCGAGATGGCCGCCGGTCGCCAGCCGCGCAATATGCCGCGGCTTGTCGAAGCCCATATAGACGCCACAGACGATCTCGGGCGAAAAGCCGATGAACCAGACGTCCTTCTCTTCGTTGGTCGTGCCGGTCTTGCCGGCGATCGGCTTGCCGACGTCGCGGACCACGGTCGCCGTGCCACGCTGGACCACGCCTTCCATCATCGAGGTGATTTGATAGGCCGTCATCGGATCGATCACCTGTTCGCGGTGATCGATCAGCGTCGGCTCGGCCTGGCCGCTCCATTTGTCGGCGTCACAACCGACGCATTCGCGCTGATCGTGCCGGAAAATTGTGTGACCGTAGCGGTCCTGGATGCGGTCGATCAAAGTCGGCTTCACCCGCCGCCCGCCATTGTCGAGCATCGAGTAGGCGGTCACCATGCGCAGCACCGTGGTTTCGCCGGCGCCGAGCGCGTAGGACAGATAAGGCGGCAGATCGTCATAGACGCCGAAGCGCTTGGCGTATTCGGCGATCAGCGGCATGCCGATGTCCTGCGCGAGACGGACCGTCATCACGTTGCGCGACTGTTCGAGGCCGAAGCGCAACGTCGAGGGGCCATAGAACTTGCCGCCGTAATTTTCCGGCTTCCACACGCCGCCGCCGCCCTGCCCGGTGTCGATCTCGATCGGCGCATCGAGCACGATGGTCGACGGCGTGTAGCCGTTATCGATTGCCGTCGCATAGACCAGCGGCTTGAACGACGAGCCCGGTTGCCGCAACGCCTGCGTGGCCCGGTTGAATTGGCTTTGGTCGTAGGAGAAACCGCCGACCATTGCCAGCACGCGGCCGGTATGCGGATCCATCACCACCATGGCGCCGGAGATTTCCGGCAGCTGGCGCAACCGGAACTGCCCCTGCTCCTGAGTTTGCTCGACATAAATGACGTCGCCTGGCGAGAGCACCTGACCGACGCGCTGGATCGGCTTGGCCGGCCCGGTCGCTCCATAGACGAGCTTCGCCCACTTGACGCCCTCAAGCGGCACAATGCCGATCTCGCGGGCTTTCACCACGGCGCCGCCAGGATCGCGCGGCGGCTGCAAACCAATGCGTGCCGATTGATCGCTGACTTCGAGCACCACCGCCAGCCGCCACGGCACGATGTCGGACAGCGACTTTTGGTCGGCGAGCTTGAGGCCCCAATCGCCGCCGACGTCGATCTTGGCCACCGAGCCGCGCCAGCCGCCTTGGGTTTCGTCGAAATTCACCAAGCCGTCGGTCATGGCCTTGCGCGCCAGCACCTGCATCTTCGGATCGAGCGTGGTGCGCACCGAGAGCCCACCCTCGTAAAGCTTCTTCTCTCCGTAATTTTCGAACAGGTAGCGGCGAACCTCCTCGGCGAAGTATTCGGCGGCGAAGATGTGGGCGCCGGTCGGGCGCACCACGACGTTCAGCGGTTCCTTCTTGGCCTTCTCGCCGGCGTCGGCGGCAATGAAGCCGTCCTCGACCATGCGGTCGATCACATAGTTGCGTCGGTCGATCGCTTGCTCGCGATGGCGGAACGGATTGTAGTTGTTCGGGCCCTTCGGCAGCGCGGCCAGATACGCCGCCTCGGCGATCGTCAGTTCATGCACCGACTTGTCGAAATAAAGGAGCGACGCGGCTGCGACGCCGTAGGCACCCATACCGAGATAAATCTGGTTGAGATAAAGCTCGAGGATCCGATCTTTCGAATAGGTCCGCTCGATGCGCAGCGCGAGCAGAGCTTCCTTGATCTTGCGGGTGATCGACAGTTCGTTGGTCAGCAGAAAGTTCTTCGCTACCTGCTGGGTGATGGTCGAAGCGCCCTGCGGCCGGCGGCCGCCGCCATAATTCTGGATGTAGATCATCGCCGCGCGGCCGATGCCGGTGACGTCGACGCCGGGGTGCTGGTAGAAGTTCTTGTCTTCGGCGGCGATGAAGGCGTTGGTGACCAGTTTCGGCACCGCCTGGATCGGCAGATAGAGGCGTCGTTCGTTGGCATATTCCGCAAGCAGCGAGCCGTCGGCGGCATGCACCCGCGTCATCACCGGCGGTTCATAATTTTGCAGTTGCGTATAGTCCGGTAAGTCCTTGGAATAATGCCACATTAAGCCGGCAATCGCGGTGATGCCGGCAAGGAAAACGATGGTGCCCGCCGCGAACAAAAACCCGAAGAACCGCAGCAAGATTTTCATTTACGAATGCCCCGCCCCGGCTGAGGACCTACCCGGCTCGCTTACGCCGCCATCCGCGGCAAGCGCGCCGTGTCGCAAGATTTCGGTCCCAACCGCCCAAAGCCCCCGGCCCCGGCTCAGTATCATGTGTCGTCGCTCGGTTTTTTGTTCAAACTGAGGCCATTGCGACATCAGTTTGCCCCAGAACGGGCTCCGGCCAAATGGGCCGAAAAATAACCGTCGATCGCCTGCGCGATCGAATCCGCGGTGCGGTTGCGCCAATTATCCGACACCAGCGACTGCAGGTCCTGCCGATTGGAAACATAGCCGAGCTCGACCAGGACCGACGGCACATCCGGCGCCCGCAAGACACGAAAGCCCGCGGATTTGAGCGGCGTCTTATGCAGGCGCGTGACCGCCTTCATCTCGCCGAGCAGCTTGTGGGCAAACTGCACCGAAAAACTCTTGGTCTCGCGCTCGGCAAGGTCGATCAGGATGCCGGCGACATCGTCGGGCTCGCTTTTCAGGTCGACGCCGGCGATGACGTCGGCGCGGTTTTCCTTTTCGGCGAGTCGTGCCGCCTCGGAATCGGTCGCCGTATCGGAGAGCGTGTAGATGCTCGCGCCCTGCGCGTCGCCCTCGCCGTGCGGCAGTGAGTCGGCATGAATTGAGACGAACAGCGCCGCGCCGGCGTCGCGCGCGATTCGCACCCGATCGCCGAGTGGCACGAACGTGTCGTCGGTGCGGGTCATGAGCACCCGATACTTGCCGGTTTTTTCGACGCGGTCGCGCAGGCGCTGGGCGAAATTCAGGACGATGTCTTTTTCTTCCTCGCCGCCCGGGCCCTTGGTGCCGATGTCGATGCCGCCATGGCCTGGGTCGAGCACCACCAACGGCCGCGAATCGCTGCCCTTTAACTCCGGCCCGTCGGCGCGCGGCAAATCGGCGCGGGCGGCGCGGCTGTCGATCGCGACTTTGTGCAGGAACGCCTCACGGTCGGTCTGAGCTAGATCGAGTACCAGCCGTGCCGGCGCGCTATCGGTCGGGTCGACGACGAAGGCCTTCTCGATCCGCGCCGGCTTGGCGAGATCGAAAACCAGACGCGAGCCGCCCTGCATCACGAGCCCGAAGCGGAACGCCTTGATCAGCCCACGCCCGGTCTCGCCGGCTTTCGGCGGCAGCTGGAATATCACCTGCGGGATGTCGATGACGACGCGATAGGGATCGGCGAGCGTGAAGGCGTGAAGCTCGATCTTGCGGCTGAAATCCATGACGAAGCGGGTCTGCGCTTCGTCGCCGCCGAGCCGCGCGTCGGTCGCGACCGGAAACGAATCGGCTGACGCCGGCGGCGCCGCGGGCCGTTCCGCCGCCGACGCGTCCACAGCCAGCAGGAGACCGAGGAAAGCCCAGCTTGCCGCCCGGACAGCCATCGGTTTTGACCCCTCCCGCGCCGTCTTACTCCAATAGGCAGGCGTGGTTAAACGAAACTTAAGTCCCCATATAGGCGGTGCGTGGATCATTGATCCGCCGCGCGCCCGGGGTCCGCGCTCCGAACAACCCTCATAGGCAGCTTGCCAATTCCGTAGCTGCGGCCTTATGAAGGGGTGGCTGACGGTGAAGTGTTCCGATTTGTCCCGTCAGGGCATCCGGCACGGCCGCCGCGATGGTTCCGAACCGATGGTGGAACCGCAGGCGGGCGCGGGTTTCGAACCCGGCTTTCAATCCCTTCGGCGCCAATAGCGTTGGCAATGGAGACAAAGAGGGAAGCCGCCGATGCCCTTAAAGGAGCAGGGCAACCGGAACTCAACGTGCGGCGCGCGTGCGGCGGCGATGTGCGCAGCCGAAGCGGTGTCGCCAATGCCGCCAGCACGAAAGACTGATCGCGGCGGCGCCAGCGTCGCCGTCCACCACGGTTTGAAGTCTATGTTCGAGGCGCAACAGGTTCGATCGGATCGGCACGGCAGCGTTCATGCGACGCGCGCCTGCCGACGACGCGATGTCCGTTTGCCGCGCTCGGAGTGTTCGATCCGTTCCCTTCACCGACAAACTGGCAGCGCGCTGCATTTCGTCGCCGTTCCGGCACGGATTGCGCGGCGCGCCGGCCTTCATGAGATTTGCAAATGGCAAACAAAATGCTCATCGACGCGACCCATCCGGAGGAAACCCGGGTGGTCGTGCTGCGCGGCAATCGCGTCGAGGAATTTGATTTCGAGTCCGCGCAACGCAAGCAGCTAAGAGGCAACATCTATCTGGCGAAAGTGACGCGCGTTGAGCCGTCGCTGCAAGCCGCTTTTGTCGACTACGGCGGCAACCGCCACGGCTTCCTGGCGTTCAGCGAAATTCATCCGGATTACTATCAGATTCCGGTCGCCGATCGGCAGGCGCTGATCGACGAAGAGGGCCGCGCGCAGCGCGCCGCCGACGACGAAGACGACCGCCGCTCGCGGAGACATCGCGGCCGCGGCAGGCCCGTCGAGGCCCGGCGCGACGAAGAAACCGTGCGCAGCGAGCCGACCGATACTCCAGGCGGTGAAGCGGAAGGCGCGGCAGAAGATTTGGCCGTCGATGATGGCGCGGAGGCTTCGTCCCACGACGCCGCGGTTGAAAACGAAGCTGTTCTCGAGACCGAGGACGAAGCCGCCGTTGAGGCCGAGGACACCGAAGGACCGACGACAGTGGAACCGTCCGAGCCGGCCGCAGTCGAGGCTTCGTCCTCCCCGCCGGAAACCGCTCCGCCGAGTGAACACGAGCCCGATGCAACTATTACGCCGGCCGCCGGGGCGGAATCCGGCGAAGAGCAGACGGGCGCCGTCGCAGCGATCCCGGCCGGCCCCACCGACGGCGCGGCCGACTTGGTGCCCGACTTGCCCGACGATGCGAACGGCGGGCACGCAATCGCTGTTCCCGGCGATCAGGCCGAGAATGGCGACGACGATGAAGGCGGCGAAGAGGCCGCCGAGGAAATCGTTGAATCGGTCGGCGGCGCCGACGCGCTTGAAGAAGTCCCCGATCGGGCGCCGCGCCATCGCCGCCAGTACAAGATCCAAGAAGTCATCAAGCGCCGGCAGGTGATGCTGGTGCAGGTGGTCAAGGAGGAGCGCGGCACCAAAGGCGCGGCGCTGACGACCTATCTGTCGCTGGCCGGCCGCTACTCGGTGCTGATGCCCAACACCGCGCGCGGCGGCGGCATTAGCCGCAAAATCACGAGCGGCGAGGACCGCTCCCGCCTCAAGGAAATCGCGCAGGAGCTCGAAGTTCCGGAAGGCATGGGCGTGATCGTGCGCACCGCCGGAGCGAGCCGGACCAAGACCGAGATCAAACGCGACTTCGAATACCTGCTGCGGCTGTGGGAAACCGTCCGCGACCTGACGCTCAAGTCCACGGCGCCGAAGCTCGTCTACGAGGAAGGCTCGCTGGTCAAACGTTCAATCCGCGATCTTTACAGCAAGGAAATCGAAGAGATCGTCGTTGCCGGGCCCGACGCCTATCAAGAAGCCAAGGACTTCATGCGCATGCTCATGCCGAGTCATGCGAAGAACGTGAAGCTTTATGGCGATACGCAGCCGTTGTTGTCGCGTTATGGCGTCGAGAACCAGCTCGACGGCATGTTCTCGCCGGTCGTGCAATTGCGCTCGGGCGGCTACATCGTCCTCAACCAGGCCGAGGCGCTGGTCGCGATCGACGTCAATTCCGGCCGCGCCACACGCGAGCATCACATCGAGGACACAGCGCTCAAGACCAATCTCGAGGCGGCCGACGAAATCGCCCGCCAGCTGCGGCTGCGCGACCTCGCCGGGCTGATCGTCATCGACTTCATCGATATGGACGAGAAGCGCAACAACCGCTCGGTCGAACGGCGGCTCAAAGAGTGCCTGAAGCAGGATCGGGCCCGCATCCAGGTCGGCCGCATCTCGCACTTCGGCTTGCTGGAAATGTCGCGCCAGCGCATCCGCACCAGCGTGCTCGAAAGCTCCACCGAGCGATGCCCCTATTGCGGCGGCTCTGGCCATGTCCGCTCGGTGTCGTCGCTGGCGCTGCAAGTGCTGCGCGCGCTGGAAGAGCAGCTGATGAAAGGTGCGACCCATAACCTGATCGCGCGCACGCGGCCCGACGTCGCGCTCTATGTGCTCAACCAGAAGCGCGCGCATCTGCGAGCGCTGGAGGAGCGGTTCGCCATCACCATCACCGTCAGCGCCGATGAAACGCTGGTCGCGCCGCAAGCTTTCGCGATCGATCGCGGCGAGCAGGTGCATACGCTCGAAGCGGCCAAGGCGCTCGCTCAGCAAACCGAGGCTACCACCGCTCCGCTCGAAGAGGAGGACGATCTCGAGGAACCAGTCACTGCCGACGATGACGAAAGCGAGGAGCCGGCCGCCGAAGTCGCCGAGCAACAAGCCGAGGGCGGTCGCCGTCGCCGACGCCGGCGACGGCGCGGACGCAATGGCGGCGCCGAGGCCGGCGCCCAGCCGCATCATCACGACGACCAGCGCCAGCAAGATACCGGCGCCGCGCCGGAGGAAGAATTCGACGCCGAGACTGGCGGCGAAATGCCCGCCGATGAGCTCGCGGCTGAAAACGGCGAAGCCGGCGCCTCGAACCGAAGCGAGCAATCGCGCGACGGCGAACGGCGGCGGCGCCGCCGCGGCCGCCGCGGCGGCCGCCGCAATCGGATGGAGCGGGATCGCGACGGTATGCCCGAGTCGGGCGATCGCGACCTGCAAGCATCGTCGCATGACCGCGACCTCCAGGAACCGTCGCGCCAGCACGACCCGTACGAGCCGGAGCCGGCACGCGCATCCGCCGAAGAGTTGACGGCACCGTCGGTGCTCGAACCGGATCTCACGCGGGCGGTCGCCGATCTTGATGCAGCATCGATCGAGGCACCGCCGTCCGCGGAGTCCGCGGATGTGGCAGCGACACAAACGTCGCCACCGCCCGCTCCGCCGGAGCCGGCACGGCGCCGTTCGACGGTGCGCGAGCGGGCACCAACGGCAGCTACCAGCGAACGGCCGCCGCCGGCACCCAGCGAAGCTGCGTCCCCTGCCCCGCAGCCGGTCATTACCGAAGTCGGCGACAGTGAAAGCACCGAGCGGCCGCGCCGCAGCGGCTGGTGGTCGCGACGCTTCGCCGGCGGCTGAGGCGGCCGCGCGGCTCGCCATGAAAAGCCGGTGGGTCGAAGCTGACGCCGAAAGACTGGTCACGCATTACGCCAAAGCCGGCGCCGAGCGTGAATTGGCGCTCCGCATTTATACGACCAGATTGCTCGGCAGCGATCCCAAGCTGGTGCTGCACGGCGGCGGCAACACGTCGATCAAAATGCGGGCGCGCGACGCGCTTGGCGAAGAACTCGAAGTCTTGCGCGTCAAGGCTTCCGGCACCGACATGGCGACGATCGAAGCTGACGGCCTGCCGGCGGTGCGGCTGATGCCGCTTCGCCGGCTGCGCTCTGTCGAAACGATTGCCGACGAAGAGCTGGTCGCGATCGAGCGCGCCAACTTGGTCGATCCGGCGGCGCCCAATCCGTCCGTCGAAGCGATGCTGCACGCCTTTCTGCCGCACCCATGCGTCGACCATACCCACGCCGCGGCGGTGCTCAGCGTCATCGACCAGCCGGACGGCGAAAAGAAATGCGCCGACGCATTCGGCAACCGGCTGGCATTCGTGCCCTACCTCATGCCTGGCTTCGGACTTGCCAAGAAAGCGATTGAAGTCTTCGAGCGGGCAACCCCGAGCGACGGCCTTATTCTCGGCAAGCACGGCATTGTCACCTTTGGCGACACCGCGCGCGAAGCCTATGAGCGCATGATCGAGATGGTTTCGCTCGCCGAGGATTTCATCGCGCATGCCAGCAAGCCCCGCACCGTTGCGACATTATGGCGAGAGCTCGAGCCGGTCGCGGCAGTCGCACCCATCATCCGCGGCGCGTGCAGCCAAAAGGACGATCAGGTCGAAGGCGCCTGGCGTCGGCAAATACTTGAATTTCGCGGCGGCGAGACCGTGGTCAGTCTGTTGCAGGCACACCTGTCCCGGTTGCGCGACTGCGGCATCATTACGCCGGACCATGCCATCCGCACCAAAAACTGGCCGCTGGTCGTGCCGCATCCGGAGCCTGGCAAGCTTGACGAGTTTGCGCGCGCCGCTCGGAAAGCCGTGGACGCGTTCGTCGCTCGTTACCGCTGGTATTTCAATCGCCACAATACGCGGGTCGGCGGCATCAAACGCGAGGTCGATCCCCTGCCCCGCGTCGTGCTGGTGCCGGGGCTCGGCCTGTTCGGCCTCGGCCGCAGCAAACGCGACGCCGTCATCGCCGCCGACATCGCTGAAGAATGGATGGCCGTGGTCGGCGATGCCGAGCGCATCGGCCAATTCGAATCGATCTCCGAAGCCGACATGTTCGATATCGAGTATTGGCCGCTCGAGCAGGCAAAACTCGGCGAACGCCGCGAGCCACCTTTGGCCGGACAAATTGCCGTCATCACCGGCGCCGCTGGAGCCATCGGCATGGCGACGGCAAAAGCTTTCGCCGCGGCCGGGGCGGAAGTCGCCCTGCTGGACGTCAACCTCGCCGCCGCCGGCGAGCAGGCCAAGAAAATCGGGCCGAACGCGCTCGCAATTGCATGCGACGTCACCGATGCCGCCTCGGTCGGCGCGGCGTTCGATAAAGTGGCCGAGCAGTTCGGCGGCGTCGACATCGTCGTCTCCAACGCCGGCGCCGCCTGGCAGGGCCGCATCGGCGAAGTCGACGAAGAAATCTTGCGCAAAAGCTTCGAGCTGAACTTTTACGGCCATCAGCGCGTGGCCCGATCCGCGATCGAAATTATGCTGGCGCAGAGCACCGGCGGCTGCCTGTTGTTCAACGTCTCCAAGCAGGCGGTCAATCCGGGCGCGAATTTCGGTCCCTATGGCATCCCCAAAGCGGCGTTGCTGGCGCTGATGCGCCAATATGCGCTCGACTATGGCGCCGATGGTATCCGCGCCAACGCGGTCAATGCTGACCGCATCCGTTCGGGCTTGCTGACCGAAGCGATGATCGCTTCGCGCGCCAAAGCGCGCGGCTTAAGTGAGAAGGACTATATGAGCGGCAATCTGCTCGGCCGCGAGGTCACGGCCGAAGACGTGGCGCAAGCCTTTGTGCACCAGGCGCTGGCGTTGAAGACCACCGCGGACGTCACCACGGTCGACGGCGGCAACATCGCTGCAGCGATGCGGTGAGGCATCGCATCCATCCTTGACTTTTCCCCTCTCGGAATATGACAGTTTTATAAACTGATTCGTCGAGTACGAATAAGTACTTAGCGCAGTTGCGGAGTTTTTCCCCAGAAATCAGGCTGGAGCACTTCGTGAAGGCCACCGTGCTCGCGATCGCGAACAAGAAGGGCGGTGTCGGCAAATCGACCGTCGCCGTCAATCTGGCGGCCGAACTCGGCGCGCGCGGATATCGCGTCCTGGTCGCGGACACCGACCCGCAGGGGCATGCCGGGCTTGGTCTCGGCGTCGGCGCGGTCGATCAATCCCGCAGCATCCACACAGCCTTTCGCGGGCCGCAGGTCGATTTGACGCCGCTCATCTGCGCCACCACCGTGCGTGGGGTCGACGTGTTGGCCGCCGACCGCAATTTCGACGGCCGTGTCGGCGAGGAGGATCCTCGCCGTCTCGCTCGCGCGCTCGACCCGCTGCGGCCGCTCTATAATGTCATTTTGGTCGACACGCCGCCGGCCGCCGCCCCGATCGCAGTGTGTGTGCTGTTGGCGTCAGACGGCGTCATCGTGCCGACCGCGCTCGATCACCTGTCGCTCGACGGCGTGCGGCAATTCGCACGGTCGTATCACCATGTCGCAACGCAGCTGCGCGCGGCGCTCCTCGGCATCGTCGTCGCGCCCATGGTGGTCGATTTGCGCAGCAATATGCAGAAGCTCGTTCTTGCCAATCTGCAGCTCGGCTTCGGCGGCCGCCAGGTCCTGCCCGGTGTCCGCATCGATGTGAACGTGGCCGAGGCGTTCGCGCTGCGGCGACCGTTGCGCGAATATTGTTTTAGTTCGCGCGCGGTGAGCGACTTCCAAGCGATGGCGGATGACGTGACGCGACGGTTCAATGTACCGGCAACGCCATCGTCAATTGCACGACAAAATCACGTTTTTGACGATGGGATAGACTTGGTTTTCCCAGCGTTTGCCTGAGAACACGCCGTAGTGGCCGACGCCGGCTTGCATGTGATGGCGTTTTAGATACGGGCGGAGCTTCTTGCAAAGATCGTGCGCGGCGACGGTCTGGCCAACGGCGCAAATATCGTCGCGCTCGCCTTCCACGGTCAACAGCATGGTGCGGCGGATCGCGGCGGGATCGACGGTGCCGCCGCGCCATTTGAGCTTGCCGAGCGGCAACGCGTATTCCTGGAAAATGTAGCGCACGGTTTCGAGATAGAACTCGGCGGTGAGGTCGAGCACGGCGAAGTATTCGTCATAAAACGCCTTGGTGGAGGCCGCCTTCTCGACGTCGCCATTGGCGAGATGCTCGTAGAGCTCCTTGTGCGCCTTCACGTGCCGCTCGATGTTCATGGTCATGAACGCGGCAAGCTGAACGAATCCCGGATAGACCCGGCGGAAGGCGCCGGGATAGCGGACCGGCACGGTCGCCGTCAGCATCCGCTCGAACCAGCCAATGTCGCGCTTGTTGGCAAGCTCGTTGACCTTGGTCGGGTTGACGCGGCAGTCGATCGGGCCGGCCATCAGAGTCATGCTGCGCGGCTGCGCCGGATTGCCGGCCTGCGCCATGACCGCGGCGGCCGACAGCACGGCAACGCAGGGCTGGCAAACCGCCAGCACATGCGAGCCCGGCCCCAAGACTTCGAGATATTTGATCAGGTGGTCGACATATTCATCGATGCCGAAGCGCCCCGCGTTCAGCGGCACGTCGCGAGCGTTGTGCCAGTCGGTGATGAAGACGTCATGTTCCGGAAGCATAGTGCGCGCGGTCGCGCGCAACAGCGTGGCGAAATGGCCCGACAGCGGCGCCACCACCAATACGCGTGGTTGCGTCGCGCTGATATCCTTCTTGAAGTGCAGCAGCGTGCCGAAGGGCGTGCGCGCGGCGGCCTCCTCGCGCACCTCGACCTCGCGGTTGCCGACCGTGACGTGATCGATGCCAAAAGACGGCCGCGTGTGGGTAAGACCGGCGCGCGAAATCAGGTCATAAGCCGCGGTCAGATTGCGCAGGATATTGCTCTCGCCAAGGAGCGGCGAGCCGCCGGCGGCCAGCGCCAGGGTCGCCCACGCCCGGACCGGAGCCATCATGTCGGAATGGGTCTGATAGGCGAGGTACAGCATCCCTTACCCACGGGCGCCGCAGCTCCGCCTGACGACGGAACCCCTCGACCCCCAATGCGCGGAAGGCTAGTGCATTTTTTGTTGCGCTGCGACAAGATTGTGAACATCTTGGACAAATGGACTTGGGCGTGTTGAGGAGCCATTGAAAAGGCGCACTCGCGCCGTTAATCAGAATCAGGCGTGATTCCACAAGTCTTTGAAGAAACGGCCCTATTTGACGAGGAACGCCAAAGATGTCCAAGGCCATCCTCACCATAGCCAGCAAGAACTATGGCTCCTGGTCGTTGCGCGGCTGGTTGCTGTGCAAAATGGCGGGTATCGACTTCGAGGAGCAACGCGTCGGCACCGACGATCCCTCGACCCGCGCCGAGCTGCTGCTGTTGTCGCCGTCGTTTCTGGTGCCCTGCCTGTTTCATGACGGCCTGAAGGTGTGGGACACGCTGGCGATCGCCCAATACCTGCACGAGCTTTATCCGCAGGTGGGCCTGTTGCCATCCGATCGCGCCCAGCGCGCGCACTGCCGTTCGATTTGCGGCGAGATGCATTCCGGCTTCAGCAATCTGCGCTCGGCATTGCCGATGAACATTAAGGCGCATTTCCCAGGCTTCAAGCACTGGGCCGGCGCGCGCGGCGACATCGACCGCATCACCGCGATCTGGCGCGAATGCATCGAGACCTATAACGGCCCGTATTTGTTCGGGGCGAAGCCCAATTCGGCCGACGCCATGTATGCCCCGGTATGCACGCGCTTTATCACCTATGATGTCGCCCTCGATCCGGCGTCGGCGCAATACTGCCGCACCATTATGGCAATGCCGCTGATGCAGGAGTGGGTCGCCGCCGCCAAGGTCGAGCCGGACGAATTGGAAGAGCTCGACGTCGAGTTCTAGAGAGCAATCGGCTCAGATTGAATCGCTCAATCCACTTCGCTAGCCAGAGAAGGAAAAATTGACCAGGCGGCCGTCGCGGCGGGCCAGCCCGGCAATGTCGGCCATCTCGCGCGCGCTCAGCGTGAAATCGAAAATCGCCGCGTTCTCCGAAAGCCGCTCGACCCTGCTGGTGCGCGGGATCACGACGATGTCCTGCTGGACCAGAAAGCGCAGCGACACCTGCGCGGCGGTTTTTTTGTGGACCGCGCCGATGGCGGTGAGAATCTCGTCGCCACGCACCCGGCCTTGGGCGATCGGGCTATAGGCGACGATCGCCACACCGTGCTGTCGGCAAGCCGCGATCAGCTTCGACTGATCGAGAAACGGATGGCATTCGAACTGATTACAGACCAGCGGCTCGGTGCTGATCTGTAAAGCCTGCTCCAGCAGCGGGACGGTAAAGTTGGAGACGCCGATATGGCGGGCGAGGCCGTCGCGCTTGACCTTGTCGAGCGCGCCAAGCGTTTCCGAAAGCGGGATCTGCGGATTGGGCCAATGCAGCAACATCAGATCGACTTCGCTCAAGCGCAGCCGCACCAGGCAGTCGCGCGCCGCGCGCTCGAGTTCCCGCGGGGCGAAATGCGACGGCCAGATTTTGGTGGTGACGAACACCTCGTTGCGCTTGACGCCGGACGCCCGCAGCCCTTCGCCGACCTCGCGCTCGTTGTCGTACATTTCGGCGGTGTCGAGGTGCCGGTAGCCGAGCCGCAAAGCCTGCTCGACCACGCGCGCGCATACGCGCCCACGCAAATCCCAGGTTCCAAGCCCGATCAGCGGGATGCGCGCGCCTTTGGCCTCGACTGCCGGGACGCTTGCCGTGTTTGGGTTCACGCCGGCACTTTACGCCGACGAACTGGAGGCTGTCACCGGCGCTTGCCGCCGAGCACGGCGAATGCGGCATCGGGCGCCTGCTCGATGACTTTGAGAAGGGCGCGCGCCGGACCGCGCGGCGAACGCTTGCCCTGCTCCCAGTTGCGCACCGTTTCGACCGGCACGCCGATCTGGGCGGCAAACGCGGTCTGTGTCAGCCCGGTGCGTCCGCGAACATTGCGCGCATACGCCGCGTCGTGGAAACGATCCGAGCCGTTGGCGCGCGGCACCGGCTGACCGTCGGCAAATGAAATCGGCCGCTCGCTGCCATCGGGCAGGATTTCGACCAAACGTCCGTCGGCTTTCAGTCGCACGCGAAGCATGGCGCTGACTCCAGCGTTCCCGGCTGCGTGAACATAGCTGATTCGCCGTGGATTCAATGAGTTAGTAATTCGACACCATCATTGGCCGATTGGCTCAATGCACGAGTAGGCCAATGCCCGAGTGAAGCCGGTCGCCTCATAGGCCACTGAAGAACCTGGGCACCAGGGCGCGCCGCGTTCCCTTGCGCGCGCCCCGGCCGTACTTCGCGTTGTTAGCTCTTGCTCTTCAGCTCTTGGGCGGCATCACTTGGCCGCGGATCTCGCCGTTCGGATTAGCCTGGGTGTGCACGTTGATGTACCACTCGCCGGCCATCATTTGCTGCGCCTGCTCCGGCGTGACCGTGGCGCTCCCGGTGATCGGATTGGCGACGGCAGCGCCCTTCTCGCTCAGCCATATTATCGGCGGACCGTTCTTGCCTTCCGCCGCGGGCCCGTGGATATGCGCCATGGTCGCCGCGCCCGAGAGACCGTTATAGGCGACGCTCCAGGTGAGCATTCGCGTTGCCGGGTCATAGCTCAGATCGGCGCTGCCGCTGGCGGCGGTTTGCACCGGCGGCACTTGCTGAGCTCCGGTCAGCGGCACCTTGAACGAAAGCGGCGCGGCTTCCGACGACACCGCCCAAATAGTCGAGCCTGACGCGGCGACGCCCATCAGACATGCTGCGACAATCACATTGCGACGCGAGACTGAAATTTTCATGGCCGTCTCCCTTGACTGCGTTTCTCTGCTGCGGTTGAGCGTGAATTTTCCCACAACCGGCTCCCACCCTGGATCAAATCCGAGACAGGCTTTTCGGCGTCAAGCCTGGGCGCCTGTTTCCCCTGTCCGGGCGCATCTTAGGGAGTTTGGCGCCGGCAAGTCGATTGATTGCTGCGCTGCGGCCGTAAACTCGAGATCAACAAGTTTTGACGAACGGGCCGCAACCCGCCAAAAATGCTGTCACATGTTCCGCTCAGGAAGCGAATCCCCAACCATGCAGAACCTGCAGATCGACGCGCAACGACTTTGGGACACGCTGATGGAGACGGCGAAGTTCGGCGCGACGCCCAAGGGCGGCATTTGCCGCCTAACGCTGAGTGATTTCGATCGTCAGGTCCGCGACTGGTTCAAGGCCCGGTGCGAGGCGCTCGGCTGCACGGTCGCCGTCGACGAAGTCGGCACTATGTTCGCGCGGCGGCCGGGCAAAAATAACGCGCTGGCGCCAATCGCCATGGGATCGCACCTCGATACTCAGCCGACCGGCGGCAAGTTCGACGGCGTGCTTGGCGTGCTCGGCGCGCTCGAAGCCATGCGCACGCTGCACGAGACCGGCTACGAAACCAACGCGCCGATCGAGATCGTGAACTGGACCAACGAGGAGGGCTCGCGTTTCGCACCCGCGATGCTGGCGTCCGGCGTTTTTGCCGGCGTCTTCACGGCGGAATTTGCTTATTCGCGGAGCGACCGCGACGGCAAAACGTTCGGCGAGGAATTGCAGCGGATCGGGTACCAAGGCCCGGAAAAGGCCGGTACCCGCAAGTTCGGCGCCATGTTCGAGCTGCATATCGAGCAAGGCCCGATCCTTGAAGACGAACACCGCATGATCGGCGTCGTCCAAGGCGTTCAAGGCATGCGCTGGTACGAGGTCACGGTGACCGGGCAAGCGGCGCATACCGGCGCGACGCCGATGCGGCTGCGCCAGAATGCGCTTCTTGGCACGGCGCGCCTGATCGAGCGGGTCGACGCCATCGCACGCGACCACGCGCCCGACGCCGTCGGCACCGTCGGCTTGGTCGAGAACAAACCGAACAGCCGCAACGTCGTTCCCGGCGAGGTGTTCTTCACCGTCGACTTCCGCCATCCCGACGACCACGTTCTCGATGTCATGGAATCGAAGTTCCGCGCGGCGCTTGCCGAACTGCTGCCGCCCTTGAAGCTCACCTACCAAGAGGCGCGCATCTGGGATTCGCCTGCCGTCAAATTCGCCCCGGAGCTGATCGAATGCGTGCGCGTCGGCACGGCCAAGGCCGGCTATAAATCACGCGACATCATTTCCGGCGCCGGGCACGACGCCGCTTATGTCGCCCGCGTCGCGCCCACCACGATGATTTTTGTTCCCTGCCTTGGCGGCGTTTCTCACAACGAAGCGGAATCGACAAGCTTCGAGGAATGCGCCGCCGGCGCGCAGGTGCTGCTCAATGCGGTTCTTGAATACGACCGGCGCCTGGGGTGAGGCCCTTTACTGCGTTTTCTCGAAAATCTCGCGGCCAATCAGCATGCGGCGGATCTCGCTGGTGCCGGCGCCGATTTCGTAGAGCTTGGCGTCGCGCAGCAAGCGGCCGGCCGGGTAATCATTGATGTAGCCGTTGCCGCCCAGGCACTGGATGGTTTCCAGCGCCATCCAGGTGGCCCGTTCCGCGGCATAGAGAATGGCGCCGGCGGCGTCCTCGCGCGTGATCTCGCCGCGATCGCAGGCGTTCGCCACCGCATAGACATAGGCCTTGGTCGTGTTGAGCGCGACATACATGTCGGCAAGCTTTGCCTGCATCAGCTGAAAACAGCCGATCGGCTGGCCGAATTGCGTGCGCTGATGGAGATAAGGGATGACCAGGTCGAGGCAGGCCTGCATGACTCCGATCGGCCCCGCCGCCAGAACCGCGCGCTCATAATCGAGGCCTGACATCAAGACGTTGACGCCGTTGCCGACCGTGCCAAGCACGTTTTCGGCCGGCACCTCGCAATCGGCAAATACCAGCTCGCCGGTATCGGAGCCGCGCATGCCGAGCTTGTCGAGCTTTTGCGCGGTCGAAAACCCTTTGAAGCTTTTTTCGACAATGAAAGCGGTAATGCCCCGGGCGCCGGCATCCGGCTCGGTCTTGGCATAGACCACGATCGTCTCGGCCACCGGACCATTGGTGATCCACATTTTCGAGCCGTTGAGCACATAGCGGTCGCCCTGTCGGTCGGCCCGGGTGCGCATCGACACCACGTCGGAGCCGGCATTCGGCTCCGACATCGCCAACGCGCCGACATGCTCGCCGGAGATCAGCTTCGGCAGATAGCGCTTCTTCTGCTCTGCGGTCGCGTTGCGCCTGAGCTGATTGACGCAGAGGTTCGAGTGCGCGCCATAGGATAAGCCGACCGCCGCCGAAGCGCGCGAGATTTCCTCCATGGCGACGCAATGGGCGAGATAGCCGAGCCCCGACCCGCCCCACTCCTCTTCTACGGTAATGCCGAGCAAACCCAAAGCGCCGAGCTGCGGCCACAACTCGCGCGGAAATTGGTTCGAACGATCGATTTCCGCGGCGCGCGGCGCGATATTGCTTTGGGCGAATGAGCCGACCGTTTCGCGCAGCATGTTGATGTCGCCGCCGAGACCGAAATCGAGGCCGGGAAGGCTGTTGAGAATCATGGCGCGCTCCTTCGGCAGATCAACCGGCCGTGCGCAGTTGAGCGCCGACGATAGCCGCTCGTCGCGCCGCTGTCAGCGTCGCGGCGGCCGGTCAGGCGGTGGCAAAGCGCGTCAGATGAGCCAGAGCCTTGTCGATATTCGCGGCCGGGCCCGGCCTGGCGAACAGATAGCCCTGCATCTCGTCGCAGCCGGCAAGCCGCAGCAGCACCCGCTGCTCGTCCGTCTCCACGCCTTCCGCCAGCACCTTCATGCCGAGCGCGTGGCCGAGCGTGACGATCGACTGGATAATGGCGCCGGTATTGCCCGAGGAGCCAAGCGAAGCAACAAAGGCGCGGTCGATCTTGAGCCGGTCGAACGGAAATTTTTGCAGGTAGTTCAGGCTCGAATAGCCGGTGCCGAAGTCGTCGAGCGCGAGGCTGACGCCGAGCCCGCGCAAGGCCTCGAGCCGCGCCTGCGCTTCCTGCGGATTGTCGATCAGGACACCCTCGGTCACTTCGAGCACGACGCGCGACGGGGCAATCCCAGTCTCCGCCATGATGGCGGCGACGAGGTCGACCAGCCAGCGATCGCGGATCTGCAACGGCGACAGATTGACCGCCACCGACAATGCCGGCCAGCCGGCGCCGTCGGACAACGCTCGCCGCAGCACGATTTCGCCGAGCTGGGACATCAGGCCGCTCTGCTCGGCGAGCGGGATGAACACCGACGGCGGGATCGGACCGCGCGTCGGATGCGTCCAGCGCAATAACGCTTCGACGCCGACCATGGCGCCGCCCTCGGCGGCGACAATCGGCTGATACTCGACCTCGAACGCCTGTAGCGCGATGGCGGATTGCAATTCATGCAACAGGAAACGCCGGTCGGCGTAATCGGTCTCGATCTGCGGCTCGAACTGTCGGGCGATGCCGCGGCCTGAGCGTTTTGCGGCGCGAAGCGCAAGGCCGGCGCGGCGCGCGATTTCCTCGGCACTGGTGCCGTCCTCCGGCGCCGCCGCGACGCCGATGCTGGCGGTAATCTGCCACATGCGGTCCATGAAGATCGGCCGCAACAGCGCCGCGCGCAGCGATTCGATCAGACGGTCGGCGGTGCGCCGATCATCGCTGGAAACAATGACGGCGAATTCGTCCTCGTCGAAACGTCCGAGCACCGCGCCCGGCAACAAGCCGGCCTGCAAATGTTCGGCAATGCTCACCAAAACGGCGTCGCCTCCGGCGCGTCCGAGCGTATCGTTGACCTCGCGAAAGCCGTCGAGATCGATCAGCGCGAAGATCACGACGCCGGAGCGGCGCTTGGCCAAGGCGGCGTCGAGGCGCTCGCGCATCACCCGGTGATTGGGCAATCCGGTCAGTGGATCCTGACTGGTAAGTTTGCGCACGGTTTCGGCGCTGCGGTCGAGCGAGCGCAACAGCTGTCGCGCCGCGCGCATCACCAAAAGCGCCGACAATCCGAGTATGGCGCCCACCAATGCCAACAGGCCCCACAGCCGGTCCACCGCGCTCATAAGAGCGCGGTCGCCGACCCAACTGAACCAGCCGACGATGCGGCCGCGGGTGTCGTGCAGTGATTGCAGCGCTCGCCCGCCGTCGCCGGTCGGATTGGCGTCGAAACGAAGATCGCCGAGGCCGCTCTGCCGCGCGATCGTCCGCAGCTGCACATCGTCCGGCGCATCGAAATCCCCGAATTGGGCGTGAAATTCGTCGAGCGCCCGTTGCAGCGCGGCGCGTTGCTGGCCTTCGATGCGGCTCTCGGTGATGCGGCTGACGGTAAATCCGGTTGCCGCGCACAGCATCATCGCCCCGGCAACGAACAACGGCAGCAAGAACGCGATGCGCGCGCTGGTTGTCGTAGCGCTGACGGCGGAGCCGCGCGTCGGCGCAGGCGAGCGTTGCCGGTGTGCCGCCCACCATCTTCGGGCTGCCGCGGCCGTCATACTCAACGCCCCTTAAATTCCGACGCGAAGGCCTACATTTAAGCGGACCAGATTAACGGTAAGGAAAAACCCGGGATGTACGGCAGAAGGACTTTTCAACAGCTGCAACGGCGCGCCCAACCATCGTTAACATTGCATTAAATCCAATAAGCCCTAGTGTGCACACCGAGGGGCGGTTCCGGCGGCGAGTCGGCTACCGTAGTGAGACATGACAAGCCTTCGGGCGTCGATTGGCGTCGTCTTGAGTGCCTTGTTCGGCGTAACCGCAAGCCTAGCCGCGAGCGCGTTGGCGCCGGCTTGGGCGGAAGAATGTCCCGGTAATCCCGACGCGCTCGGCACCAGCCGCGTTCTCGCGCTTGAGCCCGGAAAACTCACGCGCGTAGGCATCATGCAATATCCGCAAAGCCTGCCGCTCGCCGACAAGGAGGTCGTCCTGACCTTCGACGACGGGCCGCTGCCGCGCTACTCGCTTCCCGTGCTCGACATACTTGCGGCGCAATGCGTCAAAGCCACGTATTTTCTGGTTGGCAGCATGGCACGTGAATTTCCCGCCGTGGTGCGACGCATCCACGACGACGGGCACACCATTGGCACGCACACCGACAACCATCCGTCGCGCATGCAAAAGTTGCCGATCGAGAAAGTGCGCGCCGAAATCGACCAGGGCATCTCCGATATCGGGGCGGCGCTGTGGGACCCGAAGGATCTGGCGCCGTTCTTCCGGATTCCAGGCCTCAATCGCAGCGACGCCATCGAGGAAGAGCTCGCCGCGCGTTCGCTGATCGTCTTCAGCTCCGACACTGTCGCCGACGATTGGCATCGCCGCATCAAGCCCGCCGACATCGTTAACCGCGCCATGAGCCGCCTCGAAGCACGCGGCAGGGGCATTCTGCTGCTTCACGATATTCACGCGGCCACGGTCGCCGCGTTGCCGGAGCTGTTGAAGAGACTGAAGGGAGCGGGCTTTCGCGTTGTGCACGTCGTGCCCGCAACCGCCGACACGATGTACATTGCCGGCGTCCCGCCGGTAGAGATTGCCGACGACCCGCCGCGCGAGATTGCGAGCCCGTCACCGCACGAGATCGCCGGCGATCCGCCGCGCCAGGCTGCCTTCGATGCGGGGCACGAGATTGCCAGTGACCCGCCGCGCGAGGTCGCCACCGACCAGGCGCACGACATCATCGCCGACGGGCCGCGTCAGATCGCCGGCGATCCGCCGCACGAAATCGTCATTGGCCCGGCGCGTGAAGTCGCCGACGACCTGCCGCCGCTGGATCGAAACGAGCCCGATTGGCCGACAACCATGACATTGCCGATCGCCGAGGACATCGCGTTGCCGGCGCCGGAAGAGAACGCCTTCGGCACCGGCTATCGGCCATGGCGCACGGTGATATTGGCCGACGGTTCGGCGGCCGCCACCTATCTGGCGCTGGACGCCGTGACGCAATGGGCCGACGCGCCCGCTCGCCCGCTGACCGCCGACGAGCCGGAATTGCCAGCGCCGGCGATACCCGATTATTTCGGCGGCGACGAAACCGTCACCTCAATTGCCGAGTAATAGGCGGCGAGATCTTCGACGTCTTTGTCTTTGAGCGCCGGCGCAACCAACCACATCATTGCGTTCTTGCGCGCGCCGGAGCGGCAGTCGTTAACGGCGTAACGACAAAGGGGGCGCGCCGATCGCCGCCGCCCAATACGATGCGCCTCCGAGGAGTTGAACGCGCTCGCTACGGCCGCGTCGCCATGTAGTGCGACAGCGCCACCATATCGGCGTCGGTCAGGCCGTAAGCAACTTCCGTCATGGAGGCGACGCCGGACCCTACGCGTTTGCCGGACCTGAATTCGCGCAAAGCCTGGACCAACACATCTTCGCGCTGGCCGGACAAGCGCGCCGCAGCGCGGAAGCCGTTGTAATCGTCGGCATGACACGACTTGCAGCGGCGCTGCACGGCGAGCTTCTCGCCGCTTTCCGCGAGCGCATCGGCTACAATCGACGGCCTCGGCGGCGGCAACGAAGCGTAATAGGCGCCGAGATTGCGGATCTCGTCGTTGTTGAGCGCTTGGGCTATCGGCCCCATCACCTCGCTATTACGCGCACCTGAGCGAAAATAGACGAGCTGCCATTGCACGTATTCATCAGGCTGGCCGGCAAGCGACGGCGTCAGCGGGATTTGCGAAACCCCATCCGCGCCGTGGCACGCAGCGCAGCCTTCTGCCAGTGCTTTACCGGCGGAAATATCCGCCGCCCGCGCGGACACGAATGCCACCACGAACGCGCCTGTAGCTAAAACTAGTGACAGCGCACGAGGTTTTTTCATGTCGGTGCCAAAACGACGGGCCCAAGCCGGAGTTCCGGCTTGGACCCGAAGCGGAGCAAGAACGATCGCCCCAACCGAAGCGCGGAGCGATCGCAGTGTTTGATCACACTAACGGATCATTTGGCGTAGCTGATCCGGTAGATGGCGTTGGCGAAATCATCGGCGACCAGAAGCGAACCGTCCTTCGCCTGCAGCACGTCATTGGGCCGGCCGCGATATTTGCCATCGGCCCCGATCCAGCCGGTCGCGAACTCGACTTGTTTGACGTTCTTGCCATCCGGATCGGTGGTGATGCGCATCAGCCTGCCGCCCTGGAACTGATGACGGTTCCAGGAGCCGTGCTCGGCGAGAATTATACTGTTCTTATAGTCGGCGGGGAATTGATTGCCGGTATAGAACTTCATGCCGAGCGGAGCGACGTGCGCGCCGAGCTTAAGCGCCGGAGGTGCAAACTCCGAGCACTTGTGGCCCATGGCGAATTTCGGATCCGGAGTATCACCCTGGTGGCAATACGGATAGCCGAAGTCCTCGCCGATCCTCGTGATGTGGTTGAGCTTGTCGCTCGGTAGATCGTCGCCGAGCCAGTCACGCGCATTTTCGCTGAACCAGTAGTCGCCGGTGCGCGGATCGACGTCGCCGCCGACGCTGTTGCGGACGCCGAGCGCGACGATCTCCGCAGCCCCGTTCGCCGGATTGACACGCCGGATCTGCGAGGTCGAGGTCGGCGGCAGGCACTCGTTACAGGGTGGTCCGATCGGGACGTAGAGCCAGCCTTCCTTGTCGAACGCCAGATATTTCCAGCCGTGCGGAATGTACGGCGGCAGATCGTCATAGACGATTTGTCCCTTCGGCATGCTGTCGAGGGATGCCTCGGCGTTGTCGAATTTGTAGATCTTGTCGACGTCGGCGACATAAAGCGCACCGTCCCGGAACGCGACGCCGGTCGGCACTGTCATCCCCTTAATCACGGTCTTGACAGTCCGCTTACCGCCCTGGTCCGTTACCGCATAGACCGCGCCGCCGGTCCCAAACCACGAACCGACGAACAGCGTGCCCTTGTCCCCCCACGCCATCTGCCGCGGACCCGCCAAGCCGCTCGCCCACAGCTCGATCTTAAAGCCCGGCGGCAGCTTGATGCTCGCCAGCGTCGCCTTGATCTCGTCATCGGTGAAGCCAGTCGGAGGCGGCAAAGTATTGGCTACGTGCGTGCCTTTCTGCTCCTTGGTCTCATCGCCCATGAACCAGTCGTCCGGCGGATGCAGCCAGAAGTTTTTCGTGGTGGAATTGTAGGACTTGAGTTCTTCCGTCTTGGCGCCGGATGCAAACAGCAATCCCGCCACCGCAACAGCGGCCACGGCAGCGACAATGGTCGCCGGACGTAGCCTCAGCTTGGCTAGAAGATCCATCTACTTCTCCTCCCTAAAATGTTTTGTCTGGCCGGCCGTGACAGGTAGCGGCCACTCGCAGCCGCGGATGCTACGTCCGCCGGCCAGGCTGCGAACTGGCCGTTCGCATATGTCCGCGATCGCCGCCCCAGGCGGCTCGCGCCAATGCTCGACGATGAACCCGTGAATTGTTGATGATCGGCCGAAACCGAGTCGATATCCTCCCTTTTTGCGTCCTTTCGCGGTCTTTTCGCCGATCAGGACGTCGATTTTCCGGCAAATCGCGCTAGGAGCGTACGTTACTACCGTAATCTGTCAAGCTGGCTGCAAAGCTCGCATCGCGGGCAATAGCCCGCCGAGGGGTGACGTCGGCACTCACGACAGCTTGATGGCTTCTTACGTTTGCCCTTTCGCCGGAAAGGCATCTGCCGTTCGACAACAACGCAGAGCGTTTCAGTTGCGGGTTTGCTCATCGGTCCATCCTCTTGAGCAGATCTTCGAGGTGATCGAACCGTTTTTGCCAGAAGCCGGCCATTTGGCTGGTCCAGTCGATCAGCGGGGCCAAGGCGCCGAACTGCGCGCTATAGTGGGTCTGGCGACCTTCGTGGCGGTCGCGCACCAGCCCGGCCTCCTTCAGGACCGCAAGATGCTTTGAGACGGCTGGTTGCGAGACCCCGGCTCGGGCCGTCAGACGCCCGACTGTCTGCTCTCCTTCGCGGCACAATCGCTCGAAGATCGCTCGCCGGGTCGGATCGGCGAGCGTTCTGAACAGCACATCGTGAGCGTTCGGCATGTGGGATCGATAACCCGCTGGCTATTGATCGACAAATAACCGCCGAGATATGTGTTTAGTCAAGTGGTGCGCGGAGCGGCACAATGATTCCTCGTCACCGAGCCACCAGCCATGCGGCGCGCGGTTTCATCGCGACGACGGAACGGCGTAAAAACCGTCCGTCACAATTGCTGGAACGGGAGGGAGGAAACAGATGATTAGC
>CAWDZD010000002.1:0-21406 GCA_963806465.1 uncultured Alphaproteobacteria bacterium | reverse complement strand
GCGGCCGACCGGTACTCGATTTGCACGAACGGCCAGCGCTATGTGGACGCGTTCGTTATGTACCAGGTCCACTGAGCGGACAGCCGCTACTGGCCCCTCCGGACCTCATGAGATGTCCGCCCTCAGTGAACCAGCCGTAAACCGGAGCGAGCAGTTCGCGCGCTTGCTGCGGCCTGCATTTAGTCCTCGCCGAGTGCCTGAGTTGCCCGAATTGCAAATCAACTTAAGAGTGACGTGAAGTAAGGTCCCTAAAATGCGAATCCGCGCCCATTAAAATCCGTTCGCACCAGCCGGATCCCTACGGGCGCGCTATACTTTACTCGGCGGCAAACGCGCGTTTCCGCCGCCATGTAACGCCACGAAGATAAGCGCTGAGCCAACAGTAAGTTCCAGCCTACTTGTTGTTGTTACTCGGCGGAGTTAACCGAGCCCGCGCCACATCGTCGGCCAGCTATATGTGCTCGGCCGCGAGGCGAAATAGGCTCTGTAGGGCCTCTCGATCCTGCGTTGTCGTGCCAATTGCGTCAGTGTGATCACTTGTCTGCGGTGGTACTCTGAACTCAGTGCCACGACTTCCCCGGCGTATTCCAACTCACTCCAGTGGCCGGCACGCAGGTCGCTAGGTTTCGTTCCGATCACCGCCCGACCGTCGCCGGTTGCGGCATGTGCTGGGGGGCGGGCGTCTCCTTAACGGCTATGGGGAACGGAACGCCTCGCAGTGCCATCAAGATTAGTGCGCGGAAGACCGACGCCCACGCGAAAAAACGCAAAAAGATCAGTTCCTAGGCTGCTGTTGATTCGACCGCATCGCTTTCTGGAGACCGGGAAAGGAACTTTAGAGCCATTTTCTCATTTTCATTTCACGAGCACTTAACCGGGGTCACGTGGACAGGGGATGGTCCATGGAACTTACCTCCACGCTGCAATGGATCGCCCCCGCCGACGAGTGCACGTCGTCGCTAAAACTTTTCGACAGCATTGAGGACCAATGGCGTTCGCTGTTCGAGAGTTCAACATTGGGCGTCGCGATGATAAACTCGGGATTTCGTTTCCTTATAGCAAATCCCACATTTCTGACGATGTTCGGTTACTCGAGCGAAGAACTGCAGCAGCTATCGTTCCTCGACATCTGTATTGATGAGGCGCGCGACGAATGTCGCGTTCCTTTACGCGAATTGCGCGAGGGCGTGCGTCTTCAGTATGAGATCGAAACACAACACCGTCGCAAAGACGGAACGTCTCTCCCGGTCAACACGTACTTTTCAACCGTTAGCGAGCGCGGGCCAAATCAGCGAACGTTTCTTGCTGTGACCGTCGATATTTCGGCGCGCCGGGCGGCCGAAGATGCGTTGCGCGCGGCTCAATCGGAGCTGGGGAGGATTGCACGACTAACCACAGTGGGCGCGATGGCAGCGACAATCGCGCACGAACTCAACCAGCCGCTAGCAGCGATTGTATCGAACGGCAGTGCCGGCCTTCGTTGGCTGGATCGTCCGGAGCCGAATCTCGAAGAAGCCCGGTTGGCGTTCGGGCGCGTTGTCAACGAGGGTCATCGCGCTGCCCAGATCATCACAAGCATTCGGACAATGTTCAGAAAGGATTCGGGCGCGAGGTCGCCGGTGGCGATAAATGAACTTGTCTGCGATGTTGTTTCGACTTCGCTCGGAGAGCTAAAGAGCCGTCGGGTTTCGCTCGCGCTAGAGCTTCTCGACGATCTTCCCCCGGTTCAGGCCGATCGTGTGCAGCTTCAGCAGGTGCTTTTGAACCTCCTCACGAACGCAAGCAACTCTATGGCCTCCATCACAGATCGTCCTCACATGCTCTGTGTGCGTTCCGAGCATCTCGAGGATTGGATCCTTGTAAGTGTCCAAGATTTTGGGACGGGGATCAATCCCGAGCACGCTGAAAGAATGTTCGACGCGTTCTTCACGACCAAACCCAATGGCATTGGGCTGGGTTTGTCTATCTGCCGCTCGATAGTCGAGTCACATGGCGGTCGGCTGTCGGTTTTTCCAGCTCATCCGCACGGTTCAGTATTTCAGGTCATGTTACCTGCTGGCCACTAATTTCCATGATCGATGCGAATTCAACTGGATTTATCGGCGAACGAATTAGAGGCGCCTGCACGCAAATCAGGTTTCTCCAATTAAAAGTGCCCTCGGCGCCGCGGTGACACACGGATGGAACTTTTCAATCGGGCTGGTGTTTTTAGTTGATTAAGGGGCCCTTTCGAAGGCTTTTTCCCATGGAGTCTGCAGATAGGTTCCGGAATTTTGCTGTCGAATGCCAGGTCATCGCGAAATCCACTCGCAATCCCGAACAGAGGGCAGTTTGGGTCGGCTTATCCAAACGGTGGTTGCGATGTGCTGCGTTGGTCGAGCGACCGAGTCTGTTCGCAGAATCACTAAGCTATGTCCATTTCACGAGTTCCGAATCGGGCGCGATCCCAGGCTAAATGCTTGGCCCCTGCATAGGCGCCGCCGTGCGTCAAATCATCCCAAAAACGTTTTTTTGCGCAATCGTCTTTCTAACGGGGATCGCTTTAGCGTCAAATGCCGAAACCATTCCAGTGCCAAGGGAGCGCCCTCCCGTTTCAGAGGATCGATCCTCAGCGCCAAAGATTGAATCCGAACGTTCGCCTTGTCAGCTGCAGCTAGCGGAAGTTGCCGAATTCAAGCCAGAACCGCCGATTACCGGTCCCGGCGAATGCACAGCAACCGACGTCGTCAACGTTACTGCAGTGCTCCTGCAAGACAGGCATCGGGTGGTCTTCTCTCCGGCTGTGACGCTGCGGTGTTCGATGGCAGAGGCAGTCGCGCACTGGATTTGGGATGATGTGACGCCCACGATCGGCATGCTTGGCACGTCGTTGCGCGGTGTTGAGACGCTTGATTCGTTTGACTGCCGCAGCTTCAATGGAATCAGTGGTGCCAAGCTTAGCGAACACGGCCGCGCCAACGCACTCGACTTGCGTTCGTTCAAACTTGCGAATGGTGTAGTCATAGAGCTGACTGATGCCAGCACCACTAAGTCATTGCGCGAAAGATTACGGGACAGCGCGTGCGCTCGCTTTTCGACCGTGCTCGGCAACGGCGCAGATGCTTATCATGAAAACCATGTCCATATCGATCTAATGCAGCGGAGTAACGATTATAGAATTTGCCAATGGGATGTGCTCGATCCTGCGGAAACGGCCGCGCTCGTGGCAAAGAAAGCCGCGGCAGCAGCCGCTCGCGTGTCAGCGGCGATGAAAGAGGCAAGCGACGTTCCGCTGCCGCGCGCGCGCCCAGTGGTTGACACCGATGCAGTGAACCTTTCGCGGCACAGCGTGCCGGCTCCTATTTTTAAGGAGAGAACGATGGGAACGCCAATTGCGCTTTCTCTTGCGGGGTCGTTGGCCGCATCTGCCTTGGGTTATGCCGAAGAGCAGACCGTGACGGTGGGGTCATGGACCATTGCTACCTCTTACAAAGGTGACAAGTTCGACGGTTGCTCGATGAGCCGCTCCACGGACGAGCTTGATATAACGTTTTTGCGAGCTCAGGATGGTCTGCTGCTGCTTCTTGACTTACAAAAATGGAAGCTGGAACGAGGAAAGGCATATGCCGTTCGCCTGGTCGCGGGCTCACGATCGGTCGAAGCGAAGGCGTTGGCTGAAAACAAAGCTGTAACAATCGCTCTGGTGGACCGATCTCTCGACGAAAGATTGCGAATCGCTGATGCTCTGGAAGTGAGAGGAGAAGGAGCGACGCTGCGGGTGCCGTTGGACGGGAGCACAGCGGCTCTCGGGCGTCTAGAAGCGTGCTTTGACAAGAACAACCGAGCCGGCGTCGAGACTAACCCAAGACGCAAAACTCGTCGCGTGGGTGATTTTTTCTATCTATCAGATTGAGATCCGCCATTGGCTCTCCTCCAACGATCTCGATCCTGCCAAGGGGACCGTTTTCCTAAAGCGGCAGCTAATTCTGTTCGTGGAAGGCCTGGCGCCCCGACGCGCCTCCTAAATCCATCACTCGAATGTTGGTGCTGCTGCGGATGACGGTCTGGTGGACGGGCGCGCGCTAGCTGACATCTTGACAAAACTGAGCTTACTCAATTACGAACATAGTCAAATAATCCAATTTTGCCCCGCCCATCCCCGACGGTGCATACGGGAGGATCAAATGGAATGCCCTCGCGGGTTATACGGGATGCGTTTTCATAGGCCTTCAAAGTTTCGTCGGACTCGGGGCTACGCAAACGTCTTTGCCCCACACAGCCTGACGGTTTCCGCCTTGATAGGTGGTTCCGCTCTCGGACTTACTGGCCCCGCGGTGACGCGATTGGCCAGCTGATTGCAAATACGCGACCGCCACATCAATGCAGGCGGCATGGGAGGAGAAAATGTTGGACAGCAAAACGTCGGAAAAGAAGTCGCAGCGAAGCAAGACCGGCCTTTCGCGCCGTAATTTCATTGCAGCCTCAGCCGCCGGCGCAGCTTTGCCGTTCGCATCAAGCCGGCGCGTGTGGGCGGACTCGGAGAACATCATAAAGGTGGGGTTCGTAAGTCCACGCACGGGCAACCTGGGAACCTTCGGCGTCGGCGATGGATACCTGACCGCTCAGGTTCGCAAGGCGCTCGATAAGGGTCTTCGGGTCGGCGACAAGACCTACAAAGTCGTGTTGCTGGATCGGGATTTTCAATCCGACCCGGCAAGGGCGGGCCAACTGGCCAAGTCCCTCATCAGTGACGATAAGATCGATTTTATGCTCGTTACCTCGACGCCCGAGGTGGTGAATCCGGTGGCTGACTCCTGCGAAGCGGCGGGCGTGCCTTGCCTTTCGACTGTAATGCCCTGGGAGGCTTGGTATTTCGGTCGCGGGGGGAAGCCCGGCCAGCCGTCGCCGTTCAAATGGACATACCACTTCGCCTTTGGGGGCGCTCAGTTCGCAGGATTGTACCTCTCGCTATGGAAGCAGGTACCCAACAACAAGAAGGTCGGAGTTATGTTTCCGAACGACGCCGATGGGAACGCCGTCCGACCACTCCTTACGGAGGCCTTTAAAAAGGAAGGATACACCGTCGTCGACCCCGGCCCGTTCGAAGACGGGACCAGCGACTACTCCGCGCAGGTCGCACTGTTCAAGAAAGAGCGCGTTGACCTTTTTGTCGCGCTTGTCCTTCCGCCTGACTTCGCCACCTTGTGGCGTGCGGCTGCAGCGCAGGGTTTTGCGAAAACGACGAAGATTGCTACCCCCACGAAATCCGGCACCAATCCGTCCGAAATCGAGGCGCTCGGCGCTCTCGGTTACAACCTCACCACCACCTCGCCTTGGGTCCCGGCAGCGCCCTACAAGTCGCCGGTTCTCGAAGTCACCAGCCAGGAACTTGCGGACGGCTACGAGGCGGCGTCGGGCAAACAAGTGACACAGCAGCTGGGAGCCAGCAACGCCGTTTTCGACGCGGGCATTCAAGCCCTCCAAATATCCGGCAACCCGTTGGACAAGGCTGCCCTGGCCAAAACGTTGAGCAAGTTGAAGGTCGAAACTACGGTGGGTCTGATCGACTTCAACACCGGTCCGATGCCAAATGTCATCGCTATCACGCCATTGTTTGGCACGCAGTGGCGGAAGGCGCCGAAAGGCAGCAAGTGGAAGGTGGAGCAGGTGGTCGCCGAGAACGCGGCCGATCCGAACTATAAGGTGACCGACAAGCTGATTCCCTACGACGCATAGCGGAATAGGTCTCAGAAGAATAGGAAGCGCGGCCGCCGTTGCCGCGCTTCTTTGGCCACAATATTAAGTGGGACCGCGACAGTCCGAGCACATTTACGCAAAGAAACGTCCTGCGAAGAATTGCGGGACGCTTTCCTCTGGGCGCACTTCTTTAAGATGGCGCAGTTGATCAAATCGCCTTTAGATCAATCGCGATACTTCAAAAGTTCTCGCCGTCGAGATTGCACAGGTTGCTGGGTAAATCGATGCGAACTTCGGCCTCAAAGGCATGGGCGTCAAACGCCTCGCTGACCGGTCGGCTCCAGGGGATACCGAGAAGAACTCGCTCGGCGGCAACCTTATCTCGTATAACATGGCCGCCTGAACGCGACTGCGTTCAGCGTGCGCTTGTTGCCGTTGCATGCGAGACTTGCCGCCGAATTCGCCCCGCGCTTAGATTAACGGGCCGGCGCCAAAGCGAGAAGACCGCCACAACGGCCAGGCTCCGTGGTTCAAGTCGAGGGGGTTGAAAAGCGGTGGCTTCCGAGTTGCAGGTAGCCGTTTTATCGGCGACATCGGTCGACAAGCGCTTTAATGCGCTCGTTGTCTTAAACCAGGTAAATTTCGTCGTCAGCGAGCGTGAAGCGGTCGGCATCGTCGGTCCAAACGGCGCCGGTAAGACAACTCTCCTCAATATTCTCGCCGGCGCCTATCAGCCGAGCGCTGGCATGGTGTCGTTTCGCGGCCAGGATATTACCGCCCTTCCGGTCGAGGATCGCTGTCGCAAAGGGATCGCGCGATCGCATCAAATCCCGCGGCCCTTTGGCGGGATGACGGTCTTCGAAAACCTTTTCGTTGCCGCGGCGAACGGCGGTGGGTTTCAGCGCGATCAGGCTTATGACCGCTGCATCGACTCGCTGCAGCTTTGCGGCATGCTGCAGGTCGCTAATCGGCGCGCCGAAACGCTCGGGCTCTTGGACCGGAAGCGCCTGGAACTGGCACGTGCCGTCGCCACCAATCCGGTCGTCTTGTTGCTGGACGAGATTGGTGGCGGTCTGACCGATGCCGAAGCTTCCGAACTGGTCGACACAATCCAGACCTTGCGCAAGCGCGACATCGCCGTTGTCTGGATCGAACATATTGTCCACGTCTTGCTCCAGGTCGTAGAGCGCCTTGTCTGCATGGACGCAGGCACCATCCTCGCCGACGGCAACCCGAACGAAGTAATCTCCAATCGCACGGTCATCGATGCCTATCTCGGTGGAAGCCTCGAATGAGTCTGCTTTCAATCAGTGGCCTTGATATCCGGCACGGATTGCTGCAGGCCGTCCGCGAGGTGAGCTTTCTGGTCAATCAGGGTGAGACGGTCGCGCTGATCGGCGCCAACGGCGCTGGCAAGACCACCCTCCTGCGCGCGATAGCGGGGTCGCATCGGGCGACACGCGGTCAGATTCACCTCGACGGGTTGGATATCACGCGAATGCCGACCTACCAGCGGGTGGCGCAAGGTATTGCGCTGGTGCCGGAGGGACGCCGGCTATTTGCCACGATGACGGTCGAGGAGAATTTGCAAATCGCGCACGCCAGCGGTCGCCCCGGAGAATGGACCGTCGACCGCGTGATGGACACTTTTCCTATGCTCAAGGCGCGACGCAAGGCGTACTGCGGCACGCTTTCTGGCGGCGAACAGCAGGCCACCGCGATCGGACGCGCGCTGATGACCAATCCGCGTCTGTTGCTGCTCGATGAGGTCTCGCTTGGGCTATCTCCGTTGGCCGTCGACATGGTCTACAAATCCGTTGAATCTCTCATTGCGACCGGAGCCACCATTCTGCTTGTCGAGCAAGACCTAAAGCGGGCGCTCAAAGTCGCAAACCGGGTCATTTGCATGTTGGAGGGGCGCATCGTCGTCGAGGGCGATGCGAAAACTCTGACGCGCGAGCAGATAACTCACGCGTATTTCGGGCACCAGAAGCGGGCTCAAAACGGGACGGCGTCATGAGCTTTGTCAGCGCCGTCATCGAAGGCGTATTGCTTGGTGGGTACTACGCCATGATCGCCTGCGGGCTCTCGTTCATGTTCGGGGTGATGCGGATTATCAATCTTGCGCACGGAAGCCTCGCAGTCGTTGCGGCGTTCGCGCTTTGGTACATCGCCGACAGACTGGAATATGATCCATTTTTGTCCTTGATCGTCGTTCTCCCGGCCATGGGCGCCGTCGGCTGGCTTCTGCAACGCGGCATCCTCGAGCGCAGCGCCCGATCCGGAGAATTGGTGCCAATCCTCAGCACGTTTGGATTGGCCATCGTCGTCGAAAATGTGCTGTTCGAGCTCTTCGGCGCTGATATTCGTTCGCTCGCCCCTTATGTGGGTTCGCTCTCCTACGACAGTTTTGATATCGGCGGCGGCGCCTTTGTCGGCGAGCTGGCGGTACTGACGTTCGCTGCCGCGATCCTGTTGCTGGGCGGCCTGCAACTATTTCTCACCTACACGCCGCTTGGGCGGCAAATCCGCGCAACGGCCGAGGATCCAGACACGGTTGAGCTCGTCGGCGTTAATTCCCGTTTTGTTAACGCGGTCGCCGCCTCCATTGCGCTTGTCACGGTCGCGCTTGCCGGGCTGTTTCTGGGACTGCGAGCAAACTTCGATCCTTATGCCGGTTCGCTGCAACTCATTTTCGCATTCGAAGCGGCGGTCATCGGCGGTACTGGAAGCCTGTGGGGCACGCTGCTCGGCGGGATCGTTCTCGGCGTCGCACAAACTTTTGGCGCGCACCTTCATCCGCAAGGCTTCCTGCTGGCCGGGCATGCCGTGTTTCTCCTGGTGCTTGTCGGACGCATCTACACGCCCGAGCAGTTCTTTCGCAACTACCTCAAATCAAAACTCGGGTAGCTTTCGTGGCCGGTCATTCCAACATCCTGGTACAACGCTGGACCAATCTCTCGATAGGCGTCGCGATCATCGTCGGTATCGCACTTGTGTTGCTGTTCGCGGGTCCCGCCTTCTTGTCGGATGCGGTGCTCGACAAGCTGACGGTCCTCTTCATCTACGTATTGCTCGCCGCAATGTGGAACGCGCTGGCCGGCTACGGCGGGATGATCTCGGCGGGGCAGCAGGCATTCTTTGGACTCGGCGGGTATCTCGCCATCCGGCTTTCCGAATGGGGCGTCGAACCGTATCTGGCGCTCATCCTTGCCGCGATGCTGGCTGGTGCCTCGGCACTACCGATGTCGACGATCGTGCAGCGGCTTCGCGCCGGCGAGTTCGCCATTGGCATGTGGGTCATCGCCGAAATTATTCGGCTGCTCGTTAATCTGGACCCGATTATTCAGGGAGATACCGGCCGCTCCCTGATTGCGTTATCCGCTTTCGATTCAGCCGTACGCCGCGACTACACCTACTGGATGACGCTCGCATCAATGACCGTCATGCTTGGCGTCATCTTTCTACTGCTGCGTGGCCGACTGGGTTCGTCGATCCAGGCGATCCGGGATAACGAAGAAGCCGCCGCGTCGGTCGGCGTAAAAGTGCTGTTTGCCAAGCGCATCATTTTCGTGATTGCCGCGATCGGGTGCGCCCTCGCTGGCGCGCTGTGGCTTGCGACCTTTACGACGTTCCAACCGCGCAGCTTCTTCGGTATTCAGTGGAGCGCCTACATGATCTTCATGGTGCTGGTCGGCGGAATCGGGCGCTTCGAAGGGCCGATCCTCGGTGCCATCATCTTCTTTCTCATCGAAACTTGGTTTTCGGCCGCGGGCGTCTGGTACCTGATCGTTCTTGGATTCACCGCGCTAGTCTTTTCGCTATTCTTGCCCAAGGGCATCTGGGGTTACATCGAGGATCGCTTCCACGTGCTGCTGTTGCCTGTTGGCTATCACTTGCGCATCTCATTTGATAGTACGCCTGCCAATCAGGGCGAAGCACACCGGTAGCGGTGATGGAATTCCGGGCCTGCGGAACTCGGTTTTCCAGCTTACGAATTCGTCCGCAAACCTCCAGGCTGTAACCGTGCATTCGGCGGCGCGGCTGGCGTGCGGTACGTGCTCGAGGGCAGTGTCCGAAAGGCCGGACGGCAAATTCGCATTACCGCTCAGCTCGTCGACGCCGCGACCGGCGCGCATCTATGGGCAGAGCGATTTGGTGGGTCTATCGCAGATATCTTCGATTTGCAGGACCGGGTGGCCGCAAGCGTCGTCGGGTCGATTGCGCCGAAGCTCGAACAGGCGGAGATCGAGCGAGCCAAGCGCAAACCGACTGAGCGATTGGACGCGTACGACCATTTCTTGCGTGGGATGGCGTTCTTTCACAAGCAGACGAGGGAATCGATCAACGAGGCGCTCCGACATTTCTATAATGCGATTGAAGCCGATCGGGAATTTGCGACCGCCTATGGAATGGCGGCTTGGTGTTTCGCCTGGCGTAGAGCAAACGGCTGGGCCGACGATCCTGTGCGGGAGACTGCCGAGGCCATGGCCAAGCGGCTAAAGTCTAGGCCAAGAAGATCGCCGAGTTCAGACAGATCGTGGTCGAGGGCGTCGCAGACACCAAGTAGAAGGCAACGAGCATGACCGTCTATGTGATCATTCACACCACCGTCGACGACACGGAGACCCACCACCGCGAGATCGTACCCAAGATCATGAGGATGGGGGAGCGCCACGGCGGCAAGCGCATCGCCCTGGGCCACGGCGATCAGCTCAGGGTCCACCTCGGCGAGCCGCCCAACGCCAATCGCCTGGTCGTTCACGAGTTTCCAGCCTCGAGGCCGTCGAGGCCTGGGTCGAGGATGTCAAGGCCAATCGCGAGCAGTTCCATACCCTCGGCGACCTGACCATCATCAGCGTGCCGGCGATCTGATCAATCTGGGGCTCGGGAAGCCAAAGCGAAGCTTCAGCCTTGGCCGAGGATGATCCGACGGAGCGCCGGGCGCGCGCGACCGACCGACGCCAGGAAGAACAGTGGCCGCGAGGTCTGCACACCATGCCGATTGCGATTGGGAAGCTCGCATCGCGGCATCCGGCGAGCATGAGTTCATGATCAAGGTCGTCGGCCCAGGCGTTCGGCGAGTATGGCGACCAGCTGGTCGCAGAGATCGAGAAAAAGATTGCAGAGGAAGTCGATCGCTGAGTTCTCATCAACCCCTTAGTGGGGCCGCTAAATGATCTGAAATTACTTCCGCTTTCGGCGGAATAGCGGACATGGCCGGACTTGCTGTTGGCTCAACCCGGTCGCGAATGACCCAACTGCGACATCGGTGATTGCTCGACCTGCCCAGTGGTTGAACAGGCAGCGTATGATACTTTAAGAGCTCATGCCGCGGCTTTATCATATCAGTCCTGCTGTGATCGCTTGCGAGAGCGATTGGGCGGGCGCCAGGCAACCGCCAGCGAACTACGGGCGCGTTTAACTGCGCGCCCCTAGCGACGTCGGCTAAACTATCGACCGCGCTGGGCTGTTTGCTGCGCAAACAACCAAGGGGATGTTCAAGTTATGCAGACTATCGGGCTAGCAGCTCTTGTCGCCTTCGGCTTAGTAACACCGGCGATCGCTGCCATACTGTCCTGAGGAATATCAAGGCGTTTGGGCAGCAGCCCGAGACTGCAAGGAGAACTTTCAAAATGTTCTTTCGAACGTCGTAAATCGCGAATTTGCTGTTTGCCGCGTAGTGAAGGTCTTGAGTTCCGGTCATCCTAAATCGCACGTGAATACCATGTACCTCAATTGCGGGGGTTCGCAGAGCCGCGAGATCTGGCACGACGAAAAGATCGAGGGCGCGGATTATCTTGTGATAATTCAATTTGAACAGGGAGCAAGAGTGGACGACCGTAGTTGACATGTATAAGCGGTGCCCCGAGATACACTTGCGCGAAATACCGCTTAGCGACATTCCAGGGAATCCGCCGGCAGAGTCGATTTCCGAAGGAAGATTCGCGCCGCCGCCGCGTAGCGTTCAAACAGTGCGCGAGCGGCCAATTCCATATTCGCGAGCGACTCGCATACGGAAACACGGTCGTCAATAAAGCGTCGTGAGGTACGATCATTTCACAGTGATAGTAATGACGTCCGACATGATGGGCGGATGGAACGGAAGATGCGACCAGTCCCCCAACACTAGCTGAAGTGTGTGTTTACCCGGAGGCAATTGAATAAGCGCCTCAGTTTGTCCGGCACCGAAATGAAGATGTGTCTTGTCCTGTGGGGATCAGGCTCATTCGCGTCCAATGGTTCATTTGCATCGATCAGCAGATGGTGGTGACCCGTATCTGGCGTTTCAACGCCGGCCGGCGCGAATCCCATGCGAGTAGAGACTAAACTGCACCCTATGAAAAGGATTGGTGACGAGTTCTAGCCCGTCCTTCGGGCTAATGATATAGACAGAGGCATTCGGCGGAGCGGCGGTCTCTCCCGAAGCGGCGGCAAGACCGCCGATTATCAAGACGACAAAAAGTAGAGTTCAGACTGAGAACTGAAAGGAGCATAGCGCCCATCCTCCCTGCCTTGTAACGTACCTTCGTTTGCGCCCTGCATTATGCCGAAGTAAGACCTTTACTAAAATGCCGATAGTGCGCTCCACTGGATTCGGACGCACAGTGCCCGCAGTGAGAGGCTGCTTAGCGCTGTGCCGGCTTTTCGAACGGTTCCGCCCAGCCAACCTGTAATGCTCAGCGAGTTGCCAATCCCGAGCTAGCATTACTCTGCTTGAAATAGCCGCGATTTGACACTTGTCATCACGTTAAAGCGGACGCATTCTTTCAGCCAGGACGCAGATCGTCGCTGCAGGTACATTACCCAATGAGCGACGCCGACGGAAAGCGCGGTCAAATTCATCCGATACGCGGTGGCAAAGATGGTTTCCACCGCCTGAAGGACCCGTGCGACGGATTGCGGCAATCCTCGCTGCTGATATCTCTGGGTATAGCCGCCTTATGCAACTCGATGAGGAGGGAACGTACGCACGCGTGATGCGGCAGCGGCGTGAACTTATCGAGCCAAGCATCACAGAGCACCAAGGGAAGCTAATCAGTTATGCAGGTGACGGCTTTTTGGCGATGTTCGACAGCCCGGTCGAATCCGTCCGTTGCGCTATCGTCATCCATCAAAGCATGGTGGCACGCAACGCGTCGCTGCCACGCGAGCAGTGGATACTATATCGTATTGGTGTTCATCTCGGCGACGTAATTGTCGAACCTGATGGCGTTTTTGGCGATGGCGTCAACATTGCGGCGCGCCTTGAGGGAATTGCGACTCCGGGAGACCTCTTTATCTCAGGAGGGGTCTACGAGCAGATCAAGAATAAATTGGTGTGCGCGTATCAATCGCTGGGCGACCGCCAAGTCAAGAACATTACCGATCCGGTAACTGTCTATCGCGTGCTGCCGGACCCTGCGGCACTAAGCCAGGCAAGAAGGACGCGTTGGCCTGTGGCACTGCTTGCTGTTTTTATTGTGAGCGTGATTGCCATTCTTGGCGGATGGTACCTCTTGCTCCTACAAAGGCAAATCGCCAATCAAGCGCCGACACTTGCAGGGACCTCGCAAAGACCGGGATCGCCAGGGGAACAGCCAAGAACCCGCAGCCGGTACCTGCTCCGGCACCCGTCCCGGTAGAGACGCCAAACGAAGGCTCGTCGGTACCTGCTCCGGCACCCAAAGACAGTTCGTCGCCAACGCCGGCGATAGCCCCGATCGAGGCGCAACTGATACCCGAAATGGTGTCAATCCCAGGGGGTACATTCGCTATGGGGAGCGAGGATGATCCTTCCGAAAAGCCGATGCACCGCGTCACGATCAAGCCCTTAGCGATCAGCAAATTCCCCATCACGGTCCGTGAGTGGAACACATGCGTTGCGGCAAAGAGCTGTACTTATGTGCCGACGGGCAAGGATGATGCTCCGGTCGCAAATCTAAGCTGGGTTGATGCACAACAATTTGTGGAGTGGCTCTCCAAGGTCACCCAAATGCCGTTTCGGCTTCCGAGCGAAGCCGAATGGGAGTATGCCGCGCGTGGCGGCACCAGAACTAAATTTTGGTGGGGCGATCAGCTTCATGCGGACATGGCCAATTGTAAAGGATGCAATCAACCCTACGACGCCTCGCAACCCCTGAAGGTCGGCAGTTTCAAACCGAACCCTTTCGGCCTTTATGATATGGGCGGCAATATCCATCAATGGGTGGCCGATTGTTGGCATAAGAATTATCAAGGCGCACCTTCGGATGGATCGCCGCGGGTTGATAACGACTGCCCGTCGCATGTCATGCGCTCGGGATCCTGGAAGAACGATCCGAGTTATGTTCGACCCTCTAGCCGTGATCAGTACGATACCGGCGTGCGCTATCCGACGCACGGATTCCGTGTTGCACACTCTTTATAGAAGGAGAGGAGATCTATGAAAAATACGCAAGCAATCTTTGCCGCTGTCGTTCTCACTGTGCTGCCGATTGCCGCGTTTTCTCAGCGAACTCCAGCACCTGCCGACGCCTTTCTTTATATTATCTGGCCTCCTGATGGTGCGACGCTCAAAGGTGCGTTCTGGTGTCGGTTTGGTCTCCGCAACATGGGCGTCACGCAAGCGGGCAGCAACGCTCCTAACAGCGGCCACCACCACTTGCTAATTGATGTAGATGAACCCCTCGATCCAAACGAGCCTATTCCACAGGACAAGACCCATCTTCATTTCGGCGTGGGCCAGACTGAGGCACGTATTGAATTGCTCCCGGGCAAGCACACACTCCAGCTAGTGCTCGGCGATGCCAGGCATTACCTGTTTAATCCTCCTGTCATTTCGAGGAAGATCACAATCACGGTTAAATGAATGGCGGGCTGCGACTTCCGATAATGGCCGTGGCGCGTGAGTATCGCCGGTCCATACGGCAGTACGCAACTGTACGAGAGATGAAGATGCTATGGGGCAAGCGGCGAGGGTGTGACACCTTCGGCGCTGTTCAACAAACCGACGGAGCACCACACGTCATCGTAGGTACGATGCTCGTCATCGTGCTTGAGAAAGTCTTCTTTCTTAGGCTGCCATTCGATCAGCTGGCGCCGTTCGAATTGGTTGAGTTCATGACCATGCCAGCCGCGTCCTTGGGGTGTGACGCCAGGAGGAACAGAACATAATGAAGTAGGAGGTAAGCAGCGAAAACTCCACTGCTGACGAGCAGGACTAGCCACACAATCACAAAACCTAGCGCTCACCGGCCTCCCCTCTTTGCCGGCCGGGCTTACGTGCAACCACTTTAAGGCAAGGTCATCGTCCATCGCACAGGCTTTGGCACGAACTTGCTCGAAATTAGCTACCAACTCTTCTTCACGCATTGTTTTCACCTAATAAATTTGCCACTCGCTTTTAATTGTGGGCGAGATCTCGACTTCGGTCTCGTGCTTTGCTCCCATCGGGGCTTATTCTCACTCGCGGTGGCCCCATAATAATTGGTTGAAACAGCACAGCCGCCGAGAGCGTACACGCAAGCGAGAGCCTGTTCAGAGCGAGCGTCGGCTCGATCTCGAAGGTCGACATTCCGTCATTGCCCAGATTGCCCGCGCCGCAATATCCGATAGCTGAAAAGCGATATTTTCGAAGCAATGGACTTGTTGGCGTCAGAAGGTTCTATTTAGTTTGATTTTGCTTTGAAGTTATAGACAGGATAGCCCTTGATGATTGGCACGCCGACCTCGAAGGAGAGGGCAGTGTGGTCATTCAGTTTGCGTCCGACCCTTGCGTCGAAGGGAAGAAAAAGCCGTCCGCTCTGGCCGGTGACTGGGTCGCCGAAATTCACCCGAATGTCGTTGCTCGGATAGAATCAGACTAACCAAGTGTCTGGGAGCGCGAGAGCTTAAACAAAGGCGCGAGTTGCAAATTGCTGATGTTTCGTTTTGTAGGATCGCCGGCGACGCTGACGTCGTACCGTGCATAGGGCTCGAAATAACTGTCGGAATTAATTTCGGATCGCCTGTAGCGGAAACCTGCGATAGGCATGACTTGCCATTTTCCTGAGCCTGGGTTGTCTCGCCGGTGGGGGCGACAAGACGGGAACCAAAGCCAGCTTCCCAACGACCATTGAAATTATAGGCGTAAATAGCCTGAATATCTGTGTCACCTAACCCATACTGGTAATTCCCGTTGGGGTTGCTGGCAGTGATCGGATCTTTGCGGCTACCCGAAAATCGCCCCGTAACACCAACAGAGACTGTTGGGATAAGTCTATTCGGTGATCCAGCCGCAGTCTGATTTGGTCGGTGGTAACGGTGCCGATCGAGCCCGGGTGCTTCCGCTGCCCGGCGCCGTCAAATATTCGTACCTCAACTGAAACAGATTCTTGGGGGGGTTGAGTATCTGGGGCGGCACCTGGGTTTTGATCCTGAGCGTTTGCTTGTTGCGAGTCGCGATTGTCGGCCGCAGTGTCACCATTAAAAAGAAACGCTCCCCCAAAACAAGACGAGCGACATTGAGACTGGGCCAAATGTCCCAGGTGTCAGCCCGGCTTGCGCCTTCATGCGAGCTGCTCCGTATCACCACGGCACGTCGGTGTAGAGGTATCTTTTCTTTCGTTAATCGCCGAAAAGCTTCGCTATTGAACCAACCTCTTGCGGCAAAGGCTGCTTCAGGCCGTCGTACTCCGATCAATCCGCCTACGGATGTTATTGTCCACGTATCGGAGCCTCTGTCATGATTTTCTTATGTCCCGCCAAAGCCGACCGCGACATCGAAATGGTCACATCTCGATGTCCCTTTGGCGCGCGCCGGCCATACGTCCGGCCCCCACGTCAGCGCTTCCACCGCTGTGAGCCCCTGGGCCCGGCGCTCGATCGCAGTAAATGATGTACCTCCCGGCCGAATCCCACGCCGTTGAAGTAATGAGAGCTACTCTCCGGCCTTGGCAGCCAATGTTGCTTCGACAGCAATATTTGGCAGTAGGTCCGGCGGCAGGCCATGCCGCTCCTTTAAGTACTCAGGGCTATTGTACGAGAGCCAAACCTTGCCCTGAGCGTCCTCCCAAACCAAATTCTTCAGCGGTAGGTCCAGAGCAATACTCGGAGCGGCCAGCATCAGAGGCGTGCCGCCTTTCGGATTGCCGAAGATGAGTAGCTTCGTGGGAGGCATTTTCATTCCCACCTTTGCCGCTTCTCCGCTGTGGTCGATGAGCGCAAACAGGTAATTTCCTTGGATCGCAGAATGTTCTTGTAGTCTCTCCATCGTCCCATCGACGGAGTGATTGCTCGGTATGTTGACGATTCCCCCCTCTTTCCCGATGATAACTCCGGCTGGCGGCGGAGCGTCAGGCGCGGACATTGCGGCCCCCGGCAAAATTAAGCTGGTAAACAGCGCGGAAAGCAGCAAATATTTCACGGATGAGCTCCTTTTCACTCGGGACCATTTTTCTCTCGTGTGCAAGGGCCGACGAGGGATAATCGGCTTATTCGTAAATCAGTGTGGACCCCTTCTGCTCCAACTCCGTGACCCTAACCATCGCATTGTGTTGATCTTTACTCCGGGAAGGAGGTCTTTATTCGTCCAATGGTTCGCTGCGGCCGTGGCGCCGCATAATTCGATCTGTATGCCCTGCTCATGGAACCTGGCTGATCGGCTTTCCGTCTGCATTCCAGTTTGAATTGGATGACCGGTTTGAACGCGACGATTGGCGTCATACGAAGTGTCGTTTACACGAGATAGGCAGCGTCCCCGTGAAAGACGGCAATAATTTCACCTTTGACATTCCAGTTGCTGAGATCGCTGGCGAGTAAATCCATGTCTCCAAGGAAAAAGGGCATATCGCCGTTGAGCACCAGGTGCCCAATGTCGAATACAACATTTGCTTTATCTAATTTGACGGGAACGTCGACGCGAAGTGCCTGGTCGCTCTGCGCATCGGCACTACCTGCAAAGTACGTTTGACCAAAGCTGATGAAAAGACCGGCCACTAACAGAGCCGCCAACGATCTGATCCTTGACATGTAACGCCTCCTGAGTGTTGGTTCTTCGGTCGTGTCTTAAATCCAGTTGCCCGAAAGCTGTCGACATTGGCATCGCGGTTGATCGCACTGTCCGTACACCGACGATCATCTTGAAGGTCACGCACCGGCAACGTCAGTGCCGGATGGCCGTTCTATTGAACAAAATATACAATGGCGATTGCCACCGCAAATACCACGACAGTACCGCGCAGCACAGAAGGCCTAATCCTGTCTGCCGCGAATCCTCTGATAACTCCCCCCGACGCCCCAACGGCCATCACGATCGCCGCCGACCAGATCACCTTGTTCGAAAACAAGAAAAGAGCTGCGGCAGCGACATTTGCGCATAGCGAGATCATTTGTTTCAAAGCATTCAGCTTTGTGATGGATTCGTGAACCTCCAGCGCAAGCACCGCGAGTACAATAGTAGCCAGTCCGCCTCCGAAATAGCCGCCGTACACCGAAGCCAGAAATATCGGAATTCTCGCCTTGGGCTGTTCATGTGTCGCGGTCCGCTATGGACGATACTTCGCTCATGCCATCGATGGATGGGCTCCTCTATAAGCAGAAGTACCGCAGCAAGAAGAATCAGATAGGGCACCAACGCACGAAAGGTTGCCTCCCCGGTATTTAGGAGCAAAACGCCGCCCACGAATCCGCCAAGTGCACTGGCGATACCAAAAGCGATGATCTTCCGTTTCTCGCCACTCAGGTCTTTACGAAGGCTTTCGATCGGTTGATCGCCAAGTTGTGCCAGATCCTCTCGTACTCGGCGTGGACCTCGTGTCGACTGGGTGAGCGGGCATATCGATATCGAACAGGCGCAGGCATTCGAGTCCGGCTTCCACGGCCTTCGGATTTTCCGACTTTACAACATGCAACTCGATTTTCAGCCGATAGACGGCTGCTCTGTCGACCGTCGAAGCCGCTCTCGGAAGCAACTCCGTAATGAGCCTTTCGGTTTCGCTTAGCTGGCTAGAGAGTAATGAACACTCGGCGCGCTCGAGCATAAGACCGAAGACCAAGTCGTAGCGCGTCGCCCAGTCCGACGGTCCAAGTAGCGCCATACCCGCGCTGAAATAATTGACTGCCGAGGCGTAGGCAGTCGACGCCTTGGCCTTTCTTCCGGCACGAAAATTGAGATCCGCCGCCAGCTCTCTCTCGTCTTGATCGGAGATGAGAACGGCACCCCGGCTGAACTGGTTGACGACGCCGAAAATCTGGTCGGTGAGTTTCTCCTTGCTCATCGCCGCGACCAGGCAGCGGCCGATCCGCAGATGAAGGATGGCGCGCTGGTCGACAGGGATGAGCGAATAGGCCGCTTCCTGAACGCGGTCGTGCAGAAACGTGTAGTTTCGGTCTAGCCGCAAGACGAGCCCGACGCGGACGGCTTCCTGCAGATGGGAATCGATCGCCACCTCTGGTTCGCCTCGAACCATGGCCAGGGTGGCAATCTCAGCGGTATTTCCCAGGCAAGCGAACAGTTTAAAAACGTCCTGGGTCCTGTCCGGCAGGCGGCTCAGCTTGCCGACCATGAGGTCGACCACGTTGTCGGTGAAGCCCTTGGGCCTGATGCGTGCAAGGTCCCAGTTCCAAGCCGCACTGCTTCGATCGAACGCGATGAGTTGGTCCTCAACCAGCGCTAAGATGAATTGGATCACGAAGAAAGGGTTGCCCGCAGTCTTTTCCTGCACCAATTGCGCCAGGCAGCGAGCGTGATCAAGCGCGCAGTGAAAGGAATCGCCAATCAAGTGCTCGACATCGCGGAGCGTCAGAGGCGCGAGTACGACGTCGCAAACTTTTGCTTTGGATTTTCGGATCTCATCGAGTGTCCGCATGAGCGGGCCAGACGGATGCACCTCATTGTCGCGGTAGGCGCCGACCAGCAACAGATGCCGCACCTCCGGATGGGTGACGAGGTGTGCAAGGACGTCAAGCGTGGCCGCGTCGAGCCATTGAAGATCGTCAAGGAACAGCGCAAGCGGGTGTTCCGGCCGCGCGAACACAGAGATGAATTTCCGGACTACTGTCTGAAATCGTTTCTGCGTCTCCAGAGGGGAGAGGTCCGCGACTGGCGGCTGTTTTCCGATGATGAACTCGAGCTCAGGGACGAGATTAATGATAAGCGCGCCGTTCGGGCCTAAGGCCTGCCGAAACGCCTCCCGCCACAGTCCAAGCTCCGCTTCGCTCTTTCCCAATAGCAGGTGGACAAGGTTTTGAAAGGCTTGCGCCAAGGTGGCGTACGGGACGTCGCGCTTATACTGATCGAACTTGCCGGACGCGAACAGGCCCCGCGGCGGGACGAGCACCTTGTGCAACTCGTTCACGACCGAGGATTTGCCGATGCCGGAGTATCCGGACACAAGTACGAGCTCGGCGGCACCTTGTGCCACAACACGGTCAAAGGCAGCGAGCAGGGTGTCGATCTCACGCTCCCGCCCGTACAGCTTCTCCGGGATCAGCAACCGGTCCGACGCGTCCTGAGCGCCGAGCAGGAACGGGTCGATGCGCCCATCCGACTCCCATTCCGCCAGGCACCGCCGCAGATCGGCCTCGACGCCCGCTGTGGTCTGGTAGCGTTCCTCGGCGTTCTTTACGAGGAGCTTCATCACGATTGACGAAAGCACCTTGGGAATGTCCTTCGCCCGCTTATCAGGCGGGTCAGCCTGCCTGGCAATATGGCAGTGCACCCATTCCATTGGATCGGCGGCGGCGAAGGGCAGAGCACCCGTGAGCATCTCGTAGAAAGTAACGCCGAGTGAGTAGAGATCGCTTCGGGAATCGATCGACCGGTTCATACGGCCGGTCTGCTCCGGCGCCATGTAGGCGAGCGTGCCGGCGATCACCTCAGGCGGGTCAGGGCCCTGACGCTCGCGTGGTAGACGGGAGGCAATGCCGAAGCCGGTAAGCCAGACGCCGCCGCTCACGATGTCCACCAGAACATTCGCGGGCTTGATGTCCTTGTGGATGAGACCTCGCTCATGCAGACAGCGGAGCGCACTCGCGAGCGGGATCGCAATGTGGAGGAATTCCGATACTTCCAGCGGTCGCCCAAGCAGCTGACCGAGCGGCTCGCCGCCGGGATCCTCAAGCACCAACGCCAAGCGGTCGTTGTACCGGGATAGTGCCACCGCCTTGCAGCGCAGGTAACATCAAGTTCGCCCTTCAGCGCATATTCGTGTTCGAGCCGTTTGAAGGACCAGGGCGAGGCGTCTTCCGCGACGACAAGCAGGATCGGCGCCATGCCGTTGCAGGACCCCGGTAGAGGGTGAAGTCGCCCTCCCGCAACGGGGAGAACACGTAGCCCGAAAGCTCCGTCACGCGGGTCTCCTGCCAGGATTAACCGGCATGATATTAGCGCGTTTAAAGCTCGAAGACAGACGGCTTGCATGCGTCGTCAATGCAGACGGCCGCTGCTGACTAACCTCGATTTATGAGTACGCGCCCGCCGGCGCGATTAACGGCATTTCCAATAGCCACGACGCCTATCTCAATGCCGGAGGCTTGGGAATCGTGCTCGACGGCTGCTGCCATCCCGGCATCGAGCAGATCATGGAGACCTATTACAACTCCATTTGGTCGGCTGCCTTGATCGGTCTCCCGATTCCCAGCCGTGCACGCGCGTAGAGCGGCAACAAGGAGCTAGCAAGAGCCTGTTTCGTTTCGGAAAACCCACAAACGCTTAAAGCCATTCGGATGAATCGCTACTCGCTTCGATTGTCAGAGCTCGCGAGCATGTGCCGGCCAAAGCAAATTAGGA
>CAWDZD010000001.1:0-566429 GCA_963806465.1 uncultured Alphaproteobacteria bacterium | reverse complement strand
TTGCGTTCGTCTGCGCGCGCTTTTCGAACACGGTCCCTCTCACCTCGCAAACGTGACGTTTGTAGCCTAGCGTTAGCCCGAAGCGCAACCACGATCGAAAGAGCGGCCAACAAGTCGCTGCGCTGCAGCAATTCCGTCCACGTGGAGCATCAGATTATAAATCAGGAGTTCCGGCCCACGGCGACCGCCGCCGGCGACAAATCAAACAAACGCCAGACGCGGCCAGCAGCCGCAACTTTTTGCTGCGGATTGCCGCCTGAGTTCGGTGAAACCCGGACGCTCTTTGAGACACGGCCGCCGAGCAGCGGGACAAGCGGGACATACCGGGACATTGTCCCGCCGTGTCCCGGGTTGGCGAGCGGGGGTAGCGGGACGGGACGGGACAAATGCCGTAGGCATGTCCCGCCTGTCCCGCCCTGACGCGGTTCGTCCGGAGCGTCCCGGACGGCATCATCATCATGCATCGGGTTTTGGCGACGAACCAGACCAGTTGCACGCCATCGATTTCGCGGCTGGCGATGAGGTTGGACGCTTGGGCGTCGCGCAGTGCCCGGCCGAATGCTTTCCGTCGCGTCTCGGCTTTCTGCTGTTCAGTCCCGGTGGCGGGGTGCTGCCGATAGAACTCCTGCCGGACAGCTCGACGTCGACGGCGCGGACCGTGAGGTCGTCGAACGGCTGCCGGTCTTGCCCGGCGTCGGCGAGGATGGTCATCATCACGCGGCGCAACAGCTGCAAAGCCTTGGACCATTTCGGCCCTGTCGAGGCCGCCGCTGGCTGCTGCGGTGTGCTCCAGTCTATGACGACTGCCGTTATCAGGTAGTTGTCCTCGTCCCTGCCGGTCTCGACGGTCTGTGCGGTGAGGGGGATTTCGAGGCCCGAGATACCATCCCGCTGCTTGCGCACGGCGAGCCGGCTGTTCTTGACGGTGCCGGCGAGGTCCCGATCGGCGAGCGCGGCGAGGACGGTGTCGGCGCCGCCCTCTTTCGCGGAGGAGCCGCGGGTGCCGGTGTCGACGATCTTTTTGAAGTGGTCGATGCCCATCACAAACGCTCCAGTCTGGGGGGAAGCGTTCGCCAGCGTGGTCATGACCTTCTGGGTCGCGGCGCTGTCATTGTCGTCCCCGGTGCCCGCGTAGGCTGCGGCGGCAATCATGGTGTCAACGATGATAAGGGCGAGCGGCATCTGGTAGCGCTGCTCGATTTCGGCCTGCCGCAGCAACTTGCAAATGTCCTCCGCGGCGTTGTCGGTCGTCAGCGGCGGGCAGTTGTCGCGCCAGGCGAACAGCACTGGCCTGGTGATGTTCGCGGTGCCGGGCAATGGCGGAGAGCCGGGCGCCGATTTGGCCCGCGCCTTCGAGGGCGAAGTACGCGACCCCAGCGCCGGCGCGTTTGACCTTGTAGCGGCCGGCGAACGGGAGGCCGGTCATCACCGACACCGAGAGGTCGAGCGCCACGGTCGTTTTGTAGACGCCCCACTGGCCCGCGAAGATGCCGACGCCGCTCTCCGGGATGATGCCCTTGATTATCCAGCGCGGTTGGGTCTGCGCGGCGGTGCCGTAGAAGGTACCATCCCGACGGATTGTCCGGCGGCTTTCCAGTCAGGAAGCTTGTCCCGCACGCTCCCTCGAAGAACTTTCTCGGCGGTGCCGCCGGCCTTGTCGCACCCAATCTGTGACGTCGCCGCCGTCCGTACATCCGGACCAGTACTGCGGCCCAGCGCAGCACGCGCACACGCTTCGCGATATCCTGCAACGACGCACCACAATCGTTTGCGTGCGCTGGCGGCCGCTTTCGTCGTTATGCTCGACCACGACCACATCGGCGCCGCGTAGCTCCTCGGCATGTTCGGGCCGCCAGTTGCCGGCGCCGCCCGAGTTCGTGGTGGCGATGCAGCTCCAGGCCACCAGCGTGTCAAACGTTCTTCTCGCCCTCCTCGAGATAGAATGATGCCCGGCGATCGTCCTGCACCATCTTCCTCGCGCAGCTCGGGCAACCGGTACCAGAATGGGCGGACACTCTTCGACCTCGATGTGTTCGGCACCCTTTCCATCGCTTCAGGCGTTCCTCGGTGGCGGCGTAGTAGTCGCCATTAGAACCGCGCAGATACGTGCCCTCAGATAAACCCCAGATCCAGCTTTGCGGCTTGCCGTCGACGACGGGGCCGTAAGGCCGCCCGCTGCAGGAATGTCTTCTTGCGCTTGCCGTCCTCAATCCACTCCTGGCGGCAGACCTGATAAATGGACGAGCGCCATCAGCATCGCGATAATCGTAGGTTTTGGTGATCCCCTGGTGACGTTGCGCGGCCGCGCGCGCCGGCGAGCTTCGGCGCCATGATCGCCGGGCTCTGGTGGGGGCGGCTCCGGCCCGAGCGGCCCCTGGCATACAGGCTTGGTCGGTCGCCGGCCCCAGCTTGCTCACGGCGGTCGCAAAATCGTCGCCGTCGAGCCATTGAACCAAACCGATGACGTCGCCCTTGTCCTTCTTGGATTTGCATTGCCTGCAGTTCCAGACCTGGTCCCTGATGTTGATCGAGAACCGGTCCTTCCCACCGCACTTCGGACACGGTCCCTCACGCTGAGTTCGGCCGCGGAGTGTGATGCCAGCATGCTGCGCAGCTCGTCTTCGATCCGAACGGCCCCCGCCAGTCTCAGCGCCTCCTCATCAAACGCGGCCGAGGTCATTCAATCCCCCCCATCGCCGCGACTAACCCGCTCAACCAACTCCGCGGCCGCCTCATAGGTTGGCGACGGCGCACCGAACCGATGTGCTGCCGATGGTGACGTGCCAACTGACTGGCCATCAGCACCCAGCTCGGCGGTGGCAACCCAATGATTGCTGCGATCAAAAATCGGGCGCCAGCGGGCGCGTTGCCTGTGTCCGCTCTCATGTGCCGTCGGTCTCGTCATCGGCATCGTCTTGGGTGTCATCGGCGTTACCGTAATGCTCATCAGGCGTTACGCGGGCGAATGGCGTTACATCCGTCGCGTCCGTTTTCGATGCGGTGTCACGCAGCTTCTTGTGCCGTTCGCGAAAGCGACGCTGGCGCAGCGCGTTCGAGCTGATGAGCTGCTCGGCGACCGGCGGCTCGGCCTCGCCCGCGATCTCCGCGAAGGATAAAGCCGGCATCAACGTGTTTGATCCCCCGGCAGCGCCTCGATGAACTGGCGCGCGGCGTCGGACGTGAGGCCGGCAATGGCGATGTGTCTCTTGCGCTTTGAGGCAGCCCATTTCGATTTCGGTGATGGCCTTTGCTTTCGATCGCATTCAATGCGCGTCTCGGCCATCCGGCGCAGCTCGGCCCGGCGCTTGGCGACCGCATTGTCGTAGCCGCGGGCGCGCCACCCCAGGCTGAGGGACGGTGCGAAGCGGTCGGGGATGCCAAGGTCGCGGCAGCGGGCGGCGACCACTTTTTGGGCCTTCTGAACTTCGCGTTCGGCAATCTCGGTGGCTGCCTTCCAGACATGATCCTGATCGAACGCGAACTCTTGGCCCATCTGGTTTTCGAAGTCGGCCAGCAGCTCCGTCGAGCGTTGCCTCGCCGCGGACTTCAGGACTTTCTCGCGCTGGCGAATGAGAAGCTGCAGATCTTCGCGCTCGCCCTTGGTCATGGCGCCGGTCATGACGCCGCCCCGGCCGGCGGAATGGCGCGGCTCGCGGCAGCGCGGCTCGAAAATGTGCCGAGATATTTGCCGTCCACGTCGATCGCGTCGAAGCCGGCGCCGTCGGCTCGCTCAACCACTGCGCCGACGTGCGTGGAGCCATCGTAGACGGCGGCCGAAACGTCGGCTTGACAAGAACGGCCTGAGCGGCCAGTTGAAGCGCGCACTTAGTCGTATTTCCTTCTGTCCGGCGTGTGGCAGCGCCGTAGCCAAAAAAATCCCGGCCAGCCCCCTGCTGAGCCGGGGTTTTTGATTTAGGTCGCGTTTGCTTCGACGCCGCGCTCTTTCCTCGGCGGCGCGACCTTGCGGGCCGTGGGCCTGGTCGCCAACCACTTGCGGACCTTGGCTATGTCCCATGCGCGGATGTTCGCGCTCAGCATGACGCCGGCGGGAAATCCTTCATCTTCGATCAGGCGCAGAAGGTGGGGCCAGTTGCCGGTGATGCCGGCTTCGACCAGGTCGCGGTAGCGGCAATAAACAGGGAGGCCGGTGGCATGGGGCGGGTAGGGGGTTGTGTGCTCCGCAGGAACTGGGGGCATCGCGCTCTCCATCGGCTATTGTTTGCCGATGTGAGCCAGTTTGAGCGCGCCGATAAGCCAGGAAAAAATCGAAGTCTGAAAAAAACCCGACCCGTTACTCGTCGATGGGATGCTCGCGAAGCTCGCGAAGGATTTCGTCGTGCTTCTTTTGGTGGTCGCTCTGGCGCTTGCGTTCCCGTCTGCACCACTCCTTCATGTTGACGTCTATCCCGGAGACTGCCTTGTACATGAGGCTCGCGATCGCCTCGTAAGGCCCACCTATAGTGGCCGCGGGTTGTCGGATGGACGCCGCTCCATCAACTTGTGGGCCCAACCGGCGGCCGCAGTCTTGGCGGCCTTATCTCGGGTCTGCATGTACTTAACGGACGATCCGTCCTTCGACGTGAACTGTGGGCTGCCGGCGACGGTGGCCAAGTGCTTCAGGTACGGCAAGAGTGCGTCCACCATGTACGTGGGATCCTGAGGCGGCCACGTCCGATACGGGGGCGCGAAGTGCATCAGGTCGACCTTGCTGCCCGCCGGCAATGTTTCGTAGTCCTCGATCATCTGCGTGAGCGACTTAAAGAATCTCTCATGCTTGGAGCGGGTCGCCCCCGGCGCGATGTCCGCGTTAAAACAGTACGTTTGGTCGATCGCTTCGATGCAGCGCCGTATTTCTGCGGCGGCCTCGGTCTCGCTCACCTTGAGCTGCCGCAGGTGGTTGACGATCTCCTCAACGATCAAGTCGACCTCGGCGACGTCAATCATGATATGGCCACCGTTTCGCGCAGCGGCACGATGTTGCCGGCTGGCGGATTGACGATCGAGCGGATCTTGGCAGCGAGAATCTCGAGGGCGTCGGCCTTCTGCTGGAAATAGTCGTGCTTATCGTAGGTGGCCTCTATGCCCTTGATCGAGTGGCCGAGCACGCGCTCGCTCACGTGGCGCTTGATCTCGGTATCCGACATCAGCGACCTGCTGGTCCGCCTCAGGTCGTGAAGCGTCCAGCCGGTCACGCCGCAGGCTTTGTCAAACTGAGCTTTTCTCTTGTTGAAGCCGTTGATCGGACCTGTCTTGGTCCCGTCCTTGCCCTGGCGGCTGGCGGCGAAAACGTAGAGGCAGCTGTCGAAGCGCGGCTGCGCCCTGATGATCGCGAGGGCCATCTCCGGCAGCTTCAGCTTGCGCGCGTTGTCTTTCTCGCGGGCCTCCGACGGGATCGTCCAGACGCCGTCCGAGATGTCCTTCCATCGCATGCCGGCAACTTTGCTGCGGCGCTGCGCGGTGAGCAAAAGAACCTGGACGAATGCGCCGAACACGCCGGCGTGTTCCGCCGCCCGCCAGACTTTCTGGAGCTCGTCGCTCTCCAGTTTCCTGTTGCGCGTGCGGGCTTCTTTGGTGGTGCGCTGCATCCCTTTGACGAACGGGCTCCTGTAGTCATCCACGCGGGTCTGATGCCAGTTCGCGATCTGGCGGATGGTCGAGAGCACGTGGTCGGCGTTCCATGCGCCGGTGCTGTCCTCGATGCCGTCGAGGAGCGCGGTCACGTCGCGGCGACCGATGCTCTCGAACTCTTGATCGCCCCAGACCGGCAGCACGAAGTTCCTCAGCAGCCGCTCGGCCTCGGCCCTCGATCGCAGACCATTCTTGGCGGCGTATCGCTTGAGCCAGGCCTCCGCCACCGCCGCATAGGACTCGGGCTTCGGCTTTTCCGGTTCCTCGGCAGCCAGGCCCTTCGAGATCCGCTGGCGGTACGTTTTCGCTTTCGCGCGGGCCTGCTCGAGAGTGACCTCGCCGGCGCCGCCGATCGTCTTCCAGATCTGCTTGCCGTGCGGGTCGCGGGCGGCGACCACGTAAACGTTCGGGCTCTTCGAGGTGGCCGGCGGGACGCGGATGAACAACCCGAGCGTGGATGGGTCCGGCTCGAAACGCCGTTTGGCTTTCCTCGGGAGTGCGGCGACAGCGTCGTCAGCGAGTTCCTCCCGGCGCTGCTTGCGCTTTGCTTTGGCCATGATGATCCCCCTCTGAGGCAGTCGGGCTAACAGCGGGCTATGAACTAAGTCTAGTAACGTCAACTAATAGCCGCTACGTTCGGCTCACGATAAGCCGCATATTTAGCGGATTTTCTGGGGGTATCAAGTGGAAACGTGAGCGGGCGTTAGCCCGCTTCACAGCTTATTTTCAGGCTTCGAATCTGAGGGTCGGGAGTTCGAATCTCTCCGAGCGCGCCACTTTGGGTTTGCAACGAGGGCACGCTTTAATGATTAGGCGCCGCCTGTTTCCGTTCTCAATAGCTGGCGCTCTCGTTGCTGCTCTGATTAAATCGGCGGTGCCTGCCGCCGTTCCAACACCCGAATTAGCACCCGGCCAGAAATGGTCAATCAAGTCACCGACGCCAACCACCGCGAAAGTGGTTATTGGGCGCGTTGAACCATGGAAAGATAATAAGATCGCCGTTCATGTTAGTCTGGTTGACGTGCCAATGCCGTCGTCCGGGTCGAATGCCATCGCATTGACCACGGTCGATCATGTTCCGTTTGATCGCGCCGCATTGGCCGAATCGGTTGACCAACTGCTCGCGACTAATGCGTCCCCCGCGCCGCACTTCGAGGGCGGGTATGAGCGCTGGCGATCGGACAAGCATGCGGGAATTTTTACGGTCAGCGTCTCGCAAGCGATCGCCCTTCTCATCGCGAGCGTGGTGCGGGAACGCACCTAGCCGATAACAAAACCAAGGATAGCTGCGGCGGAGCGCGCAACTCCGCCGCTTTAATAAACTTACGAAAATAGTCCGCTTAGTCGCCGTCAATCAGCTCGCGCTCTTGCGCAGCGTCCGCGTCCAGCGCGTCGTGGTCGTGCGTCCGCGCGGTTGCCGGCATCTGCAACACGGTTGCGCGCTGGCCCGGTGTCAGCCGCGTCACCAGGACGATCAGGCCGCCGGGAAATTCGAGCGCGTCGTGGTGGACGTTGGGATCGTCCATGTTGATCTGGCGGAAGCGGGCGACTTTGTGAGCGATGCGCGCTTTGCCGAACAGGCTGAAGGCGCGGTCGTAAGTAACATTATCGTCAAATGCCAGCTCGGTGCCGGGGAGCAGGCAGACGGCGGTATCGGGATCGCCGGCGGCGGCGAAGCCGCGGGTGATCGATCTGGAGAAATCCGTCGCGATCAGGGTGTCGCCGACCGCGGCCGGGCGTGAAGCGACAAGATGGAGGCTGTAGTCGCACATGGAAGGGCACTCCTTTCCAGCAATCCCCGTACCTAAAGGGGTTTCTGCAAGTTGAACCCATCCATGGATCAAATGTTCCGGCGGGTCAGCGCGCTGGCGGCCGCCAGTCGTAAATCCAGTCGTAATGCGCCAGGAGGCGCTGGCCGCCGATCACCCCCATGCCCGTGTCCCGCAGCCAGGCGGCGACGCCGGCAAAGTGGTAGAGCGTGCCGTTCTGGGCGGCCAGCCGCTGCACTTTTCGTGTGCGCCCCCGCCGCATGGCACAATAAGTCCGCAACGCCTGGGCAGCATGATCCGGCGCCCGCGCCAGGCATTGCGCCGCCACCGCCGCGTCTTCGATCGCCATGGCGGCGCCTTGAGCAAGGAACGGCAGCATCGGGTGCGCCGCGTCGCCCAACAGCGCCATCGGGCCCTGCGTCCAGCGCCGGATCGGCCGCCGATCATAAAGCGCCCATTTGAGCCACGCCTCCGGCAAGCCAGCCAGTGCGCGCGCCGGTGGCGCCCAGGCTTCGACGGCGAGGCGCGGCACCAGTTCGGCGCGGCTTGCCGGCTCGCTCCAACCCGGCGCTTGCCAGCTGTCAGCCGTGATGACGACGAGATTGATAACGGAGCCGCCCTTGACCGGGTAGTGTACGAAGTGAGCGTCACGCCCGAGCCACAGATAGATCAGCGGTTCACGAAATTCCGGAGCGACCAGGCGCGCCGGGACCAGGCCGCGCCAAGCGGTGCGGCGGGCGAAACGCGGCGGGTCGACGTGACCGAGGCGCTTGCGCGCTTGCGACCACAGACCATCGGCGGCCAGGAACGCCACGCCATGCTCCTCGATCGCGCCGCCTTGGCCGCGCGTCATCACGGTTATGCCGTTGGCATGGCCGACGAAATCTTCGGCGCGCTGGCCGAGCTTGATGCTGATGCCGCGCTGCCGGGACGCGACCGCCGCCAGCGCCGCTTGGAGGTCGCCGCGATGGGTCACCCAATAGGGCGCGCCGTAGCGCTGCTCGGCGTCGGCGAGCGGCACGCGCACGATCTCGCGGCCGCTTTCGGCGCGCAGCACCCGCAGCGCGACAGGCGCGGTGGCCAGCGGGCGTAGCCGGTCTTCGAGACCGAGATCGATCAGGATGCGGGCGGCGTTTGGTGAGAGCTGGATGCCGGCGCCGGTTTCCTCAAGACGCTCGGCCTGTTCCAGCACCACGACCCGAAAGCCGTTTTGGGCGAGCGCGAGTGCCGCAGTCAGGCCGCCGATCCCCGCGCCGGCGACGATAACGGTGCGCGGGGACGTCAGAGCGCGTCCTCCCGCCGAAAATTCAGAGGACGTTGTCGGGCAATTCGCATTCCGCCGGCCGCGCCGCGTGCGGCTTGAGCGTCGGGTCATGGCGATAGAGCGTCGAGCAATAGGGGCAGACGTGCTCGACGTCGTCGCCCATGTCGCAATAGACATGCGGGTGATCGAACGGCGGCAAGGCGCCGACGCACATAAATTCCCTGGCGCCGATCTCGATGACCGCAACGCCGAGGTCATTGTGGAAATGCGGGACGATGGTATCAGCCATACTGCCGGAATCCGTTTGATCGCGCCGCACCATAGCGGCGGCGCCTCTGGATTCCTAGCGACTTTCTACCCAGCTAATGTCAAAAAGCCGCAAATCGTCGGCAGTTTGAGTCAAGGTGCGGACGCAGAGGATTTTTCATGAGGGGCTTAAGGCTCATCGTCCGGCAAATATGCCATCCGGCATTTGCGCTGTTGTGCGCCGCGGTCCTCGGCTGCGCGGCCTTGCTGGCCGGCGGCAATGCCGTCGACGAAGCGCAGCGCTATGCCGCCGCCGGCGATCCGGTCGCGATCAGCGATCTGAGGCTGGACCGCGTTTTCAGCCAAGGCGTCGCCGAGCGCGAAATCCGCGCAGCCGTAACGGCCGGCGATCTCGATCTCGCGCAAAGCTTTCTCGATCTGGCTGCCGACCGCAGTGTGCAAATTGATCCAGCTCTCATCGCCTCGGTGAAGGATGCGCAGACCAAGGCGGCAACGGCGTCGCACACGGCCGGACGGTTTGTGCAAGGCTTGTGGACCGGCGAGCCGACCGACATCGCGAGCCTTGCCGGCACCGCAGTCGGCGATCTCTTTGTGTTCGGCGACATTCGCGACGCCGCGCGCGAGGGCAAACGTTATTTGCTCGGCGAGCCGGCGGATCCTTGGATATTCGGTCTGGCCGGCGTCGGCATTGCCATCACCGCCGGCACCTATGCCTCGCTCGGTCTTGGCGCGCCGGAACGGATCGGCTTGACGCTGGCCAAGGTGGCGCGCCGCACCGGCCGGATCAATCCGGTCCTGGCGGTACGCGTGGCGCGCGAAGCGGTCAAGGTCGAGAAGGCCGGAGGCCTCACCGAACTGGTCAGCGATGTCGGCCGGATCGAGAGCAAAGCCGGCACGCAAGCGGCCCTCGACAGCTTGCAGATCGCGCAGGAGCCGCGCGACGTGTCGCTCTTGGCGCGGCTCTCGGCCGCCAAGGGCGGCAAGACCCGCGCTATCATCAAGCTCCTCGGCCGCGGCGCCATATTGCTGACGGTCAGCGCGCTTGATCTCGCCAGCTGGATGCTGTGGGCGGTTTTGTTGCTGTTCGGCTTTGCGTCGTCGTGCAAGACGGCCACCGAGCGCGCGACGCTGCGTTACATTCGCTGGCGCAAGGCGCGGCGGGTTCATGCGGCGCAGCTGCAGATCACGTAATCCGGTAGGGTGGATTAGCGCAGCGTAATCCGCCGTTTGGCGGTGTGTGCCCACACGGCGGGTTACGGCTTCGGCTAACCCGCCCTACGAACTACGATCTCACTGCTTGACCAACGGGCAAGCCGGATTGGGCGGGCCGAACGCCTGATCGCCCGGAATGTGCGTGAGGATATCGTAATAGTCCCAGGGAAACTTCGAGTCTTCCGGCTTCTTGACCTGCACCAGGATCAGATCGTGCACCATCAGCCCGTCCTCGCGCAGCTTGCCGTTGCGGGCGAAGAAATCGTTGATCGGCGCTTCGCGCATCTTGGCGGTGACCTTGAGCGGATCGTCGGTGCCGGCCGCCTTGACGGCATTGAGATAAGTCATGACCGAAGAATAGACGCCGGCCTGCCACATCGACGGCATCTGGTTCATCTTGGCAAAGAAGCGCCGCGACCATTCGCGGGTCTCCTGATCCATGTCCCAATAGAATGACGTGGTCAGGACCAGCCCCTGCGCGGCTTTGAGCCCGAGCGCGTGGATGTCGGTGATCAGCACCAATAGACCGGCCATCTGCTGGCCGCCCTGGAAGATGCCGAACTCGCCGCCGAGCTTGATGGCGTTGATGTTGTCGGGCGGGCCGGACGCGATGCCGATGATTTTCGCCTTCGAGGCCTGCGCCTGGAGAATGAACGACGACAGGTCGGGCGTGGCGAACGGGTGCCTGACCGAGCCGAGGACCTTGCCGCCATTCGCTACGATGACCGCGGAGGCGTCGCGCTCGAGCGCATGGCCGAAGGCGTAATCGGCGGTGAGGAAGAACCAGGTGTTGCCGCCGCGCTTGGTGACTTCCTGCGCCGTGCCGACCGCGAGCGCGTGGGTGTCGAACACCCATTGCAGGGCGTAAGGATTACAGAACTTGCCGTGGAAGTCGGCGGTGCCGGTCGAATGCACGATCAACAGCCGCTTTCGTTCGTTGGCGACGCTTTGCACTGCCAGGCCGACCGCCGAGACCGGCACGTCGACGATCAGGTCGACCTGATCGCGGTCATACCATTGCCGGGCGATGCCGACGGCGATGTCGGGCTTGATCTGATGGTCGGCGGATATCAGCTGGATCGGCTTGCCGAGAACCGTGCCGCCGAAATCGTCGATCGCCATCTGTGCGGCGGCGACGGAGCCTGGGCCGTCGGCGGCCGATGAAGGGCCCGACATGTCGGTGAGCACGCCGATTTTCACGACATCGTCGGAAATCTGCGCCTTGGCGATGCCGCTCGCGGCGACGAGCAGCGTCGTGAGCCCAATGAGCCACAAGCGTTGCATCGTGATCCTCCCTGCGGCGCCCGCGCACCGCTTATTCTTGTCGCGTCAGTTTTTAGGTCAACCGGCGCAGCAGCGAAAGATCGCCACCGCGCCGGCGTCCGTTAGAAGCGTAGTGCGTTAGAGGCTGGCGTTCCACGATAGCGGCACGAACGCATAGCCCGTGCCGGCCTTGGCGACGTGGCCGACGCCCGGGAAACCGATATGGGTGCCGGCGATCAGCATCCGGTCGGTCGCAACCATATCCATCACTTTCTTGCGGGTCGCGATCGCCTTCGGCGGGTCGAAATCGAAAGCGATCGCGCGCTCCGGCTCGGGGAATTGCAGCGCCGTGCTGTGAACGATGTCGGTCCAGAGCAGCAATTGGTCGCCACCACTCGGAGCGATGCGCACCATGGTGTGGCCGACAGTGTGGCCCGCGGCCAACACCGCGACGACACCGGGGGCGAGCTCGGCCCCGTCCTTGAAGGTCTGCACCTTCTTGGCCTCGATATAGGGCTTAAAAGCCGCGCGACCGCCCTCGAACAGATCCTTGAAGAACGGCTTGCCTTCGGGGATTTTCACGTCGCCTTCCAGCCACCACACATACTCATCGCCATTGACGTGCACCGTCGCGTTCGGGAATGCGATTTGCTTGTCGGGGGTCAGCAAACCGAGGCAGTGATCCGGATGGACGTGAGTGATGACGACGGCGTCGATGTCGGAGGGATTTACGCCGGCGGCGGCAAGCGTTTTCGGCAGGTGGCCGGCCTTTGGGCCGATGGCGTTGGAATAGCCAGTGTCCACCAGGATGAGCTTGTCGCCGGTATTGATCAGCCAGGCGTTGAACGTGGTCGGAGCCACCTCGGTCGAGGGTGCGAAAGCATTTTGCAGCAATTTTACCGCGCCGTCGGCGTCGCCCGAGAAGTATTTGGTCGGCAAGGCCGCCGAGCCATCGTTGAGTACGGTGACTTCATAGGCGCCAACTTTCAGACGATAGATGCCGGGCGCCTGCATGCCCGCGGGCGGCTCTTTCGCCGCGGCCGGCAAAGCCGGAGCTAGTGCGGCGCCGGCGGCCGCCAGCCCGAACGAACGTCGCGTGATCTTCATGTCAGTTTCTCCTTGGTGAACGATGAGCGTGCCCGCCGTAGCGAGTTTGTGAGAACCCTTTGTGTCTTAGGGGCTTTTGGGCGCTGGTTTTAGGGGACGCTACGCAACCTGCACTTAGGGGTCAAGGCGCGCCTGCGGCCCGGCGTTATTTGCTGTTCGGCCGAACGTCCGAACGGCCTGGCGAACTCAAAGCTCACGCAATCTTGAAGCTAAAATTGAATTTTGTCCGGCTTGGCGGCCCACAGATCATAGACGGCCCGTGCCTCCTGCCGCAGTTCGGGCTCCTCGATCACGGGGATGATTTGGCGGCGGTCGAGCGGTCTTGCCAGCTCGGCGTAAAACTCGTCATCACCCAGGCCAATGGCGCGGGAATCGTCCATCGACAGAACATAATAGGCGCGGTCGATCCGGCCCCACAGCATGCTCGACATACACATGCAGCAGGGGGCGCCATTGGTGTAAAGCTCGCATCCTGCGAGGTTGAAGGTCTTCAACTTGGCGCTGGCGCGACGCACGGCAAGCAGCTCGGCGTGCGCGGTCGGATCGTTGCTGGACAAAACTTCATTATGCGCTTCGGCGACAATGTCGCCGTCCTTGACGATCACGCAACCGAACGGGCCGCCGTGACCGTTGTTCATGCCCTGCGCCGAGAGCTCCAGAACACGGCGCATGAATTGGGTTTCGTACATGTCTTTCCCCTTGATGTCGTGACCGCAATCTCGACCACGATCCAATTCAACTTGATCGGATCATGAACTATGCGCCCAGAAAGGCCTTCCTGATTTCTTCGGTACCGCGCAGCGCCGCGCTCGCCCCCGATAACGCGACCTTGCCGGTTTCGAGGACGTAAGCGCGGTCGCAGCAAGCCAGCGCCTTCCTGACATTCTGCTCGGCGAGGAGGACCGCAGTGCCGCGCCGCACGATTGCGCGGACGGCGGCGAGAACCTCGTCGGCGAGCTTCGGCGACAAACCGAGCGAGGGCTCGTCGAGTAAAAGCAGTTGCGGTTGACCCATCAGCGCCCGCCCGATTGCCAGCATTTGTTGCTGGCCTCCCGACAATTGCCAGCCCAATTGGGCCTGGCGCTCGGCCAGTTGTGGAAACAGCGCGAACGCCTGATCGAGACGATGCGCCCGCTCTGCTTTGCTGCCGAACACCGCGACCTCGAGATTTTCCCGCACCGTCAGGCCGGGAAATACCCGGCGGCCTTCGGGCGCGTAGCCGAGCCCCAACCGGGCCCGGCGCTCGGGACTAACGCCGGTCATGTCGCGTCCGAGAAACGACAGCCGGCCGCTGCGCGGCCGCAGGAAGCCGACGATTGACTTGAACAGCGTGGATTTGCCGGCGCCGTTGGCGCCGACCAGCGCCACCGCTTCGCCGGCGCCGACCGTGAGCGTGACGCCCTTGAGCGCCAAGACCTGACCATAGGCCACGGTCAAGTTTTCGATTTGCAGAAGCTCGGTCATGCGAACCCGCTCATGGCGGCTCCGTCAGTGCGAGTTCGGGAACGTCGGCATCGAGTTCCAGATAAGCCTCGATCACGGCCGGCTCGCGCCGCACCGCCTCGGGCAGACCGGATGCGATTACCTTGCCGCGATCGAGGCAGATCAGGCGTTGCGCGAGCGCGGCCAGAAACACGAGATTGTGCTCGACCACGAGCACCGTCATGCCGTCGGCGCCGAAACTGCGAATGCGTTCGGCAAGGTCGATCTGCTCCTGCTCGTTGAGGCCGGCCGCCGGCTCGTCAAGCAGGATGACGCGCGGGCCGGTCGCGAGCGCACGGGCCACCTCGACGCGCCGGCGCGTGCCGTAAGGCAGGCTGCCGCATGGCTCCATGGCAAATGCGGCGATGCCCAACCGATCAGCGGCCGCCCATGCGATCCGGCGCGCCGCGTCAAGGCGATGGTCGCGCCCAAACGTGCCGATTGCGCGCAGCAGTCCGCCGCCATCCATGCCGGCTCGCGCCACGGCGATGTTGTCGAGCACCGAAAGCTCGTCAACCAAATGAATGTGCTGGAAGGTGCGCGCCAGGCCCAGACGCGCGATCGCATAGGCCGGTGCAGCCGTGATGTCGTGCGCCAGGAATGTGACGCGTCCGGCTTGGCAGGAATAAAGGCCCGACATGACATTCAACAACGTTGTCTTGCCGGACCCATTCGGCCCGATCAGTCCGACGATCTCGCCTTGCCGGCATGCGAGGCTGACGCCGTCGAGCGCGGTTACGCCGCCGAAGGCAAGGGCAACATCGTCGACAGCCAACAGGCGCTCCGGCGCTGGCGCGGCGACCGAGCTCCGGCGCGAGGCGGCGGGCAGCGCGCCGGTTGTCACGACCGGCGGTTTCGCACTGCTTCGTCCGAACAAAAACACCCGCAGCCGCTCGAGCGCGCCGACAAGGCCATAGGGTGCTGCGATCAAGACGGCGAGCGCGACGGTGCCGTAGGCGATCATGTAGTAATTTTCCAGCACCCGAAACCATTCGCGCAGATACACGATTAGCGTTGCGCCGAGGATGGCGCCGGCGATGCGGGTGCGGCCGCCGATCACCGCCATGGTCAGGCACGTCACCATCAGCGTGAGATCGAGATTCTCCGGCGACACGACATGGATCACGTGCGCCATCAGCGCGCCGGCGGCGCCGCCATAGGCGGCGCTCAGCACAAAGGCGCTGAAGCGCAACTCGGCGACGTTCAAGCCCAGCGACGCCGCGGCTTCGCGGTTCTCTCGCATCAGGTGATAGGCCTGTCCGTGCAGCCCACGCGTCACCTGATGCGCGAGCAGGCAAGCGAGAGCCAGGACGCCCCACACGAACCACAACACCGAACGGCGGTCGGCCACGGTAAAGCCGGCAATCTCGATCGCCGGAATCCCGGCGAGACCATTGGTGCCGCCGGTCACATCGCTCCACTGGATGGCAAGCAGCAACACCACAAGCCCGATGCCGAGCGTGGCGAGGGAAAAATAATGCTCCTCAAGTTTAAGGACCGGGACGCCGACGATCACGGCGAGAAGCGCCGGGCCGGCGATCGACAACGGAAACGTCACCAGAAACGGCAAGCCGTATCGTGCCGCCAGGATTCCGGTCACGTAACCGCCGATGCCGAAGAAGGTCGCCTGGGCGAGCGAGACCGCGCCGGCATGGCCGAAGATGAATTGAAAACCGAGAACGAGAAGCGCGTAGATTCCGCAAAGCGTCAGCACGCGCAAATCGTAAGGGCTGGCAAAAAACACCGCATAGGCGATCAGTGCCGCGGCGCCGAGCAAGAGCGGAAGCCGGATACCGGCAAGCAACCAGGACGCCAAAGCCAACGCCTCCGCGCTCCAGTGTCGGCCGCACTGGTTCAAACTCGGCGCTGAACAAGCTCGCCGAAGATACCCTGCGGGCGGAAGAAGAAAATCAGCAGCAGACTAACATAGAGCAGTCCGGTGGCGACCGCGTACGAGACATAGGCCGAAACCACGACTTGGAAGATCGAGATCATCAGCGCGCCGATCACCGCGCCGGCAATGCTGCCCCAGCCGCCGATGACGACGGCGATATAAGCGTAGGCACTGAGCGAAATGCCGCCGGTCGGATAGACGAAGAACTGATTGGCAAGGAGCGCGCCGGCGACGCCGGCCAGCGCGGTGCCGAAACCGAACGTGGCCGCGATCACGGCTGACGTGCGAATGCCGACGGCCTGCGCCATCTGCCGATCTTGCGCCGTCGCCCGCAGCCGCCGTCCGATCTGGGTACGCATGAAGACGACGTATTGCAGCGCGATCAGCGCCGCCGCCACGGCCAGCGTGCCGAGTGCCTGGATGCTGATCTCGATGCCGCCGAGGTGGACGATGCCGCTTTTGATCAGCGGTGGCGCCGCACGCGCCTGCGGCCCAAACAGCACCAGAAACAAATTCTGCAGCACGATGCCGCACAGCAGCGTTGAGATGAATACGGTCGAAGGCGGCCGATTGGCGAGCGGAAAATAGGCGACCAACGCCACCGCGATCCCGACGGCGAACATGATCGCGGCGACCACCGGCAGCAGAACGAGAATTGGCAGCGGCGCCAACGCGCCAAGGCCGACGGCAACGTAGCCGCCGGCCATGACCAGATCGCCGTGGGCGAAATTGACCGCGCCGGTGGCATTGACGATGAAAACAAACCCGAGCGCGACAAGCGCATAGGCGGCGCCGAGCGCGACGCCGTTGATCACGAGCTGCAGGAAAGTCATCGGCGGCGGTCGCGTCGCGCGATTACTTCAGGACAAGCTGGTCTCCGGCATAATGCGCGACGATCTTCGGAATGCGGCTGGTGCCGTCCCAGCAGACGATGTCGGCGTCATGGGCGAGGTCGCCGTGACCGTTGGATTTGTAGGTCATGGCGACACCCTGGTAGGTCTCCTTTTGCAGCGCCGCGCGCAAGTCTTCCGGCGTCTTGGCGCCTTTTGCCACCAATGTGAGCGCCATCATCACGCCGTCATACTGGCCGAGCGCCAAGCCGTCGGGTTCGAGGCCGAAGCGTTTGAGATAGGCATCGGCCCAGGTCTTGATGCCGGGTGTCGGGCGCGCCTCCGGCGCCGACGGTGTCTCGGCGCAGACGCCGGCAAGCTCCGCCGGTTCGAACAAGGCCGTCGCGGTCGGCTCGACGATCGAGGAGCTGTTGACGATCGGGATGTTGAGCCCGGTCGATCGGATCTGCTTGGTGATCAGCGTCATCGGCGTCGCGACCGAGTGCAGCACGATCACGTCGGCGCCGGACGCCTTCACCTTGGCAAGGAGCGGGCTCATGTCTTTGGTATCGGGCGCGATCGAATTGTCCTCGAACACCGGCTTGGTGCCGAGCTTGGCGAAATCCTCCTGCAGCAACGCAAAGCCGCCCTGGCCGTAGGCGGTGGTGTCGCTGATCAGCGCGATCTTGGTCTTCTTCATCACTTCAACGACGTAGCGCGCGTGCGCGACCTTGATTTCGCGGTCATTGGGGAGGAAGCGGAAGATGTAGGGATTGCCGCTCTCGGTGATCTTGGCGAGACCGGAGATGGTGAGCAGCGGCACCTTATATTCGGCCGCGACCGGCATCATCGCGACCATTTCAGTTCCGAACACGGTGACCGCTGCAGCGATCGCTTTTTGCGCGCTCAGCGCCTTGTCGAGTGCGGTCGCGGCGCCGGTCGCCGACGTCCCGGTGTCGAAGATCGGATATTCGGCCTTCATGCCGCCGGGCGCGTTCTCGAGAGCCATGACTGCGCCGTTGCGCTGACTGCCGCCCTCGACCGACAAGAAGCCCGTAATCGGCATCACGATCGGCAAGTAGGCGTCGGCGGCGTTCGCCGTGCCGTTGGCGAGCCCGGCCAAGCCAAGCCCGACAATGAGTGGGGCAAAGCTGCGTCGTCGCCGTGAATGCGAGCTGACGGCCGATGGCAGGGTCCGTGTTGCGATAGACATCGCTACCTCTTCGGTTGCGCAGGGCTCCCGGGAATTCCTGCTAGTATAAAAAGTTTCCTCGAAATGATCCCGTAAGGTCGGCGTGCCGTCAAGGAAAAACCGGGATCGCCACGCGTTGGTTGCTTACGCCTGCTGCGGCAAAGCCAGCCGATGAACATGATACGGCTCGCAAGCGAGCCGGTGGCAGAACTGGCCGACGACAGGCTGCAGTTGTCGGGCAAATGTCCGCATCGTCGTGTTGGCGCTAAACAAACGCTCCGCGGCGGCTGCAGCATCGCGCCGCAACTTCTTTTCATCGATTGTCGTCAGCCGTCCGTGATCGGGCACCATGCGGCCGCCGATCATGACGCTGTCGACGGCGCCACCGTTCTCGGTAAAGACAATCTGGCTGACGATATCGTGGCAAGGCACGTAATTGATGTGGCCGAGGTCGAGAAAGACGATGTCGGCTTTGTAGCGTGGCGCGATGTCGCCGATCAGCCCGCCGAAACCCATTGCGTGAGCGCTGCCGGCTGTCGCCATGCGCAGCACCTCGTCGGCGCCGAGCCACGACTGGAAATCCGGCGTTTGCACGCGCGAGATCAGCGTAGCCAGCCGCGCCAACTCGAACATATTGAGCTGATCCGAACTGTTGGCGGCGTCGGTGGCAATACCGACATTGATGCCGCGATCGAGCATCGGCCGCAGATGCGCCAGGCCCGAGCCGAACCGCATGTTGCTGACCGGCGCGTGCACAACGGAGGCGCCGCTGGAGGCCAGGCGATCGAGATCGTCGCGATCGAGCCAAATCGCATGAGCGGCGGAGAGATGCGGCCCGAGCATGCCGAGCGAGTCGAGGTGTGCGGTCAGCGTCTTGCCGTACTTGCGCAGGCCCAACACCGCCTGCGCCTTGGTCTCGGCGAGATGGGTCTGCAGCGGCAAGTCGTAGGCCCGCGCCAGATCGCGACACCGGATCAGAAATTCATCGCTGCAATGGATCGGAATGGTCGGCGCGATGGCCGGACGGATCCATTCGCGATCGAACGGCCAATCGGCATAGAGTTGTTCGGCGGCATCGGCGGTCGCCCGATATGGCGCAAGCTTGAAAGCGAGGACGTCGGCGCGCAATGCATCCGGCACGGCGTCGATCAGGCCGCTGTAAGCCTGGTAGAGCGTATAGTCCGCGACCATCGGCGCGATCACCGCGCGCACGCCCGCATCCCGGTACGCTTGGCCAAGCGCGACGATGCCATCGCGGCTCGGCAGCGGGAACTCGAAGAACAGGTCGTAGCAGGCGGTACAGCCTTTGCGGATCATCTCGACCGCGGCAACGAGGCCGTTGAGATACTTGTCTTCGAGCGTCCGATTGCCTGCCATGCCGGGCATGGCATTGAGGAATAACTCGAGCGGCCAACGATCGCCGACCAGGCCTTTGGCAAGCGTGCCGTGGCCATGGACGTGGCCATTCACCAATCCCGGCATCATGGCGCGGTCGGAAGCGTCCACCAGCGTCGCATCGTCCGGAGCATCCATGCCGGGCGAACCGATCTCGCGGATTGTGTCGCCCTCGATCAGGATGTCGGCGGCCGCGGCCCGGCGCTGTCGCAGATCGACGAGATGGCCGTTGCGGATGATGGTGAAGGCGCGAGCCATGGTTGTTCCGGACGGCGAGAGCATTCTCAGCAATGGTGCGCGGCACGAGCGGAATTCCCGACACGGCCAAACCGTAGCCGCATCCGCCGGCGGCGGCACCTGCTTTATGCATTTCCGCGCGGATCGACTATATGCTCGCGCCATGCAGCATTTCATGCACGGCGACGTTGAAATCGCCTTTCTTGACGAAGGCGCCGGCGAGCCGATCGTGCTCGTCCACGGTTTTGCGTCCAACAAAGAAGTGAACTGGGTTTATCCCGGATGGGTGGCGACGCTGACCCGCGCCGGCCGCCGCGTCGTCGCGCTGGACAATCGCGGCCATGGCGCGTCCACGAAGCTCTATGATCCGGCCCTCTACCACAGCGGCATCATGGCGGAGGACGTGCGGGCGCTGCTCGACCATCTCGATCTGCCGCACGCCGACATCATGGGCTATTCGCTTGGCGGGCGGATCACGGCGCTGCTGGCGGAGAAGCATCCGCAGCGCGTGCGCTCGGCGACCCTCGGCGGTGTCGGCATTCACCTGGTCGAGAGGGCGGGGCTGCCATCGCCCGCCATCGCGGCGGCGCTCGAAGCGCCGACACGTGCGGACGTCACCGATCCGACCGGGCGCACGTTTCGCGTATTCGCCGAGCAGACGCATTCGGACTTGCGCGCGCTCGCCGCCTGCATCCGCGGCTCACGCCAGACGTTGGCCCGTGAGGAATTGGAAGCTCTGACGATGCCGGTCCTGATCGCAGCCGGCAGCAAGGATGAGGTCGCGGGCTCCCCCGAGCAGCTTGCCGCCCTGATACCGCGCGCCCAGGCCCTGGTCATTCCCGGCCGCGATCACATGGTCGCGGTCGGCGATAAGGTGTTCAAGGCTGGCGTGCTGGAATTCCTCACCAGGCGCTCTTGAACGTGGGGCTCCCGCTAGGCCAATGGCCTTGATTGACTAGGTCAGAGGCCGTCTAAGGCCGGCCGTTGACGGAGCATTTGCCCACCCTCTGGTTTCTATGCCCACCGAGGCCCAATTATGCTAGAAGGCGCGCGTCCTGGAGGACGCGTATTCCAGGACGGGTCGTTCCAGGAGGACATCCACCATGGCCCAACAGCAGACGCAGCCGTTGCTGGATAAGGTCGATCCGGTCTGGGCGCGGATCCGCCGTGAGGCAGAGGACGTCGTCCGGCGCGAACCTGAGCTGGCGTCGTTTATTTATTCGACCATTCTGCATCACGACGGCTTGGAAGGCGCCATCATCTATCGGCTGTCGGAGCGGCTCGACCATGCGGCTCTGTCCGGCGAGTTGATCCGACAGGCCTATGCCGATGCGCTCAAGGATGCGTCGTCGATCGGCGACTGCTTTCGTGCCGACATTGCGGCGGTCGTCGACCGCGACCCAGCGACCTATCGCCTGCTCGAGCCGGTGCTGTACTATAAGGGCTTCCACGCCATTCAAACCCATCGGCTGGCGCACTGGCTCTGGGGTAAGGGCCGCCGCGATTTCGCGCTCTACCTGCAGAGCCGGGCATCGGCGGTATTCCAGTGCGACATTCACCCGGCCGCGCGCATCGGTCGCGGCATCTTCCTTGATCACGCCACCGGCCTCGTGGTCGGCGAGACCGCGGTGATCGACGACGATGTGTCGATGCTGCATGACGTCACGCTCGGCGGCACCGGCAAGCAGGCCGACGATCGCCATCCGAAAATCCGCTACGGCGTGATGATCGGCGCCGGCGCCAAAATCCTCGGTAATATCGAAGTCGGGCATTGCGCGCGCATCGCCGCCGGCTCGGTGGTGCTCAAATCGGTGCCGAACAATGTCACGGTCGCCGGCGTTCCCGCTAAAGTCGTGGGTGTCGCCGGATGCCCCGAGCCGGCGCGGTTGATGGATCAAATGCTCTATGACGAGATTTGATCGCGGCTGCCGCCGCGTGCTATCGGGATCATGATTTTTCCATTGGAGCATGATCTTTCCGCTCATGCTCTGGGAGGCGCGCCCGGTGGACGTCCAGGAAGTCAAGAAGCTCGACGCTTATCTCAAGAAGCTGTTCGGCAATCCGCGCATCCGCGTGGTGCCGCGGCCGAAGAAGGACAATTCCGCCGAAGTGTATGTCGGCGATGAGTTCGTCGGCGTCCTATTTGTCGACGACGAGGACGACGAGCGCTCGTACAATTTCCAGATGGCGATCCTGGGGACCGACCTGGACTAGGTCTGGTCTCGACTGCGTCTGGTGGAATAATCTCCAGCGAAGCTTCAGTTGCCTCCCGCATGAAGCTGCGCCACCAGCCGGTCCAGACCGACGGCGGCATTGCGCCAATCCTCCAGCCATTCGCGTGAAAATCGCAGCGTGATCTCCGCGGCGTCCAAGGAACGCTCCTGGATGCACGTGCCGGGGACACTGCGCAGCGGCCGCGAGCAAAGCGCAAAGAATTGCTCGGGCTTGTCGGCGAGATAAACCAGGTCGTCGCCCTCATAAGGCGTGCCGGCGCGGAATGCCACGATGGCGAGCCCGTCCGGCCCGGCGGTCGCCTCCGGCTCGATATAGCGTGGATATATCGTGCGCAATCGCACCACCGGCGGCAGCACCGTGCCGAGCGCCGCGATAGTGACGAACACGCGGTCATCGGTGCGTGGCGCCGGGATCGCATCGTTGCCTTCGGCGGTGGACATTTTGGTAGCGACGCGGCCGTCCGCGGCGGGCGGTGCCAGCGACGGCCATAGAAACACCAGGTCGATCCGCTCATGTGCGCCCGGATTGCGCTGCACGGCGGCGCGGATCGCCGCCGGCGGCACATTGAACAGCACGCCCGCAACCGTCACCGGCATGGCCGGTGCGTCGAGCGGCACGGCCGACTTTGGCCAGCTCGGCCACAATATGTACGACACGAACGTACCCGCGGCCGCCATCAGCACCGAGACACTCGCCAGCACCACCCAAAGGCTCCGGGAGCCGCGCCACAGCCGAGATCGGGGGACCGCCTGTACCGTCATGCTGGTGATGCGCCGCCTCAATTCGAATCAACGCCGATTATCGCATGCCCGGCAGGCCGTTCCCGTTAACCCTTTCTTAATCATCCCGTGGCGGCGCGGCGCGCGCTCTGCAAAGTGTCTCTTCGAAACGAAGGGCGCTGTGGCGATGGTCGAGGCTCTGCAAACGGCATTGTCGTCGGATGTCATCGAACTCGCTGTTCGCCATCGCCATGGGCTTTGCCGTCGCCGGCCTCTGCGCCAGCAGCTACCGCCTTGCGCTCGAACATGTGCCGAGTTTCCGGTTGCTCGAAGCGGGCCCGATGGCGGCGCGCTTTGCCGCCGTTCCGCTGCTCATGTTCGCGGCCCCGTATCTCATTATGCGCAACACCCTCCGCGGCCGCCGCCTCGAGCGGCGCCGCGCCGAATTCGTCATGATGGCGACCGTGATCGCCGGCCTATGGAGCCTGATGTCGGGAACGGTCGTGGTGATGGCGCTTCAAGCCCTGCTCAGCGTTTGATACCAACTGGCTGACTAGCTTTCGCTCGTTCTCGCGAAGCCGGGAATCCAGACTTGGGTCCCCGCCTTCGCGGCGACGAGCGCTAGCTGTGAGCGCATTTGGATTTGCCCATGATCTACGAACTCGACGGACAAAAGCCTCAGTTTCCCGACGACGGCCGCTATTGGGTGGCGCCGAGCGCGGCGGTGATCGGCCGGGTGCGATTGAACAGCGATTGCAGCGTCTGGTTCGGGGCGGTGCTGCGCGGCGACAATGAGTGGATCGAGCTCGGCCAGCGCTCGCAGATTCAAGACAATGCGACGCTGCACACCGACATGGGCTTCCCGCTGACGATCGGGTCGGACTGCGTGATCGGCCACAACGTCGTCCTGCACGGCTGCACGATTGCCGATCGCGTGTTGATCGGCATGGGCGCGATCGTGCTCAATGGCGCACGGATCGGCACCGGCAGTCTGGTCGGCGCTGGCGCGCTGATCACCGAGGGCAAAGAGTTTCCAGAAAAATCGCTGATCGTCGGCGCGCCGGCGCGCGTGCTGCGCGCCCTGCCTGACGACGCAGTAGCCGCGATCGCCGCCGGCGCCGATTTCTACGTCCGCAACTTCAAGCGCTATGCAAGCGGGATGAAGCCAATCGGCTGAAGTGGGCGGCGGCGGTTACTTCGCTTCGGCGGTTTCGGGTTCGCCGGGCTGGCCGGGTTGGCCGGCGATGCGAACTTTTTCGCCCGATGCGATACCGTCCGGCGGATTGATGACCACGCGATCGTCCGCCGTGATTCCCGAACCGAGCTCGACCTCGTTGCCGAGATCGCGCGCGATCGTGACCTCGCGCAGGACGATCCGACCGTCGCTGCCGACGATGGCGACGTGCAAGCCGCTCTGGTCGAAGATCAAAGCGCTCGCCGGCACGTTGATGGCCACCTCGGGGTGCGGCAGGTCGAAAGTCACGTTGGTGAAGCTGCCGGTCATCAAGTCGTTGCGGCTATTGTCGACGACGAGCTGCATCCGCGTCGTATTGGAGGCGACGTCGACCGATTGCGCCGACGCCTCCACGGTCGCCGGGAACGTCCTACCCGGATATTCCGGCACGGAGATTAGTGCCTTGGTACTAACCGGAATGCTGGGAACATAGTTCTGCGGAACATTGACGTAGACGCGAAGCTTACTGGTCTCGGACACGACGAACAGCGGCGGACCACCGCCGGCGCCGGCATTGATGAGCGCGCCGACGTCGGTTGTCCGCGCGGTGACGAGCCCGTCGAACGGCGCCACGACACGCTTATATTGTTCGAGCACGCGCAAGCGATCGAGGTTGGCTTGCGCGGCGCGGACCAAGCCCTGCTTGTTAGAGGCGTCGGCCGACCGCTGGTCGAGATCCTGCTGCGAGATGGCATAGGTCGTGATCAGGCTCTGGCCGCGCTTGAGGGTTGCGTCCGCCAGGATCGAGTTGGCCTTGGCGCTGGCGAGATTGGCCTCGGCCTGCATGATCTGCTGGTCGAGATCGGGAGCATCGAGTTCGGCCAGAAGCTGGCCGGTTTTGACCGGCGCGCCGATGTCGACGTCCCACTTTTTGACGTAGCCGGTGACGCGGGCATACATCTGCGCCTGCGTGTAAGCCTCGAGCCGGCCGGGAAGCGAAAAGGTGGTCTTCTTGCCGCGGGTGCCAGGCAACGCGATGCCGACCACCGGAACCGCCTGCTTTTCCGTCCATTCCTGAAGCTTGGCGTCGGCGACCTTGCGCGTCGTGACGCCGAAAATGACGATGACGGCACTGATAACCAGCGCTGAAAGGCCGAGAATGTAGAGGCCGCGCCGCGACACGGCTGGCGTTGAGGCGCTCGGATCAGGCAACATGCGATTCTCCCATCGCGGGTGCGGCTCCCGGGCCGCGGCGCTGATGGATAATGCTAAACACCACCGGCACGAATATCAGAGTTGCGACCGTCGCGAAACAAAGGCCGCCGATCACCGCCCGCCCGAGCGGAGCGTTCTGCTCGCCGCCTTCGCCCAAGCCGAGCGCCATCGGCAGCATCCCGATGATCATGGCCAGCGCCGTCATCAGAACCGGGCGCAGGCGGACGAAACCCGCCTCGATCGCGGCGGCAGTCGCGTCGCCGTGCTCGTCAAGCTTCTCCTTGGCGAAGCTAATGACCAGGACGCTGTTGGCGGTGGCGACGCCCATGCACATGATGGCGCCGGTCAAAGCCGGCACCGACAGCGTCGTTGCGGTGGCGAACAGCACCCAGACGATACCGGCCAGCGCGGCCGGCAGCGCGGTGATGATGACGAACGGATCGGCCCAGGATTGGAAGTTGACGACGATCAGGAGATAAATGAGCACGATGGCGGCGGCGAGGCCGAAGAACAGCCCGTTGAACGAGCTGTTCATGGTTTTGACCTGCCCGAGCATGATCACGTCGGCAGTCTTCGGCGCGTCGCCCGCGGTACTGTTGATAATCTGCTGTACGTCGGCGGCAACCGCGCCGAGATCGCGGTCCTGCGTGGTGCCGTAGATCTGGATCACCGGCTGGATATTGTAGTGCGAATAGACCGCGGGCACCGCCACGCGCTTGATGTCGGCGATGGCGCCGAGCACTTGCGACGGCGCGCCGGGCGCGGTGATTGGCAGGTTCTGCAGCGCGTTTAGCGAATCGATCTGATATTGCGGCGTCTGCATGACGATCGAGTAATTGACCCCGTTCTCGGGATTGAGCCAGTAGGTCGGCTGCACCTGGTCCGATCCTGCCAGATCCACGACCAGGCTGTTGGTCACGTCGCGCTCGGTAATGCCGACATATTGCGCGCGGGTGCGGTCGACGTCGACATTGAAGCCGGGCCCGCTGAGCGATTGCTGGATGCGCGCATCGACCAGCCCGCGGACGTGCCGCAGCCGCCGCAGCAGATATTGCGCATAGGCGAAATTGTCGTCGAGTTTCGGCCCGCGGATCTGGACCTCGATCGGCGCCGGGGCGCCGAAATTCAGAATCTGGCTGATGATATCGGCGGGCAGGAACGAGAATGTCACGCCGGGGAATTTCGCCGGCAGCTCCTCGCGCAGCGCCTTGACGTATTCCGCCGTCGGCCGGTGATCCTCGGTCAGTCCGATCTGGATTTCGCCGTCCTGCGAGCCGATGGTGCCGGTATTGTTGTAGGTCATGTTGATGCCGGAGACCGGAAAGCCGATATTGTCGACCAGCGTTTCCAGTTGATCCGGCGGGATGGTCTGCCGCACCACCTTCTCGATGTCGGCAAACAGCCGCGCGCTTTCCTCGACGCGGGTGCCGACATGGGCGCGCACGTGCATCAGGATGCGGCCGCCATCGACCGACGGGAAGAAATCGCGGCCGAGATAGGGTGTCAGCGCAAAGCTGCCGACAATAAAGGCGAGGAAGAGCGTCACGAACACCGCCCGGTGCCGCAACGCCATGGTCAAGACCTCGCGATAGGCGAGACGGCCGCGCTCGAAGCGCGACTCGAAGCCGCGCTGAAAGCGCACCAGCGGATTGCGCGAGCGCGGCGGCGGCGCATCGGCGCCGTCTGCGTGCGCGCCGTGCGCCACGTGCTTGCGCAGCATGTATTTCGCCATCGTCGGCACCAGCGTGCGTGACAGGATGAACGACCACACCATCGCCGAAATGACCGCTTCCGCCAGCGGCACGAACAGGAAGCGCGGCACGCCGGTCAAGAAGAACATCGGCACGAACACGATGCAGATGCACAGCAGCGAGACGAAGGCCGGCGTCACGATCTGCTCGGCGCCGTCGAGGATGGCTTGCTCGACTTCCTTGCCTTGCTCGAGATGCCAGTTGATGTTCTCGATCGTCACCGTCGCTTCGTCGACCAGGATGCCGACCGCCAGCGCAAGGCCGCCCAGCGTCATAATGTTGAGCGTTTCACCCAGCGCCCACAGCGTGGCGATCGATCCGAGCACCGACAGCGGGATCGAGACGGCGATGATCAATGTCGAGCGGAAGCTGCCGAGGAACAACAAGATCATCAGGCTGGTGAGCGCCGCCGCGATCACGCCCTCGCGGACCACGCCGCCGATCGCGGCGTTGATGAAGATCGATTGATCGCCGATCGCCGTGAGCACCAGATTGCTCGGCAGGGTCTTTTTCATCTCCTCGACTTTTTTCTTGACCCCATCGATGATCGCCAGCGTTGACACGGCGCCGTTCTTGAGGACGAACATCAGCACCGAGCGGTTGCCGTCGACATGGACGATGTTCTGCTGCGGCGGGCTGCCGTCGCGCACGTGCCCGATGTCGTGAATGTAGACCATCGCGCCGTTGACGGTTTTGATCGGCAGATCATCGAGCGCCTGGATCGCCGACGGGGCGTCGTTGAGATTGATGGTGTATTCGTAGCTGCCGATCTTCTCGGTGCCGACCGGCGTGATCAGGTTTTGCGCCGCCAGCGCGTTGGCGACGTCCTGGCCGGAGAGGCCGCGGGCGCGCATCGCCGCCGGATCGACGTCGATCTGGATCTGGCGAAACTTGCCGCCGAACGGGTAGGGCATGGCGGCGCCCGGCACCGTCACGATCGGCACCCGCACGAAATTGAGGCCGAGGTCGAACAGCGTCTGCTCCGGCAGGCCCTTGCCCGACAAGGCGAGCTGAATGATCGGCACGGTCGAGGCGTTGTAGTTGAGAATGAGCGGCGGCACCGAGCCCGGCGGCATCTGCTTGAGCAAGGTCTGGGAGATAGCGGTGACTTGGGCGTTGGCGGTGCGAACGTCGGCGCCCTGCTGGAAGAAGATCTTGACGATGCCGACGCCGTTATAGGAGTTCGCTTCGATATGCTCGATGTCGTTGACCGTGGTAGTGAGCGCGCGCTCGAACTGGGTCACCATGCGGCCGGCCATCTCCGCCGGCGGCAGCCCGGTGTACCGCCAGATTGCGGCGATGACCGGAATGCGGATCTCCGGAAAGATGTCGACCGGGGTACGCCACGCCGCCAGCGGTCCGATGATCAGAAGCAGGAGTGCCAGGACGACGAACGTGTAAGGGCGCCGCAATGCGATGCGGACCAAGGCAGTCATAGAAGTGCCGACTCCGAACTCGCGACGATGGCCCAAGGCCCCAAACGTCGCAAACATCACCCCGCGCCGGTGGCGAATCCGCCACTGTGCGCCGCAACATAGCGGCCTTGTCACACGGCAGACAACTCACAAATGCGTTTCAATAACGCATAGCTCGTTGTGCGGATCGCATATGCCTTGCGGGCATCGGCGTCGCAACAGAGGCCTTTCCGTTGCATTAACCGGGGCGGACAGCGGGCGCTGGCCGGTGGTAAAGCTCTGCCTCGATCGACTTGGTGCGTGGGGCGCCGCTGAACATGACGCTGGATGTAGCCCTCGTTGGCGTGCGCGCCCGGATCGCGGCAGCAGCGGTCGCTGGTGTTTGCGCGCTAGGCTGGCCGGTTCCCGCCGCCGCTTACCGGCCGTTCGACGGCACGGATGCTGCGGTCGCCGATCTCGGCGAGCTTGAAATCGAATTCCAGCCGGCCGGTGTCATCCATCCGACCACAACCACGGCGCTCGCCGGACCGAACGCGGTCTTCAATTACGGCTTTGCCGAGCGATGGGAACTCGTCCTGCAAGCTGCTCGACCGTTCCCCGAGGATGCTGGGCCGAGCAACGTACCGAATGCGAGTTTGGTGAAATATGTGGTCCAGCCGGGCGTGCTTCAGGACAAGCCCGGCCCCAGCGTCGCCACCGAATTCGGCCTCCTTTATTCCGACTTCGGCGTCCCCGGCACCGTCGGGTTCAGTTGGTCCGGCATTGTCTCGCAGCGTTGGGATTGGGGCACCGTGCACATCAATCTTGAAGCCAATCGCACGCCTGATCAGCACCCCGAAGCATTTATCGACACCATCATCGAGGGACCGATCAAATGGAAGGTGCGGCCGGTCGCCGAAATCTATGCCGATAGCGTCGTCGGCCAATCGCAGACATATTCCGCGCTGGCCGGCGCGATCTGGCAGGTCAACGACAAGCTTTCGTTGGACGTCGCCGTGCGCTACGCCCTGGTGAATGGCCGGCCGGTCAATGAACTGCGTGCCGGCATGACGTTCGGCTTTCCGCTCAATCTCGGACGGCCGATGAATACGGACGTGGCAGGCGGCATGCCGCTCGGCAAGCGCTGAAATTTGCCGGTCCAAAAGCTGACAGTTTTGCTGTCCTAAAAGGGTGTGCCCCGCCCTTGATGGAGCAAGGCGGCGATTGCAGCCGATTGCCGGGGGCGATGGCGCAGAACGACCGATGACCTTTCAGGCGTGGCGATGGTCGGTTGCCTTGTTCGGCGCAGCGTGGTGCGCTGCCGCGCTGCTGCTCTGGGCGTCGGGCGCGTTCGGCCTCCGCGAGAACATCCGCGAGTGGACGTTCGACCAGGTTCTGCCGCTGTTGTCGTTGCCGCGCACGCATTCGCCGGTGGTCGTCGTCGATATCGACCGGGACAGTCTGGCGCGCTACGGGCCATGGCCCTGGCGGCGCGTGGTGCTGGCCGAGCTGCTGCGAAAAATCGCGGAATCGAAGCCGCGCGTGATCGGCCTCGACATCCTGCTGGCCGAGCCGGATCGGTTCTCGCCGGCCGGCCTTGTGCGCAATCTCGCTGCCGACTCCAACCGCGACGACATTGGCGACCTCGCCAAGAAATTGCCGGATGGCGACGCCGCGCTGGTCGATGCGCTGCGGCTGGCGCCTACCGTGCTCGGCTTCGTGCTGGAGCCGGCCGCCGGTCATGCGCCGCCAGGCGCGCCGATTCTGGCGCGGGGGCCGATCCACACACCCGACATCTGGCGAACCGGCGGCGCGATTGGCCCGCTGCCGGTGATCGCCGACGCCGGCCGCGGCTTCGGAGCGATCGTGTTCGCTGCCGATGCCGACGGCGAAGTTCGTCGCGTGCCGTTGTTGGTCCTCACCGCCGACGAGCCGCGGCCAGGGTTTGCGGTCGAAGTGCTGCGGGTCGGCTACGATGCTTCGTCATTCATTCTCGATGCCGCGCCGCCGCGTTTGCACATCGGGCCGGTCGCGGCGCCGATCGATGCCGACGCCGCAATGCGCGTTCTGCAGCGGCCCATTGCTTCCTGGATCGACCGCACCGTTCCGGCTTGGAAAATCCTCGCCGACGCGGAAGCGCGAACGCCGCTCGGCGGTCGCATCGTGCTGGTCGGCAGCGGTGCGCCGGAGGTCGGCGGATTGCGCACCACGCCGGTATCGGCGGCGACCCCGTCGGTGCAGATTGAAGCCGACGCGATCGAAACATTGCTGAGCGGCGCCATTCCGCGGCGTCCGCCATGGGTGCCGCGGGCGGAGATTTGGGCCGCGGTCTTTCTCGGTCTGGCTTCGATTGCGTTCGCTGTGCTGTGCCGCGCCGTCGTTGCCACGGTGATCCCCGGGGCGCTGTGTCTGGTGTGGATCTTCGGCGCTATCAGCGTTTTCCACTTCGAGCATCTGCTGATCGACATGAGCGGGCCGCCGGCGATTGCGACGGTCGCGTTCGCGGCCAGCGCGCTTGGCAGCTACGTGCGCAACGAGCGGCGTGAGCGGGCGCTGCGGCGGCGATTCGAGCAGCATCTGGCGCCGGACGTCGTCAAGCGGCTGGTCGACACGCCGGGCGTCCTGCGTCTTGACGGCGAAAGCCGGCTGGTGACGGCAATGTTCACCGACATCGAAGGCTTCACCGCGCTGACCGAGCGATCCGACCCGCGCGAGGTGCTGCAACTGCTCGACGCTTATTTGGCGATCGTTACCGATACCGTGATTGAGCACGGCGGCATGGTCGACAAATTGATGGGGGACGGCGTGTTTGCGTTGTTCAACGTCCCGCTCGACCTTGCCGACCATGTCCAGCGCGCTGTTGCGGCGGCACGTGCCGTGGTTGCGGCGACGGACGCGTATCGGGAGACGCCGCTTGCCGCCAAGCTTGCACTCGGGCGCACCCGCGTCGGCCTCGAGTCCGGAACGGCGATTGTTGGTGACGTCGGCGGCGGCAAGATGCTCGATTTCACCGCGCTCGGCAGCGTCGTGAACACCGCCTCGCGGCTCGAAGGTTTGAACAAGGAGTTCAATACCTCAATCTGCATCGGCCCGAACGCCGCTGCGGCGCTCGATGCCAAAAGCGTCGAACACCTCGGCGTCGTGAAGCTGCGCGGCACCGACACCGAGATCGACGTGTTCACCATCGCCGGCTGGCGCCGCGAGAACGCGGCGTCACCGACGTCGACGCACGGGAGCGCACCGGGGCGGCGGGACGCGGACGTTGTTTGAGCCTGAATGCTCGCGCGAGCCGGCCGCCGCCGCGTTATTCCACTGACCGCAGCGCAGCCCTGATGCGGCCCGGCGACCACCGCCGCGGCTCGCTCGGCGCATCGCCGGGGTTAGCGATGTTGGTGCCGAGGCCGGGCCGAAGGATGACGGTCCGGCCGCCGCCCGTGACCGCGACCAGGCCGGTCGCGACAAACACGCCGAACACGTCGTTGCTGGGTCCGGCAAAAAACATCGTGCCGCGCACGGCGATCAAGCCGAATGGCGAGCGCACCTTCAGGTCTTCGCTCTTGCCGCTGCCGTTATGCTCGATCAGCATCGGGCCTTGCTCGAGGTCGAGCGTGCCGCCTGCATCGACGACGAAATTGTCGATGCGGAATTTCGCCAGCGCCCCGAGCTTGACGAACGTGGTCTTGCCAAGATGCATGGTGAGCGCCGAATTGGTTGCGGTCTCGACCAAGTCCCCGATGAAAACCTCTGCGGTCGGCGTTAGCGCCCGTCGCGGCTTGGGCCCCTCGGCGAACGCTTCGCCGCGCAGCGCCTCGATCGTGCCGGCACGTGCCTCCTCGGCCTGGAGCGATCCGCCGGCCAATGTCACGGCGGCCGCGAGCATGAGTGCGCGGCGTCTCGTCACCAAAGCAGCAAACGGGTCCATGACGATCCGTCGTGACATCGGCTTTTGCTTCTCACAGGCTCCTGTCTTTCCCGGGGGCCTGACTCGAACCATACGTCTTGTCACGCTACCGGCCGGTGATGCGGCTCTCTTGAATTGGGCGACGTGCGACCTATCGATTCTCCACGGAGCACGCCTCAGGCGAGCCCGCTAATCTCTGCGCGACTTTGTCGTCATCAAAGCGACAGCATAGCCGCACCGTGAAATTTGCCAAATGATCAGTCGACAAAAAAGGTGCGGCCGGCTCCTGGGGAAGAGCCGGCCGCGCGAACCCGGTCTGGGGACGGGGAGGGGTGGGGACGTGACCGGGGTCGCAAACTCCTTGTTTTGATGCCGCGCGATCAGCGCGACGTTGCCGTTGCCGGGGTGCCGCGCGGATCGCCGAGCGAGACCCAAATGTTCTGGTCGCTCTGCGACTGGCGCTTCACAAAGCGGTAGCCGGTGTCGGACCAGAGCAGAATCTGATCGTTCTGGTTGTCGAGAATGAACTCTCCCTTGTCGGTCTTGACCGTAAGGATGGCGTGGCCATCGCCGCGCTTGTCACGCACGACGGTGATCAGCAACGCTTCCCGCGGCCAGCCCGCAGCCATCAAAAGCCTGCGCTTCTGCAGCACATAATCCTCGCAATCGCCGTAGCCGTCGTCCGGATAGTTCCAGCGCTCGACTACGCCCCAATGTTCCATGTCGGTCATTGGTTTGACGTGGGTATTGACGAAAAGGTTCACGCGCTCGAGGTCCTTCCTGGCCGGCGTGGTCAAGACCACGTCCCGCGGTTGGGACGGCTTGGTTTTGCATTCGGGCTCATATTCGATGCAGAACTCGATCCAGCCGATCGGCGGCTTGGCGGCTTCGCCGGTCGAGACGAACAGCGGACGCTCATCGGCGTTGCTCTCCACCGGTACCGCAAGCGCGGCCAGGGCGATGGCGCTCGCCACCACGCCGCGCGCGAGCATTGTTTTGCTGCCCCAACTCATGTGACCCCTCTTCCCGTCTTCTTGGGGCCACATCTCGCACAAAGCTTTTGCGCCGCGGCTAAGCCGAGTGCTTCAATTTGAAGTAAAAACGGCTAAACAATCGAGCAAAACCGCGGGCATCTGCGCGGGCCCGATCCGATGCAATTTTAGAAGCTGCAAATTTATTCAAATTGTCGGCATCGTATTTCTCGCTGCGGCACAAGAGGTTTTTGCACGCTGCCATTCAATTCGACGGTTTGTGCAAGGCCCGGAATCCGTTGCCGGGCGTCGTTGCGGAGGTCTTGGGCAATTTGCAAAGCGCCGGAGGAAATTTACTCGCCGGTGACGCTGTGTCTGATTGGGCTAACCAGGCTTTTCGGCCGCGGCATCCGCGAGGGCGACATGGCCGGGGAATGGGCGGGGAACCCGGCGCGGCATCCGGCTACCGATTCAATTTGATCCGATCATGTTCTAGTCTCCCCGCTGCAAGCAGGGAGGAACCTCTATCATGTCGTTGAACAACTTCGTGTCGCCGCCGAAATTCGAAGACTACAAGGAACGCTTCAAGAATTTTTACAAAATGGAACGCCGGGCCGACGGCGTCATCCTGGTGCAAGCCCATACCAAGGGCGGGCCCATCCAGCTCAGCGTCGAGAACCACCGCTCGGTCGGACAGATGTTCAAGACCGTCGGCGCTGATCCCGAAAACGAAATCCTGATCTTCACCGGATCGGGCAACGAATTCATGATGGATGCCGATCCGGAAGGCTTCAAACTGGAGGAACAGGACCTGGATTATTGGGCCTACGAGTACGCCTACAAGGACGGCCGCATCAATGTCAGCTCGCTGGTCAACGATCTCGAAATCCCGACCATCGGCGCGATCAACGGTCCCGGTTTCCACACCGAGATGTGCCTGATGTGCGACATCACGATCTGCACCGAAGACACCATCATCTACGATCTGCATTACGACATCGGCTCGGTGCCGGGTGACGGCATTCACTCGTGCTTTCAGGAATTGCTCGGTGTCAAGCGCGCCGCCTATGCGCTGCTCACCGGCCAGGCGATCGACGCCAAGACGGCGCTGGAATACGGCATGGTCAACGAGGTGGTGCCGCGCGGCAAATTGCTGGAGCGCGCCTGGACGATCGCCGACCACATCATGACCCAGCCGCGCACCACCCGGCGCATGACGACGCAGATCGTGCGGCGGCCGTGGCGGCGGCAGATCACCGACAGCCTCGACGGCGGCTTCGCCATCCAGATGTTTGCGCACCTTGCCAAGAAGACCGCTGCCCATGGTCGAAGCCATATCGGCGACGCGGTGGCTTATGTCCGCAAAGGCAAGCGCAACAACTTCGACTAGCATGGCGTTCGCAATAATCCCGGGTTTGCAGCGCAGCACTTCGAGCTGCACTGCGCCCCGGGAAACGCGCGCATCTGGCGCGCTTGTCGGCGGGCCGGTTCTCACGTTAAATCGCGCCAAACGCTGCGACGAGCCGCCGCCGCTCGGCGAACCCGCCGCGCGACACATTGGGAGGAATGACCCATGAAGGTCACCAGTTTCCATTTCATGCCCTATCGCGATCTGCCGCAGGATTTCCCGCGGGGTCTCGCTTCGGCCTGGGTCGACGCGCCCTGGTGGGAATATGGCGACGCCAACAAGGTGACCGACGTCTACAATTGGTCGATCGATGAATTGATGCTGGCCGCCAAGCTCGGCTTTGACGGCGTCGGTACTAACGAGCACCACCAGAACCCGTACGGGTTCATGTGCAATCCCAACCTGTTCGGCGCCATTCTCGCCAAGATGACGCGCGACCAGGGCTACGACGACGTGGCGCTGGTGCAGCTCGGCGCCACGCTCGCCGCCACCTCGCCGCCGATTCGCATCGCCGAGGAATATGCGGTGCTCGATTGCATCAGCGGCGGCCGCCTGATCGCCGGCGTGCCGCTCGGGCTCGGCTGCGATGCCAATATCAGCTACGGCATCACGCCGATGGATCAGCGCGAGCGCTGGCGCGAGGCGATCGATCTGATGCTCAAAGCCTGGACGGCGAAGGAATTCTTCGCCTGGAACGGCAAGTATTATCAGCTGCCGAAGGTCAATCTTTGGCCGCGGCCGGTACAGGATCCGCATCCGCCGCTGCTGGTGCCGGGCGCAGCGAGCTCGTCGACGTGGGATTATTGCCACGACCGCAATCTGCCATACGCCTATCTCAGCTATTTCGGCGGCAAATCCGCGGACAACGTGATGGATCGCTTCTGGGAGCGCGCCGCGGCCAAAGGCAAGGACTCAAACCCCTATCGCGCGTCATTCCTGCAGCTGGTCGGCGTCGCGGAAACCGATCGCAAGGCGGAGGAGGAGTATTCACAGCACGTCGAATATTTCTATCACAAGCTCCTCCATCAGCCGACCTGGCAAATCGCGCCGCCCGGCTACGCCGACTACAAGAGCCTGCTGAACATTCTCAAATCGGGAAAGAAGCTTTTGCAGTTCGACGATCTGTCGATTCAGCTCAAGCCGCTCAAAGCCGCCGACATGATCGACAAGGAGTTCGTCGTGGTCGGCAGCCCGGCGACCGTGCGCGACCGGCTCGAAAGCATGGCCAAGCGCCTCAATGTCGGGCATCTGATGGTGGTGCTGCAATTCGGCTCGATGCCGCACCCGCTCGCCACCAAGAATATCGAATTGTTCGGCCGCGAGGTTCTGCCTCACCTGCAGAAGATCTGGGAGGACAAGCCGTTCGAGAACACCTGGTGGCCGAAGCGATTGCGTCAGCGCGCCGCCAAACAGCGCGAGATGGCGACGGCCTGACGCGGCATACGTTCGTTCAAACCCGGATGTGAAACATGGCCGCGGCCACGATCAAGACAATTCCGATCAAGCACTGCAACTTCGAGGCAAAGGTGAGGACCGCCGGCAGCGGTCCGCCACTGGTTTATCTTCACGCCGCCGGCGGCCCGATCTGGGACGATTTTGTCGAGGGCCTGACCGAGCGATACACGGTCTATGCGCCGCACCATCCAGGCACCGGCGAGACCGTGCGCGAGTTGATCTATTCAGTCGAGAGCCTGTGGGACCTGGTGCTGATCTACGACGAGATTTTCGACGCGCTGAAGCTGCAATCGGTGCCGGTGGTCGGCACCTCGTTCGGCGGCATGATGGCTTGCGAGCTCGCCGCGCACCGGCCGGAGCGGATCAGCAAGATCGTGCTGCTCGATCCGATCGGGCTATGGCGCGACGACGCGCCGGTCGCGCCCTATATGCTGATGCCGCCGGAAAAATTGGTCGCAACCCTGTACAAGGATTTATCGTCGCCGCCGGTGCAGAAAGCCTTGCAAATGCCCGACGATCCGGACGAGCTCGCCACCGTTACCGCCGATCTGGTCTGGGCGCTCGGCGCCACCGGCAAATTCGTCTGGCCGATACCCGACAAAGGTCTGAAAAAGCGTATCCACCGCATCAAGGCGCAGGCCCTGATCGTCTGGGGCGAGGACGATGCGCTGGTGTCGTCGATCTATGCCAAGGAATTCGCCGCCGGCATCGCCAACTCGCGCGTCGAGATCATCAAGGATTGCGGGCACGTGCCGCAGGTCGAGAAGCTCGACATCGTGCGGCCTATGGTGGCGAATTTTCTGGCGGCGTGAGGCGACTTGGGCGGAAGCCGCGGCTTTAGCGATTTGCGTCACACGCCGCTGATGGCGTCATCGAGAAAGTCGGGATGCTGCAGCCGCGTGAATTCGACGGCGAAGCCATCTTCCAGATGGCGCACCACCCGGCCTTGCACCTTGCCGAGCGTCACCAGGGTTCCGATCGGCGGCCGCTGATCAGTGGCGATGCCGGCGCCCGATTGCGACACGTCGATGATCCGGACACTGACATTGAGGCCGTTCGGCAGGACCAGGCGCGTGATCGGATTGCGCGGCACGATACGGCCGTGACGGCGGTCTTCCGGCAGCGCGAGGATGTTGCGGTTGGCGAGCCAGGTCAGCTGCGCCGCAAGCTTGTCCCGTTTGCGCGGCGTCGCCGAGATGGTCATGGCGAAGCCGTTTTCGAGAACCCGCGCGATATGGCCTTCCAGGCGGCCCAAATGATCGACATAAGCGATGACGCGTTCGCCCGGCTGGCCGACCACCGGTGCGATCAACGCCATGCCGCCCGGCGACATATCGACGACCTGACAGGGAAATTCACGCCGGTCCGGCAACATGTAGCGGCCCAACAGGTCGACGCGCACGCGCTGGAAGCGCCGGCCCTCGTCGGTGAGCGACCGCAATGCCGCCTTTGGTTCGGGTACCGCCATTTCCGCCCACATACTTCGCGGCGAAAGCCTAGGCGGGCCATGTTAACGGCGCGTTAGCCCCGCTGGCGGTCGGGCGTGTGATCGCCTAGGACCCCGAGGTCTTAGGCGGCGCTCGGTCCGTCCTCGTCGTGGTTTTGTGGACGCGCGACCCGCGCTGTCGGTCCGCTCTCGTGCGCGGGATTGGGCGCGTCCTGCCGGCCACCGTCATAAACCTTCAGGCCGCGCCGGCCGCGCGACGCCATAAGGCGCGGCAGCAGGCGCTTTTCCAATTCGGCGCCGATATGCCGGCGGCCTCCAAGCGTCATTGCGCCGATCGGGGTTGCACCTAACCATGCCGGAACCTTGAGCGGCGCCAGGACGCCGATAGCGCGCGCGAAGCTTGGTCGGCGAACGCCGAGCGGCAGCAACAATAGCTCAAGGTCGATCGCTTCCCCGGCCTGGTTCTGCGCCGTCACCCCCGCGACCGTGCCGGTGCATTCCTCGGCAAGAATGGATACAAGACCTTCCATGGTCGGGCGGCTCGAAGACGCCCAGAAATCGAGGAACGACTCGCCTTTGATCTCGCGGCCGAACAACGCGCAAAGGCGTGTGCCGGCAAGGCGAACCGGATGACCGCCGGCATGACCGAGCGCCAGGATGAACGCATCGCTGAGCACGCCACGAATGGCGCCGGGCTCGATCTCGGCGCGCTCGGGCGCCGGACGGCTTCCGCGTTTTTCTTGCCAATAGGCATAAAGCTCGCGGCTTGCAGCGTGTTTCATGGCCTCGTTCGCTCCCGCACGGCGCTTGCCTTGCAACACCGCTGTCCCTGATTGGGACACCGATGCGGGGGTTCGGCTGCGCGGTTGGGGAGGGAGCAGGCGGCGTGCCGCGCGCGCATTTCCGCCGCGGCCGATGGCTGCAACGATGCATTAAGCCTAACGAAAGGTTGACGTTGGCCGACGTGATCCAGCGGCCTAGCGTCGGTGCGACAAGTTCAAGGCATCACCGGCAGCCGCCGCGTTGCGACAAGGGAGGCGAGGGGATGTGACGGACATCGTCGGCCCGACTGACACTCCGGGCCGTCGGCGTCATGAAGCGAAACCCCACGCAAGCGCAAAAGGGAGGACCAACGTCCTCCCTTTTGTCTTTGGTCGGCGTGACGTTGCGCGTTAAAGGCCCGCTTGCCGCCGCCTCGGTCGCGGCCTATGTCGGATACACGTCAGGTGCATCCCAGGTGAATCAGCGCCCAGAGCCGATGTTCAACGGCTTTAACGTCACTTGATAGGTCAATAAAATCAGTCACTTCTTTCCACTGGCCGCGCATGCCTTATGTCGCAGGTTGTGACAAACGTTCCCTTTGCGTTTCAATGATTTACAACGATTGACGGCAATTCCATGCGACATGCATGCGACATAACGTGATGCTCTTGCCGCTTGCCGGAGGCTTGATCGCAAGCCACAAAAATAAACCCCGGGGTTCATGCTCCCGAGGTGGCGGACGGGTCGCACCGGCCTTCTCACGAATACTGATCGATCGGCGGCTCGAATAGCACCCGCACCCCCCGCGATCCGCACCTCGGGCAGCGAAGCCGACTTTCCAATCGAGCCAGCGGGAAGTCCCGACCGCGTGTCCAGACAAGCGTCTCCATGTCGAGTTTGACGCCGTAGGTAGCCCCCTCAAAAACCCAATAAAATCGGGCTTAAGAGCCGGCCTCGCAGACGACCGAGGGGTCGAATGGGCTATCGCGGTGAACAGTGCCCGTATCAGGGCGCCACGACGCGTGCTCGATGTTGTGTTCGGGCATGTGCCGGGTCCGGCCGCCGGTTCCTAAGCAATTGGTAAAATTGCGGGTATAACTTTGGGGCAATTGCGTTGTTGAGGAGCATCGTATGGCCCCGCGTGCGAATTGGAAGGGCTACCTTCGGCTTTCGCTAGTCTCTTGTCCCATCGCCCTCTATCCGGCGTCGTCTCTCAGCGAAAAGGTGAGCTTCAACCGGATCAATCGAAAAACTGGCAATCGATTGAAACAGCAGAACATCGATTCCGAGACAGGTGACGTCGTCCCCCGGGAGGACACAGCCCGCGGCTACGAGGCGGCAAAGGGGCAATACCTCATTGTCGAAGATCAAGAAATCGATGCCGTGCAGATCGAAAGCACCCGCACAATCGAAATCGATCAATTCGTTCCACGAAGCGAGATCGATGACCGTTATATCGACTCACCTTACTACCTCGCGCCTGATGGCAAAGTCGGACAGGATGCCTTCGCCGTCATTCGTGACACGATCGCCAAAATGAACATGGTCGCCATTGGTCGGGTCGTACTCACTCGTAGAGAACACGTCATCGCGCTTGAGGCTCGCGGCCGAGGTCTCTTGGGGCTGACGCTGCGCTACCCCTACGAAGTTCGCGACGAACTGCCCTATTTCGAGGATATTCCCGATCTAAAGCTCCCCAAAGAAATGCTCGATCTGGCAACGCACATCGTCCAGACCAAGGCTGGCCACTTCGATCCCGCGCAATTCGAGGATCGGTATGAGAACGCGCTAATCGATCTGCTCAAAAAGAAAGAGGCCGGGGAGAAGATCGAACCCGTGAAGGAAGGTCCGACGCCGCAGGTCGTCAATCTCATGGATGCCCTGCGGGCCAGCATCGGTGCCGAGAAAAAGAAGGCTCCGGCTCCCAGCACCCAAGCGCGGCGACCTGCAAAGAAGCGGGCCGGGCAGAAGTGATCCGGGTAGATCATGGCGTCCGTTGAACTCGACGGCTCGGTACTCAAGTCCTCGGTCGCCTTCACAGGGCGGCTTGCGTGCATGACCCGTGCGGAAGCGTTCGAGGTCGTTCGGCAGCGTGGCGGAACGGCGAGTCCGGCGGTTACAAAGCGCACGAAAATCCTCATTGTCGGCGAGCTTGGGTGGCCCCTGCTCGACGATGGCTGCCCCTCCAACAAGCTTAGCCGCGCCACCGCGCTGGGTATTCCGATCGTCAGCGAGCGGCGCTTTCTGGACTGGGTCGGCAAGTCCCCTTCCGACAATGATCAGAAAACCTACTCGGCCGACCAACTTGCTGCGCTGAGCAAGATGTCAAGGGGCACGATCCAAGAGCTCGCACAACTGAGCCTGCTCGACGAACGAGATGGCCAGTTCGGCTTTCGCGACCTCGCAAGTGCACGTCAGATCGCCAAGCTACTCAACGACGGAGTTCCGCCTGTCGGAAATCATCCGCGCTGTCAGCGAGATCCGGAAGTGGCTTCCTGATGCCGGATTGGCTGGAGTCCGGCTTCATGCCGGCACACACAGCGATGTTCAGGTCGAGCAGTCTGGCGGTCGTACCGACAAATATGGTCAGTTCGTCCTGGCAGTTGATCACGCTCGCGACGATCCCGATGACCTTTTCGACAGGGCGCATGCGGCCGAGCAGCTGGGGGAAATTGCCGAGGCCGAAATGCTCTATCGATTGCTTATGAAAAGCGATCCGACCGACGCTTCCGCGCCGTTCAATCTCGGGAACATGCTTCAGGCCGCTGGCCGTACGGTCGAAGCCGAAGTGGCTTTGCGGGCTGCTACGCGCGCAAATCTGGCATTCGCCGAAGCTTGGTATAATCTCGCCGACCTATTGGATGATCAGGGACGGTCCGAAGCCGCCGTGGATTGTCTGCGCAAAGCACTAATGGTTTCGCCCGACTACGTCGATGCAATGTTCAATCTGGCCCTGTTGCTGCAGCGGAAAGGCGCGTATGCCGAAGCCGCAGACTATTGGCGGCAGTACTTGGCAAGTGATCGTTCATCGGAATGGGCCGCGCGGGCCCGGCGATCACTGAAATTCTGCGAGATCCAAGTTAACTCGCAGACAACTCGTCCTGGGGATTCCGATCAAGCCGCGTAAACCCAGTCTTATCAATTCGGTGGATCATGATTGCAGCAGTCACACGAAAAGGGCTCGTCCGCGCCGCCGCCTCTGGGCTTATAGGTGTGACGATGCTTGCTGGCGCTTTTGCTCAGACAAAAAAGCTCGGCGACGGCCTATCGTCGGAAGGAGCAGGTGCGCTATTTGCAGGTTCCAACCAGACGACGACTCTGGATTGCGCCGGGGGCGGCGCCCACATTTTTGGCAGCAATAACACGCTCACTTTAACGGGCGGCTGCGCATGGCTCGATATGGTCGGCTCGAACAACATAATAATTGTCGCCCTCGCCAACGGCGCTAACATTGAGTTCGCCGGATCGAACAACGCAATCACGTGGACGTCACCCGATGGCAAAGAACCGGTGGTTCGGCATATGGGATCTGGCAATACTCTCACTGCTGGACATTAGACATAGCGCCTGATATGCGCCGGCCTCGTCCGCGTAGCATGACCAGCTCAGCTGCTTGGTCTATCTCGGCGACGCCCCTTGGCTCAAACCTGTCCCGGAAAAACTGCGACCCACGAGATAAGAAGCGTTGTGCCTTTATTGCAGATGTTTCACTTTTTGCTCTTCGGCTGATTAGCGCGAAGCTCTCGAAATTCGCGCGGGCCTTTTATAAGACGGCGTTTCCGTTGTGCGCGTTCTTCTCCGGTCGCGCCTTGGTCACCGACACGGTCTATCTCGCGCGATGCTAGTTCAGCCGCTTTGTGTTGGGCCTCGGTGTCCATCTGACGTGTGTCACTCGCGTTGCCGAGTGACTGCTCTACCAAACGGCGAATTGCCTTGGCACGGGACGGCCGGTCAGGCTGATCGCGGCGCCACTTGTCGACCGATTTTAGAAATTCGTCCGACACCCTCATCTGAAAAGGGCGGTGTTGGATGCGTCCTGGGGGTCGCCCCATATATTCACCTTTGGTTCTCCCTATAATATGAGGGGGGTATCACGATTGGACCACAGAAATGCGTAACACCAAAAGCCGCGCCGACTAGGCCACGCGCAAATGCCCACGATGTGCCCAAAGCTGCCAAAGCAATTCGATCCGCTTAACCCCGGCACCGCGTGGATGGGTAGATAGTAGCTCCTGCGGTGCCTGTTGTGAGACACAGGCGCCATAACAGCTCTGAATATCTACACACCAAAGACAATGGTGGTGTGCAACGCGACTAGTTGCTGAGGAATTTCTGTTGGCTTGGCAACGGCTAACAGAGAAAGGGCCGCCGGATGTATGCCACGGCGGCCCCACCTGTGTTTAGCGCGGTTGATGCAAAAAGCCCCGGCCAGCTTAGGGACCGGCCGCGCGACGGGCAAAGCAAAATCAGCCCAGCGACGACGAGCCGAATGAATGCAACCCTTTCAGGTATTACGGTGGCAAGTGGAAGCTTGCGCAACGACTAGGTCCGCCGCAGAGCGACCACGTCATTGAACCGTTTGCTGGCTCCGCCGGTTACAGCACTTACTGGGAACCGAAGAAGGTCACGCTGATTGAACGCGACCCTGTGGTTTGCGGAGTGTGGAAATTTCTTCAGCGGACCTCGCAGGCCACGACCGTTCGGATCGTTAGGACCGACAGCCGCCACGACGTCCTCAGGGATCATTACGATCCGTTTGTTGTCCAAGGAAAAAATCGTTCCTGAGGATCTAACTGCCACCCCCGGTCCGACAGTGTTCCGCTGGGGGGAGGAGTTGGTGACCGAATGCGTGTATAGTTCCGGCAGCGGTCGGTCGGGGGATTATATGGCGTCATGTTTTGTCGATAAGCGCGAGCGGCTATCGTCTCGGTACCCGAGTCTCATCATTGCCATTTTAGCTGCTCTGACGCTGGCGGGTAATTTTGCCAACGCAGCGGGCGGCTACAACGAACGAGCGGCGGCGTCCTTTGAGGCCCGCACCGTCGGCGAGTCAATTCTGGCAATCGTCTCACTACAGAGCCAGAAGATCATTGTGTACGATGCCGACGGCTGGATCCTTCAAGCCCCGGTCTCTAGCGGTCAGGCTGGTCGTGAAACGCCGGCCGGTATCTTCAGCATCATTCAGAAGGAAGCCGAGCACTACTCGAACCTCTATGACGATGCCTACATGCCCCACATGCAACGCCTTACTTGGTCAGGCATCGCTCTGCATGGCGGCCGGTTGCCGGGATATCCGGCGTCGCATGGCTGCGTCCGAATGCCCTACGACTTTGCCGAACGCCTATTCGATACGACCAAGCGAGGCATGCGCGTGATTGTAGCGCCAAACGACGTGGCGCCTGTTTCGATTGTCCATCCGGCTCTGTTTCAGCCCAAGCCAGATGCCCCTGCTGCTGCTGTCGCCAGAGCCGCGGAGGCTGACGAGGCGGCCAGCAAGGCCGATCAGGCGAGACTAGCTGCCATTGCGGCGTTTCGGGAAGTCGCGCAAGCGATGGTGCCGGTGCGCACCATAAGGAATCTCAAGCTCAGATCAGAGGCTCAGTTGGCCGCCGCGGAGCGTGCGATTGTTGCTGCAGAGTTGATCGAGGCGAAGGAACGGGCCGAAGAAGGTAAGGCGAAGGCAGCCGCAAAGGTCGCGGAGCTCGAGGTCCAATTGACCGCCGCGGAAGCTGAGCTGCAGCCAAAGCGCGATGCCTTGGCGGCTGCGCGCGAAGCAGCTGCCGCAGCCGAGACCGCGCGCGTCGAGGCGGCCGAGGCAGCGCGGAAAGCAGCGCGTGGCCTTGAGCCAGTATCAGTCTTTATTAGCCGCAAGACTCAACGCCTTTATGTCCGGCAGGCCTTTCAGCCCATACTGGAGATACCGCTTGCAATCCGAGATCCTGATCTTCCGATTGGTACCCATGTTTTCACCGCCCTGGGGAGCAACCCTGATGGGGATATGCAATGGAGCGTGGTCTCTCTGGTTGGCCGACATTCGGATGGCGGCCCATTAGCGGATCCACCAAGCGCCAAAGAGGCGCTTGATCGCATAGCAATTCCCAAAGACACACTCGATCAGATCGCTGGAATGGTGTCTCCACGAACATCGCTCATCATCTCAGATGAAGGGCTAAGCTCCGAGACCGGCCGCGGCACCGAATTTGTGATCCTTATGAGCGGCGAGCCGCAAGGAGGCATCAAGCACCGACGGCACGTTCCACAATTTGAGATCGGATATGATCGTCCTAGCCGGTGGTCGCCCTATTCGCGCTCGAATTTTGGAAGTCCGTTTTCTACTTGGTGAGCTCATTGAGATCAAGCTTGAAAGTCCCGATCATTGGTCGGGACTTTTTCTTTTTCTGCCTACGGTGATGTTGCTGCCCCGAAGGCTTAGCGCCGGATAGGTTCAAGGGATTTGGGCGAGACTGACGGCCCTTCCGTCTTCCTTGTCTTCAAGCTCGACGGCTCCGGCCGGCAGTTGCAGAACCGTTGCTCGCTGGCCCTCCGCCAGGAACGTCAGTAGCAGGATTTGACCGTCAGGAAATTCCAGTGCGTCGTGATGGACCGTTGGCTTATCCCGATTGATCTTGCGAAAGATCGCGGTCTTATAGCCGATAACACGTTTGAGCCACGGAATTGAGCTCGCTTTCCTAACCTCCTCCGCAAAGGACAACTCGGTCCCGGCTAGTAAGCAAACCGCCACGTTCGCATCTTCTGATGCAGCGAAGCCTCTCGTGCTCCAACCAAACTGGCGGACGGTTAGCTTGTCATTGACTTTAGCAGGCCGGGTCTTGGCGGCCTGAAGACTGTAATCACACATAAGGGCGCTCTCCGGGTTGCCACCAGCGAGGTAAGAAGCCTTTGCTTACTGAACGCCTCATGGCTCAATCGGTTTCGCGTCGATCAACTTTTACGTTGAGCCCAATCTGGCCATGGCCCGTCCGAGGCGTGAAGCTTTTTCCACGCCGCAGCTCCGTCAGCTTGGCGATGTTGGCCGCGATGCGCCGGGCTTCGGGCTTATTAATTCGAGCCCAAGTAAATGGCTCTCGGCTCTACGGGTATCCTTAGCCCGACTGACGCGTTCCTAAATACTGCGACCCCGCTCAATCCGGATGGGGCCATATTAAACTCTGCTACGCCACTCAATCGCCAAGGGGCAATCCTAAACACCAACGGCATTTCCTTCGAGCGGCGCGGTTTCTTCCCCGTTCGGTGCATAAAGCTTGCGGTCGGGGACAAACCCGGCATCGCTAAGAAAAAAGCAACCAACGCGGTTACGGCGAATTTCGTCCATTCAATCGACGCCGCCCACTTACAGCTTGTCGCGCTCGCCGCTGATAGAGAAGGAATCAATTTGGTCACGGTGCATGATTGTTTCGGCGCGACCGCATCGCAAGCCGCGCGTCTGAACGAGATCATTCGCGAGGAGTTTGTTCGGCTTCATAAGCGTCATAACTTACTTATAGCAGTACGAGAGGCCGCTATGCGGTGCTACTTCACGGCAGCAAAGAAGTCTGATGGAACACACAGCGAGCTAGTTTCAAGCGACAAGTGCAGCAGGGCCAATCGCATCGGTCGCTGCGGTATCGGTGTTCGGGGAGGACTATTCAGGGTGTCACTCTGATTTTATGCGGAATTCTGTTCACCAGCCCGCCTGGCCGAACAAAATCCGCATACGGAATTTTCTTCGGAGGATCGTAAAAGTCCGGGTCCGACGTAGCTACAGTGAAAACGTGGAAATTGGAGTGAAATCCGGCGAGCGCGGCAACGATGGTCCTTTTGTCGGTATTAAAACGATAGGCGAATTGATCTAGGACATTGATACGTCCTTGGACGAGGGTATCGAATACAGGCAACTTTTCCAGTATGGCGTCGCCAGTTTTTTGCGCGAGACCTGCATTCAGGAAGAAGAGCGTGTAAACGCCTCCTGTCAAAGGAAGAGACTGCCCAATATGTTCCCGATATAACGCCATCCCCAGCTTGGCGGAAAATACCGTCAAATAAGTCTTCGCGAGCGGCCCGTCCGCATTGAACTTAATATAGGGCTTGATAATTCCGTCGGAGCCGCGGCTTAATATGTGAGATTGCTTTTCGGGCCTGAAAAGCTCCTCCAGTATGCCGGGAGCCATCTGGGCAATCTTGCCCCTAAGTGTCATGGCCTCGGTCAGCAACGTGGCGTCAGGTGTATAGCCTTGGCTGAGGCGGGCAAAGAAACTCGCGACTAGGTCGGCAGCGCTGGTGCCGCGGTTGCATTCACTGCAGCAGGCGTACTCCATGCCGCTCGGGCGATATTTGGATGTGAACATTACCCGTGGCGGCATATGCTCCAAAGAAGCGGGAGTATTGGCACAGTAAACGCATCGAGTCTCTCGCGCCAATATTTCGGCTCGACTTCTACTCCTGCGCTTCGCGTCGCCCACTGGCCAACTCCGAGTTAGAGGTCTTCGGTATCGTGCCTTCGCTACGACCTTTGTGGTTCTGAGGTCATCAAGCCCGCGCACAAACTCCAAAATATCGTAGATGTCAGGCTCCCACGGGAAACCTGTTTCGTCGAGACAGTGGTGCCTCGACGCACCGCCCCCTGGAGCCTTAACCCGTGAATGCAAACTGCGCTTCCATGTCGAGCCTTCCGCGCCATCTTGGCCAGCAGATTGCTCGGGCGCTGATCGCTTATGGTCGGCCACTAAAGACACGGGTACTGGTCGATTGGGCGTTTCCCAACTGCGAGAAGCACCCGGGCTGGCATTATTGGAACGTCAGGCGGCACTGTGGGGGATTAGGCCCGTAGGCCGGGAAGGTCGCTCCCTCTTATGGGCTCGTTATGGGCTCGCGGAAGCTCGATGAGGATTGCTAGGGCGCTATCTCAGTCTTTCGTTGTGCGGTCGCGCTCAACGTGATTGTGCGCCGCGCGGCGGCCTGATGCTTGCTCTCGGTTCTTGACTTGACTTATGCGCCCAATTGTCCACGCCGCTGCCAAGATCGCGCCCACTCATCGCCACGTTTCGGGCAAAGGCTGGGACCCGGCATCGTCGGGGGACGGGTCATGACTTACGATTCCGATTTGTTAGTTGAGCTAGAGATCGAGCGCCTGCGACTTAGGCATCGACCGCGCGCTGAGCGAGCCGGCGGCAACCAGGGCATGTCGCCCGCGATCAGGATGAGGATCGGCGATTGGTACGTCGACGAGCACGGCATCTTGACGCGAGAGATCAAGGCGCGCGACTAGCAGAGGCCGGCATCAAGTTCGGCCGCAAGCGGAAGCTCTCAGACTACCAGAGAGCGGAAGCCGCTAACCGTCGTGCGGCCGGAGAGACATTAGCGGCGATCGCCAAAAGCGGCGGGATGTTCGGTCCCCAACTGTCCAGCGACCATGATGTGGAGAGAGCTGTTAGGGGCGGCTTAAATGAGCCGGAACTTGTGCGCCGGCATTGTCTCTCCTTCGGCATTTGGCAAGCGCTCCAAGCGGTTCATTTGGGCGCTGCCGCTAGAGCCGCGAAATCATTGAGATTGCGACGCCGTACGATTGGGCGATATGGTGCCGCCACCCTATTGAAGGTCGAAATTGAACGCGCAAGCGAGGGACTTCCAATAGGACCCGGGGGCTATGATGAGGAAGATAGATACTGCAGCCGGATGCAGTTGTTCGGCCATGACACCGTGCTTGAGGTCAATCGCGACGTTACGGAGGCCAAGGCGCTCATCAAAGCGCGTAAGCAATTCGAGCACGCGAATCTGGCCGGCGTTCCGAAACAAAAAATACTTCACGATGAACTTGCCTTCACGAGCAGGCAGCGGAGCGCCACAGGAACGGCAGGTTGGCCCGCGATCGATGGTTTCCGGACCGGCTTTGACTTTGACGATTTGATAAAGCGCATTGCAGTTCGGACAGTTAAAAGTAGGCCTGCCAGTCGTCATAGACGCCCCCACACTGATGTTCTTGATTGTTGGCGCTAAGTTACATTCCCGGTCGTCCGCTCGCAATCGGGAAGCGACTAAATGCACCCGGCAGGCGCGGTCGGCGCTAGCCTTTGTCAAGTCATATTTCTTTTTGAAAGATGCGGAACAAACGAGCAGATTGCTGGTATTACAAAATTGTGACCACGGGGACCGCTATGCTAGGCAAGACCACAATGTACGACCCACCGAAAGAAGGGCTGCCATATCTGGTAGTAACCTTCACAGCTGATGGAATGAAAATAACGGCCGCGAATTCTAGCCTCGCGGCGCGAACGATCGCCTCCGAGACGAGTGATTAGACGGAGAAGTGAGCGACGAACTGAGCAATCGAAGGCGATCGACAGATCGAACGTCGCTTAATACCGCGGCCGCTTCACCAACTCCGGCAGCGTGGCGATGTTCGCCGCGCCCTCCCGTCGCAATCGCTAACGGCGATCACATCGCCAATAGGAGACCTCCGACGATCGCTCCATAGGGGCAATCGCAGAACGATAACCTGGCAACTTCTACTGACATGCCATCTGCAGTTTGGTGCTAACATTCATGGGCTCGGAGTGACCATCCAGAGCGATCACCTAGGAATCGAGTGCCATCCTCCGCGCTTATTGACATTGTTGCAGCAAGAACCGAACCGTCCTGTCATGAAGGTTCCACTCGCCTGGCGCATTTTGACTTATGACAAGAGACGCACCGCGCTCGCTTTGATCGGGATTTTTATGGCGATTCTCCTTGTCTTTGTCGAACTCGGCTTCTTCTATGCGGTTCCACGCGGCGGCCTATTGCTTTACGACAATATGCGGTTCGATCTGCTACTGAGCTCAGACCAATACGAGTACCAAGCCCAGCCGGGCGTGTTTCCGCTCAGTCAACTCGATCGGGTGCGGAGCTCTCCGGATGTAGCGGACGCAGCTCCGATCTATTTCGGATCTGCCAAGTGGAAGAGTGGCGAAGGGGATCTATGGCCGGACATTTTCATGATCGGCTTCGATCCCGCGAGCCACATTTTCAGCCCCGACAGCATCAATCGGCAGATCACCGTGCTCGATCAAGTCGACACAGTGCTGGTCGACAGCTCAACCCGCCCAATGTTCGGCCCGCTCGATACGGGCCGGGTCGTCGAAATCGACGATCGCAAGGTGACGATCGGCGGGCGATATGTTCTGGGAACGGGCTTCATGGGGCTGGGGGTAGGTCTGACCAGCACAGCGAATTTTGCGCGGCTGTTTCCGCAGCGCGGCTCGGCCCTCGTCAATCTCGGCGCGATACAACTGAAAGCGGGAGTGGATCCCGGGCGCGCGGCGGGTGATTTGCAGAAGCTGGCCGGAGCCAGCACGAGGATCTTCACACGTCAAGAGCTTGACGCACACGAAACCGCTTATTGGACGACCCGCACCTCGGTCGGAATCATCTTCGGATCGGGGTTGCTGATCTCACTCGTGGTGGGAGTTATGATTGTGTACCAGATTGTGTCCACCCAGGTTGGCCGGCAATTGCCGCAATTCGCGACTTTGAAAGCGATCGGCTATCGCGACCGCTCGCTGGCTGCGACGGTCAGCGCGATGTCGCTCCTGATCGTTATTGCCGGATTTATTCCAGCAGTGGCCGCGGCATTTGGGTTGTACTCACTGATCCGGCAAGAGACACTGCTGCCGGTGATGATGAGCGAAATGCGGCTTCTCGCCGTCTTCGCGGCGGCGCTCGGTATGGCGGTGATTTCCGCGCTGCTTTCGGTGTGGGTTCTGCGGCGCGCAGATCCCGCTGATTTATTTTGAGAGGAATGGGTTTTGTCGATCGTGCCCTCTCCTCTGCGTAACCCGCTGCCTGGCCTTTTCGCCAAGGCTCAGCCACGCTCGGTGCCGCTTGCCTGGCGCAACCTCGTCGCCAACAAACAGCGGCTGCTGCGCTCCGCCGCCGGCATCGGCTTTGCGGTATTGCTGATGCTGATGCAGCTTGGATTCGAGCAGGCTTTCTTCGACAGTACGCTCGAAGTGATCCGTGCACTTGACGGCGACATTTTAATTCAGAGCGTCCACAAATATCAGTTTGCGGCGCGAGACCCCTTCCCAGCAGCCGACCTCGACACCGCGCGCCAGGTGACTGGAGTTGCGAGCGCGCGGCCGCTCCATGCGGACTGGTTCGATTTTTTCTGGAAAAACCCGACCGACGGAAAGGTTTTTCTCGTGCGCGCCTTTGGCTTTAATCCCGACGAACCGGTCTTCCTGTTCCCGGATGTCAACACTAGCCAGGAAAAATTGAAGGACGCGAACGCCGTATTGGTCGACCGGCGCGCCCGGCGTTTTCTCGGTATGGACACGGCCGCGACTGAAACCGAGATCAACGGGGTCAAGGTCAAAATCGTCGGTAGCTTTTCGTTGGGCCCCGATTTTGTAAGCGACGGCACGGTGATCACGAGCGACCGCACCTTTGCGACCCTGCTTCACGGTGCCCCCCTCGGAGTCGATGTGGGCGTGATAAAAATCCATCCCGGCGAAGATCCAATTGTCGTTCAGGGGGCTTTGAAAAAGGCGCTGCCTGCGACGATCGCAGTGTTCACAAAGCCGGAACTCATCGAGTTCGAGCGCAAATTTCAGGCCGCGGTATCATCGGCCGGACCGATTTTCGCGATGGGGACCGTTGTCGGGTTTGTCGTCGGTATGCTGATTTCGTATCAAGTCACCTACACCGACCTTGCCGACCAACTGCCGCAATATGCGACATTGAAGGCGATCGGCTATCGAACCGGCTATCTTTTGCGCGTCGTGCTCGAACAAGCCGCCTTCAATGCCCTGGCCGGCTGGATCCCGGCATTACTGGTGAGCATCTTGCTATATCGCATCATTGGTCGGGCGGCATTGCTGCCCCTGCACATGACGGGGAAAATTATGGCCGTGAGCCTCGGACTGACCTTGGGGATGTGCTTGATCTCGGCTGCGATCGCGGTAGGCCGCGTGATCAGGGCCGATCCCGCCGAGGTATTCTGATGTGCGCCGCGCTCGTCGCCGAACGGACCGAGGCGCCTGCGCTCGCCCCCGGGCGCGTTGGCGAGCCGGTCGTGCGAGTCGAGGGCCTCAATCACTATTACGGTGAGGGAGAAGCGCGAAATCAGGTCCTATTCAATAATCACATTGAAATCCCGGCTGGACAGCTGGTCGTGATGACCGGGCCGTCGGGGGCAGGTAAGACGACGCTGTTGGGTTTGATTGGAGCATTGCGCTCGGTCCACGAGGGTAGGCTCGAGGTGCTCGGCCGCGACTTATCGCGGCTTGGCGCCGGCGATCTCGTGGAAGTGCGGCGCGACCTTGGCTTCATCTTTCAGATGCACAATCTATTCGAGGCGCTTTCCGCTTACGAGAACGTCAAGATGGCGGCGCAGCTCAGAGATGCTCCGACGACCGAACTACGGCGGCGCGGCACCGGCATTCTCCAGCGCCTCGGGCTCGGTCACCGGATCGGTTACAAGCCGAGGTTTCTCTCGGGCGGCGAGCGGCAGCGGGTCGCGATCGGCCGCGCGCTCGTCAATCGCCCGCAACTGATCCTGGCCGACGAGCCGACCGCAGCACTCGACCGGGATGCGACGATGAATGTCATCAGGCTGCTCAAGCAGACCACCGTAGAGGACGGTGCGGCGGTCCTGATGGTGACGCATGACCACCGCGTCATCGACTCTGCCGACCGCCTCGTGCACATGGTCGACGGCCGCATCATGTCGGATGTGGTCTTGCACGATGCACTGCGGATCTGCGAGTTCCTCCGGCCGATCGAGTTGTTCAAGACACTAACTCCGCGCCAGCTCACCGATGTCGCGGAAAAGATGTCGAAACGTCATTACGCCGCCGGCGAGACGATCATCCGCAAGGGCGATCCCGGAGAGGAGTTCTTCCTGGTTTCCGACGGGGAGGTCGAAATCAGCCGCGCTGATCGCGAGGTTGCGAGTCTGGGACCAGGCGATTTCTTCGGCGAGGTTGCGCTGATCAGCGGCGAGCCGCGCAACGCCACCGTTGTCGCCCAAAAGGCGGTCGACGTTTATGTGCTCGGCAAGACTGATTTCCAGGCCGCGCTCGCCGCCAGCCAGAGCTTCCGCGACCAGCTCTACCGCACCTATTTCCTGCGCCACTAGAGTTCCACACCAAGATTTTGGCCACAAACAGTCCAACAACTAATCCATCCCGATAAAGACACCCCGGGTCGCGTTTGCGCTGGTGCGCCTGCGTGATCTCAGAAGAGCAGCTTCGCAAGCTGAGTGAAAATTCGGCCACTCATTATTTTGTTTAGAAGCACAGTCTCAATTCTGTCAGTTCGAGAGCAAATATTGCGCGCAATCTTCGCAGAGAGACGCGCCCAAGAAAAACATTCTGGCGATTTGGTTGACGAGGCATGGTTGTCGAAAACTGAGAGGTCGTTCATGAGTGCTGATCCCCGGGCGCGAGAATATAAGGAAGCCGACCAGCGGACTGCAGGGGAGCCGGTGGTACCGGCGGTACGAGCGCGCGCTGGCGTCACCGGCAATCATGTCCGCTATGTGCTCGCTTTCAGCCTTGCGGCTGTGGTCGTCGCGTTTCTAATTGTTTATCTGATTTATTTCGGCGGCCATTAGTACGGCTAGCGCTGCCCAGATCGGTGAAGGCCATCTTCTCGTTTTCGAGCGGTCGCGCTGCCTCATTCCAATGTCAGGCTACTACGAGTGGCAAAGCACTCCGGGCGGCAGCTCGGCGCCAGTGACGGGGCCAATTTGGAGACAGCGTTAGCTGCCGCGGAGTTTAATTCCATGTTGTCCCATCCCCCAATCATTGACCGACTTTTTAATGGTCGGCCCGAATCTTGGCGCCGTGCCGGACGGATTTGGGTGTAAAGGGGGCAGCGGAACTCGGACTCTAGCGGGGAACGAGGGCAACCGACTGTAAGTAAGGGAGCGGACGCTCGACCGGTTGAAAAGGCGACTCCCGAACGGACAATGTGTGTCTCCTAGGACACATTCTCCCACCGATTTTGGCGAGTACCTCACTGGGGCGTTACGGGGTCGGCGGCTTGCGATAGCCTGTGGATAAGCTGTGGATAAGCTGTGGAAAGAAGCTGCTAAGGCCTTTAACCGACTGGAAGTTTGGCTGGTTCGGCAACGGGGGGTACGGACGGATGCTGGGTAAAATACTGCCAGGGCTTCTGTTGTTGCTGCTCGCAACTACCGCGTTGTCGGTTCATCCCAACGTTGTCGAAGCAGCTTCCAATGAATGCAAAGCGAAGCCAGATGTCGTCGCGCCCGTAGGCAGCCACTGGTACTACCGAGTCAGTCGGGTTGATCAAAGCCGCTGTTGGTTTCTTAGCTCCCGGAGTGTGAGCGTACATTCGCGTCTGAGCCAGACTGCTCCGGCGGATCGAAGCCACGTCATCACGCCTACAGGTGAAGCGCTGGTAACGCAGCAAGACGGCCAGGCCGGCCGCCAAACAGCCTCAGCAATTGAACCTGCAGGAGAGCGATTAGCCTCAGTTCCGCGGATAGCCCCCGATCCGCCGCGTTCGGACGAATTGCTGACGCACAAGGTCGCGACGATCCCCTACAGACTCTCGATGGCAAGCACCCAACCACGCTCTGGCGCTTTAGTCCAAGCTAACCCTAGCGGAGCCCAGGCGTCTACAGGCGTCGCCAATTTCAACCTCGTGTTTCTTGGTGCGGCGCTAGCGACAAGCCTGTCGCTCGCTGGCGGAATCTTCCATCTCACACGTCGAGTCAGATTGCGCGATTACGCACTCGCCTATCGGCCAAACGCAGACGAACGTACAAATGCTTGTACTCCCGAGCCAGTCTTGGACAGCCTGGAGGAAGCCGAGCAGCAACTCTGCTCCATTAGTCAACCAACCGGGTGGCAACCGACCGGGTTAACTGCCGACGACCTCAACAGAAGCGTGCGCGAACTCAGGCGCAATTTGGAGCGGGCAGGCTTCGCGCGAGCGGCCTAGATAATGTAGTGCGCTCGCGCTTCCAAGCTCGTCCACTCGCCGATTGCGGCGCTCTTCAGAGTTTTCCGATAGGGGCATGGGACATGGGCGCAATCAGCCACACCGCTGAAGGCCGCGCAATGAACAGAGTCATCTTCGAGAACAAATTGGAAGTCATCGTGTCCTTGCTAGATGGGCGTCTATCCACCGCTTATTCCGACGCAAAGCTGGGCGAAAAGAATCTCTGTCTTGATTGTGTGTTGATATCTTGCAGCGGAGGCGTCCTGTGCCGATCGGACGTATCCATCCGCTATCAGGCGATCAAGCGCCTGTTTTTTAGCTGCATCCGGATTTTCAGCCCATTTTTTAACGCCCCAGCCGCTCACGATGTCACACAAGATTGCAAGTTCTTCGTTGTTGATGGTGACGGCCTCTGTCATTAACCGCTCCTCTAGAGGCCCTCAAACGTGCACGTTAATTTTAGTTAGCTTATGACCGTCGAGGGAAGCTGTCGCCGGTCTATAGGCCCCCTGGTACATGTATAGCGGCATGCTGAACCTCCCTAAGCATTTAAAAGGAACCGGGCAGCTAGGCCGTGTACTCACAACTACGATCGCGGCGCGTCATTCATGTCACCGTGATGGTGATCTTTTTCGAGATGACAGGTGGGTTGAATGGATAATGCTTGGCATCGCCGAGCACTAGCTGAAGTGTGTGCCTGCCCGGCGGCAATTCAATACGTGCCTCAGTCTGCCCCGCGCCAAAGTGGAGATGTGTTTTGTCCTGTGGGATCGGCTCGTTTGGCTCCAAAGGTTCGTTTACGTCGATCAGCAGATGATGGTGGCCGCTGTTTGGAGCATTACTGCCCGCCTGGGTAACACCCATGTTGCGAACATTTTGAAATTTCTTCTTGCAGTCTCGGGCTGCCGCCCAAACGCCTTGATATTCCTCAGGGACAGTAGCGGCAGCCATCGCCGGTGTTACTAAACCGAAGGTGACAAGAGCTGTGAGTCCGATAGTCTGCATGACTAAAAACTCGAAAATCCATGGTTTGATCATGTTTCCGTCCCAAGAAGACGATTGTGGGGCGCGTTCAGCGGTTGGCGAATACCTCGTCGAACAGGTTTCGCATCGCCACCCACGAGCGCGCGTCCGCCGTGGCTGAGTACCCGAAGCCCGGCATCGGGATCGCATCCGCTGCGATGTTGGTGAAGGCGTGCTTGGCGCCGCCATAGGTGATGACCTGCCAGTCCGCGCCGGCCTCCATCATCTCCTTCTCGAAGGTGGTGACCTGCTCGCGCGGCACTATGGGATCAGCCGAGCCGGTGCAGGCAAGGATTTTGGCCTTTGCCACCCCTGCGACGGCCGGCCGCTTTGTCTCGAGCAGCCCGTGGAAAGAGACGACACAGGCGACAGGCGCGCCGGTGCGCGCGAGCTCCAAGACCGAATAGCCGCCGAAGCAATAGCCAATGGCGGCAAGCCGGCCACGGTCGACGCCGGGAACCGCGGCCAGCGCGTCGAGCCCGGCCCGGACTCGTCGGCGCAGAAGGTCGGGATTCTCCCGCAAAGGTCCCATGAGCGCGAACGCTTCGTCCGGGCTGCTTCCCACGACGCCGCCACCATAGAGATCGGCGGCCAGCGCAACGTATCCGAGCCCGGCCAGCATTTCAGCGCGGCGCTTCACGTGATCGTCGCGTCCCGGCGCCTCGTGCACTACGAGAATCCCCGGACTCGCACCGTCTCCATCGGGCACCGCTAGATAACCGACCGAGGTCTTGTCGCCGCCCTGATATTCATGGACCTGCGTCTTCATACCTTTCCTCCTTTTTGGACATCGTTTTCTAGAGTGTAGAACTTTGTGTCGCCGGCAGCAGCTCCATTCCACCCAGGTGTGCGGCGCGTCAGCGAGGCGAGTGCGAAATTCCTCTATCAGGCGGGATTTGCCCAATCCGGGTTCGCCCACGATCATCACCAGTTGGCCGTCGCCCTGCCGCGCCCGCTCCCAGTGGTGCCATACTTTCCCGTACGCCGCCGATAACACTTGCTAAGATCGGACATGGACCTGGGCCATATTGCTCCGCTCGTCATTGTGGGCCTGATCGTTGGTATCTTCGGCTGGGGCGTTGTGCGTTTCTCGGCAAAGGTCGGAGGCAAGCGCGCAGAACACCGCCTTAGAAAATAGCGCCCGCACTGACTCAGCCGTGGCCGTGGATTCGTTTTAGCTGCTGTCCGCTGGTGGGGTAGCGGCGACGCTCACAAACGCACGGGCGAGTCAGATTACGCGATTGCGTGGGATATTACCGCCTAGCAAGCACGCGGGCGACCTGGACGGCCGACCAGGTGCGCCGACATCACTGGCAGGATCGGAGTAGTCGCAATGGATCGCGCGCTAATATTGCTCAAGGGCTGCAGGTTCCGGCTTCCATCACAGAGAGCGAGGCTGACTCATTAATGTCTCGACGCCAGCTGGATTAGCAGGGTAGTCGGGTGCGTGCTTGTCCAAGCACGGTGTAACCCCACAGCACCCCTTGATTTCCTTGAAAAATTGTTCGACCGGCTCGTTAAGGTCAGCTCACTTCGATTGCACGTCTGCGGATGTGGACCCAAATGCCCCTGTAACGGCGGGGTTCTGATCCAGAACGTCACTGCTTCGATCTTGGGTAACCTACCGCCGCGAACCAAGAGCATTCACCGGTGTTTTTATCGCCTTGAATGGGTCACGGTCATCGCAAACAGTGCCCTGAAAAGCGTGTTTAACCATGTCTAGGACGTTCGTTGCCATCCTGACCACCTTTATGTTGGCGCTCGGTGCCGCGCCGGTACGAGGCTTTAAGTCAGCGACTGTCGATGACACCGCGCGATTCTTGGCTGGGTTGTCGCCGTCGTCAAGCTCTCCGCTCGCCTCGTTAGTCAAGGATCCCGCTTGGCCGCCGCACGCGCGTTATTTTGATTCCATTTTTGCGCGCGAGGAAAGCGCCCATCTTTCCAAGGTCCGCGAATTTTCAAAGAAATACCTGACAGATAGACACGACACCATGCTCTATATGTTCGGCGGACCGGATTTTCTATATGCGACCTCGTTTTTTCCAAACGCTTCGACGTACGTTTTGGCCGGTCTCGAACCAGTGGGCGCGGTTCCGGAGCTAACTAGCCTCAGCCCGTTGGTCATCAATGGGGAGTTACGAAACCTGGAGATCTCGACGAGTTCGTTGTTCAATTTCAGTTTCTTCATCACTCAGAACATGAAGACCCAACTGCGCAATGGGCCGATCTATGGCACGTTGCCTGTCCTTTACGTGTTTCTGGCGCGAACCGGCAAAACAATCCACGAAGTCGATTTGGTGAGCCTGGATGACCACGGAGACCTTCAGATCACCGATGAGGCGGCCGCAACCAACAACGATACCGATAAACCTGTTCATAGCCAACAACGTACCGCTGCTCCCGGAGTAAAAATCGTATTCTCGGAGGGTAACGGCCCCAAGCAAACGCTTTACTACTTCAGCACCAACCTTGCAGACGGTTCATTCGAGCGGAGTGGCTTTTCGGCATTCCTGGCCAAGTTTGGCCCTGCCGACAGTCTCATTAAGAGCGCCTCATATCTCTTGCACAAAGCGCATTTTGCCGGCGTGCGGAAGCTTTTGCTCCATAACAGCGCGACCATCCTTCAGGACGATAGCGGTATTCCGCTTAGCTACTTTGAAGCGACGAAATGGCGGCTCCGGGCGTTTGGGCATTATGCTGGGCCCATTTCACTGTTCACAAATTTCTATCAGCCGCAGATGGCAGAGCTGTTTCAAAGTGCTGCTCCACTCGAATTCGGCATCGGATACCGGTGGCGCAAGAACGAGTTCGAACCTCCTGCTCGCCCAAGAGGCCTCGTCGATTAATGGCGACGAGCTAACAGCACGCGCCCCACCAGACGCTAACACTGCGGAGACAACTGCCCCGTCCCAGAAAAAGACACGAAAGCGCGTTGAAAGCGGAGCGACGCGGTCGTTAAACTGCCGGATTGCCAACGTTTTCCCGTTCTGCTGGTAAAGTCAAAATGAGGACATAGTCGCCACCGACACTGAATTGGTCGGTGGGGATGCCAGTGTCAGACGCGGTCGGGGGACCAACGCTGCACACCATTTGTAGGTCGGCCGCCATGGCGCTGCCGCCTTCGCCGTGCTTGTCAACTGATCGAGTACCTCGGCCGCAACTCAAAAAGACTAGCAACGGAACTTCATCGCGCCGGTACTGCGGTCGGTTATGCCAGCTGAGCGAAAGATCGGCGCGATGCTTGGATCACATTGGGGCTACGCTCGAGCGCAAACTCCTTCACGTCTCCGTTCTCTTGTGCCTCGCTGGATCTGTCGGCTTATGTTGGCCAGTCATTAGCCAATTACGATCGACGGTATGGGTTTCGTCGGCTGAAGCAGCGATTGCCCCACCCATTTCCGGTTGTCAGCGTTTTAGTCGGTGTCACGGTAAGGCCGAGGTCGGAATCGTGAATCTGGATCCGTTCACCAGCTCGACGTACGCACCCGCAGTCAAGTTGCGTGTGATGGCTAAGGTCCGTACACGCCTTGGTCGCGAGATCCCCGCAAGCCCGACGGTCCGCACATGGAGCCGATCGCAAAAGAGGAGCGCGGAGCGCGATCGCGCGGCGGCGAAACATGCGGCTAGCCAAACAAAACCGAGCCCGAAGCCTCCCGTCCGGCTGGCATCACTCGAGGACGCAGCGGCGCCCGTCACAGCCATTCCCTCGCGCGTCCCGTCCAACTTCGGCACACTGACAAGCCTTGAGGATTTCGAGACGGCACCGTTTCCCTACCACGGCGTAGTGCCAGCGTCGGGCCGACCGTTCTTGAATGCTGGTGCCGAGGGTCACTGGGCTCACATCAATTTCCGCGGCCAAGTTCTCTGGGAATCAGAGACCTTCAGTGACGACCGCGTGCTTCTGCATATTCCGCCAGGTTTCGACCCGAAACGCAGCGCAGTGATGGTTGTCTTCTTTCATGGCCACGGCGCCAATCTAGCCCAAGACGTGATCGATCGGCAGCGGGTGCCCGAGCAGATGACGGCCGCGGGCGTGAACGCCGTGTTGGTGGCGCCACAATTTGCCGTCAATGCGGCAGATTCTAGCGCTGGCAAATTCTGGGAGCCGAACGGGTTCAAGCGCTTTCTTGATGAAGCGGCAGTCAAGCTCGCCCGAATGTATGGCGATCAGCACACTGCGTTCACGTTCGCCAAGATTCCGATCGTGATCGTTGCCTACAGCGGAGGCTTTGGACCAACCCTCTCGGTCCTCGAACAAGGCGGCGTCAGATCGCGGGTGCGTGGGTTGGTTCTCCTTGATGCCTTATATGGCGGAACCGGCAAGTTCGCGAATTGGATCGCCGATAACAGATCCACCTTCTTCGTCAGTTCGTACACGCCACACACGGCGCGCCGCAACGTCGATCTCGAAAACCTGCTGCGCAAACGATCGGTGCCTTACAGCTCGCAACTGCGGAACAGCCATCTTCAGGGGATGGTGACGTTCCTGCCGGCCGGGGACGTTTCGCACCGCGACTTCGTCACCCATGCATGGGCCGACAATCCAATCAAGGATATGTTACTGCGTATTGACGATTCCGATCTGAGAATCGAAAGCGCTACCGCGAGCGCATCAAGATCCCCCCGCACATTCGCATCGAGGCACAACTAACCGCTTCCTAGCTTCGACCTCTAATCGAACAAGGTCCGTCGCTGGTTATATTCTGATGTTTCCATCTGACACGAGAATTCGCGCCCGGTCGCATAAGCATGATCAGCCGGTCCGGATACTGCGATCCACGCCCCGGAGGCTTTGGTTACAGGCCCGGGGCCACAACCGGCCGCTAGCGAGGTTTCGCCTCGGCAACGACACCTTGTTTCGCACGAGCGAGCCAGCCGGCTTGCTCCGCAGTGAGATTCCGTACCGCTTGTAGCTTTTCTAATCCGGCCGCAACATATGCGAAGCGCCGCGCCGCGTCGTCGCCGTTAATTGCGAGATCGTAGTTGTATTCAACGAGAACCGCCTGCCAATGCTGATTCTTGGGATTAATTGATGCCAGGCGCTCCATGATGGCGAGGGCCAAGTGATAATTCTCGATTGCATCCTTGTTATCGCCTTGCTTGGAATACGCGTCACCCAGGTGGCTATAGGCGACGGCGATATCGCGCTGCCGCGCAATGTTGTCCGAAGCGGCCTTCAGCAAGCGGTCCTTGACATCGAACTCATCGCGGTAAGACTTCAGGGCGTCGGCGAATTTGCCCCGCGACATCTGAACGTCGCCAATCAACTCGTATGAAATCGAAAGATCGCGCTGCCAGCCCACGTTGCTAGCATCAACTGCGATGAGGCGATTGACGATCGAAAGCGCAGCCTGGAACGCGTCCAATGCCGCGTCGGGTTTACCCATGGCCAGCAGCATTTGGCCGATCTTGTTGTATGAAACCCACAGATCGCGCTGCCATTCAACGTTGCTTGGGTCGGTTTTGACGAGCGCGTCGCGAATGGTCTGGCTTGCTTGATAGTTTTGCAGCGCGGCGGCGAAGCCATCCTGCGCCGCCTGAACGTCGCCGATCTTCTCGTGCGCTATCGAGAGAGAGAGCTGCCAGTTGGCATTTTTAGGATCAGCCTTGGCCAGACGATCCGCGGTGCCGAGCGCAGCCTGGAATGACTTCAAAGCCTCGGGGAGATTGCCTTGAGCCACGAGAGCGTCGCCGATCCGCTCATACAATGCCTGCTGCTGATCTTGCCACTCCTTATTACCGGGGTCCGTCTCAGTCAGAGATTCCAAAATCTTGAGACCGACCTGAAAGGAATTGAGCGCTGCCGGAAATTCACCGCGCGTCGTTTGCACGTCGCCGATGGCGGTATGGGTATCGACCAAGTCATACTCGAACTGGCTGTTGCCGGCCGCCAAATTAGCGAGCTGCTCGCTTATTGTGAGGGCTTGCTGGAAGGAGTTTAATGCCTCGACCAGACTCCCTTGCGCCGCCTGTGCGCGGCCCAATTTCATCAAGGACACCGACAAATCGCGTTGCAATACCATATTCTCGGGTTGAGATTTGGCCAGTTTGTCGCTGATCTCAACCACGGCACGATAAGATGCGATGGCTGCCGACAAATTTCCCTGGGCTACCTGCACGTCACCGATCTTGCCGTACGACAATGTTCGGAGCCGCTGCCGGCCTGCATTGTCGGGGTCGGCTTTGGCGAGGCCGTCGCGATGGCTCAGGCTTGCCTGATAAGATTTGAGCGCGTTGGGGAGATCGCCTTGCGCCTTCAGCGCGTCTCCGACGGTTTCGAGCGCGTTCGACAAGCCCAGCTCAAGATCGGGGTCACCCTGATGTTGCGCCAGCAGAGCTTGCCAGATCTCTTGCGCCTGTTTTGCGGTCGCCAAAGCGCTCGGAGTGTCGCCGAGCCTTATAAGCGCTTCCGCTGTAACGTTCAGCGCAAGGGCTTGATCTTGGCGTAGGGCGCGGCTCGTTTGACCGAAGGACAACAGCTGATCCTGCAGCGCGCGTGCCCGATCAAGAATATCCTTCATGAGGCTGACCGGAATTCCCTTGATATCGCGGAACTGTAACGCAAGGTCGCGGATAAGGCTGTTGGCGGTCTTCGTCGCGGCCGCGAGTGTTTGCTCGGCGCGGTCGCGTTGCGCGACCGCCTCGCGTTGCTCTGTATAGGCCAAGATGCCAGCCGCTGTCGCCGCGACCGCAAAAACAAGGAGTGCGGCCGCCGCGCTCCAGGCGAGCGTCAGCATCCGCCGCTGCTGACGCACTTCTTGCGACAGCAAGTCCTCCTTCGGCATGCCACGGATCGCCGCGGCAAAGTCGGCGGCAGCTTCAGTGAATTTGGCGTCGCCCTTGTCGGCGCCCTCGCGATACGGGCGTAGGTCCACCCATTTCGGTTCGCTCTGAAAGCGGCCGGCTAATACCGGGGGCAATGGTGTGTTTTCGCGTGCGGCGAGGTCGCCGGTCGCTTCGTCCCAGGCTAATTCGCCGTCTGTCAAGCCAATCAGGACGGTATCGATCGAATTGTGCTCAAGCCAGTGCACGACCTCCTTGTTGACCCATTTGGAGGCGGCCGCTTCGGGAGACGCTAGTAGGACGAAGTAGCGCGATTGCCCAAGCGCCTGCTGGATTGACGGCCATAGATGCGGTGTTGCGGAGAGGCTCGTGTCATCGCGGAAGATACGCAAGGCCCGACGGTTGTACCAAGGCTTCCCGAGTTTCTGGATTATTGACTGTAGCGCCGCTGCAATCGGCTTGTCCTTGGCGTGGCTGTAGGAAATGAATGCATCGTAAAGCGCCATGGCGGGAATCCCTTGCTAAGCGCGGTCGCATATGGGCAGCCAGCGCAGGTGCCGCCTCCGCATTCTGACAGCGCCAGTGGCGCGCCGACGTGGGCGCTATGCATTGTCAGGGACAATTTTTGAATATTGTCATGCCGAACGGCAAGAAGATGAGTGCGTGGCTCCTCCAAACGAGGTTCGGGAAAATGTCGTTCATTGCAGATTGTACATGTCCTTGGCGACGGCGAGTGCCCGTGTGCACCCCGCGCCATTGCCTCGTGCATCAAGCCGCTTGGCGCGCGCCAAGGCCGCCGCAAAATTCGCCTGTGCCCGTTGCTGGGCCCGTTTGACTGAGCTCGGCGTTGGTTGGCGATCGATCTGCGCTTCGATCGATTGCGGCCCAAATGGGCCGGCGTTTGGGTTGGCTGCAGATTGCCGCACCGCGAGTTCGAATTGTGCGATTTTGTTACTGCAGGGGCCGGCGTGCGCCGACGAGATGCCCAAGCCTAAGGCCGCCACGCAGAGGGCTGCAGCAATTCGTCGATCCATAAAATGTTCCCAAAGACGCGGGTGTAGGGGATGGGCATTTGAGAGTGGTCTAGTCATCTCAAGAATTCCTTGCCATTCGCGTTCTCGACCAAACGCTACCATCAGAAAGATATCGGGGCAGGTACAAAAAGGTGCCTTACTTGTCCGTCGGGATAAGCATCACCATGATACTACGCAGTCGATCACAACAGGAGGTTCGGATGAGTGCGGAGGCCCCCAAGGCGGCAGTTGAGGACTTGATTGCTAAGGTGGTGGATGGAAAAGCGCTGGAAGCTTTCGACCGCTATTACGCCGCCGATGTGACCATGCAGGAAAATGAACAACCGCCCCGAGTTGGTAAGGCAGCTTGTCGCACTTTCGAGGAGGACTTTCTTTCTAAGATCAAGGCGGTGCGGACCTACGTTTGCGACGGCTACGTGATTTCCGGCAACAAGGCGTTCATTGTTTACCGCATCGATGCCGATCATGCCGAGTGGGGTACGCCCAAGATGAGCGAGGTAGCCATTCAGGAGTGGTCGAACGGAAAGGTGGTGCGCGAGAAATTTGTCTACTGATCCATTAGGCGATTGTGGGTTACTAACTAATAAGTAGCACCCGGCGACAATCGCTTTTGGGTAGAGCTATTTGGACGCCGCCTTCGCAAGACAAAGCCACTTACTTTCCACGTGGCGCCGGCGGATGCGGTTCCGCTCAAGCGGGAAGCTTTATGCGCATCGGGCGGAGTTGAGACAAACAATACCCGATCTCGTGGAAGTTACACGGAAGACAGCAAAGGGCGTGCGAAACTAAGTTCGTGGCCGTCGGGGTCAATCAAGTGGAAGAAACGCTCTCCCCATTCGGCGTCGCGGGGCGCGGTAGTTGGCTGACACCCCGCCGCGAGCGCACGTTCGTAAAGAGCATCAACATCGGCGACGTAAAAGATCACGCGCCCCCACCAGGACCAGCGCCGCTCATTAGGCTGGGCGACGAGGTTGAGATAGCTCATCCCTGCTCGAAAACTGGTGAATGACGATTGCTCGTTGCTACGCAGGACCTCAAACCCAAGCGCGCAGTAGAATCGGACAGCCCGCGGCATCTCGTGGGTGCCCAGCGTAACTGCGCTGATCCCCTCAATCATGAACAGACCCTCCTGCTTCATTTCTCGGATGCGCGGACAACTTTCATCCGGCCTCGGGGCGGCGGCAAGGACGTGTTCGCCCACATCTCGGCGGTGGAGCGTGCCGGCCCCTTTTTGCTCGACGCCAATTTTAATCAAATATCCGATGGATTTTAAGGCGCAGGTTAGGTTGCACGAAATTGCAAATGGCTAGGCGTTCTCCTGGCAAGCCGGTGGTTGCCAAGGGCCAGCTTAGCCTGCAAGTAGGGAGCCCTGCAGTATGCGTGAGGAAAGACGCCGTGCGCGGCGTCAGCGCGTCGAGTATCTCGCTACAATGGTCCCCGACAATGACGCTCCGCGACACTGCCTCGTCACCGAAATGTCCGATGGCGGCGTGCGGATCAACGCGATCGGTTACAAAGTCCCCGACGAATTTGGACTGCGCTTTCCCGGCAATGGACCTGCCAAAGCTTACAAAGTGATCTGGCGCATTGGCCACGATGTCGGCGCGCGGTTGATCGTCCCTGTCGACTCGCCGGCAGAATAGGCACCGTTGAGCTTCATCGCCGCCGCCGAGCTGCTGCGCGCCACGTCGGACGGCAGTGTTGATCACGGTCGTTTGTTGACTGTTTATTTCAAACAAATTGAAAAAAACCGGCAAGAGCGCTTTACCCATTCGCAATAGCTGACCGGGTAGCTTGGGTTCTCCCAACGGGTGCAGTGTCTCAGTCTCAATGAGGCGGAGTGCCGCCCTTCCACCAGAAGCTTCGACATTCCAGATAGGTTCGCCATTGCCGACCGAGGCGTCTGATGCTCGTGTTAAACCTGCCCACATTGCTGGCCATCACGGTGTTCACCTCAGGTCTGGCGGGGTGCCTTCTGTTGCTCTCGTGGCTCCAGCACCGAAGGATTTTCGCGCTTGCCCTATGGGGATCGGCTTTCATCATTGCTGCTATCGCCACGGTGTTGATCGTCGTTGCACGCGACACTGTCCCGGATTTTTGGTCGATTGTGATTGGAAACGCAATTCTCGCCGCCGCTTACGGGCTTATCTGGAGCGGGGCGCGCAACTTCGAGGGCAAGCGGGTTTCAATCGTTTTGACTCTGGCCGGGGCCCTGGTCTGGCTTGCGGCCTGTTCCATCGGCCCAATTTACGCTCGGCCGGAAGCACGCGCCACCGTGATGGCGGCAATTGCCATTACCTATGCGCTGCTCACTGTCGGAGAACTCTGGCGCGGCCGCGGCGACGGCTTATGGCGCTGGCCGATCATGCTGCTGCTCCTTGTGCACGCAGCCGCCGTTCCGATCCGTATTGCGCTCGTCGGCTCGCTGGTCGGTCACTATCCCATTCATCCGGAATTGCTGACCTTTGCTCTCTTTGAGGCATTGTTCCTCTGCATCTGCGCGGCATATTTATTCGTAAGTCTCGTCAAGGATCGAATTGCGGCCCGCCACCAGAACGTTTCGCTAATCGATCCGCTGACAGGCGTTTCGAACCGTCGTGGTTTTCTTGAGGCGGGCGAGCGACTGATGACCCGAACCCGTTTTGCCAACCGAGCGGCCGCGCTTCTTACGTTCGATCTCGATCACTTCAAGGGTATCAACGACAAATTCGGGCACCCGGCCGGTGACACGGTGCTCATCACATTTTGTCGGTTGGCGACTTCGCAGCTGCGGCCAACGGATCTGTTCGGCCGAATGGGAGGTGAAGAGTTCGCGAGCCTGCTGCCGGATACGCCGCGGCAAGACGCCCTCCAACTGGCAGAGCGGTTGCGTGCCTCATTCGAAACCATCTGCCACACGGTCGCACAGCAACCGTTTACCGCGACAGTCAGCGTTGGCGTCGCAACTTCGGACCATGCAAGTTTTGATCTCTCTGCTCTGCTGCTTGCGGCAGATCAGGCGCTCTATCGCGCGAAAGCGTTGGGTCGCAATCGTGTCGAGCTTTCGACGCTTTCACCACAGTCGCCTTCTGCTCGGCAAGCATCTGCGCAGGCCGCTGCTTAAGACTTCAACGGCCTTTTATCTCGATCAAGATGCTGACCCCAACGTCCCGGCATCTTAACGCACGGGGCCCGGCGGACGGCAACCCGCCGGGGCCACTGTCAGGCGAACAAGGCGCTGCGGCCAATGACGACTTTTAAAGAAACGTCAGAAAGTTCTTGCCGGGGCGCCGTCCACACGTGGCGCAGCTTATTGAAGCAGGGTGTCTCAATGCCATCACCAATCAACACCGACCTGGCCCGTGCTGGCCTTTCCCGTCGCGCCCTTGTGCGGTCTTCTTCTGTCGGTGCCGTAGGTCTCGCTGCGGGCGTCATCGTGACCGGCAAAACGACTCTGGCCGATCCCGCTAGATATAACGCCGACGCGATCGCGGCGCAGATTTCCAACAAGCTGTTCGCAGACGATGGCCTGGCGCGGCCAGCGCCGGACAAGCCGACCGTTTCGGAGCTCGCGCGAGGGCTGGATCGCACGCTCGTCCTGGGTGGTGGCGGTGAATATTATGTCGCTTGGTATTGCGGGTTCCTTCACGGCCTCTACGAGCAGAAAGTCGATCTCAACATTGCGGAAATGGTAGTGGGCACCTCCGCGGGTGCCTATGCCGGGTCCACGCTGACATCGGGGCATTTCAAGCACTTGCTGAGTGTGTTCGACTTCTTTGGCCAATTCCCGGGCCTGTTCGCCAAGCTGGCACCGGTCACCAGCCCCACCCTCAGCCAGAAACGCGCTCAAGAGATCAATTTCAGTGTCAAGGATGGCACCTTGGCGTCCATTCGTGCCATCGGCCACGCTGCCTTGGCAGCGGATAATCGTTTGAATGGCGACAGCGTCGATCGCTTAGCCTGGCTGCTAACAGGCGACAGTCGGAACGACTGGCCGGTTGCCAAGATGTATACGACGGCAAACGATTGCTACACAGGCGAGCGACTGATCGTCGGCCAGACCGTGGCCCGCAAGAACGACATCCCGTTGGCTCATGCCACCGCCGCCAGTTCCTCGCTGCCCGGCGTGATAGGTCCCACATTGCTGAGACAGCGCTATTGCATGGACGGTGGAATCTCGCGCACCTGGGCGCACACCGATGTCGTCGCGGGATCGAAGCGCGCGATCGTCATCACGCTGACCAACGGGTATGAGGGCTCTCTCCTCAGCGGCATCCCCCACAACATTTATGACGAGATGAAGAACCTGGCAGCAACAGGCACCAACGGCATGCTCATCATCGCAGGTACGCCGCCTGGCTTGAACCTACTTGACCCCCGGCAGATCGAACCGGCGCTGAAAGCGGGGTACGAGCGGGCCAAAATCGAGGCCCCGAAGATCAGGAGCTTCTGGGCTTAGCATGACAGCACTACGCAAGAGGCGGCGCTACTCGACGGCCGAATGACGATCCCTCTTGGTGCGGTGCACGTCAGGCAAGGCCCGAGTAGAGTCCGCAAAGCGTGGAACAGCGGACATTGCCAGCGGCCTTCGACCAAATCGGTTTGTGAGCACGCGCCCTAGTCCTGCGGGGCACTAGGCCCCGCGCAAATGCGGGCCGCCTTAGACAAGGAACGGGGCGCATGCAACGAAGGAACAGGGGTGGGAACAGGAGCAGGAGCAGGATCAGGATCAGGAACAGGTGAGTTTTCGTACAAGGGTTGGAGAGAGGTGTCTTCGTCTTTGCATCAACGCAGCATGGCATACGATGCGTCAGGGACTCCTTTAAGGGGCCCGGAGGCTAGGGCCCGAACGAACCAACCTTTGTGCTCTTGTGACGAAACGACTATTCGCTGAAACGGAACTTGGCAGTGTCTTATTAGTTCATCCGTTGATTTTCAGATAGAATGGAATGGCGTTATTGACCTTGCACAAAGTTCGTCTGTTTTGCTTCGGGTCTTGCAGTTTATGGGCAAACGTCAAATGCGTATCGGAAAGGATCGCCGTTGGGGCGACTTATCGTAGTCTCAAATCGAGTTGCCGTTCCGGAAAGACATACAAGCGCGCGCGCCGGCGGGCTTGAAGTGGCGGTCAATGCTGCACTTAAACAGAAATCCGGCATTTGGTTTGGCTGGAGTGGAAAGGTCGCGGCGCATAGCAGGATAGCAACACAGAAAGTTGTCGACAAAGAAATCACCTACATCACGCTCGATCTCTCGAGAGAGGACCATCTCGAATACTACAGCGGTTTCGCAAATCGCGTACTCTGGCCAATTCTCCATTACCGCATCGATCTCGCTGAGTTCTCGCGTCGTGATCTAGGTGGCTATTTACGGGTCAACGATAACTTTGCGGGCGAGTTGCATAAGGTACTCGGACCGGAAGATCTGGTGTGGGTGCATGATTATCATTTGATGCCGCTCGCAAAGGCTCTTCGCGAGCGTGGACACAAAAATCGCATTGGCTTTTTTCTCCACATCCCCTGCCCGCCGCCGGAAGTACTTACCGCGTTGCCCAACCACGAACGTCTCATTCCATCCCTGTGTGACTACGATCTCGTTGGCTTCCAGACCGGCGATGACGCTTTTAATTTCAGCCGCTATCTCACGCGGGAATGCGGCTTGCACAGCCGCGATTTCAATTTTGCCGTGGCCGACCGCACGATCCGGATTGATGCCTTCCCTGTCGGCATCGAAACTGCGGCATTCGCCAATCTCGCTCGGAATTCGGTGCGGCTGCCTGTTGTTAAGCGGGTGGTGAAAAGCCTCGGCGATCGCGTGCTTATTATTGGGGTTGACAGACTGGATTACTCTAAAGGCATCGCGCAGCGGCTTTCAGCATTCGAGCGGTTTCTTCAAACGCAACCTGAATGGCGCGGCAAAGTCACTTATTTACAGATCGCGCCAAAGAGCCGAACCGAAATCCCGGAATATGCTGATATCGAGCGGGAGATTGGATCGGCTGCCGGACGCATAAACGGTGCCTATGGTGAAGCAGACTGGACACCGATCCGATACGTGAACCGCGCCTACAGCCACTCGACGCTTGCCGGGCTTTATCGAACCGCGCGTGTCGCCCTTGTGACTCCACTGCGGGACGGCATGAATCTTGTCGCCAAAGAATATGTTGCTTCGCAGAATCCCGATGATCCGGGTGTGCTCGTTTTATCGCGTTTCGCTGGAGCGGCTCAGGAGTGCAAAGAGGCGCTCTTGGTCAATCCATACGATCCCGACAGCGTTGCTGCAGCTCTGGGCCAAGCTCTTGCGATGTCGCTGGCAGAGCGGCGCGAACGTTACAACTCATTGTTCCGAACACTGTCACACAATGACATAATACACTGGGCTACTGGCTTTCTTGCCAAGCTGGAACGAGCGCCCAATCCTCCAAGTATCCTTGAGGTAATGCACTCCGTCGAATGACGGCGCCGCATTTTTAGTCCAACAAACACGCTGCTACACGCCTATCCGCTCGTCGAGACGCTCAATTTCTTCATCGGTCGCCAGGACATAGTAGATCTCGTAAGGAAACATACCTTCACTCCTGGTCGGAAGGAGGCCAGTTGCAAGTTTCTGAATAGACTTGGACACCCGTTGCCAATGGCGCGACACGTGGATCTCCTATCTTGCCGGTGACTGGTGCTGTGCTGTGCTTGAGGACACGGCCGATAAGCCTTGCTTTGGCGCAAAGACCGCATGGTCTTGGCGCACCAATTCGAGGGCGTTCACCCCGCTCTCGGTGATGGCTACGGCGCCGTCCGGTCTCGTTCCGTGAAACTGTGAATTGAGAAACCCAGGCACAACGATCGCCGCAATTAGCGCCGACAGCAGGTAAGGCAACACCTCCAGGACGAACCTCGATAGCTTGAGCATGGCATATCCACCGAATCAGGTTAACCCGCATTTGAAATGCGATGTATCATACGTCCGTTTGAATTTCAAACGGTCGTTTGAGGGCGACAAGATGACGACCAATTGGCAGCGCGATGTCCGAGATCTGGCCCTAAGCGGCAGATTGAGAGCAATCGGTGGCCGTAACCATCTCCCAGTGCCAGGGCTTTATCTCGCCCTGCATGTGTCGCCAATATCAGGAACAGGGGCGAAAATATCAGGGGCCGTAAAATTACGGGGGTGGTTAGGGGGACGGGTCTCTTTGCCTTGATGTCGTCGGAGCATGGCATACGATGCGTCAGGGACTCCTTTAAGGGCCCTGAGGCTAGGGGATGGTTGGCCCAATCGATACGGGCCCCTGCATAGCGAACCTCAGATTGACCATGTCAGTGAAGCGACCGTCGGGTAGTGACGGCGTCGACGGCGCGCCAACTCCAGCGCTTCTGGGGTATCCCAACTGCGGCCAGCGCCCCTGAGGCGTTGCCGATTAAAAACGAAAGATTGTGCTTCCGATCACAGCTAACGCTGTGAAGTAAAAATAGCATTCCGTCGCTGAGTGTTGGAGCGACCGTAACCAAAGGTGGTCACGATGCTGGCGGAAATCTTCATGGTCCGTGCCGAAACTGTAGCTCGAGCATCACAGGAAACGATACCGGCGAGCAGTTCACCGTTCATTCCTTTTGATCGCTCCGTTCAATTAAAATTCAAAGACAGCGTTACAAGCAGCTCACGATGTGAGATCGTGGATAACTCCGCGAATCAGTCGCTCACGTCGGGGCGACCTAATGCGCGATCGTCCCAATAAGGACGCGCAGGCCATGATATCCGCCTACGAACACGGTCAGAACGCAGCCCGGCGTGGCAAACACATTCAAGCCTGCCCGTTTGACCCCGGCACCGCGCAATGGCGCGAATGGCGCGATGGTTTCATAGCTTACCGCCCGTAATACCGGGAAGGTTTAGCGGATGTGCGGCCGGTTTTCTAGCGTCACCAGCGGCGCCATCATCGTTTTATGCGACTACGTTTGCGCCGTCGAAAGGGCGGGCCATCTCGCGCTTAACGCGCTGAACGGTACCGCTGCCGACGCCACACTCCGCAGCAATCTTGAGCATACCCTTGCCGGCACGTAATTGACCCTGGATTCGTTTTTCCAGGGCCGGACCGATCCTCGGCCTGCCAAGCTGCTTGCCCGCATCCACGGCGCGCTTTAGCCCAGCGTTGACTCGCTGGCGGATCATGCTGCGCTCGAACTCAGCGAAGGCGCCCGTAACCTGAAACATCAGCCTTCTGGCGGGCGTGGTGGTGTCGATTGATTGCTGATCGAGGTACAGATCAACGCTGCAGGCCTCTAACGTCTGAATGGTGCCGAGAAGATCGATTAGAGAGCGGCCTAACCGGTCGATTGCCCAGGCCATCACAACGTCAAATCGGCGCCGCTGCGCATCCTGGAGCATCCTATCGAGCCCTGGGCGGTCTTCACGGCCCTTGGCGCCGCTGATGCCGGCGTCGTGATACTCCTCGACCACCTGCCAGCCGCGGCGCTCGGCGATTAGGCGCAGTTCTCGCAGCTGGTTTTCGACGGTCTGTTTGTCCGTCGATACGCGAACGTAGATTGCGGCCCGTTTGGTCATATCTAGCCTCCAGCGATGCGACCGATATGACATGCCGATGCCGCTCCCTCCGAAGGACTTCCACACCCGATCCTGATCATCGGGGCGGTACTTGTCCGGGGCTGTTGCTGACCACTCATCCCACAACGATCGGCCGGCATCGCCATAGTGCGCCTCGATCGACATACCCATCGTAAGCCAGACATGGCGCTCGGTAGCGTCGATACTCAACAGCGCGTCGCGAATACGCCGGTCCTCACTATCATCTCGCCCCGGCCCGACGTGCGGCACGTTTGCCCCGGGCAAGGTGTGATCTTGCCCTCGCGGTCGCTCGATCGGCGGGAACGCAGCGAGGATTTCGGCTCGGCTATAGCGCCACCCTGGTGACGAGACGACGCGCACTTGATGCGGATCGCCATGCTTGCGGTTAAGGAAGCCGGGGACACGCAATACTCTGCATATATCCTTGGCGTTCCTGTCACTGCCGTAGGTCTCGATCATCCGCTCCATCACTGCGGCATGATCAGCGCGACCGCGCTCATCCGCTGGCCATGGTTCTGCCAGCAGCCAATAGCGATGGAAGCGCCCCGGCGAGCTTTCAACAACGAGCGATGGCTCGATAGGGAAATCGACCGCAACTCCATCATCGTCTTCCTGCCAGACGGCGCGGATGTTGGTGATATTTTTACCCTTGCGCCCGAGTGCGTCAGTACGGTTGACCGTGAAGTAGACGCCAGCTCCCCGATCATGAAGGTTGAACAATTCTTTGCCTGCCGGTCCGGGGATCACGCGGGCCAGCGTCCTATCTTCTTCGGTGCCCTTCTGTCGGTCGTGAAACGTTTGGAATGTGAATGTGTCGTTGGCGTCTACTAGCCGGAGGAAGCGGCTTGCCATGTCGACATCAACTCCGGGCGGAGTGCGTTCGGCGATACTCATCTGGCACCCCCATCTTCCGGTTCTGACTTGCCCCGGTGGATAAGGATCGGCTCAATCGGCCTGCCGAACTGCTCCACGATCTTACTGACAAATCGAAATGCTTCGTTCGAAACCCAGCCGCGAAATAACTGGCACCCCCTACAGTGCAGTGATGCGCGGTGTGGTATCGGTGCCGGCCCGATGATTGCCAGGTTCGAGCCGCAATGCTTGCAGGCGTCGGGGAGTTTCACGTTAATGCCAATTAGCGGATTAACAATCTTGCCCAGCGGTGCGAGCGTCTCTGTGCTCGACAGCGCTGTGGCTCTAAACAAATCCTCGTGCATATCTGAAAATCCCAGTGGGCGTTTGGGAGTAAAAGGAGGGGCCAAGCACAACGCTCGGCCCCCAGTGTTATTAAAAGGAAACGTCGTCGTTGAACGGGTGTCCGCCTGAGGCCGGTCCAGCGGCCTTTTGCGGTCGCCTTACCTTAATCGTCGGCATCGTGCGGCCCTTGAAGTCAACGCGCGATGGATAGAGCGCGACCTTGGCGCCAATCCAATCGTTAGTATCTTCACCAAACATCAGCGAGAGTGCGGTGAAGTTCGTTTTGTTGAGGACGAGTGCTTGCGGCAGGTCTTGGAAATGGAGAACCGGCTTCACAGCAGCGGAGCCGTCATCATTCTTGAACTCAGCGCTTTCAACACTTCCGATCGTGCCAATAATTTCTTTGGTAAAATCGGACGAGCGAAAATATTTACTCTCACTCTTGAAGTAATCTGCGGCAGTAGGCATTTGCGTTCCTTTTGCAGTATCCCCTCAGGGGTGTGTGATTGAACAGCATTAAGTCCGCCGCTGCCCACAGGCGGTTTTGGTTTGTTATGCAGCGGAGCTGCTACGGGTCTTGCCGTCTAAGGGCGCGCGTCATCGTTTCCGGAAGTGCTGAGCTCCCGAGCTTGACGCCGATCCGAATGTGTGGTGACTGGAGAGACTCTTTTTAGTTCTCTCAGTTACCGGGCGCGCCTTGCAGGGCCGCCCGTTCTCTTTTTAGCTCATCTCCTTTGATTGATTAGGCCGCGCCGCCCTGAATAATGGTCAGCTTCGGCCCGCTGGTTGTTCCGGGTCTCACTAGATCGGCGACCGCATCTAAGAAGCGCTGTGTTCGCGCCGGTATGTTTTCGTGCCGACGAGTTAGGCCTTCAGCAAAGAACAAAACAGTGTCGCGCGGCATGGCGTTACACATCTCCTGCGAGATCCGGGCCATTGCGATCATCAGTTCTTTGTTGTCCATCGTCTTTGTGTTCCTCCAGGAAGTCTTCAGAGCCCGCCCACAGTGCTGACTTTCGTTTGCCCGGAAACGGGCTCGGGCTATTCGGAAAGTTTGAGTTGTCGCCGCATTCAATCTTGAGCCGCCGCCAGCGCTTCAGCAGGCGTTGCAGCCTGGGGGTTGGCAAGAGCTTGTGGCGATGCAGATAAAGCAGCCCGAGCGCCGGCGTGCGGTCGAGCTTGCGCCCGCACCATTCCAGAAAATTCCACCAGCCACAGTGTGTCCAGATCGCCCGCTGAACGGCCGATTCAACAAACAGTGCGGTCTTCTTGCCGGTCTTTTTATCGATGACGATTTCGTTGCGCGCTTCGTGGGGTTTCTCGATCGGAGTCACCCCGTCGCGCGTCGGCCAGTTCGCTGGCACGAAGGCATCAATCTCGTGTGCGGTCAGATGTGCATTAAGGCTTTCTGCCCGGCGCTTGATGTCTCTTGCTTGCTCTCGGCGCTGATTATGGGCTAACAGGATCGCTCGATCACGATCGAGCGCGAGCTCGGCGAATGCCTTGCCATCTACACGCTGGCGCAAGCGCTCTTTCCAATGGCGTGCAGCTTGAGCCTCGAACATCGCCGGATGAACCGGCTCCGACGCCATTAAGAGCGACAGCATGAAAAACACGTCGGACATCCACTTGTCCGGCGTCACGCTCGGCATCAGGATTTCAATACCCTTGAGGCCGGCATCGGGCTCCAGCTCGCGGAAGCGAAGGCCGCCTTTGCCGACCTCGGCAGTGCCCAAGCGCTCTAATCGCAGAGGCACACTGTGCTGCTCGGCGAGTGCGTTCCAGCGAGTGACCATTTGCCCTTCGGCTGCGATCTGTTCGTCAGTCGTATAGGGAACGATCTGCTTGGCCGAGAGCGACCAGGCGAGGTCGAATAGGGGTCGAAAGACGCCGCGCAAGGCGTTCTCCACCGGTCTCAAGGCCTCGGGTAGCTCATAAGCCCGGGACTGCCTGTAGCGCTCCGTAAGGGCCTTCTTATCGGCGTCGGTAAGGCCGCTGAGGGCGTCAGTGTATTCGTCGAGCGAAATGGGGTCGAAATCGAGCTTCCGGCTACTCTTCAAACTTCCTCTCGATCTACCCCCGAGAATCAACGAAGCGGCGTATATCCCTATTATAGTGACCTACCCCCAATTTGTGTTGGGTGCGGCCTTCCATGACCGCAGAATGCGCCGGACGCCCGGCGGTCTTCCCCCCGGCCACGCTGCCAGCCTGATCGGTACCTTGCTGCCGAGCGGCGCCAATCTGCTCATTTTGCGAATTCATCAGAGGGGCGACCACGTTGTTTCAGAATGGATGAATTTGTTAAAGCGATATCGAGCACGGTATCGCCAAGAGGCTCTTGCCGATGATCCGTAGTATCCACCGTGGCTGTTTTCGTTAGTCGGCCCCCAGCCAGCGCCTGAGGCTGCTCGCGACTGTCGCGTAAATCCGCCGGGCCCACGTAGCATCTAGTTCAATGCCGGTGAGTTCTTTGGCTTGGATGTCTGCATCAAGCTCTCGGTTGGTGCTCGACGGCAGCGTAGCGCGCGGCTTGTCGTCGCTCATGACGCGGTCCCCTCGCCACCAAACTCACGCCGCAGCGCAGGTCTGTTTGCGCACCAAATTCCACCGACTTGTCGGGCGCATTTAATGGCGCCGATCTTTAGCAGGTAATAAACCTGCCTCGGAGTGCGGTTGATCTCTTTCGCTATGCCCTCGGCCTTCCACACCAGGTCTAGCGCGCGATCTTTCGGATCAATTTCTTCCATAAGTGTCCCTTCTTTGTATAAGACCGGAACAAAACGGGTATACGCATTCACTGACAACGTCAATTGCTTGTAACGGACTTTTATACAAAATACGAACTGATTGACAAAATTGTTTATATGTGGCCTCCATATCCGGCGTGAGAACGAAAAACCGTAACAGGAACTTTTGTCGATGCTCGGCCTAATTCTGGAAACTCGACGATGCCCGGATGGCTTCGAGCTGCTGAGCCAAGACGTCAAGGTGACCGATTACCAGCACGGAACTGACTGGATCGAGCACAAAAGGCGGTTTCTAGGTCGTACCCAGAGACGAGAGCAGCTTCGCGTTGAGCTTCGAAACCTCGAAGCCCCGGCAGTACTCCAATTTGTCAACGCGCGCGACGACGGTGCTGTCTCCCGGTTCCTGTCCAAGTACGGCTGGCTTAGCGAGGAGGAGAATCCGCGCCACGCCCCCTACGGATCGGAGTACGAATTAGTTTCTACGTCTCAGAAACAGTTTCGTCTCTGGCTTACAGGCGCGGGCGCTGGCAATCCGGTCGAGGCCGTGCGGGGTTTGCTCGGCGAGCACTATTACGAGGGGATTGATTTTCCGGGGCTTGGGAAGATTGAGCTTGAACCGACGTTTCATCTCCCAGCCGAGGAGGGGCCCCCTCAAATGCTTCTTAAGTGCAACGACCTGACGAATTTCATGAAAATGGAGATCGCCATGGTGGCGATGCACGGCGTGAAGGTAGCGACGTGCGAGCAATGCCACGACTTCTTTTTAACTGGCCCTCTGACTGGGCGACGATCACACGCGAAATATTGCAGCGACCGCTGTCGCGTCGCTGCGTTACGGGCGCGCAATCGAGCGAAGGAAGTCTGACAATCAATGTCCATACGCAAGCGAACGTGGAAGTCCAACGGTACCGAGCGAACTGCCTGGGTCGTTGACTACGTCGATCAACATGGCCGGCGCCGGCTGAAGACATTTACCACCAAAAAAGAGGCCGACGCCTGGGCCGTAACTGCGCGGCATGAGGTGAAGCGGGGCGTTCACACCCCAGCCAGCGTCAGCATCACGGTTGCCGAAGCATTCGCACGGTGGATAGTCGATTGCGAGGCTAATGGCCTGGAATACGGTACACTCCTGCAGCGTCGGCAGCATCTCAACCTGCACGTCGCTCCATTCATCGGGCGCGAGAAGCTATCGACGCTCACCATGCCGCGCGTGCATCAGTTCGATAGGGAGCTGCGGGAGGCAAGCCGCTCACTGGCTATGCGGCGCAAGGTCATAACGAACCTGAAGACGGCATTGACGTTCGCGCAGGGGCAGGGGCTCGTGGCGCAGAACGTGGCGCGCGGTATGAAGGTTAAGGGCGATAGTCGCTCGAAGCCTGGCAAGCTTAAGGCCGGCGTTGATTTCCCGACAAAGGAAGAGGTTCGGGCGTTGCTAGACAACGTGCCGGAGCGTTGGCGGGCATTCTTTGTGGTGGCAATTTTTACCGGGCTTCGTGCCTCGGAATTACGTGGCCTTCGCTGGGCAGATATTGATCTTGATGCCGGCAAGCTGACGGTATCTCAACGCGCTGACTCGTGGTTCAAGATAGGCCCGCCAAAATCCGCCGCCGGCAAGCGAGACATTCCTCTCGTGCCGATGGCAATCAACGCACTGCGTCAATGGAAATCCGTATGCCCCCTAGGTGAATTGGGCTTGGCTTTCCCGAACAATTCAGGAAATGTCGAGGGCCTCCCGAACATCCAACGTCGGGTGTGGGATCCACTCCAAGTCAGGTGCGGCTTGGTCGATGCAGAAGGGCAGGCGCGCTATCGCTTCCACAGCCTGCGGCATGCTGCCGCTAGTCTTTTCATTGCCCATCTGGGATGGACACCCAAGCGCGTCCAGGAAATCATGGGGCACGCATCGATCACAATGACATACGATCGGTATGGACACATGTTTGCTGACCCGGAAGGGGATCGCGAAGCGATGCGCAAACTTGAAGCCGCCATCGTTGCAGCTTAGCTCTGCGACAAGACTGCAACATACGAGCTGAATCTCCTTGGAAATCAATATCCCGCACAAGCGCCCAGAGCCGATGTTCAATGTGCCGCCCGCGGTGGTCGCGACGGTGGCCGTGCTCGTACTAGTGCACGCACTGCGCATGCTCGTTCTCACCGACGCCGAGGATGTGCAGTTCCTGCTGACGTTCGCTTTCATCCCGGCGCGTTATGACATTCATGGGCTCGGCGGCGGAGGGTTTCCAGGCGGCTTCGGCGCCGACCTGTGGACATTTTTCACCTACGCCTTCTTGCATGCCGATCTGTTGCACATCGGCGTCAATCTGGCATGGCTGCTGCCTTTTGGGACCGCGCTGGCGCGGCGTTTTGGCAGCTGGCGATACGTGACGTTCATGCTTGTGGTCGCGGCGGCCGGCGCTTTTGCCCATCTGATTACCCATCCGGGCACGATGGTGCCGATGATCGGCGCCTCGGCGGCGATCTCCGGCGCCATGGCGGCCGCGTTCCGCTTCGTCTTTCAGCACGGCGGGCCGCTGAGCTTGTTGCGGGTCAACCAAGACGCCGATGCCTATCGCACGCCGGCAGCTTCGCTATCTGCAACGCTACGCAATCCGCGTTTCCTGCTGTTTGTCGGCGCCTGGATCGGATTGAATGCGCTGTTCGGCCTCAGCTCGGTGCCACTCGGGCAGGGGGCCGGTCAGGAGATTGCGTGGCAGGCGCATCTTGGCGGCTTTCTCGCCGGATTGTTGCTGTTCAACGCTTTCGACCCGGTTGCACCGCGGCAAAAAATAGACGCGACGCGAAGCCGCTGACGACCAAACAAGCCGATGATCGAACCAAAACGCGATTGCGTTTGCGGACTTACGTCGACACACCGGCATTGTGTTGCGGTGCACCGGCTGGGCACTCGCGGCAAAGAAAAAGTAAAATTCAATTGATCACGCTAATCAGCAGTGGGTGATCTGCGTCACGCGCGGTGCAGCCAAACGTGCCAAGGCCGCATTTGCGTGCTATAAATAGGTTCCGAGTTGGCGCTGGTTTTGTGGCGACCCACGCAAGACTTCGATGCTGCGCCGCAATGCGGCGCAGGCAGCCGAGGACGGGCCCAGCTGATTTTCAGATCGGTCCGCCGATTTCAGCCCAGCCGATGGAACTCGGCGCCGACCAAAAACATAATCTTCACAGCTCACGCGAACCCGCAACGCGGGCCGCGGGTTGGTGAGGTTTAGGGAGGCTACCATGACTGTCAGTATCATTCTCGCCGGCAAGGGCCGCGACATCGTCACCATCGACCCGAGCGCCAGTCTCGCCGAAGCGATCAAGGTGCTTGCCGAGAAGCGCATTGGCGCGGCGCTGATCCTTGGCGCCGACCGCCGCATCGCCGGCATCATTTCCGAACGGGACATCGTGCGCGCCTTGGCGGAGCGTGGCGCCGCGGTGCTCGGCGAACCAGTGAGCCAGACGATGACCCGCAAGGTCGAGACCTGCAACGAGAACGAGACCGTCGCGACCATCATGGAGCGTATGACCGCCGGAAAATTCCGCCACATGCCGGTCGTCGACCAGGGCCGCCTGGTCGGCGTCGTGTCGATCGGCGACATCGTCAAGCATCGCGTCCACGAGATGGAGCGCGAGTCCGTGGCGATGCGTGACTACATCATGACGGCGTAGCGGGCGTCATCCGGAAAGCGCCTGCCCTGGGCTTGGCCCGACGTGTTTCGTCTCGGCGAAAGGGTCATGCGCGGTCGATCTTGCCGCGCTATGATGCCTTGATGAGGCTGCGAGCCGGCGGAGGGCTAATGCGAAAGTTGGCGATTGTTCTTGGCGTGGCGGCGATTACTGCTGCTGCGGCAAATGTTGCGTTGGCTGAGCGAAAGATCCGGTTGGCGCAGTCCTCGACCGTTACGACCTGCATGATGACCTGCAACGCGCAGGCGGCGAATTGCCAAAGCACTTGCCTCGTGCCTACGCCACTCCCGCTCGGGACGACCCAGACGACCTCGACGCCCAACCCCAACAACACCGCCAGCACCACATGCTTGCTGACGTGTACGTCTACGCAGATAACAGACTATGCAGACGCATGGGATTGCGGCGTGTTGCATGCCTGCGCCGGCTAGGCCAGAAGCTCCGATAAATAGCTGATTTTTGAACGCTGGGCTTCGCGGCTTGCCGCGCTAGTGCGCCGACACATTGTTGTCCCACTGTTGTCCCAAGGTGTTGTCCCTGGGTTGTCCCAAGTTGGGTTGGGACAACAAGCAGGGAGACAATCATTGCAGGCCAAGAAACCGCTCACTGATCGCGCCATTCGTGCGTTGCCGGCGGCAGAGAAAGGCAAACGCCGCTTGTTATGGGACGCGCTAGTGCCGGGACTCGCGGTTCGGGTCACCGATAAGGGCCAGCGCAGCTTCGTTTTGATCACCCGCTATCCCGGTTCGCGAAATCCAGTTCCGCGGGCCCTTGGCGCAGTTGGCGCAATCTCACTAGAGGATGCTAGGACGCGAGCGAGAGAGTGGCACAAGCTAATTTCAGCAGGGACCGATCCTGCACAGGTGCAGGCCGACGCTGATAAGAACACTTTGCGCGCCATCTGTACGGAATACCTTGCGCGGGATGGCGCGAAGCTTCGTTCTGTGCAGTGGCGTCGATCCGCGTTGGAGCGTCTTGTCTTCCCCGCCCTCGGCTCTCGCCCAATTGCCGAAGTTCGCCGCAGCGACATTGTCCGGCTGCTCGACAAGATCGAAGATGATCAAGGGCCTTCGATGGCCTACCACCCCTCGCGGTCATTCGAAAAATCTTTAATTGGTATGCAGCGCGAAGCGATGACTTTAGGTCGCCGATTGTTCGTGGAATGGCCCGTACCAAGCGGCAACCGCGCGATCGGGTGCTGAATGACGATGAATTGAGGGCGGTGTGGAGAGCTACAGGCGATGAATTTGCAGGCCCCCTCGTGTTCAGATGCTATCTTCGTTTCCTCCTTCTCACCGCTTGCCGAAAAAGCGAGGCGGCCAAGATGGAGTGGAGCGAGATCACCAATGGTGATTGGACCCTCCCGGCGGCGCGTAACAAAACGGCGCAGGATTTTGTCCGCCCACTGAGCGGCGCAGCGCAGACTGTCCTTGACCCACTACCTCGTCGCGGAACTTGGGTGTTTACCCGCAGCGGCACAGCCGCACTTGGTGGGTTTTCTCTGCTCAAGACGGATTTCGACAATGCCTGCGCGGTCAATGGATGGACCCTTCACGACCTTCGCCGAACTGCCCGATCACTGATGAGTAGGGCTGGCGTCCCGAGCGACCATGCCGAACGCTGCCTCGGTCACGTCATTGGCGGCGTTCGGGGAGTCTACGATCGCTTCGAGTATCTGGAAGAGAAGCGACTAGCCTTCGAAGCACTGGCTTCGCTCATTGCGAGGATCGTTGATCCGCAGCCGAATGTTGTTGCAATCCATCGCAGCTAATAGCGCGCTTGTTAGGTCGCAGCTTCGTGAATTGCTTTCCATATCAGGGCGATGCAGCCTGCATCTTGCGTCCGAGGCGGGTAACGTCCTCTTCCGTAAATGGATGAAGGCTCCGCTAGGTTAAGATGCAGCGCCAACGGTTTCCGTTGGAGGGCTGACATCGCATTCAGCCACGGCTGAGGCCCGCTCCACCTTCAATCTAAACCTGAACGATCCAGCCATCCGCTGGACATGGAGCGTTATCATGAACTCCAATCTTGAGTTGTTAGATCGGCGTCAACTCTCCGCCTTCCTTGGCGGCCTGCACGCCTCCACGATCTACCGCTTAGTCGCCCGAGGCATAATCCCCAAGCCGATTAAAGTCGGCGCATCGTCTCGTTGGTTGTTATCGGAGTGTCGCGAGTGCCTCGTCCGAATGTCGGAGGCACGACGATGAGTACCAACCCCGACTATAACAACCTCGGCTTTCACGAACTCGCCAGCCTAATGGCAATGATAGAGGGCAAAGCCAAGGAGGACTTCAAGGCTGACATCAAGCTGAAGGGCATCCAAACTAAGATGATGCTCTTTGAGGGTCGCCTCCTCGACGGTCGCAACCGCTACACCTGCGGCAAGGAGTTGGGGTTCGAATTCTCAGAGAAGGACTTCGACCTCTTCACCGGAACCTATGCCGAAGCCGAAGCATATGTGATCTCTACCAACACGATGCGGCGGCAGATGACCAACACCCAGAAGGCGGAGGTGGTGGAGCGGATGATCCGCAAGTATCCGGACGACAGCAACCGCAAGATCGCTGCTCGTTGCGGAATGTCTTCTCACAGCTTCGTCGCGACCGTACGAGAGCGAATGGAAAATCCTCCTGAGAGGAGGGAGTTCGACAAGCTGTGTAAGGCCTTTGACAATCTTGAAGATCGCTTCCGCGACGAGTTCGCCAAGAAGTTCGCGGCCGATCTTCGGGAGTTGTTGGCCTCGTAAGGGGCGTGGATTTCCAGTCCGCAGAATTAGGTCAATCAACAACTTGGCTTAGGTGCTGGACTGGAAATCCAACAGCATCGCTAGACGCGGTGGGGGGCGGGCTCTCCCGATCGAAGGGCTCGCCCCAACCTTTTAATCCGGGCCGCCATCTTGGGTTGCCACAGGATATTTATTTTTCAGCGGCTGACCCTTTGCCTTAGCGGGAGAACGTCTGAAAATGGAAAAAGTCCTGATCCATCAATGGATTAGGCCTTCTGGCCTATTGACAGACGTCACTGAACCTGTTAAAATGGGTCTCTTAAATGGGGACTGCGCCCGAACCCAGGAGTGCCCGCAGATGCTCTTCTCAGATGGCCGAGTGAAGCGGCAGTGCCAAGTTTGCGGGATCGCGTATCGACCGCATGTCGCTGATCAAAGATTTTGCGGTGGCTATTGCCGAAACAAATTCCGGAGGCTCGAAGCCAAATCTGCGCGCCGCGTGTGGATGCGGGAGGGGAGGCCCCTGATCAATGATCCGCATGATCTGCGCTGTGGCCAACGATGACCGGCGAGCAACAACAGGAGCAGCGATGAGCGGACCTTCTCACCAACGCGAACAACAGGAACGTAAGGAAGCCCTCGCCAGCGATCGTAAGCTTCGCCCTGGCGAACACGAACCCTCGACGATGTTCGCGATGGCCAACCTTGGCATCGACACTAGCGTTAGCAGTGGAAGGCAGGGCAAAGAATATGTCAGTGGTAGCGAGCCACACGTCTCCTACCCTTCTGCCGCTGGGCCGTGGGCTGATCCTGTCCGAGTGCCTGACGAACCAAGCTTAGGCTACGCCATCAACGACCTTGTGCCGTGTGGTCAGGCCTTTGAGATCGCCGCTAGCTTGTCCGCAGCGGGCGCATCAGCCGCCGTGGGCAGGGCCGAGGTCGCAGCTCCGATATTGGTAGATCATCCCACCGCTAATGTCGTCGAGCGCGCCTCGGCCACTTCTTCTTCAGAGCTTCGGCGGCTGCCGAAGAGCGGGGACGGGGTGAATAGCAAATCCATAGCGCGCATTCCGTCTCCGCACCCATCCCTCCATCGACCAGTGAGGAAGCTGTAATGAGCGATCCCATCATCGTTGATTTGTGCGAGGACGAGGAGGAGGTTGCCGAGTTCGTCCTCATCCTCTTAGACCAACTAGCTCCGCGCCTTGCGAACCGCATCGAGCTTCTCAACCTGGGCGGTGGCTCGATCAGCGAGTTGATGGATAGACAGCGTGAGCAATTCCAGGAGATGGCACTGCTATTTGCGGGATTGCCGCCACATCACCAAGCAAGGATGGCAAGGCGACTAGCCCCGCAGTGGCGAACATTGACCGAGCTGACGGAGCGCAATCGCGCAATCGCGAAGCGGAGAGCGGCGCATGGCTAGTAGGATGAAGGAGCTGCGCCAACCGCATTGGGCCGTGCCGCATTTGTATCGTGTACGCAGGCCCGCAACCGATCTGTATCCATATCTCCCGACGGAACGGGCTACAGCGCCACGAGCAAAGCAACAAAGCACTAGCAAGTTGTTGCCTGATGCTACCCGACAACATGTCTCTCCGCTAAGTGGCGTGGGGGCCGTGAGCGAAGGGAACGGGAAGCGCTGATGGCGACATACTTACTCTGCGCCGATCATGCATTCGGCTCCGTCATCCCGGCAGGCACGGTCGTAAGTGATCAGCCAGGGACGGCTGGGGCGCAGCAAATTCCGCTTAATTGGGTTCCCACGCCATACGCAGATGCACTCGATGCGAGCGGTGTCGCAATAAACGTGTACGCGGCTGGCGTTCAACTTCCTGGAGGGTCCGTGCCGCTGAAGATCGTTCCCAAATGCCGATGGATACCGAACCCAAATGCCACTGGCGGGCCAACCAATCCTTACCGCGAGTATGTTCTTAGCGGCCCACTCGCTGCGGGTTTGGCTTTCCAACAACTAACAGGAACGAGGGGGCAATATCCCTGAGTGAGCTTCATCGAGATCGGAGACTGTGTTGCTGTGGCTATAGAGTTCAATCTTTGAACTGATGGAGATCAGGAATGAGCATGGACGAATATGAAGATTGCTTCGTGTTCAGATGCGATGGTTGCGGACTGACCGCCGAATTCCAGCGCGGTGGCTCTGGGAGCTTCATGGCCTGCGTCGGCGAGATCAAAGACCGGGGCTGGCGGATAGGTCGCGATCAGTATGGCGACTGGGATCACCGCTGTGGTCGCTGCAAGGCCAAAGCCAGTGATGACTTGTTGAACAAGCCATTCGGTGGCTCGAAGCTTCAACGTGTGAAATGAAACTGCAACCAGAGAAGGGAAATGGCAATGAGGCGATCTAATCAACTGAGTAAAGGTGGCGCTGCTGGAGGTCTCGGCAGTCGCGCACTGACGCCGAAGACAAATGTCTACTTCGGAGGTCAACCCTCCCAACGCGTGTCGCCAGGCGGGGTCAGCCAGGCGGGGTCCGCGTTGGGCAATCATTCCACCGACAGCGGCAAGAACCTACGCGGTGCCGTTGAGCCGATGTACGGCGGCAGCTTCGGTGGCCCCGGATCAACCAAGCTCGGCAACGAGGTGGCGCTGAATGTAGGCGGGGGCGGACCGGGCACTGGTAGGACCGTTCAACATTGCGGGACACAAGGCACCCACGGCCCAGTCAATCCCGGCAAGCCAACTCCGGCTCGGGACATCCTCGGAGAATTCGGAAGCGACAGCCCAATCGTGAAGGAGCGGAAGTGATGAGCAACGATCGCGTGACGCCAGAAGAACTCGCCTTTCGTGGATTGGCCAACTGGCACCAACCAACCGACAGGGAAATTCAAGCCGGGATTGACCAAACGCTTCGGGACGTGGTGCGGCACGATGCGCGGCACAACGTTCATGATCGACCAGGGATGTTGCCGCCCACCGACGCCAAGCCGAGGGGGTCTGGGGGGTCAGGGACTGAGCCGTTGGGGCTGCCCGCTGGCGTCGCCATGATCGACGACTTGGTCAATCGGATGTTGCCACACGGACCCAAGAGTGGGGCGAAGTGATAGGAGCGGGTGATGACCCCCGAACAAAGGCGGAAGGCTGAGCAGGAATACGGCCCCACTCCCGCCAACCGAGCGCAGATCGAGGAAATCTGTCGGCTGATCCCTGAGAGGGAGAAGGAGGTTTGGCAATTGGTCTATGCCAAGCCCCATTACCTCACCGATGAACAAGCCCGCGCAATCCTTGCCGTGGCGAGAAAGCCAAAGATCGCTCCGACGAAAGCTGGAGAGGCGGAGCGGCTTCACGCACAGAGCGCCGAAGTGTTGGCCCAGCGGCAAGCGGACGAACTCCTTCGGATGCGCGAGCGTGATTACCGTTTCTCTTCGCGCAGGGCTGGGGGTGCGATGCGCGGAGATAGGGAGGAGGACCTGCGCCAGCGCTACCAACAAATCATCGACTATTGGCACGAGCGCAAGCTTGCGGATGCCGAGTATGAGCAACGCTTCCGTGAGGATGCGATTGAGCGATATGACAACGAGGTTATTTGGAGAGGGTATCGATGATACCGGCACAGGTAGGGGCACAGGTTGCGGGGGCGGGACCGGCGGGGAAGCTGGTGTCACTAATCATTCGCAACGATTTCGCCGGAGCGACGCGGTTGAACGAAGCGATCGCCGAGGAGATGCCATTCAACCGGGTGGTCGAGCGGTGGTTCGTCGGGAGGATCGAGAAGCAATGGCCGCAGGCGAAAGCGAACGAGCCGTGGGAGCGTGAACGCGCCGCGGCTGATCCAGCGCTGGAGGCCATCTCGAAAGAGGCATTGGCCCAGTGGGCCGGGGATCGCGTTGCGCTAGCTGGAAAGCATCGACTTGCTGATCTTGGGAGGCGGCTGGCGGCGGTCAAGCCCATGCCAGAAGCACGGACGATCGCCGAAGAGGTGGGGCCGCCAGGGTTTGAGGCGGCCCCAAGTGTTTCTGAGATTGCCGACGTGGCGCGCAGATTGCCACGGGTCGCGTTTGCCGGGGACGAGCCGATTGACGATGCCGAACCACCTGAGTTGTCTCCGCAGGCTAGCTACGACAATGCCCGAGAGTTCGCTCGGCGGTGTTGCTGGAAAGCCGGATCGCTCGCGGTGTTGTGTTGGGGCGATAAGTTTTGGGAGTGGAATGGGCAGATTTACGTGGAGGTACCTGACAAGGAATTGAAGGCGAGGATCTATGAGTTCCTCGACGGCAGTGTGAAAGCCGAAGGGAGCGACAGACACCGGCCGGTTTCGGCCAAAGCCATCACACGTTCATGACTTGTTGGATGGCTTGCGAGCAGGGCTGACGCTGCCAGGCTGGTGCGATCCGCCGATGAGCCTTGAAACCGGCGAGCGGCTCAGCGAGATTTTGGTATTCAAGAACGTGTTGGTTGAAGCAGCGAGTGGGGCGCGGGTAGCCGCTTCGCCTAAGCACTGGCTGCACAGCAGCGTCGATTATCCTTGGCAGCCTGAGGCGGGATGTCCGGAGTGGCGGAGGTTCCTCAACTCAGTGTTCCCGAGCGATCAGGAAGCTCAAGACTGCATCGAAGAATTTCTTGGACTGTCGATGACGGGCGACCTTTCTTTCCAGAAGGGCGCACTGCTAGTCGGGTTGCCACGAAGCGGCAAGGGCACAATCCTCAAAGTCGGCGAGGGGCTGGTTGGCGCGAAGGCATTCGTCAGCCTTGAGCTTGATAAGTGGACGATGGGCGAGAACTCCGGCGAGCGGCTGATCGGCAGGAAGATGCTGGCATTCCCAGATGTGCGGTTGAAGCCCCCGAGGTGGTACGGCGCCAACTTCGATCCCGGCGGGGTGGACCACAAATCGGCGGAGTTGTTGTTGAAGATTTCTGGCGGCGACAGGATTTCCCTGGGGCGGAAGTACAACCTCGCTCCTTGGGAGGGGGCACTCCCCGGCAAAGTCTGGATGGTTTCGAACAAGGTCCCGAACTTCAACGACGCGGTGTTGCCGACTAGGTTTGTGAAGATTGCCTTTGATGTGAGCTTCCTTGGTCGCGAGGACATTTATCTCGCGGATCGATTGCTAGCGCAGGAATTGCCAGGGATCGCGGCGAGATGCATGCGGGCCTATTGGCGACTACGAGATCGGACGCGCTTTATTCAACCCCGGAGCGCCGACCGGCTAGAGCGCGAGATCGCACAAAGCTCCGATGCCTTTACGCAGTTCATGCTGGAAACCTTCGTCGCCGATCCAGACGGCAGCGTAACCATCGCGAGAGCATTTGCGGAGCTGGAGTGTTGGTGCGCCAAACATGGGCGGAGGGATATCCTGAAGGGCGTCACCCGGATGAATTTTGGTGGCCGTATCCGCGCCGTCGCTGGCTTCGAGCAAATCGACACGTTCAAGCCCCACGGCAAGCAACGCCGCTACAAGTTCATGCGACTGCGTAGGCCTGGGGAGAGCGATGACGAGTGAACCGCATGAACCGCTATGAACCGCTTGGTCGCGTCTCTTCCGTAAGACTTCTTCCCTATAGTATTTCTCTAAAGACTTTGTCCTCAGACTTAGCGGTTTAAGAGGTTCAAACGGTTCAAGCGGTTCAGTGAGAAGGGGGACAAACGGGGTGGGAATTATTGAAAGGCAGCAACTTACTGTTGATGAGCTGAATGAGCGTGATGCGCCGATAGCGAAATCTGCTCTTGAGCTGTTGCAGGCTGTCTACCGCAATCGGCAGCAGCCTTTATCAACGAGGATGCGAGCTGCTGCGCTAGCGCTGCCTTTTGAAAGTCCGAAGCTCGCCGTCACTGCCCTTATCGACGAAGGCGACCTGGCTGACAGACTTGAGCGCGCAATCCTTCGTAGCCAGGCCCCGCCAAAGATGATCGAACATCGCCCCAATGAAACCAAGGCACCGCCGCAGTGGTCGGGTCCAATGCCTCGCGCCAACCATCGGGCTGAGGAGTAGCGGGTGCCCCAGGATATAGAGAGGCGATGGCATGAGGAGTGATGATGAGGGCTACCGCACCCTTCTCGGCAGTGGCCTCGGGCCGTTGCTGATCTCACACCACGTCCGCTCCTGGGAATGGGAAAGTTTCGCGCGGAGGGAGCCGAAGCCAGCGCGGGAGAGGTTGGGGCCGCTAGCGCCGTGGAAACCGGAACGCCGCCCGCGCCGAAATTGATCGAGGCATCGTTGAGCTAAGGGCCAACGAATGGGTTGAATTGCTCTACCGTCAACCCAAGGTCCGGGAAACAAAGTATCAAACCGACCACGATCAAGCAGCCAATTACGCCAACCGCGATCATCGTGATGAGATTGGGATGATCTGTTCGGCGATCCGGTTTTGTAATCGGCTCAAGTTCGGGCGGGCGCCAGTGTCTCATCGGATTACCCTCATCGGATGCGGCTCATCCCGACTGGCTAAATTATGAGGGGTCAATCTGTCTGTGCCGGACGTCACCGCGATGACGGAAAGAAAGAAGCCCCAGCCGTGTGAAGCTGGGGCCCCCCTGTTATGGCCGGGGCTCAGACGTAACCCGACCAGTCTGCCCTATGAAATGCATCCCGTAACTAAAGGCTTAAGCCGCCAACTGAGGCGACCCCATTTTAGAAGACTTGCTATCTCGGTTGTGCCGCGGCGCCCGGATCGCCTTTTGGTCCAGCCTCGCCTTTCGGGCCTCTTGGTCCAGCTGGTCCGGTCGCGCCAGTTGGACCCGGAGGGCCGGGTGGTCCGGGAGGTCCGGCTACTCCGGGAGGACCTTGCGCCCCAGCGGGACCTTGGGCACCCGTATCGCCTTTCGGACCAGGTGGACCGGCTGGTCCTTCAAAACAGCCAGCGAGCGCCAAGCAGGCCACGAGCGCAATTGATGTCGCGATACGCATCAGAGTGTCCCCCCGGCGAGCCAATTTGGCAGGCGAGTCAACTTGAATGAGGCCCAACGCGGCAACGACGAAGCAACCAGTTTTTCTGATTCGCGGCACCGAAGCCAGTGCGGGTTGGGTCCGTTAGCGCCAAAGGTCCCGGAATGGCTCAGGGCTCATCGCGCTGTACCTGACAGTGTTCGTGATGCTGGCATGGCCGAGGTAGTGCTGGAGCCGCCGCGTATCCATCCCCTTGTTCGCGAGGGTGTAGCCGCAGGCATGCCGCAGCATGTGGACGTGAACGCTGAACCCGAGCTCGGCGGCCACGCCTGCTCGTTTGATCATTCTGGCAATGCCCATTCGGCCAAAGGGTGCACCGCGTTCGTTGACGAAGACATACGCGCCTTGCCGTGGCAATCGGCGAAGCCCCTGTAACTCATCCCGTTCAAGGTAGTGGGTGCTGTCCCGCGAGCCCTTCAGCCTTCGGACTACGATCGTTCGCGCTGGGAGGTCAATGTCGTCCCAGCGCAGATCACAAGCCTCGCTTACGCGAAGGCCATGGCGATAGATCATCAACCCGATCAGCCAATCCCTTGCGCCATGACGATTGCGCTTGAGGGCGGCGAGCAGGCTGTCGATCTCAGTCTCTGTTAGATGCTCACGCACCCGATAATCGCTGTTAGCTCGTCGCACTGGTCGCATTACAGCCCTCCGATCGGGCGGAGTTGAGTGCGTAGTCATTGCGAAACCTCACTTGCCTGCGGCGAAGTGGTCACAGATTGACGCAGAGTGTGACCAGTCAAGATTGCGCCGCTGCACTTCTCTTTATCTTCGGGTTCCTTTGGAGCTAGGGCAGCCCTCTTTCCAAAGAAGCCCTCCCTTCGCCACTCTTCAACGATCAGCTTTGCCTCGGCGATTAGCTTCGCACGATACTCTCCGTCCTCGAATAGCCGGGCCCGAGCCAGCTTCTCGATGTGGTGGCGTGGCACCCGCGATAGCTTGACCTTGCCCTCTCGCCGGATTGCGTCCTTCACGTCTCGTTTCGCTGTGTACATCGCCAGCACTATCACTGCCTGAGCTTGCCGCTGGGCTTGGCGCTGGCTACGCGCTAGATTGGGATTAGCTTCGACCATTGAACTGCACCTATGGTTGGAGTTAGGCCAGTCGAGGTGCTGCCGCGCTTCGGCTGGCCGCTTTTCAGCACCGCTGAGTTTATCAGATAACGCTGTTAGCTCGAAGCTAAATCAGCGCACCCTCTATCTGATTTGTTGATGGCTTATCTGATTTGTTGCTTCGCGTCGTTTGAAGCGGCGGCCCGCGTGCATTGCCAGGGATGGTCGGCTTGGGGTGGGGGCGTACCCCAAAATTCGCTCGCCAAGATCGGCGCATAGGTACTGCGCAAACTCTGTAGAAATTCCAAGCATACATACCCTTCCCACACTGCACTCATTGCGCACTTGAAGACAGTACAGCGCAAGAAAGCAGTTGCAAACAGTGAACGCTGCGCAGACATTTAGTGTTGCCATGAAAGAGTTTTTTACGCCCTACAACAAGGCCGAACTCGTAGCCTGTTTGCATGAGATCGACCGCTGGCTGCCCGTCACGGTGAAGCCCGCCGCTGCCAAAATCCTCGGACCGTGGAAGTTAAGCAGGGTAGGGGATGTGCTCGAGTTGAAAGAGGTTTGGCCCTATGGGCGCCTTGGCATCTTAGTAAACCGGGAGCAGCCGTTGATCGAAGTGACTATCAACTCGGCGGAGAAAAGGGCCACGGAGAGCAAATAATCGGTTCGAGCCTCAACCGCGCATTGAGCCTTCGCAAACTGTGTAGAAATTCGAAGGGTATGTATCGATCGTAGAGCTTAGGGCGACAACTGATCGCCTATTGCTAGAATTCCAAGGGCAATGATCAGGAACATCAACAGATAGGCGTACGGACGATTGGGTTCGATCTTCTCAACAGCCACGAATAGCACGGCAGCGACAAAGGCGATCGCGAGTGCCGCCCACATCTAAACACCCTCATCCGATCGCAATTAGACGGACCGCTCGCCCAACAGGCTGCAAATATACCGAGGTACAGGTCCGTTGCGCCTTGTGCATAGTGGAGCATGACGGCGCGCTCATCCTAGCATTTCGTCGTTAGGCTATCCGTTCGGCACCCCCGTCCCCGACAGGACATCCATAGCCGCGCGGTATTTAGACTGATCGTTTGCGGTTCCCCCATCCCCCCAGATGACCCACCGCGCGGTCAGTTTGCCTAATATGAGCGACCTGCTCAGGAACCCCGAGGCCTTACACCTCGGGGTTCTCTGCATTTGCCGCGGGGTTTCCTCAGGCGAGCCTCGTCCGTGCCGCAATCTCGTTGCGAGAATGTGTCGTCGGGGAAGTGGGGTGCTAAGAGGGTCGGGGCCAAAATCACGAACCAGAATTTGTCAGATGCCATAGCCCACTTCAGCGAGCCCTTCATTTGCCTTTGTCAGGAACTGAGGGCTCGCTTTTTATTCGGGCCGCTATGTTCGCTTGCTGCTAAGCAGGATGACGTAGTTTCGACCCGCCCGAAGCCAAAGCTAGAATTGGAGCATACCTAAGTTTCGCATACTAAGTCTTATTGGGGACGGATTGGCGCCGCCATTTCTGGTTGCCGATAGCCTTGCGTAAAAGAAAATATTTGAGGACGAATTGTCCTTCGCGGGCCGGTAATGGTCCACCACAAACACGACATGCTACGTTGCGTTCCGTGGTCTCGGGTCCGGCTTCGGCTCTGATGACCTGATAAAGCGCGTTGCAGTGCGAGCAGTTAACTGTGCCCTTCGACATTATACGCCGCCCCTAACTCTAGTGCTTTGCATGTTAGCAGACGCCTGCATGACCGGCACTACCCACATCCGGGCTCCAGCGACGGACCACACGCAGCAACAATCACTCGTGATTTTGTCCGATCAAAGGGTTAGCAAAGACAAGGAAAAGCCCCGGCCATGGGAGACCAGGGCTTAAAGACGGAAGGCGGGGTGTCGGGGGGGCAATCTATCATCGTTTGTGAGGCCGTTGCTGTCGGCTGCGCAGCAGGAAATCTCTGTGCCTCTCAACTATCAAAAGGTACGCTTCAAATAGTCCGAGGTCTTGCTCAGCTTCCAGGGAGCTTTCACCGCGGCTTTTGAGCCGAGCAATCTTCGCCGACTGATCGGAAACGCGGCCTCGTGCTTCGATCACATGAAGCTCGGCACGTTTGAGCGCGACTTCGTCTTCCTCGAGCATGGAAAGGATATTATCGCCAGCGCCCCCCATGTGACTAGGGCGCGGGCAGGCGGCGAAGCGGGTCAATAGCTCGAAGGCTGACGCGGATGATGCGACATTGATCGAGCCGGTCGAGTTGGCAGTGCCTCAATGACGCCGAAGACAGCCGATACCACTTCTTTCCTTATGCTCAGAAGTGAGAGGGGGAGTGCAATGCCGGTAACGCAAACGCCAACAGGCCAGATTGAAATCTCCGATCCCAACAATGTTTCGGAGCAATTTATCAATGGCCCTTTCAACATCATGAACGCGGGAGGGATGGTGCACATTACCCTCACGACAGCACGGCCAAACCCAAATGACCTTTTCAAGGGAAGCACTACGCCTCAGTTTCAGGCGACAGTTGCTTGCCGCCTGTTGATGCCGTTTGAAATGGCCGAGCAGTTGACCAAAACTCTTACCGACGCTCTTATCAAAGCCAGGCAGGCAACCCGCCCGACGCCGGAAACCGAAACCGTCACCAGACGAACGGAGAAATCGGACAACATCGCCGACCGAATATTTTCAGATAACCCCCGATTGCGTAGCTAAGAGCGGTTCACGCTAGTCGCCGTAGCGTAGCGTGTTGCCTGCTAGCAACACTCTCCCAAACTTTCCACGCGATCATTGACTGCCACAAAAAAGAACCCCGAGCAGGATACGCACCCGGGGTTTGCGATAGGTTGTTGCCTCAGCTCGTAGGCTCTTGTGTCCGGGCGGCGATACTGTCGGGGGATGGGGGTCGTCGCCCGGATGGCCTACTAAACAAAAGATGGGGCACGATTTCTCCCAGCATAATGTCGCACCAGAGTTGCTCAATGCCCGCCGCTCTTAGTGGAGTTGAAGGTCAGCGCGGCGAGACACCGGAACCTCGTTGAGGATTTCCGCGAGTGCACTGCCAGCGCTAGCGTCGCGTGTTATTGTCAAATAGATCACCTCTTCGAAGCGATCGCGATCGTATGCAAACAGGTCACGGTATACTCTTCGAATTACTTCATCGAGCTGTTTGCCATCGTCCTTTATAGCGGCAGACCAAAGACGAAATATCTGCTCCTCGTTCAGCGCGGTGCTACGAGGATGGTGGACGGCGCTGTTGGCTATTTCGGTCATGGTTTCTCTCCCCACTCGTAGGCGCCCGGAGCATGTCCCAGATGCACTAACGCATAGGGGGCGGGCGGAGACTGTGACCGCAATCACAGGATTGCGAGGCAGACGCCATTAGCCGGCGAACCCGAACGACGGTAGCCAGCGGATATTTGCTTAGGGCGAAGGCGAAAACCGGGCGCAATTCGTCTGGCACGAGAGTTGGCTCGAACCGCAAGCCGAAGTGCAAGCCTGGCTCGCCGTCGCGTTGAGGGTTATGGACCCAGAAGGTGCCGCGGTCGTTGGCGTCGGCGGCGCCGGAATAAGGCACGTGGTTCGGCAGTTCGCTGCCACCGAGTTACAATTCATCATGCAATTTGTGACAGTTGAAGTGATAGGTGTTGAAAGTCCCGGCGTTGGTGTAACGACATTTGGCGTCGTCGCCTGCGCAAGCCGGATTAGTTCGTCAGCCGAGGCGTGGTGTGCGCTGCAATAGATCGTCGCAGCGAAAACAATAATCGCTAGGGCCCGCATGACGCTCCTCCGGTACAGAACCAACCCATGATAACCAGGGTGGTAAGGTCGAGGGGAGAGGAAAGAGGAAAATCTTTTGCGAAGCGACGGTAGCCGACAGTTTGTTGTCCCCGGCGTTGTCCCGACCCTGTTGTCGGTCGTCTAAGTCATTGCACTACCGTCGTATTCGACAGCCTAGCGTTTGAACGCAGATCGCCTGTCAGACGACATGCGCCCGGCAATCGCCGTCGCCGTAAGCGCTTGCCGGTCTGCTTGAACTAAGATCGACCTCAGCCGAGAGCGCCGATCGTCTCCATGATCGGCTCCAGCGCTTTCTCGGTAGCGATCCTGCCGGCGGTAATGCCTTCCGCGGCGCGGTGGAAATCGAGCCAGCCGATATGCCCGATATGCGGCGTGATGTGCACGTCCGGCGGATCGCCGGCGAGCCGCATCCGGGTGAGGCGATCCTGCATAATGTTGAAAGCCTCGACCATCACCGTGGAGAAGCCGGGCCGGGCGATTTCGCGCCGCAGCGCCCGCTCGGTGCCGAACATGCCGCGCAGCCCCATAAATGGTTTGCGCGGCGTGCCGGGCGGCGGGGACGCCGGCTCGTCGCTCGCGTCGGAGCCATGGCTCGCGATCGTGGCGCCACGGGCGAAACGATCGGCGTCCAGATTGACCGCGATCACCACGCGGGCGCCGAACGCGCGCGCCGCTGTCACCGGGACCGGGTTGACCAGTGCGCCATCAACCAGCCAGCGTCCGCCGACCCGCACCGGCGGAAATATTCCCGGCAGCGCATAGGAGGCGCGCATCGCCAGCGCCAGCGAGCCGCGCGTCAGCCAGATCTCATGGCCGGTACCAACCTCGGTCGCGATCGCGGCGTAGCGGACCGGCAGATCCTCGATTGTGGTGCTGCCGATGGCATCCGTCAGCTGGTGCGCCAGACGTCCGCCGCTGATCAGTCCCGAGCCACCAATGCGGACGTCGAGATAGCCGAGGATGCGCCGGAGGTTCAGCGCCCGCGCCCAGGTCTCCAGCTCGTCGAGCTTGTTGGCGGCGTAGCAGCCGCCGACCAGAGCGCCGATCGAGGTGCCGACAATGATGTCGGGCTTGATCCCATGCTCGAGCAGGGCGTGGATCACGCCGATGTGGGCGAAGCCGCGCGCCGCCCCGCTGCCAAGAACAAGACCGACCTGAGGCCGGCCGACCGGCCCCGCAAGCGGCTTGGTTCCAATGTCGGTAATTGTCACCAGGTCCTCGATTCCGCCCCGTATGATCGATGCCGGGGCCAATCATAACAAGTTGTTAGCCCGACTATGGTGAAGGCGCCAAATCCGCCGCGGCCTCAGCGGCTCGGGGCGCTCTCGCGAGGCTTGAAATTGCCGCGATTACGATCGAAAAAAAAGCTATGCACGGGTGGGGTTTGAGCGGGGTTCGGCGCCGCGGCGCGTGGGCGGCTGTTTTGCTGTCGGCGTTGTTGGCGGCGATCGAGGCTATTCCGATCCAAGCGTTGGCCCAAACGCGAAACCTTCTGCCGCCGGAGCTCACGTCGCCGGTACCGGTCGCTCCCGGGACTGGCTCCCCCGGCCCGACGCTGGCGCCGCCGCCGATGCCGCAACCGTCGTCGCCGCCTCAGCCGGTACCGATGATTCCAGCCGGGCAGGTGGCATTGGCCGTGTCCGCGCGCTATGGCCGCGACGCGCCCGCCATAAGCGGCGGACTGATCTGGCGCGTCTATGCCGGCAAGGCCGATTCAACCGGCGTGTTCCGGCTCCTCAAAGAGGACAAGGCGCCTTCGCCGACATTCGTGCTGCCGCCCGGCAACTATGTCGTGCACGCCAGCCTTGGGCTCGCCAGCACCGCCAAGGCCGTGCAGTTGCGCGCCGAGACGGTCCGCGAGGTTTTTGAGATTCCCGCCGGCGCCATCCGGCTCGAAGGCCGGGTCGGCGACGTCCGCATCCCGGCCGGGCAGATTTCGTTCGACATTTTCACTGGCAGCCAATTCAACACCACCGAGCGGCGGCCGATTGCGCAGAATGTCATGACCGGCGACGTGATGCTGCTGCCGGAGGGCACCTATTACATTGTCTCCAATTACGGCGACGGCAATTCAGTGGTGCGCTCCGACGTGCATGTGCAAACCGCCAAGCTCACTGACATTGTCGTTACCCATCGCGCCGCCGTCATCACGCTGAAGCTGGTGAACGATACCCACGGCGAGGCGCTCGCCAACACGCAGTGGACGGTGCTGACGCCGGGCGGCGACGTCATCAAGGAATTGATCGGCGCTTTCCCGCGCGTGGTGCTGGCCGAAGGCGATTATCACGTCATCGCCCGCAACGAAGGCAAGACCTTCCAGCGCGATTTCAAGGTCATCACCGGCGTCGACGGCGAGATCGAGGTGCTGGCGCGCTGAGCTCATTCCCCAGAAGCGGGGATACAGTTCTAGGTCCCCGCCTTCGCGGGGACGAGCGGATAACTGGGTGCTTTGCTCAAGCCGCCTTTTTCATCCGCGCCACATCCGGCGGTACGGCCTCCTGCGCCAGCGCGGCTAGCGCCGCGTCTAGGCCGATCACTTGCTGCTCGTCCTTGCCGAGACGCCGGATCGAGACGGTGCGCTCGGCGGCTTCCTTCTTGCCGACGACCAAGAGGACCGGGACCTTCGCCAGCGAATGCTCACGGACCTTGTAGTTGATCTTCTCGTTGCGCAGGTCGCCTTCGACCCGCAGGCCGAGGCTTTTTGCCGCCGCGATCGCCTCGCGCGCGTAATCGTCGGCGTCCGAAGTGATGGTCGCGACCACCGCCTGCAGCGGCGACAGCCACAGCGGCAGATGTCCCGCATAGTGCTCGATCATGATGCCGGTGAAACGTTCGAGCGAGCCGAACATCGCGCGGTGCAGCATCACCGGCGTCACCTTGTTCGAGTGCTCGTCGATATAGAAGGCGCCGAGCCGGCCGGGCATGTTGAGATCGACCTGCACGGTGCCGCACTGCCAATCGCGGCCGATGGCGTCGCGCAGCACGTATTCCAGCTTCGGGCCATAGAAGGCGCCTTCGCCCTTGTTCAGCGTCCACGGCCGGCCCGAGGCCTCGAGCGCCTGCATCAAAGCGGCTTCGGCTTTGTCCCAGACGGCATCTTCGCCGATGCGCTTTTCCGGCCGGTCGGAGAATTTGATGCGCACGTCGTCGAAGCCGAAGTCCTGATAGATCGACAGGATCAGATCGTTGACCGCCAGCACCTCCTGCGCGATCTGCTCCTCGGTGACGAAGATATGCGCATCGTCCTGGGTGAAGGCGCGCACCCGCATCAACCCGTGCAGCGCGCCGGACGGCTCGAAACGATGCACCTTGCCGAATTCGGCGATCTTGAACGGCAGATCGCGGTAGGATTTCAGCCCGTTCTTGAATATCTGGATGTGGCCCGGGCAGTTCATCGGCTTGATCACGAAGGTGCGCTCGTCCTCTTCGCGCGGCTGCACCAGAAACATGCCGTCGCGGAACGTCGCCATGTGCCCGGACGCGACCCACAGCGATGAATTGATGAGCTGCGGCGCGTTGACCTCCGCATAGCCGGCTTCGCTTTGCCGGCGGCGGATATAGTTTTCCAGCGTCTGGAACAGCGTCCAGCCTTTGGGATGCCAGAACACCGAGCCGGGCGCTTCCTCCTGGAAGTGGAACAGGTCCATCTCGCGGCCGAGCCGGCGGTGATCGCGCTTTTCCGCTTCCTCGATCTGCCTGAGATAGGCGTCAAGCTCCTCCTGCTTGGCGAATGCGGTGCCGTAGATGCGCGACAGCATCTCGCGGTTGGAATCGCCGCGCCAGTATGCGCCGGCGACTTTCAGCAGCTTGAACGCGTTGCCGACCTTGCCGGTCGAGGTCATGTGCGGCCCGCGGCACAGATCGAACCAGTCGCCTTGCTTGTAGATCTTGAGGTCCTGATCTTCCGGAATGGCGTCGATCAGCTCGACCTTGAACGCCTCACCTTTGTCGCGAAAAATCTTTTTCGCTTGCTCGCGCGACCACACCTCCTTGGTGAAGGGTTTGTCGCGGGCGATGATCTCGCGCATCTTTTTCTCGATCGCCGCGAAGTCCTCCGGCGTGAACGGCTGGTTGCGGAAGAAGTCGTAATAGAAGCCGTTCTCGATCACCGGCCCGATCGTGACCTGCGTGCCGGGCCAAAGGCTCTGCACCGCTTCGGCCAGCACATGCGCCGCGTCGTGCCGGATCAGTTCCAGCGCGCGCGGGTCATCGCGGGTCAGGAACTCGATCTTGGCGTCATGCCCGATCGGATCGGACAGGTCGGCGAGCTTGCCGTCGAGCACCATCGCGACCGTGCGCTTGGCGAGCGACGGCGAGATGCCCTTGGCAATATCGAGGCCGGTGGTGTTTGGCGGATAGTCCCGACGCGCGCCGTCGGGGAAGGTCAGGGCGACTTTCTTAGGGCTCGCGGAAAGGTCAGACGACTCGACTTGATGGTCGGACATTCTCGCCTCCTTATGCTCACTCCTGCGAACGAGCGCAGGTAAGCGGTGACGATCCGTATGTAGCGCATGCCGCAGCCAAGGCAAGCCATGCGGCAAGGCAACATGACCTATGCGCAGGTTTTAGCTGTCGCCTGCCGCTTCTGTCCTTATTTGCCGAGTGCGGGGAGAAACCAGTCAACGTGCACCGGGTCGCAGCCCGATACTGCGCGGTGCCGATTTTTTGGAGAATCCCCGTGGCCCAAACACCGCAAATGGAAACTTTCCGCATTCCCGGCACGAATTTAGCCCCGTCGCGCATCGGACTTGGAACCTGGGCGATCGGCGGCTGGATGTGGGGCGGAACCGACGAAGCCGAATCGATCCGTACCATCCATGCCGCGCTCGACCGCGGCATCACTCTGATCGACACGGCGCCGGTCTACGGTTTTGGCCGTTCCGAGGAAATCGTCGGCAAAGCTTTGGCCGAAGGCGGCCGCCGCGCTGGCACGGTTCTCGCTACCAAGGTCGGGATCGAGTGGAAGAACGAGCAGCCGTTCCGCAATGGTAGTCACGCCCGCATCATGAAGGAGATCGACGATTCGCTGCGCCGGCTGCGCACCGACACCATCGACCTCTATCAGGTGCACTGGCCGGACCCGAATACGCCGATCGCCGAAACCGCCGCCGCCATGGCCGACTTGTACAAAGCCGGGAAGATCCGCGCCGTCGGCGTCAGCAATTTCTCGCCGACACAAATGGAGGCATTCGCCGCTGTGGCGCCGCTGCATGCGGTGCAGCCGCCGTACAATCTGTTCGAGCGCGGCATCGAGGCCGGCGTATTTCCTTACGCGCGCGGCCATGGCCTCGCCATGCTGGCCTATGGTGCGCTGTGCCGCGGCCTGCTGTCAGGGCGCATGGGCGCGGACACCAATTTTCCAGACAGCGACCTGCGCTCGCAGGATCCGAAATTTCAGCAACCTCACTTTGGTGAATATCTGGCCGCCGTCGCGGCGCTCGACCGGTTTGCGCAGGAACATTTCGGCAAGCGGATGATTTATTTGGCGCTGCGCTGGGTGCTGGATCGCGCTCCAAACACCATCGCGTTGTGGGGTGCGCGCCATCCCGGCCAGCTTGACCCGGTGCACGACGTCCTCGGCTGGACCATCGATGCCGACGCGATGCAAGAAATCGACCGCATCGTCGCGCAGCATGTGCGCACGCCGCTTGGTCCGGAGTTCATGGCGCCGCCGGAGCAGGCGGCGGCGTAAGCGCGTCGAGATGAGTTTTATGCGCTTTCCGCCGGCCCCGCGTTAGTGCCCCGCCAGCGCGCGTAACGCCACGGCAGATACCAGCGTGCGGTCTCGGAAAGCCGCTCCGGCGCAAAATCAAGGCCTGACGTGCCGAACGGCTGACAACGCAACAGCCGCGCCAGCGTCATCCAGCCGCCGGCCCACAGGCCGTAGCGTTGGATCGCCTGGTCGGCATATTCGGAACAGGTCGGCAGATGCCGGCATTCGTACCCGACCAGCGAGGAGAGCGTGTAGCGATAGACTTTTATCAAGCCGCGGCCGGCCAGCCGCGGCGCGCGACGCGAAGCGTCGAATAAGGTGTCGAGACTTTCCATCCTCATCGTCATGCGCGGACATAGCCGTTCGAAAGAACGGCGTCGCTTCGCTCGCCTATGCCCCGCGCATCCATGCTGCCTCTGCCCGATGGATTGCCGGGTCAAGCCCGGCAATGACGAGCTGACAAGAAGGCCGTCACTCCGCGGCGGCTTTGGCGGCGCGCTTGGCCTCAATTTGGCCGATCGCGTCGACCACCGCATCGAATGTGAGAAGCGTCGAAGCGTGCCGCGCCTTGTAGTCGCGCACCGGTTCGAGCACCGCGATGTCCGCCCATTTGCCGGTCGCGGGCGGCGCGCCATTTTCCTTGAGCATCTTGCGCACGCCTTCGCGCAGTGCCCGCAATTCGTCGGCATTGGAGCCGATGACATGGCTCGCCATGATCGAGGACGAAGCCTGGCCCAGCGCACAGGCTTTCACTTCATGGGCAAAGTCGGTCACGGTGTCGCCGTCCATTTTCAGATCGACGGTGACGGTCGAGCCGCACAGCCGCGAATGGGCGGTCGCGGTCGCGTCGGGATTGGGGAGCCGTCCAATCCGCGGAATCGTGCCCGCCAATTCGATGATGCGGCGATTGTAGACTTCGTTGAGCATTGCAGGTCAGCGATTCGCGGCCCGGTGAGTTGCGTCTTCGACAAATATATAGGTACTAGCCGGCTGCGGCGAGAGTGCCCTCTTGCCTGAGCCATGCACCAACCGAAACGCCATCATGTCGGACAAAACACCCTTTATGCCACCCGGCAGCGCCGCCGACCTCGAAGGGGGCTTGGCGCTGACGCCGAAATTCGATGCCGACGGGCTCGTGACCTGCGTCGCGACCGACGCCGGCTCCGGCGAGGTGCTGATGGTGGCGTATATGAATGCCGAGGCTCTCGCTAAGACCATCGCCACCGGGGAAGCCTGGTATTTCAGCCGTTCGCGCGGAACGCTCTGGAAAAAGGGCGAGACGTCGGGTCACGTCCAGCGCGTCGTCGAGATGCGCGTCGACTGCGACCAGGACGCGGTGCTGATCAAGGTCGAGCAGGCCGGCGGCGCCTGCCACACCGGCCGCCGTTCGTGCTTCTATCGTTCGGTGCCGCTCGGCAAGCCGGGCGCTGCCACGCTGGAATTTCGCGACGAGCGCGTGTTCGATCCGAGCACGGTCTATCCGGGCAAAGATCCGTTCAAGCCTTGACCAATGAGTGATCAGACGGCGTTTTGCGGCGCTCGCATTTTGAGGATCGCAAGGCCGACAACTTGGCCGATCAACAGCACGGACGCCACGGCGCCGATGATAAAGCTCGGGTTGTCGATCGACCGGTGTGAGAATAGCGCATCGGTCACAAGAAGTGCGTTGCCGGCGAACGCCATGACTGCGCCAAATCCCATCAGGACGAGCAGCTTGTTCGACATCTTGGCGGCAAAGCGTTCCAACCCTTCCCAAGCGCGGATCCGCTCATCCGATGGCGGCAAGCCGACGAGGAGCGGCCGCAGCCTCGACATGCTGTAGGCATGGATCAGACCTAGATAGAGCGCGAACAAGCCGAGCGAGACGAGAACCCCAAACAGCGTTATCGCGCCTAAGGTCCCGCCGGCGCGGCCGACGAGCCTTGCCGTTCGCACAATGTGATTTTTGCCGTCGGTGATGTTGATGGTTGCTCCGCCCGCGTCGAAGCGAACGATGATTGGCGTGCCGGCTTTGCCGGTCGCGCCGAGGCTGTTGAACGTGACTTTCAAGCTGCCGCCGGGGAGGCCGCTGAAATGGAAATTCATGCTTGAGCCGTCGGCGGCCGGCAGCGTGCCGTCGCTGCCGTCCGGACCGATCGGCTGGCTGTAGGTCGTGGTTCGGCCGTCGCTCTCGACGATGGTGACGTCGAGCGTGCCGCCGCGCGTGGCGAACCAAAAGATCGAGCCGATCAGGATGGCCGGGATCAGGACCATGGCGACGAAAACCCACGGCTTGATGCGCCGCAAGGTTTCGCGAAGGCAGGCGGCGATCTCGGCCTTTTGCGTCTCGTTCACCAGGTAGCGCTGCTTGGGGCCGAAGAAATACGGATTGTTGGCTTGGAACAGGTAGCCGCCGGCGACCCGTTTGAAGGCGACCTCCTCAAGACCATCGTAAAGGCCAGCCATGGCTCGCTCCCCGCGGCGCGTATCGGCGAAGGACTGTCCTTGGGTCGGACCAATCCCGCGCGGGGTTCAAAGCTTTGCCGCTCTCGACGCTTCGCTTTAGGTGAACAGGTGTTTTTGCCTATGAGGATTTCGACCGCGCGCGCGCGCGGGCCAAGACGCGTTGGGCGCGCAGAAGATGCGGCTGATCGGCCATCACGCCGCCAATGCCGATGGTGCCGGCGCCCGGATTGGCGGCAAACGCATCGACAATCGCCTGCGCCTGCGCGATCGCCTCCGGCGTGGGCGTGAACACCTCGTTGATGATCGGCACCTGCGCCGGATGGATCGCCATCTTCGCCGCGAAACCGTCGCGGCGTGCCGCGTCACAGTCGCGGCGCAGGCCTTCGCTGTCGCGGAAGTCGATGAAAACGGTATCGATCGCCGGCACGCGGGCGGCGGCGGCGCCGGCAAGGCAGAGTGCGCGCGCCAGGCGGTAGGGATCGAGATAGTTCCCGTCCGCATCGCGATTGGTTTCGGCGCCGAGCTCCGCGGAAAGATCTTCCGCGCCCCAGGTCAGCGCGCTCAGCCGCGCGCTGACGCCGGCAAAGGTGCCGGCCAGAAACATCGCCGCTGCGGTTTCGGTGGCGATCGGCACGATCTTGATATGGCCGTCCGGTAGGCCGCTTTCCGCCTCGCGCACCGCAAGCTTGGCGTCCGCGTGCACGACCGAGGCGCCGCCTTCCGCCTTCGGCAGCATGATGGCGTCGGGCCGCGCCGGCGCGACTGCGTCAAGGTCGGCGTCGGTTAGGCCGGTCTGCAAGCCATTGATACGCACCACGAGGTAAGGCCGCGCCGCCACGGTGCTTGCTTCCTTGAGGAACGCAGCCACGCTTTGCCGGGCGCGCGCTTTGCCCTCTGGCGCAATCGAATCCTCGAGATCGACGATCAGCGCGTCGGCGCCGCTGGTCATGCCCTTGTCGAGCTTTTTTGGACTGTCGGCAGGCACGAAAAGCAGCGAGCGCATGGGCGTTTCCTGACTTCCCGCATTGGCGGGAGGAGGAGATTCACGTCGCTCGCAGGCGTTCGTCAATGGGCATGATGATGCGCGTGCGGCATGATCTGCTCATCGACGCCCGGCGGTGTGACGCCGAGGACGGCGACGATAGCGAGGATGCCGGCGCCGGCGGCGATCTCGATCACGACGTTGCGGCGTAATTGGCGCAAGGCGAGTGGCGTTGCCCACTCACCAGCGCCACCGACCAGCAGGGGCGTCAATCGAAGCCGATTGAACGCGGCAATTGCTACCATGCCGAAGAACAATGCGATTTTGAGCAGCAGAAGACGGCCATAGTCGGTTTCAGTCAGCGCCGAAATGCTGCCGGCGAGGTACCAGGTATTGATCGTGCCGGTGATGAGGAGGGCGCCGACAGCGAAGACGCCGAGGGTGGAAAACCGAACCGTTGCGATTCGCGCTGCGGCGAGCGATCTGGCGTCACGTCCGGCTGCTCCCAATAGCAGCGCCAGCGGCAGCAGCGCGCCGACCCAGCCCGCCGCCGCGATCAAATGCAAAACGTCAGCGGCCGGATGGATGCTTCCCGCGATGCCCGAGCCGCCGATGGCGTGGCCGGCCCACGCCAGCGTGCCGACAAGCGCCGCCGCGGCCAGCGTGGCCGTTGCGTTGACCCATGCCGCCGGAGTCCGTTTCGTCGACAGAAATGGAATGAAGAGCGCGCCGAGCATGTAAGCGAGCACCAATCGCGCCAGCCAATCGCGGCCAAAGTCGGTTTCCGACAGGACGGTCGAGAGAATGCCTTGCGAGAATACCTCCGCGAGCGGCTGATCGCTGATGGATTGCGCCACCAGCAAAAGCCAAGCGGTGCCCGACAACACGGTGAAGATCAATGCGATCCAAGCGAGCCAGGCGAGCCGTCGGCGAACCACGCCGGAGAGCGGCGCGCCGGCTTCACGCAGCGCCGCCTCGGCGATGAAAACAACGAAGAAAACAACGCCGGCGACGGTGAGCGTGGCGCCGAAATGAAGCGCGCGCGCATAGACTAAAGGGTCATCCACACGCTTCTCCCATCGGCGCGCGCGTTAAACCGCAATTATTTCCCGCCTACCTGGAACGAGAAGCTTCCCTGGGTTTTGTGCGTGTCCACCGAGAGCACCTGCCAGTGCACGCGGTAGGTACCGGCCCCGATCGATTTTAGGCCGATGCGCATGGTTGTGCCGCTGACTTGCGCCTTGCCTGTATCGACACGCGCTCCCTTTGCATCGGTCACCTGCACCGAGCTGAACGCCGGTTCGAGGCTCTGCGTAAACGTCAGCGAGACCTCATGCGGAGCTGTGCCCACCGTGCTGCCGACCAGCGGGCTGGCGTGATCGAGGAAGGCGTGGGCGTGGGCGGCGGCTCCGCCCAAGCCGATGAGAAACAGGGACAGGACGGAAATACGCGTTCGCATGGATCGCTCCTTTTAGAATGTAGGCGCTCGGGGCGTGGTCGATGTGCCACCGATCAACGGCTGTCCGAAGGTCTTCGGGAACATGTCGTCAAGATAGAGATGCAGCTGGCCAAGGAAACCGACCCCGGTGCCGCTGGCGCCGTTGACCGGAATGACCGCCTCAACGCCTACCTGGAAATAACTGCCGACCCAGATCACGCCCGGATTGATCGTGCCGGTGGTAAGAGGGCTGTTGCCGAAATTGTTGGTAACCGGTGTCGAAAACTGAACTTCGACAATCGGGATCAGATGATTGAAGAAATCCGGGAGCTGAAGGTCTTTCACCTCGGATTTCAGATACGGCATGCTGTATTGCAGCGTGGCGCCATAGACCAACACTTGCGGAATAAAGACGCCTTGGCTCACATCAAATGACGTGGTCGGGATCTGATAGCCGATCTGTCCGGTGACGGCGAGCGGCCGCGCCCATCCGAGCGTATCGTTGGGAAGCTCGCCGAACCCCTGGCCGAAATAGAAAGTCGGCGTCAGGAAGCTGAACGAGGTGCCGATCCCGGCGTTGGTTGCGCCGGTGCCGCCCCAATCGACGATTAGCCCCGCGAGCAGCGCCAGTTCGTGGGCGTCGTCTTTGAGCAGCTGATATTGGAAGGTGGTTTCAAGATCGCCGAAACCGGCCCTGGTCGGATTGCCCGGCTGCTGCAGTTGCGACCAGGTGTCACCGATCGAAACGCCGAAGGTCTCCGTGATGCGCTTGGAGATTTCCACCGAAATGTCCACTTCGCTTGCCGGCGGTATGTCGCCGGTCTTCGACCAGGCGACGGTTGGCAGCGACATCTCGTCGGCCACGCACGGGTCGTCGATCGCCAAGGTGGCCGGGAAAAACCGAGCGCCGACAAAGCAATGGGCGGAGGCGTTCGAGAAGGATAGCAAGACAAATAAGAGGCTCGGTGCGAGCGCGCACACCAACCTCGGAGGGCGAAACATAAGGATTCTCCATTTCGGGCGTGGACATACGACCGCGGCCCCGATCGGGCCGCGAGCAGTCACGCAACGAGTGGAGGACCTCGAGGATTTGGGATGGAATAAGCGGGGGTGCTCGGCCGGGAGCTTTCATCGGCCGGCGGGGGAGCGAGAAGAATGACAATATCAACGCGATGAAAAACGACAGCCGACTCGCCGATCACCGCATGATGCGGTCCGGCAAAACAGAATAAGCAATGTGTGCACGGGGCGTGGTCGGGATTGCCGGCCGGGTGGTTCGGTACATCCCTGGCCTCCTGTTGGGTGTCGTGAAGACAAAGTTCGACAGCCGGCGCGCCGTCACTGGCAGGAACGGGGAGGGCGAAACCGCCGACCGCGATCAACAAGCTTTGCGCGGCCACCGCATAGGCGGCAAGCGCGCCGATCAACGGCCGCAACAGCCGCCTCGCCCCTATGCCTGATTTAGACACCCCACCCATACAACAATGCTAGCACCGGACCTGTCGCGCCGGAAGCCGCATTAGCGCCGGCTCACTTGGGCCGCATGCGCATAAAGGCCTGGCGGCGACATTCGGCGATCAGCTTGTTGTCCTGGTTGTAGGCGCGGTGATGAAACTCGACGATGCCGGCGCCGGCGCGCGATTTCGATTTACGCTTGCCGATGACTTCGGTCGTGGCGTGCAACGTATCGCCCTCGAACACCGGATGCGGAAATTTGACCTCGGACATGCCGAGATTGGCGATGGTGGTGCCGACGGTGAGATCGCTCACCGACATGCCGATCATCAGGCCGAGCGTGAACAGCGAGTTCATCAGCGGCTGGCCCCACTCCGTCTCCTGTTCGCAGAAATGCCGGTCGATATGGAGCGGCTGGGGATTGAGCGTCATGTTGGAGAACAGCATGTTGTCCATCTGCGTGACGGTCCGCGTGTAGCGATGTTCGACGACTTCGCCGGGAACGAAATCCTCGTAGAACACGCCGCCGCGTTTGTGACGCGCTGCTGTCAAAACCGTCATCGCAACCTCCCTAACCGAGTTTTCGCTATTAAGGTCTCATTTACCATAATCGTTAATGCTTCCTAACGCTCGAAGGTTTGAGTCCGGTGGGAGCCGGACAGGGGAGCTTCTCATGCTGGTCGATCCCAGCAATTCCGCCGCCGGCTCGGCGGTGACCGGCGCTATCCAGCAGGCGTCGCAAGCCACCGGCACGAGCTTCAATTACCTCCTGGCGACCGCGCAGGTCGAGTTGGGCCTTAATCCGCAGGCCGGCGCCCCGACGTCGTCCGCCCGTGGGCTTTTCCAGTTCATCGACACGACTTGGCTCGCCACCATGAAGCAATACGGCCCGGCGCTGGGCTACGGCAGCTACGCCGACGCTATCACTACGGACGGTTCTGGCGGCTATTTTGTTCGCGATCCGACGATGCGCAGCGAGATCCTCAAGCTCCGCAGCGATCCAACCGCCAACGCGGTCATGGCCGGCGCCTTCACCAAGGCCAACGCCGCCGCGTTGAGCGAGCGGCTCGGTCGTTCGCCCAGCGAGGGCGAGCTCTACATCGCGCACTTTCTCGGCGCCGGCGGCGGCGCACACCTGATCACGCTCGCCGCCACCGATCCCAACGCCAGAGCCGCCGATTTCTTCCCCAACGCCGCACAAGCCAACCGCTCGATCTTCTATGACCGAAGCGGCGCCGCCCGCAGCCTCGCCCAGGTCCGCAACGTGCTGACTGCCCGCTACGACGTGGCGCGCGGCAGCCAGGACCGGCCGACCTTCGCCACACAGGCGGCGACTGCGCCAACCGCCAGCGGGTCAACGGACGCGACACGTTCCGCCGCCGCGGCGTCGGCCCCGGACACCGCCGGCATCGCCAGCGCTTTCGCAGCCGCCATTCCGACGCCCAAGGCGGACAGCAAGCAGCAAGTGTTCCACGGCTTGTTTGTTGACGGCGGCGGCCGTGCCGCGCCGCTGGCTCCAGTCGTGAGCGCGCTTTGGGGCGCGCCAAATGCTGCACCAGGCGCGAGCGGCACGACCGCGAAAAAGCCGTTCGCCAACGGCATGCTCGATCTGTTCAAGGACCCGCCGCCGACGGGCTGATAGGCCGCACCGACGATCTTTCCGAAAAGTTATGGTGAACGATTTATTAAGGCCGCGCCGCTTAGCATTGTTCCGCTTTGAGACTCACGCGGCGTAAGCGAACCAAATGATCGTCCGCCATTTCCTCGACTGGGTGCGCACCGCGCCTGCCGGCAAGCGGGCCGAAGCGACCGCCGCACTCGCCCGCGCCTACCTCTATTCCGATCTATCGCCCGACGATGCCGCCGCCGCCGAAGGCGCCATGCTGATATTGCTGGACGACGCTTCCCCGTTGGTGCGTCGCGCACTGGCCGACGCTTTGGCGGCGAGCCCGAGTGCCCCGCCCGCCGTCATGCTGGCGCTCGCCGCTGATCAGCCGCAGATCGCCGCGCCGGTGCTGGCGCTGTCGCCGCTGTTCGTCGACGCCGACCTGGTCGACGCGGTCGCGACCGGCGACGGCGAGGTGCAAATTGCGATCGCAAGCCGCGCCGCGTTGCCGAGCCCGGTTGCCGCCGCCATCGCCGAAGTCGGCAGCGCCGAAGCCTGTCTCGTGCTTACGGAAAATGTCGACGCCGAAATCGCGACATTTTCGGTTGATCGCATCGTCGAGCGCTTCGGGCACCTTGCCGCCATCCGCGAAGCCTTGCTGGCGCGAGACGACATCGCGCCGGCGACGCGGCTGGCGCTGGTCGCCAAGGTTTCCGAGACCCTTGTCGGCTTTGTCGCCGCGCGGCAGTGGCTCGACGTCGATCATGCGCAGCGCATCGCACGCGAGGCCTGCGAAAAAGCAACGGTGACGCTGGCGGCGACGGCGCCATCGACCCAAATCCGTCCGCTGATCCGGCATCTGCGCATCAGCGGCCAGCTCACCGCCGGCCTTATCTTGCGCGCGCTGTTGTCCGGCAACGTCGCACTGTTCGAGGAGGCCCTGGCCGAGCTCACCGATATGCGGGTCGAACGCGTCTCCAATCTCATTCACGACAGCGGCAATGCCGGCCTGCGGGCTTTGTTCGATCAGGCCGGCTTGCCGTCGTCGACTTATCCGGCCTTCAAGGAAGCGATCGAAGCGATGCGCGAGGGCGGTCTCATCATCGAGCCGGGGGGCGTCGCAAGGCTCAAGCGACGCACGATCGAGCGGGTGCTGACCCGCTGCGAGGACGAGGACATCGGCGACCTCGCGCCGCTGCTCACCCTGCTGCGCCGCTTCGCCACCGAGGCGGCGCGCGAAGAGGCGCGGCTGTTCTGCGACGAGCTGGTCGCGGAAAATTTCGACGACGCGCAGCAGTCCGAGGCGGCTTAGACCTACGTGCCGTTCGTCACCGGCGCGAGCGGCGGCGTCAGGATGCCGTCCAGATATTCCGGCCGGCCGTTATTCTCAGCGCGCAGGAAATCCTCGGTGACTTCGCGCAGCCGCCGCGTCAGTGCGTTGGCAACCCCGGCGAGGTCGCTGCGGGCGTGCTCGCGGACCATCGCGCGCACCGCGTTGACATGCTGCTCGACGAGCGCCAGCGGGATGCGGCCGATATCCGGCGTATGTTCAAGCAGGCGGCACAGGCTTGCGGCGACGACGTCGACGGCCGGGTAGCCGAAAGTCGCGGCCTCGCCCTTGATGTCGTGGGCGGCGCGAAACAGCGCATCATGCGTTGTCTTGTTGAAGCCGTCCCGTTTAACGTCCTGTCGCGCGGCTTCAAGTCGTTCACACTCGGCGTGCATCCAATCGGTGAACTCGTCCGCCAGCTGGGCCAGAGCCGCTTCGGCACGGGCGACCGGGTCGTCGGTCGCATCGGCGAGCCGTACGACCGCGCTGCGTAGCCGGTCCGGCGGCGTGATCACCTCGTGGTCGGCGTAGGTCTTGACGGTGGGGGTGTCGTCGTCACGGGCCATTGTTCGCGGTCACTCCTGATGGTCAGCTCAAGACTTTGTCGAGCAGCGGCTGTTGACCGATGACATCGGCGTGGCCGCCCTTGCGCCGCTCCGGTCCGACATAATGCGGACTGACGTTGCGCCGGCGATCCGGCCCGAAATAGCTCTTGGTTTTGATGAAGGGGCGCGGGTGAGCTATGAGATTGAGGATGCGTTCGTAGAGCGCCGTCGCCGAGATCGGCTTGACGAGAAATTCGGTGACGCCGGCGTCGCGGGCGGCGACGACGCGGTGCTTCTCCGAATGGCCGGTGAGCATGATGATCGGCACGAATGGATTGGCGTTCGCGCCTGGCTGCCGGATCATTTGCGTCAATTCCAACCCATCGAAAATCGGCATGGCCCAATCGGTGATGACCATGTCCGGCAGGTAATGGGTGAAGGTCTCGAGGCCAGCGGCGCCGTCTTCGGCCTCATATACGTCGCGCGAGCCGAAGCTGTGTAGCAACGTGCGCAGGATGCGGCGCATATGGGCGTTGTCGTCGACGATGAGAAAACGCAGCTTGGTAAAATTGATGCGGACCATAAAGCCCCCATGGCGGGGCCACGGCGCCCGGCGCCACGGTCGAAGGTAGGATTCGGTCCGTAAACGCTCCGTTTCAATTCGCAACCCAAGGTCGAGAAACCGACGGGCCGGCGCATGATCCGAAAGCGTGGAAAACGGTTCGGAAAAGAGCGGGCCGCAACGTAAATTTCCGAGCCACGATACGGCTCAATTTGATCGCATCTAGTGGATTTGAAGTTAGTAGCCAAATTGCTCACGCAGGATGCGTTCGTCGAGGCTGTGGCCGGGATCGAACAGCATGTGCATCGCGGCGTTGTGATCCATGCTGATCTCGACCAAGCGAACCGAGCGCACCTCGTTATGGTCGGCGACGGCGGCGACCGGACGCTTGGCCGCCTCGCGTACTTCGACGGTGACGTGAGCGCGGTTGGGCAACAGCGCACCGCGCCAGCGTCGCGGCCGGAACGGACTGATCGGCGTGAGCGCCATCAGCGGCGCGTCGATCGGAATGATCGGTCCCTGTACCGAGAGATTGTAAGCGGTCGAGCCGGCGGGCGTCGCCAACAGGATGCCGTCGGCGACCAGTTCGGCCAGCCGCTCCTTGCCGTCGACCAGGACGCGCAGCCGCGCCGCCTGATAGCTTTGCCGGAACAGCGAAACCTCGTTGATGGCGCGGTGGCGATGCACGCGGCCGGCCGCGTCACGCGCGCGCATCAGCAACGGATGAATAACGGTGACCTGCGCCGCCGCCAGCCGTTCGACCAGTTGTTTGTCGGAATATTCGTTCATGAGAAAGCCGACCGTGCCGCGATGCATGCCGTAGATCGGCTTGCCGGAATTCATGAACCGTTGCAGGGTCGCGAGCATCAGGCCGTCGCCGCCGAGCGCGACAATGACGTCGGCGGTCTCCGGCGGAGTATCGCCATAGCGGCGGGTGAGGAGCCGTCGCGCCTTTTGCGCCGACGGCGTGTCGCTGGCGACGAAGGCGATGTGCTTGAAACGGGCGGCGGAGCGGCGCGGCGGCATGGATGATTTTAAGCTTAGGGCCATTAACAAATTCGGCGGCGCGGCGCCGCGGGAGGCAAATATGGAACGCGCGGTGTTCGTCTATACGACCTATCCGTCCATTGTCGAGGCGGAGCAGGCCGGGCGGGCCCTGGTCGAGCGCCGGCTGTGCGCCTGCGTCAATATCCTGCCGGGCATGATTTCATACTATTGGTGGCAAGGCGCGGTCGAGCGCGGCGAAGAAGCGACGATGATCATCAAGACCCGGGCTAGTCTTGCCGAAAAGGTAGGCGCCGCGGTCAAGGAGCTGCACTCCTACGCGACGCCGGCCGTTCTGGTGATTCCGACCGAGACCGTCGACCCGGACTACCACGCCTGGATCATGGCGGAGACGGAGGCGGCGACGATCCGGTCGTGATGATCTTTGCCGCTTCTTTGAAATTGACTTTATATCTGTTTTGATATAGGTCTGAAGTTGAAGCCAATCGAATTTGCCGGTGACTCGCTGGCACGCCTACGGGATTTTCCGACAGGTGCGCGTTGGACTGCCGGGTATCAGCTCGACCGGGTGCAACGTGGCATGGAGCCTGACGATTGGAAGCCGATGAAGGCAATCGGTCCGGGTATCCGCGAACTTCGCATTCGCGATCGCGCCGGCGCGTTTCGCGTAATCTATGTGGCTACGTTGCGGGATCGGGTGGTGGTGCTGCATGCCTTCAAGAAAAAGACTCAACGACCTTCGAAACAAGACATTGATCTGGCTGTCAGAAGGTTTCGTGATCTGCCGAAGAACTAAGGCATGGCTCAGAATATGAAGCGGAAAACATTCGCCAGCGTTTGGGATGCGCTGGAAGATACTGAGGCCGAAGCAGCCAACATGCGTGCGCGAGCGGAACTGATGATTGCGCTGCGGACTAAGATCGAAGGCTGGAAGCTCCGCCAGACCGAAGCCGCGCGCCGAATGGGACTGACTCAGCCTCGGCTGAACGATCTGATGCGCGGGCGGATCGATAAGTTCAGCCTCGACGCGCTGGTCAACTTGGCGGGGCGCGCGGGCCTTGCCGTGCGCCTCAAAATCGGCGAGGCGGCCTGACGCCGCGCGGACCGGCGGCTCCGCACCGCAGTGGTCTAATATGTCGCGGTGCCGTCGATAGCGTCCTTGAGCATCCGGTAGGCGCGGCAGTCGGTGCCGCAGATCAGGCGCACTTTTTCCAGATCGTCCTTGGCCTTGAGCACATTGCCTTGTTCGGCCTGCCACATGCCGTAATACGACCAGGTCACGGCGTGGTTGGGATCGGCGACGAGCGCCCGTTCGTACCAGACCTTGGCGTCGTCGTAGCGGCCGAGCTTGCGGCTGGCATAGCCGATTAAAGTCGCCACGTCGGCATTGTCGTCATAGCCGAGGGCGCGGAGCGTGGTGATGCCCGCTTCGTAGTCGCCCTTGTCGTAGATCAGCGCGTAGGCGGCTTGGTAGCCGATGATAAAGTCCTCCAGCGAGCTGCTCTTGCCGTTCGTCGTTTTCTTCTTGACGTGCGAATTTCCTGGGTTGCCCCCGAACGTCCGCTGGCCCGAGTCCGAACCTCCCCCTCCGCCTCCTGAGGGGACCGCGGCGCCGGCCGCGCTGGCAATTTCGGGAGCAACGAGAAGAGCTGAGACGAACAGCACTGCTGCGAGCGAATGAGATCTGCTCATTATTGTCTCCTTGATGAACGTGTCCAGACGCAACCGACGCCCTGTGTCGGCAATGAGGCTCCCCGGCCGGCCTAGTACGTGACCGTGCCGTCGATCGCGTCGTGGAGCATCCTGTACGCCTTGCAATCGGTGCCGCAGATCAGGCGGACCTTTTCCAGGTCATCCTTGGCCTTGAGCACGTTGCCTTGCTCGGCCTGCCACATGCCGTAATACGACCAGGTGACCGCATGGTTCGGATCGGCGGCGAGCGCGCGCTCGTACCAGACCTTGGCGTCGTCATAGCGGCCGAGCTTGCGGCTGGCATAGCCGATTAAAGTCGCCACGTCGGCATTGTCGTCATAGCCGAGGGCGCGGAGCGTGGTGATGCCCGCTTCATAGTCGCCCTTGTCGTAGATCAGCGCGTAGGCGGCGTGATAGCCGGTGAGGAAATCTTCCGCCGAGCTGCTCTTGTCTTTCTTCTGCTTGGTGGAGGTGCCTTTGTTCGACTTCTGGCTCGCGGGCGGCGTGGGGTTCTCCTCGCCGGCGGCGGTGGCGATGTCGGGAGCGACGAGGACTGCGGACAGGAACAAAGCGGCTGCAAGGGCAAGTTTCGGCTTCATGACGCCTCCGGGGTTTGATGCGGTGATCCTACAACGGCACGCCCCGTTTGGGCGCGACGCTTTGATGTCATCGAGCGAATGTGATCGCCGATAAAAATTTCGCGGCCGCGGGAATAAAATCGATTCATCGCTTTTTACGGACTCGCGGGTCTCACAGACTAGGCTGCCACTCGACCGGCACATGCTCATAGCCGTTCGCGGTTTTGACCAGATGACCGCAAGCCGGGAACGGGAAGTGATAGCCGGTCACCAGCATACGGTCGGCGGCGGCGCGGTCGAACAGCTTTTTCCGAGTCGCCACGGCCGCGTCGCCATCGATGTCGAAGGCCGCCTGCCAATCCGGGTGCCGGGCGAACACCGCCGGATGCTGCGCCGTGTCGCCGAGCACGAGCAGCGATTGATCGCCGGAATGGACGGCGAACGCGGTGTGCCCCGGTGTGTGGCCCGGCGCCGGCAGCGTGGCGATGCCCGGCGCGACCTCCGCTCCCGGCTCGAAGCGAGTAACGTTCTTGGCGATATCGGCAAAAACCCGCCGCTGATTGCGGAAGGTGAGTTTCAGATCCCCCGGCGCGGCGTTCAGGTTGGCGTCGTCCATCCAGAATTTCCACTCCGCCGCCGGCACCATGATCTCGGCATTGGCGAAGACCAGCTCGTTGTCCTTGTCCTTGATGCCGTTGATGTGGTCGGGATGGAAATGCGAGATGACGATCAGATCAATCGCTTTCGGATCGACGCCGGCGGCAAGCAGATTGGCGCGTAACACGCCGGCCGAGGGCGCGATCTGGCCGCCGGTGCCGGTATCGATCAGAACCAGCTTCCGCCCGGTATTGACGATCAGCGTCGTAAACGGCGTCGCCAGCTTATCGGCGGGCATGAAGGCGTCGGCGAGCGCGGTCTCGACTTCGGCGAACGGCGCATTGCGGATGAATTTGTCGGTGATCGGGCGGTACCAGATGCCGTCATAGAGCGCGGTCAATTCGAACGCACCGATGCGATAGCGATAGATTCCGGGTGTTTCCTTACCCGAGGGCGGGGCGGCAGCCAGCGCCGGAGCGAACGGCGCGGCGGCCGCCAGCGCGGTGGAGCCGGCGAGGAGCGTGCGGCGGGTGATATTCGGCATCGTGTCAATCTCCGGACTTTCAGGCCGACGGCAGTCGCAGTTCGATCTTCAGGCCAGGCGCGTTATCGAACAGCCTGATGCGGGCGTCGTGAAGGCGGGCGACCGCGGCGACCAGGCTAAGCCCCAGTCCATTGCCGGGCGTGCATCGCGACCGCTCCAGCCGATAGAACCGCCGAAACACGTGCTGATGCTCGTCGATCGGAATCCCCGGCCCATTATCGGCGACCGAGATGACGGCGTCGGCGTCGGACCGGCTGAGTTCCACCGTAACCTGTCCGGCTTCGCGCCCGTGCTTGATCGCATTGTCGACCAGGTTGGCGACCGCGTCGAACAGCAAATCGCGGTCTCCGGTGATGACCATCGGCCTGTCACCGACCACCTTGAGGTCGACGTCTTTGTCTTCCGCGGCGGCATCATAAAGATCGACCACCGCTTCGCTGACCTCGACCAGATCGACCGAACCGAAGCCCGACGTCCGCGTCGTGGTTTCGATCTGCGAAATGCGGGTCAGCGACGAGAACATCCGCAACACGTCGTCGAGGTCGGCCATGGTGTCGGTGATCAGCGCCTGGTCCGCGCCGGGCTCGCGCATCCGGGCGCTGGCGCTCTCCAGCCGTCCGCGCATGCGGGTGAGGGGAGTGCGCAGATCATGCGCGACATTGTCGGTGGCTTGCTTGACTTCCCCCATTAGCACCTCGATGCGATCGAGCATGGAGTTGAGATTCTCCGCCAGCTGATCCCATTCGTCCCGCGAACCGCATAGCGGCACGCGCTCGCCAAGCCCGCTTTGCAGACCGCTTTGCATGATGGCGCGGCTGGTGGCGTTGATGGATTCGATGCGGCCGACGGTGCGCCGGGTCACGGTGATGCCGGCGACCACCGCGAGCACGAAGATCAGCACGACGACAGAGGCCAGCGCAAAATAAATCTTGCGGGCGAATTGGGCAAAATCGCTGACGTTCCTGCCGACCAGCAAATGCGATCCATCGGCAAGCGTCTCGTATGCGGCGCGCAGCAGCGATTGATCCGCCGCCTCGGGATTGACGTCGGCCGCCGAGAAGTCGCCGCGGCCTGAACTCCCGGAAAACGCCGCCGGCCAGCTCTTGAGGTTGCCGGCAATGGTGCCGAACGAGGGAGCAGCGAGCAGATAGACCCGGTCCTGGAGACGGCGATTGGCGGCAAGCCTGCCGATCGTCGTGATCAGCTCATTGCGTCCGCCGTGCTCGTAAGCGGCGATGAGCACGGCGCGATCGGCATCGATGGCGCGGTCGGAGCGGTTGAGCACATATGAGGCGGTCGACGAATAGACAAAGGCGAACAGGGCAATGACCAGCGCACCGAAGCCGGCGATCCAGATGAGCGCGACCTTGAACGTCGAAGAGCGTAACGTCTCAGCAATGAGCACGGACGCAAAACCCTACGCCGCGAACGGTGTGTATCAGTGGATAGGCATGGTGGTTGTCGACCTTGCGGCGCACGCGGCCGACATAAACGTCGATGATGTTGGTGGTCGGGTCAAAATTGAGATTCCAGACATGCTGCAGCAGCATCGCTCGCGGCACCACCTGCCCCTGATTGCGCACCAGATATTCGAGCACCTGGAATTCCCGCGGCAACAAATCGATTTCCTCGCCGCTGCGGTTGGCGGTCCGCGACACCAGATCGAGCTCGAGATCGCCGACGCGCAGCACGGTTTCTTTGACCACGGTGGCGCTGCGCCGCGCCAGCGCCTCGACCCGCGCGAGCAACTCGGCAAAGGCGAACGGCTTGACCAGATAATCATCGCCGCCGCCGCGCAGGCCGCGCACGCGATCGTCGACTTCGCCGAGCGCACTGATGATCAATGCCGGCGTATCGATCCCGGCATCGCGCAGTTGCCTGATGATGCCGAGACCATCGACGCCGGGAAGCATGCGATCGATCGTCAGCACCGCATAGGCCGAGGAGAGCCCGAGATGCAGTCCGTCGTTGCCGTTGAGCGCGAGATCGACCTGATAGCCGCGCGTGCCGAGAAAATCGACCAGTTGCCGAGCCGTTTCCACATCGTCCTCAATAACCAGGATGCGGCGCCGCGTCGCTGACATCGTCGGCTTCTCCGACCAAACCGAGCAAGTAGCTAGCACAAACCGCGCATTTTCAAACTGACATATCTGTCAGGAACTGTCGCATTAGTAATTTGAGCGTTGCTGCTCCTTTGGTTATGCCGATCACGTGGTCCTCTTCGCAGCGGGCAACGAAAATCCGGATCGGCAATGCACACGCCCTGGTGCCGACGATCGCCGATCCGGAGCTTATCAAGGATGGCTGCCATCGAGGTATCGGAGCTTGGCAAAAGGAGAGACTTGCATGCGGTGGAAGACACGCTTGATTGCAGTCGCGGCGGCCGTCGTTCTAAGCGCCGCAACAATGACGACCGGCGCGGTGGCCCATGGTGGCGGCCACGGCGGCGGAGGTTTCGGTGGTCACGGCGGTTTTGGCGGTCACAGCTTCGGCGGTCACGCCTTCTTCGCCGGTCGCGTCGGCCACTTCGACCATGACCGCTTCGCGCATTTCGACCATGATCGCTTTCATCACTTCCGCTTTCGGCGGCATTTCTTCTTCGCCGGGATAGGGCCGGGCTTCTACGATGGGCCCTATTACGACTATGGCTACACCGGCTGCCGCGTGTTCACCCCGCACGGCTGGGTTTGGCTCTGCCAATAAAACGAGCCGTGAGGAACGGCGCCGCGCGCCTTGCTTTGGGGGCGGGGTAGACCGCAACCGCGGTCGCGATCCCGGAGAAGCTTTCGGTATCTGTGCCGTTTTGCCGAAGCAGCTCCGGGATTGTCATCGACGACACAACGAACATCACAGAGCGATCACGCAATCGTGCCTCGTTGGATCGGCGACGACATGGGTAAACGCCACGCTGGCGTGACATTGAACGGTGGTCATGAACGCGATCGCCTTGTTGCAAAACGTGCGGGCTTTTTGTCGGGCGCCAATACGCCGGTCCGCCGCGATTTTGGTGCTGGCAATATGCTGCGGCGCCGGCGTCGAAGCCGCGACACGCGCGCAGGCCTGGAGCATCGACGAAGCACAGACCTGGATCGGCTTTAAGATCGACGCCATCGGTTTTCCGACGACGCACGGCCACTTCGCTCACTACAGTGGCCAAGTCCTGATTGATTTCGACCGGCCGGCGAAAAGCTACACGAGCTTCACCGTCGAGTTCGGCTTCGGTCGATGTCGGTTCGCCGTCGTTCAATGAGTTCGTCAAGAGCGCGGCGCTGCTCGACGCCGAAAGATTTCCGACCATGAGCTTTGCGTCGACGCAGGTCGAGAAGCTCGACGCGCACACGGCGCGCGTGATCGGCAATCTCACCATGCTTGGCGTCAGCAAACCGATCACGCTGACGGTCAACGTCGAGACCGATCCGGCGGCGAAGGGGCGGGCGGTGGCGTTCGTGGCCAAGGGCACCATTGCGCGGTCGGATTTCGGCATGAAATTCGGCATCCCGCTGATTGACGACGCGCTCGAAATCACGGTCAAGACCCGCGCGCTCAGCGATGAATGAAGCCGGCGCGGCTTCGCGCGAGATCTGGCCGCTGTCGCTGCGGCTCGCGCACTGGCTCGGCGCGATTTTGGTGCTGGCGGCACTGGGACTGGGCGTCGCCATGGTGCAGTTCGTCCATGATCCCGCCGCGCGCTTTGAGCTGACGCAGACCCACAAGAGCATCGGCGTCACCATTCTCGCTCTGACGGTCGCGCGGCTCGCTCGCCGCGGCTGCGGCCGGGTGCCTAAAGCCGAGCCGCTTCGCCGCTCGCTCGTGCTCGCTGCCAACGCAGCGCACGTCGTGCTCTATGCGTTATTGCTGCTGATGCCGCTTTCCGGCTGGCTTATGGTGACGACCAAACCGGTGCGGGTCCCGACGGTGGTCTTCGGGCTGTTCAGACTGCCTTATCCCTTGGCTCCCGATTTGACGATCTATCAGTTCGCTCACGCCGCGCACGTCGCGCTTGCGATTGTCCTTGCGGCGCTGATCGCGATCCATGTTGCCGCCGTGATGGTTCACACCTTGCTGTGGCGTGACCGGACGCTCGCGCGCATGTGGCGTGACCGGACGTGCTAAACGGCGGCGTCACTGATCATCACTAATCATTGTAACTGTGATTTTGGTCACAGGATGCCGGCACGGAAGGCCGCATAAGTGAGGGGCAACCTCGGCGGAGGTTTACGAACACCCCCCTCCGCCGAGGCCCCGCAGCCAGGACGCCTTACGGCTTTGGGAGCTTGGGGGCATGCCCTGGCCACAACCGAGTGAAGTGGACAGCCGCGTCTAAGAACGCGGCTGTCTTAGTTTCCATCCACGGTGAATTCCCCCCGCCGATGCGGGAATAAGTCTCCGCGCCAATCATGGCGGCGAATGGGCGTCACGCGGTCGTAATCTGGGCAGGAGGGAACCGCGGTATACGTAAGCCGCGCGTTGCGCGATCTTCCGGCGCATTGGGGCGCGGCCCGCTGCGCCGAACGTCGTCAATGCCACCCGCGCTGGCAGCGACGGGTGCTGCGCACCGTGCAGCGGCCGAACTGAGCATCGCATCGGGTGAAGCAATATTGCACAAAGGCTTCGCGGTCCGGCCAGTGGATAACGTCGGTCAGGGCGCCGCAGTTTTGGTGGCATTGGTGGTGCTGCGCATCGCAGAATGCCAGGAAAGGACAATATCCCTGGGCGCTGGCCTCCCCGGCGCCGAACGACAACAGACCGACGACCAGCGCCGTTGCAAAAAATCGCATCGATTTGACTCCCCACCCCGTTCGTCAAGGGACAGTAGCATACCCGAAAAACCCAAGGCAGGAGCTATTCGGGCGCGGCCCCGACCGGGGGCCCACCGGCTGGCCGATGCATGAAGCTGATGGTGGCGAAGGCGCCGATCCAGGAGCCGGCCGCGGCAAAGCCCACATAGACCCAGTTCTCCGTGTAGTGGATCACGGCGAAGGAAGAGAGCAGATACCAGATGCTGCTCCAGGTCGCGGCTGGAATGCGTCGGCGCGCCACGACGGCTGAGGTGAACATCACGTAGATGGCATCGGTCGCGGCGGTAGCCAGCACGACGCCGGCGGCGGTCAACGGATCAATCGCCGATAACATTGTGGTTGTTGTCCTGTTGCGTTATGCGGAGGGCTCATTCCAACAAGGCATGCTCAATGGCTGCCTCTTGCGGCAACGTTTACAAGCTTCGAGAGTATCGATCGCGTTGCGGGCCATGGCGAGCGAACGGCGCTTCCGTGCGTGACGGCAACGATCAGGACTCGGGGAGCCTCGCCGCGTCGATTATCTGCTCGTCGTTTCCAAACGGGGCGACCGGGCGCTTACCACATGGCTCTGCGTAATTTTGTTTTGCGCCGGCTGCTTCGGCAGCGACGGTCGACAGACGGGCCATAAATCCGGTGCACGCAGGCACCGACAGCGTTGCCGGCGGCTGGTGCGATACCCGGAAAAGACTGGCCTCAGCCCGCGGCTTTAGGCTTCGGTTACTTCTGCGCGACGGTCGTCGGGCCCGCCTCGTCGGCCGTCTTCGGCGCTGGCGCTTCCGGCGCGGCAGTTTCCGTCGCTGCGGTTTCCTGGCTGGGCTGTACCGCAGAGCAACCGTTGTTGTCGCAGGAGACGACGGTTGCGGACGAGTTATAAGCATGCACGCCCCAGTCACAGGCCATGGCCTGATGGGTCGCTGCGGAAAGCGCGAAGGCGGCAAACACGAAGACGATCTTCTTCATGACAAAGGCCCTCATTGGTACCGGCAGCACGACCTTAGCACGAAATCGGGCGAAGCCCCAAGCCCCGGCATTGATGCGGAGCGCGCATTCCGGTTCCGCATCTATCCTTCGGCCGTCACTGAAATCTTCGTCCCGTCGGACACAACCTTGATGGCGCCGGGGCTGATGTTTCGATCGTTGGCCGTCAGCCACCAGCCGGTCGGCGCCTTGTTGCCGCCGTCGACCCTGAACCCCTTTTCTTCCAGCCGCTTTTGCGTACCCCACATATCCGACGCCAGCGAGGCCAATTCGGTCTCAAGTTCCTTGAGCCAATCATCGGCGTTTGCGGCCATTCGCGTTGGTCCTTTTGATGCCGCGATGCGGATTCGGCAGCGCAGCTTCATCGCAGGATTCGCCTGTGGATCTACTGAACTCATGCACAATGCGAGCGCCGGTCCCGACCCACCGACGCAGGTCGCGGTTGCGCTCTCGGCGTCGTTGCCGATGTGGATCTTGCCGCCCGGACAGGTCACCGAGACAACCTTTTCACCCTGCGCGCAGGTGAGCTCGCACCGGATCTCGCAGGCTGGCGCCGTCAGCGCATGCAGGCCCGCCGTGCCGGCAGCGCCGGCCGGCCCAAGTGAACCCGCAGGGCCTGCCGGGCCAACGCCTCCCGCCGCGCCAGCCGGACCCGGTGGACCGACGATACCAGGGGGGCCCGGGAGACCTTGGTTTCCTTGAGGTCCCGGCGGACCTGCCGGTCCGGCCGGACCGGCAGGTCCTTGCTGCCCTTGCGGCCCTTCAAAACATCCGGCCAGCGACAAGCCGGCGGCCAATGCGACAACGACAATCGATAGGCGCATCGATTTTCCCCGCTGCAGGTTGGTCAGTTTGGCGCGACGTTAGATACCGGCAAAGACGGCTCAAGCGTTCGCAACTAATCCCTACGCAGCACGACAGCGATTCCGGTACCCAAAAGAACGATCATCGGGCACGATCACCGCCCGAATGTAAATCGTCAAGCTTGGCTTTGGCTGCCCGTGCTGGAACAGTCGCCGTGTCCGCCGAGTGCCAACCGGAGGAGAAACCATGTGCCGGTTTCGGCTTTCGCTGGGTTTCGCACTGGCGGTCTTGGGCGTGGTTCTTTGGGCGTCCGCCGCCAGCGCTCGGGAGGTGCCGGTCTATTGTTATCCGCCGACGATAACGACCGTCGCCCCCGGTGCGATTTTCAATGGCAAGGTGTGCAGAGGCTATTGGGGCTGCGTCTGCGAAGTCCAGTTCTGCCCGCAATGCTCGACTTTGCCGTCGCCGCCGCTGTCCTGTTCGCTGGCGAATTGCCGGAATCTGCCCCCGCCGCCCGCCGTCAGGTGAAACGACTTCGGGCGTATCCGGCCGCGGCGGGTCTCGTCGGCGGATGAGCGCGCGAGACGAATACCCGCCGGTCGGCGGAGCTATTACGGCTGCCGCACCAGCGGCAGCTGGCAGCAAGCTTTAGAAGTCAACCGGTCCGGTCCAATACAATGCGACAAGCCACGCCGCGAGGCCGGCTACGCACAGCGCGAAGCTAGCCTGGACCGCCCAGTGATCCTCTCCTGCCGATGGTTTGCGAAGAATCGCCATGGCAGAATTATGGGCCGGTTAGAATCAGAGTTGAGTTGAATCGGAAAACAATTTTAATTGCCACCGCAGGCGGCTGGGAAAATCTGTGTAAAATTTTTCGCAACCGCTTAGGTCGGCGGCTAGCGATGGCTCATGGTGACGTGTCCGGTCTGTCTGAGGCCGATCGCGCGTGCCGCGGCCGGTGACAGGTCGATATGCCGGCCGCGGACAAAAGGACCGCGATCGTTGATCCGCACGGTGACGCAACCGCTGTGACAAACCTCGACCAGCGTGCCGAACGGCAAGGTGCGGTGCGCCGCCGTCATCGCCGCGCAATTGAGGCGCTCGCCGCTCGCCGTGCGCGATCCGCAAAGCCCGTCGCTTCCGCCATAGATGCTGGCAACTTCGGCATGCCCGATGCCGCCGGCAGCGAGAGACAGCGCTGCTGAAACAAGCGAGACCGCCAAGCAGCGCTTGGCAAGCAAGTGACGCTTCGCACATAGCGAGCGCTTCGCAAAACCGCGTTCCACCATAGATCCCCCGTCGACCCCAGCCGACAAGGGAAGCATGCCGCTCAAAATTTGATGTAAATGTGGAATGAAACTTAGCTAATTTTCATTTCTCGTTTGGTGCGAATGGAACTCGTTCGAAATCAATGGAACTCGTTCAAAAAGAACTTCTAATTGGCCGTTACGATTGCCGTTTCTGAAAGCGCTTCGCGTAGGACGAAAAGTTCCCGCTCTCCGCCAGGTCGATCTCGGCCAAGGTCATCTTGACGGTAAGCGGCCGCTCATCGGCTCATTGGCTCCGGGGTTTCTATGCGCCGCCGTACTTTGCCCGATTGTGGCCGATGCATCACGCTCTTCAATAAAGTCGATGCGGTTGGCAGAAAACGCTTTCCCACCACAAAAAAGGGCTTCATGCTTGCATTGGAGTGTTCGGGGGAGCGCAATTGTGGGGAATACGATGTTTCGATCGACGAAGGTTCGGTTCGCGGTGACTGCCTTGTTTACGGTGGTCGCAGTCTCGCTGACCGCCGCCTCCGCAGGGGCATTCAACCAGGGGAATAGTGGCGTTGGCGAGAGCGGCAATTCGACGTTTGCTGATCCAGACGAGCAGGTCAACATTTTCGGCTTCGGCCAGGGTACACAACCATCCGGTCTGAATGGTTCGGTGCAGTTCGGCCCCCAACAGGGCCAGCTAACTCCATTCAAGCACTTTCAGAGCAACGGACTCGGTTCGCCGCCGGACCCGCTTTCCCGCCCGAGCAACTGAAATCCGTACCTCGATTATTCAGGTGATACGGCTGCGCGCTATCTGGCAGCTGCGTAGCCCCGCTGGGCCATGCAGCCGATATATACCTTGAGCGAAGGACTTTCTTGCCCAGGCAACTGAATCGCCACTAACCCTCGTGCATTGGTGACAAGCTCCGCTTGTTCCATCTCACCTCGACATATCGTTTTATCGGTTTCCAGCTGGGTCGGATCGCTCGGCCGGCCGTCGGTTCTTATCCATGTCGTAGGAATAGGCGCCGACGCACAAGCGGCAAGCGCAAAAAAACAAAGAATTGCAGCGGCTAGTCGAGTCATTGCGCACCGCGCGCCTCGGCAATTGAAAAGCTTCGGTCTTATTTGTCCAGAATAGCGCTGTCTCCCCGATTCCGACTGCGCGATGTTTAGTCATTCACGGCGCGGGGCGCCCCTTTCGTTTTGGTGAGAGCATCCGATCTGGCAGAACCGGCGGCGAACACGTCGGCTTGATGCCATTTCCGACAACTCCTGCGCTCACCCGGTGTTGAGCCGCGTGGCGCCGCTATTGCTTGCTCTTGGCGGGACGAACGTCGCCCCATGGATCGGCGGACGACTTCTTGTCGGGCAGCTTGCGCATGGCGGCTTCATAGGCTTTGTCGGCAGCCTTCTGCCGCTCGATTTGTTCTTGAGTTGGTGGTGGTTCCTTCGGTTTGAACGGCATGCTCAAGGGCGACTGGGTCTCGGAATTCGACTGGGCGCCAGCGGTGCCGGTGATCAAGAGGATGGTCGCGCCCGCGCAGAAGAGTCTCCGCAGCATTGATTGCTCCAAGCCGTTGGATCGCCCCCGTTCGGCGTCGCAGGATACCCCAAACTCTAACGGGCACGATAGTCGATGCGTTCGAGCGACAACGCCAGGTGGAGCGCGACAAAGACGTCGACCATGACCGGCCGGCAAATGGCGTCTGCCCCCGATGCAGCCACCGCTATTCACCCTAACCCTTGGCGCTCTAAAGCCGCTTAGAGGGAATGTGAAGGACCAACATTTTGCGGCGGGGCGCCCGCGAGCCGATTATGTACGTCATTGGTAAGGGGAGCCACTTGTACAACTCATACGGCATCCCGGCGCCGCCGCACGTGCACGCATTCGGATGATCGTCCCAAGGCCGATTAGCGCGCGTCTCACAAACCCCACCGGTATCGCCGCAGGTGGGGGCTCAACTAGCCGCCACTTATTCCCACGCCACGCTCAGCGAGAAGGTGATGAGCCTTGTCACTAAGCTGGAATTTTGCAGGCTCGCCTTTGGCCGGCTCGACCCATCCCTTCGCAACAAGCTGATCAAGAACGGCCCTTTTGTGCGCCTTCAGATTTGCACCTGGTCCGTCCAGTAGATCGCAAAGGACCGCAATTTCCAGGTCAGAAAGATCATCTGTCATGACATTTAGCGCCTTGAAGGTTGAGCATATTTGGCTTCGTGCCGTTTCCGGCAATTTTCAGAAGTGATAAGTTGTGATGCAAGGCGCCCGTTCGTCGGGCTGCTTAATTGCCTTCGCGTTTTTGAATGCCGCTTCCCAGTCGTCGCGTGGCCTCGCCATCGGTTGGGGCGTCGAAAAGACAGTCTCGGAAACCTTGAAGCGGCCGTCGTTCGGGCAGTCGAAGCCATCGGCGAGCCCAACCTTATCATGCGCCGCGACTTGCAATTTGCAGATCGGGCACGTCGCCCTCGGGCTTCCTGACCTCACTTTCCGATCTTCGCATCGGCTTCCCAACGCAATATCCTGGGAAAAATGGCACTTCATGATTTGCTAGAAGCGCCCGATATTATTGGTGCCGGGTGAGAGGATTGAACTCCCGACCAACGGTTTACAAAACCGCTGCTCTACCGCTGAGCTAACCCGGCCAATCTAGGGATTTAGACTGGAACCATAAAGGAATTGCCGTCGGATTGCCACCCGGCGGCTCGACGCGCAACTGGTGACACGTTGTTTCTCCACATCCGCGACGAGAGCGGTTTGCGGCGGGAAAGCATTTGGAGCGGGGCGGAGCGGCGCAGGCGAGGCGCGGCGGATCGTGACAAAATTATTTCAACACCGCCGGAACTATTGTGGAGAGGTTGAATTAACCGCGTGGTGCCCACCGGAAAACGACCAACAAACAGAACGGGGGCGGGGTATCCGGTGGCCGGGGGACTTCAACGCATCCAGACTGAACGAGGCAATTCAACACATATCGAAACCGAATATGGAACCGCCGCACAAAAACGCGACGGTGACCAGCACAGTTGTGGCTGGGCCATGCCCCCAAGCTCCCAAAGCCGCAAGGCGTCCTGGCCACATCGGGCCTCGGCGTTGATCGCGCCGAGGCCCACCTTTTTCTTCGCATCTTTCTCGCGCGGTTGAAACACCGTGCCGACGGACATAGCGTCGCTACCAGCCGTTGCCGATTTGGCGCGGCGAATCCGGTTGCCTGCGCTGCGGGAATTTCGGAAACTATCCGCCCATCCCGTCGAACGCGCATCGGCGCGTCGCACCAGACCAGATGTGGAGGAAATTGCTTAATGACGCCGCTTTCCGCGTTCGCCCGCAGCCTATTCATCGCCGCCTTGATCGGCGCGCCCGTCATTGCGCTCGGACAAACGGCGGCGCCGCCCAACGCCGCCGTCTATATCATCAGCCCCAAGGATGGCGACACCGTCACCGGTCCGTTCAAGGTGCAGTTCGGTCTCACCGGCATGGGCATTGCGCCGGCCGGCGTCGACAAGCCGAATACCGGTCACCACCATCTGATCATCGACACGACATTGTCGCCGGCGGAATTGAAGGAGCCGATCGCCAGCGACGCCAAGCATCTGCATTTTGGCGGCGGGCAGACCGAAGCCATGGTGACCTTGCCGCCCGGCCAGCATACGCTGCAGCTCGTACTCGGCGACTGGTCGCACGTGCCGTTTAATCCGCCGATCGTGTCGCCGGTCGTCACCGTCACCGTGAAATGAACGCAGCGCCGGCGCTGCGCGGTTCGTCTGATCCCGATCGCGCAGCCTAATAGCCGCTTGCCAATGAGCGAGTTGAGCAGCCGCATGCTTCCTTCGCTGTTTGCTTCGGAAGAGAAAGTGCAAGCGTGGAGAGTCTCCCGCGCAGCGGGCTATGGCGCCGCCGTCGGCGTGCTCGCGGCCCTGTTCAAAATATTCGGCCCGCTGCGTACAGGCGGGTTCGGGGCAATGCCTATGTGGGACATCGCCGCCGCCGCCTTCGGCTTTGCGCTGCTTTGCGCCGGCGCGGCGCTGCTACGTAACGCTCTGGCGCGACGCCTGATCTGGCCCGACTTGAGGTAAGGCCGGCGGGCCGGCGTTTCTTGTCGCCGCAAATCTCGTGTGCTTCTCTGGTGTATGACGCCTGCCAAAGCCGGGATCAAACGCATGCGGGATGCTGACGTCATTGTGGTCGGCGCCGGCTCTGGCGGCGCCACGCTCGCGGCGCGGCTGTCGGAGGATGGCTCGCGCCGGGTGCTGCTGATCGAAGCCGGCCGCGACACCGCGCCCGGCGCGGTGCCGGCCGACATCCGCAATATCTTTCCGGCGGCCTATATCAATCGCAACTATTTCTGGCCGGGCCTCACCACGAGCTATCGCAAGGACGAAGCGCCGATCCCGTTCTTGCAGCCTCGCATCATGGGCGGCGGCTCGAGCGTCATGGGCATGATCGCACTGCGCGGCCTGCCGACCGACTATGACGGCTGGGAGCGCGCCGGCGCCGGCAACTGGGGCTGGCGCGACGTACTGCCGACCTTCCAGGCCATTACCGACGATCTCGACGAACCGGCGCCGAACCGCAATGTACGTGGGCCGAACACGGTGCGGCGATTGCCGCGCGACAGCTGGCCGCTCTACATGCGCCACCTGGAAAAGGCGGTGACCGCGCGCGGGGCGACCTTGCATCAGAATATCTACCAGACTGACGAGGACGGCTTCTTTCCGACGCCGCTCAGTCAGGACCACGAACGCGCGACCAGCGCACGCTGCTATCTCACCGCACCGGTGCGGGCGCGCGAAAACCTCGAGATCATGTGCGACACAAAGGTGTTGCGCGTCGTGTTCGATGGCACGCGGGTCGCCGGCGTCGTTGTCGAACGTGGAGCGCAAACGCAGACCATTGCCGCCCGTGAGGTGGTGGTGTCGGCAGGCGGCATTCATTCGCCGGCATTGTTGCTGCGCTCCGGGGTCGGTCCGGCGGAAGATCTGAGCAAGCTCGGCATCGCCGTGGTTGCCGACCGGCGCGGCGTCGGCCGCAACTATCAAAATCATCCGCAACTGCACTTTGCCATGACGCTCAAGCCGGCCGGGCGCATGCCGACGTCGGCGCAGCATTACATCATGACCAGCCAGCGGTTTTCGTCGGGCCTGGGCGGCTGCAGCCGCGGCGACCTGTTTCACTATTATACCGGCCGCGTCAGTACGCGCTCGTTCGGTCCGCGCATGGCAATGGTCGCGGCTTGTCTGTACACGCCGCTGTCGCGCGGCCTCGTCAAGCTGCGCTCGGCCGACCCGAGCGTGCCACCGCAGGTCGAGCAACGGCTGCTGTCCGATCCGCTCGACGCCAAGCGGATGGTCATGTCGGTTCGCCACGCCGAGCGCCTGTTGCTCGATCCGGCGGTGCGCCAATGTTTTGAGGAAATCTATCTGATGCCGCGCGTGGCGCCGCTCAAGCTGATCAACGACGTCGGACTTTTGGGCGTGGCCAAGGCGATCGGCGCGACGGCGGTGCTGTCGGCGCCGGCGCGGCTGCGCCGCGCCATGATCGCCGCCGCGATCAAGCCCGGGCGGCTGATTGCCGACAGGAAGTCCACCTATCCGATCTCGGACGACGACATCCTGGACGCGACCGGCGCCAGCTTCCATCCAGCCTCGACCTGCGCCATCGGCGCCGCCGACGATCCGCTTGCCGTGGTCGACGCGTCTTGCCGCGTTTACGGCGTCGAAGGGCTGCGAGTTGCCGATGCCTCGGTCATGCCCACCATCGTCAGCGCCAACACCAATATGCCGACCATCATGATCGCGGAGCGGGTCGCCGAATTCATGCGGCGGCCGCAATAGAGCGTGATCCCGAAAAGTGGATGCCGGTTTTCGGAAAGATCATGCTGCAACGCAAATCTAGATCATGGTCCGATTCAACTTGATCGGATCATGGTCTCGCCGCGCCATCGGGCCCTCTTGACGCCGCGGGTTATATTCACAGGGTTAAATCCCCACATAGCCGTAGACCGTCGAAGACGGGCGTGAACGCCCCTATTGACCAAATGTGACCAAGCGAGACTTTCATGTCCGATTGCCTTCACTGCGATATCAACGACATTGTGCAGAAGCACATTGAGAAGACCGATACTCCGGACGTTGCCGATCTGGTCGCGCGGATCGCGGAGAGCTTGGCCGACACGATCCTCAACTTCGTGCCGGAAGAAGACCAGGCCAACGTGCTGGCGCACTCCGTGGCGCATCTCGGCGAGATGTTCCTACAAAAAGGCGGCGCCGCCGAGGGCGACACCACGCACTAGGTCCGTGCGTTGACCATCTGCTCGAAGTTGCTCAACCCCCGGCGTAATGGAGGAATATTATGGACACCATCAAACCGCTGTTCACCGCGACCGCCACGGCTACCGGCGGTCGTAACGGCCACACCGAGTTGAACGACGGAATTGTGCACGCCGACCTTTCGGTGCCGAAAGCGATGGGTGGCCCCGGCAAGCCCGGAACGGCGACGCCCGAGCATTTGTTCGCGGCCGGCTACGCCGCCTGCTTCGGCGGCGCGCTGGATTTTGTCGGCAAGCAGCACAAGAAGGATGCCAGCAAAGCCAGCGTCACCGCCGACGTCTCGATCGGGCCGCGCGACGGCGGCGGCTTCGGACTGGCGGTGAAGCTGCACGTCGTCGATCCGAGCTTGCCGCAATCCGAATTGGCGGCGCTCGCCAAGGAAGCGCACGAGAAAATCTGTCCGTACTCGCACGCAACCCGCGGCAATGTCGACGTGCAACTCGACGTGAAGGGCGCCTGATTTTTTGATAACCCGCAACGTGCGGGCAGGGGCGAAAATAAAAACGGGACGGCCGCAATGCCGTCCCGTTTCTTCTTTGCTCGGATCGCGTCAGATCTTGGTGATGTCGCGATCCTTGGTCTCGGGCAGGAAGATGAGCGCGACGACGAAGCTCATGGCGGCAACGGCGATCGGGTACCAAAGGCCCGAATAGATGTTGCCGGTCGCAGCCACAATGGCGAACACGGTCGCCGGCAGGAAGCCGCCGAACCAACCGTTGCCGATGTGATAGGGCAGCGACACGCCGCTGTAGCGAATGCGGGTCGGGAACATCTCGACCAGCCAGGCGGCAATGGGTCCGTAAACCATGGTCACATAGATGACGAGGATCGCGAGCAGGATCACCGTCATCACATAATTGATGTCGTTCGGATCGGCGCCGGCCGGATAGCCGTGCGCCTTGATCGCAGCAGCGATCTGCTTGGCGGCGTCGGGCGAGTCACCGGCGATCGTCTGTTCGCCGATCTTCACGCTGGCGACCGTTCCGGCCGGTGCCGAGACGTTCTCATAGTTCACCGACAGGCCCACCAGTGCTGCCTTGATGACGTCGCAGGCGGTGGTGAATTTCTCGGTGCCGGTCGCCTTGAACTGGAACGAGCACTTGGCCGGATCGGCCGTCACCGTCACCGGCGCTGCCGCCAGCGCATGTTCGAGTTTCGGATTGGCGAAGTGGGTGATGCCCTGGAACAGCGGGAAGTAGGTCACGACCGCGAGCGCGAAGCCCGCGAGCATGATCGGCTTGCGCCCGACCTTGTCCGACAGCCAACCGAACAGGATGAAGCATGGCGTGCCGATGGCGAGCGCGATCGCGATCATGATCTGCGCGGTGACGCCGGGAACTTTCAGTGTCTGGGTGAGGAAGAACAGCGCGTAAAACTGGCCGCCGTACCACACCACGGCCTCGCCGGCGGTGGCGCCGAAAAGCGCGAGGATCGCGATTTTGAGGTGGTCCCACTGACCGAAAGCTTCCATGAGCGGTCGCTTCGACTGCTTGCCCTCTTCGACCATCTGTTTGAACAGCGGCGATTTATTGAGCTTGAGCCGGATCCAGAGCGAGACGCCAAGCAGGATTGCCGACAGCAAGAATGGAAGTCGCCAGCCCCAGGCACCAAATTCATCTTCGCCCATTCCGGTGCGGATGCCGAGGATAAGGAGGAGCGCAAGGAACAGGCCGAGCGTTGCCGTGGTTTGAATCCAAGAGGTGTAATAGCCGCGTTTGTTGGCAGGTGCGTGCTCGGCGACGTAGATCGCCGCGCCGCCATATTCGCCGCCAAGTGCGAGGCCCTGGATGAGCCGCAGCCCAATCAGCACGACCGGCGCCATGATGCCCCAAGTTGCGAAGCCCGGGAGCACGCCGATGAAGAACGTCCCGACGCCCATCAGCGTCATCGTCACAAGGAACGTGTATTTGCGGCCGATCAAGTCGCCAAAATGGCCGAAGATCAGCGCGCCAAACGGGCGCACGGCGAAGCCGGCGGCGAACGTGAGCAACGCAAAAATGAAGCCGACATTCGCCGGAACGTTAGAGAAAAAGTACTTCGCCAGAAAGGCGCCGAGCGTGCCGTAAATGTAGAAGTCATACCACTCGAATACCGTGCCCAGTGAAGACGCGAAGATCACGAGCCGCTGTTCGCTGGTCATGCCCCCCGTCTGCGGTGCGCCGATCGCCATAGTCGTCATGGACGTCTCTCCCCAAATCGCTCTGCGCAGGCTGCCAAATACCTCTCGCAGCCAGCCACAAGCAGCTCTGTATTATAGGCTAAAGGTGCATAGCGCCGCTGTCTCTCAGCCAGAGGTCGTAGGCCGAAAGTCGGGTGTGGATTGCTCGGCGGGCCGGCCGGTTTTGGGAAAAAGCCCGACGTTGCAAGCATGGGTCTAGCGTTGGTCGCGAGCCCGTTTTGTAAGTATCTGATTAATCTTACCAACTAATTCACCGCTGAATTACCGCGGGTTTAAACCAATTTGTTCGGCGCTCGCCGCCTAGATTTCGGCCGCCAGACACGGGATTTCCATGCGTTTTGTGCACGCGGCCCTGCTCGTCGCCGTAACGCCTTCGGCTGCGCTCGCTCAGCAAGGCCCGGTCATCGTCATCCCCGGCAGGCCGGACGTGCCGATATTCGAGAACGGCGTCAACGTCACCTGGTCCGTGGTCGAGGGCGAATTCGGCCTTGATCGGCCGGGACAAGTGACGCCGACCGTGATCTATCGGCTGCCGCCGCCGGTCATCACCACCTATCTCGGCGCCGCCGCTTACGAGCCAGGCTACTTCCCAAGTGACGGAAGGAAGCCGGGCTACGGGCGCCTCGAAATCAACCCGCCGCCTAATCGCCGGTTGCCGCCTCCGGCGCAACCCTATCGCCGCTCCTGGTCGAGCGAGTCAGCGCCGACGCCGGCCGACCTTCCAAACCCCAACCAGACCCCGATGGTCATCTCGCCGTACATATCGCCGAACATCGGCCCGGGTTTTTGGGGCGGTCGCGGCCCAGGCGGTGGACCCGGCGGTGGACCGGGCATGGGGCCGGGCGGCGGCCACAGATAGCGACATCGTGCAGAACATGCGCGCCAAGTTTCTTATCGGTCTCCTGATGGGGGCAAATTCGTAGAGGAGTGAGGAGTATCATGTCGGTTTATCGAACCATTCTGGTGGCGTGCGCTATCGCGTGCGTCACCGTCTTCACCTCGGCGGCCTTCGCGCAATGCGGCGGCTGCGGTGCGGTTGCGGTGGTGCCGGTTCAACCGGTCCTGGTGCAGCCGGTTGTCGAAGTTCAGCCCATCGTTGTTGAGCCGGCGGTGGTGCCGGTTGCGCCCGCGCCGATCGGTGTCAGCTGTTGGGATACGAATGGCTTCTGCGGCGGTGGCTGCGGCGGCGGTGGCTGTGGTGGTTGCGGCGGCGGTGGCTGTGGTGGTTGCGGCGGTGGTGGCTGCGGCGGCTTCGCTGGCGTCGGCGGCTTTGGTGGTTTCGGAGGCTTCGGCGGTGGCGGTTGTGGCGGCGGTGGCTGTGGCGGCTGCGGCGGATGCAGCTCGACCTTCGGCTACCATCCGGTCGCTCCCGCGCCGCTCTATGTGGTGAACCAGGGCCCGGAATATTCCGGCCCGGGACTGATGGTTCCCTTCGGCACCTATTCGCCGGCGACGAACGTCGCGGCGCCTGGCGCGTATCCGTACGTGGCGGGCCGCGGTTATGGCTACGGCCCGCGTTATCCGCGTCCCCATTATGGATCGCGCTACACCTACACGGGTCGCTACTGGGGAAATCCGTCCCGCTATTATCCGAACCGTTGGCGCGGCTGAGCGGCTCTTTGAAATCGGCGAAGGCCCGCGCCTGGCGCGGGCCTTCTTTTTCCTATGACGTGACCGCTCGGCTCGCGATGTAAAGCGACAGTGCTGCGGCATTCGATACGTTGAGGCTTTTGATCGCGCCGGGAAGCGCGAGGCTGGCGAGCCGGTCGCAGACCGCGCGTGTGCCTTGCCGCAAGCCCTTGCCTTCGGCGCCGAGCACCAGCGCCAGCGGTGACGCAAGCTCGAGCGCGGAAAGATCTTGCGGCGCGTCGCTGTCCAAGCCGACGACCAGGAAGCCTTGCGCTTTCATCTCAGTCAGTGCGCGCGCCAGATTTTGTACGATCACGATCGGCACCCATTCGAGCGCGCCGGACGCCGATTTCGCCAGCACGCGGGTTGCTTCCGGGCTGTGACGCGCCGTGGTGACAATGGCGGCAACGGCGAACGCCGCCGCCGTGCGCAAGATCGCACCGACATTGTGCGGGTCGGTGATCTGATCGAGCACCAGCACGATGCCGGCCGCGGCCAAGTCGGCAAGCGCGGGCGAGGGGAGCGGATCGGCCTCGGCGAGCAGGCCCTGATGCACCGCGTCGGGCGTTAGCCGTGCGGCGATGGCGTCCGGCCGCACTAACTCGGGCTCGACCGGAAGCTTGATGCCGTCATCGGCCAGGCGCCGCACGGCGTTCTCAGTCGCCAGTATCTTCCGAATATGCCGGGCGGGATTGGCGAGCGCGGCTGTCACGGTGTGCCAGCCATAAAGGATGACGCCCTCGTCACCGCCGCCGTGCGTCCGGCGAAACCCCGCGCTCGCGGGCCGCCCGCGCAAATGCGCATTCCGGCCGAAGGCGTGTTTGCGCGCGTTCTTCACGACCGGCGCTCGACAAGGAAGGATATGGGCCACATCGCCCGCACCCATAGCGCGCAGCGGTTTAAGCGCCAAGCTCCGAGCGCCAAGGTCCGAGCGCCGACGTCCCGAGCGCCGAGGTTGTGGCAACTAGGGCGTAGCGTCTCCGGCAGGGCGCAGGCACGCCGGTTGACACTGCATCCAACCGACATGATAAACAGCCGCCACGGAGTTCCCGTCTTGACGGGCAATCGCCGTCCCTCACGTTATCCGAGAGCTATTCGCGACGTGCGGAGGAGTGTCCCGAGTGGCAAAGGGGGCGGACTGTAAATCCGCTGGCTTACGCCTTCGTAGGTTCGAGTCCTACCTCCTCCACCACGCTTCGTTGTATGGCGAGGTGATGAAATCCTTAGCCGTCTTCACAGCACTGACGCTAGCCGTCGGAATGGCGCTTGCGGCGGATGCCGTTAGGTTGGATTTACCTGCGGCGGTCAGGAACGAGATCAACGTAACCACAAATTCCAGTCCGGGCTGGATACCGACAGCCGAGCAGCGACAACGCGCGCTGAAGACCGTCCAAACGTTTCTCGATGCCGTTGAAGGCCGCCGCTATGTCGAAGCCTATGGACAGCAAAACGAGCTAATCAAGCGCAGTCAAACGCTGGCGCAATTTACCCAAGAGGCCCAAAAATTCAGTGCGCTGGCCGGGCCGGTAAAGTTGTGGACGGTTTTGAAAGTCACTTGGACCAAGGACCCCGCTCAGGCGCCGCTTGCGGGGATTTATGCCGCCATCGATCTCGCCGGCCAGTTCGCCGATGTGGATCGCGATTGCGGCTACATGGTGCTGTATCAACAATCCGCGGATGGCGATTTCACGATTGTGCGCCGGGAGAACAATTACCTCGACAACGCGACCGCGCGCGATATTGAGCAGAAACAATCGAAAGCGGCGGTAGCGAAAGTATGGGGAAACTTAGCTCGTCATTGTCCCAACTATGTCTCTTTACCGAGTGCGCGATAGCCTCGACATTCGGCACCACGAAGAAAATTAGGCCCAGCCGGCGCGTAAGGCGGGCCGCTCGACCGCGTCGCCACGGGGTTGAAAAATCAAGTTCATGCGAGGAAGCGATCCGCCTGCGACGGCTCGGGAAGATAGCAAGTCTCGCGCGCGCCGAACCATTGCAGGCGGTGCCGCGCGACGAAATTGTAAACGCCATCCCGCAGCGACAATGGAACAAGCCGGCAGAGGGCCGCCAGCGCCGGCCACGGCGCGCCAAGCCCGGCGAAAATGCGGAGCGACGCTTCAGATCGCAGGAATGCTTTACCGTCTTCTAACAAGACGTAAGTCTCGTAACCAATTGGATCGAGACCGAAGTGATTATAGAGCGCGGTTCCCAATTGGGATTGTGCGGCCAGGAGCCGGAACCGGCCGGTGCGATCGGTTCGCAAAATAAACCGGGCGAACCATGAGCACAGCACGCACTTGCCGTCGAAAATGATAATGGGGCGGTCATCGGCGAAAGCGGGTACCGCCGGGTCGGTTCGGTAAGCGTAAGGCGCGCGTTGCATGGCAGCGCTCCCGTTGGCGGCCTCGATGCGGCGCAAAGATAGAGCGTTCGTTCGGTGAACAGAACGTCAAAGAATCCCCTGCAAATCAACGCTTAATCACACCTCCACCACGACGAATAAACCCTATTTTTAGTGTGTTATTTAAGCTGATCTTAGACCGTGTGGAGGTACGGTGACGCCATATGACGGGAAAACAGGGCCCGTCAACGACAACGAATAAAACTACAGAAAGGGCGTCACGATGAAAGCCGTCGCCAAGACGGTCGAACCCGCTGAGCGTGAAGCGCGTTTCGACCACATCCGGCCGCATTATCTTGAGGCGCTCACCTTGGTCGAGCGTCTGCATCGTCGTCTTCTCGACGTCATCAAGGACGAGTTCGACCGCCGCGGCCGCGCCGACATCAACTCGGTTCAGGCGCTGCTGCTCTATAACATCGGCGACAAGGAGCTGACGGCCGGAGAGCTGCGCACCCGCGGCTATTATCTCGGCTCCAACGTCTCCTACAACCTCAAGAAGCTCGTTGAGATGGGCTTCCTCGATCACCAGCGCTCGCGCGTCGACCGGCGCTCGGTGCGCATCAAGCTGACCGAGAAGGGCCGCGAGGTGCGCGACACCGTCGACGCGCTCTATCAGAAGCACGTCCGCACGGTCGAGCAGGTCGGCGGCATCAATGCCGACGAGTTCGGCGTCCTCAACAAGGCGCTGCACCGGCTCGAACGCTTCTGGACCGACCAGATTCTCTATCGGCTCTAACCGGCTCCAGTCCTAAAGGTCCACATCAGGCTCAAGTCTTCCTGCCGTACTGGCGAAGCCTAAACCCCGGCGCAAAACGCCGGGGTCTTTTTTTTTGATGTGTTGCGGCTGAGGACGTACGACGGAAGAAACGCGTCTCTCTGTCCTCCGTCGTCGCTCCTTTGGTTCGGTCCCGCCCCATGTTATGCCCCGCTCCGGCCCATTTCGGCCTTCATGCTGTGCTGGGTGGATAGTGGTGGGACGCTCAATGAATGGAACTTCCGATCGACACGGTGCGCGGACCGACCGACGCGGCTTTCTGCGGCAGCTGGCGGGTGCCACTACGCTCGTCGCTACCGGGTTTGCGGCACCGAAATCGTTCGCCGAAGACGCGGCGCTCGATGCGCTGATCGGCGATGCCCAGCGCGGATCGTTCGGGCAGAATTTCGACGAAGCCTCGCGCACCATCCATATGCCGAAGGCGTCGGAGCCGACCGTCTCGACGGCGACGGCGCAGACCACCGAGCAGGCGGTCGAGCGTTATTCAGCGATCGTCGATCACGGCGGCTGGCCGCAAATTCCGAGCGTTAGCGTGCTCCGCCTCGGCGACCGCCATCCGAGCGTGACGCCGCTGCGCGCGCGCCTCGCCGCGTCCGGCGACATCGATCCGAATGCCGTCGGCACTGATGTGTACGATTCCTACGTCGAGGGCGCGGTGCGACGCTTTCAAGCGCGCCATGGCATCACTGTGGACGGTATCATCCGCACCGAGACGCTGGCCGCGCTCAACGTGCCGGCGCCGGTGCGGCTGGCGCAGCTCAAGGTCAACGTCACGCGGCTCCGCGCGCTCGGCGCCGATCTCGGCCCGCGTTACGTATTGGCGAATATCCCGGCCGCGCGCATCGAGGCGATCGAGAACGGCGTCGCCGTATCGCGGCACACCGCCGTGGTCGGTAAGCCCGACCGGCCGTCGCCGGAAATCAACAGCAAGATCGTTCAGATCAACTTCAATCCGTATTGGACGGTGCCGCCTTCGATCGTGCAGAAGGATCTGATCCCGAAAATGCAGGATCAGCCGGACTATCTCACCAAGAACCACATCCGCATTTTCGACGGCCGCCAACACGAGCTTGAACCGTCGCAGATCAATTGGTACTCGCAAGACGCCACGCACTACTCGTTCAAGCAGGATCCGGGCAGCACCAATTCGCTGGGCTCGATCCGCATCAATTTCCCGAGCGCGTTCGGCGTCTACATGCACGACACGCCGCTGAAGAACTTGTTCGGCGAGGACTTCCGCTTCCACTCGTCGGGCTGCATGCGTGTGCAGAATGTGCGGCAGCTGGTGGCCTGGCTCCTGGAAGGCACCAAAAGCTGGTCGCTCGAGGACATCGACCGCGTCATCAAATCGGGCGAGCGCAAGGACGCGCAGCTGACCAAGCCCGTGCCGCTGCACTGGGTCTATGTCACCGCCTGGCAAGGCGCCGACGGCGTGGTGCAATTCCGCGAGGATATCTACGGCAAGGACGGGCTCCCCGGAGCACAGGCCACGACCGGCAATTTGTAAGAGCCGTAGCCCGGATTGAGCGAAGCGAAATCCGGGAACACGGGGCCGCTCGACGGCCGCCCCGGGTTTCGCGTTGCTCAACCCGGGCGACCAACCCTGCAATTCCCCAAATGTAGCGGGTTTGCCCCCGAAACCCTCCCAAGACTTGCGCCGATCCGTCGGTATGCTATCGGCGAGGTGCGGCCGTCGGCGTACGGCTTTCACGGTGAGAAAAACGGGCAGATCAAGTCATGTCGGTCCCTCATGGTGCGAAGGTCACGGAGGACGGGTTTTTCTCCGCCGTGCTCGGCGAAAGCGATCCGGAAATTGCCGAGGCGATCGGCCTGGAACTGGGCCGCCAGCGCCATGAGATCGAGCTGATCGCGTCGGAAAACATCGTTAGCCGCGCCGTTCTTGAGGCGCAGGGCTCCGTCCTGACCAACAAGTATGCGGAAGGGTTGCCGGGCAAGCGCTATTACGGCGGCTGCCAATATGTCGACATCGTCGAGCGGCTGGCGATCGAGCGGGTGACTAAGCTGTTCGGCTGCGCGTTCGCCAATGTGCAGCCGCATTCCGGCGCCTCGGCCAATGCCGAAGTGTTCATGGCGCTGATGCAGCCGGGCGACACCTTCATGGGGCTCAATCTCGCCGCCGGCGGCCATCTCACCCACGGTTCGCCGGTCAATCTGTCGGGGCGCTGGTTCAAGCCGGTGCCTTACGGCGTGCGCCGCGACGACCATCTGATCGACATAGAGGAGGTCGAGCGGCTGGCGAAACAGCATCGGCCCAAGGTGATCATCACCGGCGCCTCGGCTTATTCGCGCATCATCGATTTCTGCCGTTTCCGCGAGATCGCCGACGAGGTCGGCGCCTATCTCATGGTCGACATGGCGCATTTCGCCGGGCTAGTGGCCGGCGGCGTGCATCCGAGCCCGTTTCCGCATGCGCACGTGGTCACGACCACGACCCACAAGACGCTGCGCGGGCCGCGCGGCGGCACCATCCTCGCCAACGACGAGGAGATCGCCAAGAAGCTGAACTCGGCGGTATTTCCCGGCATGCAGGGCGGGCCGCTGATGCACGTCATCGCAGCGAAGGCCGTGGCGTTTGGCGAGGCGCTGCATCCGTCGTTCAAGCTTTATGCGAGGAACGTGGTCGAGAACGCCAGGGCGCTGGCGGAAACGCTGAAATCTTGCGGTCTCGATATCATTTCCGGCGGCACCGACACCCACCTGATGCTGGTCGATCTGCGCAAGAAGCGCCTGACCGGCAAGGTGGCGGAATTGGCGCTCGGACGCGCCCACATCACCTGCAACAAGAACGGCATTCCGTTCGATCCGGAAAAGCCCTTTGTCACATCGGGCATACGGGTCGGCACGCCCGCCTGCACCACGCGCGGCTTTGGCATCGCCGAATTCCGCCAGGTCGGCGCGATGATCGCCGAAGTGCTCGACGCCCTGTCGCAAAAAGCCGCCGAGGAAGACGCGGCGGCCGAGGCGAGCGTGCGTGACAAGGTCAAGCGCCTGGTCGACCGCTTCCCGATCTACCAGGGCTAGGGGCGAGGCATGCGTTGTCCGAGCTGCGGCAGCCTCGATACGCAAGTCAAGGACTCGCGGCCGACCGAGGACTCCTCCGTCATTCGTCGCCGCCGCGTCTGCCTGGCTTGCAATTTCCGCTTCACCACCTTCGAGCGGGTGCAGTTGCGCGAACTGATCGTGATCAAGCGCAACGGCCGCCGCGTGCCGTTCGACCGCGACAAGCTGTTGCGTTCGGTGCAAATCGCGCTCCGCAAGCGGCCGGTCGAGCCGGAGCGGATCGACCAGATGGTCTCGAAGATCGTGCGCGAGCTCGAGAGCCAGGGCGAAAGCGAGGTTTCGTCGGAAACGATCGGCGAGACGGTGATGGCCTATCTGCGCGACCTCGACGATGTCGCCTATGTGCGCTTCGCCTCGGTCTATCGCAATTTCCGCGAAGCCAAGGATTTCGAGACGGCGCTGGCCGAATTGTCGGCAGATGAGACTGCGGACATCGCTGCGCCGTTGCGCAAATGAGGCTGGTCCGCGAGACCGGCAGCCGACCGTGAGCGTAATCTCTGCCATGCGCCTTCAAGAGCCCGCCGCCGCGCAGGATATCCGCTTCATGTCGCTAGCGCTCTCCTTGGGCCGGCGCGGGCTGGGGCGCACCTGGCCAAATCCGGCCGTCGGCGCGGTCATCGTCAAAAGCGGAGTCATTGTCGGCCGCGGCTGGACGCAAGTCGGCGGCCGGCCGCATGCCGAGGTCGAGGCGCTCGGCCGCGCCGGCGAAGCAGCGCGCGGCGCCACGCTTTACGTGACGCTCGAGCCTTGCTCGCATTTCGGCAAGTCGCCGCCCTGCGCCGATGCCATTATTGCTGCCGGCGTCGCCCGCGTGGTCTCCGCGCTCGAAGACCCCAACCCGAAGGTCGCCAGCTCGGGCCATGCGCGGCTGCGCGCCGCCGGCATTGCTGTCGACATCGGCGTCGGCGCCGCCGAGGCGCGGCGCGACCACGCCGGCCACATCCGGCGGATGCGCGAAGGCCGCCCGCAGGTCATGCTCAAGCTTGCGATCTCGGCCGACGGCAAGGCCGGCGCGGCCGGCCGTCGGCCGCTGGCGATCACCGGCGAGCGGGTACGCGATCGCGTGCATCTCCTGCGCGCCCAGAGCGATGCGATCATGATCGGCAGCGGCACCGCGCTCGCCGACGATCCGCTGCTGACCTGCCGGCTCCCCGGCATGGAGCGCTATTCGCCGGTGCGGATCGTGCTCGACAGCACGCTGCGGCTGCCACTCGGCTCGCGGCTCGTTCGCACCGCGCGTGACACGCCGGTCTGGGTGTTCAGCGAGGCCCACGGCGCGGGCGCAGAGAGCGATGCGCTTAAGGCCGCCGGCGTGGAGATATTCCGCGCGCCCGGCCAAGCCAGCCGCCTCGATCTATCGGCGGTGCTTAAGCTCCTGGCGGAGCGGGGCATTACACGGCTGATGGTTGAGGGCGGACCAACCTTGGCTGCGGCCTTCGTCACCGCTGATCTCGTTGACGAGGCTGTTTTATTTCAGTCACCGAAGGCCGTAGGGCAGGACGGCATTGATGCACTCGAGGGCCTGCCACTGACCGCGCTGACCCAATCGCCGCATCTGGTCAATGTCAGGTGCGGTGCAGTGGGCGCTGATACTTACGAGCTTTTTGAACGAAGGTAGGGTCGTGTTCACCGGCATTGTCAATGATTTAGGCGAGGTTCTTGAAGTCGATGAGAAGGCTGAGGGGCTGCGCCGCCTGACCGTCGCCTGCGGTTACGATCCGGAAACCATAGATATCGGCGCTTCGATCGCCTGTTCGGGTCCCTGCCTGACGGTGGTCGAGCGGGGACGGCGGGGCAATCGCGGCTGCTTTGCCGTCGACGTCGCCGCCGAGACGTTGCGCGTGACCACGGCCGGCGCCTGGCAGCGCGGCACTAAGCTCAACCTGGAGCGCTCGCTGCGGCTTGGCGACGAGCTCGGCGGCCACCTGGTCAGCGGCCATGTCGACGGCATCGCCGATCTTACGGCGCGCGAGGACTTGCCCGATATGGCGCGGCTGATGCTGCGCGCGCCGGCTGCGCTGTCGCGGTTCATTGCCGCCAAGGGCTCGGTTGCGCTCGATGGCGTCTCGCTGACGGTCAACGAGGTCGACGGCGACACGTTTTCGGTGCTGATCATTCCGCACACGTTGCAGGTCACGACGTTCGGCAGCCTTCACGCTGGCGCGCGGCTAAACCTCGAAGTCGATCAGATGGCCCGCTATGCCGCGCGCTTATTGGCGGCCCGGGAGCCGCGTTGAGCGACGCTTGTTCGGGCGGCTTTCGCTTGCTACCACCGCCGCCCGAACACGGAGTGATGAGATGGCCGGGCCGCGGCAAGCCAAAAAAGAGCAAGACAGCGCCAAGGGTGCGCGCATCCTGATCGTCGAGGCGCGCTACTATGACGACCTCGCCGACGCGCTGCTCACCGGCGCGATGGTGGTGCTCGAGAAAGCGGGCGTCGAGGTCGAGCGCATCAGCGTCCCAGGCTCGCTCGAAATCCCCGGCGCCATCGCCATCGCGCTCGAGGCGGCGCGGCGCAAGCGCCGCACGTATGACGGCATCGTCGCGCTCGGCTGCGTCATCCGCGGCGACACCATCCACTTCGAGATCGTTTCGCAGGAATTCGGCGCGCGGCCTGATGGCGTTGTCGATGCAGCACGCGCTGCCGATCGGCAACGGCATCATCACCGTCAACACCCAGTCGCAGGCTTTCGCGCGCGCCCGCATGCAAGAGATGGACAAAGGCGGCGACGCCGCCCGCGCCGCGCTGGCGATGGTCCGCGTCAAACGTCAGCTTGCCGGCAAATGAGCAAGGCGCGCGCCGCGACCGAGGCCAAGAAGGCCAACAAGCGCGGCGCGGCCCGGCTTGCGGCGGTGCAGGCGCTTTACCAGATGGACCTCGCCGGCACCGGGCTTAACGAGATCCTCGCCGAGTTCGAGAGCCACTGGCTCGGCGGCGACGTCGAGGGCGCGCAATACCTGCCCGCCGAGGCGGCGTTTTTCCGCGACATCGTCGGTGGCGTGGTGCGCGAGCAGCGGCGGCTTGACCCGCAGATCGACGCGGCCTTGGCGTGCGGCTGGCCGCTCAAGCGCATCGAGGCGGTGCTCCGCGCGGTGCTGCGCGCCGGTACCTATGAACTCGCCTGCCGGCGCGATGTACCGGCACGCGTCGTCATGTCCGAATATGTCGACGTCGCTTCCGCCTTCGTCGACCGGGACGAGACCGGCATGGTCAACGCTGTGCTCGATCAGCTGGCCCGGGAATTCCGCGCCGATGAGGTTGCGGGCAAGTAGAACCAGATGAGTTCGAATTGAACTGAAGCACGTCATGGCCGGACTTGTTCCGGCCATCCATGTCTTTGTTGGATGCGGCTTAAAGACGTGGATGCCCGCGACGAGCGCGGGCATGACGAATCGAATTGGTTTTGTCCAGCTCTAGTCGCTGCCGCATGCGAACGGCAGCGCCACAGGACTCCGAAAATTCGACGACGAATTCCACGCCACTTTGTCGACGGTGAGGTGATAGTCCGGCACACGTTCGAGAAAACGCCGCATCGCGACTTCGGTGACCAGCCGCGCCATCTGCGCGCCGAGGCAGAAATGCTTACCGGAGCCGAAGCCCAAATGACCCTGCGGGCGGCGGTCGATATCGAAGCGATCGGGATCGGGGAATTTACGATGGTCGCGATTGCCCGAGCCGAAGGCCAGCGCGACCTTATCGCCGGCTGCAATGGTCTCGCGATGCATTTCGACGTCCCGCGTCGCGGTGCGCTTGAAACGCTGCGCCGAGGTGTTGAAGCGAAGCGACTCCTCGATCGCCTGAGCGATCAGCGACGGATCGGCGACGAGTCGCCGCCGCGCATCGGGATGGTCGTGAAGGTTGAGTGCGAACATGCTCATGAAGCTCGAGAGCGATTCCACGCCGGCCATGACGAACGTCGCCGTCGTGAGCACCACCTCGCGCTCCGAGAGCCGGTCGCCGTCGATCTCGGCTTCGGCGAGGTGGGTGATCAGATCGTCGGTCGGATTGGCCCTTCGCGCCGCCACTTCGGCGGTGAGGAAGTCGCGTAGCTCTACGAAAGCGGCGATATGTTCGGGCGTGCGCCCCTTCACCGTCTTATCGGTCGAGATCGCCAGAATCACCTTGCGCCTGATCTCGGCGTGATCGCGGTCGGGCAGGCCCATGGTGCGGAACAACAGGCCGACCGTGATCTGGCTGGAAAAATCGTTGATGAATTCGAACGTCCGCTCGCTCGACGATGCGGTCGAGCGAGCGATTGGCCATGTCCATGGTCGGCTCGACCAGGCGATCGAGATTGCGTTTGAGAAACGCGGCTTGGCTGAGCGCACGCAGCCGATCGTGGCGCGGCGGGTCGGTAGTACCGAGCGTCGCACCGGCCCGCCCGGGCAGTTCGTCGATCATGTTGCCGGCGGATGAGGAGAAGGTTTGCCAGTCGCGCGCGGCTTCGACGATGTCGTCGTAGCGCGACAGGATCCAAAGCTGCGCGCTGTCGCTCCAATAGCAGGGATGCTTTTCCCGTAGCTCCGCGTAGTAGGGGAACGGGTCGGCGTCGATCAGCGGCGAGTAGAGGTCGAACGGCTCCAAAGGGTTTCCTCGCTTAAGACATTTCCTCAACATTCCAGCGTTGATAAATAATAACATATTGGCGAGGCATGATCTTTTTTGGAAAACCGGATCGAAGTGCGCGATGTCGAAGTCCTCTGAATCGGCCGAAGACCGCCTGATTGCGCGCTATTTTCGCCCACTGGCCACGGCGCCTGGCGCGCTCGGGCTCACTGACGACGCGGCCGCGCTGACCCCGCCGCCCGGATGCGATCTGGTGCTGACGACCGATGGCGTCATTGCCGGCGTGCATTTCTTCCTCGACGATCCGCCCGAGGCCATCGCGCGCAAGGCGCTGCGTATGAACCTCTCCGACCTTGCTGCCAAGGGCGCGAGACCGCTCGGCTTTCTGCTTTCGGTGGCGTTGCCCGAAGGCACTGACGACTCCTGGCTCAGCGCCTTCGCTGCCGGGCTCGGCGATGATGCGGCGTGCTATGGCTGTCCGCTGTTCGGCGGCGACACCGTCCACACGCCCGGCCCGGCGTCGGTGTCAATTGCCGCGTTCGGCGCGGTGCCGCAGGGCAAAATGGTGCGGCGTTCGACCGCCAAGCCCGCCGACCGCATCGTCGTTACCGGCACAATCGGCGACGCGGCGCTCGGCGTGAAGCTGCGGCGCGATCGCGGTCTGGCTCAGCGCTGGCGTCTCGGCGACGCGGCGACCGCGCACCTCGAACAGCGTTATCTGCTGCCGCAGCCGCGCAACGCCCTCGCCACGGCGGTGCTACACTATGCATCGGCGGCGATCGACATATCCGATGGGCTCGCCGGCGACGTCGCCAAGCTGTGTCGTGCCTCGTCGGTCGCGGCCGAGATCGACGTCGCGTGCGTACCGTTATCCGACGCCGCCCGTGCAGCCATCGCCGCCGAACCGGCATTGCTCGAAACCGCGCTCACCGGGGGCGATGACTACGAGATCGCGCTGACACTGCCGCCGGACAAGCTTGCGGAATTTGAGGTGGCCGCGCGAGCGGCCGGCGTCGCCGTGACCGAGATCGGCCGCCTTGAGGTGGGAGAGGGCGCCCACTTCATGCGCGAGGGCAAGGCGCTCACATTCGCCCGCGCGTCATACAGCCATTTCTAGAACGTTTCCCGGACGCGGTGCAGCACGAAGTGATGCACCGCTGATCCGGGATCGTCGCAAACTCGGCGCTTGAAACGATCCCGGGTCTGCAACGCACCAGTTCGCTTCGCTTTGTGGTGCATTGCGCCCGGGAAACGCACTCAGCTCCTCGCCGCCTTCGCGGGAATGAGCGAAGAAGCTACTTCCTCCGCGAGATCGGCTGATAATCGCGCCGCGGCGAACCGGTATAGAGCTGGCGCGGACGGCCAAGCTTCTGGTGCGGGTCCTCGATCATTTCCTTCCACTGCGCGATCCAGCCGACGGTGCGCGCCAACGCGAACAGCACTGTGAACATGGCGGTCGGAAAACCCATCGCGCGCAGCGTGATGCCCGAATAGAAATCGACATTCGGATAAAGCCGCTTCTGGATGAAATAGTCGTCGTGCAGCGCGATGCGTTCGAGCTCCATGGCGACGTCGAACAAGGGATCGTTGACGCCAAGCTCGTGCAGCACCTCATGACAGGTCTTCTGCATGATCTTCGCCCGCGGGTCGTAGTTCTTGTAGACCCGGTGGCCGAAGCCCATCAGGCGGAACGAATCGTCGGGATCCTTGGCGCGTTTGACGTATTCGGGGATGTGATCGACCGTGCCGATCTCGCCGAGCATTTTCAGCGCCGCCTCGTTGGCGCCGCCATGCGCGGGCCCCCACAGGCAGGCGATGCCGGCGGCGATGCAGGCAAACGGATTGGCGCCGGTTGAGCCGGCGAGCCGCACCGTCGAGGTCGAAGCGTTCTGCTCGTGGTCGGCGTGCAGGATGAAGATGCGGTCCATGGCGCGGGCCACAACCGGGTTGGCCTTGTATTCCTCGCACGGCACCGCAAAGCACATGCGCAGGAAATTCGACGCGTAGTCCAGATCGTTTTTCGGATAAACGAACGGCTGCCCGATCGAATATTTGTAGGCCATCGCCGCCAGCGTCGGCATTTTCGCGATCATGCGGATCGAGGCGATCATGCGCTGGGTCGGATCGGTGATGTCGGTGGAGTCGTGATAGAAGGCCGACAGCGCGCCGACGCAGCCGACCATCACCGCCATCGGGTGGGCGTCGCGGCGGAAGCCCTGGAAGAACCGGCTCATCTGCTCGTGGACCATGGTGTGATGGACCACACGATCGTCGAAGTTCTCCTTCTGCGCGGCGGTCGGCAGTTCACCGTAAAGCAGCAGATAGCAAGTCTCTAAAAAGTCGCCGTGCTCGGCCAAATCTTCAATCGGGTAGCCGCGATAGAGCAGTACGCCGTTGTCGCCGTCGATATAGGTGATCTTGGACTCGCAGCTCGCGGTCGAGGTGAAGCCCGGGTCGTAGGTGAAGATACCGGCCTGGGCGTAGAGCTTGCTGATATCCATCACCTCGGGACCGATCGTTCCGTCGTAGACCGGAAACGGGTAGTTCTTGTCGCCGAGTGTCAGCGTGCCGGTTTTGGCGTTGGTGCTGGTCTTCGCGTCCATGATCGCACCTCGATCTGTGAGAGCTTTAGCAGTGCGGTGCACGCGGCCTTGCAGCTAAAAAGCCTTGTGGCGCTGCCGTTCCGGCTTCCTTGGCTAGCCCAACGGAGTGTGCACTGCAAGAAAATAGGCGGTGGGCGTGGCCAGCGCCAGCCGGGAAGGAACCAGTTACGAAACTGTCGCAGACGTTTCTGGGCCGGTCAAAGCGCGTGCTAGCCCGCGCGCGGCATCGCGCCTCCGAGCTTGGTCTGGTCACAGATGCGGGCAAGACTTTCCGCCTTGCCGAGCACCACCAGCACTTCGAAAATGCCGGGCGACGTGGTGCGGCCGGTGAGCGCGGCGCGCAGCGGCTGCGCGACCGAGCCGAGCTTTAAGCCCTTGCGCTCGGCGAAGGTGCGCACCGTCTGCTCGGTCGCTTCCGCGCTCCAGGGTTCGACACCGGCGAGTTCGCGGCCGACGTCCTGCAGCAAGGTCTTGGCCTCGGCCGCCAGCAGGCTGGTCGCTTTGTCGTCGAGGGCGATGGGCCGGTCGGCCAACAAAAAATGTGCGCCGTCAATGAGATCGATCAGCGTCTTGGCTCGCTCCTTCAAGCTCGGCATGGCCGCAAGCCACTGCTGCCGCAAATGCGGGGTCATCTTGGCGGCGATGACATTGCCACCGGCCAGATGCGGCAGCAGCTGATCGATGGCGTCAAGGAGGGCCATGTCAGCGGTAGTGCGGATATAGTGACCGTTGAGGCTTTCGAGCTTGGCGAAATCGAATCGCGCCGGCGAGCGGCCGATCTGCGGCAGGTCGAAAGCCGCGATCATTTCCTCGGTGGAGAAAATCTCCTGGTCGCCATGACTCCAGCCGAGTCGCACCAGGTAATTGCGCAACGCCGCCGGCAGATAACCCATGGCCCGATAGGCATCGATGCCGAGCGCGCCATGTCGTTTGGAAAGTTTCGAGCCGTCGGGACCGTGGATCAGCGGAATGTGCGCCATTACCGGCACGGTCCAGCCCAACGCGTCATAGATGTGCTTCTGCCGCGCCGCGTTGGTCAGGTGATCGTCGCCGCGGATGATGTGGGTCACTGCCATGTCGTGGTCGTCGACCACGACCGCGAGCATGTAGGTCGGCGTGCCGTCGGAGCGAAGCAGCACCAGATCGTCGAGATTCTCGTTCTGCCAGACCACGCGGCCTTGAACCTGATCCTCGATCACCGTTTCGCCGGCGAGCGGCGCCTTCAGCCGGATGGTCGGCCTGACGCCGGGCGGCGCTTCGCTCGGAGGGCGGTCGCGCCAGCGCCCGTCATAGAGCTTGGCTCGGCCTTCGCGGCGCGCGGCTTCGCGCATCTGCGTCAATTCTTCGGGGCTGGCGTAACAATGATAGGCATGCCCGGCGGCGAGCAGCTGCTCGGCTACTTCGCGGTGCCGGGCCGAGCGGGCGAATTGATAGATCGGCTCGCCGTCCCAGGCGATGCCAAGCCAGCTTAAGCCCTCGAGGATGGCGTCGATCGCGGCTTGCGTGGAGCGCTCGCGGTCGGTGTCCTCGATGCGCAACAGCATCTTGCCGCTCCGGCCGCGGGCGAACAGCCAGTTGAACAGCGCCGTGCGCGCGCCGCCGATATGCAGAAAACCGGTGGGCGAGGGGGCGAAGCGGGTAACGACGGTCATTCTATGGTCTGATCCTGCCGACGCGGCTCATGTAACACAGCTGGACGGCAAAGGAAGTTAAGGAGTTCCTGTTGCCCGCTTGCGGACTTGACCGCGCCGGCCAATTTTGTCCAATCCGGGCGCGCCGCCGGTTTGGACTGTGGCAATCTGGAAGCGATCAGGTCATGACGGTTGCGGAAACGCCGGTACGGGAAGCGGGTCAGGATTTCATCCGCGAAATCATTCGCGCCGACCTGGCCGCCGGCCGGCATAAAAAAATCATTACCCGCTTCCCGCCGGAGCCGAACGGCTATTTGCACATCGGTCACGCCAAGTCGATCTGCTTGAATTTTGGCGTCGCGGAGGAATTCGGCGGCCAGTGCAATCTGCGCTACGACGACACCAATCCGACCAGGGAGGATCAGGAATATATCGACGCCATCGAGCACGACGTGCGCTGGCTTGGCTTCGATTGGGGCGAGCATCTCTATCATGCCTCCGACTATTTCGAGCAGCTCTACCAATGGGCCGAGATTCTGATCCGGGCCGGCAAGGCCTATGTCGACGATCAGACCCAGGAGGAGATGCGGCTCACCCGCGGCACTTTGACCGACGCTGGCACCGAGAGCCCGTATCGCGGCCGCGGCGTCGAGGAGAGTCTCGACCTGTTCCGCCGCATGCGCGCCGGCGAATTTCCGAACGGCGCGCGCGTGCTCCGCGCCAAGATCGACATGGCCTCAGGCAACATCAACCTGCGCGACCCGGTGCTGTATCGTATTTTGCATGCGGCGCATCCCCGCACCGGCACAGCCTGGTGCATCTATCCGAGCTACGATTTCGCCCATGGCCAGTCGGACGCCATCGAGGGCGTGACCCATTCGCTGTGCACGCTGGAATTCGAGGATCACCGGCCGCTGTACGATTGGTGCCTGGAAAACCTGCCGGTGCCGTCGCGTCCGCGTCAGTACGAGTTCGCGCGGCTCAATCTCACCTTCACCATCTTGTCGAAGCGGGTGCTCACGGAGCTCGTCCGCGGCGGCCATGTCGGCGGCTGGGACGATCCGCGCATGCCGACGCTGGCGGGCCTGCGCCGTCGCGGCGTGCCGCCGGCCGCCATTCGCGATTTCGTCAAGCGCATCGGCGTCGCCAAGGCGAACAGCATTGTCGACGTCGGCATGTTCGAGTTTTCCATCCGCGAGCATCTCAACAAGACCGCACAGCGGCGGATGGCGGTGCTCCGGCCGTTGAAAGTCGTGATCGAGAATTATCCGCAAGGCCAAAGCGAGGAGCTCGAAGCCGTCAATCATCCGGAGGACGAAAGCGTAGGCACCCGGCGCATCCGCTTCGGCCGCGAACTCTTCATCGAGCGCGACGACTTTATGGAAAACCCGCCGAAGAAATTCTTCCGGCTGTCGCCCGGCGCCGAGGTGCGGCTCCGCTACGCCTATTTCATCACCTGCCGCGAGGTGGTGAAGAACGCGGCCGGCGAGGTGATCGAACTGCGCTGCACCTACGATCCGGCGACCAAGGGCGGCAACGCGCCCGATGGCCGCAAAGTGAAAGCGACCATGCACTGGGTTTCGGCTGCGGATTCGGTCCCGGCCGAAGTGCGGCTCTATAACTCGCTCTTTACTAAGCCCGACCCCGACGCGGGCAATTTCGCCGCCGATCTCAATCCGCAGTCGCTTGAAGTTCTCGCCGACGCCCGCGTTGAGCCGGCGCTCGCTGGCCGGAATTCAGACGACGCGGTGCAGTTCGAGCGGCAGGGTTATTTCTGTCGCGACCGGGATTCCAAACCCGATCGGCTGGTCTTCAACCGCACCGTCGGACTGCGCGACACTTGGGCGAAAGTTTCCGCCGGCTCGTAAGAGATTTTCGATTGCGCGGTTCTCTCCCTGACCACTCTCCACAGCGTTAAGCGAGCACTCGCCACGCCCATCCAGTCCCGCTAGCATAAGTGCCGGCAGTTGGCGCGCGAAGCGCAGGGGCGCGCGGTGGTGGACGAGGGCAGGGTAGAAAGCCGCGCTCGGGCCGGCGTACGAACTTGGCCGGTCGGGCGGGCGCGGAGTCCTTGGGACGGGATTTGGCCGCAAGCCGAATTCGCCGTTCCCGCGCGCATCCGCGAATGGGCGTTGGCCGAGGTCGGCGCCGGTCGCTTGCTGCCGTGGTTCGCCGTCGCGTTCGGCGCGGGCATTGTCCTCTACTTCGCCGCCGAGCATGAACCGGCGTGGTGGGCGGCTTCGCCGCTCGCCGTCATCGCCGCGATCGTGCCGGTGCTGGTGCGGCGCCGTCCGGTCGCCTTCGTGATCGCACTCGGCGTTTCTGCCGTCTGCGCCGGCTTCGCTGTCGCCACCCTCAAGACCGCGCTGATCGATCATCCGCTTTTGCGTTATCCCGGTATTATGGCCCAAGCGCCACAAGAATTTTGACGGCACCCACGCCACATTGCCGGGATGCGATTCCGAACCGGCAAAATAGCGACCAAACGCGCGACATATGCGCTTGAACAACTACATGCTGAGTTGGGTGGCAAGCTCCGCGAAGGCAAGCGGGAGGTCGAGCGGCTGACGCAAGCAATGCAGCATGTCGAGGCGGTCTTAAAGCTTCTGCAACCGGGCTACAGATTACAGGCAATCGTGGTCCGCCGCCGCAAGCCAAATCAGTTTTTTAAGCGCGGGACGCTCTTACGGGCTGTCCTAGACCTGCTGCGAAAGGCGGAACGGCCGCTGTCGCCACGCGAGATTGCATTGCGGTTGATTCAGGCGAAAGACGTCACGAATGCCGCGCCCGCTGCGATCAGCCGCTTGACCAGCAGCATCCTGTCGGCCCTTCAAAACCACAAAGGCAAGGGGCTTGTATCGCACGCTCAAACCAGTCCGGTGCGCTGGTCGGTCGCTGCCTAGTCGGCTTTGACGTGGCGTTGCTTGTAGCCGCAGAAATCGACGGAAGGCTTGAGGCCCATCGCGAGGCCGGCGACTACGCGGACCTGGTCGCCGTTTGAGCGGCGGCGGTTATCTTCGCGCCACGCGGCCTCTTGAGCGAAGCGGAGCAAATAAGGACCAGCGACGTGATGGTGGTGTCCGGCTTCGGCGCGCCGTAACCGCGAGAAGAATAATTCGGCCCAATTGGTGCACGCGCCGTCCCGGCCAAGATATTCCTCTTGGTGGTTGACGCGCTTCATTTCGTAGCGAGCATGCAGGTCATTCCAGCTCGCCGACTCATCAGCGTGAACAACCGTTCCCTTGGCGATGCGCGAGCGGATGAACGACAATGCGGCGCTTTCGGTCGGAAACACGGCCGGCAGCGTGTTGCCGCCACGCTCGCGGATCACCACGACTGCCTTGCGTTTGCCGGATTGATTTTCAGCAAAGCGACGGTCAACGCGATCCTCTCTCCGGTTCGCGGGCTTCACATAGCCGCGCGGCGACGCTGGCGCTGATCGCCGTGTACACGCACGGTCTGCCGCTGACGCGGGCGGGCTTCGATTCATCGTTGGGCGCGCGCGCCGCCTTGTGGGGCACCAACGAAATCATTAGCCTCGTCGTCGCGTCGCTGGTCGCCGGGCTTGCGACCACGCCGTACGCGGCGTTTCACTTTCACCGCATCGCGCCCTACGGCGTGCTCGCCAACCTCCTTGCCATGCCGGTCGTCTCCGCCTGGGTCATGCCGATGGGCATTCTCGGTGTGATCGCCATTCCGTTCGGCTTTGACGGCATTTTCTGGCGGCAGATGGGCTACGGCATCGAGTGGATGGACGCGATCGCATTATGGGTGACGAGCCTGCCCGGCGCCTTCGGCCGGGTGACGTCGTTCGGCACCGGGCCGCTGCTTCTGGCGACCGCGGGCCTCCTCTTGATCGGGCTCCTAAAAACGCCGCTGCGGTGGAGCGGCGTTGCGTTCGTCGTCGCGGCGATCATCGTCGCGGCGCGCACGCCGGTGCCGGACATCCTGGTCGCCGCCGATGGCCGGACCTTCGCGGTGCGCGGCGCCAACGGCAAGCTTGCGATCCATCATACCGGCGGCGATACGTTCGCGACGCGCGAATGGCTCGCGGCCGATGCCGATGGCCGCGATCCGAGCGACAAGGCATTGGGCGCAGGCATCGCCTGCGATCCATCAGGCTGCATCGGCATGCTCGATGATCGGCGGCTGGTATCCTACGTGATCACGCCCGACGCTTTCGAAGAGGATTGCCGCCACGCCGCCATCATCGTCGCCACCCGCGACGCGCCGCCTGACTGTGATGCCAAAGTGATCGGACGCCATGATTGGCGCGAGCACGGGGCGCTGGCGCTCTACCGCAACGGCTCCGGCTTCCTGATCGAGTCAACGCGGCCGCCGAATTTCGATCGGCCATGGGCACCGCGTGCGCCGCCGCGGGCTGCGACTGCCCCAAGTCAGGACACCGCCGCTAATCCGCAGGCGGTAACGCCGGCGGCGTCGCACGACGCGACGCCGCCGTCGGAGGATCTGCAGGCGGACGATTGAGTGACCGTCATTCCGGGGCGCCGCGAAGCGGCGAGCCCGGAATGACGGGTGATCAATACCTTCGAAACAACCCGACCAGCTTGCCCTGAATGCGCACGCGATTGGGCGGCAGGATACGCACTTCGTACGCGGTATTGGCCGGCTCGAGCGCGATCGAGGCACCGCGGCGGCGGAAACGCTTGAGGGTGGCCTCCTCGTCGTCGATCAGCGCGACGACGATATCGCCGGTATCGGCGGCGTCGCTGCGCTTGAGCACCGCAATGTCGCCGTCGAGGATGCCCGCTTCGATCATCGAATCGCCGCGCACCTCGAGCGCAAAGTGCTCGCCGGCGGTCAGAAGATCGGACGGCATGTTGATGGTGTGGCTGCGGGTCTGGATCGCCTCGATCGGCGTGCCGGCGGCGATGCGGCCCATCACCGGCACGGCGACCGGCCGGCCGCCCTCGTCCTCGGATGTGGCGCGGACACGGCCGAGATTGCCTTCGATGACACTCGGGGTGAAGCCGCGCGTGCGGCCCGACACCATGCCGTGCGCGACCGATTCGGGAAGCTTGATCACCTCGATGGCGCGCGCCCGGTTCGGCAAGCGGCGGATGAAGCCGCGCTCTTCGAGCGCCGTGATCAGCCGGTGAATGCCGGACTTGGAGCGCAAGTCGAGCGCATCCTTCATCTCGTCGAATGACGGTGGAACTCCGGCCTCCTTGAGGCGCTCATGAATAAAGCGGAGGAGTTCAGCTTGCTTGCGCGTCAGCATCGGCGCTTCCCCAGTTGGCCGCCGGCGAGCCGAAATAAATCACGCCAGCTGAAACAAATCATGAACGGACACTATCCGTTCCATATGTGTTCTGCAACCATTTAATTTGAGGTGAAGAAACGAGCGGCCGGCTCAAACGATCGCTTAATGCTCGAACTTAACGATGCGGCACGGCTCGCCGATCTTCGCCGCTGGATCGTAAGGCTCTCGGATCATGAGGCAATCGGCCTTGGCCAGTGGCGCCATCATCGAGCTGTCCTGGACGGGGAAGGGCGTGGCGACGAGGCCTTGCGGGCCATTGGTCAAAGTGGCCCGCATATAATCGGCGCGCTCGTCGTTCTCGGGCAGGTCGACGCCGAGCAAAGCCAATTCGATCGGCCGCTCGAGATCGGTGCGGCCGATGAGGCGCCGAATCAGCGGCACCAGGAACAGAAAACCGCAGACAAAGGCGGACACCGGATTGCCCGGAACACCGAGCACGTCCATGGCGCCGAGCCGGCCGTACATCAGCGGGCGGCCGGGACGAAGCGCCAGCCGCCAGAACGACAATTTCATCCCTTCGGCCGTGAAGGCCTTCTGCACCAGATCATAGTCGCCGACCGAAGCGCCGCCGGAGGTGACGAGGATATCGGCGCCGCCATCGCGCGCCCGGCGCACGGCATCGACAGTGTCGTCCAGGCGGTCGCCGACAATGCCGAGATCCGTGACGTCCGCGCCTTCGCTACGCGCCAATGCCTCGAGCGCGAAATTGTTGGACGACACGATCTGGCCGGCCGCGGGCTCGCAGCCGGGCGGTACCAGTTCGTCGCCGGTGGCGAACAGCGCGATCTTCGGCCGCCGATGCACCGGGACGAACGGATAATTCATGCCGGCGGCGAGCGCGAGGTCGCGCGGTGTCAGCCGATGTCCGGCCTTGAGCAGTACGTCGCCGGCTTTGAAATCCAAACCCTGCACGCGGATGTGCCGGCCCTTGGGCGACGATTTTTCGAGAGTGACATATTCGCCGTCGCGTTTGGCATGTTCCTGGATCACCACCGCATCGGCGCCTTGTGGCATCACGCCGCCGGTAAAGATGCGCGCCGCTTCGCCCGGACCGACGGGGTGCGTAAACGGCCGTCCGGCCGCGACCTCGCCGATCACTTTCAGCTTCACGGGCGGGTCGGCGACGTCGCTCGCGCGCACCGCGTAACCGTCCATCGCCGACAAATCCGCGGGCGGTTGGGTGCGCCGCGCCTTGACGGGGTAAGCGAGCACGAGGCCGGCGGCTGCCGACAGCGGCACTTCTTCGGCCGGCAGCGGGGCTGCGTGCTCGAGCACGCGTTCGAGCGCTTCGGCGACCGAGAGCAACGATCTCACGGCTTACTCCTTCGCGCGGAAATGCCCGCTGCGGCCGCCGCTTTTTTCGACAAGCCGGATGCCTTCGATGCGCATGCCGCGATCGACCGCTTTCACCATGTCGTAGATGGTGAGGCAGGCGATGGCGACGGCAGTCAGCGCCTCCATCTCGACGCCGGTCTTGCCCGCGACCCTGACGCGGGCGCGCACTTCGATGCCCGGCAGCTTTGTGTCAGGCGTCAACTCGACCTCGACCTGTGAGATCGCGAGCGGGTGGCACAGCGGGATCAGGTCATGGGTGCGCTTCGCCGCCATGATGCCGGCGATGCGGGCGGTGCCGAGCACGTCGCCTTTCTTCGCATCGCCTTTGCGCACGATATCGAGGGTCGCTGCTTGCATGATGACGCAACCCGCGGCCACCGCTTCACGTTCCGTGACGGCTTTTCCGGAAACATCCACCATGCGCGCCTCACCGCGGGCGCCGAGATGCGTCAGCTTCTTTTGGCCGGCCATGTTCTTTCACCCGCTAATGGTTCACCGGGCCGGAGCGAGCGCGGCATTGCGGGCAAGCAGCGCACGGGTTGCCGCAGCGACATCGGCCTGGCGCATCAAGCTCTCGCCGACCAGGAATGTCGCAATGCCGACCTTGGCGAGGCGGGCGAGATCGTCCGGCACAAAGATGCCGCTCTCGCCGACCACGACGTAACCGGGCGGGATCAGCCCCGCGAGCCGCTCGGCAGTCGCGAGCGTGGTTTCGAAGGTGCGCAAATTGCGATTGTTGATGCCGATGAATCGCGACTTGAGCCGCAGCGCCCGCTCCAACTCCGGTTCGTCATGGACCTCGACCAGGACATCCATGCCGAGCGCGAACGCCGACGCCTCAAGCTCGGCCGCGGCGCCGTCGTCGACTGCCGCCATGATGATAAGGATGCAATCAGCGCCGGCGGCGCGCGCCTCGGTCACCTGATAAGGATCGTACATGAAATCCTTGCGCAGCACCGGCAGCGGGCAGGCCGCGCGTGCGGCGCGCAAATGATCGAGCGAGCCCTGGAACGACGGCGCGTCCGTCAACACCGAAAGGCAGGTCGCGCCGCCTTGCGAATAGGCGGCCGCCAGCGCCGGCGGATCGAATTTTTCCCGGATCAGTCCCTTCGACGGGCTCGCCTTCTTGACCTCGGCGATCAGGGCATAATCGCCGCCGGCGTGTCGCCGCTGGATCGCCGCCAGGAAGCCGCGCGGCGCGCTCGCGGCCTTGGCTTCGCGCTCGAGCGCGGCCAGCGGGCGCGCGCGCTTCGCGGCCGCGATCTCTTCGCGCTTATAGGCCGCGATCTTGGTGAGAATGTCAGACATTGTTCGACACCGCGATCAGGCGACCGAGCCGGCCTTCGGCTTCGCCGGAATCCACCGCGTGGGCCGCGGCGTGCAGGCCATCGGCCAAGTCCTTGGCCTTGCCGGCCACCACCAAAGCCGCCGCGGCATTGAGGAGCGCGACATCGCGAAACGCCGAAGCCTTGCCTTGGAGCACGTCCTGCACTGCCTTGGCATTGGCCGCAGCGTCACCGCCGCGCAGCGCCTCCGGCTTGACCTTGCGCAGGCCAAGCTCCTCCGGCGAAATCTCGAACATCTTGACGTGGCCGTCTTGCAGAGCGGCGACACTGGTCGGCCCGGACGTCGTGATCTCGTCGAGGCCGTCGGAGCCGTGCACCACCCAGACGCGTTCGGCGCCGAGATTTTTCAAGACCAGCGCCAGCGGCTTGGTCCATTGTTTCGAGAATACCCCGACCATCTGCCGGCGCACGCCAGCCGGGTTGGAGAGCGGGCCGAGCAGATTGAAGATGGTGCGGGTGCCGAGCTCGGCGCGAGTTGCGCCGACGTTCTTCATCGCCGGATGATGCGCCGGCGCGAACATGAAGCCGATGCCGGCTTCGGCGATACAACGTGCGATCGCTTCCGGGGTCAGGTTGATATTGACGCCGAGCGCGGTGAGCACGTCGGCGGCGCCGGAGCGCGACGACAGCGCCCGGTTGCCGTGCTTGGCGACCGGCACGCCGGCGCCGGCCACGATCAGCGCCGCGCACGTGGAAATATTGAACGAGCCGGACGCGTCGCCGCCGGTGCCGACGACGTCGATGGCGTCGGGCGGCGCCACCACGCGCAGCATCTTGGCGCGCATGGCGGACACCGCGCCGGTGATCTCGTCGACGGTCTCACCGCGTACCCGCAGCGCCATCAATAGCGCGCCCATCTGCGAGGGCGTCGCATCGCCCGACATCATTTGCTCGAAGGCGCCAGAGGCCTCGTCGCGCGTCAGCGTGGCGCCGGTCGCGACCTTGGCAATCAGTCCCTTGAATGCGTCGGTCACGGTCAGGCTCTCGCTTGCGCATACGCTTGCCCCCACCTCGATCCTTCCCCGCTTGCGGGGGAGGGAAGGGAGGGGGCCGGCGCAGCCGCGCGCCGGCCGTTCGCGACGTTCCACGAAGCTACGATGTCGAGAAAGTTTCTCAGCATCAGGTGGCCGTGGTCGGACGCAATGCTCTCAGGATGGAATTGCACGCCATGCACCGGCAGACGGCGGTGCGCGAGCCCCATGATCAGGCCGTCCTCGGTGTCGGCGGTCACGGTGAGATCGTCCGGGAGGCTTTGTCGATCGACGACCAGCGAATGATAGCGCGTCGCCTGGAACGGTCCGTTGATGCCGCGGAAGATGCCGGCGCCGGCATGGCGGATCACCGAGAGCTTGCCATGCACCGGGCTCGGCGCCCGCACTACCTTGCCACCGAAGGCGTCGCCGATCGCCTGATGGCCGAGACAGACGCCGAGGATCGGGATCTTGCCGGAAGCCGCGGCAATAAGGTCGAGGCTGATACCGGCCTCTTTGGGCGTGCACGGGCCGGGGGAGAGCACAATGGCGTCGGGATCGGCGGCAAGGACGGCCGCGCTGGTGGTCTTATCGTTGCGGTAGACGCGCACCGGCGCCCCAAGTTCACCGAAATAGTGAACCAGGTTGAAGGCAAAGCTGTCGTAATTGTCGATCAGGATGATCATGGCGCCAGTAGCCGTTGTGCTGCCGGGCTCTTAGCGCAAAAAGCGCTGCAATAAAATGGGCCGGAAACCGTGCCGGCCGTCCGACTTGGCGTGTCCGGTTCACCTCCGCTGGCGTTAGGCGGTCGGCAGGCGATCACGCCGAACTCGGCTCTTTCGCCCAATTGGCCGCAGCGCTCGCTTCGGTCACCCCGTCACGCAGCATCGACGAGTGGATTCGGCCAATCACAAAGATGCAGACGACAAACACCGCCGGGCAGACCGCCAGCACGGCGAAGATATTACGAACCGGCAGGCTCGTGGACAGGATCACGCCGGCCAGCGCAGGTCCGGCGATCGATCCGAGTTTCGCAACTGAAATGGCCCAGCCGGCGCCGTTGCCGCGCCAGGCACTTGGATAAAAAATGCCGGCAATGCTGTGCAGGCCGAAATGGCCGCCAATCAGGAACAGCGCAATCAGCGCGAACAAGGAGAAAAACGCTAGCTGGCTCATGCCGACGAACGCGGCGACGAGAAGCAGCGGAACGGCGACGAGCGGCATCGCGGTGATGGCGATCGCGCCTTTATTGTCGGTCAAGCGCATCAGGAGGAGGCCGCCAAGCGCGCCAGCGGCGGCATTGACCGAACCCGCCAGGGCCGCCTCGGAACGGGTGAAATCGAGCGCCTCGAACACCAAAGGCGTCCAGGTGGCGAGGAAGAACACCGCCATTGAGCTTGCGATATAGGCGAGCCAAAGCAGTGGCGTGATCACCCGCAACCGGCCGCGGAACAGGAGCGCCGGATCGAAATCCTTGGCATGCGCGGCTTCGTCGGCGACGACGAAATGCGCATCGTCCGGCACCGGCTCTCCGGTCAGGCGGCGCAGAAGGTCTGCAACGCGGCGCGGCTCCAATCCCTTGCTGGCGAGGAAACGGGCCGATTCCGGCAGCGCCAGAACAAGCACAAGCACGGCGAGGAGTGACAGCGCGCCGCCGACCGCAAACAGCGATTGCCAGCCATGTTGCGGAATGAGCCAATTTGCGGTCGGGCCGCCAAGCGCAATGCCGGCGGAATAGCCGATCATGATGACGGTGACGATGGTCGAGCGATACCGTTTCGGGGCGTACTCGATGTTCAGCGCCCAGGTGAGCGGCAGCATTCCGCCAAGGGCGATACCGTCAACAAAACGCAGCGCCAGCAGCGACGCGTAACCGTTGGCGAAAACAAAGGCGAGGGTCAGCACGCCGAATGCGGCGGTGGCAATAATGATGCTGGGACGGCGCCCGATGCGGTCGCCGAGGTAGCCAAAGAGGAAGCCGCCGATCAGCGTGCCGAAGAGTCCGCTACTGAAAACGTTGCCCATCATCACCCGGTCGAGGTGGTATTCGCTCGACAGGTAGGGCGCGGCAAAGGCGATGGCTTGGGAGTCGAAGCCGTCGAAGAAGATGATAATCCAGGAAATCGCCACGAGGCCGAGCAGAAAGCCGCCGAGCTTCTGGCGCTCGACGATTTCGGCAACATCGATCGTGGTTCGCCCCGACATTGCGGCCCCGCTGTCAGTCCGTGCGCTCGACATTGTCGTAGACCCGTGACGCCAGCGCCGCGAGATCGATCTGATGCACACTGCCGGTGCCGGCGAGATCGAGCGCATGCGCGGCCGCGGCGCCCATGGCGATGCACGGGCCCATCACCCGCACGCTCGACAACGCCGCCGTATCGGCGTCGATGCAGCGGCCGGCGGCGACGACATTGTCGGCGTCCGCCGGCGTGAGGCTGCCGAGCGGCACGTAGTGCACATGATCCTCCGGGAAAGTATGCCAGTGGTGGCCGGTTCCATGATCGTGCAGCTCGATCGGCCACGCTGTGCGCGCGACCGCGTCGGGAAAGCGCCTGCCGGCGCGCACATCGTCCACCGTGAGCTGCTGGCGCCCGACGATCCAGCGCGTCTGCCGAATGCCGGGAAAGCCGTAGGCGCGCACCCGCGCCTTGCCGAAGCAGTCGGGAAACTCACGGCGGAGGAAGGCCACGGCGCGATCGGCTTGATCGCGGCCATCGAGGGTGCGGGCGGACGCTTCGAGCGGGTCGAGTGGCGTCTCCACATGGGTCATGTTCATCGCGGCGACGCCGCGGCCGGGAATGATGAAAGCGAGGCCTTCGCGCCGCACCAGTCCGTACTCGTCGCCTTTTTCTTTCATCCTCGCGCCAAGCTCGTCGCGGGTCGGCTGTTTGGCTTCGTCGATATTCTCCAGGATGACCATTTGGGTGCCGAACACCGGGCCGTTCGCCGCCTCGCGGCAGGCGAAACCGGCTTGCCAGACCAAAGCCGCGTCGCCGCTACTGTCGACGTAGCCGGTCGCTTCGACATGCACGTCGCCGTAGCGCGTCGCGAGCTCGATATGATGCACGCGGCGGTCGGCGACCTCCACGCGCCGGAGCACGGCGCCAAGCACGATAGTAATGCCGGCTGCCCGCACCGCTTCCTCGATCCAGCGCGCCAGCGCCACCTCGTCATAATAGACCACCGTGGTCAGGGGCCCGTGCCGGTAATAAAGCGCATGCTCCTTGGCGCCGAGATCGCGCAAAATGTCGTCGGCGATGCCGTGGGTGAATTGGTGGCCGTGCGTGCCGTTGGCAAACAGGCCGCAGAACGTGCCGATGATCGAATTCACCGCCTGACCGCCGAGCACGGGCAGGCCGTCGACCAACACCACCTTTCGTCCAGCCCGCGCGGCGGTCAGCGCCGCCGACGTGCCGGCGATACCGGCGCCGACGACGCAGATGTCGGTGACCACCCGCCGGATGCCGGCGTCGGCGCTGCGCCGAACGATCCTGGTGTCTGACGATAGCGGAGCATTCATTGGCGGTTTTCGCTCCCCGGCCGGATTATGAATTTCAGCTTTTGGCCGGATGATATGGCATGACGGCAGCGCGGTGAAACACCCTCTCGCCGGTACAACCGCCTTGCGGGACGCCGGTTCGCGGGCTAGACCCGCGGCATGCCGCGTACTGCGCTTTTCGCGGGGTCGTTCGACCCTATCACCAACGGCCATCTCGACGTAGTGCGGAGCGCCGTACGGCTCGCCGATCGGCTGGTGCTCGCCATCGGCATCCATCCAGGCAAGACGCCGCTGTTTTCGGCCGAGGAGCGGCTGGCGATGCTCGAGAAAATTTCCGCGCCGCTCGGGCGCGACGCCGGCTGCGAAATCGTCTGCACCACCTTCGGCGATCTGGTGGTCTCGGCGGCGAAGCGGGTCGGAGCGACAATTCTCATCCGCGGCCTGCGCGACGCCGGCGATTTCGATTATGAGATGCAGATGGCTGGCATGAATGCGGTGATGGCGCCCGGCGTGCAAACGGTATTCCTGCCGGCGTCGCCCGAAGTTCGCCCGATCACCGCCACCTTGGTGCGCCAGATTGCGAGCATGGGCGGCGACATTTCTGCGTTCGTGCCCGACGTGGTTGCCGCGTCCTTGAAGAAGAAATTCGCCAAAGCGTAAAAAGGCCTAACAAGCCAAAGCTCGATCCGGGAGGTGACATGAGCCGCGTTCTTGCTTTCCTGCTGTTGCTTGCCGGCGCCGCGCCGGCCCACGCCCAAGGACTGATGAACCCCGCGGCGCTGAAGGAACAGGCTCCGGCGGTCTATCGGGTCGATTTCGACACCAGCAAGGGCCCGTTTGTCATCGAGGTCCATCGCGACTGGGCGCCGATCGGCGCCGACCGCTTTTACAATCTCGTCAAAAGCGGCTTTTACGATGACGCGCGGTTCTTTCGGGTGATCGAAGGTTTCATGGTGCAATTCGGCGTCAACGGCGACCCGAAAGTCGCCGCGGTGTGGAAGGAGGCGCGCATCAAGGACGATCCGCCCCGCTACAGCAACAAACGCTCATTCGTGACATTCGCGACCGCGGGCCCGAACACCCGCACCACGCAAGTCTTCATCAGTTACGGCGACAACAGCAATCTCGACAGCCAAGGCTTCACGCCGTTCGGCCAGGTCGTGTCGGGCATGAAGGTGGTCGATTCGCTTTATAACGGCTACGGCGAAGGTGCGCCGCGCGGTCTCGGGCCGGATCAGACCAAGCTGCAAACCGAAGGCAACGCTTATCTGGCATCCAAATTCGGCAACCTCGACTACATCAAAAAAGCGACCATCGAGCAATAAACCTCACTGAGCGGGATGAGCCGCCGGCCAAAGTTATGACAGCGGAGGATTTCTACATTGCCTGCATCCAAGGATAGCCCAGCACTCCCGGCAGGAACCGATCCGGAGAATGCGCTGATCATTCGCACCACGCGCGGCGACCTAATCGTGGCGTTGCGCAGCGACATCGCCCCCGGTCATGCCGAGCGTCTCAAGCTCCTGGCGCGCGAACAATTCTACGACGACGTTCCGTTCCATCGCGTCATCGACGGTTTCATGGCGCAGACCGGCGACGGCGAATTCGGCAATGGCACCGGCGGCTCCAAACACCCCGATCTGAAGGCTGAGTTTTCCAAGGTGCCGTTCAAGCGCGGCACTGTCGGCATGGCGCGGAGCAGCAATCCGCACTCGGCCAACAGCCAGTTCTTCATCATGTTCGAGGAGGGGTCGTTCCTCAACGGGCAGTACACGGTGGTCGGCGAGGTCGTCCATGGCATGGACGTGGTCGACAAGCTCAAACGCGGCGAGCCGCCGAGCGATCCCGACCGCATCGTCGAGATGCAGGTCGCAGCCGACGTCGAGTAGATCGGTGCGCACCGCCGCGAGCACGATCGGTCTGCTCTGCGGCGCGATCGGGCTAATCACCCTCGCCGCGACGCCGGCGCCGGCGCAGCTCGATCGTGGTTTGACACCGCCGCCGTGCAGCGTGCTCAGCGGCCATCCGTGTCATCCGTCGTTTTGCAGCGTCTTCCACCATGGCCCTTGCTTCCCGCAACACCTGCCGCCTATTGGCCAGGATTTACGGCTGACCATCGCCGCGGCCGAAGAGAAGCCCAAGGACAAGCCGGTCACCGACCGGAGCGAAAGCGAATTCGTCGACAACATCCAGGAAATGTTCCGTGCGCTGCGCGCCTGCTGGATACCGCCGCCGCCGGGCAAGTCCCAGCCGGGAATGGAATACACGGTCCGGTTCGCGTTCAAGAGCAACGGCGAACCGATGGGGCCGCCCCGGGTGACCTACGCCACCCGCGGCGTCCCCGAGGAAGTGCGCGATGTTTATCAGCAAGCCGTGGAAGCGGCGCTCAAGCGCTGCACGCCGATGCATTTCACGAGGGGCATGGCCGGTGCCATTGCCGGGCGACCGATCATCCTTCACTTTTTCGACAATCGCATCGTGCCCGGGCATTTCAGCTAGACCGGCGATCCAAGCAAATAGTGGAGACTTTCGCTCACTCCCAAGTGAAAGCAGGAAATCCAAACAAAGACGGATACGCGCGCGTTTTCAGATCATGCTCTGAGTTCGTTCCCCGCCGCGATTTGTGCGTAACACAATGGGACGCGGAAGCGAAACCAACTGCGGCCTTGCAAAAGCATGCGCACCGATCTGTTTGATTTCGTCCTGCCGGAGGACCGCATCGCGCTGCGGCCCGCTTCACCGCGCGACGCGGCGCGGCTCCTTGTGGTGCGTCCGGGGCAGGGCGGTGCGGCTGCGCTCGAGGACCGTACGGTGCGTGACCTGCCCGACTTGCTGCGCGCGGGCGATGCACTGGTCGTGAATGACACCAAGGTGATCCCGGCCAGTCTGCACGGCCGCCGCATCGGCCGCGGCGAGCAGGAGCCGGCGATCGCCGCCAACCTGATCAGGCGGCTCGACGGCTCGCGTTGGACAGCGCTGGTGAAGCCGGGCAAGCGGCTCATGGCCGGCGACGTGGTGCGCTTCGGCAGCGAAGGGCGGGTATGTTTCCTCGAACAGCTGGACGCTACCGTCGAAGCCAAAGGGGACGGCGGCGAGATCACGTTCGCCTTCGCCTTTCATGGCCCGGTGCTCGACCAGGCGCTGGCCGAGCGGGGCGACATGCCGCTGCCGCCCTATATTGCCGGGCGCCGTGCCGCCGACGAGCAAGATCGAACCGACTACCAGACCATGTTCGCGCGCGAGGAGGGGTCGGTGGCGGCGCCGACCGCGGGCCTGCATTTCACCGAGGCGCTCGTGGCGGTATTGCATGCGCGCGGTATCGCGTTGCATCGTGTTACCCTCCATGTCGGCCCCGGCACGTTCCTGCCGGTCAAGGCCGAAGATACGGCCGCTCATCGCATGCAGCCGGAATGGGGCAGCGTCAGCGCCGAAACCGCTGCCGCGCTCAATGCGGCGCGCCGTGCCGGGGGCCGCATTGCAGCGGTCGGCTCGACCGCGCTGCGGCTGCTCGAGAGCGCTGCGGCGGACGACGGCGCACTGTCTGCTTTCTCCGGCGACACTGCGCTGTTCATCACGCCGGGCTACCGCTTTCGCACCGTTGACGCGATGTTGACGAACTTCCATTTGCCGCGCTCGACGCTGTTCATGCTGGTGAGCGCGTTTTGCGGGCTTGACGTCATGCAGCGCGCCTATGTGCATGCGATCGAAAGCGGCTATCGGTTTTATTCCTACGGCGACGCCTGTTTACTGTTTCGTGCATAGAGACCATGTCCGAGCCGTTTTCCTTCCGCCTGACCACCACGGACGGGGCCGCCCGCACCGGTGAAATCACGACGGCGCACGGCATCGTGCACACGCCGGCTTTCATGCCGGTCGGCACGCAAGCTTCGATCAAGGGCGTGCATCACGACGACGTGCACGCGTCCGGCGCCGAGATTTTGCTCGGCAATACCTACCACCTGATGCTGCGGCCTTCGGCCGAACGCGTCGCCGCGCTCGGCGGGCTGCACACCTTCATGCGCTGGCCGCATCCGATCCTGACCGATTCCGGCGGCTTTCAGGTGATGTCGCTATCGCCACTGCGGAAGATCAGCGAAGACGGCGTCACCTTTCGCTCCCACATCGACGGCGCCACGGTCGACTTGACGCCGGAGCGCGCTGTCGAAGTGCAGTTGCTGCTCGGCTCCGACATCGCCATGCAGCTCGACGAATGCGTGCGGCTGCCGGCCGTGCGCGCCGACATCGAGCGCGCTACGAAGCTATCGCTGCGCTGGGCCGAGCGCTGCAAGCGCGCGTTCGAAAGCGCGCCGCCTCGCCGCGCGCTGTTCGGCATCGTGCAGGGCGGCGATGACCCGGCGCTGCGCGAACAGAGCGCGCGGGCGCTGGTCGATATCGGCTTTCCCGGCTACGCCATCGGCGGCCTCGCTGTCGGCGAGACCCAGGAGGTGATGCTGCGCATCGTATCTGAGACGGTGCCGGTGTTGCCGACCGACCGGCCGCGTTATCTGATGGGTGTCGGCACGCCCGGCGATTTGCTCGAAGCGGTCGCGCGCGGCGTCGATATGTTCGACTGCGTGATGCCGACCCGCAACGGCCGGCACGGCCTGGCCTTCACCCGGTTCGGTCCGATCAACATCAAGAACGCGCATCACGCCGACGATCCGCGGCCACTCGATCCGCAAAGCCGCTGTCCGGCGGCGCGCGATTTCTCGCGCGCCTACCTGCATCACCTGTTCCGCAGCGGCGAAGCGCTCGGCGGCACGCTGCTGTCGATCGTCAATCTTTACTACTATCAGGATTTGATGGCGGCAGCGCGCGCGGCGATCACTGCCGGCCGCTTCGCCCATTTCACCGGCGCGACCAAAGAACAATGGCTCGCCAAGCGTGATCTGGAAATGCAATGACAACAAAAAAGAACCCGTCGGCCACATGATACGCAAGGCCGACGGGTCACTTGACTTCGCGCCTTCAACCAACGCAACAAGCCGGCGCGCTACCATGGTCGCAAGCTGGCGCTTCGGTCGCTCTATCAACGCGGGGCAACCGGTAACGCTCCCGGCAGGTGCGGCGGCACTGCGCGGCGCTCGCGAGGCTACTCAACTGACACGATACAGGACTGGCACCGATTGGCGCACGCCGGACTGACACACAACGGGCGGACTGACGCACAAAGGATGACGCACAAAGGCCTTGGCCCGAAAAGGGCTAACGCGGCCACAAGGTGATGGAGGTCACGAACTCGTGGGCACACTCGTCGCACGACCAGGCGTGGCGGATGCGACCTCTCAAATTGAACGCGGATTCTTCGGCGATCAGCAGAACGCTGTCGCAGCGGGGGCATTTCGGTCGGCTAAAGTCATGCGTTACAGGCGGCGCGTTGCAAGCGAACTGGACGGTCATCGTCGAACCTCCGCGACGTCCCCTCACACACCCCGATCTGTCCCGATACTCGCGTTAAGATGAAGGGTCTGTGTGGCGTCGCTACGACGCCATTATGAAACTCTCATGGCCCCGGTCGGCGGATTTTGGCCTAAGTCGCGAACCGCGCTGGCGAAATTTGCGTAAAACTGCGGGAAGCGCACAGGTCCCGCAGTTTGCGCATAGATGGGCGCGCATGGCCGCATTACTCCGTCGGTACAGCCGGCGGAGGACTGCATGGCGATCATACGCAGCGCGGGCGCGCCCGCACGCAAGCGCGTCGTTGTGGTGGGGGCAGGCATTGCCGGCCTGACCGCCGGCTACGACCTCAAGAATGCGGGATGTCAGGTCACGGTCCTGGAGGCGAAGGACATTCCCGGCGGCCGCATGGCCGAGAAGATGGAAGGCGCCTTCATGAAATATACCGGCGCGACCGGGTTGTTCCGCTTCTACAAGGACATGTGGGACGTCATCGCCGAGCTTGGGCTTGGCGAGCGACTGATGCCGTATCCGAAAATGGGCTCGGGCATCGCCAACAACACCACGGAGACTTACGAGCTCGACTTCAATCAGACCTTCGGCATGCTCAAGCATCCGGCGCTGAGCCTGCACTCGCGGCTGCGGCTTGCGTTGCTGATCCCGGATTTCCTGCGCGCGCGTCGCACCGTCGATCCGTGCCTCATTCACACCGCGGTCGATTTCGACGACGAGAGCATGGCCGAATATCTGACGCGCAAAGTCGGCGCCGATTTCTTGGAAAACGTCGTCGCCGTGGTCTATCGCAATTTGTGGGCGTGGAACGTCGAGCAGGCCTCGAAAGCCTATTTTCTGATGATCTTTCCGCACGTCCGCAACCAGCCTTCCTACACGTTCGCCACGGGCTTTGGCACGTTGACGCGCGCGCTCGCCGAACAACTGGACGTGCGCTTCAATACGCGGGTGCGTTCGATCGAGCTCGGCGATGATTGCGAGGGCCGCAGCGTGATCTGCGAGGGCCCGCAGGGCCGGGAAAAACTTTCAGCCGATATCGTGGTGTGCGCGCTGCCCGGCAATGCGGTCGGGGGCGTCGTCGCCGATCAGACGCCGTGGGAGAAGAGCTTCTTCGCCGACGTGCCGTACGCGCAATACGCCATGGTCGCCTACGTGCTCAAGAGCAAGCCGGCGACGGAATTCGACATCCGCACCTTCCACACTCGCCGCCACAAGACGCCGATCTCCTTCATCAAAACCTTCCCCGGCTCGGAGCGGCCGGGCGATCCGCCGCGGCTATGGCTCGTGCTCGCACCGGATCGTCAGCGGCATTATCTCGACAAGGACGGCTCCAACCTCGACCGGGTCGCGCGCCATTGGGCCAAGCAGATCTATCCGTCGCTCGAGCAGGATCTGAAAGAAGTGCACGAGATGCACGCGAATTACATCATCGCCAGCTTCCCGACCGGCCAGGCGCGCAAGGTGAGGAGCTTCCTGTCGGTTCAGGAAGCCGGCCCGAAGAACATTTACTATGTCGGCGACTATCTCGGGAACGCGACCACCGGCGGCGCGCTGGCGATCGGCCGGCGGACCGCGCGCAAGATCGCCGAGCATTGGGCGTAGTGACGCGGCTGCGGCTACGCAAATCAGGGCGTGTACCCACAAAACTCGGCGTCCGCTCTTTCCCGAAAAGCAGACATCTTCATGCGGCGTCCCCGTGTCCGCTTAGGGCCACGAACAGGACTCGTGTTCTCATTGCAAACTCGTCAAATGCGGAACTGAGGTGGCGAAGCACAGTGGAGCGCTGATTACGGCAACAGAACCACTGGTCCAGCATGCAATGCGGCTTCCGCATGCTGATGCGCTTTGACGACGTCCGCGAGCGGATAGGTTCGGATGGCGGTGGTTTTCAGGACGCCTCTTTCGACAAAGTCGAACAATTCGTTGGCGAGCTCTCGAAAACGTGCGGGATCTCCGAGAAACTGGCTGACTCCGGGCCGGCACACCGACAAAGACCCCTTCAGCGACAGCTGTAGAATGTCGATCGGCGGCACATGGCCGGACGCGTTGCCATAATTCACCAGCATGCCAAACGGCGCCGTGCAATCGAAGGATTTCACAAACGTATCCTTGCCTACGCCGTCGAAGACCGCGCTGACGCCCCGGGAGACAATACGTTTGGTGGCTTCCACGAAATCCACCTCGCGATAAAGGATTGTGTGATCGCAGCCGTGGTCTTTGGCCACATCGGCTTTTTGAGCGTTGCCGACTGTGCCAATGACAGTAGCGCCCAGGTGTTTCGACCATTGAATCAGCAGAAGCCCAACTCCGCTGGCCGCTGCGTGGATCAAAATCGTATCGCCGGCCTTGGGTCGAAAAATCCGGTTAACGATACTCGATGCTGTGAGCCCCTTAAGTAACAGCGTGGCCGCCTGAATGTCCGAAATGGCGTCTGGCAATTTCACAAGGCGTGCGGCAGGCACATTGCGCTCCTGCGCGTAGGTGCCGGTTTTGAGAAAAAAATTCGCCCCGACGCCGCAATAGGCGACCCGATCGCCAACAGCCGCGTCGCCCACTTCCCGACCGAGCGCCGACACCACTCCGGAAGCCTCATTGCCGAGAATAATAGGCATCGGCATCGGCTCATTCTGGTAAAATCCGCCTCGTCTCACGTTGATATCGGAGAAATTCAGCGCGATCGCGGTGTGGCGGACGCGAACCTCGCCGGGACCCGGCGGCGCCAACTCAATCTCTTCCAGCTGCATGACCTCAGGACCGCCATGCGAATGGATGCGGACGGCTGTGGCCATGGCAATCAACTCCCATCAATAATCCAAGCTGTTGGGATAATTTCAAACGTTTGGTGCCGTTTTTTGTTTTAGATGCACAGTCAACTTCGCTAATGGGGACATTGGCAAACATGAAGCGCTCAAATCGCGATGTCCGCTTCACCCCGATAACCGGACATCCGTGCGCGTCTATGAGTACACGCCCTAGGCCGCATTACGCGTTGCGGCGCCGCGCGGCACGCAATGTCGCCGACGGCAGCTCTCCGAACGTCTTGCGATAACACCCGGCAAATCGGCCGAACTGAAAAAACCCCGCCTCCGCGGCGGCGCGGCCGACGGTCATTCCGGGCTCGGCCTTGAGCAAACAGCGCCGGGCGGCGGCGAGCCGCAAAGCCGTCAGCCGGGCCATCGGCGTCGTTGCGCAGAAACGGCGAAAGCCGTCGTGCAGGGTGCGCTCGCTAACGCCGGCGACCTCCGCCAGCTTCGCGATCGTCAGTGGTGCCGCCAGACGTCCGCGCATTTCGCGCTCCGCGCGCAGCACGTAGTAGGGAAGGGGACCAAGGCCCTTGTTCGCTTCGCCGGCGTGATTGTGGGGCTGCACCGCCAACAATCCCTCGAGCAGAAGGTCCTCCAAGGCGGCGCCAAGCGGCTCGCGGGAAAACAATCCGCCTCGGTCAATCGAGCGGACGGCGAAATCGAGGAGCGCCCGCCAGTCGCGCGCCGCGGAACGGCGAAGATCGAACGCGGGTTCGAACCGGAGCGGGTCTCGTTGCCTGCAGCCGATCCGCTCGGCCAGCCGCGCCTCCAACGTCTCGCGCGGTATCTGCACGATGAGCTGGGCGCAATTGTCCGACCAGCGCAGCCGAAGCCGCTCGCCGGGCGAGATCACCGCCGCCATGGCGCCTTCGCAGCGGACGCGGTCCTCTCCGAGGCTGATCTGCACCGCGCCGCGGATCGGTATCTGCACCAGGTAGAAATCGTCGAGCGCGCCGGGCCAGACGTCGACGGCTGGGCCGATGCGCATCAGATTGATGGAAACGCGCTTGAGGGTGGCGCGGCAAATGATCCCGGACACGGGAACGTTCGACAGCCGGCGCAGACGATGCGGCTTGAGCACGCTGCTCAGCCGGTGATGCATCGCCTCGAAATTGTTCGACGCGAATTGACAGTGCGACGCCAACGGCAGGTTGGCGGCCGGCATCACTCAGCCGCTTGCGCCAGCACGTGCTGACGGAATTGCGGCATGACCTGCTCCGCCATCAGCTGCATCGACTGACGCTCCCAGGCTTCATTGGGTGCGAGCCAATCCAGTCCGGTCATCAACAGCGTCCCGAACGGCCCAACCTCGTCGCGGAAGGCGACGAGCTTGTCGAGCAGGGTCTTGGGCGAGCCATAAAGGGTACAGCCCTCGGTGATGGCTTCGACGCTCGCCGCTTCGTCGGACATCGCCGGATCGGGCTTGAGTATCGAGAGCAGCCCAACGCCAGCCAAAGCCGCGCGGATATAAGTGAAGAAATAGCGATTGGACGCTTTGTCGCCGTACACGCGGTCGGTCGCCTCGGCGTCGCTCGGCGCCACCATGACGTTGCGGGAAACCCGCCAGTTTTCGCCGGACGGCTTGTTGCCGGTCTCGGCGTGGGCCTTGCTGTAGATCGCCCAATGTGACGCCACCGAATAGGTCGGGATGATATTGGCCGAGATGATGCCCCAGCCCTGCTGCGCAGCCGTGCGCGCCGACGGCGAATGCGGGCTCGCCAGCGACAGCGTCACCGGCGGTCCACCTTTCTGATAGGGCTTGGGCATATAGCCGATGCCGAGATCGGCAACCACGTTGTTCTTCAGGCTGACTTTCCAAAACTCGCCGTCGATCTGGTAAGGCGGATCCTGCGACCAGATCCGCTGCATGATTTTGACCGCTTCCACGACCTTGCGGTTGCGCACACCGGGGTCGGTGTGGCCGAACAGCTCGAAGTCCGACAACAGGCCGCCCGGGCCGACGCCGAGCATGAAGCGACCGCGGCTCATGTGATCGAACTGCGCCACCTCGGCGGCGACCACGACCGGATCGTGATTGGGAATGCAGATGACGCCGGTGCCGAAGCGCAAATTGTTGGTGCGTGGCACGAGGCCCGCCATGAACATCAGCGGCGAGGGGATCGGTTCGCTGGTCGCCGAGAAATGCTCGCCAAGCCACAATTCCTCGAAGCCGAGCCGATCGGCCAACAGCGATTTCTCGGTATCCTCGGCCAGCGTGTCGGTGAACGAGCGGGCCGGCGGATGCACCGGCATCATGAAAAATCCGAGACGCATATTCCCCCCGTTTCGATGCCCGGTTGCAGCGGTGCGACGCGGCGATTGCGGCGCCGCTCCTTGATTCCATTGTGACGCTGGCGCAATGTCACGTCAAAGGGAGGAATGACTGATGAGCCTTGCGGAAGTGCGGCCGGCCGCCAAGCCGGACCTCGTGCCGGGCGCCGACGAACTGGTCGGCCGGGCGAAGCAGCTGGCGCCGAAGTTGCGCGAGCGGGCGCTGAAAGCCGAGCGCGATCGCAACATTCCCCGCGAGTTGGTCGAGGAGTATATCGACACCGGGCTTATCCATGTGCTGCAACCCAAACGCTGGGGCGGTTACGAGCACGACCACGAAGTCGCCTTCGACATCTCCGTCGAGCTCGGCAAATCGACCTGCGGCTCCTCGGCTTGGTGCCTGAACTATTTGGCCGATCACGCCTGCATTCTCGCGCTCTTCCCGGACGAGGCGCAGCACGATGTCTGGAGCGAGAATAAAGCCGCCTGCATCGCCACCTCGGCCGCGCCGACCGGCACCATCACTGTCGTGCCCGGTGGCTATCGTCTCGACGGTCGCTGGTCGTGGTGCTCGGGCTTGCGCCATTCGCATTGGATCATGATCGGCGGGCTCGCCTTCCGCGCCGGCGAAGATCATCCCGACATGCGGCTTTACCTCGTGCCGGTATCGCAGCTGAAAATGGACGACACCTGGTATTGCGCCGGCTTGCGCGCCTCCGGCTCGATCACCTGTATCGCCGACAATGTGTTTGTGCCCGAGCATCGCAGCGTATCATTTTCGACCTTGCGCGACGCCTGCTCGCCCGGCTCGAAGGTCAATACCAATCCGATCTACCGCACGCCGTTCATCGCCGTGCATTCCTACGCGCTGTTCGGGCCGGCGCTTGGCGTGGCCCGCGGCGGTTATAACGATTTTGTGCAATGGACCCGCGAGCGCTATCTGACCTACACGCAGCTCAATATCGCCCAGCACGTGCCGGTGCAGCTCAAGGTCGCCGAGATCGCCGCGCAGATCGACGCCGCCGAGCTCTTGGCGCGGCGCGCGCTAGCGACCGCGCGCAAGGATTATAGCGGCATGACCATGGAGACCCGCACGCTACTGCGCCGCGACTTCACCTACGCCATGCGCATGCTGCGCGACGCCATGGATGCGCTGATCAAGATCAGCGGCTCGAGCGGGCTGATGGACAACAACACCGCGCAGCGCTGCTGGCGCGACGTCCACGCCATCTCCTCGCACGTGGTGATGAACTGGGACGTGCCGGCGGAGAATTTCGGCCGCGCCGAGTTCGGGCTGCCGCTCAATCCGTCTTATCCGATGTTCTAAAGCGGGACTGGCGCTCAACGGCCTTATCCGACGTCGGCGGTTCGGTCGGTCTTGCGAGCAAAACGGACATAACGCGGACGTAACTCAGCGCTTCGCCGCCAACAAAGGCGTGTCGCCTCGGCCTACTTGTCGCGCCAATTTGTTCAACTCGGCGTTTGACGACCTTGAGTGGTCGGGCGCATATTGCAAATCATGCGCGCTTCCTTCGATCAAACCGATTTTTCTGTCGTCGTTAAGAACCGGGCTTCGCTTCCGAAGCCGTGGCGGTGGGAGATTTACCGGGCCGGTCGGAACAGCCCGATAGAATGCTCATCCGTGCTCTATGAAAGCATGACCGCTGCCCGCCGCGCTGGCAATGAGGCCCTCAAGCGGCTTTTGACCGATTTCCCTGCCTGACGACCGAAACGGTGCGCGATCTGAGGGCAGGCTACGGCTGGACCTCGGAGGCCTTATCGTTAAAGCCATTGACCAAGGTGAAGAGAGGCACGTTTCGGGCGGTCCAGCTGTACATCGTTCGATGGCAAACAGTGCACTTGGCATAGCTCCGCTGCCGGAAAGACAGGCGAGCCGTCGTCATTTTGTATTCGGCCCGGCAATAAGGACATTTGAACATCACCATTGTTTCACACCGTCAGACCGCGACAACCTGCTTTCGGAACAGGATTTTGGTCTTCACACCCCCGCAGTCCGCGCATTCAAATTTGTGGACTGAAAGGTCGCGGCGCGTTGGATGTTGCTCGACGACGGCGAGCTTTATCGGCTTGCGGCATCTCGGGCAGGTATCATTCATGAAAAGATCAAAAGACATGGCGGGCTCGCGAGCTCCGTGGTGGACGTGGGATCTGACCGCAGACTATTTGCAGGCGAAAATCTCGGAAATGCCTTCCCGCCTGCCAATCCCCTTGGCCGTATGAACGGCCGTCAGGAAGGACAGTTCACTGACGGTCTTTGATTTTTGTCGAGCGACCGTAATCGTCAGGCCGAGCGGATGTCTCGTTTCCTCATATGTCTCGCCATATCTGACCAGCACATAATTTCGGCCGGCGGGAATTTCCGACGGTGACAGGATGTATTTCACTCTTGGCGTCGGCATTGGCAGGTCTTTGTATTGCCAGGTCTTTGTGTCTGTCCGCTTGGGGACGAAGCGAGCGATCTTTGGACGGCGCGCACTCGTTGCGTAGCTATCACTGGTGTTTAGGTTGCCCCAGCCAGAAGGCTGGGGCTTCCATCTTCCGGGACGGCACGCGACACAACGCAGTAGCGACCGTTCCGGTACAAGGCTTGTTCAGCGACGACTTAGGCCGCGGCGGCGAAGCGGATGCTGGGCGAGCCGAGTACGCCGCTCTTCTCCATCACCGACTTCATATCACTTGAAGTCAACCAGGTGCGGGCCTTCGATACGTCGGCGACATCCTGAAGGATTACCACGTCATTCGGATCGTCGGGGCTGCGAAACACTCTGCCGTTGGTAATGCCCGCAGACACCCGATCCTTCTCGTGCCCGTTGTAGCTCGAACGCCATGCGCCGAAGTCCTTGACTTTGAGGTGAATAGTCAGGTTTTCGTTATTCATTGGTATTCTCCTTTGTGAAAATCTCTTGAGTACACGCGCAACCGGAGGCGCGCGCGCGGCCGATCTGCAGGTGCCGGCGGCACCCGCAATGCAAGCCTCAATTTTTCGATCAGAATTGTGTCAGCCGATGACACCAGCGCTGCCAGTGGTTGAACGGAAGCTTCGGCATGTCGCCGTTTTGTGGGCAGCTGTCAGGCAAGCCACTGCTTGCCACCGCACTTCACATATGAGCATCGAGATCAAAGCACAAGGCTGTATAAAAAATAGTCCGTCGTCGAGGGAAACTCCGCCGACCGCTGGTATGAGCTCAATGCGCCGCTCAAAAAACTGCCGCCCAAATGGCGGAACAACGCCACCCCTGGATTTGGAATGGGTCATTAGGGCCCGGAGGGCCAATGCCAGCGCGAACTGAAGGCGCCGGCGATTCAGTGTTTCCGTGCGGAGACAAGAAAGCCGATGATAGTTTTTTCGCCGAGCGCCTTGGCGGCCTCCAGTCGATGCAGGCCCTCAACCAGTACAAAGCGCGCGCCGTCCGCTCGCACCAGGATCGGCGTGCGCTGGCCGTCGTCGAGCATGCTGGCGGCGATTTCGTCGACGCGCTTTTGTTCGAGGGTGGTACGCCGCTTCGTCGGCACGTAGATGTCGGTGATGGCGAAGGTCTCGCGCTTCATCATGATCGAGTGAGAGGATAGCATTTTGTCAAAGAAATGAAGATGGGAAAGTGGCGGCTTGCAATTGAACGCGCGGGTGATCGTTTCTAGCCCGCTGCGCACGCAGAAGTCATGAAAGATCTGCACCGAGGCAATCAGCTCTTGCAACGGCGCCGTGGTTGTCCCACATGGGGCGGGGGTGTTATGGAGCGCGCGCGATGCCTCGGTACTTTTTCGCAGTCCGGTGGCCTGAGCACGAGGACAATGACCGGCTCGGCATGTCGCTGCCGGACGATGCTGCCGCGCTCATTCACGCCACCCGCGTCATTGACGAACTTAGACAGGGCGGCGAACATGACGACCCTGGATTAGTGATGATCGTCAGAAATGAGATGCTCAAAACGGTGTTGTCGTTGCCGTTTCTTGCAGGTTGCGCCTAGTGCCCAGGTGGCTCTCGCACGCCCCTGTCGTCGCAAATGAGATAAGTCAAGGAGCGTGAATATGGAAGACCACGACACGCGCCGAAAAATCATTCGCGAATGGATGGCACTTCCGAAGGACAAGCGGCAAACCGAAGAACAAGTTGTGGCATTCGCCGAAAAGGCGATCCAGCAAAATCAGTTCCATCGCAGCCGGCGCGATCCGAACCATCAATTTCGTCGCGATTCGTACGAGAAAATTATGGGCTGGCTGTTGCCCCGCGCTGGAAAGTCGTGACCGGGCTGCACAGCCGCAAGCTTTCCTGATTGGCAAGCAATTGCGCGCAACCGGCCGAGTCGCCCGGCTCGAAGGGTCAATGCCAATCCGATTTCGCGCAGCGCAACACTTGCGTTCTCGCGATCGAGCATGGCCGTTCTACAGTGGGCGGATCGAATAGATCACTTCGCCTTTGAATTTTCCCGCAGTCGGCACCCACGGAAAGTAGATCACCCATTGCAGGTGCACCGCCGCGCCGACTTCTTTCAATCCGGCGAACTCCTTGACCAGTTTCCCGGTCATATTGACCACGTCCAGGACGCCCTGAGGGCCAATGACGAGCGCCTGCGGAACCCATTGCATCTGCTGCAAAGAGCTCAGGAACACGCGGTAGAACGCGGCAGCCTGCTCATGGCCTTGCCAACGCTCCCCGGTGGTCACCAGCTCCATCACGCAATCATCGGTGAAGACGCTGAGCATGACCTGCATTTGCGTCTTGAATTCATCCTCCGTGAACGGCTTGAACAACACCTCTTCGGCATGAACGTGCGTCAGCCAGGCCCGCCGGATGGCGTCGTAGCCATCCGATGTGACCCCCCAGGTGATTGGCTTGCCCTTGAAGCGAGGGTCGCTGAGCAACTGCGCAACTGGATCCACGCCCATTCTTTGTCCTTTCCGCAGGAACCCTGCCTCGGGTACGTTGGCGTCGAAGTCTAGCCCGCTCCCGTCGCACTGGGCGATCAGGCGGCGGCGCGGGCCGCAGCCGGGTCCGCCAAACGCGGCAAGGCCATCTGCAAAATCTCCGAATGTTCAGTGGCCTCGATCTCCGCATGCTCGCCGGCCTCGGTCCGCATCGTGGTCCAGCGGCGCCACGCTTGGCCGCCGGCATCGCCTGAGCCCGACCGAACGAACCAGAGGCTGGCCTCGTCGAGCTGAAGCCTGGCGCCGGAGTTCAGGCCATGGAACGCGATCTTGGTGCCGCGCTCGTTGAAGACGCCCATCAGCTTGGTGGCCAGGCCCGGGCCGCTCGGCACCCACGCGAAGTTTTCAGGCTCCATGAACACCGCGCGTGTGTAGCGCTCCTTCGGATAGACCAGCTCGCGCCGGTTCACGTGCTCCCAGACCGCCTCGTAGGCGTCCTGGTTGATCTTGCCGCCGCCCGGCTTCTCGCGGGTGAAGACGCCGTCCTTGAACGAGCCTAAAGTCTTAAGCTCGGCGAGGCCGCGCTGGAACTCGCGCTCGGACATGTAGCCGTTGCCGCTCGCCCCGCCCATCTGCAGCACGAGCGTCAGCGTCTTGGGGTCGACGGTCTTTTGCGGCCCGTAGCGCGTGCCCTCCGGGAAGTAGGCGATCGAGCCCGGGTGCATCACCCCGTCGGCGCCGAAGTCGTACGCGCCTTCGAGCTGGAAGCGCACCTGGTCGAAGTTGTGCCGGTGGCGCGGCGAGACGAAGTCGCCGGCGAGCACTCCGATCGAGAGGTAGAAGTTGTCCGGCGCGCCTTCACGGCCATGGAGCAACTCGTAATAGCGGAAGACGCCGCCGCGCGCATGGCCGCGCTCCTGCAGTGTCAGGGTTTCGAAGGTGATCAAATTCATGGGTTCCTCCCGGGCTCGATGCCCCCGTGTTCGACGGCGACATCGGGCCCCGCGGCGACGGACGACGAGCTAGTGATAGCCGCTGCCGCTTGCGTCCTGCATCTGCGCAAGCACCGCGTCCAGATTGAACGCCGCCGGTTTTTGACGCGGCGGAAATTGCTTGAAAGCCTGGATTTGCTGGGCGACGATCGCCTGCATGCCATAGATCAGATAGACGTGGGAGATGACCCAATCCCAATAGGTATTGGAGCTCTCGTCCGCCCGTTCGAAAGGATCGCGGCGCAAGTTGAATATCTTCGGCGCTCGAAGCTTCACGAACGGCTCGAACCAACACATCAGCTGCTTCGCGCGCTGCTCCATCAGCACCATTTTCCAGTCGCCCATGCGAATAGCGAGGATGTCGCCATCGTCGCTGATGTAGAAGAAGAACTTTCTCGGACTTTCCTTGGCCTCGCCGCTCAGATAGGGCAGAAGATTGTAGCCGTCGATATGGACCTTGAAGGTCTTGTCGCCGACCTTATGCCCCTTCAGCAGTTTCTCTTTGACGTCCGGCTCGCCGGCAGCGGCCAGGAGCGTCGGCAGCCAGTCCTGGTGTGAAGCGAGATCGTTGAGGACCAGGCCCGCCTTGATCCGCGCCGGCCAGCGCACAAAGATCGGTACGCGCCAACCGCCCTCCCAATTGGTGTTCTTCTCGCTGCGATACGGGGTGATGCCGGCGTCCGGCCAGCTGTTGTAGTGCGGACCGTTGTCGGTCGAGTACATGACAATCGTGTTATCGACGATGCCCAGCTCGTCAAGCTTGCTCAGCATGCGCCCGATATTTTCGTCGTGCGCCACCATGACATCGTTGTAGTCGCCCTGGCCGCTCTTGCCTTTGTGCTTTTCCGCGCAATGGGTTCGAAAGTGCATGCCCGTGGTGTTGTACCACATGAAGAACGGCTTGCCCTCCTTGTGGCATTTGTCGATGAAGGCGAGCGCACGCTCGGTGATCTCGTCGTCAATTGTCTCCATGCGCTTCTTGGTCAGCGGACCGGTATCTTCGATCTTTTGCCCGCCCTTGCCGTCAGCCCGGCAATGGAGCACGCCTCTCGGTCCGAATTGTTTCTTGAACGCCGGGTTCTTCGGATAGTCGGGGTCCTCCGGCTCTTCTTCGGCGTTGAGGTGATAGAGGTTGCCAAAGAACTCGTCGAAACCGTGCGCCGTCGGCAGAAACTCGTCCTTGTCTCCCAGATGATTCTTGCCGAATTGGCCGGTGGTGTAACCGAGCGGCTTGAGCAATTGCGCGATGGTCGGGTCTTCGGCGCGAATACCGACGTCTGCGCCGGGCATTCCGACCTTGGTGAGGCCGGTGCGGATTGGGTTCTGGCCGGTGATGAATGCGGCGCGGCCGGCGGTGCAGCTTTGCTGGCCGTAATAGTCGGTGAATGTCATGCCTTCATTGCCGATCCGATCAATATTCGGCGTGCGGTAACCCATCTGACCGCGGTTGTTGTAGCTGATATTCCACCAGCCAATGTCGTCACCCCACAGGATAAGGATGTTCGGCTTGCCCGCCTTACTGGCCATCTCGATCTCCCTCGTTTGGTTTAACTCGCTGGGGCCCTTTGACAGGCCGTTTCAAAGCTTCGGCGACTACACTTGACGTAGCAACACGGCGAAGAACGCGAACAGGCCGATGAGCATCAGGAGGGCGGCGATGGCCAGGACTGGCGATTGCATTTGCTCCCTGGTCGCGCCCGATCTCATTCCCGCAATTGGGGCGAATGGTCCCTGCCACAGGTAGCGCACCGTCCACCGGTACTCCCAAATCGAAACGAGGAGCGCCAGCACACCGCAGGAAATCAGTGCAAGCCCGAGATACTGCGGCGCTTTCGGGAAAGCAGCGGGACTGATTCCGGGCATTTGTTGCAGACGCTCAAAGAACTGGACGATCGCGAAGCCAAAGCCGATCAGCGAGACCGCGGTCCGCACCCACGACATCATCGTACGCTCGACGCTCAGCCGGGTGCGGAGCCAGCCGAAATGAGTATCTGCCGTTACTCTGACTTCGAATCTGCCCGCGCCGGGCTGAGAGTGCGGATCCGCCATACCAGCTCCCTTTCTGTTGACACACGTCGATGCTTTATAGGACGCGTCCCGCCGAGGCGCGAGCGTGCCATACGCGCACAACAAGCCCGCGGATGAGCAGGTAGGGTACGAACGCAAGCAGCAACGCGATGATGAGCGCTTCGATCGGATAGAACGTATTGAACACAATGACTTGGTAGATCACGTCCATCACGAGCCCGAGAAGGACAATCCGGGCGGTTGCGTCCAAGCCTTCACGGAGTCTTGCAACGCGCTCGTGCGGATCGCGCAATATCGTCCAAAGATACGGCGAGCGTTCGGTCCGCGCATCGCGGAGACCATCACGGATGGCGGTGAGCGCCGCCATCGAAGGCTGCAGAATGAAACGGAACGCCATCGGTCCGCTCGGCCGATCGGTCAGATCGCTCCACGCGCGTTGGAAGTTCTCAACGGTAACGCCGTGCCACACTATGCCGGCCATGATCAGCAGCGCCGCGATTGCGATCACGAGCTTTGCCAACAATCCCAACTCCGGCGCGTTGGTGTCGGTCATCGCGTTGCTGTGGCCTCTTGAACGACGCGCCAAAGTCGCTTTCTGCGCGGGCATGGAACCGCTCTCACCATGGCATCCCCGCGACTTGTCGATGGCAATAAAAATTGAGCGTATGTCAATGGCGGCCGTGCGACAACACGGCTGTGATCGGGATCGTTTGGTCGATCGGCTGCTAAGCAATCGCGGTCATTGACGAAGCCAAAGTTTCACCACCGATTGCGCAAGAACTCCTCGATGGCTTCGGGCGAAGCTTTGGCGTAGCTGCCGCGCCGGCTGACGACCGATCCGGTGAGGCGGTGCAGCGACAGCGCCATCTCCGCCGCCTTGGCCACGACTGCGATGCCGTTGAGCACCAGTGCGCCGTCGATCAGGAAAGGACGCTCGCGCGCGAACAGCAACATCGGCAAGCCGCCGGCCGGAATGATGACTTCGGCGCCGGCAGCCACAAGCGGACGCACCTGGTCGACAAAATTGGCGCGCACCTTCGAATAGTCCGCCTCGTTGGTGAATGCGCTCATGAAGCCGGGCAGGTCGACCTTGATCGCGCGCACTCCCGTCACGCGCTGCTCGAGGCCGTAGGCTCTGATCTGACGCTCGTGCCAGTCGATGAAAATCGGATCGATGGTCACAAGGCCAAGCTTCCGCCCCATGCTCAGTGCTGCAAGCATGGTCGCTTCGCCAAGGCCGATGACCGGGAAATCGACCGCGCCGCGGATTTCCAAAAGGCCGGGCTCCTGAAAGTGACCGATGACTAGCGCGTCGTACCCGCCGCGCTCCGCCTCGAACGCATGGCGGATCGCCTGCGCGGCGCAGCGGAACTCGGTCAGCGGATGAAACAGATGATCCGGAGGGTCGAGACCATGGACCTCGAAGCGGCAATTCGGCCCGGCCACGGTATCGAGCATGCTTTGCAGCCGCTCGATATAAGGTGCCTGTTCGATCGGGTGGACGAAACTCTGATACCAAAATCGGGCGCGAGAAACCGGTTCGGCCATTTATAAATCTCCCAACGGCGACTTCTGCGCTGGACGCGCATGAAAACAGATGGCGGGCGCGGCGCGGTACCACGCCCGCATCGTTGTCCTCTGCAATGAGCAACACTCAGGCGCGCTTGGCCACCTCCGCCCCATAGCGGGCCCGCGCGTCTTCGACGGCTTGCGCCTGCGCTGCCGCAAGCTCCTCGCGAACGGCCTTGGCGCGGCGCGCGGCGTCGAGCGTCGCCTGCGCGTGGCCCTGGAATTGCGGCATCACTTCGCGCGCGATCAGTTCGTAGCTGCGCATCGTCGCTTGCGGGTTGGCCCAGTTGTGCGCCAAGAGGAGATAAGCCCCGAACCCGCCATTGGATTGCTGCCACAGCCGCTCGATCTGCGCCGCGCAGGCGTCCGGCGTGCCGATGGCGCCGAGGCCTGAGCCGTTGATGAACTCGATCATCTCGCCGACCGAGTTGCCGGCCACCGCCATCTGCGGAAAGGCGGCGACCTGCTGGAAGTAGCGGAACCAGTGCTCGATCCCGTACTCCACGCCACGAAATGCCTGCTCCTTGGTCTCGGCGATGTGGCAAAGGCCGACCAGACGCCACTTGCTGCGATCGGCCACCTTGCCGTGGGCCTTTGCTTCCGCCGTCAGCACGTCCCAGTGCAGCGCCAGCGCGTCGAAGCCGGCGGCGGTGGTAGCGCCGACCGACAGCATGCCGACGCCATGGCGGCCGGCGAGCTTGGCGCCGGTCGGCGAGGCGACGGCGGCGACGGCGATGTCGAACAGCGGATTGGAATATGGCCGCAAATGCAGCCGCGCGTCGCGCAGGTCCCAGCGCTCGTTCTTGAACGTGACGGGTTCGTTGCCGGTGAGGAGCTTGGTGATGATGGCCGTGCCATCTTCCAACAGTCCGCGGGTCTGGCTCTGCTGCAGCCCGATCATGGCGCCGTCGGTCGGCAGCGAGCCCGGGCCGAGGCCGAGCATCGCGCGGCCGCGGGTCAGGTGATCAAGCAGCACGATGCGCTCCGCCACCCACAACGGGTTGTGGTACGAGACGCTGACGACGCCGGTGCCGAGCCTGATGTGCCGCGTCCGCTCGGCGGCGGCGGCGATCATGATTTCCGGCGAGGCCGAGAGCTCTGTGCCGGCGGAGTGGTGTTCGCCGAGCCACGCCTCGTCGTAGCCACAACGATCGAGCCACTGGATCAGATCGAGATCGCTCTGCAGGGCCAGCGTCGGATTGATGCCGGGCTTGTGGAACGGCGCGAGAAAAATGCCGAAGCGCAGCCGTTGGCTCATGGGGACGGTCCTCCGCTTGTTGTTATGGAGGCGCGCTCGGCCTCCTTGCGCGGAGCACGCTAGCACATTGACGCGTTAGTCCCCCAGAGCTTTGCGCTTCGAACGCGCGCGGGCGCGTTCACGGCGATCCACTTCCGGCGCGCGGGGCGACGGAGGTTTCGGCAACGATGCTGCGGACGATATCGATCGCGCGGCGCAACAGCGTCATCGAAGCTTCCAGTGTGCGAAAGCCGGCATGCGCGGTGACGGTGACATTCTCCATGCCGGCAAGCGGATGATCGCGCCGCAACGGCTCGGCGTGGAACACGTCGAGACCGGCATGACGGATATGCCCGCTGCGCAGGCCTTCGATCAGCGCCATCTCGTCGACCAAGTCGCCGCGCGCGGTGTTGATCAGCACCACGCCCGGTTTCATGCGCGCCAACTGCGCCGGGCCGAGAAATCCGCGGGTGTCGTCGTTGAGCGCCAGATGCAGCGAGATCACGTCGGCGCGCATCAGGAGTTCGTCGAGCGCGACTAGGCTCGCGCCGGGCGTCGGCGTGCGGTTCCATGCCAACACCTGCATGCCCAACCCGCGGCCGATGCGTGCGACTTCGCGGCCGATGCCGCCGAGCCCGATGACGCCAAGAACCTTGCCGGCAAGCTGGACGCCTTCGCGTGTCGACCAGACGCCACCACGGATTTCGCGATCCATCCGCGCGACATCGCGGCACGAGGCCAGCATCAGCGTAATCGCGTGCTCGGCGACAGCAGTGTCGCCATAGCCCTTGATGGTGTGGACGCGAATGCCGCGCTGCGCCAGTTCGGCGATATTCATGTAACTCGCCGCGCCGGTACCGAGAAAGACGATGTGCTTGAGCCCGTCGCATTGCTGGACCAATTCCGTCGGCAAGTGGGAGTGATCGTCGATGCAGATGTCATAGCCTTGCAACAATTTCGGCAGCTCGGCCGGCGCGAGGGCCGCGCAATTGACGTCGATCGCCGGATCGTCGGCACGCACGACCCGCTGCCACACCGGCGCCAGCTGATCGTTGCAGTCGATGAACAGCGATTTCATCACTCTCCCCTCGATAGAGCATGATCCCGAAAAAGCCTGTCCTCGGACTTGATCCGAGGGTGGAAACCGGTTTTCGGAAAAGATCATGCTCCAACGTAACATCTACACCATGATCCGACTGCAACGTGATCGGATCATGGTCTGGGCCGGGAACTTTGGTCGCAAACTTTGCTTGATTACCAAGCGCTCGAAATTGCGATACAATGGGTCAACATAAAGATCGTTCATAGGGAGGACTGCATGCGCCAGTGGTTGACTGCGTGGCTCAGATTTACTGCGTCGCTCGCTATCGGATTGCTCGCCGTCTCGCCGGCGGTCTTCGCTCAAGCCGCCTTTGCCCAAGGCGCCTTTGACGGCCACGTCAAGGTCGGCGTGCTCAACGATCAATCGAGCCTCTATGCCGACGCCACCGGCCAGGGCTCGGTCGTCGGCGCTCAGCTGGCGCTCGAAGACTACATGAAGGCCAATCCGAACTCGAAGCTCAAGGTCGACATCATTTTCGCCGACCACCAGAACAAGCCGGACATCGGCGCCAATATCGCGCGCCAGTGGATCGAGCGCGACGGCGTCGACATGATTCTCGACGTGCCGAACTCGGCGGTCGCGCTCGCGGTCAATGGCGTCACGCGGCAACTCAACAAGGTGATGGTCAACGGCTCCGCCGGGACGGCGCGGCTCACCGGCGACCAATGCAGCCCCAATACCGTGCATTGGACGTTCGACAATTTCGCGCTCGCCAACGGCACCGGCCGCGCCGTGGTTTCGACCGGCGGCGACACCTGGTTCTTCCTCACCGCCGACTACGCGTTCGGTCATGATCTCGAGGCGCAGACCACGGCCGTCGTCAATGCGATGGGCGGCAAGGTGCTGGGCGGCGTGCGCGTGCCGCTCAATACCTCGGACTTTTCCTCGTATCTGCTGCAGGCGCAAAGCTCCAAGGCCAAGGTGATCGGGCTCGCCAACGCCGGCGGCGACACCATCAACTCGATCAAGCAGGCGTCGGAGTTCGGCATCGTCAAGGGCGGCCAGCGCTTGGCCGGGCTGCTGGTGTTCATCACCGACGTCAACTCGCTCGGGCTCGAGGTCGCGCAGGGCCTGCAATTCACCGAGGCGTTCTACTGGGACAACAACGACGACACCCGCGCCTGGACGAAACGGTTTGTCGAGAAAATGAACGGCCGGCTCTATCCGACCATGAATCACGCCGGCAATTACGGCGGCATGTTGCATTATCTCAAGGCGGTCGAGGCGGCGCAGACCACCGATGGCGTCCAGGTGGTCGCCAAGATGAAGGAGCTGCCGACGCAAGACGTCACCTTCGGCGCCGGGCGTATCCGCGAAGACGGACGGCAGATGCACCCGATGTATCTGTGGCAGGTCAAGAAGCCGGACGAGAGCAAAGGCAAGTGGGACTATTACAAGCTGGTCAAGACCATCCCGGCCGATGAAGCCTGGCGTCCGCTCGATCAGGGCGGCTGCAGCCTGGTCGCCAAAAAGAGCTAGCGATGGCGGTGCCTGGAGCGGCGGACGCACCGAGCTTCAAGGAACTTGAGCGACATGGCTGGGGTGCCAAGGCCGGCGACTACGATGCATTCGCCGGCCAGATCACCATCGGCGCCGTTGACCCGTTGCTCGATGCCACCAGCGTTGGGGCCGGCACGCGCGTGCTCGATGTCGCTTCCGGGCCGGGTTATGTTGCCGCCGGCGCCGCCGCACGCGGTGCGCAGGCGATCGGCGTCGACTTCGCAGCGAACATGGTCGCCGAGGCACGACACCGCTTTCCGGGAATCGACTTTCGCGAAGGCGATGCCGAAAACCTCACCTTCGATGCGGGAAGCTTCGACGCCGTCACCTGCGGCTTCGGCCTCCTGCATATCGCCGATCCCGACAAAGCGATCGCCGAGGCCTGCCGGGTGCTGCGTCCGGGCGGGCGCTATGCCTTCACGGTGTGGATGGGTCCAGACCGGCACGACTTCTTCGCCATCGTGCTGAAGGCCATCGAGGCCCATGGCAATATGCAGGTGTCGCTGCCTCCGGCGCCGCCGATCTTCCGTTTCAGCGATCCTGGGGAATGTCGCGACGCGATGACGCGAGCCGGCTTCATCGATGCCGTGGTGTCCGAGCTGGCGCTGCGATGGCGTGCGCCATCGGTCGAGGCGATCCTCGAATTCGTTCACAGGAGCACTGTGCGCACGGCATTAATGCTTGAGCGCCAGACGCCGGAGGCGCTCGAGCGCATCCACGGCGCGATCCGCCAAGGCGCGCAACGCTTCGCGCGCGACGGAGCTTATCACATCGCGTGGCCGGCGACGCTCGCCGCGGGACGCAAGCCGGACGCGCTACGTTCCTGACCCGATATACGCGTCGCGTTGCCCAGCGGTAGAAATGCCTTCACTTCAAGTTTGATTCGCGGTTGGTCGTGCAAAACGACATTCAACAACGAGCTATGGACTTCGATGCCGCCATTGTACTCAATAAAGCCCAGCTTTCGACACGGGCGAGAAAGGATTTGGTATCGAATGGGCGTTGGCGTTTGGTCACCATGACATGTTATCTGCTTTTCTAGCGCGGGTCAGTGTGAGCTAATTTGCCATCGCCTGCAATTATGAGACGGATGATCGGTGAATTGCTCCGACGAAGTTATCCCACTTATCCACCGTCTTTTCATACTGAGCTATTTTATACAGATTCAACAAAAGACCCGCTTCAAACTCGCAATTGTCGATTGCCTCCCTGGCCCGGTCCAAGCAGCAGCCGGTGTGTGATGTACGGGTGCGTACCACGCCGCGTGTGGGCCGTGGCCGGGGTTCTTTCTTTAATGAAGGGATTGCTCCGCCTTTATTAAGTGGCGCAGCCAATGGTGACGATACGGAAGGGCGTCACACTTTTGATTAGAACTCGGGAGCAGCCGCTGATCGAGCGTCCCCAAACGCCATCATCAGCTCGGGGAAAGTCCATGCGTGTCAAGGTACAGTGCTCCATACTCAAGCCGTTAAACCCGTGCCCCGTATGCGGCGGTGAGACTGCTCTTGCAGAGATTGCGCCTCACCCTCTGCACGTCAATTTCGAGATTCACGGATATCTATGTGACCGATGCGGGCCGATCAAATCCTTGGTTGTGCTTCGCTCGTGGCGCTCCAGCCGACCGAAACGCGCTCCTGCCGAATTCTTCCGCGCGCTAAATTAGGCCGCGTACTTCACAAAATTCGCGTACCCGACAAGAAGTCAAAGACCAAGGGAAACGTGGGACAGGACGGGCGATTTTCAAAGCAGTTCCAGTGTCTCTTCGCCTTCCGTGATGTCGGACAGCAGAATGTCCACAAACGGATGCTGGCGGTTGAAAGCCTTTCCGCGCTGGTACTTGGAGACGGCAATTCGCTCAATCGCCGCTAGATTGAGTTTGCCGAGGGCGTTGTATTGCGCGCGAAGCAGACTTCTACGCGTTCGAGAGGGCTGCCGTGGATCGACCCAACTATCCATGACCCGCCTGCTTATGAACGCCTCCACCCTTTCAGACCCATCCCAGGCGTGAAGCAGCAATCCGTCCATGTTGTGGGGCGTTTCATCGACTTCAAATCCCGCCAGCGTCATCGTGGATCCTTTCGTTCGCTATCGATCATCTGCATGAAAATGCTTCGGATCAGCCGCCGCTGCTGCTTCTGACGGGTCATCGTCATTCTTATGCTTGTGCAGAAATCGCGCGATTTGCCCCCTGAGAGCGGAAGTGTTCAAAAGTTCGCCCATGGTGCCGGCATTGTCGAATAGCTCTCTTTGCAGCTTAGTCGGCAAGGTATTCCATTGCATGATCAATGCGGCCCCAAGGCATCGCAAGATGCGCTCCTCTTCGTCTGCAAGGGTCTCGTCGAATGATCGGTCCTGTTCGGCGTGCACGGTGTTTTGATAGTTATCTGCAAGCCACTGCTCGTTATCTGCAAGCAAAGCGAATTTCTGTTTGAGTTTTTGAAAATCGCGTTTTTGCTCCGAACCGGTTGATGTGTTTGCCAACTCGCCATATTCGGTGGCTTTGGCACGATATTGCGTGGGTTTAAACATGCGGGTTTCCTTCCTCAGGCTGTTGGCACCCTGTGTGGAGCAATTTGATCGTCGATTGGAGAATGTATTTTTTCAAGTGGGGACGATGTGCCCAAATAGCGAGCCCAGGCGCAGGATGTTTCCAGCGCGAAATCAAAAATGCGAAGTCTCGCTTTTTCTGCCGAAGTGAGCAGTTTTGCTCAGACGCCCCAATGTGAAGCATCTACGAATGTCGAAATCGGCGTTGCCGTGCGCGCTTGCGCACTGCGCGCCCGTTTGATCGAAGGGCCAAAAGCCATGCAAGTTCCATCAATTCTGCAGGGCGAGTCGCGGACTCGTCTCCTACAGGGAATCGCTATCGGCGCTGTCGGGTCGATGGTCATCGGATTTTCTTGGGGCGGTTGGGTGACCGGCGGAACGGCGAACAAGCTTGCGGCTGACCGGGCCGACGCCGCCGTCGTGACGGTCCTCACACCGATCTGCGTCGCGAAATTCCTGCAGGACGGCGATGCGAAAGCAAATCTGGTAGTCCTGCAAAAGATTTCTTCCAATTGGGAACAGGGCCAGTACTTGGAGAAGGGTGGCTGGGCGACACGGCCGGGAGCTACCTCTTCCGACTACGAGCTGGCCAGGGCGTGCGCAGCGAAATTGGTCGAAGCCAAAGCTGCATCTCAGTGAGCTCCATTGCGCACGGCGGTGCCGACCGTAGTGGCGATGTAGCGTTAGCCGACGATATTGAGCAGCTTGTGTCGCGTAGGCCTGGTCTGACCGAACTAGCCCTCGCCAAATCTATGTTCGGTCGCATGGGCTATCAACAGCAGGTCAATTCGACCTGTCGGCACCTCTTCAAAGAAGGCCGCGTTGAACGGCATGGGACCGGCGGTCCCGGCCATCCGTTCACGTATTACCCAGGAAAGGTCAGCCGTCGGGGCCAGGAGACTAGTTCTAGGCTCTAGATGCAAAGAAACCGGCTCACTTCCTGGTTTGGTAAGTCGCAGCAGGCAACGCAAATGAACCGACTTTTCGTGCTGACCGCCCTACCTCTGTTTCTCGGCTTACATGCTTCATACGCGCAAACCTCGTTGCACACGCAACGAGTGGATGAACAAATCGATGAGACGTCATGTGCTTCTGCTGACTGGCTTTCACGGACAGCTCAATTCGCAGAATCGACCCAGCGTGACGTTCGCGACGCTGTTTCCATTGCGATTGAGACATGCGGTGATAGCGCGCGACTGAGTGGCAACTACGTCATTGCAATGAAATGGTGGCGCAGAGCCGCCGATAGAGGAAACGCGGCTGCCCAAATGAAGTTGGCAGGCCTTTATGAGGGCCGCGGCGGCATCCCGACAGATTATACTCAAGCCTACAAATGGTATGACATTGCCGCCGCGATCATTGGTGCAAAAATAGATGCGCTTCCTGTTGCAGCAAGTCACAACGGGGAAAAGGATAATTCAGATCAACTATGGTATCGCGATCAGGTCGCCAAACACATGACGGCCTCACAAATCGCCGAAGCCCAGAGGTTAGCCCGGGAATGGAAGCCTCAATAGGACCAGCAACCTGGTTCTTCCAGCTTCCGACGTCGGCGCTTCATCGACTCCTCGCGTCCGCGGTGCGGCACCACTTTTCCACGCTTCGTCCATAGCCATTCGCGTGGGACGCTACGGCGGGACGGAGGATGGCGGATTGAAGCCGCGAGGCAAACTTCCGGGAGGGATTTGGACGGGCCCACCGGGATGCCGACGCGATCGCCAGCTTCCCGATGGAGGTGATTACTTCTGTTGGGCGCTTTTAGTATTCGCCGTTTTCGAATGCTCGTTCGCGTTCTGCGCGTGCTGCTGGGCTTGGCTTGAATGCTCCTTACCTTTGACGTGGTCATTCTTGCCATGAGCTTCGGCTGCGGCACGATGGGACTTTGCAGCGGACTCGTGAATTTCCGCCGCCTTGTTATGTGCGTCTTTCATGTTGTTTTCTCATGTTGGCCGACAAATTGCGGCTATACGCACAGGCGACCTCAATAGTGGCCGAACAGAGTGCCAACCTTGTTTTAATCGAGAGGGCGCGGCCTATGCTGCAATTTAAATTTTCGACGCGTCCTTGTGCTTTGGTCTCGGTACCACAAATTCCATTCGCTTGCCTGAGAGCTGCGACGCTAGCTCGGTTCGTCGCCGGCGTCGTTCTTCCTAATCTCAGGCTTGTCGTACAAGACGACGTTCAACAGGGAGCTGCGGATTTCTAATTTACCATTGTATTCGATATAGCCCAATTTACGAAACTTGTTCATGAAAAAGCTCACGCGCGATCGGGTCGTGCCAATCATCTCCGCTAGGGTTTCCTGACTAAACTTTCCGATGATCGGTTCAACCGTAGCTTCTTTGCCAAAATTCGCCAGAAGCAGAAGCACCCGCGCCAGCCGTTTCTCGCTGGAATTGAATAATTGATCGATTAGGTCCTCTTCGATTCGACTGTTCCGATTCAACAGATCCGCCATGAACAATTCGGAAAATTCCGGCCGCTCGTGCAATATCGCAATCATTGCCGCCTTGTTGATGCGCGTAATCACGGATTGACCGATCGTCGTGGCCGTTGTGACCCGCAGCGGGTGACCGTTAAGGCACCCTTCGCCAAAAAAGTGCCTCGGCTCCAGAATTCCGACGACTGCTTCCTTGCCGCGCTCAGAAACGACGGTGAGCTTGATCCTGCCCGTCTGGATGTAAAAAACCGCGTCTGCAGGGTCACCCTGCGAAAAAACAATCTGATCCTTCTGATATTTCGATATTGCTTTTCCATCGCCTACTTTGGCGAGAAATATCTTTGGATCGAACGCTACCGTCCTAACTTTCTTCACGAAGCGGCTCGTTTTTCCGAACGACGGCGGTCAAGGCAGGCGCAGTATATAGCAATTCAATCGCAAAAAAAATATCCGGCCGGCGTCATGCTGACGCGCTTTACCGCATAAATCCCTCCCAGATGCGGGCTTCGGGCGATCGATCCACCGCCGTTCGGAGTGAGCAATTCGATACAGATGTGGGAAACCACTCGCGTGCAAACTCCTCCTGTGGAATACAGAGGCATACGATATACCATCCGCGCTCGGATCGAACGAGAACAATGGTCCGTAGCCATTCATCCTGCCGGCATTGAAAAGGCCGGGAAGGTCATGACCGGGCCACGTGAAAAAGCGGAACTGCAGGCTTATGGCTTAATAAACAAATGGCTAGAAAAACACCCGGCGCCGAAGCGCTAAAGCTCGATCACAATTCAAACCATGACACTATCGAAAAGCAAAAGGGCAGCGAGTCGTTGCGCCCCGGACATATTGCGAAACGTTGCGGCTGAGCATCTTTGACGGACCACGGCCGAGATTGGTGGCAGACTCCGAGACACCCTCATAATTGTGAGCGCCATCAGCGGTCGCACTTCCAATCGGGAAGGCGGCCGCTGTGATTCAAGTCCGCGCCGGTCGCTTTCAATAGGGACCGTAACCACCCAAGAGGCTATCGACCACACCGCCGACAAGCGGAACGCCATAGCCGGCGCAACCACCGTAGACAGGGTCGTAACCAGCGCAGCGGTTATAGATCGGCCTGTCGTAGACCGGTCCATTGTAAATCGTTCCAGCGCGGTTGCCGCCGCCATACCGGGCGACATGACCGCCACCGGAGTAGCTAGCCACGGAATGTCCGCCCGGTGCATGTCCGGCCGCCGCACGTCCGCCGTTGCCATGACTACCGCCTTGATGGTCGGCAGCCAACGCATTCGTTGCCGCTGCCACGCAGCCGAGGGCGACCACGGCAGCGAGACCGATGAGTGTTCTGTGAATCATTTGATGGTCCTATGGTTTCAACAAAAACATTTTTGTTGTGAGTACGTTGACAACGCGGGATCGCTGCCAAGAGTTGCACACCACGCGGACACGTTCGCGTGTCTGACCTCGATGCACCTCACCTCCATAAGCGTGACTTGTGAGCAATTTGGTACGGACCCTGTTCGGTCATCAGGCCTATACTGATCGGTAAGGGGTGCCGAAAAGAAAGGCTCGTCAATGTTCACCGCCGAGCAATATCGCGCCAAGGCGATCGAATATTCCAAATTGCTGAGGATGGCGAACGGCCCCGACGCCGTGCGCGAATTTCAAGGGCTCGAACGAAGCTTCACCGAGCTCGCGGACAATGCGCAATGGATGACTGACAATCATGATAAGATGCTGCATGCGCAAGGGGATGCAACCGCAGCCCTCACGCTCGACGCCCCAGCGCAGAGCATCTCACAGCAGTAATCGATCATTTCCCTCCCGCGGTCGCGGGTCAGTGCCGTGCGGCAGGGCGGGGTTTTGGCAAATCGAGCCGCGCGAAGGATCGCAGATGTAGAATTCGATATAGGCCGCAGTGGGAATCGATGCTGGTTTCACAAAGATAAACATACTGCAAACAACGTTGGGTCAGCGAAAGTATCTGACATAAATTCCGGGCGGCTTCTTCATTTTCAGGTCGCGTCGCCTTGAAACGGGATCCGCCGGCAGATTCCCCAAGGTTTCAAGCTGGGGAGACAGACACCGAAGCTGTTGTGGATGATATCACCTACCGATCAGGAGACCGATATTGTGGCGCCGGGACAGCCGGAGGAGCCGCCGCCGTCCTCTGATTCGAAAGCCATATTCCTTGGTGGCCTCTTCGTTCTTGCGATGCTGGCGACAGCCTTTGTCGCGCGAGAGATCGTGTTGCCGTTGGTCTTTGCTGTCGTTCTCAAGCTCCTGTTGCAGCCAGCACTGCGCGTATTGGAGCGATTGCACATACCGCGATTGGCGGCGGCGCTGCTGCTGATCCTCGCCCTATTCGGAACGATCGTCGGCTTGGGGACGGCGATTTCAGGCCCGGCCCGTACCTGGGCAGCCAAGCTTCCGGAGGGCATTCCTCGGCTTGAGGAGCGACTGAGCTTCACGCGGGTGCCTATCAATACACTGCAACTGTTTTTGCAGCAGGTGGAAGATATTGGCGGAACAGGACCATCAGCAAATGGGGCCGTCTCTGAGCGAGGCGCAGCTGTTTTGACGACGCTGTTCACCGGAACCCGAAACTTTGCCAGCGGCTTTTTCACGACGGTGCTGTTTCTTTTTTTCCTTCTCGTGTCCGGCGATATCTTCTTGCACCGCCTCGTCGAGATACTTCCACACTTCAGCAGCAAGCGCCAAGTCGTCGAAATATCGCGGCAAATCGAACAAGACATCTCGGCGTATCTGGTCACGATCACGATCATGAATGCGGGAGTGGGTATCGTTATGGCATTGGCGGTGTGGCTCACGGGGGTGGGCGATCCGATCCTCTGGGGGACAGTAGCATTTCTGCTGAACTATGTGCCGATCCTCGGGACTGCTTTGGGCGTGTTGATCTTTCTTCTCGCTGGCCTGTTGACGATTGACACGCTCTGGCAAGCACTGCTTCCGGCGGGGCTTTACGTTGCATTGCATTTGGTCGAAGGGCAGACTTTAACGCCGATGCTTCTGGCCAGACGATTTACCCTCAATCCTGTCCTCGTCATCGTCTCGCTCGTGTTCTGGTTCTGGATGTGGGGGATTCCGGGAGCGATTCTGTCTGTGCCAATGCTGGCGACTGCCAAGATTATTTGCGACCGTGTTCGGCCGCTGGCTGCATTCGGTCATTTTCTTGAGGGATAAAGCCCGTATGCGCAAATTGCAGATTGAGACCCCGTCGGCGGCGCGTCGCCTTGACCGCCTCTTGGCCGTGCTATCGTTCAGCGGCTGACGGGCGCCGCGCAATCTTCGTTTCCTTTTCAAAAACTCTTGATCGCCTTCAACGGCGCGACCCTTGCCGCCGGCGGGCCGGCAAAAGCCGCGTAATGAGCGATTTTGCACAGCCTTCGCCCTGGCAATAGGCTTTCATCACTAAAGAGACCTGTTCTTCTGCACTCTGCGACAGCAGGTTGTCACGATCATTACTTCGCGGGTGGGTGAAGGGGGAGTGCTTGAGAATTCGTGGCCGACCGCTCGTCGCGGGAACGAGTTGGTCACTTTTGGTGAGGGTTTAGACATGGAAACGTTGAACTATCAAGAGCGCCGGCCTCCCGCGGGCTCCTTGGCCTCGGCCAACAGCCCACAGCTCATCGACATCGATGATGTGCACACGCTCGCCCAGGGGATCGTAGATGCGATCCGGCATCCCCTTCTTGTCCTCGACCAGGATTTGCGTGTCGTCACTGCGAACCGCGCTTTTTGTCAGACGTTCAGGATGACTCGTCAAAACATCGAGGATCGTGCGGTTTACGCGTTGGGCAACGGACAGTGGAATATTCCCGCGCTTCGGTTCCTGCTCGAAAATATCGCGGCGCCGCACACCGTGATGGAGGGTTACGAGATCAAGCGCGAATTTCCCGGAATCGGGCGGCGCTCGATGCTCCTGAACGCGCGGGAGGTGGTCGGTCAAAGGAATGCTGGCAAGCTCATTCTCCTGACGATCGAAGATGTAACCGAGCGGCGCGCCGCCGAACGGGAGATGGCGGAGCTTCTACGGCAGAAGGAACTGCTGTTGCAGGAAATGCAGCATCGCGTTGCAAACGGCCTGCAGATCATCGCGGGCATCCTTCTCCTCAAAGCTCGAACGGTGCAATCGGAGGAGACGCGGATGCACCTTAGGGACGCGCATCAGCGAGTTCATGTCGGTCGCGGCAGTCCAGCAACAGCTGCTGGCCGCAAGCCCCGGCGATCCGGTCTACATCGGCCCTTATCTCTCTCGATTGTCCCAGACCCTGGCAGCGTCGATGACGGACGACAGTTGTCCGATCTCATTGGAGGTCCAGACAGACGGCGGCACGGTCTCATCCGCGGAGGCGCTAAGTGTTGGTCTCATTGTCACCGAGCTCGTGATCAACGCGTTCAAACATGCATTCGTCGGCGATGCGGCCGCTGGTGTGCTCGTCATTGCCCATGAGGCGGCTGAAACGAGCTGGAGACTTACGGTTTCCGATAACGGGATTGGAAGCCCGGAGGGCCGATTGGATTCGGATAAGCCACGTCCAGGACTGGGCACGATCATCGTCGAGACGCTCGCCAAGCAGCTTGACGCTCGCGTGGAAGTCATGAGGAGCCGACGCGGCACGACGGTGTCGATCACCCATGGAACGCCGGATGGCGCCCGGTCTTCATTGACTGACGCCGAAAGACGCTTGCCGCCGAAATCAAACGGCGGCTCCGTTGCGGCCGTTTGATCGCGGAATGTTCGTCCAAGCCCGCCAAAACGCCCATCCCTCCGTCCTCCACAGTTAAAGGACGGTCACGCACCCCACGTTTAATAAATGACCTCAAGAAAAAACCATCAAGCTGATGCGACCGACCACGCTGTTGCTATTGCGCAGTGGGACGACGACGGTGGCGCTTCCATGTCTCCTCGAAGCTACACGGGCGCGGAAATATCGAATGACGTGAGCTCCAAGCGGCGGCTGGCCGGTGATGAACGATTTGAACGCGCGCGAGTGCCTCATTATCCCATCGTCATGATCGCCGGCAGGACGAAAAACCGCAGAACAGTCCGAGCCGACCGAATGGCGACAGAACGCAAAAGCCGTGATGAGATGTTCTCAACGAACAGATTCGATCACCAAAAACCTCGACGGCGGCCCCAATATCCGCCACCACCACCGAAGAGCAGCACCAATATGACGATAATCAGGATCAATTCCATGGGACTTCTCCCTCGATGATGCTGGCCTTAGTTGCCAGCAGCGCATTCTTTAATTTGCCAACTATATTTTATCGTCCGCTCTCTGGCGGCAGCTTTCCGCTCAAAATTGCTCACTTAGACGAAAAAGATCGCGCCCCGTGCGTCAGCGCGCAAATTGAACATTACAAATTCTCGAATGAGCCGTCTTGACCAGTATTCGCCTCGACATGGGGATTTACTGACCATCAATACAAAAAAGGAAAGTCACATGTCGTATCAGATTTCATTCGAGACTATGATGAAAAATACCGCAAGAAGGACTTTGCTGGTCACCGTTGCCACCGCTGCGCTCATGGCGGGCGCCGGATTGGCGTCGGCGCAAGACACGAAGGAAAACCGCGAAACGCCGGCTGCCTCGAAACACGACGAGAAAGCCCCGGCCGGTAAGATGGAGCAGCACCCGGGCAATCTGCCGCGGACGTCGTCGGCGCCAACCGCGCAGGCGCCGATGAAGGAGAAGCCAGCGGTGAACGCCGAGGCGCCGGCCGCCGCCAAGCCCCAGACCACTGGACAGGGAAGCGCCGGGCAAACTTCGGAGTCGCCGAACTCTCACCCGGCTCCCACTGTGGCCAAAGACGAAACGAAGCCGGGCGCGCCCGCTGCGCTGTCCACCGAGCAACATACGAAAATTCGCGACACGCTGCGGAGTGGAAAGGCCGAGCGCCTGACCAACGTGCAGTTCTCAACCACGGTCGGTACGATTATTCCAGGAACAGTTCATCGTTATGATTTGCCTGTTTCGGTCCTGGAATATGCCCCGCAATATCGCGGCTATGATTATATCCTGGTCGGCGATGAAATTCTGATCGTGGATCCCCGCACCTTGACAATTGTAGCGGTGATTGCTGCCTAAGTCGGAAGCGGAAATCATCTTTGCTAAGCAGTGAGGGCGGCCCGCTCCGTCCTCATTGTACTTCAACCAAAGGCGCGGCTGAGATTCGCGGCGTTCCATCTGCCTCAAGCGGATCGCACTGCGATGCGAGGAAACCGCGCGCAATCGCGCCGATAGCGGTTTGATGACACTGGAGGATATGAAGATGCACATGTCGGGCGAAAGTCTCCTGATCATATTATTGGTCGGTCTCGTTGCCGGATGGCTGGCCGGGCAAATCGTGCAAGGCACGGGGTTCGGAATCATCGGCGACCTCCTCATAGGAATTGTCGGTGCCTTCATTGGCGATTGGCTCCTTCCGCAACTCGGCCTCCACCTTGGTTCGGGCATTATCTCGGCGATCGCCAACGCCACGATCGGCGCAGTGTTACTGTTATTGGTCGTCAGGCTCGTTCGCGGCGGCGGCGGATGGCGCAGAAGTTGGAGAGGAAATTGGGGAAGACGCTGGTAGTTAAAGCCCGAGAAACAGCCGAACTTCAGCCGGCTGTGATGAGCGATCAGCTCTGCCGAAGCGAGCGCGCACGTTCGTGTGATATCCGGTGGCTGAACGCTACCGAGAGCATAGCTCTTAGCCGTTACCGGAACGGTCTTGTACGTATGCTTCGCGTCACCGTACCGGGATAGAAGCTCCGGCCGACAAAGGCCCTTTCGTCGGCCGGGGTTTTTTATCTGCAGCACGTCACGCTTCCTGAATCGTATAAAATTCACGGTTTGCAGTTTTCAACTCGTTGGAAACGGCCTGGCGTATTGTACAACGAGAACAAGACAAATAGACGCTGTCGTGGTGCCAAACACGCTACCCCAACTAATTCCTGCTCATCGGATCTAGACAGACATCGACCTGTCGATATGCCACAATGGAATCCTTACACGATTGAGATTGCAATGCTGCAGCGAGGCGAGGTCCGCGGGTACGACTTCAATCGGATGATCTTTGAGTTCACGATGCTCAATCAGGGCAAGGTAATTCTGTGCGCGATCAGCACTGCGGCAATGGACGATCTTGACGGTAGGCGTGACGTCAAGCCTGATGAGCGGGCTGATCAATTTATCCGGCTGCGCGAGGCAATTGAGGAGCGAGCATCGCGTAAGTTCTTCGAAGAGCAGGCACAGGCTGATCGACCCGTGGTGTTGCGATCCATCGATTTCCGTTAGATAGACGTCAGAATCCCTTATCGCGAATTTTCTGCCGGCGTCGCCGCGGCTTCCGGCCCCGAAAATGGGCGACGATGCCGGCAGCAAAGAAACCGCTTTTTGGTCGGCAAATATCTCAATCTGGCATTGTGCTTTACGTTCCGACACCCCAAGTGTTTAGACACTGGCAAGCAACGGCTTGTCCGAGAGCTGCCCGAAAATCGGCGACGTACCGAAGTCCCCGGTCCCCATATTGGCAGCCCTGGTGCCGTCGGTCGGCACAAATGACCACTCCAAATAGGGTTTGGTTCGCGAGCGGGCGCCATGAACGCCTGCGTCTCGTCGAAAGGCGAAGCCATGCAAGTTCGAGCGCCACAATGGCCGTCCCTTATTATATCAGCGAAAACAAATCCGACATGCGCGGTATCAAACACGGCTGGTACGCGATTGAGGAAGACGGCGCCCTTTCTTCCGGACCTTTTCCGAGTTTCGAGGAGTGCATCAGGAAAATAGATCAGCCGACGAACCGGACGATAGCGTCTAAGTCGCAACGAGGGCCGAACTAAACACTTTTCTACAGGCATCTGGCGTTAAGGGCGGCGTCAGGAGTTCACCTAAAACCCGCCCTCTAAAGGACAAGTGCCATGACCGAAACCACTACTGCTGCCCACAAAGCCAAGACTACGGAGCGCGCCGCCTCATCGTTTACCCCGCCTGACCACGGCATGCCGAAATTCGACATACCAAAATTCAACCTGCCGAATGTGGAAATGCCGGCGGCATTTCGTGAGATGGCCGAAAAGGGCGTCGAGCAAACCAGGGACACCTACGCGAAGGCCAAGGTCGCCAGCGAGGAAGCGGCCGACTTGCTCGAAAATACCTACGAGGCTGCTATCAAGCGTGCCACCGACTACAATCGCAAGCTTTTCGCGATTGCCCGCACCAACACGCGAACCGCCTTTGACTCCATCCAAGAGCTGTTGAGTGCGAAGTCCCCGTCGGAGCTTATCGAGCTGTCGACCGCGCAGGTGCGTAAGCAATTCGAGCTCGTGTCCACGCAGAATAAGGAACTTTGCGCGCTCGCTCAGCAGATGGCGACTGAGGCTGCCAGCACAATCAACACAGGCGTTTCCAAGGCATTCAATAAGGTCAATTGATCGCAACGTCCCTCAATACCGGACCGATCGCGAAACACCTTCGAAATAACGCTTAGCCTTGCAAATCCGCCAGACTTTTTGAGGAAACCGCAGGAGAACACCCGTGAAATTCCGCCCACTGCACGATCGTGTTGTTGTCGAGCGTCTTGATCCCGAAGCGAAGTCCGCCGGCGGCATCATTATCCCCGACACCGCCAAGGAAAAGCCCTCGCAAGGCGAGATCATCGCCGTCGGCCCGGGCGGCCGCGACGAGAGCGGCAAGCTGATCCCGATCGACCTGAAGGTCGGTGACCGCGTGTTGTTCGGAAAATGGTCCGGAACCGAAGTCAAACTCGACGGCGTCGATTACTTGATCATGAAGGAGAGCGACATCATGGGCGTACTCCAGGAAACGGTGGCCAAGAAGAAAGCCGCCTAAGCATTCCTATCACCGGAACAGAAATTTACGGAGAAGCAAAATGTCTGCCAAGGAAGTTAGATTTTCGGTTGATGCGCGCGACCGAATGTTGCGCGGTATCGACATACTCAATCATGCGGTGAAGGTGACACTCGGCCCCAAGGGGCGCAATGTGGTGCTCGACAAGTCTTACGGGGCGCCCCGCATCACCAAGGACGGCGTTACCGTCGCAAAAGAGATCGAGCTCGAGGACAAGTTCGAGAACATGGGCGCGCAGATGGTGCGTGAGGTCGCCTCGAAATCATCTGACTATGCCGGTGACGGCACAACGACCGCCACGGTTCTTGCGCATGCGATCGTACGGGAAGGCGCCAAGGCCGTAGCCGCCGGCATGAACCCGATGGATCTCAAGCGCGGCATCGATCTTGCGGTCGAAGCAGTGGTGGAGGACCTGAAAAAGAATTCGAAGAAGGTTACATCGAACGAAGAGATAGCCCAGGTCGGTACAATTTCCGCCAATGGCGATTCTGAAATCGGCAAGTTCCTCGCCGATGCCATGAAGAAGGTCGGCAACGAGGGCGTCATCACGGTCGAAGAGGCCAAGAGCCTCGAAACCGAATTGGACGTCGTCGAAGGCATGCAATTCGATCGCGGTTACATTTCTCCCTATTTCATCACCAACGCCGAAAAGATGCGCGTCGAGATGGACGACCCCTATCTCTTGATCTACGAAAAAAAGCTCTCAGGCTTGCAGGAATTGTTGCCGCTACTCGAGGCGGTTGTACAGACCTCGAAGCCGCTCGTCATCGTCGCCGAAGACATTGAGGGCGAGGCTTTGGCTACGCTGGTCGTCAACAAGCTGCGCGGTGGCCTCAAGGTTGCGGCGGTGAAAGCACCCGGCTTCGGTGATCGTCGCAAGGCCATGCTTGAAGACATTGCGATTCTTACCGGCGGTCAGGTGATCAGCGAGGATCTTGGCATTAAACTCGACAAGGTCACGCTGAACATGCTCGGCCGCGCCAAGAAGGTGACGATCGAGAAGGAGAACACCACGATTATCGACGGCGCCGGCAAGAAATCGGCCATCGAAGCGCGCGTTGGCCAGATCAAGGCGCAGATCGAGGAGACCACCTCGGAATACGACGGTGAGAAACTTCAGGAGCGTCTGGCCAAGCTTGCGGGCGGCGTCGCCGTAATCCGGGTCGGCGGTGCGACCGAGGTCGAGGTCAAAGAGCGCAAGGACCGTGTGGATGATGCCATGCACGCGACCCGCGCAGCAGTTGAGGAAGGCATTCTTCCCGGTGGCGGTGTTGCTCTCCTGCGCGCCAGCGAGGTGCTCAAGAAGGTGCGCACGCACAACGACGACCAGAAGACCGGTGTCGAGATCGTCCGCAAGGCGCTTTCCGCTCCGGCCCGTCAGATCGCTTCCAATGCCGGCGAAGACGGCTCGGTGATCGTCGGCAAGATCCTTGAGAAGGATCAGTACGCCTACGGTTTCGACGCCCAGAACGGCGAGTATGTAAACCTCGTCGCCAAGGGCATCATCGATCCGACCAAGGTTGTTCGGGCGGCCCTTCAAAATGCGGCGTCAATCGCCGGACTTCTGATCACCACGGAGGCCATGGTGGCCGAAAGGCCAAAGAAGGACAGTGGGGTCCCGGCTATGCCCGGCGGTGGTATGGGCGGTATGGACTACTAAATCCACCCTCGACTGAAACGACGAAAGCTCGGGATTTCGTCCCGGGCTTTTTTGTGCTCCGTCGAACAAATTATTTCGGCTGCTTCGACGTTGGTTGGGTTGTGGAAAGAAAGGTCCCGCGCGCGTGAGCGCGGGGTACGGGTTCGCCACAGAGCTCCTGTGAAGAGCAGCGACGTTCAAAGAGCTATGACCGATCGCGTCTCGGCTTCTCTAGCTAGTCGAAGCTCCTTCAAACGTGCGGTCTTTTCGCGAGTGGCTAGAGCTTGACATTCATATTCTGTCATCGCCTTTCGAGCATCTTGCGCGCGCTCTTCCCTTTTGAAACTTCTTTCTGCCCGTTCTCGGGCCTGATCTGAATTCATCTGTGATTGGCTCCTGTGCGGCTATCTTGTCGCAAGAACAATCCGTCTTTCGTCGCGTTGATCGGCACTACAGAGAGAACAACAAACATAAGCATTGATTGCCGGGAAATAAGTCCCTCCTGCGCAATACAGCTGAAAACGGGCAGCCACCGATCACGTTCAAGCTCATTGTTCTTTCAGCTTTCCGTGCGATGAGGGGATGATGACAGCTTCTGGCCCCACAGCGGAAGTCGTCCACGCACTAGTCACGCCGGCCGGTTGTGGCCGACGGTTTTCAAATACTGCAGCGTTTCGTCGAGCGACACGACATCGGCATATTTGGCGTTGAGGTCGAACAGGCTCTGGTCGTGGGCCGCCACCGAGCGGTCGCCGACCGCTTCGCGCACCACCATCGGACGAAAGCCGTTCTGCACCGCATCGACGGCGGTGGCGCGCACGCAGCCGGAGGTGGTGCAGCCGGTGATGATCAACGTGTCGACGCGTCGCGCGTTGAGCCGCGGCACCAGATCGGTGCCGAAGAAGCACGAGGCATATTTCTTCGCCAGCAGGATGTCCTTCGGCTGCATGTGCAAGCGCGGGTCGACCTTGACCGCCTCCGAGCCCGCCGTGAGCGTCCGCGCGCCGCTCTGCTTGAGCGCCCAGATGCCGGCGTCCTTGATGTCCTCTTCCTCGTAGATCACGGTCGAGAAGATCACCGGGATGCCGCGCTCATGGGCGATGTCCAGGAGCGGCTTCTGCGCTTCGATCTGGCCGTCGAGATTGGCGCCGAGCGGCATCGCGGCATCGGTGAAGCCCTTGATCATGTCGATCAGGATCAGCGCCGGCCGCTCGCCGAAGCCGATCTTGATGCCAAAACCCCGCTGCCGGAAGAATTCCTCGTCGTCCTTGCCGCTGGTCACGAGCCGCACTCCCTGTTGCCTCTTGCCGCATCGATGGTGACGGCCGCCGGCGCGCGGAGCCTTCACCTCGAGCCCAGTTATATGCGAACAATTGCCCGATGCGAACAACACTTGCGGAAAACGGGGAGGTCGTTCAATGACGCAAAGGCACCAGGGCAAGACGGTCGTTATTTCCGGCGCAGCGTCCGGCATCGGTCAGGCGTCGGCGGTCCGGCTGGCGGAGGAGGGGGCGCTGATCGTCATTGCCGACCGCGCCAAGGCGGAGCAAACGCTGCAACTGATTGCGAATGTCGGCGGCAAGGGTGCGGCGGTCCAATGCGATGTCAGCGATCCGGCCAGCGTTGCCGAGCTGAAGGAGACCGTCGAGCGAAATGGCGGCCAGTGCGACATCCTGATCAATAACGCCGGCATCTACCCGATGCAGCCTTTCGACGACATCACCTTCGACGACTGGCGCCGCGTGCTTTCCGTCAATCTCGATTCCATGTTCCTGATGACCAAGGCCTTTTCCCGTGGCATGCGCCAACGCGGCTGGGGCCGCATCGTCAATATTGCTTCCGACACGGTCAGCCTCCTTGTTCCGAACTTGATTCACTACATCACCAGCAAGGCCGGCGTCATCGGCTTCACCCGTTCGATCGCCACCGAGTTCGGCGTACACGGCGTTACCGCTAACGCTATCGCGCCCGGTCTCACACGCACACCCGGCACACTGGCCGAGCAGGAAATTCCTGGCGGCATGTCCAAGGAAGCGTTGTTCGACCTGATGGCCAATATGCAATCGATCAAGCGCGGCGAGCGGGTGTCGGATCTGGTCGGCGCCGTGTCGTTTCTCGCTAGCGACGACGCGGGCTTCGTCACCGGGCAGACGCTCTATGTCAACGGCGGGCTGACGCGCACGACTTGAGCTTGTTTTGACAAAAATCGCGCGTTGCCGTGCCAGGTGGCCGGCACCCGCTTCTCTGCTGGTCGGTCTTGTCGGGAACACGCAGCATGACGAACCGGCTCTGGAACCAATAATCTAAAGAGCGCAAAGCCTGCGGCGGCTGATATAGTGACATCATTGAAATCCGGACCAGGTCCGGCTGTTGGCATCCATTGAGGGCGACGCCGAGCTAGCATCATTTTTTGTCGACAATCAGCGCGATGAGGCGGTGCAGCGATGTTCAATCCGACCTTGATCGTCATTGAAGCATTCATCCGACAGCTGCGGATGATGTACCACCGCACCTATGAGCATTTGGAGCCGGCCTATCCCGGCGTCATCAGCTTTGTCGCGCAGCTTGCGCTCGAAAGCATCGCGACCAGCGACGCGGCCTATCATGACGTCAACCACACCATCATGGTCACGCTCGTCGGCCAGGAGATTCTGCGCGGCCGGCATATCAGCGTCGGCGGCGTCACGCCGCGCGATTGGCTGCACTTCACCGTGTCGCTGCTCTGCCATGATATCGGTTACGTTCGCGGCATCTGCCGCGGCGACGGCGACGGCCGCTATGTCAGCAACATGGCCGGCGATACGGTCAGCGTCCCGGAGGGCTCCACCGACGCGTCAATGACGCCCTATCACGTCGCCCGGTCCAAGCTGTTCGTGCGCGAGCGCTTCAGCAAGGCGCTCATCCATCTCGACACTGACGAGATTGAGGCCAACATCGAGCACACCCGCTTCCCGGTTCCCGATGAAGAACAACACGAGCCGACCGGCGACTATCCCGGGCTGGTGCGCGCGGCGGATTTGATCGGCCAGCTCGCCGACATCAACTATTTGCGCAAGCAGCCCGCTCTGTTCAACGAATTCCGCGAGACCGGGATGACCAAGAAGCTGAATTACAACAGCGCCGCTGATCTGCGGGCAAACTACCCGCAATTCTTTTGGGAGAAGGTGCAGCCTTATACCGTCGATGCGCTGCGCTACCTTCGCGTCACCCAAGAGGGCCAGCAATGGGTGGCGAACCTCTACGCCAACGTGTTCTCGATGGAGCATCGCGGGCAGACGATCTAGAGCCTGCTCAACGTTCAGAGTCGGCAACGCTGCGCGTACCCGCGTCTTTGGCGGCCCGCTGCCAGGGCCAGCAGCCCTCGATTTCCGTTTCCAGCGAGAAGCTGAGGAAAGTACGGATGCCGACGATCGCCGCCAGGAGCCCGACGCTCTCAAAGGTAAGCGGAGCAGTGATGGTTGAAATAATGTCTGCGCCGACCAGCAATTCAAGGCCAAGCAGGATACCACGGCCGATATCGGACCGGTAACGCGGGTACGCCGAGCGCCAATTTCCCGTGCGCGAACCCTCGCGGACAAACGCCGCTGTGGCCAGGACAATTCCCCCAAGGATGATGGCCACGCCGGCGAGTTCGAGCAGTTTGGCAAGCTGATCGACGAAGACATGGGCTTGCTCAAGCACGCTAACTCTCCGAGCTAGAACTCCGGCGGCGACTGAGGGCTGGATCGACGTCGCCGGCCGAGCGCGGCCAAGAGCCTCATCATAAGCACCATGCGAGCAGAATAAAAACCAATCGCTGCGTGACTGCTATTGTGCCGGTTCGCTTGCGTGGCAGCAGGTTGACTTAGCCGCCGCCGTTGCAGAATGTTCGAGGCCGCGCTTGCGAATAATGATGAGCGGTTCGAGGGAACACTTGTGTCGCTGCAGTCCGGCCAACACGGCGATGCCGCAGTCTTGATCGTGGGGGCTGGTCCGGCCGGATTATTCGCGGCCTGCGAACTCCTTCGTCATGGCGTCACGCCGCGAGTCGTGGAGCGCAGGCCCACGCCGCACCACGAGGCTCGCGGCACGGCGCTCCAGCCGGCAACACTGGAAGTCATCGACCGGGGTGGGCTGATCGAGCCGTTTCTTCGCGCCGGTGTCCGCATCAGGCAAGTTCACCTGCTCGGCCCGGGTTTGCGGGAAATCTCGTGCACGAAATTCGCCGGCATCGGCTCCAGGTATGAATTTCAGTGCAGCCTGCCGCAATGGCGCACCGAGACCATTCTGCGCGAACATTTGGCGCGGCTCGGCGTGCCGATTGAATACGGCACAGAGGTAAAGTCGATCGAGGATGGTCCCGCTGGCCTGCGTGTGATGCTCGAAGCCGATGGCCGATCGGAGAACTTGGCGACCGCTTATGTGCTGGGCGCAGGCGGCGCCCACAGCGTCACCCGCCATTCGATGCAGGAGCATCTCGGCGGCGAAACCTACGACGGCCGATTCATTGTCGCCGACGCCAAAATCCGTCTTCCGTGCCAGCCGGAATCCGGCCGTGTCATTGTCGGGCCGACCGGGTTCGGGCTGTTCTCGCCGCTGCCGGACGACCGTTGGCTTATTTTCGTCAATCGCGATGAGACCGATACAAGGCCCGACCTTCCGACCGCCCACGAGTTGGGAGTGTTGCTCGATAGCCGCGCCGGCGTCGACCTCGGCCTGCACGATCTGGGATGGATATCCTATTTCAAAATGCACATGCGGGCCGCGGAGCGCATCAGCGACGGGCGGCGCTTCCTGTTGGGCGACGCCGCGCACTTGTCGAGCCCGCTCGGCGGTGAGGGGCTCAATGCGGCGTTCATGGACGCGGCCGATATAGCTTGGAAGCTCGCTTTGGTCGTCCGCGGCGAAGCAAAGCCGTCACTGCTCGACAGCTATGCTGTCGAACGCGGAATGGCCGACCGGCATGTGCTCGATGCCTCGGACGAGGTTCATGGTTTCGTGATGGATATGATCAGCATGTGTGACAGTGGCGGCACGCCTGCCGCGCCGCCGTCCGATCCGGTCGAGGACATGGCGGCCACGCGCCGGCGCTGTATGCTCGACATGTCGTATGTGGGCAGTGCGCTGGTCGGTCAGGCTGGTGCGGTCGTCGGCGGACTGTCACCCGGAACCCGCTTTCCCGCGGGCTGCTATCTGAGCGGCACGCGTCACCATCTGATCGCGCCAAGCAACGCACCGCGTTTGGACAATCTGCGCGCGCGCTGGGACGGACTTGTCTCGATTGTTGATGCGTCGACCACGCCATTCGACGCGACCGCAGCCGGCGTTCCCCACAGCGGGGCAATCCTGGTGCGGCCGGACGGCTTCGTCGGCTTTCGTGCCGGCCCCGCCGACGAGGCGACCATGGACGCCCTTGATGCCCACCTGGCAACTTATTTGATACCCGATGTCGGCGCGGCCTATTCTCGTGTCGCTGCCGCAGCCGATCCGGCTTAGCGGCAAAGCCGGAAGAAAAACCGAACTTGCCAACGACAGATAACAACTGCGAGCCGACTTGACGTGGCGATTGCCGAAGACCCTGAAAAGTGGACCGGCCGCTCGGTTCCACGGTTTGAAGACGCGGCGCTGCTCACCGGCCGGGGCCGCTTCATCGATGATCTAGGCACGCGCCCCGGCACGCTCGCGGCCGCCATCCTGCGCTCGCCGCACGCCCATGCGGACATTGAAGCCATCGATTGCGACGTTGCGCGCGCAGCCGATGGCGTCGCCGCTGTGCTCACCGGCAGCGACGTGACAGCGCTGACATCAAGTCTCGTCGTCGGCGTGAAGGCGCCACTCGAGTGCTGGCCGATCGCGGTCGACCGGGTGCGCTATGTCGGCGAGCCGGTCGCCGTGGTCGTGGCCTCCGACCGCTATCGCGCCGAAGACGCCCTCGAACTGATCGAGGTGCGCTATCGCCAGCTGCCGGCCGTTGTGGATCCCGTCGCTGCCACTGCGCTGGATGCGCCGGTCCTGCATTCTGCCGTCGGCAGCAATGTCATCGGCGAGCGGACGTTTTGCTACGGCGAGCCGGAACAAGAGTTTGCGAAAGCCGCGCACCGCATTCGCATCGACGTGCGCTATCCGCGGAATTCCTGCACCCCGATCGAGACCTACGGCGTCGTTGCCGAATACGACCCTGGCGAGGGCGCCTATGACGTGCTCGCCAATTTCCAGGGGCCGTTCAGCCTGCATCCGGTCATGGCGCGGGCGCTCAAGGTCACGGGCAACCGGCTGCGGCTGCGGACGCCGCCGGATTCCGGCGGCAGCTTTGGCGTCAAGCAGGCGATCTTTCCGTACATCATCTTGATCGCGGTCGCCGCGCGTGTCGCCGACCGGCCGGTGAAATGGATCGAGGATCGGCTGGAGCATCTGTGCGCCTCGGTGTCGGCCACCAATCGCGTGACGACGCTCGAGGCCGCCGTCGATCCCGACGGCCGCATCACCGCGCTCGCCTTCGACCAGCTTGAGGATTGCGGCGCGCATCTGCGCGCGCCGGAGCCGGCCACGCTCTACCGCATGCATGGCAATCTGACCGGCGCCTACGACATCCGCCACGTCAAAATTCGCAACCGCATTGTCCTGACCAACAAAACGCCGACCGGGCTCAACCGCGGCTTCGGCGGGCCGCAAGCCTATTATTCGCTTGAACGGCTGATGCACCGGATCGCGGTGGAACTTGGGCTCGATCCCCTCGATGTCATTTGCCGCAATCTCATCCCGCCGGGCGCAATGCCGTATCGGACGGCGACTGGCGCGCTCCTCGATTCCGGAGACTTTCCCGCGACGCTCGAAGCGGCCGTACGCGACGGCGATCTGCGCGAATTGCTGGCGCGCCGCGATGCGGCGCGGGCCCGAGGCCGCCACTACGGCATCGGCTTTGCCGCCGTGGTCGAGCCGAGCGTCTCGAATATGGGCTACATCACCACCGCATTGACTGCCGAAGAGCGGCGCCGCGCGGGGCCGAAGAACGGCGCGCTGTCGACCGCCACCATCAATCTTGATCCGCTCGGCTCCGTCTCGGTCGTGGTGGCATCGACGCCGCAAGGTCAGGGCCATCGCACCGTGCTCGCCCAAGTCGTCGCCGACGTGCTTGGGCTCAAGCCTTCGGATATTCGCGTCATCACCGAGGTCGATACCGGCAAGGACAGCTGGTCGATCGCCTCGGGGAATTATTCAAGCCGGTTCGCGCCGGCCGTAGCGGGTGCCGCGCGGCTTGCCGCGATCAATTTGCGCGATCGGCTCGCCGGTTTGGCGGCAACGCAGCTCAATGTTCCGCTGGGGGAGATCGTGTTTGCTAATGGCCGCGTCGCCGCGCGCGGCAATGTTGACAACGCGGTTTCGTTTGCGCGCCTGGCCGCCGCCGGCCACTGGGCCCCAGGCACGGTTCCCGCCGAACTCGATCAGACCATCCGCGAAACCGTGTTCTGGACTCCGCCCGAGCTGACCGCGCCGACCGAAGCCGACGAGGTGAACAGTTCGCTGTGCCACGGCTTCATTTTCGATTTCTGCGGGGTCGAGATCGATGCGACCTCCGGCGCGGTTCGGCTTGATCGCTATGTGACGATGCATGATTGCGGTAAGATTCTGCATCCGGCCATGGTTGTGGGACAGATCACCGGCGGCTTTGCCCAGGCGCTCGGCGCGGCGCTCTACGAAGAATATGTTTATGGCGAGGACGGCAGTTTTCTCTCCGGTTCGTTTGCCGATTATTTGGTCCCGACCGCGATGGAAGTGCCGGAGCCCACGATCCTGCACCGAGAATCGCCGTCACCTTTCACGCCGCTTGGGGCCAAAGGCGTCGGCGAAGGCAATTGCATGTCGACACCGGTCTGTATCGCCAATGCGATTGCCGATGCGCTGTCGCTCGATTCGATCGAGCTGCCGGCGACGCCGGCCAAGCTCGCCGTGCATTTGCCTGGCTTCAGACCGGCGCTCACAAAGCCGCCAGTAACGGCATGAAACCGGCCGCCTTCGATTATGTGCGCGCCGAAAGCATCGAGGAGGCGCTCGAAGCTCTGCACGAGGAAGGTACGGACGCTCGGATCTTGGCGGGTGGGCAAACCCTGATCCCGATGCTCAACATGCGCATGGCCCGGCCGAGCCTCATCATCGACATTATGCGAATATCCGGCCTGGATCGGGTCGACATCGTCGACACAGACATTCGTGTCGGAGCCACGGTCCGTCAACGCGCGCTCGAAGAGGACCATGCGCTGGCTTCGCGCCAACCCTTGCTCGCCGCGGCTCTGCCCTGGATCGGCCACGCGCAGACCCGCAGCCGCGGCACGGTTTGCGGCTCGGTGGCGCACGCCGATCCAAGCGCAGAGCTGCCGCTGGTTCTGGCCGCTCTCAACGGCGCCATCGAGCTGCGCTCCCGGCGGCGGTCGCGACGGCTGTCCGCGGAGAGCTTTTTTACCGGCATCATGTCGACTGCGTGCGAACCCGACGAAATGATCGAAGCCGTATGCTTTCCCGCCGCGCGCGCCGGTACCGGCTATGCGTTCCGGGAAGTGGGTCGGCGCCATGGCGATTTTGCGATCACCGCCTGCGCCGCTGTCGTCGACCAACGGACGGCGCGGCTGGCGATCGGCGGCGTTGCCGACCGGCCGACGGCCCGCGACTTGCCGCCGCCGGACGATCCTACGCTCGATGATGCGCTCGACGCTTTCGCCTCGGACCTCAAGGCGCACGATGACGTGCACGCAACGGCCGAATACCGGCGACACCTCGTGCGCCGCCTGGGACGGCAGACGATCGAGGAGGCGGACCGATGCCGCGGTTGAACGCCGGCTCGTCGCATCGCCTGCGTTTCACGCTCAATGGGCGTGAAGTTTCGGGCCAAGCCGAGCCGCGCATGCTGTTGAGCGATTATCTTCGCCACGTGATCGGCGCAACCGGCACCCACGTCGGCTGCGAGCATGGCGTTTGCGGCGCCTGCACGGTGCAGATCGACGGGGTGCCGGCGCGCTCCTGCCTGACGTTGGCGTTTCAGGTGGACGGAGCGGACATTCGCACCGTCGAGGGTTTGGCACCGGACAGCGGAAAACTGTCGCCGCTGCAGAATGCTTTTCGCGCCAACTATGCCTTGCAGTGCGGCTTCTGCACGCCGGGCATCCTGATGTCGCTTGACGCTTTGCTGCGCCAGCGGCCGCGGGCAACCGAGAAGGAGATTCGCGAATTTCTCTCCGGCCATCTGTGCCGCTGCACCGGCTATGGCTCGATCGTGAAAGCCGCGCTTGCCGCTGCGCAGGAGTTGCGCGAGGACGGCACCGATGCTTGACCTCGGCTCAAGTTTCTTGGCGAGCGTCGAACGCGATCCCGACGCCCTCGCCATTGTCGATTCTGACGTCCGGTTAAGCTATCGCGCGTGGTACGCGAAGATTTCTGCGGTGGTCGCGGCCTTCGACGATCTGGGCCTCAAACCCGGCGACCATCTCGTTACCGTTCTACAGAATCGTTGGGAAGCGGCCACCATTCACTGGGCGTGCCAATTCGCCGGCCTCATCGTCACGCCGCTGAACTGGCGGGCCAAGCCGGATGAGATCGACTTCGGCATTGAAAATTCGGGAGGCAGGGCACTGATTTTTCAGGAGGTGTCTGCACAAGCAGCGGCAAATGCCAAAGCCGCCGCTGGACTGCCGCGCGTAGCCATCGACTGTCCGGCCGCTTCAGCGATCGATTTCGCGCAACTCGTCGCAGCCAGAGCAGCGGATGCGACGCCACGGGTCGATGCCGAAGCCTACTCGCTCATGCTCTATACGTCAGGCACGACGTCGCGCCCCAAGGGCGTGCCACGGCGGCATCGCGCCGAACGCGCGGCAGCCGTCGCCCATGTCGCCCAAAATCTGTATCGGCGCGGCGAATGCACGCTGGGCGTCATGCCGCTTTACCATACTATGGGCGTGCGTTCGCTATTGGCTATGTCGCTCCTCGGCGGCGCGTTCGTCTGCCTGCCGCAGTTCGATGTCGAACGCGCCCTGCAACTGATCGCCTCTGAGCGCATCACCAATCTTTATCTGGTGCCCACGCTCTACCACGATCTCGTGCATCACCCGCGCTTTGCCGAAGCCGACGTGAGCTCGGTCCGCAAACTCGGCTTTGCCGGTGCGCCGATGACGGATGCGCTGCTGAAAAAACTCGATGCGGCGTTTCGCCCGGAACTGTTCGTCAACCACTATGGCAGTTCGGAAATCTACACCGTCACGATCGATCAGAATGCGGCGGCCAAGCCCGGCTCGGCCGGCCGCGCCGGCATCAATCAAATGGTTCGGGTCGTTCGTCTCGGCGCCCGATCCGTGGCTGAGATCGCCGCACCGGGCGAGGAAGGCGAAATCATCGCGCTGCTTGCCGGCGACGAGGCCTTCGATGGCTATTGGCGCCGCCCCGATGCCGACGACAAGGCCATCCGCGACGGCTGGTACTTTACCGGCGATACCGGATTTAAGGATGCCGACGGCGACCTGTTCGTCACCGGCCGGGTTGACGATCTCATCATCACCGGAGGTGAGAATGTATCGCCGGTCGAAATCGAGAGCTGCCTGTCGCTTCACCCGGCGGTCGCGGAAGTCGCGGTCGCGGGATTGCCGGACGAGCGGTGGGGAAAGATGGTTTGCGCCTTCGTCAAAGCGCACACGGCGGTGGCGGCCGACGATCTCGACGCATTCTGCCGCAAGTCGGGCCTGGCAAACTTCAAGCGGCCGCGCCGTTACATCTTCGTTGCCGAAATCCCGAAATCGCCGGTCGGCAAGCTGCTGCGCCGCAAGCTCGTGGCCGGCGATTATCAGCGCGCCGATAATTCCTAAAATTACAGTCAGCACTCAGGAGTACACATGAGCACGCCGATGACGTTTGCCGACCCGCGTCTTGCGACGCTCGACGGCTTCCGCGTCGAAATCGATCGCGAACGCGAGCGCGCCGATGTTATTCTGGATCGGCCGCCGTTCAACATCATCGAGATGCCGCAACGCGACCAGCTGCGGCTGGTGTTCGAAGCGCTCGACGAGAGTGCCGATGTACGGGTGATCGTGTTGCGCGCGGTCGGCGAGCATTTCTCCAGCGGCGGAAACATCAAGGGATTCCTGGAGGCCTCGCCGGAGCACGTTTCCAAGCTCGCCTGGAACATCGCCGCGCCGACACGCTGCGCCAAGCCGGTGATCGCCGCCAATCGCGGCTATTGCTTTGGCGTCGGCTTCGAAATCTCGCTCGCCTGCGATTTTCGCTTGGCATCGGAAACCTGCCTGTACGCGCTGCCCGAGCAGCGTCTCGGTCAGATTCCCGGATCCGGAGGCTCGGCGCGCCTACAGAAGATTGTCGGCATCACCCGCACCAAAGACATCGTGATGCGATCGAAGCGAATTCCGGCACGGCAAGCACTGGACTGGGGCATCGCCACCGACTGTGTCGCCGACGGCAAACTGGAGGCGGCGACCGATGCTCTGGTCGATGAGCTCCGCAGCTTTTCGCCGCTGGCGCAACGCACGGCAAAGAAGCTCCTCAACGACACCGAGGACTCCACACTTTCCGTTGCCATCGAGCTTGAGGGCCATTGCTACAGCCGCTTGCGCCAATCCGACGACTTCCGCGAAGGCGTCGATGCCTTCCACGCCAAGCGAAAGGCGCAATTTCAGGGACGTTAAAGTGGTCTCGCGGCACGCCGGCGGCTGACGACCACTGGTACCCGCTCCGTTCGATACTCAATGACCGCGTCGGCGGCAGAAAGCAGCGTGGGTGGTCGAGAGGCGCCGCTTTGTTCGCCCCGGCGGCAGGGCGCGCTTTAATGAAAAATTAGCGTCAATAGATTCCTAATGACCAAGCGGGATAATCCGTCGGCGCGGCAAGACATGGAAGAAATCGATGGCTGACAGGACATGGCCGGGTGCCGGCGAGGGTCGCCGCCACTCACCGCGTGTGATGGCACGCGCAATGTTGTTTGTGTCGTTGTTGGGTCTTGCCGCCACGATGCCGGCGCAGGCCGCCGAGCCGGCCGTGGTCATTCCGCGGCCGGCGCTCGATCTGGCGCCGCCGGCCGGGAGCGGCTTGCAGACGATCGTGCTGGCCGGCGGTTGCTTCTGGGGCCCGCAGCTGGTGTACGAGCACGTCAAGGGCGTCACGCAAGCCCTCTCCGGCTATGCCGGCGGGCAGAAGGCGACGGCGCACTCCGAGATGGTCGGCACCGGCACCACCGGAGATGCCGAATTGATCGGAGATGCCGAATCGGTGCAGATGACATTCGATCCGCGGCAGATTTCGCTCGGCAAAATTCTGCAGATATATTTCTCGGTCGCGCACAACCCGACCGAACTCAACTATCAGGGTCCCGACGTGGGCGCGCAATACCGCTCCGAGATTTTCTATGCCAACGACGAGCAGAAACGTGTCGCCGAGGCCTATATCGCGCAGTTGAACACTGCGCACGTCTTTGCCGGAGTGATCGTCACCAAGGTTGGGGCTTTGCCGGGGTTTAATCCCGCCGCGGGCTCCGATCAGGACTTTGCCGTCCTGCATCCGGATCAAGCGTACATCGTGTCCAATGACCTGCCGAAGGTTGCAAACCTCAAGCGCCTATTCCCCGATTACTATCGCGAGACGCCGGTCACCGTGCTGGGGTCGAACAATGCCACCGAGTGACTACTCGTGGTCGAAGCGCTCAGGAGCGTGGACGGCGATCCGACGCGCGAAAAGCTGCTGAGCGCCATCAACGCGGCTCGGTTCGATCTCGGGCGGTGTAGCACTGAGTTAGGGACCGGATAAGAGGCTCGGACCAGGTCTTCTTCACGATCATGCAAGCCGACGGGTCGTTCAAACCGGTCGTGCGCCTGATCAAGATGGCAGGGCAATGACGAAGCACGCGGACGCGCGGCGAAGAGATCAGCGGGTGCCTGCAGGTCAATACAAATTAGGCTTTGCCATCCGTCGCGGCCGGCTGGGCTCGTTGGCCTTCATGCGGACGATCCGCGCGCGGCTTTATCTGGCGTTCGGCCTGGCGGCAGGCATGACCGTCAGCGGCTCGCTGTTTGCGCTGTTTGCCTTCGCCACTATCAGCGCAACGTTGAGTGCAATCGTTTTCCGCAGCATGCCGGCCACCGTCGAGTTGATACGGCTGTCGGAGGACACCAGTGACCTTGTTGCCTTCGCCCCGCGCTTAATGGCGGCGCAGGATGAAAGCCACAGAGCGGAAATCGCCAGCGAAATCGCCGCGCAATCTCGCAATCTCAAAGTAAGGATCGACCATCTGCGGGCGTTCAATGCCAGTCAAAGCGCCGAGATCGCCGATACGCTTGATCGAAGCATGGCGCGAGCCGCTATGGACGAACGGCTCGACGCGCTCACTCATGCCGTCGCGGATCGCATCCAAATTTCCGCGCAACGGCGCGCGCTGGCGCTCGCCGTGCGTAAGGCGCATGAGAATCTCCTCGAGGCGATCACGCCGGCGATCGACGACGCTAATTTCGATCTCATGACAAAAAGTCAGAACGACAGGACGACGCTGAGCCAATCGATCAATTCGCTGCGCCGCCTGCTCGAAGTGCAGGCCGACGCCAATCGTCTTGTCGGACTGCTGATCGAAGCGTCGATGGTGACCGATATTGCGAACCTGCCGCCGCTTGGCGATTCGATCACCGCGGCCGAGCGTCACGTCGACGACAACTTAAGGCAGCTGCCCAAATCCGATCAGCGCGACAAGATAAGCGCCCTGTACGTCAAGCTCGCCTCACTGTCCGGGAACAATGGAATCATCGTCGAACGGACCAACGAATTGAAGGGCGACCAGGATGCCCAGCAGGTTTACGCGGCCGCGCTCGCGCAAGCGACGATTCTCCGAACCGCTGTAGAAAGATTGATCCAACACCAAGGCACAATTGCGGAAGCGCTTTCGGCGCGGGCAATTTCGCAGATCAAGCTTGGCCGGATCATTCTGATCCTCCTCAGCATTGTCGCGCTCACCAGTGCTGGCTTGATCGGCTGGCTGTATGTTGGGCGCAGCATCGTCGGGCGCTTGACGGCCTTAAGCGGCACCATGCGGCGGATCGCCGACGGCGAAGCTAATGTCGCGGTCGCGGTCGGCGGGCAAGACGAGATTGCCGGCATGGCGCAGGCGCTTCTTGTGTTTCGCCAGGCGATGGAAGACGTCACGACGGCGCGCCGCACCGACGCCGAGCGGGCCCACAAATCCGAATTGCGGCGCCAACAGATGGAGTTGACGACGCAGAATTTCGAACGCGAGGTCAACGCCATCGTCCAGGCACTCGATGACGCGTCGAAGATGATGGACCAATGCGCGCAGATCATGGCGGATGCCGCCAGTTATAACCAGAGGCAGGCCAATGCCACGGCGGCGGCGTCCGAGGACGCCACCACGAACGTCAGCAATGTCGCCATGGCGGCGGAGGAGATTGCGCAGTCGGTCGAGCAGATCTCGACCCAGGCGCGCACCTCGGCGGAGATCGCCCGCCACGCCAGCGGCGAAGCAAAATCGATCATCAGCACGGTGGAGCGGCTGGCGGCGACGGTCGGCCAGATCAACAGCGTCAGCAACCTCATTTGCGACGTGGCCGCGCAGACCAATCTGCTCGCGCTCAACGCGACGATCGAGGCGGCGCGGGCCGGCGCGGCCGGACGCGGCTTCGCTGTCGTCGCCCAAGAAGTCAAGACGCTGGCGGCGCAGACCGAGAAGTCGACGGGCGACATCACGCAGCAGATTTCCTCGATCGAGGCGACGACGTCGAGCGTGGTGGCAGCCATGAAATCGATTGCCGGAACAATCGGACGGCTCGACGAGAACGCCAACGAGATTTCGGTCGCGGTGCAGCAGCAGGATGCCGTCAGCAAGGAGATCGCCCGCAGCGCCAATACCGCGGCCGAACGCACGCGCGAAATGTCGGCAAGCGTGGTGCAGGTTTCCGACGCCGCAGCCAAAACCGGTCAGGTTGCCAATGCGGTGCTCAATGCCGGCAGCGAACTAGCGGCCAAATCCGGCAGATTGCGTGCTGAGGTCGAGCGCTTTCTGGCACAGGTCCGGGTGGCGTAGCGCCGATTCTGGTGCGAGTAGTCGTTACGTGTCCGTGAGATGCCGCAAGGACGTGCGGATTTTAATCGTACGTGACTAATTCCACCGCCAAACGCCGTAGGCGTGGCCGTTCTGCATTTGCGGGGCAATGTAGGTGGGCTTGTGGTGGCCGATGGCGCCGAGCATGGCGATCCAGTTGAGCAACTCGCCGCCGACATTGCCGGCTTTGAGGAGCTGATGTTGCGTCGCTTCGGCGATGAGTTTGTCGGTCTGCTGCTCTTCCAGGTATTTGATCACGCGCCACGCCCAGTCCGGATCGGGCACGCCGTCGGTGCGGCCCGGCGCCATGCGGGGACCGGCGACTTCAAGCGAAAAGCTGCCGCTGCCCATAATTACGACGCGCAACGGCGCCGGCCACGACGCGATGGCGCGGCCGACTGCCTGGCCGAGTGCATAGCAGCGTTGCGCCGATGGCAGCGGCGGCAGGTGGCCGCTGATGAAGAACGGAATGACCGGCACGTGCATGTCCGGCGTCAGGAAATGCAGCGGCACCGCGACCGAATGATCGACCGAGAAGTGCTGCGTCAGCGCCACGTCAAAGCCGGCATCAACGCTGGCTTGGCGGATTTGGGCGGCGAGATCGGCCGCCGAGGGGATTTTGTAGACCGGCATTTCCCGCGGCTCGTCGTTCGGGCCGGAAAACGTCTTGTCGACGCCGACCGCGAAAATCGGCAGGTTGTCGAGAAAGAACGTGTTGAGATGGTCGGTGTCGAACATGACGATGACGTCGGGACGGACGGCGGCCAGGTGCTCCTGCTGCGCGGCAAACAGCTTGGCGGTTTCGCAATCCGGCCCGTCGCGCTTGACGAAGAACGGAAACACCGGGGTGTGCGGCACGCCGAACCCGGCGACGATGCTGGCCATTTCATAAGCTCCTGTCAGTCAATTCGCTTCCACGCGGCGCCTGTGCGAGATTAATCTGCGCAGCACGACGCCGCCACACTATAGCAGCTCTCGACAATCGGGGAGGAAATCACGTGCCGCGCAAGCCTGCCAAAAAATCCGTCGCCAGCTCTCGTGCCGCAGCCGCGGCTAGTCGCAGCGCGCGAATGGCCGCGTCACCGCAACCGGCCATACCGACCGAGCACGACCGCTTCGACTATTCGGCGATCATCGACCGGCCGCGGCTGTCATGGCCGAACGGCGCCCGCGTCGCCGTCTGGGTGATCCCGAACATCGAGCACTTTCTGTTCGACCGGCCCTCGACGCGGCTGACCAATCTGCCGGTCAACCCCGACATCCTCAACTATTCGTGGCGCGACTACGGCGTGCGCGTCGGCATCTGGCGGATGATGGAGCTGATGGAGCGCTACGGCATCAAAGGGACGGTCGCGCTCAATTCCGATGTCTGCGACCGCTATCCGCGCATCATCGACGAGGGCAAGAAGCTCGACTGGGAATGGATGGGGCACGGCACCAACAATTCCACCCTGTTCGCTAACCAGTCGGAGGCCGAGGAGCGGGCGCTGATCAAGGAGGTGGTGACGACGATCACGAGGAGCGTCGGCAAGGCGCCGCGCGGCTGGCTGTCGCCGGCGTTGAGCGAGACCATGCGGACGCTCGACATCCTGGCCGAGAACGGCATCGACTATGTCGGCAACTGGGTCAATGACGACCAGCCCTATCCGATGCGGGTGAAGAAGGGCTCGATGATTGCCATGCCGTACTCGGTCGAGATCAACGACATTCCAGCGCTTCTTGATCTGCATCAGAGCCCGGAGACGTTCGGCCAGATGATCTGCGACCAGTTCGACGTGCTCTACGAGGACGGCGCCACCACCGGCCGGGTGATGTCGATCTGCCTGCATCCGTTTCTGGTCGGCTATCCGCACCGCAGCAAACATTTCGCGCGGGCGCTGCATCATATTTCGTCGCGCCAGGAGGTATGGTTGACCACCGGCAGCGCCATCGTCGACTGGTACAAGGAGCATTATCTCAAAGGCTGACGGTCGCTGCAGCGGTGATCGCTGCTTCGTTGATGGCGTTCTGCGTCATCGGCTCATGCGCGATGATGGTGCGTGGCTGATCAGAGATCGCAAAAAGGATTGTATGTCCTCTCAAGTGCATACGTATTGCCCCATCAGCCCGGCGTCCTCGTGCTCAAGGATGTGGCAGTGATACATGAAGGGATGGCTGCGCGGCGCTCGCTGATTGAAGCAGACGAGGAGTTCCGCTTTATCCTCGACCAGCAATGTGTCCTTCCAGCCGGCGAGATGTGCTGGCGGTGGCGCTCCCTCGATCGAAAGGACTCGGAACAATGCTCCGTGGACGTGGAACGGATGCGCCATGCCGATCGAGGTGATCTCCCAGACCTCGGCAGTTCCGAGCTTGGTTTCGATATCGATGCGTTCCATGTCAAACGGTTTGCCGTTTATCCCTATGAGCGAAGCCATATCGGCGTGGGCGCCCGTCTCGGGGCGGCTGGCGCATAGACCGCTGTTCAGCACGAGTTGCCGGCGCAATACCGCGGAGGTGGGATCGACAAACGCGGGTTCGTTCAAACGCGTCGGTAGCTCTTGGATCGAAGGCATCGTCGCCGCTGGTTCGAATCGCATGATGGCAACGTAGTCGGCGCTGGCATCCGGCGCTACCCGGCCGAAAATACCCATTTGCTCATCAGGGCCAGTTTCCAGCATGACTGGTTTCTTATCAGCGAAGTCGACAAGAATTTCGTAGCGCTCGGCCGGTGAGATTATGAGCTGCTGGAGCGCGGCCGGAGCGGAGAGAAAGCCTCCGTCGGACGCTATGACATGAAAGGTACGCCGGTCGCTGAACCGCAGTTCGAAATTCTGCGCGTTGGCCGCATTAAGAAGCCGGAGCCTGACGAGACCAGCCGGGACCCGAACAACCGGAGCGGCGGCTCCGTTCACGATGACGGTGTCACTCCTGGCTCCGTAAGTGATATCAAGAGCGCTCAGAGACGTGTTGTCGTATTCAATCGATCCATCGGAGTTGAACGAGCGATCCTGCAGGATAAGCGGCAAATCGTCGATGCCGAACGTCCGCGGCAGCCCAAGCCGCGTGTCCGAGCCATCATCGACGATAATCATCCCCGTCAGGCCCATGTAAATCTGCCGGGCGGTGTCGCCATGCGGGTGGGGATGGAACCAAAGCGTCGCGGCTGGTTGATCGATTTTCAACACCGGACGCCAGCGCTCGCCGGGGTGAATAAGCTGTTGCGGCCCGCCGTCATTCTGGCCGGGCACAAGTAGCCCGTGCCAATGCACCGTCGTGGCGACATCGAGATGATTTTCCACGACCATTTCAACTTCATCGCCGCGGCGTAGGCGGACAACGGGTCCCAGGATCGGCGCCGAATAGCCGTAGGTGCGCGCAAGCTTTCCCGCAATGAAGGCGTGCCGGCCGGGCATGGCACTAAGATGGACGGTGTGCCGCGCCGCCGCGGCATCGATCAATCGAGGGATTGGTAAGGGAGCGCTAAAAGGCGCAGGCTCGCTAATTCCCGACCGGTCGCAAAAAACGGTGCTTGTTGCAACAGCTCCGCAGCCGATCATAAACCGACGGCGAGAAGGCACAATGAAAGTGCTTCCATTCATGCCGTTCATGCGCTCCGGACGCTCACCCTCACACACGAGGTCAGTCTACTGGATTATATGATCAACATCGTGCTTCGATAGCCGTTCGCAGTAAGATATTATTTCGAGCGTAGGGAATTTGTCCGTCGGGACGCGAGGTAAAATGAGTTGCGCGAACACGACCGATTGGCGCACCGCGCTGTTCGCGACGCGCGCACCGGGCTGGTCGATCCTCATCCGGTTACTCGTGGGCCTCGTGGTGTTTTTCCCGGAGGGAATTCAGAAACTCGTGTTTCCCGACATCCTGGGCGCCGGCCGCTTCACCCATATCGGCATTCCCTATCCCGACTTCACGGGTCCATTTGTCGGCGTAGTCGAAATCGTCTGCGGCGCGCTGATTATTCTCGGCTTGCTGACGCGGCTCGCGGCAGTCCCGCTGATCGTGATCATGATCGTCGCCATCGTCTCGACCAAGATTCCGATCCTGCTCGGCCACGATTTCTGGATTTTTCACGTGCCAAAAATGCCGCGTTACGGCTTCTGGAGCATGATGCACGAGGCGCGCGCGGATCTCTGCATGCTGCTCGGCTCGCTTTACCTCGTGATCGAAGGCGGCGGAAAATGGTCGCTGGACGCGCTGCTGAGCCGAAGCCAATCGCCGTCGCCGGCGGCATAAAACGCACCGGCGACAGGACGACCGACATGGCTTCGGATCAACGCATCGCGAGCGACCAGCGCGCCAGCACCCCATTCGAAGTCTTGCGCGTCTTCTTCAAACTCGGGATCAGTTCGTTCGGCGGGCCGATTGCGCATATCGGCTATTTTCGCGAGGAGTTCGTGGTCCGCCGCCGCTGGCTCGACGAACAGGCGTTCGTCGACCTCGTGGCGCTCTGCCAGTTCCTGCCGGGACCGGCCTCGAGCCAAACCGGTTTTTCGATCGGCCTGATGCGGGCCGGCTACGCCGGCGCGGTGGCGGCATGGACCGGCTTCACCCTGCCGTCGGCGATCATCATGGTTTTGTTCGCCTACGGCGCCGGTGCGATTGGCGGTCCCCTCGGCACCGGATTGCTTCATGGCCTCAAGCTGGTTGCGGTCGCGATCGTGGCGCAAGCCGTCTGGGGCATGGCGCGCACGCTTTGCCCGGACCGCCAGCGCGCGTCGATCGCGGCGTTGAGCGCAGTGATCATCCTGTTCAGCACCTCCCCGATTGCGCAGATCGGCGCCATCGCGCTGGGCGGCGTCTTAGGCCTGTGGCTCTGCCGCGGCGCGCCGCCGCCGGCGGAAGGGCATATTCATATGCCGGTCTCGCGCCGCGCCGGGCTCGTGGCGCTGACGGCTTTTTTTGTGCTGCTCGCCGGTCTGCCGATCGCGCAGCATCTGACACATTCTTCCGGTGTTGCCCTGTTCGACGCTTTCTATCGCTCCGGCGCGCTGGTCTTTGGTGGCGGTCATGTCGTGCTGCCGCTGCTGCGTGAGGCGTTTGTTACGCCGGGCTGGGTCAGCGACGATACCTTTCTCGCGGGCTACGGCGCAGCCCAGGCGGTCCCCGGACCGCTCTTCACCTTCGCCGCCTATCTGGGCTTTGTCGCCCAGCCGTCGCCGCACGGCTTGCCCGGCGCGGCGTTTGGTCTGTTCGGCATTTTCTTGCCCGGCATGCTGATCCTGGTCGGCGCGCTGCCGTTCTGGGACAGCTTTCGCAAGCGCGAGAGCGCGCAAGCGGTGATGCGCGGCGTCAACGCCGCGGTGGTCGGGCTGCTCGGCGCGGCTTTGTATAATCCGCTCTGGACCACGTCGGTCAAAACGCCCGGCGATTTCGGCGTCGCGCTGGTCGGCTTCGTTCTCTTGACAGCCTGGCGCGCGCCGCCGCTGGTGGTCGTCATCGTCAGCGCGCTCGGCGGCATGGCGCTGGCGCTGATCAATTGGTGACCACGACATGACCGCTGGAACCATCCGCCCCTATTTTTCCGGCCTTTCGCGGACCACCTTCCTTTTCACCTTCGCCAGCCTGTTTTCCGACATCTCCACCGAGATGCTCTATCCGGTGCTGCCGGTTTTTCTGACCCAGACGCTCGGCGCCGGCGGCAGCATCGTCGGTCTGATCGACGGCTTCGCCCAGGCCGCGCAGAACATCGTGCAGGGATTTTCCGGCACGCTGTCGGACCGGCTGCAGCGGCGCAAGCCGATCGCGCTCGCCGGCTATTTTCTTTCCGCGATCGCCAAACCGCTAATGGGCCTCGCCACCGCCTGGCAAATGGTGTTCGGCGCGCGATTGCTGGACCGGCTCGGTTCTGGCGCGCGCTCGGCGCCGCGCGACGCGCTGATTGCCAGCTCGGTCGACGACGCGAACCGCGGCCGCGCCTTTGGGCTCGAGGGCGTCGGCGATAATGCCGGCGCGTTTCTCGGGCCGCTGCTCGCCTTGTTCCTGCTCTACGGGCTCCATTTCGGCATCCGCTCGGTTTTTTATCTGGCGGTCATTCCAGGCTTGCTCGCCTTCGTGCTGGTGCTGTTTGTCAAAGAGCAGCGCGCGCCAGTCACCGCAGAAGCGAAGATCGAGGTTGGTCCGCGCCAGCTGCCACTCGATTACTGGAAATACCTCGTCGTGATCGCGCTGTTCGGACTGGGCAATTCCAGCAACGCGTTTCTGATTTTGCGCACGCAGGATATCGACGCATCGCTCGACCAGACCATCCTGATCTACGCCGGGTTCAATCTGGTCGCGGCGCTGATCTCCTATCCGGCCGGATCAATGATCGACCGATGGGGCGGCAAAAACGTCCTGCTCGCCGCATTTGTTATTTTCTTGATCGCCTATCTGGGTTTTGCGTCGACGCAGAACATCGCGCTGATCGCGGCGCTGTTCGCATTCTACGGATTGTACCAGGGCATATTCCGCGCCGCCGGCAAGACGATGGCCGCAGGCCTGGTGCCGGAAGAGCTGCGCGCCAGCGGGGTAGGCTGGTACAACACGACCGTCGGGCTGTTGCAGCTCGTCGCCAGCGTCGTTGCCGGCGTGCTGTGGGACCGCGTCGGCCACACCGCGGTATTCTATTACGGCGCCATCTTCGCCGCCGTCGGCAGCGTTGCACTGGTGCTGCTCATCCCGAAACCGCGCGCGCCCGCGTGACGGCGAGGTTCGCCCGCTAACCGACCGGCTGGCCGATCTCGTCGACCTTCACGGCGCGCACGCGCTCGTTATAGATTTCGACATTGAGACCGCAGACCTCGAAGCGGGCGAGATAGCCCATCAGGAAGCCGTTGACGCCCATGCGGTAGAGCGTGCCGACGTCGCCGGCGATGAGTGCGCGGCGCTCCTCGTCGGTCAGGTCGAGCGGTGCCAGCGCCTTGGCCGGGTCGGCCTTCATGGCGGCGCGGAACGCGTGGTCGCGCAACACCTCGCGGCACAGATAGTTCACGGCGAAGATCGTCATAGGGACTCCAGTCCAGTTCCGCGCTGACCGAAGCCCATCTGTTGCACAGGCGGACGCCTGCTGCCAAGCATGCCGGCGGAGCGCCGTAGCTTTGCTGACAAAGCCCGGGACCAGGGGGTCAAATCGGGGTAATCGTCGGCGTGCGGCGAGCGGCAGGACAAATCGATCATGAGCGACGTTGTAAAGCCGACATGGATAAGTCGCGGCCGCGACGCGTTCACGACCGCACGCCGCTACTTCCCCGGCGTGCTGGTCAGCCTGGTCATTGCGGTAGCCGCCACCTTCTTGTCCGAGCGCTATGGCGGGCCGGTCATGCTGTTCGCGCTGCTGCTCGGCATGGCGTTTTATTTTCTCTCCCAGGAAGGCGCCTGCGTCGTCGGCATTGAGTTCGCCTCCAAGCGCATCCTGCGGATCGCCGTCGGGCTTTTGGGCGCGCAGATCACCATCGGCGAGATTCTGAAGCTCGGCGTCACGTCGGTGGTCCTGGTGATGGTCGCGGTCACGCTCACCATCCTGTTCGGCATCGTGATCGCGCGCGTCATGGGCATCGCCCGGCCGTTCGGCATTCTCACCGCCGGCGCGGTGGCGATCTGTGGCGCGTCGGCGGCGCTGGCGATCTCCTCGGTCCTGCCGAAGGGCGAGACCCATGAGCGCGACACCGCCTTCACCGTCATCGGCGTGACCGCGTTGAGCACGGTGGCGATGATCGTTTATCCGCTGATCATCGCGCTGTTTCGTCTCGACCATGCGGCGATCGGCGTATTCCTCGGCGGCACCATCCACGACGTCGCCCAGGTGGTCGGCGCCGGCTTTTCCGTCTCCGAAGAGACCGGCAATGTCGCGACCTTCATCAAACTTTTGCGCGTCGCCATGCTGGTGCCGGTGGTGATGGTGCTGTCATTCGTCTTTCACGCCCACAACACGTCAAAGGAAGGTCGAAAATTGCCGGGCTTCCTGATCGTCTTTGTTGCGCTGGTGATCGTCGGCAGCCTGGGCGTCATCCCGGCGCCCATTCTCGCCGTCCTCAAGAGCGTATCGCGCTGGTGCCTGGTGACGGCGATCGCGGCGCTCGGCATGAAAACCTCGCTCAAGGCGATGGCCGACGTCGGCGGACGGGCGATCGCGCTGATCGTCGCCGAGACGGTCTTTCTGGCGATCTTTGTGCTGACGATTGTGGTGCTGCTGTATTGAGGCCGGGCGGATTGCCGCGCCCTAGGAGTTCGAACGGGGGCCCCCCGACAAAAAGTGCGCCGCGGCTACCGGAGCCACCGAGAATTTGCGCGGACATCTCACGCGCTCGACGGAACTCGAAAGCCGCCGCCGTTAGACGGTGCACGCGATGTGCCAAAAGGCACATCTTGAATTGAGGGATCGCGCTAGCTTGGCATCATCGGTGTTCGCGCCGGTCGACAACGGGAGTGGCCCCAATGCTGGCAGAGATCTTTATGGTGCGGCTGGAGGCTAGGGCGCGGCTGGCAAACGAGGCAGCTTGGCCCGGCGGCGGTCGCTTTGTGCCGTTCGTCCAAGGCAGTCAGGTCGCTTTCAAGGAGCGGGCGACACGCCTGTGCCATCCGGGGTCTTGCCCGGATGGGATCGAACCATCGACCTACTGATTTAAAAGGCCGCACATCGAAGAGACAAAGACAAAACCATGTAGCTTTAGGAGGGTCCAATGAAGTTCGCGCGATTGGCTTTTCCTCTGATCTTCTCTGCGTTCACAACGCAAGTTGCGCTCACAACTCAAGCCGATGCCCTATGCCGTCCTGGAACTGTGGTCGCATGCACCTTCCTCGGCAAGCCGGGAACCAAGAAATGCATAGGGGATGGGGAATTTGATGATTGTGTACCGAACCCTCCGCCGCCGGTAACTGAGATCATTTTTGGAAAATACCTCATTCTGACTGTGGTCTACGCGCCTCCTGGCACAACGGCCCCGCAAACGACGACAGGCGAACAAAGTTTCAGTCAGGTGAGTTACGAATTGGATAGCAGCACAGGGACTACGACGACGAATTCCAGTTCTTTCAAGACGGACTATAAGGTTTCAGTGAGCATCGAATGCACACTTTGCGTGCTTGGTCCCAGTGGCGGCGCGAGTTTCGAATACACCCACAATGAGACGGACAGCAATGCTCTCAATATAAATAAGAAAACAACATCAATAATCACAGACCCTGGGCCTGTCGAGGACGCCGTCGACCACAACTTCGACCAAATATGGCTGTTCCTCCATCCGAAATTTGACGTGACCATCACCGGCAAGCAGATTACTTGGGCGCTGGATCCCGATCAGTCGGCGGGCGTTCCGCAGTATCTTTATGCTGGCGCGCTAAAGGACCCCTCTAAGATACCGGCTGGAGTTTTGAAAGACCTTCAGGCGGCCGGAATCACACCGGATGATTACAAGGCAATCCTGGGGGCGGACCCGCTCGCGCAGTGTGTGGCGCCAGTGGCAGCACAGGTGCAGTCGCAGCAAGCGCGCGTCCCGCTGCCCTTGCCTGTTCCGCCTGTTCTCTGCCTTACGCCCGCCCCGACGTCACCGCGATATGTCTCAGCAAACATCAACCTGCCTTATGACCCACCCTTCGCTCCCGGGAACCCGGTGCCCCTACAGACATACTCGATCGACAACTCAACTGTCTCTATGCAGACGGACTCAAATGAGTACGACTATGCGGAAGGTATGACGGCAAGCGGAGGTTTTGACTTGGCGCCTGGGGTCAACGAAACGCTCACCATTCAAGCCACCTTGACGTGGCAGGACATCACGACAAAGGCAGACTCAGACCGGCACAGAGCAGAAGGCGACCTTGATCATGGGCGGACCGGCTTTCGGCTACACCGGTCCGGCCAACATGGACGTCTACTATGACACGCTCTACATGACGTTCGCCTTTGTGCCGAATGAATTGTCGCCTGACGCTCTGCACGGGGCGGTCTCGAGCAGCCAGGGAAAACCCGTCGTTGCGCAACTCGTCACCGCCACGGCGGGAGGCGTCAAATACCGCACCTACACGAACGCCAAGGGTGAATATCATTTTTCGAAGCAATTCCCTGGTCCGATCGATGTTCAGACCGGGTCAACCGCCCTCCACCTGCCTGGGCTTGAAGCCGGGAAGAGCGTTGATCTTCGCTTGCAGTAGTCGTCGCCGACGCGCCTTTGCCGCTGGGCACCTTGCCCGGCGGCATTGCTGTGCCCGGATGGGATTCGATTGCCGGCGAGAGAAGCAATTGAGGCAGCCTAGCGGTATTTAACCGCAATGGTTTCCGTGCGCTTGCAATCGTCACAGATATACGTGCGTCTGTCTCTGCCCGGGCCATCCTGCATGATGAGATGGATGCGCATCCGTGCACTGCACTGGGGGCAGTTGAGACTTACCAGCCCGGTGCCGAAGATCGTTTCTATTTTCGACATGAAGCACTTATGCCGTGCGATCCCATGGGAGCATGTGATGGCAATCACCAAGTTGATGCTTTGCAGTCCGCCTTTCGCGATTTGCTGTTAGGCGATCGATCTTGTCGAAGCCCGTACCTATGGCGCAGCTATGCGGACAGTCGGAACTAAATAATTTTTCATAAACCATTGATTTCATTGGTGAGCCCGGATGGTATCGAACCATCGACCTACTGATTAAAAGTCAGTTGCTCTACCACTGAGCTACGGGCCCGCGCGGCCACTCCATACGCAAAAGCGCGCCGCATTACCAGCCTTGCGCGCGTTTAGCCGTCTTCGGCTTGCCGTAGGGTAGGATGCTTGAGGCAACGGGTCCGGCCCGAAGTGGCCGGCCCGATGACAAGCTGCGTGAAACCGCAGCGATGGGTTTCACTTCGTTCAACCCATCCTACGAAGTGGCAATTTTGCCCCAAGCCGCCGCGCGCAGCCGCCTGTCGCACCGGGGTCGCCATTTGCTAGACTGCGTCACGCCGCTTGCGACCCCCCGAGCGAGGAACCTCACCATGCCCATCGTCAACCGCGTCGCCGACCTGCATGCCGAGATCACGGCCTGGCGTCGGGACATCCACGCCCATCCGGAACTCCAGTACGACGTGCACCGCACGGCGGCGTCGGTCGCCGACAAGCTCAAGAGCTTCGGCTGCGACGAGGTCGTGACCGGCATCGGGCGGACCGGCGTGGTCGGCGTCATCCGTGGCCGCAAAGACGGCGGCAAAGTCGTGGGGCTGCGCGCCGACATGGACGCGCTGCCGATCGAGGAAGCGACCAATCTCGCCTACAAGTCCACCGTGCCGGGCAAGATGCACGCCTGCGGCCATGACGGCCACACCGCCATGCTGCTCGGCGCCGCCAAGTATCTCGCCGACACCCGCAACTTTGCAGGTACCGCGGTGATGATTTTCCAGCCGGCGGAGGAGGGCGGCGCCGGCGCCAAGGCGATGCTGCGCGACGGTATGCTCGAGCGCTTCGGCATCCAGGAAGTGTTCGGCATGCACAATTATCCCGGCATGCCGGTCGGCGAATTCGCCATCCGCCCGGGCCCGATGATGGCCTCGACCGACTCGATCCTGATCAATCTCGAAGGCAAGGGCACGCACGCGGCGTTTCCGCATATGGGCGTCGACACGGTCCTGGTCGGCGCACAGATCGTCAACGCGCTGCAATCGATCGTGGCGCGCAATGTCGACCCGCTCGACGCTGCCGTGATCTCGATCACCGTGTTCCAGGCCGGCGAGGCCGACAACGTCATCCCACAATACGCCAAGCTGCGCGGCACCGTGCGCTGTCTGTCGGCCAAGGTCCGCGAGCAGCTGCGCGAGCGGGTCCGCGAGGTCGTCGAAGGCACCGCGCGGCTCCACGGCGCCACGGCCAACCTGACCTACCGGACGGGCTATCCGATCCTGGTCAACGACGAGGGCCGCACGGCGTTTGCCGCATCGATCGCCGACGAGATTGCTGGCAAGGACAAGGTCAATCGCGACGCGCCGCCGTTGATGGGCGCCGAAGACTTCGCCTACATGCTGGAGGAGCGGCCGGGCGCGTTCATCTATGTCGGCAACGGCGACAGCGCCATGCTTCACCATCCGGCTTACGACTTCAACGACGACGCTATACCGGTGGGCACGTCGTATTGGGTGCGGCTCGCCGAGACCGCGCTCGCTGGGTAGGGCACGATCGCGTTAGACTGAAGGCAGGCGCGTATTGTTTTCCGTCATCTGAGGCGGCCGCGACCCATTTGAGACATGACTAGAATTTTCTTTCCTCCGCGACGCGATTGTCCGTGGCGTCGCTTCTGGTAGCGTATGTTCAACCCGACTGGATCGCGCTTCGCCAGCGCGGAGAGCGCCGGATTGCCAACTCCGCTTCGTGACCGCGCGAGAAAGATGTCGAATTGAATGTGGGCAGGGTGGGTCGAATAGCCATCGCGCGACGAGACCTGATTGGCGGCATCGGAGCCTTGGCTCTGGCTGGTGGCGTGCCGTCGCGTTCGGCCGGCGCGCAGCCGGCCGCCGCCATTGCACCCGCCGAGCGCGCGGCGATGGCAGACGTCGCGATGGCATTCCTGAAGGATCAAGGCGTACCTGGGCTTACGGTCGCGATCGCGGATTGCGGACAGGTCGTTTATGAGGCGGGCTTCGGTTTTGCCGACAAGGCGAGGGCGGAGAAAGTCGTACCCACGAACCTCTTTCGCATCGCCAGCGTCAGCAAGGTGCTGACCTCGGTAGCGGTGTTCACGCTGATCGAGAAGAGCCACCTGACGCTTGCCGACAAGGTGTTCGGCGCCGATGGCGTGCTCGGGACCGACTACGGCACACCGCCGTATAAGCTCTTCGTCAAGGACATCACGATCGAGCACCTTCTGACCCATACGAGCGGTTGGCAAAAGGACGTCCCCGATCCGATGTTTTCGCATCCGGGCATGAACCAAGCGCAGCTGATTTCCTGGACCATCGACAACACGCCACCGACGACTCCACCGGGCGAGACATTTTTCCTGTCCAATTTCGGTTATTGCGTGCTCGGGCGTGTGATCGAGAAGGTCACCAGGCAGAAGTATGACGATTACGTTCGTGCCACCGTCCTCGAACCCTGCGGCATCACCGACATGCGCATCGCGGGCAACACGCGCGCCGAACGCGCACAGGGCGAAGTCGTTTATTACGCCGAGGGCGGCGCCGATCCCTACCGCCAGGACGTAGCGCGGACGGACTCGGTCGGCGGCTGGATCGCGACGGCCGGTGACCTCGTCCGCTTTGCCACGCATATCGAGACCGTTCTCAAGCCCGCGACCATCGTGACGATGACGACGCCCTCGAGCACGAGCCAGCGCCGCCACTTTGCCACGGGCTGGAGCCAGTTTGCCAAGGGCTGGCTTATTTCGGACGGTGGAAACTGGTGGTACAACGGCACGATCACTGGCACTTCAGCGATCTTGGTACGATCGAAGTCCTGCCTATCCTGGGCTGCGCTCGCGAACTCGCGCAAGAACGCGCCGCATCAGTTCGACGTCGTCCAGGCGCTAGACGTAATGATGCGGGACATGGTCCACGCGGTGAAAGCCTGGAGGGCTTGAAGGTCGCGCGCAACTTTCGTTCGGCTTGTCCGCGATTGGCCTTCTGCGACATCGGGTCTTGTCCGAATCGAGTCGGAAATGCGCCTGATAAGGGGCATTCGTGTCTGGCGTAACTAATGACTAAACGGCTAACTCTTCGCCCGGTCCGCCACCAGCATCGACTGCAGGATCTGCTCGGAGACCTCGCGCACGGCTCCCGGCGAGTGCGACAGGAACAGCGTATTGGTCTTGTCCAGTTCGCCGATCGATTTGATGGTGTCGAAATATTGCGTGACCAGGACCAGCTGCATGACTTCCGATGCCGAGGCGCCGACCGTCTTCTGAAACTGCTCGATCGAGCCCTGCAGTCCTTCGATGATCGCCTTGCGCTGATTGGCGATGCCCTGGCCCTGCAGCGCCTTGCTTTGCGCTTCGGCTTCGGCCTTTTTCACCACCAGAATCTTCTCGGCCTCGCCGCGGGCAGCGGCGGCGACCTGCTCGCGCTGGGCGGCGTTGATGTCGTTCATTGCCGACTTCACCTTAGCGTCCGGGACGATGTCGGTGACCAGCACATTGACGATCTCGTAGCCGAAGCCGGCCATGTCGGCATCGAGCTCCTGCTTCACCGCCGCGGCGATGCCGGACTGGCTGGCGAACACTTCGTCGAGCGTCATGCCCGGCACATGGCCGAGGATCACCTGCTCGACATAGGCCTGAATCTGCTGCACCGGATCGGACAGCCGGTAGAAAGCGTCGAAGGCTTTTTCCGGGCGCACGCGGTTCTGCACCGAAATCGGAATGGTGACGAAGACGTTGTCCTTGGTCTTGGTCTCCATGGTCAGCGTGATCTGGTTGACACGCAGACTCATGCGGCCGGCAACGCGGTCGATGAACGGCCATTTCCAGTTCAGGCCGGCTTCGGCGACGCGAAGAAATCTGCCGAATCGGGTGACGATCGCGACCTGCGCGGTGTTGACGGTAAAGAAGCTCAACAGGCAGGCGAAAAGGAAGATGACAACCAGTACCCAGAACGCGACCGAGCCAAACAGCGCCATTTTGTGGCCTCCCATCGACTTGTTCGATTAGACCGATATTACGCGGACCATGATTCGCCGCCCAAGCTTAGACGCGCTGCGGCGTTGGCAGGTTCAAGCCTTGGGTCTACGCGTTATTGTGCGGCTTCGATATGATTTTCGCTCGGCAGCTTCGGCGGCTCAGCAATGACTTTGGAAATGACTTTCGACCTGGGCAGGTACTCGGCGAACCGCGCCTCGACGCTGCGCCAATAGGCGAACGAATTGAAGCGGCTGCCTTCGATCAGCCCCATGGCGACCGCCGACAAGAACGGCAAGCTCTGCACCAGGAGGACAAACGCGAAGATATTGATCTCGCGAACCTGCCGGCCGTTGGCAACAAACAGAGCCAGCGCGCCGGCGAGCAGCAGGCCCGCGACCACCGCTTCCCAGAAGGCCGGGAAATCCGAACCCTTGCGGCTGTTGCCGCCCTTCGAGGTGCGCAAGAACGGCAGTCGTTCTTTGACGACGCCGATGCCAACGGCGCGCGCCACGGTCCATTGCACCGACATGGCAGCGATCACGGCGCCCAGCATCTGCCCCGGCGTCGCTTGCACCCGCAGGCGGTACAGCGTGACGAAGTGCGCGAATGACACGGTGAATGCGGCAAGGATCGGCACGGTCAGAATGCGATCCGGCACGGCGCCGAAGTGGTGGAGCCAGAACAGAACGGGCGAATCCACCATCCAATCTTTCAGCGGGTAGATGCCGAACACGACCAGCGGCACCCAGGCGATATTGAAGAGCGCGACGACGACGCCAATGCTTTCGGCGCCGAGCCAATTGAGCCAGCCGAGACCGTACTCGCGCTTCTGCTCAGGCGACAAGCCGTCCGACCAAGGCAACAGCGCCCGCCAATGCTTGCGCAGGATTTGCAGTCCGCCGAACGCCCAGCGGTGCCGCTGGCGCTTATAAGCGTCGAAGGTGTCCGGCAGAAGCCCGTAGCCGTAACGGCGATTGGTGTAGTGGGCGAGCCAGCCGTGTTCGAGCAGCGTCAGCCCGAGATCCGCATCCTCGACGATGGTCTCGCTCGACCAGCCGCCGATCGATTCGATGGCGGTGCGCCGGATCAGACACATCGTGCCGTGGACGATGATGGCGTTGAATTCGTTCCGCTGCACCATGCCGATATCGAAGAATCCGGCATATTCGGCGTTCATCGCCTCGTGCATCACCGAGCGGGCGCCGTCGCGATGATCTTGCGGCGACTGCACGAGCCCGACGCGTGGATCGGCGAACAGCGGTACCAGATCCTTGAGCCACTGTGGCTGCAGCACGTAGTCGGCGTCGATCACGCCGATGATCTCGGCATCGGGCGCGGTGTGGGTGAGCGCGACGCGCAGCGCGCCGGCCTTGTAGCCCTTATGATTTTCAAGCCGGAGGAATTTGAAGCGCTCGCCGAGTGTCCGGCAGTGCTCCTCGACCGGCTGCCAGAACGCCGGGTCGGGCGTGTTGTTGATGATCACCACGCATTCGAGGTTGGGATAGTCGAGCTTGGCGACCGCATCGAGCGTGGCGCACAGCATCTGTGGCGGCTCGCAGCAGGCGGGCACGTGGATCGACACTTTCGGCGCAAACGCCTCCGGCGCAAGCGGTGGCGAAGCGGCCAGCCGGCGCGGCGGCCGCCCGAAGGCGACCGCGGCGATCTCATCGATGCGGGCCAGCGCGATGGCGATGAGCGGCATCAGCAGGATTGTGCCGAAGCCGAGCGCGATAGCGGCGCCCCAGACGAAATAGTGCCCGTTCCAGAACGCGACGATGCCGGCAAGCCAGGCGCCGGCGACGTTGGCGGCGGCGGTGAGCGCGAGCGCTTGCCGGCGCGTCACGCCTCGCATCGCCAGGATCGGCAGGGAGAGCAGAAGCCCGAGCAGCACCGCCAGCCCGGCGCGCTTGATGTAGTCGGGATCGGTGATCGGGCCGGTCCAGGAGAATTTGGCCTGGCGCGATGCGTCAAGCAGGCCCCAATACGGGCCGACGCCGCCTTCCGCGGTCTTCCACGGCTGATCGATGCCTTCGATGACGTTGTAGTCGATGCCGTAGGCGTCGGCGCGGGAAACGAAATCGCGAAGGATCGCCGCCTGCTCCATGCGGCCGGGATTGGCCCCCAAATTGTTATAGCCGGCACTCGGCCAGCCAAACTCGGCGATCACGATATGCTTGCCGGGATAGACGCGGCGCAGCTGGTCGTAGTGGTCGATCGTCTGGTCGACCACGCGTGCCGCGTCAGCGCCGCCCCAATACGGCAGGATGTGCGCGGCGACGAAATCCACCGCCGAAACGAGCTCCGGATGCTGAATCCAGATATCCCAGCCTTCACCCGTCGTAACCGGGACAGGGCTCGATTGCTTCACCTCGCGGATCAACTTGATCAGGCCGTCCGCGCTGATTTCCTCGGTCATCACCGCTTCGTTGCCGACCACGATCGCATTCACGTTGCGATAGCGGCGGGCTAATTCGACGGCGGAGCGAATTTCGCGGCCATTGCGCTCGACGGCGGACGGAATTTCGCGACCACTGTTGTCCTGTTCCTTACTGATCCAGGCGCCGACCGTGACCTTGAGCCCGAACTCGGCGGCGATCGGCGGGACCAGTTCGGCGCCGCCGGTCGATGAATAGAGGCGGATCGCCTTGGTATAGCGGGCGAGAGCCTTGAGATCGGCTCGTATTTGCTGCTCCGTCGGGCGTTCGTCGGAATCCGGGTGCGACGAATTGACGAAGGGGGAGTAGGAGACGCTGGCCAGCTGCCCAGTGAAATCGGGAGCGGTTTCTTTGGTCTGTAGCAGAGCCCACAGGCCGGCATGCACGCACGCTACAAGCGCGAGCACGGCAGCGACGGTGCGCATCGAAAATCAACCACGCGGGGCGATGTTACAACAGCCGAATCTGTCCCGAGATTCGACAATCGGGCTGGAAAAGACGACCTGTGAGCGGCACTTTATAAGTAGCGCCCAGTAGTGGCAAATTCAAGACAACGGTGTTTGTTCCGGCGATTTTTTGGAGTTTTTTCGGCACGTTGGCCGACAAGAAAATCGGCAGCGGTTAATGGCTGCCGGCCGGGTTCGAGGCGGTCGCCGGCTGCGTCGCCGCGGCCGGCGGCGGAGCCGGGTTCGTCGGGTTGATCCAGCAGGCCTGGACCCGTCCGTTCAGGCTGTCGGCGACCTTCGGATCGATGCCGTTGCCATGCAGGATGATGCAGCGAAACGACGATTGGATATGAGCGCTCGGACAGCCGAACCGGTCGTAGAGATCGAGGTGGCGGAAGGCGGTATCGAGGTCGTCCCGCCACAATAGGCCGACGACGCGGCGCCCAAGCCAGACGCATTCGGGATTGCCCGCCGGGCCGGCAATCTCGTGCTGCGCCTCGGCGTATTCGTCGACCTTCTGGGTCTCTTTGGCCGGCTCTTGGCCCGGCGGCTTGTCGCCGGTTTTGGCGTCCTCGGCAAAGGCCGAAGGCAGGGTCGAGCCGAGGACGGCCGCGAGAACAACGAGCGCCGCACACACGCCGCGGCCGGCACGAAACAAACGATGGACCATGGTTCAACTTGGTTGCTTGGGCCGACTAGGGCCGAGAAGGGACGCTTCGTAAGCCCCCGAATTGGGCCGTCATTGAGGCGTCCTCCCAGCCCGGTCAGCATGACAATAGCGGGGGCCTTTTGTCCAGCGCCGGGCGCCAAGCCGCCGCCAAAGCTTGGCACGGCGGGCCTGCAAGGTTAATGGCAAGGCGTGTCCCGCGAATATGCCCTTCGTCAAATCGGCCTGGCCGTTCTGTGCTTTGCGCTCACCGCGCTCGCCGTCGGCGCGGTGTGGTGGTGGCTCGGCGCGCCGGTCAAATTGCCGCCGTCGCCGCTCGCCGCCGGCGAAAAGCTGAGCTGCCTCTCTTACGCCCCGTTTCGCGGGTCGCAGGACCCGCTGGTAGAAGGCACCCACGTGACGGCGGAGCAAATCGACCAAGACCTGGCGCTGCTCGCCAAATACACCAACTGCATCCGTACCTACTCCGTCGATGACGGCCGCGACGACGTGCTCAAGAGCGCGCGCCGCTATGGGCTCAAAGTGCTGCACGGCGTGTGGGTGTCCGGCGACCCGGACAAGACCCGCCGGCAGGTCGCGACCTCCGTCGCCTACGCCAAGGACTATCAGGACGTCATCACCGCGATTGTCGTCGGTAACGAAGTGCTGTTGCGCGGCGAGATGACGGCGGAAAACCTCACCGCGGTCATTCGCGACATCAAGGCGCAGGTGCCGATGCCGGTTACCTATGCGGATGTGTGGGAGTTTTGGCTGCGTTATGCCGACGTGGGCAACGCGGTCGATTTCGTCACTATTCATGTGCTGCCATACTGGGAGGACTTTCCGATCCCGGCGTCGCACGCGGCGGCGCATCTCGTCGCCATCCGCAACAAGGTGGCCGCCGCCTTCCCAGGCAAGGAGATCGTCATCGGCGAGTTCGGCTGGCCGAGCGCCGGACGCATGCGCGAAGGCGCGCGGCCGTCGCGCTCCGACCAGGCCATCGCCGTCATCGAGGCGCTTGCGGGGGGGAAACGCGAGAATATCCGCCTCAATATCATCGAGGCGTTCGACCAACCGTGGAAACGGGCGCTCGAAGGCGCCGTCGGCGGCTATTGGGGCGTCATCGACCGCGCAACCGATGCGCCGAAATTCAGTTTCGACGGCGGCTCGGTGTCGGATCATCCGCATTGGCGCGCGCAAGCCCTCGCGGGCATCGTCCTCGCCGCGCTGACATTTGGCGCCGCATTCGCGGCCGGGCGTAAAAAGGGATTTCCCGCGTATGTATGGATCAAGATCGGCGTGGTCGCGCTCCTTCCGGCCATCCTGATCGGCTGGACGATCGAGACGGTGCTCATCGAAAGCTTCAGCGCCGGCAGCTGGCTGCGTTCGCTGGCCTTCGCGGCGGTTGCGGCCATCGCTCCGATCGTCGGCGCCGCGGCCTGCGCTGCCGGCCGTCCGGCGCCGGCATTCGCTGCACTCCTTGGCGGCTCCGGCTCGCGCCGCGGCTTGCTCGATTGGGCGCTCGGCGGCATGCTGATCGTCTTGATGGTGGTCGCCGTCGAGGCGGCGCTCGGGCTGGTGTTCGATCCGCGCTACCGCGACATCCCGTTTGCGCCTCTAACCGGAGCCGCCGCGCCGTTCCTGGTCGTGTCGCTGACGACCAGCCGTCCCGCCGGATCGCGGGCGGTGGCCGAAACCGTGGCCGCGGCCGTGCTGGCGCTGTCAGCCGTCTACATCGTCATCAACGAGACGTTCGCCAATTGGCAATCGGTGTGGTTCTGCGCCGGCCTGATCGGACTTGCCGTCATTCTGCTAATGGCGCGGGACGCGCCAGACCAAGAATAAGCAGCCCGGCTGCCAGCGCCGACAGATCAGCATTGTGCAACACCACGCCGAAAGCGGCGGCGGCGAGCGATACCGCGACCAGGACGATTGAAGGCCGCAGCAAGTTGAGCAACGCCACGACGAGCGCAACACCGCCGAACACCTGATAAGGATAAAGGACCGTCGTCAGCCGAAACGTGCCGCACAGCCAGGTGTCGAGGCCGCCCTGGCAGGCAAGCGACATGGTCACATTCTCCATCACGTGGTAGCGCAGATAGAGCGCCTCGCCCAACGCCAAAAAGGCGATCGCCAGAAGCCAATTGGTCTGGCGCGCGGTCGGCTGGAACAGCGGGCGTGGGATGGCTGGCATCGGCCGACACTATAACTTCGTCGTCTCAGACAGAAGTGGCTCAGTCGCCGTTGTTCTCCGTCATCCTGAGGTGCCCGGCGCAAAGCGCCGAGCCTCGAAGGGCGACGGCCCGAACGCTTCGGCCGAATCCTTCGAGGCTCGCCACAGCGCGTCGAAGACGCGCGTGACCGCGCTTAAGGCTCGCGCCTCAGGATGACGGAATCATGTGGCCTCACTCACTGCAACGCAAGGCGGCTGCCGTCGAACATCGCTGGCTCGCAGGTCAAGTGGAACGGCACGATGAAATCGCAGAATTGCTCCGCGGCGTCGGCATTCGAGTAGGGGCCGACGATCAGGTGCAGTTCGGCGCGATTGGTGCGCGGGTTCTGCTTCAAGCTGACGAGCGGCTGTAGTCCCTCGAACAATGCCGGATGGGCGGTGCGAAGCCAGGTCCAGCGCGCGTGCAGCGCTTTGATGGTCGTCGCGGTACCGATATCGGCGCCATAGGCCGTGCCTGCCGGCGCAGAAGTCTCGGCCGGCGCAGTAGCTGCAGCCGTCGCTTGTTGGCTCGACGGTGACGGATTGGCGGCGGTAGCCGGCGGGCTCGGCGCGGCAGCGGCGGCGGCGGCATCGGGTGTCGGCGTAACGGTCTTGATCATGGCGGCAATATCGGCGGGCGTCATCGGCATCGGCGGCGCCGCGTCCGGCCATGGCGGCGGCTCGGCTTTCGCCGCTTTGACGGCTTCGATCTGGCTTTTGATCGATCCGGTCATGTCGCCCATGTCGCGCTCGAGCGCCGCGAGCCGGCTCGCCAGCCGATCGCGATCATCGACGAGGCCGCGTACGGCGTGCGCCAACTGGCGTGCCGCGGCCTCGGCGTCGAACTGGCGCCTGGCCGCCGGCGCCGGCATGAGGTTCAACGACACGAAGAGCGAGCCGACCCTCTCCATTGCGCCGTCATCGCGGGTACTGAGCACGGCAACAAACAGCGCGGCGACGGCGGCCAGTCCCCAGCCGGCCTGACGCCATAGGCCGGCCATGGTGAGCGGTCGTTTTGCCACCGCGGTTTTTGCCGCGCCACGCGCGGCCGCTTTCTGACCCTGTGGTCGACCGAGCACCGTTGCTGCTCCTGCCTATGGCCAAGCGAATCAAAGACAAAATAGCAGATTTGCTTTCGCGCACCGGTTTCGATCGTATTGGGGATGGGGCGTCTGGTGGGGCCGCGTACTTCTCGACTGACTAAGATCCTCGCCAAATCAGCCCCACGACCGATCAGTTCACCGCCGTCCGTCCAAAAAAGAGCGCTGCTGTCGCCGGTGAGAGCAACAGCAGCGGAGGGATTTGAAAGTGCGGCCGTGGATCGCAGATCGAGACAGCCGGTCAGGCCGCCGCGCTCTTTCCTGCGCTGGCCACAGTCTGTTGGAACAAGGCGGCGATCTTGTTGCCGTCCGGGCTGCCGAGCCCGGTGCAAGCATCCCATTTGGGCGCCGCCGCATACGTCCCGTTGTTGCCGGACGTGATGTCGTGGAACCCGGAGGGTGCCGCATAGAGCTGCGGGTTGATGTAGCCCACCGGAGTGCCCCTCGTGGAGTTGATGCGCGCAATCAGGCCGGCCCAGAGCGGCGCCACAGCGCTGGTGCCGCCGATGACGGTGTCCGTGCCGTCGATGCGCACGTCATAGCCCGACTCCGGATCGGCGTCGCCGCTGACGTCCGGTACGCCGCGCATGGCGAGCGCTTTGCTGCCGCCCGCCGCCAGCGTCACCTGCAACCCGGTCTGCCACGCCGGCAATGCGAAGAAGCCGCTGACGCCGCCGCCGCCGGCACCGCCTTGCGCGCCGTCGTTCCACACCGACTCGCTGGTGATCGTGGTCCCCGAGCCTTGGACACGCGTGCCGCCACAGGCCAGCGCGTTCGGGCTCGAGGCTGGGAAGTCGACATGATCGGCGCCATCATTGACGCCGTCGCCCGAGCCGTTGTCGCCCGACGCAACGCAGACCGTGATGCCCATGGCCGCCGCCGCCTGAAACGCCGAGTTCGAACGCGGTCATGGCCTGCTGCGTCCACGACGATTCCGGTCCACCCCAGCTGATGGAGATGATCGACGGCTTGTTGGTCGTGTCATGGGCCGCCGTGGTGATGGCATCGAGGAATCCGGCATCGGTGTTGGGAGCAAAATAAACCGCGATGTTGGCGCCCGGCGCGATCGCGCCGACCACCTCGATGTCGAGCATCACTTCGCCGTCCGGTCCGTTCGGATCGCCGGTCGGGTGGTTCTGGCCATGGTCAACCGAGACTGCCGTTACATTCGGCGTGGTTTGGATACCGAGCCCGGAGAAGTAGGCAGTCAAATCCGCCGTACGCTCGCCGCCGCCGAGTTCGATGATGGCGACACATTCTCCCTTTCCGGTTCCGGTCGGGAAATCGTACAGCGACGCGAGCTGCAGCGGCGTGAACGAGGTCGAGCCACCGCCATTGGCGTTCCAGTGCACATTGCCCGGCGATGGGCGCCGGCGGAAATGCGGCTTGGCCGCCGGCCGGTTATCGAGGCCGAGGACGGCCTCGACGACGTCCTTGAGTTCGTCCGGCAATTGGACGGCACCAACCCGTCCGCGATAGGAGCCGCCTGCATACGTAAACTTTTGCAGGTCGACACCGAACGCGGCATCGAACTGCGCCACCGTGCCCGACAACACGACCGTGCGGCGGCCCGGATGTTCCTGTACGACGGCGAGCCCGTGCGCCTGCGCAAATTTCTTGACCGCGGCGATGTCGTTCGCCTCGGCGCCGAATTGCTGGTCAAACTGCTCGCGTGTGAGACGGCCGCCGGCATTTTCTCGCCGCGCGAGCTTTTGGACATGCTCCGCCAGCGCCGCGGCATTGTGGCGGCGGAGCAGGACACTGACCTCCAGCCTCTCGGTCGGATCGGCCTTGCCGACGGCTTTTGCCCCCGGCAATGGCTTGCGCTCGCTGCCTTTCAGTGGATTTCGCTTCGGTGGATTTTGAGCCATGTGAGTACTCCTGTGAATGGAGGACACTGCCCCTCACCATAGCGCTCGATCCTTGCACAGCCGAGTGACCGATGTCACACCACCCGCCGCGGCGCGTGTCATCAAACCGTTGCGAATTTCGGGGTCGGGATAGGCTAGAGCGCCGGCTCGTTTCATGGAGGCCTTCATGCCGCGCTACTATTTTCATCTGACCAACGGCCGGGATGTGCTGAGCAATCACAAGGGCGTCGATTTGCCGGGTAATGCCGCCGCCCGCACCGACGCGGTCGCACTCGCACGCGACCTCAAAGGCGGCGTCGCCATGCCGGGCTGGGAGTGGACCGGCTGGTTTGTCGCCATCGTCGATCAGCGTGGAAAAAAGGTCGACGAGGTGCCGATCGCGGATGCGTAAGTGCCAATGCGGCATCGACCCGGCACCCGACCGCGGTACCACTTGGCTGCCCCGGAGCGGCCACTTTCAGCGGCCAGCCGCCTCGGCTATGAGAGCGCCGCGGAGACCTGAATGACTCGGACTTGCCTCGCGATCGTGCTTGCAGCCGGCGAAGGCACGCGGATGCGCTCGGCCTTGCCCAAGGTCTTGCATGCGATTGCCGGCCGTTCGCTGCTGGCGCACGTCCTCGCAGCAATGAAGGCCGCCAAAGTGACCGTTACAGCCGTTGTGGTCGGTCCCGGCCAGGAGGCGGTCGCCGCCGAGGCGCAGCGCGTGATGCCGGGCGTCCAAGGCTTCGTACAACAGGAACGGCGTGGCACCGCACATGCCGTGCTGGCGGCGAGATCGGCCATCGAGCAGGGCGCCGACGACATTCTGATTGTTTATGGCGACACGCCGCTCATTCGCGCGGAAACGCTGATGCGGCTGCGCGCGCCGCTCGCCAAGGGTGCCGCGGTGGCGGTGCTGGCGTTCGGTCCGGCCGATCCATCCGGTTATGGCCGGCTGGTTTTCGCCAAAGACCAACTTGTCGCTATTCGCGAGGAAGCCGACGCCAGCGAGAGCGAAAAAGCGATCGCTCTGTGCAACGGTGGCATCATGGCTGTTGCCGGCGCGCAGGCGCTGGCGATCCTGGAACGGATCGGCGACCACAATCGCAAACGTGAATTCTATCTGACCGATGCGGTCGCGATCGCGCGCGAGCTGAAACTCGACGCGGTCGCGGTCGAAGCCGAGGAGGACGACGTGCGCGGCATCAACACCAAGAAGCAGCTTGCCGAAGCCGAAGCCGTGGTGCAGCAGCGCCTGCGCGACGCGGCGCTCGACGCCGGCGTGACGTTGGTGGCGCCCGAGACGGTGTTTCTCGCTGCCGATACCAAATTCGGCAAGGACGTCGTGGTCGAGCCTTATGTGGTGTTCGGCGAGAAGGTCGTGGTCGAAGACGGCGCGGTCATTCATGCGTTCTCGCATCTCGCCGGCGCTCATGTCGGCAAGAGTGTTTCGGTCGGACCGTTCGCACGCTTGCGGCCGGGCACGCGGCTCGGCGAGGGCGCCCGCATCGGCAATTTCGTCGAGGTCAAGGAAGCGACCATCGAAGCCGGTGCCAAGGCCAATCATCTCAGTTACATCGGCGACGCCTCGGTCGGCGCCAACGCCAATATCGGGGCCGGCACCATCACCTGCAATTTCGACGGCGCTGCCAAGCACCGCACCACCATCGGCAAGGACGTCTTCATCGGCTCGAACTCGGCTTTGGTGGCGCCGGTCGAGATCGGCGACGGCGCCTATGTCGGCTCCGGCTCGGTGATCACCGCGCGTGTGCCGGCGCATGCGCTCGCTCTGGCGCGGGCGCGCCAAGTCGTTAAGGAAAACTGGGCGTCGCGGTTGCGGTCGCTGAAGTCGCTCGGCAAGAAGAAGGCATAAAGGCGCGATTGCGGCGTCATTCCGGGGCCGAGCGAAGCGAGGAACCCGGAATCCATGACCCCTGACAGGGCATGTGCTGCTCGACCAGCGATTATGGATTCCGGGCTCGCCGCGTTGCGGCGATCCGGAATGACGAGTTGTGTTACCGACCGCAACGTTTTTTTATTTGGTATCCGCTAACATTGCGCGTTAGGCGTTAACCACAACAGACCGCGAAAGCGGCAGGGAGACGATCCGGATCGATGTGCGGGATTATCGGAATCATCGGCGGCGAGCCGGTCGCGCCGCTCTTGATCGATGCGCTTAAGCGCCTCGAATACCGCGGCTATGATTCTGCCGGCGTCGCCACGCTCGAACACGGCGTGCTGACGCGGCGCCGCGCCGAAGGCAAGCTGAAGAATCTCGAACAAAAACTCGCGCGCGAGCCGCTCGCCGGGCCGATCGGCATCGGCCACACCCGCTGGGCGACCCATGGCCGGCCCAACGAGACCAACGCGCATCCGCACGCCACCGACCGCCTCGCGGTCGTGCATAACGGCATCATCGAGAATTTCAGCGAATTGCGGCGCGAGCTCGAAACCAAGGGTGTCAAGTTCGCGACCGAAACCGACACCGAAGTCATCGCCCACCTGGTCAGCGACCAGCTCGCCCAAGGCCGCTCGCCGGTGGAGGCGGTCGAAACGGCGCTGCCGCGGCTGCGCGGCGCCTTCGCGCTGGCGTTTCTGTTCGCCGGCGAAGACAATTTGCTGATCGGCGCCCGCAAGGGCTCGCCGCTCGCCATCGGCTTCGGCGACGATGCGATGTATCTCGGCTCGGACGCGATCGCGCTCGCGCCGTTCACCGACACGGTGAGCTATCTGGAAGACGGCGATTGCGCCGTCATCCATCGCTCAAGCGCCGAGATCCACAACGCCAACGGCGACGTCGTCCACCGCGACGTGCTCAAGTCGCAGGCTTCGGTGATGCTCATCGACAAGGGCAATCACCGCCATTTCATGGCCAAGGAAATTCACGAGCAGCCGGAAGTCGTCGGCCACACGCTGGCGCATTATCTCGACATGGTGGCCGAGCGCGTCGCGTTGCCGATGGCGCTGCCGTTCGATTTCCGCGCGCTCAGGCGCGTGTCCATCGCGGCCTGCGGCACCGCCTACTATGCCGGCATGGTGGCGCGGTACTGGTTCGAGCGGTTTGCGGGCCTGTCGGTCGATGTCGATATCGCCTCGGAGTTTCGCTACCGCGAGGTGCCGCTCGATCCCGGCGCGCTCGCGATCTTCATTTCGCAATCGGGCGAGACCGCCGATACGCTGGCGTCGCTGCGTTATGCCCGCGAGCACAAGCAGCACGTGCTCTCGGTCGTCAACGTGCCGACCTCGACGATCGCGCGCGCGAGCGACATTGTCATGCCGACCTTGGCCGGGCCGGAAATCGGCGTCGCCTCGACCAAGGCTTTCACCTGCCAGCTTGCGGCGTTGGCGGCGCTTGCCATCGCGGCAGGGCGCGCGCGCGGCGTTTTGTCCGAGAGCGACGAGCAACGGCTGGTGCGCGCGTTGATCGAAGTGCCCCGGCATCTGACCGAGGCGTTGGCGCTAGAGCCGCAGATCGAGCATCTCGCCCGCGACCATCTCGCCAAGGCGCGCGACGTGCTCTATCTCGGCCGCGGCACCAGCTATCCGATCGCGCTCGAAGGCGCGCTCAAGCTCAAGGAAATCTCCTACATCCATGCGGAAGGTTATGCCGCCGGCGAGCTCAAGCACGGGCCGATAGCGCTGATCGACGAGACCATGCCGGTGGTCGTGATCGCGCCCTATGACCGCGTGTTCGACAAGACCGTCTCCAACATGCAGGAGGTCGCCGCGCGCGGCGGCCGCTTGATCCTGGTCACCGACGCCAAGGGCGCTGCTGCCGCCGCGGGTCAGCCGCTGACGACGCTGACCTTGCCGACCATGCCGTCGACAGTCGGGCCGCTGGTCTATGCGGTTCCAGTGCAGCTTATCGCCTATCACACCGCCGTCGCGCTCGGCACCGACGTCGACCAGCCGCGCAATCTGGCCAAATCGGTCACGGTGGAATAGTCGCGCCTCAGTCGAAGCTCCCAGCTTTGGGAGTTTGAATGCGCCGCGCCAACGCCGCAACGCGGCTGGCCCGTTCGATTTTCCCAAGCGCCCTTTGATGAGGCACCGGCGTTCGCATCAATGAAATGACCTGGCCAGGCCACCGAGCATTTGGGCCGCCAGCAACAGGGCGAAAACGATCGTCCCCCATTCTCGGATGCTCAAACGCATCGGTTTGATCGCTATCACTTCCCGCAATGCCTCGGAGATCGCAGGCGCCTTGCCACCGCCAAGCCATCGCCGCCACCGAGCGCCGACGCTTGGGCCTCGCGCGGCGACCAGCCGCGGAGTCCAGTCGGAAGAGAATGCAAGAAATCCCGCGGCCTTTGGGTCGGCCGGCAGCGGTGACGGCAGTACCTTGTTCGCGTACTCACTAAACTCCCGGTAGACCGCGCCTCGATCCTCCTTGGGCAGAAAAACCAACACCTTTCGCGGATCAGCTGTACTGACCAGATGTTTCACCTCCCACCAGAAGCCCTCGGAGCGTCCGATCCGCAGCAAGACCAGTTGGGCGTGTTCAACCAGCTCTTTGACCACATCTTGCCAATGCTCGTGAGCAACACTCATGCGCGCCGCGCCGAGCGGCGGCACCGTCGTTCCGGGAGCGCCGATCGCTACCACCGGACCAAGAACTCCTCACAGCACGAACCAACTGGCGTTCGGCCGAGCCGGAGCTTGCCCAAAATGACGGATCGGCACGAAAAGAGCGCAGGTAAATAATGGGTGGCCGCGAATCGTTGCGCATGACGGTCAGACCGCTGCGCGCCAGAAAACTCATTGCCAGATAGAACGCGAGCCACGTGCCTGGAATAGCCAATAGGTCGGCAACCTCAAGCGTCGCTTCGGAGAACGGGGTTCGATTAAATCGAATGCTATCGCGAATGAGCATGTGCGCGACAAATCCGGCGAGGGCAATGACGAGCGCCAATGTGCCGGCGCTGATCCGACCGAACTGGACCCACGGCGAGGTCGGCAGGATATAGCCCGCATAGGGCTTGAGAAAATCCGGTATCCCGGATTTGAAATAACGTCTGTGCACAAGGCCAACGAGAACGATCAGCGCCGCCAATGCCAGAAAACCATAGCCGGCAGATTGGGCTATCCGGCCCCAGTGCACGCTCCACCGTTCTGCCACCAAGGCCGCAATCGCGTCGGCGTCGGCGACCAAAAGGCCGACCGTACCGGGCGCCGCTCCGGGAGGGGCAAAGTGATGGCTGCCCGGTGCGAGCCAAACTCCCTCAAATTCCGGTTTAAGCTGCGAAAGGTCGACGTCGTCGGGCAGCATCGTCACCGAGCCGTTGTCCTCCAACCGGGACTGGGCGTCCGGCAGCGGCCACTGCAACCAAACTTGCGTATCGCTATCGGTGAATGGCGCATAGACATTCCAGCCGCCACCGAAGACCGGAACCGCGTTGCGCTCGATTTCGACGATGAGCCAGGCTGTGTCGAGATCACTCGCTTGTCCGCCGGCCTGCGAATACAGCTGTTTGATTTTAGCGCCGTCGAGCCCGCCGGAACTGAAGCCGGACAAGAAATAGAGCCTGCCCTTGAATGCGTCGGCTGAGAGCCACGCTTTTTCTTCGTCGCTCAGCGCGCGAGACTGCCCAAATGGAAGGGTTTGTAGTCCGCTGAAATGATCGCGCGAAAGTGCCCACAGTGTGGGATGGCTCAGCCGTGCGAGAATGACACGGGACGTCAGTTTCAAGCCGCGAAAGTCTGTTTGCTCCTGGATGAACAGTCGAGATTCGCCCTTGAGCTGCGCCGCGACATAGGCGCCGTGAAGCGCCGGCCACTGATCCTCCGGAACGGCATTCGGACCGACCAACGGCACACCGTCCCGCGGCGAAACAGGACTCAGCAGCGGCGACTGGCGTTCGACATCTGAATGTTGGATGACATTGAAAACCTTGGCCGCATTGTCCGGCCGCCCCGCAACCGTGACGATGCGAACCGGTTCGGTCCGTCGGTGCCCTTGGTGCAGTACCAGATGATCAGAATAATCCAGCCGACGATCGGGATGAACCAGATAAAAATCCACGAGCCGGTGCGGTCGATATCGTGCAGGCGCCTTATTCCCACCGCAAGGCTCGGCAGAAAAGTTGCAAGACCAAACAGGGCCGTCGTCACGTCCATGCCGATCACTGTATCGATGATGCCGGTGGCGATTTGGGCGATGATCGGGAACAGGACCCAGAACCAGTACTCCGACCGGCAGGCCCGGCCGAAGAAGTTCACATAATTGGAAAACCCAGACGAAATCGCTTGCCCAAAGCCCATGTTATTCCCTTGGCTCAAAGCCAAGTTTCCCAGCTCGAATGTCGGGAACGCCGCGCGGGACGACGCGGCGCCGGCGCTGCATCGCGACCCGAAGCTCAATTCGCCGCGCCGCGCGGCTTTCCGCCGGTCGCTCTATCTGTTCGCACGCGACGAGACGATCAGGCTTCTTGGTACCCGTTGATTGGACGCCGGGCGATGTAGCCCGGCGCCGGCTTGCTGCGCATTGCTCGCGCTGATCAGGCTGCCCGCATCTGCGGAGCGAGGCCGCCGAGCGGATCCGCCCCGAACCGGTTCAGACCGTCGGTGCCCTTAGAGCAGAACCAGATGATGAGGATGATGGCGCCGACCAGCGGGATCAGCCCTAAGAATATCCACCAGCCGGTGCGGTCCAGGTCGTGAAGCCGTCGCACGGTTACGGCAAGGCCAGGGAGCAGTACGGCAAGGCCGAACAGGCTGCTGACAATCTGCATACCGATCGCCGCGTCGATGGCGATCGCCACGACATCGGCAATAAGAACGAACAAGACCCAAAACCAATACTCGGACCGGGATGACCGGCCGGAGAAGTTCACATAATTCGAGAAACCCGACGAAATCGCTTGCCCAAAGCCCATATTATCCCCCCGAGTTGGATTGAGTTGCCAAAGCCAGCGACATTATAGCACAGCGAACGGAACGGCATAGCGCGGGGAAGGAAAAGCGCAGCGAAAGTGGTGGCTTATTTCGCCGGGCTCGGAGCCGCTTTTCGCGCCGCCTGGGCCGCCCGGGCAGTTTCGGCCAGCGCCGCCAGCTTGTTCTGCGCCTGCACCTCCTCGCCGCCAGGCTGGATGATGCCGGCGGAAATCAGAAGCGACATCGCCTGCTCGACCGTAATGTCGAGATCGATCACGTCATCCCGCGGCACATAGAAGAAAAAGCCGGTGGTGGGATTGGGCGTGCAGGGCAGGAACGCCGACACATGCTCGGATTGCGGCAAATGCGCCGCGATCACCGCGGTCGGCGGCTGGGTCAGGAACACCAGCGACCACATTCCCGGCGCCGGGAACTCGACCAGCCCGACGCGGCGGAAGCTCGATTGCGAACTGGAGAACAGCGTCTCGAATATCTGCTTGGTGGTCCGATAGATCGGCCGCACGATCGGCATGCGGCTCAAGAGGCTCTCGCCGAAGCTCACCAGCCGGCTGCCGATCAAGTTGGCGGTGAGAAATCCGAGCAAGGTCAGGGCGATGAAGGCGATGATCAGGCCGAAACCCGGAACCTTGACGGGCATGTAGGTTTCCGGCCGGTACGCCGCCGGAATGATCGGCCGCACCAGATTGTCGACCCAGGTGACGAACCACCAGATCAGGTACACCGTCACCGCGACCGGGCCGGCGACCACCAATCCGGTCAGGAAGTAGTTGCGGATGCGGGCGGCCAAACCGGTCGTCGATTTGCCGGACGCAGATTTGGCACTGCCCGCGGCAAGTCCCGCGCTTTGGTTGCTTTCGTCGATCATCAATGTCGGTCTTGTGCGCCGGTTCGCGGCGAGCCTCTATACCGTGACGGGGTCCGCCCGCACAGCGGAATCGGCGCTAGTGTGGCGGAAGAAAGACACCCTCGCCAGGGCACGCATTCATTGAATTTGCCCGCCAGCAAATGTCCGGGTGGCGAACATTTTTAAAGTCAGCCCGGAGACGGCGCCAATTCCCGACAAATGCGGCCCAATACGGGAGCGTCCGTTCGTTGAGCGAAACCGACAGGTGCCCTATACGTCCGGCACATGATCAGCTTTCGATTAGCGATCGCTGCCGGCGCCGCCGCGGGCATAGGCGTCGGGCTTTTGCTCACAAGCAGCATCGTGTACCGGCGGATCGCTGAACCGGCGCGTGTCACAATCGCCGAGCTACGGCAAGATGGCCAATCCCCGGTGACCGGATCCGCTCGGCGCCATCTCACCGGAAATATTCGCCTGATCGGGTCGACCCGTGCCAAGTGTAGAGCAGAGCCCATTGGGAGCGCGGTCCAATCGAAAGTGTAGGAACATATATTTTGGAAGAATCTTGCCATGACCAATTCGATGAGTGACGACACCGGACGTCCTCTTACTCCTCCGCCACCGCTTGTTTCCGACGATGGGTTAGTGATGGTGGTCTACGTTTTGTATTTGGCCGGCTTTTTTACCGGCATTTCTGCACTCGCGGGCGTGATAATCGCTCACATGCAGGCGGGTCGTTCCGATCCGGTCAGTAATACCCATTTTCAGTTCCAGATAAGGACGTTTTGGATCGGTCTCTTGTACGTTGTAGTCGGAGCGATCACAGCTGTAGTCGCGATAGGCGTGCTGATCTTGTTATGGTGGTTTGTCTGGACGTTGATCAGATGCGTAAAGGGGTTGCTGGCCTTGAATGCGCACGAGCCTATCGCCAATCCGAAATCCTGGTTGTTTGGCTAGCGCTCGCGAGCAGCGAATGTCGCAATCGAAAGGCCTGATGGCCGCAATGGAGTCGCCGCTCAGTTTCTCTCGGTCTTTCACCCCGCCCCAAGAAGCCTGATCGCCTCGTCGCGCGCAAACAGATAGAGCAGCTGGCGCAAGGCCGCACCGCGCGGCGAATTAAGCTTTGGATCGCGATTGAGCGCCAGCGCCGCGTCTTCTCGCGCCGCGCTCAGCAACTTGGCGTGGACTTCGAGGCGGGCGAGGCGAAAGCCCGGCATGCCGCTTTGCCGGGTGCCGAGCACGTCGCCTTCGCCGCGCAGCCGCAAATCCTCCTCGGCGATGCGGAAGCCGTCGTCGGTCTCGCGCAAGATGGCGAGCCTGGCCTTGGCGGCTTCGCCGAGCGGGCCTTTGTAGAGCAGGAGACACGTCGAGCGCTCGCTGCCGCGGCCGATGCGGCCGCGCAATTGATGCAGTTGCGCCAGCCCGAACCGTTCGGCGTGCTCGATCACCATGACGCTCGCCTCCGGCACGTCGACGCCGACCTCGATCACCGTCGTCGCCACCAGGATGCGCGCCGAGCCGTCGGCGAACCGCGCCATCGCCCGATCCTTGTCGGCGCCGCGCATCTGGCCGTGCACCAGCGCGACCGTATCGCCGAAGCGCTTGCGCAACACCGCATAGCGTTCCTCGGCGGCGGCGAGATCGGTGGTTTCGGATTCCTCGACCAGCGGGCAGACCCAATAGACGCGGCGGCCATCGTCGAGCGCGCGGCTGACCGCGTCGACCACTTCCGACAGCCGCTCCAGCGGCAGCGTGCGGGTGTCGATCTTCTGCCGGCCGGCCGGCTTTTCGCGCAGCTCCGACACGTCCATGTCGCCGAAATAGGTGAGCACCAGCGTGCGCGGGATCGGCGTCGCCGTCAGCACCAGAAGATCGACCGCCTCGCCCTTGCGCGCCAGCGCCAGCCGTTGATGCACGCCGAAACGGTGCTGCTCGTCGACGACGGCCAGCGCCAGATCGCGGAACGCCACGTCTTCTTGGAAGAGCGCGTGGGTGCCGACGATCAGATCGATCTCGCCGGCGGCGAGCGCCGACAGAATCTCCGGCCGCTCTCGCCCGCGCTCGCGGCCGGTGAGGACGGCGACGCGAATGCCGGCCGCAGCCGCGAGCGGCGCAATGGTCTTGAGATGCTGGCGGGCGAGAATTTCGGTCGGCGCCATGAACGCCGCCTGCCGGCCGGCTTCGATGACGGTCGCGGCGGCAAGGAGCGCCACCAGCGTCTTGCCGGAACCGACATCACCATGCAGCAGCCTCAGCATGCGGTTCGGCTGCGCCAGGTCGGCGATGATGTCGCTCACCGCGCGCTCCTGCGACGGCGTCAGCGCGTAGGGGAGAGCGGCAATGATTTTTGCCCGCAACAGCCCCTCGGCGGCGCTGCCGCGGCCGGCGCGCTTTCGCATATGGCCGCGGAGCAATGCCAGCGCGAGTTGGCCGGCGAGGAGCTCATCGTAGGCGAGCCGCGACCAGGCTGGGTTCTGCGGCTCAAGGTCCGCGGGCGCGGCCGGATGATGGACGCTGCGCAACGCTTCGGCGAAGGCGGGGAACGCGTTGCGCTTGCGCCAGGCTTCGTCCTGCCACTCCGGCAGGTCCGGGATGCGGGTGAGCGCAACCTCCAGCGCTTTGCGCAGCTGGTTCGGGTGCAGCCCCTCGGTCAGCGGATAGACCGGATCGATCAGCGGCAGCTTGGCAAAGCCCGCGGCGTCGACCACCCGGTCCGGGTGCACCATCTGCAAATGGCCGTCGTAGAATGTCGCGACGCCCGACACGTAGCGCAGCTCGCCCTCGGGCAGGAGCTTCTCCAGATAATCCGTGCGCGCATTGAAATAGGTGATGGTCAGCGTGTTGGTGTCGTCGCTCGCCTCGACATTGTAAGGCGCGCGGGGCCGGTTCGGCGGCGGCGGCCGGTGCCGGTCGATCGTGACGGCGACGGTGACGACGGTATCGGGCTTGACGTCGGAAAGTTTCGGCTGGTTGCGCCGGTCGACAAAGCCGGTCGGCAGGTGAAACAGCAGATCGACAATGCGCGGCGGTTCGCCGTCGCGCCCGATCAAGCGGCCGAACACCTTCTCCAGCTTCGGGCCGATCCCCGGCAGCGCCGATAACGACGCGAAGAGTGGATTGAGCACCGGCGGTCGCATCGGATTATTCATACTCTGTTTCGTCATTGCCGGGCTTGACCCGGCAATCCATGCGGACTGCGAATTTCCTGTGCGGCTTCCGTCGCGACCAGTCAGCATGGACCACCGGGTCAAGCCCGGTGGTGACGAAGACGGGGCGGCCCTCTATATACGCCTCGCCCGGCCCGTCCGGGCTTTTGGCGTTTGGGTTTTCACCGCAATTGCATGCAGACTTGTACGGACTTGCACCATGACCGAGCGATCGAGCGCAGGGTTGGACGAAAGGCGGCGCAAGCTCTTGTTCCGCGCCTGGCGGCGGGGCGTGCGGGAGACGGATCTGATCGTCGGCCGCTTCGCCGACGCCCATATCGACAAATTCGACGACACCGAGCTGCACGATTTCGAGCGGCTGATCGAAGCGCCGAATGCCGCGCTCTATGCCTGGGTGATCGGTGCCGAGGCCATTCCGGCCGACTACGACACCGCCGTGCTGGCGAAGCTTCGGGAATTTCATAGCCGCGGCGACAAAACGCACGCCGGGGAGAAACAGTGACGACGCATGTGCGGACGCCGGCGCGGTCCCCGGCGCAACGTCTGGCGGCGGGCCGGCCGCTCCTTCTCTCCGGCGTCGCCGACGGCGCCGAAGGGCTGGTGCTGGCCGACCTTGCCCGCGCCATCGCCGCCGGCGACGCTGCGCCCGCCATCAGCCTCGCGGTGATCTGCCGCGACGGCACCCGCATGGCGGCGCTGGCGCGGTCGCTGGCCTTCTTCGCCCCCGACATCGAGGTGCTGGAATTCCCGGCCTGGGATTGCCTGCCATACGACCGCGTATCGCCACACGGCGGCGTAGTGGCGCAGCGGATGATGACGCTGGCGCGGCTCGCCCGCGTCAAAGGCCGCGAGCGGCCGGCGATCCTGCTCGCCACCGTCAACGCCATCCTGCAGCGGGTACCGCCGCGCGAGACGCTGGCGCGGCAATCGCTGTCGGCGGCGCCCGGCAATCTGCTCGCCATGTCCGGCGTCACCCAGTGGCTCGAGCTTAACGGCTTCACCCGCGCCGGCACCGTGCGCGAGGCCGGCGACTACGCCATTCGTGGCGGCATCATCGATCTGTTCGCGCCCGGGTTGGGCGATCCGGTGCGGCTCGACTTCTTCGGCGACACGCTGGAATCGATCCGCGCGTTCGATCCGGAGACCCAGCGCACCACGGCGGAGCTGCGCACGCTCGACCTCGTGCCGATGGCCGAGTTCCAGCTCACCACCGACACCATCCGGCTGTTCCGCACCGGCTATGTCGCAGCCTTTGGTGCCGCCACCCCTGACGACATGCTCTACGAAGCGGTGAGCGAAGGCCGCCGTGCCGCCGGCATGGAGCACTGGCTGCCGCTGTTTCACAAAAGCCTCGAGACGCTGTTCGATTTTGTCGACGGCACGCCGATCGCGATCGAGACGCTGGCCGAAGAGGCCGCGCACGAGCGGCTGGCGCAAATCGCCGACTATTATCAGGCGCGCAAAGACGCCATGGACCAGGCCGGCGGCGGCGCGCCTTATAAGCCGTTGCCGCCGGAGCGGCTTTATCTCGCCGAAGCCGAATGGCGCGAGCGGCTCGATCGTGCCGCGCTGGCGCGGCTGTCGCCGTTCGCGGCGCCGGACGGAACCGCCGACACGATCGAGATCGGCGCCCATGCCGGGCACAATTTCTCCGCCGAGCGTGCCGAGCCCAACACCAACGTGTTCGACGCCGTGAAGACCCACGTCGAAGGCCTGCAATCGGCCGGCAAGCGCGTCGTCATCGCCATGTGGAGTTCGGGCTCCCGCGAGCGCATGGAGCACGTGCTCAGCGAGCACGGCCTGTTCAACCTCGCGCCCGTCGTCTCGTGGCCGCAGGCTCAGGCGCTGCCGCGCCCGCAAGTCGCGCTCGCCGTGCTCGGCCTCGATGCAGGCTTTGAGACCGCCGACACCGCGCTGATCACCGAAGCCGACATTCTCGGCGAGCGGCTCGTTCGCCCGCGCCGCCAGTCGAAGCGGGCGGAGAATTTCATCGCCGAGGTGACAAGCCTCGCCTCAGGCGATGTCGTCGTCCATGTCGATCACGGCATCGGCCGCTTTATCGGGCTGCGCACCATCGAGGCCGCCGGCGCGCCGCACGATTGTCTGGAGATCCACTATGCCGGCGGCGACCGGCTGTTCCTGCCGGTCGAGAATATCGAGCTGCTGTCGCGCTACGGCTCCGAAGCCGCCGGCGTCGAGCTTGACCGGCTCGGCGGTAGCGCCTGGCAGGCGCGCAAGGCGCGGATGAAGAACCGCATCCGCGAGATCGCCGGCGAACTGATCAAGGTCGCCGCCGAGCGGCAATTGCGCGAGGCGCCGCTTCTCACCGTCGAAGCCGGGCTCTACGACGAGTTCAGCGCCCGCTTTCCCTATGACGAGACCGACGACCAGGAGGCCGCGATCGCCGCCGTCCTCAACGATCTTGCCTCCGGCCGGCCGATGGATCGGCTGATCTGCGGCGACGTCGGTTTCGGCAAGACCGAAGTTGCGCTGCGCGCCGCCTTCGTCGCCACCATGAACGGCAAGCAGGTCGCCGTCGTCGTGCCGACGACGCTGCTGTCGCGCCAGCATTTCAGGACCTTTTCCGAGCGGCTGCGCGGCTATCCGGTCAACATCGCGCAGGCCTCGCGCCTCGTCAGCGCAACCGAACTGGCCAAGACCAAGAAAGGCCTCGCCGAGGGCCAGATCGATATCGTCGTCGGCACCCACGCGCTCCTCGGCAAGACCATCAAGTTCAGGGATCTCGGACTTATCGTTGTGGATGAAGAGCAGCATTTCGGCGTCGCCCACAAGGAGAAGCTCAAGCAGCTGCGCGCCGAGGTGCATGTGCTCACGCTCACCGCCACGCCGATCCCGCGCACGTTGCAACTGGCGCTCTCCGGCGTGCGCGACATGTCGATCATCGCCACGCCGCCGGTCGACCGGCTCGCGGTGCGCACCTTCGTCTCGCCGTTCGATCCGATCGTGGTGCGCGAGGCGCTGCTGCGCGAGCGCTATCGCGGCGGGCAATGCTTTTACGTCTGCCCGCGCATCGAGGACCTCGCCGACGCCAAGGCGTTCCTCGACAAGAACGTGCCCGAGGTGCGCGTCGCCGTCGCCCATGGCCAGATGCCGTCGGGCATGCTCGAAGATGTCATGACCGCGTTCTACGACGGCAAGTTCGACGTGCTGTTGTCGACCTCGATCGTCGAATCCGGCCTCGACATCCCGACCGCCAACACGCTGATCGTGCACCGCGCCGACATGTTCGGCCTGGCGCAGGTCTATCAGCTCCGCGGCCGCGTCGGCCGCGCCAAGCTTCGCGCCTATGCGCTGCTCACGCTGCCGGTCAACCGCAAGATCACGCCCCAGGCCGAGCGCCGGCTCAAGGTGCTGCAATCGCTCGACACGCTCGGCGCCGGCTTCCAGCTCGCCTCGCACGATCTCGACATCCGCGGCGCCGGCAATCTGCTCGGCGACGAGCAGTCCGGCCACATCAAGGAAGTCGGCTACGAGCTCTATCAGCAGATGCTGGAAGAGGCGGTGATGTCGCTGAAAGCCGGCATCAGCGCGCCGGTCGCCGACAAATGGTCGCCGCAGATCACCATCGGCACCGCGGTGCTGATCCCCGAAGACTATGTCGCTGACTTGCCGGTGCGGCTCGCGCTCTACCGCCGCCTCGCCGAACTCGAGGACGACCGCGACATCGAGGCGTTCGGCGCCGAACTGGTCGACCGCTTCGGCCCGCTGCCGGAGGAGGTGAAGCATCTTCTTCAGGTCGTCGGCATCAAGGCTTTGTGCCGGCGCGCCGACGTCGAGCGCATCGAAGTCGGCCCGAAAGGCGCCGTGCTCGCCTTCCGCGACAATACTTTCGCCAATCCCGAAGGCCTGATCGCCTACATCGCCAAGCACCCCGAAGGCGCCCGCGTCCGCCCCGACATGAAGGTCGTATTCTTCGACGAATGGGAAACGCCGCCCGAGCGGCTAAAAGGCGCTGCGGGGATTTTGCGGAATCTCGTGTCGATCGCCGAGCGGGCGAAAGCGGCGTGAGCCCGGCAAGTACGCCGGGAACTGTTCAAACCGCAAAGCGTTATCAGGCGACGCGCCGGGGACAATGGCGATGTATCTCTCAAACGAAAGCCTTTTAGTTATTGTCGTCGTCGGAATTGTTGCTGGGTGGTTGGCCGGTAGGGTTATGGAAGGTGGCGGCTTCGGCCTGGTCGGCGATTTAATCGTTGGCCTTGTCGGTGCCTTTATTGGCGATTGGCTTTTGCCGCGAATAGGCATCCACCTTGGTACCGGCATCGTTGCGCTCATCATCAATGCGTTTTTTGGCGCGGTGATCCTCCTGCTCATACTGCGGCTGGTCGGCCGCGGCGGTTGGGGTTATCGGCGCTGGGGAAGACGTTGGTAGACGGTCAAGCTGCATCAGCGGCCGTTTCTGAGTCATCGCCGGGCATTCTCAGTCGGTCTGATAGATAGGCACAAAAAGGTGCCTTACTTGTCCGTCGGGATAAGCATGACCATGATACTACCGAAGCCAATCACAACAGGAGGTTCGGATGAGTGCGGAGGCCCCCAAGGCGGCTGTTGAAGACCTGATTGCCAAGGTCGTCGGTGGAAAAGCGCTGGAAGCTTTCGACCGCTACTACGCCGACGACGTCACCATGCAGGAAAATGAGCAACCTCCTCGGGTCGGTAAGGCGGCTTGTCGCACTTTCGAGGAGGATTTTCTTTCTAAGATCAAGGCGGTGCGGACCTACATTTGCGACGGCTACGTGATTTCCGGCAACAAGGCGTTCATTGTTTACCGCATCGATGCCGATCATGCCGACTGGGGTACGCTCAAGATGAGCGAAGTTGCTATTCAGGAATGGTCGAACGGAAAGGTGGTGCGCGAGAAATTTGTCTACTGATCCATCAGGCGATTGCGGGCTACTAAAAACCGCCGCACATTAATTTTACGGCGCTGGCCCGAGCAATCGGGATCAGGTCGTTGATGCGATCATGCGCCGCATATTCGGCGTGCACCTTGCCTAAAAACAGGGAATTGACGGATCAGCAAGCGTGGGGTGGGCTAAGGCGCGAAGCGCCGTGCCAATTCGGAAGTCCGCGCGGGCTTCGCGGCGCTCCGCCTTATGTCGGCACGCCAATGTCGAGCGCATCGAGGTCGGCCCGAAAGGCGCGGTGCTCGCCTTCCGCGACAACATTTTCGCCAATCCCGAGGGCCTGATCGCCTACATCGCCAAGCACCCCCGAGGGCGCGCGCGTTCGGCCGGACATGAAGGTCATGTTCTTCGACGAATGGGACACGCCGCCGGCGCGGCTTAAAGGCGCTGCCGGGATTTTGCGGGCGCTGGTCGGTATCGCCGAGAAGGGGGCGAAGGCGGCGTGAGCACTTCTAATCCGCTATTGCGGATACAGGATAGGAAAAGCTCGAAGAAAGGTATGGCCCCTGGGGAAATCACTCGTTACTGTACACGCAAAGATTGCAGGCTAAGTATTGTTCACGATGCTCCATATTTCCGATTTGCACCGGTCGCGTGATGAACCGGTAGACAACGATTCACTAGTAGCAGCGCTTCTGGCAGATCGCGATCGATACATGGGCGAGACCCCAATCGTCCCTACTCCGGATGCTATCATCGTGAGTGGTGATCTGATTCAGGGCGCCTCGATCGGTCACGCTAAATGGCAAGACGTAATGAACGATCAGTACCGAGTTGCCGGGGAGTTCCTCGATCATCTCGCGCGAAGATTTTTTGGAGGGGACCGAAGTAGGATAGTGATCGTACCCGGCAATCATGATGTCTGCTGGAACACCTCCATTGCCGCGATGGGGCGAGTTCCGGACAGCCAATATCCAGCTGACTTACGCACGGCACTTATTGAACCAGACAGCAGCTATCGATGGTCCTGGAAAGAGCGGGCTCTGTACAAGATTGAAGACTTTGACCTCTATAAGAGGCGGATGGCTTTTTATTGGGATTTCGTCGAAAATTTCTACTCGGGCATTCCGCTTCTCAAGCCCATTGATCGCACGCGAGGATACCAGCTGTTTGAGTTGCATAACCGACGCATCGTCGTCGCGGCCTTTGATTCAACTTACGGTAACGACTGCTTTGGTTATTCTGGAGCGATACCGCGCGGTGCGGTCGCCCGATGTAATCTCGATTTGCGGGATATTCCCCACTCATAGATTTGCGAATCGCGGTCTGGCATCACAGCATTCAAGGGCCGCCGCTTCGCGAAGACTATTTAGAGGTTGGTCAGATTCACGAGATGGCCGGATTGGGATTTCAACTCGGGTTCCACGGTCATCAGCACGTCGCAGCCGCCGCGACTCACTTTCATCTGAGTGAGACACAGTCGATGGCGGTAGTTAGCGCAGGCTCTTTAACGGCATTGGTATGACATCAGATGACTTGCGCCGTCACTACTGGACTGCTGGAAGCAGCAGCAAGAACAACAAGGCGGCACGCGCCGCGGGAGTTGTGGGAACCTTCGGCATCGGAGCGATGGCAAACTTTGGTATCGCGGACAAGCTAACGGTGGAGACGGAGAGTGCGATCAATCACGAGCGCACCATATGCCGAGCTGAGAAGAGCCGATTATCCCTTAAGGATGACTGTATCGAACGTGAAATCCTTCCAGCAAAAAACGAGCCGGGCACAACTGTCACAGCGAGCGTGGCAGCAGACACTCACATCAATGTGCAGCAGGCGCGCAATTATATTGCGGAATTTGTTTCGCTTGTAGACGTAAGGACTTCGTCCGAACGGTCATATTCCCGCGCGTTTCTGACTATGTTCCCAGCAGCACACGGCAAGGAGCAGAAGCGTTTTTAAAGGCAATACGTCGCACTCGCGAACTGTTCGAGTATGCAGATGACGATCTCGGAAACCTCCCGAGGATTTGGGGGGATTATAACGAAGGGATCATTTCGATGGAGCAGGCGGTAGAGCGTTCCAAGGCCGCCGTCCGCGCGAGCGTTCAGGTGGTTGACACGGCAACTCGAGCTCGTGACGTAGTGCCTGACGTCATTCAGAATGAGCAGGTCCTACAAAATGCCGCCGTCGAAACCGCGCTAGATCTTGAGCCATCGCCGGCTATAACGCGGCTCGAATCTGTTACCGCCGCAAAGTTATTGGTGATTGCAGAAGATGAGCCAGCATTGCGCGGCTATCGATGTTTTCTTGCGATTACTGACAAAGTACGTGAGGAAATGGGTGAGTTCTTTCTCCAGCCCCATCGTACATCGATTGTATGGGGTGGACAGAAGACACTCTTCATTTTTATGCACCATTCAGGACAATTCGGACTGTACTACGACCTCCAGACGCGCGAGCCTGTGGAAGCGCAGGCGGGCGGGGGGCCGTTCCCGACTGCCACCATTGTTTTGAAGGATCGGTTATTTATTCCCATTCCGGATGAGATACGTGAAAGCTTTGTGCCAAAAGCTGGTGAACGCAAGCGATTTGAGGTGCGCGCTGATATATTACGCACGGACACCTGAAACGAAGAAAAGGGGCGGTCTCTCGGGTAATGACGCACTCTTGATGCCCGTCCCATCTCAGTTACGAACACCATGGAGTCTCGCTCACGGAAGGGCGCATTCCGGATGCGATCTAGCAAGCGTAGCCCGGATGAGCGAAGCGACATCCGGGGGCTTGTCTCTCCGGCGGCCCGCATGTCGCTGCGCTCATGAGGGCTACGTCACCCGAAATTCAAAACTGAATGTGCTCCCACAGAAACGTTATTTTGTCGCGTAATTGGCGGGCGTCGGCGGCGTGCTGTCGGAACTGCGCCGCGAGCGCTTCGGCGGGTTCCCTGATCGTCATGGCGTGCAGCGCCAACTCCAGGGCGTGCTCCGCGTCTTTCTCGTACTGACGAGCCGCGACCGTCAGCGCGTTGACGATCGTGGTGCGTTCCGGGTCTGCCAGCTTGAAGGCTTTCGTGGTCATGTGTGTTCCTCGTATTCGGAGGTATCAGCTTATCAGCATCGTAGCCCGGGTTGAGCCAACGGGTCCGGCCCGAAGTGGCCGGCCCGATGCCAAGCTCCGCAAAACACGGGAGCTGGAACATGAGCTTCACCATCGTTCCCGGACTTCGCAGCCGCTAAATCGGGGTGTCGCGATTGCAGTGACGTGCCCCTTGACATCCGTCCTCGCTATAGTTACGTCCCCCATCACCTCGCTCACCTTAAGGGCGTCTGTCCGGCCGGCATGCCGTAGAGGCGGAGCGAGTGCGGTGCCCGCGCGCGGATGAATGCGATCCGCTCCCGGGCGGCCCTGGGGCACCGGTCGACCGGCAAAAAGACCGGTCTGCGCGGAGCGCGCTTAACCGACGCTAGGATGTAAGCGGGCAAAACACCCGCAAGCTCGAGATGTCGGGAAACCCGGTTCTGGGGCTGAGCCATCGGGGTAAGAGCCGGTGGCGAGTGCCGCGGTGAAGCGCCGGAAGGCGGGCGCATCTGATCAGGATGCGCAGCCGCGCAAGCGGCAATTGGTAGGACAATGCGCCTTTCGGCCGCTTCGCCTCCCTTTGTTTGCCGGAGGCGAATTTTTATTTGCCGGAAGCGAGCCTATTTTTTGCGATGGCGTCGTGGTGGTGGGCATGACTCGGACGCCTGAGTGCGCCGCGAGAACGATTTCGTGTTTCGTCATTGCCGGGCTTGACCCGGCAATCCATGCGGGGTGCTGGCTTGCTGAGATTCGCCGCGTTGCTTGATTCGCTGCACGTCAGCATGGACCACCGGGTCAAGCCCGGTGGTGACGAGGGAGGGCGCGCGTTGCGGCAAGGTTTTTCGCGTCGTCGTTGCGAGGAGCGAAGCGACGAAGCAATCCAGAACCGTGCCGCACAGCTGGATTGCTTCGCTTCGCTCGCAATGACGAGGACGCCCCACCTCTCCCCGCTGCGCGGGGAGAGGTCGGAGGGAGCGAAGCGACCGAGGGTGAGGGGGCCGCTCCGCGATTCTGAGCGGAGTCGGTTGGCGCAAACGGGTTGCGGATTTCACCGCGAGGCTCAGCCCAGCGGAGAGGCCCCCTCATCCCAACCTTCTCCCCGCGTGCGGGGAGAAGGGGCAGATCGGCGCTGCGCAGGGCGGGAAGTTTTACGCCTGCAGCTTTGTCAGCTGCTTCGCGGTGCGCTCGATGGCGCTGGCGAGATATTCCGGCGACTGCGCGCCAGTGACGATAGTTGAGCCGCCGAAGATGAAGCAGGGCACACCATCGATGCCGGCCTCTTTGGCGCTGTTGGCTTCGTTTTCGATCCGGTCGACGTCGGCATCGCTGGCGAGAAGCCGCCGCACCAGGTCGCCGTCCATGCCGCAATCGACGGCGGCCTGGATCAGCGTATTCGGGTCGCTCAGGTCGGCGCCTTCGGAGAAATAAAGCTCCATCAGGCGCTGCTTCATGTTGCCCGGATCGGTGGCGCTGCGCGACCAAAGGATCAGGCGATGGCAGTCGAGCGTGTTGGGTTGGCGGCTGATGGCGTCGGAAGCGTACAGCAAGCCCTCGAGCGCGGCGGCGGCGACCACGCGCTCGGCGATGACGGCATAACGCTCGGCGGAGCCGAACTTGGTTTCGAGATAGGTCTGCCGGTCGATGCCGTCGCGCGGAATCCACGGATTGAGGAAGTAAGGCCGCCAGTTGATGTCGACCGGAATATCGGGAACGAGCTCCAGCGCATTTTCGAGCCGCCGCTTGCCGATGAAGCACCACGGGCAGACCACGTCGGAGACCACGTCGATATGCAGGGCAGACGGAGCGGCGGGCGAAGCGCTCATGACAAGACCTTCTTTTCGCTATCGTTCGCCAGCTTATCTTCGTTTCAGGGCGCCGGGAACGCCCCTGCTACATGGTGCGTTGCTCAGCCCGCGGCAACGCCGCCCACGACGCGGGCAATCAGGGAATCGACATTGTCGGTCGGCTTGAGCGTCGCCAGCGTCACCGCGGTTTCGACGCCCGAGCGCTTGCGATCGGGCGCCAGCATGGTGTGCTTGAGCACGGCGGCGATGCGGCGCGCGATCACATGCGCCGCGCGCAGGTCGGTTTCGGTGAATACGGCGAAGATCGAGTTGTCGGCTTCGCGGCAGGCGAAATCGACCTGGCGCATCAGTCTGGAGACCAGCCGGGCGGCATCAAGGCTGACACGCCGATCGGTATTCTCGAAAGAAAATCGCGCGATCGACAGCCCGACGCCGCGCTTTTCGGCGTCGCCGACGGCGCGGTTAAGATCGCGCCAGAACGCTTCGTTGGCCAGGAGCCCGGTGTGCGGATCGATCATGCCTTTGGCGTCGAGCGACTTGAGCATGCGCGCCATCCGCTGGCCGAAGGCGTGCAGCCGCACGAACGGCAGAAACCGCGCGACCAGCCGGTCGGGGCCTTCGGCGAGCCGGTCGAGATTGGGCAAGGTCGGAAAAAAGTCTTCGATCACTTCGGGCGGGCCGCCAAGCACCGCGACCGGCAGATCGCGAAAGCGCACGTCCTCGGCCAGCACCGTCAACAAAGCTTCGACGATGCGCGGACCGAAGCCGTCGCCGATCACGAGGCCGTCAATGTCGCGCGAATTGAGCGCGCGCGCCGCGCTCTCGACGCTGAGCGCGCCGACCAGGCCGACACGCTCGCCGACGGCGACGGCAAGCTCGGGATACGAGCGGCCGCGGCCCGCGACCAGTACGGTGGCTTCTTCGAGCGGATCGGAGTCCGGCAGCTTCGGCACGCTCTCGCCGCGCGAGGCAAAGGTCTCCATGCGGCGAAGCACGGTCGCGTGCAGCGCGCGGATGCGCGAGGCGGCGGCGAGCCGGCGCACGATCCGCTCGGGCGACACGTTGGCCGAGATCGCCAGCGCATCGGCGATCGGCGCGGCGCTGTCTTCGCGCAGCCGCGCGATGACCGGCGTGAACGCGCCGCCGCCGGCGTCGATCCGATCTTCGAGGGCGCGCGCGAATTGGCTGGCGCGCTCGCGATCGCCGCAGGGCTCGGCCAGCACCACGGCTTCCGGCTCGACCGAAGCCATGGCGGCTGCGGCATCGGCCCAGTTGGTTTCGATGACCGGGAACGCGCCCGCCGCCTGCAGCGCTTCGACGACATCCGGCGCCGGGCTATCGGCGACAACGACGAACGGACCTTGCAGCGCCATGGCGGTTGCGGACTTTTTCAGTGCAGGCCGCCAGCATGCCAAAGTGGCCTTAACGCCCCGTCAATGCGACCGGTTCGGTCGGGCGGCGGCGCGGTCAGGCGGCGGTGCGATCGCGGAAGGCGGCGACGATCAGCGGACTGACGCCGACCAGGTTCAGGGTTGCCTGCATCGTGGCGCGATTGGCGGCGTTGCCGATCAGCCTCTGCCCGATCAGCGGATCGGGCAGAGCGGCAATCGTTGCGTCGCTATCGACCTGTTTGACCGCCTCGTAGAGGTCCCCGAGCGGAAAGCGATAGCCGCCGATGCCGACGATTCCGGACGGCGGACCGGTCACGGCGATCGCCCTGGTGGCGGTATCGATGCGGCAGGTGTAGCCGGAGTCGACCCAGCCGCCGGCGCCGATCTTGAAGTAGGGCAGACCGGACAGTTCGATCCCCGGCGGATACGCATGGTGCGGCACCATCGGTCCGCGCAGCGCGATCATGCCGGCATCGGTTCGTGTCAGTTCAGCGACCACGACCCCGTCGGCGCTGTCGTGCGGCGCGCGCATCGGGCCGGCAGAGATCGGCGCCGGCTTGCCGTCGGGCCCGCGACGCGCCGGCGCGAAACCGGCTTCGCCGAAAATCGGCACGTCGATCAGCGCAATGCCGGGTTCATGCCACGGCGAGCTACCGGCGAGCCGCTCGGGCGCGCGCCATGTGGCGATGATGGCTGCCGGGCTTTGCATCGCGAAAACATCGGTCGCCGCGAGCCGCAAAGCGATCGGTCCGGGCAGGATGAGGGTATCGCATCGCTCTTCCCGCATCTGACTGCCAAGCGTGGCGGCATCGTACGGATGATGCAGAACCAGCGTGCCGCCGCACAGCGCCCACGGCAACAGCGTCAGGCAAATGCCGGCGAACGAGGCGGGGACGATGGTCGACAAAATGGCGGCGTTCTGGGCCACGCCGCTTTCCAGCACCACCGCGAGCCCGCCGGCCAGCAATTCGACGTGACTGCGCGCCGCCGGCACGATGCCGCTCTCGCCGACGTCGAAGGTAATGGCGGCGACATGCGCCGCCACGTTACTGCGCCGCTCGCGGTCGGACGGCGGCGCGGCATCGGCCCCGCCAGCAAACAAATCCTCGAACGACACCATGCCGTCGGGCGGACTTTCGCCGAAGCCGGCGATATAGCGGATCGAAAACACGTCGGCGCCGACGGTCATGGCCAACCGGCCGTGGTCGAACGCGCCGACGCGGCCGCAGGTGATCAGCGCCTTGGCGCCGATCCGCGCCAGCGCAGCGGCGGCGTCGGTGCGGCGGCACAACAACGGCAGCGTCGCGGCGATCATGCCGGCGCGCCAAATCGCAAGCGTGACCAAAATATTCTCGACGACGTTGGGCAGTTGGATCGCGATAACGCTGTCGGTCGGCAGTCCCATCTGATGCAGTCGGCCGGCAATTGCAGAGATGACGCGATCAGCCGCCGCAAAGGTGAGGCGACGTGGCTTGCCGTCGGTGAAGCTCTCGCGGTTGGTCGCGTCGATCAGGGCCAGCGCATCGGGACGGCGCTGGGCGTGGCTGCGGAAGATATCGTCGATCGTGACGGAGTCGGCGTTGTTCGCCGCCGCGCTGGTGGTCGCCTGATCACCGAGGATCATTGCAGCGCCCGTTTGGGTTGATACCACCAGGTTTCCGGCAGGTAGCCGAATAGCGAGGTGCGAGCTGGATGTGCGATATAGGCCCAGCGCGCCACCCATTGCTCCGGCAGATAAAACAGCGGCACCACGTAGCATCCGGAGATCAGCAACCGATCGAGCGCGCGCACCGCGGCGACGAAGTCGGGCCGTTCGCGAGCGCTCAGCATCGCCGCGATCATCGCATCGATTGCCGGACTTTTGACGCCCATATAATTGCGCGAGCCTTGCTCGTCGGCCGCCGCCGAGCCCCAATAGAAGCTCTGCTCGTTGCCCGGCGAGAGCGATTGTTCCCAGCGATATTGGAGCATGTCGAAATCGAACGAGATCCGGCGCTGATCGTATTGCACGGCGTCGACCAGGCGTACTTGCGCTTCGATGCCGGCGCGCGAAAAACTGTTGGCGAAGGCAAGCGCCAGCCGCTCGTCGTCGCGGTTCGTCACCATGATCTCGAAGCGAAACGGCCGGCCGCTTGCGCGCTCGCGTAGCGTCGTTCCCTTGAGCTCATAGCCCGCGGCGCCAAGAAGCTTCAGCGCCTCGCGCAAGGTGTTGCGATCGCGGCCGGAGCCGTCGCTGGCCGGAGGCGACCACGTGCCGTCGAGCACGCTCCCCTGCACGTCGTCGGCAAACAGCGCCAGCAGCGCGCGCTCGCGCTCATCCGCCGGCCGGTGATAGGCCGACAATTCGGAGCCGTCGAAGAAGCTCGCGCTGCGGCGATAAAGATCGAAGAAGAAATTATGATTGATCCATTCGGCGTCGAACAAGAGCGAAATCGCCTGGCGCACGCGGATGTCGGCGAAGATCGGACGGCGGGTATTGAACACGAAATTGGACGCGACCTTCGGAAGACCGTTGGTGAATGCCTCTTTGACGATGCGGCCGTCGCGCACCGCAGGCACGTCGTAGCCGGTTTGCCAGCGGCTCGGATCGTTTTCGCTGCGTACGTCGAACAGGCCGGTTTTGAACGCCTCGAAATAGGCGTTGGCGTCGCGATAATAGTCGAAGCGCAGCTCGTCGAAATTCCACAGGCCCCGATTGATCGGAAGATCGCGACCCCAATAATTGGGATCGCGCTTGAGCGTGACGCTCTTGCCGGGATCGATGGCGGCGACGGCATAGGGCCCGCTGCCGATCGGCTTTGCCAAGGTGGTCTCCTCGAACGCGGCGGCGTCGATGGCGTGCTTGGGCAAGACCGGCATCAGCCCGAGAATGAGCGGCAATTCACGATCGGCGGCGCCGGCGAGGTCGAACCGCACCGTGCGCTCATCGAGCGCCTCGGCGCGCGCTACCTTGGCATAATAAGTACGGTAGTTGGGACGGGCGTGATCGCGCAGGAGCTGCCAGGAAAAAATCACGTCGGCGGCGGTCACCGGTACGCCGTCGGAAAATCGCGCCGCCGGATGAAGCGAGAAAGTCACATAGCTGCGCGCATCGTCGCTTTCGATAGTGCGCGCCAAAAGCCCATAGAGCGAGAACGGCTCGTCGTAGCCGCGGGCCATCAGGCTTTCGATCACATAGCCACGCAGCGACTGCGCCGGCAGACCTTTGACGATGAACGGATTGAGGCTGTCGAAGGTGCCGAGCACGCCTTGCACCAAACGGCCGCCTTTGGGCGCCTCGGCATTGGCGTAGGGAACCACGGTGAAGTCGCCCGCCATGGCGGGGGCGCCATGCATGGCAATGGCGTAGGCCGCTTCCGCCGTTGCGGGCGTCGTCGGGGCAAACGCCAACAGCGCTCCGCACAGGGCGCCACACACGGCCGGCGCGGCGGGGATTGCAGACGGAGCGGCGGCGTTAAGCATGAGGCGGCGGGAATTGGGCTGGCCGCGATTCGCGTGCGGCATCAGGCGAATGTAACAGAATATGGGCCGGTGCTTTATCTTGCCATGAAAGTGGGCTATCCGGGGGCTCCTAGCCGGACCAGGGGTCACGCTGTTGCCGCAATCTGCGTCGAAGGACGGTTCGGGGGACTGCGCGTTTTTGCGCGCCGGCGAATGCCAGGAAGTTCACGCGCCGATCGATCAGCGTCGATTTGCGGCGGCACACTACGAGGGACGCAATCTCATGACCTATTGTACCGCGTCGGCCGCACCGGGGCCGGCGACTCGGAACGCCGCCACTGTTGGCGCAACGCGCGTTGGTGTCGCCAAAAGCGCGGCCGCAATATTGGCCGTGTGTTCGGCGCTTGCGGTTGCGGTCGTGCTCAGCCCACCGGCATTTGCGCAGCAGCCTGACGCGGCGACGCCGGCTCCCAAGCCGAAGAAGGCCAAGGCCAAACCGGCCGCCGACACCCAGCAAACCCAGGCACCCGCGGCTCCTGCTCCTGCCGCCGCTCAGGCTCAACAGCCGCCGCAGGCTCCGCCGGGCCCGGGCGGCGATCAAGCCCAACAGGGGCCAAACGGTCAGCAGCAGGTGCAACTGATCTTCTCGCCGTGGACCAAGTTCTGCCTCAAGGGCCAGCCGGGCCAGCCGCCGGATCCCAACGCCAAGGAAGTCTGCTTCACGGGCAAGGACGCCCGCGTCGAGTCCGGGCAGCCAGTGGCCGCAGCGGTCCTCATCGAGCCGCAGGGCGCCGACAAAAAACTGTTGCGTGTCACTTTGCCGCTTGGGATGCAGCTTGCGCACGGCACCCGCGTCATTGTCGATCAGAACCAGCCGATGACAGCGCCCTATGTCATCTGCTTCACCAACGGCTGCATGGCCGACTACGAGGCCAACGCCGATTTGATCGGCAAAATGAAGAAGGGGCAGGGCCTCGTCATCCAGGCCATCAACACGACGGGGCAGCCGATCAGTTTGGTGATGCCGCTGAGCGATTTCGCCAAAGCCTATGACGGGCCGCCGACCGATCCGAAAGTCTTTGAGGAGCAGCAGAAGAAGCTGCAGGACGAACTGCAGCGCCGCGCCGACGAAGCGCGCAAGAAGCTCGAAAGCCAGCAGGGCGGTCCGACCTCATCGGCTGCGCCGCCGGGCGGCAAGACTCAATAAGCCTGAGGCCGTTCACTGAGGCGCGCATCACCAGCGCGCGCTTCGGCAACGCTGACGAAACTAAAACGCCGCAGCGCGGTCAGTGCGTGGTCGATTGGCGCGGCCGATAGCCGCCGTTGCCGTCCTGGACGAAAACTTCCGCGACCTGCGGATGGCGCACCGGTTCGCCGCTGGTGTCAGGCAGCAAATTTTGCTCGGACACATAGGCGATATACTCGGTCTCATCGTTCTCGGCGAACAGATGATAGAACGGCTGGTCTTTGTGCGGCCGCACTTCAGCAGGGATCGACTCGTACCATTCCTCAGTGTTGCTGAAGATCGGATCGATATCGAAGACCACGCCGCGAAACGGAAACAGCCGATGCCGCACCACTTGGCCGATCTGATATTTGGCGTTCCGAATCTTGTTCATGGCTATGGCCATCAGGGGACCTGCTGTTCCGGGCATGCGCGCCTTGATGCAAAGACACGATTGTGGCGCGCGGCTGGCGAAACACTGAACGTTCATTCATAGCGCGATTCACCGGGTCGTCGATAGCCCATACCGGACGCCCATTTCCGGGTCCTTGGCGGCGACGAGTTGGGCGAGATCGACCAGCACTTTGGCCTGCTTCCACGTCGCGTCGTCTTGCATCTTGCCGTCGATCATCACCGCACCCGTGCCGTCCGGCATCGCGGCCACAATCTTCTGTGCGAACGCGACCTCGGCCGGATCGGGCGAAAACACCCGCTTGGCGATCGGCACCTGATTTGGATGCAGCGTCCACGCGCCGGCGCAGCCCATCAGAAAGCTGTTGCGAAACTGCACCTCGCACGCGGCGGTGTCGGCGATGTCGCCGAACGGCCCGTAAAACGGCTTGATGCCGGCGGCAGCGCAGGCATCGACCATTTTCGCCGTCGTATAATGCCAGAGATCTTGCTGATACGTAGCGCGCGGCGCGTCCGCCGCGGCGTCGGGCGCGGGATCAGCCATTACCTTGTATTCCGGATGGCCGCCGCCGACCCGCGTCGTTTTCATAGCGCGAGATGCCGCCAAGTCTGCCGGTCCGAGGCTGATGCCGTGCATGCGCGGCGAAGCCGTCGCGATTGCCGCCACGTTGTCGACGCCTTCGGCGGTTTCCAGGATGGCGTGGATGAGGATCGGCTTTGCTATCGCGTGCTTGGCTTCAAGCTGGGCGAGGAGCTGATCGAGATAATGGATGTCCCATGGGCCCTCGACCTTCGGCAACATGATGACATCGAGTTTTTGGCCGACCGCGCCGACGATTTCGCAAATATCGTCGAGCACCCACGGCGAATTGAGCGCGTTGATCCGCGTCCACAATCCGGTGGCGCCGAAATCGCATGCCTTCGCCATCGCAATGAAGCCTGCGCGCGCGGCTTCCTTGGCGTCGGCGGGGATGGCGTCCTCAAGATTGCCGAGTACGACGTCGACCTGATGGATCAGCTCCGGCACGCGGGCGCGAACTTTCTCGATGTGCGGCGGCACGAAGTGGATCATGCGCTCGAGCCGCACCGGCAAATCGCGCAACGGTGCGGGCGCGCCGATCGCCAACGGCTTGAAGAAATTGCGCGGCAGCTTCATACGGCAGTCCTGTTGTGACGACCCGCAACGTTATTGTTTGGCTGACGGGCGCTGGCAAGTCAGCCTGAATTTTGGACAAACTCACGGTAGGATGAACGACCGCGCGCCGCCAAGCCGTTTTTCGCGTCAGTCCTGCTGGTAAAGCAGCACTCGCTTCAAACCATCTCGCCGCGCATCAGCCGCGGCTGCGAGGCAGCGGGCGTCACGCCCTCGCGCATTAAGGCTCGGCGCAACGGTGCGATGCGATCGGCGAGAAACAGCGAGAGGCCGCGCGCGCCGTGAACCGGAATGAAATCGGTGAGCAGGCTGCGATTGAGCAAATCGATCGCGATCGTGCGGCTGGTCACGTCGGCGCGGCGCTGCAGGTCGTAGCGCGCCAGCACGGCGGGCGACGCTATGTCCGCGCCCCGGCGCCGCGCGTCGGCAATAATCTCGGCCAGCGTCGCCGCATCGCGCAGGCCGAGATTGAGACCCTGCGCGCCGATCGGCGGAACAACATGTGCTGCCTCGCCGACCAGCGCGATGCGGTCGCGCGCCAGCGTGCGCGCGGTCGCGATCGCGAGCGGAAACAACCCGCGCCCCGGCTCGATGCTGACCTTGCCGAGCAGCGAATGCGCGCGGCGTTCGATTTCGATGGCAAGCTCCGCGTCCGTCGTGGCGAACAGCGCCGCCGCGCCCGGCGGGTCGAGCACGCAGACAAGGCTCGAGCGCCGGCTGGGGAGCGGCACCAGCGTGACCGGTCCGTGCTCGGTGTGGAATTCCGTCGTCACATCGTGATGGGGCTTTAAGTGCGCGAGGTTGAGCGTCAGCGCGGTCTGCCGATAGGCGCGACGATTAATGCCGATCCCGGCCGCGGCGCGACACATCGAATGCTGCCCATCGGCGCCGACGACAAGTCGCGCGCGCAAAGAGCGCTCGGCAAGCTTGATGGTGGCGCCGGCAGGCTCGCTCGCGACAGCGAGGGCCGGAGCGGCGATGCGCGGGATATTCAGCTCCGCCGCACGCCGTTGCAGCGCGGCGATCAGATGACGGTTCTCGATGTTATGGCCGAACGCATCGAGGCCGATCTCTGTAGCCGCGAACATCACTTCCGGCGCGCGCAATAGGCGCCGCGTGTCGTCGATAATGCGGATGGCAACAAGCGGGGCAGCGTGCGGCAGGCACGCTTCCCATACGCCGAGCGTCGCCAGCGCGGTCACCGATCCGGTCAGCAACGCCGTGGTGCGATGATCGTCTTCGGCAGGCGGCGCGATCAGGAGCGTGTCGACTCCGGCTGCCGCCAGCGCGATGGCGCTGATAAGACCAGCGGGCCCGCCGCCAATGACGACGACCTCGACAGTTTCGTTTTCACCGGTCCTGTTCACGGAGGCCCTCAGCGATCACCAGGAAAATCGGTAGTTGAAGCCACCGCGAACGAGATTTTCCGTCAGAGTGGCCGACGCTCCGGCGGCGCTGCCGCAGTTTGCTGCGCTGGCGCACGACGCCGTGCCTAGATCGACGAAGAGATACTCGGCTTTGGCGCTCCAACTTTCGGAAAGGGCATATTCCAGTCCCGCGCCTGCTGCCCAGCCGACCTTGGCGGTGGCATCGAACGTCGCCGGCGGATTCAATCCGGTTTGGAAATTCCCGACTGCGGCGCCGCCGGTCACATAGATCAGCGTGCGGTCGAATGCATAGCCCATGCGGGCGCGCACTGTGCCGAGCACGTTGTTCTTGGTCTCGCATGCGGCGGGTGCGCCGGCGCCATTGACGGCGCAAGTACCGACGCTGCCGTTGAGGGTCGACCAATCGAGATCGCCCTCGACACCGAACAGCACCGCGCTGACCGGATAATTGAAGCCGATGGTGCCGCCGAGCAGAAAGCCGTCGTTAGTGAATACGTTGGTGAGGATCAGGCCTTGCCTCCACTGGCTGCTTCCCGAGCCGAAGCCGCCATTGAGACCCAGATAGGCACCGCCCCAGTGCGCATACGGAGCGTCAATGTCGTAGCGGGGCGGCGACGGCAGCGGCAAATCCGCAGCTACCACGGGGCTTGCGCCGGCAATCGACAACAACACCAACACAGCAAAACGCCGCACGGACTACCCCGGTTTTCAGCCTTCCGGCTTCTACGCTAGCGAACGACCGGCTGAAATACCATGCCGGCAAATACTATGTAGCGTGACAATTTCGCGGCGACGCGATGTTCGGCAAGGTGCAATAGGGACCCGCCCGCTTTTCGCGTATAGGGTCGGCCGCTATGGAATCGCCGTCTCCGCAAACAAAGGCCTCGCCACGCGTCGGCGCGGCCTTCGCCGTCCACGTGTTCACCGCCTGCGGCGCGGCTTGCGCGCTGCTGGCGCTGGTCGCGGCGGTTGGCGCCGATTGGACGCGAATGTTTCTTTGGCTCGGCGTGGCGCTTATCGTCGACGGTGTCGATGGCACGTTGGCGCGGCGATTGCGCGTGGCCGAGCTGTTGCCGCGCTGGTCGGGTGACGTGCTTGACTATGTGGTCGATTTCACCACCTACGTGTTTGTGCCGGCTTATGCGATCGTGGCAGGCGGCGTGCTGCCGGCAAGTGTGGCACTCGCGCTCGGTCTTATCGTTATTGTCACCGGCGCGCTCTATTTTGCCGACCGACAGATGAAAACCGCCGACAGCTATTTTCGCGGCTTTCCGGCGTTGTGGAACATCGTGGCGTTCTATCTATTCTTGCTCAAGCCCGCGCCCTGGCTCGGCGCGCTTGCCGTCGCCGCGCTAGCCGCCGCGACGTTCGCGCCGATCTATTTCGTGCATCCGGTTCGCGTGCCGCGATGGCGGCTCCTCAACTTGGCGATGCTGGTGCTGTGGGCCGTGCTCGCGGCTTGGGCGCTCATGCAAAATCTCAATCCGCCCGCTTGGGCGGCCACAGCGCTTGCCGGGATCGCGGTCTATTTTGTGATCGTCGGCCTGTTGCGGCGGCGGGCTTAACGATGTCCGAAATCCTGGCGCTGTTAACCGATCCGAATGCCTGGGCGGCGCTGCTGACGTTGACCGCGCTCGAGATCGTGCTGGGCGTCGACAATGTCATCTTCGTCTCGCTCTTGGCCGCGGATCTCAATCCGGTCGCGGGCCGGCGAGCCCGTCAGGTCGGGCTGTTGCTGGCGCTGGTGTTCCGTGTGGCGCTGCTGTTCGCGCTGACCAGCTTGGGCCGGCTGCGTCACCCGCTGATTGTCATCGCCGGCAACGAGATCTCTTGGCGCGATATCATCCTGATCGGTGGCGGGCTGTTCCTGATCGCCAAGGCGACGTTCGAAATCCACGGCGAAATCGACGCCGACGACGAGGATAAAGCTGCCGCATCGCACGCCCGCTCCAACATTGTGCTGGTGATCTTCGAAATTGCCGTCGTCGATCTGGTGTTCTCGATCAACTCGATCGTCACCGCCATCGGCATGGCGCAGCAGATCGAAGTGATGATTGCCGCGGTGATTATCGCGGTGGCGGTGATGTATGCGGCGTCGGAACCGGTTGCCGCATTCATCGCGCGCCATCCGACCACCAAGATGCTGGCGCTGTCGTTCCTGATACTGATCGGCATGGCGCTGATCGCCGACGGGTTCGATGTCCACATCCCACGGGGCTACGTCTATTTCGCCATGGCGTTCGCCGCCGCGGTCGAGGTATTCAACATTCTGGCGCGGCAGAGGCGCAAGCGACGTCGCCGGTAGCCGCGACGGCTTGCCCTTGCGCCGTGTCGATGAGCACTTATGATCGCGCACCCCGCGGGAAGCTTTTGGCAGGAGTGAACCATGGTTGCTGCAGTGCGCGTTCATAAGGTCGGTGGACCCGAGGTCTTGACCTACGAGGATGTTGCGGTGCCGGCGGCCGGGGCGGGTCAGGTCCGGGTCAAGCAGCACGCCATCGGCGTCAATTTCGTCGACGTTTATTTCCGCACGGGACTCTATCCTGCGCCCGGCGGTTTGCCGTTTGTCGCCGGCAATGAAGCCGCCGGCGAGGTCGTCGAAGTCGGGTCCGGCGTCAGCGACTTCAAGCGCGGCGATCGGGTGGCCTATGTGCAAGGACCGGGATGTTACGCTGCCGAACGCGTCGTGCCGGCCGACCGCGTGGTGAAGCTGCCGGACAATATCAGCTACGAGCAGGCCGCCGGCATGATGCTCAAGGGCCTGACGGTACAATACCTCGTGCGCCGGACTTTCAAGGTCGAGCAGGGCATGAACGTTCTGATGCACGCCGCGGCCGGCGGCGTCGGCCTTATTCTGTGCCAATGGGCCAATCACCTTGGCGCCAACGTCATTGGCACGGTCGGATCGAAAGACAAAGCGGACGTGGCGCGGGCTAGTGGCTGCCACCATACCATCCTCTATCGCGACGAGGATTTCGTCGCCCGGGTGAAGGAGATCACCGCCGGCAAGCTGTGCGACGTGGTCTATGACGGCATTGGCAAGGCGACGTTTCCAGGGTCGCTCGATTGCATCCGGCCGCTCGGCATGTTCGTCAGTTTCGGCAGCGCCTCCGGTCCGATCGCCGCCTTCGATATCAACATGCTGCAGTTCCGCGGCTCGTTGTTCGCTACCCGTCCGACACTGAACACCTACGCGGCCAAGCGCTCGGATTTGCTGGCGATGGCCGCGGAGCTGTTCGCGGTCGTCGGCAGCGGCGCCGTCAAGATTCCGATCAATCAGAGCTATCCGCTCAAAGACGCGGCCAAGGCGCACCGCGATCTGGAAAGCCGCGCCACCACGGGTTCGATCATCCTGATCCCATAAAGAACCCGCCCATGAAGATTTGGGGCTATTGGACGACGCTCGGCTGGGCGGTGTTGGCCTTTTTCTTCGGCCAGATCGTCGGGCTCGCGGCGACCGTATTATTGCTGGATATGGACCTGCGCACGATCGGCGCCATGGAGTTTGACGGCACGGTCGTCACACTGCTCGTCGTCATCGCCAATCCGCTGACGATTGCCGTGCTTCTGGTGGCCATCTGGATCGCCCGCGCGCCGCCCGTCGACTATCTGGCACTGACATGGCCGACAGCGCGTTATATCGGCATTGGGCTGATCGGGCTCGCTGTGCTGATCGTCGGCAGCGATGCACTGCTTTATTTCAGCGGGTATGCGGTGGTCACGCCGTTTCAGGTGCAGTCCTACACCAGCGCCGCTGCCGAAGGCTCGCTGGTCGGGCTCTGGATCGGCACCGTCGTTCTTGCGCCGGCAGGCGAGGAAGCGGTGTACCGGGGTTTCTTGTTTCGCGGGTGGGCCCGATCAGACCGCATGGCATGGCCGGCAATTATCTTGATCTCGCTGTTGTGGGCCGTGCCGCACCTGCAATACGACTGGACCGGTATTCTGTTGATTTTCGTTGTCGGGCTGTTTCTCGGCTGGATGCGCTGGCGCAGCGGATCGACACTGCTGACATTTTTGCTGCACGCGCTGTTCAATGTCGAAAGCACGCTGGAAACCGTGGCGTACCTGCATTTGTCAAAATGATTGATCTGCGTTCAAACGACGCCGCGCTGACGCAGCGTTTCGATACATTCCGCCGAAAGGCCGCACGCGCGCAACACCCGATCGGTATCCGCGCCGAGCGCCGGCGCAGGCTTCCGCGGCAGCTCGTCACCCGGGCAGGTATAGGGCGCAGCCACCATTTTGAAATCCACGCGCGCCGGATGGGCGATGGTCCAGATGCGCCCGCGATCGCGCACGAATGGATTGTCGAGCGCGGAAGCGACGTCGTGGACTGGCGCCGCCGGAACCCGCCCGGCGAAGTGCTCGAGCCATTCGGCGGTAGTGCGCTTGCTCAACGCTTCGTCCAGCACAGCCGTGACCTTTTGGCGGTTGGCCAGCCGGTCCTTGAACGTGCGGAAATCCGGATGGGTGGCGAGATCAGGCCGGCCGATCATGTCGCACAGGACCGGCCAGAACTTTTCCTTGTTGCACATGACGAAAATGTAGCCGTCGCGGGTCCGGTAAAGCTGACTCGGCGTCAGCGACGGATGGCTTGAGCGCTCTTCACGGCCCTGCTTGTAACCTTCGTTGAGGTACCAGGTCGCGAGGTAGTTCAGATTTTGCAGGGCGCAGTCGAAAAGGTTCACGTCGATGTCGCGGCCCTGTCCGCTCGCGCGGGCGGCGATGATGCCGGAGAGCAGGGCGAACGCCGCGAACAGCCCGGTCATCATGTCGACGATCGACAGCCCCATGCGGCTTGGCGGCCCGTCCGGTTCGCCGGTCAGCGACAGATAACCGGCTTCCGCCTGCATCAGATAATCGTAACCCGGCCAGTTGGCGCGCGGTCCGGTGCGGCCATAGGCGGACAGGTGCGCGCAGACGATGCGCGGGTTGGCCTCCTTGAGCGCCTCATAAGTCAGCCCGAGCGTGTCGGCGAGATCGCCGCGCAGATTGTTGAGAAGCCCGTCGGCGTCGCCCACCAGCGCCAGCAGGACCTCGCGCGCGCCATCGGCTTTCAAATCCAGCGTGATGCTTTTCTTGTTGCGATTGAAGCTCTCGAAGAAATGGCTGTCGTCGGGACTTAAGAAGAACGGCCCGACGCGCCGCCCCATGTCGCCGCCGTCCGCCGGATTCTCGATCTTGATCACCTCGGCGCCGAGATCGGCGAGCTGCATCGTGCCATAAGGGCCGGCGCCATACTGCTCGATCGCAATGACGCGCATACCCGAGAGTGGAAGCATTGCTCGGCGATCCCTTCAGGCCGGGTAGCGCTCGACCAGTTGCCGCGCAATGATGATGCGCTGCAGCTCGTTGGTGCCTTCGCCGATGACGAGCAGCGGCGCGTCGCGATAGAGCCGTTCGACGACGAACTCCTTGGAATATCCATAGGCGCCATGGATGCGCATCGCCTCGAGCGACACGTTCACCGCCGTCTCGGTGGCGAATAGCTTCGCCATGCCGGCTTCCATGTCGCAGCGCAGGCCGCGGTCGTAGATCTTCGCCGCGTCCTGCGTCAAAAGCCGCGCGGCGTGCACCTGCGTCGCCATATCGGCGAGCTTGAGCTGGATGGCTTGGTGCTGGCAGATCGGCTTGCCGAAGGTCTTGCGGACTTGGCTGTAAGCGAGCGCCTGGTCGAGCGCCGCTTGCGCGAGGCCGACGCCGCGCGCGGCGACATTGATGCGGCCAAGTTCGAGGCCGCCGAACGCATGCTTCAGCCCAAGGCCTTCACGCCCGCCGATCAGCCGGTCCGTCGGGACCGTGTAGTCGTCGAAAACCAGCTCGGCGGAGTCGATACCCTTGTAGCCAAGCTTCTCCAGCTTGCGGCTGACCTTAAAACCATCGCCTTTTTCGGCGATGAACAAGCTCATGCCTTTGTGGCGCGGCTCGGCCTCGGGATTGGTCTTGACCAGGAGCGCGAAGCACTGGCCGTGGATGCCGTTGGAAATCCAGGTTTTGGTGCCATTGATGACGTAAGTGTCGCCTTGGCGGCGGGCGACCGTTCGGATCGCCTGCAAGTCGGTGCCGCAGTCCGGTTCGGTGAGCGCCAGCCCGCCGCGCAGTTCGCCGGCGGCGAAGCGCGGCAAATAGGCGACTTTCTGCGCATCGGTGCCAAAGCGCTGCACCGCCGCCGCCATGATGAGATGCGAGTTGAAGATGCCGGTCACCGACATCCACACCCGCGAGATGCGCTCGACAATGCGCGCATAGACGGTCGTCGAAAGACCAAGTCCGCCATAGGCGTTGTCGATCGTGGCTCCGAACAGGCCGAGCTCTTTCATCCGCGCGACGATGTCTTCGGGATAAACGTCGTCGTGTTCGAGAGCCTGGGCGTAGGGGGCGACATCGCGTTCGAGAAAACGATCGATGCTGGCGAGGATGATGGCTTCGGCCTCGTCGTCGTGCGGCGCCGCCTCGCGATCAACCGCGCTGATCGCCACGTCGCTCACTCGCTTGCGAGCCCGTCGGCGACCGCGCGCACATCGGCCGCGTCGTCGAGCGAGAGCAGCAGCGCCTCAATCTGCCGCGCTCGCCCATGCGACACCGCGCGCGCGGCGTTGGCGCGGAATTTCTCGATGATGGCCGCTTCGCTCAACGGCCGCTCGCCGTTGCCGCGATTGATGGCTTCGCGGTGGCGGAAGGTGCGGCCGCCGCGGGTCGTGACGATCACTTCGCCGGTATAGTGCCGCGGAAAGGTGGTCGCCGGATCGATCTCGTAGTTCACCCGATCGGCGAGCGCCAGAATGGCCGGATCGCCGAGCGCGTCGTCTTCGAGTTCGTCGAGCGTGAAGCGGCCACGCCGCAACGCTGCCGCGACCGTGTAGGGAATTGAGAATTGCGCGTCGTAGCTGTTCGCCGGCCGCCGCTTGTTGGCCGCCGGCTCGCACACGGTCTTGACGACTTCGGCGGGGACCAGCGCTTGCACGCGCTCGATCTCGCTCGGGTCGAGTTTCTGCTCGCGCACCAGCGCGACCGCCGCATCGACGCAAGCGTGCACGAAGTGGCACGCCGGATAAGGCTTCACGGCGACCTGAAGGAGTTCCCAGGTTTCGCCAAGGCCGGCGGTCGCCAGCGCCAAATTGGCCGGGTCGAAATGGCTTTGCAGATGGCTGGCAAACAGTCCGAAGCGGCCCTCATAAGCGCGCCTGGCGCCGACAAAGCCCTGCTGCGCCAGCGCCGCCGCTGTGATTCCGGCAACCGCCGCCCAGCCTGGATGAAAGCGCTTATTCCACGCGCCGTCCTCGAGGAACTCGAGGCTGCCCGATCCGGCCGACAAGGTCAGCCCTTGGGCCATCACCAGCTGCTTCTCCCCGAGCCCCATCAAACGGCCGGCCGCCAGCGTACAGGCAAAAGCGCCGATCAAGCCGGTCGGATGGAAGCCGACTTGATGGAAGGCGCCCCTGGCGACGGCGCCAAGCCGGGCGGCGACTTCGACGCCGAGCACATAAGCGGCGAGCATCTCCCGTCCGCTCGCCCGTTGCCGCGCGCCGACCGCGAGCACCGTCGGCAGCACGCTGGCAGTAGCATGGATGACGCCGCCGCTATGGGTGTCGTCGAAGTCGAGGCCGTGAACCAGAATGCCGTTGATCAGCGCCGCGTCACGGAGCGGCAGCCGCGACGGCAAGCCGATCACGGCGGCTTCGCCGGAACCGGCGAGCCCGGCGATGGCCGTCATCGCCCGGTGCGCGAAGTCATAGGTGGTGGAGGCGAGCGCGATGCCGACGGCGTCGAGAATGAGATGTTTGGCACGCGCGGTGACCGCAGCGGGGATCCTTTCGGGCGAGAACGCGCCGGCGAATTGCGCCAGCTCTTCGGCAACCAGCGGGGTCGCGACCGCCTCGCGTTGCGCGCTCTTGAGAACCGTCACTTGCGCGTTCATGGGCTTCTCCCGTTCGCTGCCGCTGAAGTTGAACCCGCAGCCAATATTTGTCCGGACAAACTTGCGCCCGCCGGACGCCGCCTGTCAATGGCGCGCTTGATCAGCCGCGCTCGGGCCGCAGCGAGATCGCGTAGCTGAATCGGTCCGCCGGATGCAGATTGAAGGCGACCTCGATGACGCGGTGTTTGGCGGTTTTGTAAGCCCGCTCGATCTCCAAGGCCGGCGAACCCGGCTCGACCTTGAGCTTGGCCGCGATGAGTCCGGGCACGGTTACCGCCCGCATGGTCTGAATCACTTCGACGACCCGCTCGTCGTACATCTCCTCGATCCAGGTGTAGATCGGGCCGGTCCGCTTGCCGATCAGCGATCGCACGCCGGCATAGGCGGCATGCACGTAGACTTCGGTCCAGCAAATCGGCGGCGAGCCGTCCGGCGCGTAGCGCAGGCCCTCGGTATGCAGCCAGCGCCGCCCTGGGCTGCAGCCAAGGCGACGCGCGAGCCGCGTGTCGGCGACAATAAAATTGGCGCCGGCGACGACATAGCGAGTGGCGACGGCGTATTGCATCAGCTCGGTGACCGAGGCGACTGGGTGCACATAGAAGGACGGCGTGGCCGCGGCGACCGTGGTGCCCGATCCCTGGCGCGGGCTCACCAGCCCGGACTCGCGCAGATGACGCAGCGCTTCGCGCACGGTGTGGCGGCTCACCGAGAAGCGCCGGCACAGCGCGCTTTCGGTCGGCAATCGCGCGCCGACCGGATGCTTGCCGCTGACGATCTCGCTCTGCAGAACGCGCACGATCCGCTTGTAAAGCGCACCGCTGGCGGGGACGTTGGTCGGTCTTTTGGCGGTAGCGGCAGATTTAGCCATGCGAGCGCCGACCGGTCTGGGCGAGGAATTCGCACACTCTCACGTCCATAACAGGAATCCGCAAAAGCACGATTAAGGCCCTATGCAACCCCGAGCGAACGCAAGGCAAGCACGCTGCGCTGGCGGTAGTGCCTCAGTTTGAAATTATCGCGACGGCACCCCACAGCACGGCAACCAGCCCGACGGCTCTAACCAACCACACGTTGGCTTTATGAAGAACAAGCTGGCGATGCCAATTCCACCTACTTTGATTGGCTGCGAAGCGGCACATTCTCTCCGCGCCAAAGAGGCAGATTGCACCACCGACGACAAATATGATGCTGACCGCCAATGGAAGCGGCGGAATCATTCTAAGCAGCCAGTCGCTTCTTATACGGTCCACGCTTCCCCGGCTTGGGCATCGCCGCCCGAATTTCAAACTGAGGCACTACCGCGCTGGCGGTCGGCTTGACCGCGCACTTTATCGCGCGTTAGGTTGTCCGGACAAATTAAAAATGAGGGAGGTCCGATGGTCGCTGTCGCCAAGGAGGTCGGCGCGCGCCGCTACCGCGAGAGCTATGGCCGCTATTTCGAGGATTTCACCGTCGGCGACGTCTACGAGCACCGGCCGGGGCGCACCATCAGCGAAGCGGACAACACCTGGTTCACGCTATTGACGATGAACCAGCATCCGCTGCATTTCGATGCCGCCTATGCCAGCAAGAGCGAATTCGGCCGGCCGCTGGTCAATAGCTGCCTGACGCTGTCGATCGTCGCCGGCATGAGCGTCAGCGACGTCAGCCAGAAGGCGATCGGCAATCTCGGCTGGACCGACATCAAGCTGATCGCGCCGGTGTTCGTCGGCGATACCATCTACGCCGAGTCCGAAGTTCTCTCCAAGCGCGAGTCCGCCAAACGCCCGACGCAGGGGATCGTGACGGTGAAGACGACCGGCAAAAAGGCCGATGGCACCGTCTTTATGACCTACGAGCGTAGTGTGCTGGTGCCCAAGCGCGGCCACGCCGTGGACGATCGCGCCGATTACTAGCGCCGTCGCCGCGATACCTTCGACGATCAAGGTCGCGTTCAAGCGATCAAAAAAGACGGGAGGAACAGCATGACGGCGGCCGCAGTGAATGCCGGAGGCCGGCTCGATCGCCTGCCGATCTCAACCTTCCACTATCGCATCCTGGCGCTGGTCAGCGCCGGGATGTTTCTCGACGCTTTCGAGATCTATCTGGCCGGCGGCGTGCTGGCGGCGCTGGTCAAATCCGGCTGGTCGGATCTTGGGCGCAATGGCTGGTTCATCTCGATCACGTTCGCCGGCATGATGGTTGGCGCCTGGTTCGCCGGCGTGTTCGGCGACCGCTATGGCCGCCGCTTCTCGTATCAGCTCAACCTTCTGATTTTCGGTCTCGCATCGCTCGCGGCGGCCGCGGCGCCGTCGATGGAATGGCTGATCGCGGCGCGTTTCGTCATGGGCGTCGGGCTCGGCGCCGAGATCGTGGTCGGCTACGTGACGCTATCGGAATTTGTTCCGCCGCTGCAGCGCGGCCGCTGGGGGTCGGCGCTTTCCGCCATCACCAATTCCGCGCTGTTCGTCTCCGCGTTCGCCGGCCTCCTGATCATCCCGCAATTCGGCTGGCGCTGGATGTTCGTCATCACCGGCATTGGGGCGCTGATCGTCTGGTATCTGCGGCGTGCGCTGCCGGAATCGCCGCGATGGCTGGAATCCAAAGGTCACACCGCGGACGCCGAAAAGGTGCTTGCCGCCATCGAAACGGAGGTATCGCAGGGAAGGTCGCTGCCGCCGGCCGCGATTGTAGAAACACCGATCATTCCGCGCCAATCGATCAAGGCGCTGTTCGAGGGCGCGATGCTGTCGCGCACCATTGTCGGCAGCCTGATCCTGATCGCCATCAACACCGTCATCTATGGCTTCGTGGCCTGGGTGCCGACTTTCCTGGTCAAGCAGGGTATGAGCATCGTCTCGTCTCTCGGCTTTACCACACTGATGTCGCTGGGCGGTCCGGTTGGCGCGCTCGCCGGCATGTGGCTTGGCGATCATGTCGGGCGAAAACCGGTGCTGGTCGGATTTTCGCTGGCAACCATCGTGCTCGGTTTCATCTACCCGTATGCTCCTTCTGACGCGCTATTGGCGTTGGTCGGCTTCGCGCTGGTGACCTGCGTCTACGTCATGGTGGCGGTCGCCTGGGCGTTGTACGTGCCGGAATTGTTTCCGACCGAGATCCGCATGCGCGGCGCCGGCTTTTGCAACACCATGGGCCGGCTGATGACAATCGTCACGCCGCAGATCGTGCCGGTGATCTTCGTCAATGCCGGCGTCGTCGGCGTAGTGACGATGCTGGCGGCTTTATTGCTGGTCCAGGCGATCGCGGTGGCCGCTTTCGGCATCGAGACGCGCCGGCAGCCGCTCGAAGCCTTGCGCCCCGGACAGGACAACTCCTCGGCAATGACGATCGACGCGGCGGTGCCGCGCTCGCCCCGGACTTAAGCTTCGCGCCAGAGGCGGCTTCAAGTCGGCTGGCGCGGCAGGCCGATCACCGGTTCGGTGAAACGCGAGATCGAAGCGACCACGTCGTCCAGCGCAAGCTTGCTGCCCGGCGTTTCGCTGACGATAGTCGCGAGCACGTTCATGTCGCGCCGGAACAGCGAGTTCGAGCGCCGTCAGCGTGTGGCTGGGCGCGCCGCGATAGGAGCCGGTGACGAGGATAAGCGGCAGGCGCAGCGCCATCATCACGTCGAGGACGGTGCGGTGCTGGTCCAACGGCTCCATGATGCCGCCGACGCCTTCGATCAGGAGGATATCGCGGCGGCGCTCGATCATCTCTTTGCAATAGGCAATGACGGCGTCGACATCGATGCTGCGGCCTTCAAGCCGCGCGGCGAGATCGGGCGATAGCGCGGCCCGGTAGCGCCACGGCGATGTGCGTTCGATCGATTCCGGCGAGAATGGCAGCCCCAGCGCCGCGATTAATGTTCCCGGATCGCTTGCTGCGGCCTGTGCCGGTTCGTAGCCGCTGACAACCGGCTTGATCGCGTCGACGGTGTGGCCCAGCTGCCGCAAATGCCGGATGAGGGCAGCAACGACGAGGGTTTTTCCCACGTCGGGCCCGGTCGCGGTGATGAAGATCGCGGTCACGATTCGGCGCCTCGTCTGAATGAAAGCGCCGAATGTCAGGTAATACCAGCGAAATTGAGAGTTTTCAGTAGCCTACTGCGATTCCGTGGAGGTCATAAGCCTCGGCGCGCTCGATCTTCACGGTCGCGATCTCGCCGACCCGCAGCGGCCGGCGGCTTCGGACGAAGACGGCGCCGTCGATCTGCGGCGCGTCGGCTCTACTGCGGCCCTTGCCGGCGAGCGGGCCTGCACCATCGACGCCGATCTCATCGATGATCACTTGCTCACGGGCGCCGATCTTTTGCTTCAGCCGTTTCGCGGAGATTTGCTGCTGCAGCTGCATCAAGCGATTCCAGCGTTCTTCTTTGATCGCGTCGGGTACCGGCGCGCCGAGATCATTGGCGGCGGCGCCGGCGACCGGCTCGTAGCGGAAGCAGCCGACCCGATCGAGCTCCGCTTCGGCGAGCCACTCCAGCAGCAGCGAAAAATCGGCTTCGGTTTCGCCTGGAAAGCCGACGATGAAGGTCGAGCGGATGGTCAAAGCAGGGCACGCCGTCCGCCATCGCCGGATGCGTGACAGCGTTTCCTCCTGCGCCGCCGGCCGCCGCATGCGTTTGAGCACCGCCGGGCTCGCATGCTGGAACGGCACATCGAGATAGGGGAGCACTTTGCCTTCCGCCATCAAGGGAATGACGTCGTCAACGTGTGGATAGGGATAAACGTAATGCAGCCGTACCCAGACGCCGAAGTCGCCAAGCGCGCGGGCAAGGTCGAGGAATTTCGCCCGAACCTCGCGACCGTTCCATTCGCTCGCGGCGTATTTGACGTCGACGCCGTAGGCGGACGTGTCCTGGGAGATGACCAGCAATTCCTTGACGCCGGCGTTAACCAGCCGCTCCGCCTCGCGCAGCACGTCGGCGGCTGGCCGGGACACCAGATCGCCACGCAGTTTCGGAATGATGCAGAAGGTGCAACGATTGTTGCAACCCTCTGAGATCTTTAAATAAGCATAGTGCCTCGGCGTCAGTTTGATGCCCTGCGGCGGGATCAGGTCCGCATAGGGGTGGTGCTGCGGCGGGGCGGCACGGTGAACCGCGTCCAGCACGCTCTCATATTGCTGCGGGCCGGTAACCGCGAGCACGTTCGGATGCACTGCGGTGATCTTCTCGGGCTCCGCGCCCATGCAGCCGGTGACGATGACCTTGCCGTTTTCGGCAAGCGCCGCGCCGATGGCGGAAAGCGATTCAGCCTGAGCGCTGTCGAGAAAACCGCAGGTATTAACGATGGCGAGATCGGCATCGGCATGGTCGCGGGAGAGCTCGTAGCCCTCCGCGCGCAGCCGCGTGATAATCCGCTCGGAATCGACCAGGGCTTTCGGGCAGCCGAGCGAAACAAAGGATATGCGGGGCGCGCGGTTCATTTCACAAAAGCTCGGGGTCCTCGAATTTGCCCTGGCGTTAGGCGAGAGTGGGGTCGACGTCAATTGCCCCTCTGTGGCGGTACTTATGGATCTCCCAGCCCCACCGCTATTGCTCGTGACCGACCGCCGGCAGGCGCGGCGTCCATTGCGCGAGGTCGTCGCAGCGGCGCTGGCGGCCGGCTGCCGTTGGGTGAGCGTTCGTGAAAAGGATCTGCCGCCGGACGAGCAGATTTTGCTGGCGCGCTCGCTGTTGCCGCTGGCGCACGCAAACGGCGCGAAGCTTATGCTGCACGGCGAGGCGCAGCTCGCCAAGGACGCCGGCGCCGACGGCGTGCACCTGCCTTCAGGCAGCGATCTTGCCGCCGCCGGCGCGTTGATCGGCCGCGACAAGCTGTTGGGCGTCTCCATCCATACGGTGACCGAAGCAGAAGCCATCGATCCCTCCTATGTCGACTACGTTCTGGCGGGCCCGGCGTTCGAGACCGCGAGCAAACCGGGCTACGGCCCAGAGATCGGCCGCAAGGGTCTCGCCGAAATAGCCCGTACCGCGCGCGTACCGGTGCTGGCGATCGGCGGTGTTAATGCGGCGCGGCTTGGCGAGCTCATCGCCGCGGGCGCCGCCGGCGTCGCCGTCATGGGTGGCGTGATGCGCGCCAACGATCCGGCGCGGGAGGTCGCGGCCTTGATCGCAACACTTGAGGGAGCCCGGGCAATAAAAGCTTAGGCGTTAGCGTGCGCGATAGGTGCCGACGCCTTGATCGGGCACCCACACCCCTGGGGGAAGTTTTCCCGCCTGCCAGAACACGTCGATCGGCATGCCGCCGCGCGGATGGAAATAGCCGCCGATGCGCAGCCATTTCGGCTTGAGCAAAGCCACAAGCTTCTTGCCGATCGTCACCGTGCAATCCTCGTGGAACGAGCCGTGATTGCGGAAGCTGTTGAGATAAAGCTTCAGCGACTTCGACTCCACCAAATAGCCGCGCGGCACATAGTCGATCACCAGCGTGGCGAAATCCGGCTGGCCCGTAACCGGGCACATCACGGTGAATTCCGGAAAGGTGAAGCGCGCAACATAATTCGAGTCCAGGTGCGGGTTGGGCACGCGATCGAGTACCGCCTCGTCGGGCGAGGCCGGAATTGCGGTCGGACGACCGAGCTGAAGAGCTTTCTTGGGCATGGATTTGGATGCCGGCCGATCGGGGAATTCCGCTCATATCTCCAAGCCTTGCATGCCCCGCTTGGGGCGACATGACAAGGGCCGGCATGACAAGTGCCCAATCGATCCTGTAGAAGCGCGGCCTTAAGCTTCCGGGAGCGCGCATGACCGCCATTGTCGACATTATCGGCCGCGAGATTCTCGACAGCCGCGGCAATCCGACCGTAGAGGTCGACGTCATTCTGGCCGACGGCTCGCGCGGCCGCGCCGCCGTGCCGTCCGGCGCCTCGACCGGAACGCACGAGGCGGTCGAGCTCCGCGACGGCGACAAGAAGCGCTATCTCGGCAAGGGCGTGCGCAGCGCCGTCGAAGCGGTCAACGGCGAAATCTTCGATGCGCTCAGCGGCATGGACGCCGAAGCGCAGGTCAAGATCGATGAAACCATGATCGGCCTCGACGGCACGCCCAACAAAGGCCGCCTCGGCGCCAATGCCATTCTCGGCGTGTCTCTCGCCGCCGCCAAGGCGGCAGCGGCCGCTAACAAGCTGCCGCTCTACCGCTATGTCGGCGGCACGGCAGCGCGGACCCTGCCGGTGCCGATGATGAACATCATCAATGGCGGCGTGCACGCCGACAATCCGATCGACATCCAGGAATTCATGATCGTGCCGGCCGGCGCCGCAAGCTTCGCCGAAGCGCTGCGTGCCGGGTCGGAAATCTTTCATACACTCCGTGCGGCGCTCAAGGCTGCCGGTCTCAATACCAATGTCGGAGACGAAGGCGGCTTCGCGCCGGATTTGCCTTCAGCCGAAGCGGCGCTCGATTTTCTCATGCAGGCGACCAAGAAGGCCGGCTATGAGCCGGGCAAGGACGTTTTGCTGGCGCTCGATTGCGCCGCGACCGAATTTTTCAAGAACGGCAGCTACGTCTACGAGGGCGAAGGCAAGACCCGCTCACGCGCGGAGCAGGTCGACTATCTCGCCGCGCTGGCCGGCCGCTATCCGATCGTCTCGATCGAGGATGGCATGGCGGAAGACGACATCGACGGCTGGAAATTGCTGACCGGGACGCTCGGCGACAAATGCCAGCTGGTTGGCGACGATATATTCGTGACCAACGTGACGCGGCTCGCCGCAGGAATTGCCAATCGATACGCCAATTCCATCCTGGTCAAAGTCAACCAGATCGGCACGCTGACCGAGACGCTGGCTGCGGTCGAGATGGCGCACAAGGCGGGCTATACAGCGGTGATGTCGCATCGCTCCGGCGAGACGGAAAACTCGACGATCGCCGACCTCGCCGTGGCCACAAATTGCGGCCAGATCAAAACCGGCTCGCTGGCGCGCTCCGACCGCACGGCAAAATACAATCAGCTCCTGCGCATCGAGGAGGAACTCGGTGCCCAGGCGATCTATCCCGGCCGCGCGGCGTTCAAAAGCCTGATGTAGCGCCGCGGCTTTTGGCGTTTCCCGGGCGCAGCGAAGCAAAAGCGCGTCTTCGACGCTATCGGCGAAGCGGAGTGGTGCGCTGCAGAACCGGGATCGTAAAGCACGCAGAGTCCGATACGATCCTGGATCGGCGGCGCAACGCTATCGCGCTGCGCCGCGTCCCGGAAATGTCGGGCAAGAAACCGCCCGCGCGAGTCCATTAAGCCGGCCTTAAGCGACGTTCTCGCATGTTGGTGGGATGGTCACTCGCAAACGCTTGCGTTCGATCCTCACCGCTTTGGGCCTTTATGTCCTGGCGGCCCTGCTGATCGGCTATTTCGGCGTCAATGCCTTCAGCGGCAATCACGGGCTCAACGCCAAGCAGGATATCGATCAGCAGATCGGTTCGCTGTCGAGCGAGCTCGCCAAGCTGCAAGTCGAGCGCAAGCAGTGGGAGCGGCGGGTCGCGTTGCTCAAGCCGCGCGGGCTTGATCCCGACATGCTCGACGAGCGCGCCCGCGCGCTGCTTGACTACGCTCACCCCAACGACCTGACCCTGATGCTGCGGCCGCAGCGGCCGGGGACGGGGTCCCCAGGCAGCTCTTGAAGCCACCGGCGACCTTGCCAAAATATTTTTGTTGCCAACGGTTTGGTTGCCGGAACCGATCGGGCGGCGCCGACTTCCGCCATAAGCCGATTTCGGCTATGGGATGGAACTCGCGATGTCTCGAGGATGCTGATGGCGGTCGCCCAAACCAAGGAAGCTGAACCCGTTGACGCCCGCCCGCCAGCCGTCGAGCTGGCGTCGCAGCTGCCCGGCGCCGAATTCAACAAGGACGAGGAATTCCACGCGCTCCGCCAGATGCTGCTGATCCGGCGCTTCGAGGAAAAGGCCGGTCAGATGTATGGCATGGGGCTGATCGGCGGCTTCTGCCACCTTTATATCGGACAGGAAGCGGTCGTCATCGGCATGCAGATGGCCAAACGCGACGGCGACCAGATGATCACCGGCTATCGCGATCACGGCCATATGCTGGCCTGCGGCATGGACCCGAAGGGCGTGATGGCCGAGCTCACCGGCCGGCGCGGCGGCTACTCCAAGGGCAAGGGTGGCTCGATGCACATGTTCTCCCGCGAGAAGAATTTCTACGGGGGACACGGCATCGTCGGCGCTCCGGTGCCGATCGGGACCGGATTGGCTTTCGCCAACAAGTATCGCGGTAACGATACCGTCTGCCTGACCTATTTCGGCGACGGCGCGGCCAACCAGGGCCAGGTCTATGAAAGCTTCAACATGGCGGAGCTGTGGAAGCTTCCGGTGGTCTACATTATCGAGAACAACCGTTACGCCATGGGCACGTCGGTGACGCGCTCCTCCGCGCAAGTCGATTTCTCCAAGCGTGGCGTTTCCTTCAACATTCCGGGCGTCCAGGTCGACGGCATGGATGTGCGCGCGGTGCGCGCCGCCGGCGCCGAGGCGATCGCCTGGTGCCGCTCGGGCAAGGGCCCGACCATCATTGAGATGCTGACCTATCGCTATCGTGGACACTCGATGTCGGATCCGGCCAAATACCGCACCAAGGAAGAGGTCGATAAGGTGCGCACCGAACACGACCCGATCGAGCAGGTGCGGGCGCGTCTGCTCGCCAAGAATTGGGCGAGCGAGGACGAGCTGAAGAAGATCGACGCCGCGGTGCGCGCCGTCGTCAACGAGGCATCCGAGTTCGCCACCACTGACCCCGAGCCGGACCCGTCCGAACTCTACACGGATGTGTATCGGTGAAGATGTCTGTCTCGCGTTCCGCCGCCTGCCGTTATTCTCCGGCGCGGCGATCTAAAAGTTGGCCCGCAAGTTCCAGCCTTCCAGAGTTAGCCCACCATGCCGAGTGAAGTTCTCATGCCCGCACTCTCCCCGACCATGGAGAAGGGCAATCTGGCCAAGTGGCTCAAGAAGGAGGGCGACACCGTCAAGTCGGGCGACGTCATCGCCGAGATCGAGACCGACAAAGCGACCATGGAAGTCGAGGCGGTCGACGAGGGCACGCTCGGCAAGATCCTGGTGCCGGAAGGCACCAATGACGTCGCTGTCAACACGCCAATCGCCGTGATCCTCGCCGAAGGCGAGGACAAATCGGCGCTGACCGACGGCAAAGCGGCGCCGGCGACCAGCGCGGCTGCGCAACCGAAGACTCCGCCGGCGACGGCGGCAGCAGAAGCGAAGAGGGCGCAAGCACCCGCAGCGCCAAACACCAAGACGATCCAGCCGCCGGCGGCGCAAGTCATGCCGGATCCCGAGGTGCCGGCAGGCACCGAGATGGTCACTATGACGATGCGCGAAGCCTTGCGCGACGCCATGGCCGAGGAAATGCGCCGCGACGCCGAGGTGTTCGTGATGGGCGAGGAAGTCGCCGAGTACCAGGGCGCTTACAAAGTGACGCAGGGGCTGCTGCAGGAATTCGGCGCCAAACGCGTCATCGACACGCCGATCACCGAGCATGCTTTTGCCGGCCTCGGCGTCGGCGCGGCGCTTGCCGGCCTCAAGCCGATCGTCGAATTCATGACCTTTAATTTCGCCATGCAGGCGATGGATCACATCATCAATTCGGCGGCGAAGACGCGCTACATGTCCGGCGGCCAGGTCGATGTGGCGATGGTGTTTCGCGGGCCGAACGGGCCGGCGGCGCGCGTCGGTGCGCAGCACAGCCAGGATTTCACGTCTTGGTATGCGCATGTCCCTGGCCTCAAAGTCATCGCCCCTTCGAATGCGGCCGACGCCAAAGGACTCCTCAAGGCCGCGATCCGCGACCCCAATCCGATCATCTTTCTGGAGAATGAGCTGCTCTACGGCGCTTCATCGCCGGTGCCCAAGCTCGACGACTATGTGCTGCCGATCGGCCGCGCCCGCATCGTGCGCGGCGGGACCGACGTGACCATCGTCGCCTGGTCGATCGGCATGAGCTACGCGCTCAAGGCGGCGGACGAACTCGCCAAGGAGAACATCTCGGCCGAGGTGATCGACTTGCGCACGCTCAAGCCGATGGATGCTGAGACGATCATCGGGTCGGTGAAGAAGACCGGCCGCCTCGTCACTGTCGAGGAGGGCTGGAAGCAATCCGGCGTCGGCGCCGAGATTGCCGCGCGGATGATGGAAGAGGCGTTCGACTATCTCGACGCCCCGGTCGCGCGCGTCACCGGCAAGGACGTGCCGATGCCTTACGCCGCGAATCTGGAGAAGCTCGCCTTGCCGTCGGTCGCCGAAGTCGTCGAGGCGGCCAAGGCCGTTTGTTACCGCTAACTCTCTCTTGGTGAAGCTATCGTCCGATGCCCATCAACATCCTCATGCCGGCGCTGTCGCCCACGATGGAGAAGGGCAACCTCGCCAAATGGCTCAAGAAGGAAGGCGAGGCGATCAAGACCGGCGATGTCATTGCCGAGATCGAGACCGACAAGGCGACGATGGAATACGAAGCGGTCGATGACGGCGTGATGGCGAAGATCGTGGTGCCGGAAGGCACGGCCGACGTTCCGGTCCATCAGCTCATCGCCGTGCTGGCGCAAGAGGGCGAGGATCCAAAGGCCGCTGCCGCTGCGGCTGGCAAGGCGGTAGAGAAAAAACCGGACGCCCGTGCCCCCTCATCCCCCACTTCTCTCCCGCGGGGAGAAGGGGCCGCCCAGCAAGCCGCCACTCTTCCAACTTCTCCTGCCACAAGACCGCCGAGTGCGCCGCAAGCACCGCGCACTCCCTCTCCCCAGCGGGGAGAGGGTGGGGGTGAGGGGGCTCGGACTAACGGCGCACACGCGGCAGACGGCCGTAGCGCCAATCGTATCTTCTCTTCCCCGCTGGCGCGGCGGCTCGCCAAAGACGCCGGCATCGACCTCGGCCGCATTGCCGGATCAGGCCCGCACGGGCGGGTGATCGCACGCGACGTTGCGGCGGCCAAAGATGGCAAAGGCTTGCGTGCGCTGGGAGCGGCGCCCGTCCCGGCCGGCGCGCCTGCGATCGCACCGGCGATGTCGGACCAACAAATCCGCGCGCTCTACGAGGATGGCAGCTACGAGCTTGTTCCGCACGACGGCATGCGCCGCACCATCGCGCAGCGATTAACGGCTTCCATCCAGACCATTCCGCATTTTTACCTGACCATCGACTGCGATATCGGCAAGCTCGTCGCCGCGCGCGAGGAGATCAACGCGGCGGCGCCAAAGGACAAGGACGGCAAGCCCGCCTACAAGCTTTCGGTCAACGACTTCGTCATCAAGGCTTTAGCGCTGGCGCTGCAGCGCGTGCCCGACGCCAATGTCAGCTGGACCGAAGCCGGCATGCTCAAGCACAAGCATTCCGACATCGGCGTCGCCGTGGCGCTGCCGGCCGGCCTGATCACCCCGATCATCCGCAGTGCCGAGACCAAATCGCTGTCGGCGATCTCCAACGAAATGAAAGAGCTTGCAGCCCGCGCGCGCGCAAAAAAACTCAAGCCGCAGGAATACCAGGGCGGCACCTCGTCGGTGTCGAACCTCGGCATGTACGGCATCAAGGATTTCACCGCCGTGATCAATCCGCCGCAATCGACCATCCTGGCGGTCGGCGCCGGCGAGGAACGCGCGGTGGTGCGAGGCGGTAAGATCGAAGCGGCGCAGATCATGAGTGCGACCATGTCGTGCGATCACCGCGCCGTCGACGGCGCGCTCGGCGCGCAATTGATTGGCGCCTTCAAGGCGCTGATCGAAAACCCCGTGATGATGTTGGTGTAACGATGCCGCTGGTGCGTATCGATCTGCGGCGCGGTAAGCCGCCGGCCTATAGGAAGGCGATTGCCGATTGCCTCTATCGCGCCATGCGTGAGACCTTCAACGTACCGGAAAACGATCGCTTCATGATCGTCGGCGAGCATGACGCCGATAATTTCATTCACGCCGAGAATTATCTCGGCATCGCCTACACGGATAATCTGGTCATTATTCAGATCACGGCAAACGATACCCGCACCACGGAACAAAAGCAGGCGTTCTTCGCCCGGGTGGCCGCCTTGCTCGCCGAAAATCCCGGCTTACGTAACCAAGACGTGTTCATCAATTTGGTCGAATGCAAAAAAGAAAACTGGTCGTTCGGCAACGGCATCGCCCAGTATGTCGCGACCACGGGCTGATCAATGGCTGAAACTTCCTTCGACGTCATCATTATCGGCTCCGGCCCCGGCGGCTATGTCTGCGCGATCCGCGCGGCACAGCTTGGCTTCAAGACCGCGATCGTCGAGCGTGATTATCTCGGCGGCATTTGCCTGAACTGGGGCTGTATTCCGACCAAGGCGCTGCTGCGCTCGGCGGAGATTCTGCACTATTTGCAACATGCCAACGATTACGGGCTTTCTGCCGGCGAGGTGAAATACGATCCGTCGGCGGTGGTGAAGCGCTCGCGCGCGGTGGCGAAGCGGCTCAATGACGGCGTCGGCTTTTTGATGCGCAAGAACAAGGTCGCGGTGATCTGGGGCGAGGCGATGATCGACGCGCCCGGCAAGGTCACGGTGAAAGCTGCTAAGAGCGAAGCGCCGAAGGGCGCGCTCGGCGCGGGCGCCTACCAAGCCCAGCACATTATCGTCGCCACCGGCGCGCGGCCGCGAGTCCTGCCCGGCCTCGAGCCGGACAAGAAGCTGATCTGGACCTATTTCGAGGCGATGGTGCCCGACGGCATTCCCAAATCGCTGCTCGTCGTCGGCTCCGGCGCGATCGGCATTGAATTCGCTTCGTTCTACCGCACGCTCGGCGCCGAGGTGACGGTGGTTGAGATTCTGCCGCAAATCCTGCCGGCAGAAGACGCCGAGATCGCCGCCTTCGCCCGCAAGAGCTTCGAGCGGCAGGGCATTAAGATCCTGACCGGCGCCAAGGTGACCAAGCTCGACAAGAAAGCCGACAGTGTCACCGCCACCATCGACGACGGCAAGGGCGGCACCCAGGCGCTGACCGTCGATCGCGTCATCTCGGCGGTCGGTGTTGTCGGCAATATCGAGAATCTCGGTCTGGAAAAGCTCGGCGTGAAGACCGAGCGCAGTTTCATTGTGGTCGACGGGGCGTGCAAGACCAATGTGCCGGGCATCTACGCCATCGGTGACGTCGCCGGGCCGCCGCTGCTCGCCCACAAGGCGGAACACGAGGGCGTCATCTGCGTCGAAGCCATCAAGGGACTGCATCCACATCCGATGGACAGGCTGCTCATCCCCGGCTGCACCTATTGCACGCCGCAGATCGCGTCGGTCGGGCTCACCGAGCAGGCAGCGAAAGACAAAAAGCTAGACATCCGCGTCGGGCGGTTTCCATTTGTCGGCAACGGCAAGGCGATCGCGCTCGGCGAGGATCAGGGCCTGGTGAAAGTGATCTTCGACAAGAAGACCGGCCAGCTTCTCGGCGCCCACATGGTCGGCGCCGAAGTGACCGAGCTCATCCAGGGCTACGTGATCGCGATGAATTTCGAGACCACGGAAGAAGAGCTGATGCACACCGTGTTCCCGCATCCGACCTTGTCGGAGATGATGAAGGAAGCGGTGCTCGATGCCTACGGCCGGGTGCTGAATATTTGACATGTCATTCCGGGGCCGAGCGTAGCGAGGAGCCCGGAATCCATAGTCACGATTTGTGCAAATGGCACTCAGCACCGGTCCTGGGCGACCTGTGGCTATGGATTCCGGGTTCGGCCCTTTGAGGCCGCCCCGGAATGACTTAAACCAATCCCGCCATCGGCTTGACGTCCCTGCTGCCCGGGAAAACGCTGTCGGCCAGCACGCGCTCGTCGGCGCGCAGGTGATCCTTCAACAGCCCTTTGAGCACGGCCCGCAGATCAGTGGTCGGCTTGAGGTCGCGGTTCTCGTAGAGGTTCGCCGGCTTTAGTCCGGGCCAATCGGCAATGACGCGGCCCCCCTTGAGCGCGCCGCCGACCAGGAGCGCGACGGTGGCGGTGCCGTGATCAGTGCCGTCGGTGCCGTTGATGCGGGCGGTGCGGCCGAACTCGGTGACCAGCGCGACTACGGTTTCGCGCCACGCCGGCCCCATATTGGTTTCGATCGCTGCGAGCGCGCCGTCGAGCGAACCAAGGAGCTGCGACAGCCGCCCCTGGGCGATGCCCTCATTGTTGTGGGTATCCCAGCCGTCGAGCGCCAGCGCCCCGACGCGCGGGCCGTCCGGTTGCGCCAAAAATTTCGCGGCAGCGCCGGCGGCCTCGGCGAAATAACCGCGCACTTGTGCAGGGCGAGGCCCGCCAGCTTTTTGCGCCATCTCGCCAGAATGCTCGATGGCGGCGAGCTTGGTGCTCTCGTTGAGCGCGGCGGCGAGCCTGACATCGGAATGGCGGTAGAGATCGAGCAGACGCTGTACGGTGTCGGCGCTGGCCGGCTGCACGCGCTGCGGCGACCACGACAGAACCGGCGCCGGTCCGCGAACCACAAGCGGCGTCACCGGCCCGACGGCAAAGGCCTTGCTGCCGCGCGGATCGACCCTGCCGCCGGGCGCGAGACTGGCCAGCGCGCGATTGAGCCAACCGGAGTTGCTGATCGCCACCTTGGGCAGGCCGCTTTCAAGCAAATCCTGGCCGTCAAAATGCGAGCGTTCGCGGTAGGGCGTGGCGCAGGCATGCACGACAATCGCCTGATTGGCCTTGAACAGGCGATGCAGGTTTGGCATCGCCGGGTTGAGCGCAAAGAAGTCGGTGAGCGGCAGCGGCGGCGTCTTGCTGTTCGCCATCAAAGCGTTGTCGCCGCGCAGCGCCACCCAATCCGGATCGCCGACCGGCGCGACGGTCGCTAGCCCGTCGAGAGCGCCGCGCAGGATGATTGTCAGAAAGCGCGGATCGCGGCCTTCGGCGTGTGCCAGTTTTGGCAAATGTGCCCAGGCGAACAGCGTGCCGGAGGCCAGCAAAACTTCGCGTCGCGATGGGGCGTGGAACAGCGGCATGGTCATCTCCGCAAGAATTCCGGCGTCATCACCAAAAGCGCCAAAGCCTGAGTTCGGCTCTCGGCATGCGCGATGGTTTCGCGGCTATGGTTCGACGCGAGCGGGCCGAGCCCGTTCTCGAGCAAAGCGGCCGGCTCGGCATTCGGCAGCCGTCCGGCAAACTCGTCAGCAATGTCGAGCCGGTGGGGAATGCCGTCGATCCACGCCGCCTCGGTGTCAGGCCAGCCGTTCGGTGCGGGCGGCCGCCACAGCGATTTGCCGAGCGTGGCCTGCACGCCTAGCACGCGGCCAATGTTCCACGGTCCGCCACTCGCGTTCCACGGCGCGCTGGTCAGGCGCAGCGTACTGACGATCCATTCCGACGGCCGCTTGAGTTTGGTCCGCGCCGGCGTCCAGGCTTCATCCGCGTTCACCAACGCCTTGGCTACGATCTTGAGGTTGGCATCGCTATCCATGAAGGCCTTCGCCAGCTTGGTGACCAGGGGCGGCGGTGGCGTGTCGGCGACAAAGTGGCAGGCGAGCTTTTGGGCGATATGCTGCGCGGTTGCCGTATGACGTGCGAGGTCGGCGAGGACGGCGCGGCCCTGATCGACGCCCGCTTCGGCGTAAAATTTGCCGAGCACGGTCTGTTCGCCCGGCTCATGCAGACGCTTGTTGAAGAGAAACTCGCCGCCATGCACGGGATCGGCCGCGTCGGTCGACGTCCAGCCGGTGAGCACATTAGCAAAGCTCGTCACGTCGGCTTGCGAATAGCCGCTGCGGACCCCGAGCGTGTGCAGCTCTAGAATCTCGCGGGCAAGATTTTCATTGAGCCCCCTGTCGCCGTTGATGCCGGCAACCGAATTGGCGCCCATGGAGCGGACATTGTCGAGGTAGTAGAGCATCGCCGGATGGCTTTCGACCGCGACGAGCATTTCGCCGAAGCGGCCGAGCACGTGAGCGCGAATCGCCTCGCGCTCGTACGCGCCGACCATGGCGATATCCTTGTCGGCCGAGATGCAGAAGTGATTCGACCAGAACCACACCAGCCGCTCGACGAAACCAATGTCGGCGCCGACCGCCGCCTCATAGCGCGCCGCCGCTTCGTTCTGGAAAATCTGCTGGGGCAGGGGCGTCTGCGGTGGCTGTGGCGATTGCGGCGATTGCTGGTTACCGGCGTCGGAGGGCGCCGCGCACGGTTCGTTGCTCTGCGGCTTTTTGCAATCGAACAAGCTCGCGCCGTTGTTGGCTTCGGCTAGTTTCTTGGCGCGCTGGGCGAGCTTCGATTTCGCCTGCTCTTCGGCGCGGAAGTCGGAAACCGCCCGCGCCGCCGCCGCGCTCGACGGCAGCTTGGTGGCCACATAACCGGCGCCCGGGCGATCGAGGTCCGCTAGCAAGGCGCCGCGCGGGTCGCCGGCAATGGCGGCAATCGAATCGCGCGAGGGTCCGAAACCGAATCTATGCAGGGCGAGCGCTGCCGCTTCCTTTCCCCGAGCGATCACAGCAAAAGTCCCCTCGCGAAGGAGCCATCACAAAAACACCTGAGCAATTTATTGTGGCGAAACTTCTGTCGCGGAGCGCGAGAAGTGCCGGGAGTTTCTTACAAATTGTTCATCAAACAGAGCGCGCGATGATGCAGAGTTCGGCATCTCAAGCGCCCGCGAAGCACGGGTCATAACGACGTCGCCAGGCCAACGGCCGCGGCGGCGTTTAGACCCCGCCTTGCGATCGTGCGCACCGCCTCGTAAGTATCGCTCAGGGTCAGCACGTCCCTGGAGCGTTCATGGCCGTTATCGTCGACACCGTTTTGGGCAATGCCGGCCGGCCGCGCCATCCGGAAAAAGCCCATCGGCCCGACCAGCCCAGCCAGCACAAGCCGGACTGGATCAGGGTCAAGGCGCCGGTTTCGCGCGGCTATGTCGAGACGCGCGACATCGTGCGTGCCCATGGCTTGCACACCGTGTGCGAGGAGGCCGGCTGTCCCAATATAGGCGAGTGCTGGGAAAAGAAGCACGCGACGTTCATGATCATGGGCGACACCTGCACACGCGCCTGCGCCTTCTGCAACGTCAAGACCGGGTTGCCGGGCGCGCTCGATCCGGCGGAGCCGGAGCACGTCGCTGACGCGACCGCCAAGCTCGGTTTGGCGCATGTGGTGATCACCTCAGTCGACCGCGACGACCTTGACGACGGCGGCGCGGCGCACTTCGCCGCGGTCATTCGCGCCATTCGCGGGCGCTGTCCGCAGACCACGATCGAAGTGCTGACGCCGGATTTTCTGCGCAAGGACGGCGCCGTCGAGATCGTGGTCGCGGCCAAGCCGGATGTGTTCAACCACAACCTCGAAACCGTGCCGTCGAATTATCTGACCGTGCGCCCGGGAGCGCGCTATTTCACTTCGCTGCACCTCCTGCAACGGGCCAAGGAGCTCGATCCGCTGCTACTCACCAAGTCGGGAATCATGGTGGGGCTCGGCGAGGTGCGAAACGAAATACTGCAGGTGATGGACGACCTGCGCACCGCCGACGTCGACTTCCTCACCATCGGCCAATATCTGCAGCCCTCGCGCAAGCACCATCCGGTGATGCGCTTCGTGCCGCCGGACGAATTCCAGGCGCTGGCCACGATCGGTTACGCCAAGGGCTTCTCGATGGTGTCGGCAAGTCCGCTGACGCGCTCCTCTCATCATGCCGGCGAGGACTTCGCGCGGCTCAAGGCGCAACGGACAGCGCGCTGATCAATGCCGGAATTGTCGACCACCAGACGCGTGCACCACGGCGCTTCGGCGATGTTCGACCTCGTCGCCGATGTCGAGCACTATCCGGAATTCGTGCCGCTGTGCCAGTCGCTGCGGGTGCGCAAACGCTTAAAGGAAGGCGGCAAGGACGTCATCGTCGCCGATATGACGGTCGCCTATAAGCTCATTCGCGAGACATTCACCAGCCGTGTCACGCTCGACAAGCCCAATCTGGAAATTCTGGTTGAATATCTGGAAGGACCGTTTCGCCAGTTGAACAATCGCTGGAACTTCCGCGCCATCGCCGACCAGGCCTGCGATGTCGAGTTTTTCATCGCCTACGAGTTCCGCAGCCGCACGCTCGGCATGTTGATGGGCACGGTCTTCGACGCCGCGTTCTGCCGGTTTGCTTCCGCCTTCGAGCGCCGCGCCGATGAGGTCTACGGCACGCAGCCGGCGTGACAGTTCCACGCGAATTGTCCGAATCGTTTAGCCGAATTGTCTCCGGTCACCATCAATTTCATTGCCGCTGCGATGCGTGTGACCCGCGTCACGCGCAACGACGCAGCGAGCGTGCAATGTTGCGTCGATCTTCACCAAACAACTCACTGGAGAAAATGCCATGAGTTCGCTTGCTGATCGTGAAGCCTTCCGAACGGAAAGGCCGCTATCGCGTCCCTCGGTTTCGCGATTCGAATTGTGGTTTTGGACAGCGTTGATCGTATTCGCGGCGGGCATGATCGCCGCTGCCGTTGCCGGCTCGTACGCCGGCTTCCCGCCGCCCGAGACCTTCTTTGTCGGGCCGTGAGTTGGCTGAGCGCATGTTGTTACGCGTCTGAAGTGGATGTGGCTTGCGCCAGCGTTGACAGGAGCTCGAGCGCCTCCGCGACCGAACGTTCACGCACGCGGCGACGGCCGATCTTGCCGTAGCGTCGGGCTTTGACGATGCTCCGGCCGTCACGGCTGGCAGCGGCGAAGTGCACAAGGCCGACCGGCTTTAGCTTCGTGCCGCCGCCCGGACCGGCGATCCCGGTGATCGCCACCGAAACGTCGGCCAGTGAATTCTTCAACGCGCCATCAGCCATGGCGGCCGCGGTCTGCGCGCTCACCGCGCCGTAGCGCTTCAACGTCGCGGCCGGCACGCCGAGCATCGCCTCCTTCGCCTCATTCGAATAGGTGACAAAGCCGCGATCGACGACGTCCGACGAACCGGCGATGTCGGTAAGCGCCGCGGCGACAAGCCCGCCGGTGCAGGATTCGGCGGTCGCAATTTTCAGACCGCGCGCGCGAAAGAGGTCGAGCACGTGCGCCGCCGCCTTGCGCCGCGTATCGATCACGACGCGCTCCATGGCAACCGCACTGTCGCTGTCGCCATCGCCACCAGACCTTCGCCACGGCCGGTGAAACCCATTTTTTCGCTGGTCGTCGCCTTGACGGCTACGCGCCCGATCGGAATGCCGGCAATCGCGGCGATGCACGTGCGCATCGCATCGCGATGCGGGCCGACCCGCGGGGTCTCACAGACGATGGTGACGTCGAGATGGGCGATCATGCCGGAACGGGCGCGCACGCGCTCGCAAGCGAAAGCAAGAAAGCGGTCCGACGAGGCGCCGCGCCATTGCGGGTCGCTGGGCGGAAAATGGACGCCGATGTCGCCCTCGGCCAGCGCGCCTAAAATCGCATCGACCAGCGCGTGGAGCGCAACGTCGGCGTCAGAATGTCCGATGACGCCGCGCGTATGCGGGATGCGCACCCCGCCGAGCATGACGTGATCGCCATCGCCGAAGGCGTGCACGTCGAAGCCGCTGCCTGTGCGTACGTCGGCCAGCGCGGCGAGGCGCAGCATCTCCGCGCGTTCGAAGTCGTCATTGGTCGTCAGTTTCACGTTGGTGCTCTCGCCGGGGAAGGCGTTGACGCGATGGCCGGCCCATTCGGCAAGCGCGGCGTCGTCGGTAAAATCCTCGCGGCCGGCGGCGGCGGCCCGGCCATGGAGCGCGACAATCAGGTCGTAGGCGAATGCCTGCGGCGTCTGCACCGTACGCAGCCGACTGCGGTCCAGTGTTTCGCTGATCATGTCCTGCGCGTCGATCTGCTTCACCGTGTCGGTGATGGCGATCGCCGGCACTGCGGCGCCGTGCTGCGTTGCGGCGGCGATGGCGCGGCTGATGAGATCGCCGCTCAAAAACGGCCGCGCGGCGTCGTGAATCAGCACGAGTTCAGGCGCCGCGGCGCGCAGCGCCTGCAGTCCTGCGCGCACCGAAGCCTGCCGCGTAGCGCCGCCTGGCACTGGCGGTAGGAGATTGTCGAGACCTGCGGTCGCGATGCGAAAGACATCCGCGTCATCAGGGTGAATGACCGGCTGCACGGCGTCGACCTGCGGGTGTCGGAGAAAGGCTGTGAGCGTTGGGCGGATCACCGGTTCGCCGGCTATCGCGCGATATTGCTTGGGCATGTCCCCGCCGGCGCGATAGCCGCGCCCGGCGGCGACCACCACAGCCGCGACCTTAGCCATGGAACCTTGCTCCCCCGCCCTTGCGGCACCGCTTTAGCGCAAGTGCAGCAAGACAAGCCATGCCCAGCCTAACCCCCGGATTTACTTGCCGCTTCTGAATCCACAGGCCAGTTATGCAAATCACCCAAAAATTGGCCATATTGCACTGCAGCACTTGCGTCACCGCCATTTTTGGCTAAACTCTATGCAGAACCCAGGTAGCGCCTAATTCGTGTGCATCACACTGAATCCTCCCCTTTTTCCAGCCGGGCCCTTCCCAGGTCAAGCGACTTTCCTGGCAGGCCCAGCGCGAACGGGACTCCGTGCGTGCCGAGCCGTCGGGATTCTCCCATGACGTCCGCCGCACCATTGCTCATGGGCGCGGCAGCGGACGCGGTGCTCAACGCGTTGCCGCATCCGGTTGTCGTCGTCACGGCCGACGGCAAGGTCGCCGACGCCAACGTGGCAGCCGAAGCCTTCTTCGAAGTGTCGCTGCCGTTGTTGCGGCGGCATCTGCTGCGCGACCTCGTGCCGTTCGGCAGCCCGCTGCTGGCGCTGGTCGAACAGGTGCGCGCCAGCGGCGCCGCCGTCAACGAGTACAAGGTCGATCTCGGGACGCCGCGCAATCCGGGCGATCGCTCGGTCGACCTGCACGTCGCCCCGCTGGCGGAGCAGCCGGATTATGTCGTGGTGATGCTGCAGGAGCGCTCGATTGCCGACAAGATGGACCGGCAGCTCACTCACCGCGGCGCCGCGCGTTCGGTGATCGCGCTCGCCGCCATGCTCGCCCATGAAATCAAGAATCCGCTCTCGGGCATCCGCGGCGCGGCGCAATTGCTCGAGCAGTCGGTTGGCGACGACGACCGGACGCTGACGCGCCTGATTTGCGACGAAGCCGACCGCATTGTGAAGCTGGTCGATCGCATGGAGGTGTTCGCCGATGAGCGTCCGGTCGAGCGCGAGCCGATCAACATCCATGTCGTCCTCGATCACGTCAAACGGCTGGCGCAGTCCGGCGTCGCCCGTCACATCAAATTCGTCGAGGACTACGATCCGTCGCTGCCACCGGTCTTGGCCAACCGCGATCAGCTCGTCCAGGTGTTCCTCAATCTGGTGAAGAATGCCGCCGAGGCGATCGGTGACAGCCCCAGCGGCGAGATCGCGCTCTCGACCGCCTTCCGTCCCGGCGTGCGCCTGTCCGTTCCCGGCGCCAAGACGCGCGTTTCCTTGCCGCTGGAATTTTGCGTCAAGGACAACGGGCCGGGCGTATCCGAGGAGCTGATGCCGCATCTGTTCGATCCGTTCGTCACCACCAAGCCGACCGGTTCGGGGCTCGGGCTGGCGCTGGTCGCCAAGATCGTCGGCGATCACGGCGGCATCATCGAATGCGAGTCACAGCCGCGGCGAACGGTGTTTCGCGTGCTAATGCCGATCTACAGCGGGGAGGGCGCCGCGCCGGACGGCGCCCTGCAGCCAGGAGGGGATCATTGATGCCGGCGGGAAATATCCTTGTCGCCGACGATGATGCGGCGATCCGAACAGTGCTCAATCAGGCGCTCTCGCGCGCCGGCTATGAGGTGCGCTCGACCGGCAACGCGGCGACGCTCTGGCGCTGGATCAGCCAGGGCGACGGCGACCTGATCATTTCCGACGTCGTGCTGCCGGACGAAAACGCCTTCGATCTGCTGCTGCGGATCAAGAAGGCGAGGCCGGATTTGCCGGTCGTCATCATGAGCGCGCAGAACACGTTCATGACAGCGATCCGCGCGTCGGAACGCGGCGCCTACGAATATCTGCCGAAGCCGTTCGACTTAAAGGAGCTGATCGCCATCGTCGGCCGCGCCTTGTCGGAGCCGAAGGAGCGCACGCGGGCGCCGATCAAGGCCGAGGATTTCGAGTCCATTCCGCTGGTTGGCCGCTCGCCGGCGATGCAGGAAATCTACCGCGTGCTGGCGCGGCTGATGCAGACCGATCTGACGGTGATGATCTCGGGCGAGTCCGGCACCGGCAAGGAATTGGTGGCGCGGGCGCTGCACGATTACGGCAAGCGCCGCACTGGGCCGTTCGTCGCCATCAACATGGCGGCGATACCGCGCGACCTGATCGAGTTGGAATTGTTTGGTCATGAGAAGGGTGCGTTCACTGGCGCCAACTCGCGCAGCGCCGGGCGCTTCGAGCAGGCCGAAGGCGGCACGCTGTTTCTCGATGAAATCGGCGACATGCCGATGGAGGCGCAGACACGGCTCTTACGCGTCCTGCAGCAGGGCGAATACACCACGGTTGGCGGCCGCACGCCGATCAAGGCCGACGTGCGCATCATCGCGGCTACCAACAAGGATCTGCGGCAGCTGATCCAGCAGGGGCTGTTCCGCGAGGACTTGTTCTTCCGCCTCAACGTCGTGCCGTTGCGCTTGCCGCCGCTGCGCGAGCGCACCGAGGACATTGCCGATCTGATCCGGCATTTCTTCGCGATCGTCGAGCGCGAAGGCTTGCCGCCGAAGCAGATCGACCAGGCTGCTTTGGACCGGCTGCGCCGCCATCGCTGGCCCGGCAACGTGCGCGAATTGGAAAATCTTGCACGGCGTCTCGCCGCGCTTTATCCGCAGGAAACGATCACGTCGGCGGTGGTGGATTCCGAACTGTCGCAGCCCGCACTGGTGGCGCCGGGCGAAAGCCAGCGCGGCGACGAAAACCTGTCGAACGCCGTCGAGCGTTATCTGGCGCGCTACTTTTCCGGGTTCGACGAGGGCCTGCCGCCTCCCGGTCTGTACCATCGGATTCTGCGCGAGGTGGAGGCGCCGCTATTGTCGGCGGCGTTGGCGGCGACGCGCGGCAATCAAATCCGCGCCGCCGACCTTCTCGGCGTCAACCGCAATACGCTCCGCAAGAAAATCCGCGACTTGGAAATTCAGGTTTATCGCTCCGGCGGGGGGTAACGCTGCGGCGCCAGCGTGGCGGCAATGCCTAAGGGGACGCCTAGGAATTGTCGCAATTGAGCAACATTGTTGTATAAAAGCATCACCGGCGCGAATGGCTGGGGCTCCATTCCGCTAGCGCCGCATTAAGTCCCACGTCTTAAGGCGTCCATGACGACTGTCGATCAGGTCGCCCCAATCGACCCGGCCGCGGCTGCGCAGTCGTCGGTCACGCCTGCTGTGCCAATCGATCAGGATTTGTCGGCGCCGATGCCGGTGGCTTCCCGGCTTTTCGGCGCCATCGCGGTCGGGCTCGCGCTCTTGTGCGCGGCCGCCACCTTCGTGGTGCTGGCAGGCCTGACGCCGATTGCGCCGGTTCACGAAGTTGTCGTCAAACTCCTTCTGGCCGATCTCGCCGCCGGGCTTTTGCTCTTGGCGATCATCGGCCGCGAAGTGTGGATGGTGGTCCGCGCCCGCCGGCGCGGCTATGCCGCCTCCCGGCTGCATGTACAGATCGTCGGCTTGTTCGCGGTGATCGCCGCCGTGCCGACGGTGCTGGTTGCGGTGGTTGCCAGCACCACGCTCGATCGCGGTCTTGATCGCTTCTTCTCGACCCGCACCCGCGCCATGATCGAGCAGTCGCTGATCGTCGCCGATGCTTATGTCAGCGAACATGCCCAGGCCATCCGCGGCGAGATCATGGCCATGGCCTTCGACCTTGGCCGTGCCAAGCCGATGTTCGATACCGATCGCGAGAAATTTCAGAAATTCTTCACCGCGCAGGCGACGGCGCGCGGCCTTTCGGCCGCCATGATCATTCACGCAGATGGCTCGACCGTGGAGCGCGCCGCCGTCACTATGGACAAGGCGATCGTGCTGCCGTCGGCGAAATTGCTCAGCCAGATCACCGAGACGGAGCCGCAGGTCGCGCTCATTCCCGAAGGCGATCATGTCGCCGCGGCTGTGAAGCTGCACGGCTACGACGACATGTATCTTTACGCCGCGCGTGTGCTCGATCCGCGCGTGGTGGCGCAGCTGCGCGCGACCCAGGAGAGCGCCGGCGAATACGCCAATCTCGAAGCCCGCCGGCTCGGCATTCAGATCGCGTTTGCGCTGATGTTCGCGGTCATCGCGCTGATCGTGCTGTTGTCGTCGGCCTGGATCGGGCTCGATTTTGCCAACCGGCTGGTGGCGCCGATCCGCCGGCTGATCGGCGCGGCCAACGTCGTCTCCACCGGCAATCTTAACGTCCGGGTGCCGATCCGCCGCTCGGAGGGCGACCTCGCGCAGCTCGGCGAAACCTTCAACAATATGACGCAGGAGCTGCAGACGCAGCATGACGATATCGTCCGCGCCCGCGATGTGATCGACAGCCGCCGGCGATTTACCGAAGCGGTGCTCGCGGGCGCCAGCGCCGGCGTCATCGGCGTCAACGCCGACGGCCGCATCACCATTCTCAACCGCTCGGCTGAACGGCTGAGCGCGCGTTCGGAAAGCGAGGCGCTTGGACGGCCGCTGACGGAAGTCGCCCCCGAGCTCGCGGAGATTTTCGAGACCGCACGCAACGGCAATCAACGCCTGGTCCAGCGGCAGGTGACGGTCAACCGGGACGGCCAGGAACGGAACTTTTCGGTGCGCGTCACCAGCGAGCAAGCCCCTCAGTCCGAGCACGGCTACGTCATCACCATCGACGACGTCACCGAGCTGGTGCTGGCGCAGCGCAGCTCCGCCTGGGCCGACATCGCCCGGCGCATTGCCCACGAGATCAAAAATCCGCTCACGCCGATTCAATTGTCGGCCGAGCGGCTGCGCCGGAAGTATAGCAAGGTGATCGTCGAGGACGCCGCGGTGTTCGAGCAGTGCACCACCACCATCGTCCGTCAGGTCGACGATATCAAACGCATGGTCGACGAGTTCTCGCGGTTTGCCCGCATGCCGAAGGCGGTCATCGCCGGTGAGGATGTGGCCGAAACCGTCCGCCAAGTCGTGTTCTTGATGCGAGTTGCCCATCCGGATATCGATTTCGAAGTCGATCTGCCGGCCGAGAGCATGCCGGCGCGGTTTGACCGACGGCTGATTTCGCAAGCGCTGACCAACCTCGTCAAGAATGCGATCGAAGCGATCGGCGCGGTGCCGGCGGCCGAACTCGGACGCGGCCGCATCACCGTCAGCACGCAGCGCGATGGCAAGGATATCGTCATCGACGTCGTCGACAACGGCATCGGCCTGCCGAAGGAAAACCGCGCCCGCCTGTTGGAACCGTATGTGACTACGCGCGAGAAGGGCACCGGGCTTGGTCTTGCGATCGTTGGCCGCATTCTCGAAGAGCACGGCGGCCATATCGCGTTGCACGACGCGTCCGAGAAGATCCCAGGCGTCCGCGGCGCGTGGATGCAGCTGCGCTTTGCCGCCGAGGCGATCGAGACGGCCGCTTCACCGGCAGAACCGCAACAAGCAACGGCCTGATCATGGCGACCGATATCCTGATAGTCGACGATGAGGCGGACATCCGCGAACTGGTCGCCGGGATTTTGCAGGACGAGGGCCACGGCACCCGTACTGCCGCCGACGCCGATGAGGCGCTCGCCGCCGTGGTGGCGCGCCGGCCCAACCTGGTGTTCCTCGACATCTGGCTGCAAGGCAGCCGGCTCGACGGCCTGCAATTGCTCGACATGCTCAAGCAGGACCACCCCGAGCTACCGATCGTGATGATTTCCGGTCACGGCAACATCGAGACGGCGGTTTCCGCCATCAAGCGCGGCGCCTACGACTTTATCGAGAAGCCGTTCAAGGCTGACCGGCTGCTGCTCGTCGCCGAACGCACGCTGGAAAACTCCCGGCTCAGGCGCGAGGTGAGGGAGCTCAAGCAGCTCGGCCCGCTGGCGACGACGCTCGTCGGCCATGCGCCGGCCACCAATCAGTTGCGGCAGACCGTCGAGAAAGTGGGACCGACCAACAGCCGCGTGCTCATTGTCGGCCCTTCCGGCAGCGGCAAGGAACTCGCCGCCCGCACCATTCATACGCTGTCGGCGCGCACGAGCGGACCGTTCGTGGTCATCAATGCCGCCGCCATCATGCCGGAAAACATGGAGATCGAGCTGTTTGGCGTTGAGGCCGGCAACGGTACGCAAAGCCGCAAGATCGGCGCGCTCGAAGAGGCCCACGGCGGCACGCTGTTCATCGACGAGATCGCCGACATGCCGCGCGAAACGCAGAACAAGATTTTGCGCGTGCTGGTCGATCAGACCTTCCAGCGGGTCGGCGGCAGCACCAAAGTCACCGTCGACGTGCGCGTCATTTCATCCACCAGCCGCAACATCGAAGCCGATATCGCTGCCGGAAAATTCCGCGAGGATCTCTATCACCGGCTGTCGGTGGTGCCGATCCGGGTCCCGCCGCTCGCCGAGCGACGCGAAGACGTGCCCGAGTTGGTCGAATATTTCATGAACCAGATTTCCCAGATCACCGGACTGCCGAAGCGTAATGTCGGCACCGATGCGCTGGCGGTGCTGCAGTCGCATGACTGGCCGGGCAACGTGCGGCAGCTGCGCAACAATGTCGAACGGCTGATGATCCTCGCCGGCGGTGAACCGGAGGCGGTCATCACCGCCTCGATGCTGCCGCCGGATGTCGGGTCGATGATCCCCTCGATGCCGAACGGCAATGGCGGCGAGCATCTGATGAGTTTGGCGCTGCGCGAAGCGCGCGAAGTGTTCGAGCGCGAATATCTGTTGGCGCAGATCAATCGCTTCGGCGGCAATATCTCGCGCACCGCCGAGTTCGTCGGCATGGAGCGATCGGCGCTGCATCGCAAGCTCAAGGCGCTAGGGATAGACTGACCAGGAATCAGCAATCCGTAATCAGAAGTCAGATTGGAGTTGGAACGTGCCTGCCGGCTGCTGTCTGATTACTGGCTTCTGACCACTGATGTCCAGAATCGCCTATGTCAACGGCCGCTATCTGCCGATGCGCAGCGCTGTGGTGCATATCGAAGATCGCGGATATCAGTTTGGCGATGGCGTCTACGAAGTCTGCGAGGTGAGGGAGGGGCGCCTGATCGACGAGCGCCGCCATTTGGCGCGGCTGTGGCGCTCGCTCGAGGCGTTGCGCATGCGCCCGCCGATGTCGGCAAAGGCGCTCGACGTCGTGCTGCGCGAAGTGATCGTGCGCAATCGCATCGGCTACGGCGTCGTCTATCTTCAAGTCACCCGCGGGGTGGCGCGGCGCGACCACGCCTTTCCGGCGCCAGGCGTGGCGCCGAGCTTGGTGGTGACCGCGCGCCCGCTCAACCGGGCGCGTAACGAAGCGCTGGCGGCCGCCGGCATCGCCGTCATCAGCGTGCCGGATAACCGCTGGGGCCGCGTCGACATCAAGACGATCGGCCTCTTGCCCAACGTGCTGGCGCGACAAGCCGCCATCGAGCACGGAGCGCGCGACGCCTGGTTCGTCGATCAGGACGGCGCCGTGACCGAAGCAGCCTCAGCCAATGCCTGGATCGTCACGCCGGCCGGCGCGGTGGTGACCCGCCCGGCCGACCACGGCATCCTGCGCGGCATCACCCGCGCCGTGCTGTTCGAGGTCGTCAAAGCGCGGGGGCTGGTCTTCGAGGAGCGCCCATTCACCTTGCAGGAGGCTTACGCCGCCCGCGAAGCTTTTGTGACCGCGGCAAGCCAGATCGTGCTACCGGTCGTGCGCATCGACGGCCATGTGATCGGCAACGGCAAGCCGGGTCCTATCGCCACCGCGCTACGCCGCGAATTTCATCGTTATGCCGAGTGGAGTTAGGCGCCCGAACGTGCGAATGTTGGCCGTTCTGTTGTCTCGTGCCGCCGCTGGACGTAGAATTCTTTACCACGGCCGCAGGAAGTGGGCTTGCAACACTTCCCGCCGTGCCTTCTAATGATTAGCTCAGCAAGAAAAGACCCGCGGGGAAGGGGCCCGCGGTACAAGGACGGAAACAACGGCCATGGCAGCCGACCGCGCACAAAACCTACAAGACACCTTCCTCAATCACGTCCGTAAGGCCAAAATCCCGCTTACCATTTTTCTGGTGAACGGCGTGAAGCTGCAGGGTGTGGTGACCTGGTTCGATAATTTCTGCGTACTGCTGCGTCGTGATGGGCACTCGCAGTTGGTCTACAAGCACGCCATCTCGACCATCATGCCCGGTCATCCCGTTCAGCTGTTCGAAGGCGCTGAGGATGCGCCGGCTGGGGAAAAGGTCTGATTGGAGCCGCGCCGCCGCGAAACGCGGACTGACCGGCTAAACCCTGCGGGCTTGGCGACCGGCCGCGCGCTGGTTATCGAGCCGGTGGTGCGACGCGCGCTGGCGCGCGCGGCGCCGTCCGATCGGGCGCCGGCGGCGCGCCTTGACGAGGCCGTCGGTCTCGCCCGCGCCATCGATCTCGACGTCGCGCAGGCCGGCATCGTCATGCTCAGCGCGGTTCGCCCGGCCACTTATCTCGGCACCGGCAAGGTCGAGGAGATTGCCGGGCTCGTCAAAACCCACGAGGCCGGCATCGTCGTGATGGATTGCGCGCTCTCGCCGGTGCAGCAGCGCAATCTGGAAAAGGCCTGGAGCGCCAAGGTAATTGATCGCACCGGCCTCATTCTTGAGATTTTCGGCCGCCGTGCCCGCACGCGCGAAGGCGCTCTGCAGGTCGAGCACGCGCATCTGACCTATCAGAAAAGCCGCCTGGTGCGCTCCTGGACGCACCTTGAGCGCCAGCGCGGCGGCTTCGGTTTCCTCGGCGGCCCCGGCGAAACCCAGCTGGAAGCCGACCGCCGCATCATCGAAGAGCGGCTCGCCAAGATCGATGCCGAGCTTGTCAAGGTCAAGCGCACCCGCGAACTGCACCGTGAGAGCCGCCGCCGCGTGCCGTATCCGGTCGCCGCCTTGGTCGGCTACACCAATGCCGGCAAATCGACGGTGTTCAACCGCATGACGCAGGCGCGGGTACTGTCTGCCGACATGCTGTTTGCGACGCTCGATCCGACGTTGCGCGCCGTCGACCTGCCGCACGGCGCGCGGATCATCCTCTCCGATACGGTCGGCTTTATTTCCGATCTGCCGACGATGCTGATCGCCGCCTTCCGCGCCACGCTCGAGGAAGTCATCGAGGCCGACGTCATCCTGCACGTGCGCGATGTCTCCCACGAAGACGCCGAGGCGCAGCTGCAGGACGTCGAGAACATCCTGCGGCAGCTCGGCATCGATCCGCATTGCGAGGCGTCCGGCAAGCAGGCGCTGATCGAAGTGTGGAACAAGATCGACCGGCTCGATGCCGAGCAGCAGGCGCGGCTTAGAAATCTCGCCGAACGCCGCCCGGCGGATCAGCGGCCGGCCTTGGTCTCAGCCATAACCGGGGAGGGGATCGACGCGCTCAACGCCGCGATCGAGGCGCGGCTCGCCGCCGGCCGCGTCCTGTTGGAGCTTGTTCTTGAGGCTGCCGACGGGGCCGGCGTCAGCTGGCTGCACCGCCACACCGAAGTGATCCACAAGGCGGTGGACGAAGAATCCGGCCGCACCGTCATGACGGTGCGGGCCGATCCGCAAAAGGCTGGTGCGGTGCGCGCGAAATTCGCTGTAGCGCGTGGCGAGTAGCGAATAGCGAAGATCGACCTGAATCCATTCGCTATGCCCTATTCGCTATTCGCTTTTACCTCCTGCGCCTTGGCCTCCTCCCACAGCGCATCCATTTCGGCGAGCGTGGCATGTTGCGGCGCTTTACCGCGCGCGGATAGCGCATGCTCGATGGCGGCGAAGCGGCGTTCGAATTTCTGATTGGTGGTCCGCAACAGCGCCTCCGGATCGGCATCGAGATGGCGCGCCAGATTGACTGCAGCGAACAGAAGATCGCCGACTTCGGCCGCGGCATCCGCTTTACCGTCATCGAGCGCGGCTTCGATCTCATCGGTTTCTTCGCGAATTTTGCGTAAGACGGCGCGCGGATCGTTCCAATCGAAGCCGACCTTGCTGGCCTTTGATTGCAGCTTCAGCGCGCGGGTTAGCGCGGGCAGGGCGACCGGCACACCCGCCAGTGCGCTCTCACTGGCGGGCTTGCCGCGGGCTTGTTTCTCCTGCGCCTTGATCCTTTCCCACAGCCCCTTGACCGAATTGGGGTCCTTCGCGCTTTCGTCGCCAAAGACGTGCGGATGACGGCGGATGAGCTTGGTGGTGATCGCCTCGACCACGCCGCCAAAGTCAAAAGCGCCTTGCTCTTGCGCCATGCGGGCATGGAAGACGACCTGCAGCAGCAAGTCGCCGAGCTCGTCCTCGAGATCGGCGAGATCGTCGCGCGCGATGGCGTCGGCCACCTCGTAGGCTTCCTCGAGCGTATAGGGCGCGATGGTCGCGAAATTCTGCTCCAGATCCCACGGGCAGCCAGTCTTGGGGGTGCGCAGCGCGGCCATGATCTCAATGAGCCGGCTGATGTCGCGCGAAGGGGTCATGATAAATTCCCGATTGAGATCGCGGAACCTATCAGACTGACAAAGCAGCCGCGACTTGGCGCGGCCGCCGCTGTTAATAAATGGCCCGGCGAAATGACTAGTGGCCGGATTCGTCGGCCTTGCGACTAGCCTCGAACAGGAACCAGACGCGCCGCTCAGACTGATCGATAAAATTTTCCAGAAGGCTCGCGGTCGCGACGTCCTCATACTGGTCGCACAGCTCATGGCACGCGCGCATCGCTTTGACGACCGCTTTATTGTCGGCCATCAGCTCGCGCAACATGTCGCCGGGCGCCACCTAGGCTCTCGTCGTTGTCCTCGATACCTTGCAATTTAGCAATTTGGCCGATCGAGCGGATGGTCGCGCCGCCGATCTTGCGGGCGCGCTCGGCGATGTCATCGGTCGAGTTGAAGATCTGCTCGCCTTGCTCATCGAGCAAGAGATGATAGTCGCGGAAGTGCGGGCCGCTGACGTGCCAGTGAAAGTTCTTGGTCTTGATGTAGAGCGCGAACGTGGTGGCGAGGATTTCGCTGAGCTTGGCCGAAATCTGCTTGACCGCATCTTCGGAAAGATCGGTCGGCGTATCGAGCGCGGCCTTGCGGCGTGTGTCGAGGGCTCGAACTTTGTTCACGGTGGTTGGGGGTTGATGACGTGGTGGCTGGGGCGTCTCCCGCGCCTTGGCGAAGCGCGGCCGATACCTGACCGAACGCGATGGGGGACCCTCGGTTCCAGCCTGCTTCGCAATTTCGGGCCAATTTGGCGAACCGGCCATAAGCCGCAATTCGCATAAGACATATTATGGAATATGGTCTATAAACCAGCAGAAACAGGCCATTTCCGCGACGGCTTCACGCAAGGCTCAGCGTCATTCCATCGAAGCCCGGCTCGATATGCGGCGGTAATTGCTTGCACAGCACGTCGTAATCGAGGTCGGCGTGGAGGTTGGTGAGGATCGCGCGCTTGGGCTTGAGCCGCTCGATCCAATCGAGCGCTTCGGCAAGCGATAAATGACTCGGATGCGGCCGGTAGCGCAGCGCGTCGACGACCCAGACGTCGAGGCCGGTAAAGGCCGTGGCGGTCTCGGGCGGCATGCCGCTGAGGTCACAGGAATAGCCGAACTTGCCGAAGCGAAAACCGAGCGAGGGAATGTCGCCGTGCTCCTGCAGTAACGGCAGGACGGTAATTTCGCCACCCTGCCCGGCGATCGTGACGACCTGGCTGGCCTTCAACGGGTGCTCGGTTGCGATCGGCGGATATTCGCTGCCGGGCGGCGACTCAAAGCAATAGCCGAACCGGGCGCGCATGACCGTTGCGGTGCGCTCATCCATGTACACGTCAAGCCGGCGGCGCTGCTTGATGAACAGCGAGCGCAAATCGTCGATGCCGTGGGTGTGGTCGGCATGCTCGTGGCTATAGAACACGCCATCGAGCCAATCGACGTTGGCGTCGAGGAGCTGCTCCCGGAGATCAGGTGGCGTGTCGATCAGAACCCGGGTGATACCGCCGCTGCCATGTCGTTCGACCAAGAGCGATGTACGCCGGCGGCGGTTCTTCGGATTGTTCGGATCGCAAGCGCCCCAACCGAGCGCCGGCCGCGGCACGCCGGCGGACGAGCCGCAGCCGAGAATGGTGAATTTCAGCGTCATGCGGCCGATGTATGAGCGGGCGGATCTGCAAGCGCGTGCCGGCCGGCCGGCCGCGGCACCTTGCCGAACAGGTGAAAGAAATTCTCCGACGTTTGTTGCGCGATTTCGTCAAACGACACGCCGCGGGTCTCGGCCAGGACTTTCGCGGTTTCGACGACGTAAGCCGGCTCATTGCGTTTGCCGCGAAATGGCAGCGGTGCGAGATACGGCGCGTCGGTCTCGATCAGAATCCGATCCGCCGGCAATTCGGCAGCGATGGCGCGCAGCGCGGTCGAGTTCTTGAAGGTCAGGATGCCGGTGAACGAGATCGAGAGCCCGAGCGCGATGGCGCGGCGGGCGAGGTCGGCGCCGCCGGTGAAGCAATGCAGCACGGCAGGGAGAGCGCCCTGCCCGGTTTCTTCCTCGAGAATGCGCGCGGTGTCGGCGTCGGCTTCGCGCGAATGGATGACCAGCGGCAGCCCGGTCTCGCGCGCCGCGGCAATGTGGGCGCGAAAGCCGCGCTCCTGGGCGTCGCGCGGGCTGCGGTCGTAATGATAATCGAGGCCAGCTTCGCCCAGTGCCACGACCTTCGGATGCCGCGTGTGCGCGACGAGGTTAGCGGCGGTGATATCCAATTCCTCGTGGGCGTAATGCGGATGGGTGCCGACCGAGCAATAAACGTCGGGAAAGCGTTCGGCGATCGCCAACACGCCGGCGAACCGCCGCACCCGCGTCGAGATCGTGACCATACGTGCAATGCCGGCCGCGCGGGCGCGCGCGACCACGTCGTCGAGCTCGCTGGCGAAATCCGGAAAATCGAGATGGCAATGGCTGTCGACCAGCATAGGGTTCATTCGCTGGCGTTCGCTGGCGTTCGCTGACATCGGTAAAAACGCTTTGTTTTCCATGGCTTAGTAATATATGCTCATCGTGTCCGTTCGCTCCAATTCGCCCTCTTTGCAGTTTGCTTTTGGGTACCGGGTGGGTACCTGGCGGACGGACGGCTAAAAGGAACCCGCCGAATGAAAATCAAGCTCACCGACCGCTTTATCCGCACCCGCAAGCCGCCGGCAGGCGGCCGACTTATCATATCGGACACGGCTGTGCCCGGTCTGAGCCTTCGGATCAATCCCGCGAGCACCAAGAATCCAGACGGTTTGCGGTACTGGCTTCTCCGCTACCGCCCGCGGCACCAGGAACGGCGGTCCACCGTCCTTGGCCCTTACCCTGCTCTCAGCCTTGCCGATGCCCGCCAGCGCGCCGGTGAAATCGCTAATGCGGCCAATAGGGGAGTCGACCTGCTCGCCGAGGAGGACCGCCAGGCCGAGGAACAACGCAAAGTCGAAGCCAGGGCGCGGACCATACGGGAGGTCGGAGAAGACTATCTCGCCCATATCGAGGGGCACCTAAAAAGCTACCGGGATATAAACAGCCGCTTCCGCAATCACATCTTTCCGGCGCTTGGCCATCGCCTGATTGGTGACGTTCGGCGGGCCGATATCGTCGAACTGCTAGACAAACTCCAGCATGACAACGGGCTGCACCACACGACGAATCGGGTTCGAGAATCGCTCATCTGCCTATTCGGGTATGCCATCGAGCGCCAGCTTGTTGAGACCAACCCCGGCACCGGCACCAAACGCCGTAAGGTGGAGAAACCCCGGGAGCGTGTTCTTTCCCCAGGCGAGTTGCGGCTTCTCTGGCAAGCCCTCGATCGCATTCCGAACCCTGGTCGCAGCTACGTGCGTATCCTGATGCTGACCGGCTGCCGCCGCCAAGAGGCGCGCGCCATGCAATGGAGCGAACTTGATCTTGAGGGCCGCCTCTGGTCCCTGCCCTCTCAGCGCACAAAAGCTGCCCGACCGCATGAGGTGCCGCTGAGCGAAGCTGCCGCTGAGATCATTTCCTCGATGCCTAGACGCGGCCAATACGTGTTCACGATCGACGGTGATCGCCCGATGACCGTGCATCAAATCAAGGCGCGACTTGATCGCGAAAGCGGAATCAAGGATTGGCGTCTTCATGATCTTCGCCGCACGTTGCGCTCGGGCCTCGCCGAGCTTGGCGTCAGTTATGAAATAGCCGAACGAGTGATCGGACACGCCATGCCGCAGCTCGAACGCACCTACAATATTTTCACTTATCGTGAGGAGAAGCGCAGGGCCTTAGAGAGGTGGGCGCGGCATCTGACAGTCGTTGTGACGGACGGCCACGCAGCCCCCAACGTGGTGCCATTGCGCGCCGAAGCCTAAGATCGAGACAGGCGCGGCGCCCGGATGGTGCACGGCTTTCCGCGCGAAGTTGCTGATGGCTGTGGTCCGCCGCAAGGTCGAGGCCGCTTATCGACGCGGTGATCTATTTGAGAGGCGGCGCCGGCTTATGCAGCAATGGGCGACGTTCTGCACCACCGCAGAACAGCAAGGCAACGTGACGCCGCTGCGTGCTTCCTGATAGTATCGCCTTGCCGCGGATAGGGATTGCAACCCGACAAGGCCGGCTCCGCACCGGCCTTCCGCCGCGACCAAAATGCGGATGCGCCGTGCGGAGGTGCATATATCCGAAGGCAAGGCGTCTCGCCAATTGGCCGCGGAGAATGCTTGGCTCTGTGGCAATCCATCCGGATCGCTCGTCAACAGAGCTGCTGTTGTTGAACGAGTCAGGAAGCTTTTGGCACATCGCGATTTAGCGGATTTCCTTTCGGTACTGGAAGCCCATAACGATAACCGATCGAAGCCGCTCTTGTTGGGGCCTTACCTCTTCCGCATCATTCATTCGGTCGAGGCCAAAAACGACATTGTTCAAAGGATGCCCGTGCTTGAGCGACGGCCCTCGGACCTCCGTGATCACTATCAGAGCGCGTCCAAAAGTGCGAAAGCTTTGGCCCGTCTACTTCGAAAAGGACCGCAGCCATCTGTTGTCCTGTCCGCGCACGATGAGGTTCGGGAAGCCTTTTCGCTCTTCCAGCCATTTGGCGTTATTCAGAGCCCCAATCAGTTTGAAGCCATTGTTCCACTCGACCGGTTGTTACACGAAGCGGCGGCATCACTCGATTTGATTACGGCAAGAATCCCCCCGGCCATACAGTATCGAAAAGGGGTGAAGGCAAAAACTGAGCGCCTCGACGAGCTCAGACATCTAGCAGCGTCGGTGCTCGCCACCAGGTTCCGTCAGGAGCTGAGTTAGCCCTATCATTCCCACGTAGCAACCATTGTGAGATTACTAACCGGCATCACTACGGATTCGGACTACGTGAAAAAGATTGACAAACGAAGCCGGCGCGCGGCCACCCCGCGGGGACAAATGTCGTAAGTCTTTCGCGCAATCTGTCCCCTTTCATCTTTGAATTATTCGTGCTGCATCGCCAGCGTTAAAGTTGGATCGCGGAGCAACGCTTATGTCTTCCGACAGCATGACTACCCCCTCGGTTTGGGACGGCGCACGGTTATTGGTTAAACCAAAGGCAGCGTGGAAGTTGCTCGCGTGCAGCAATACCCGCGGCTATGAGCTGCTGAACGCGGGTGAACTAGAATCTTTTCTAGACGGCCGCTCGCGCAAAATCACAGTCGCGTCGATTTACAACTATATTGCTCGGCACCTCGCCCCGACGGTTGACCCCCAAAACGATAGCAGGCTTCGTCGCCGCGGCCGACGGCGCAAATCGCCGACGCCCGAGGCAACACCGTGAACGGCGACGGAATTGGTTTCGACGCCTGGGTTGCTCGCGCGCGAGCCGTCCCGATCGAGCGCGAGATCGAGCGCCGCGGCATCAAATTGCGCGGCAGGATCGAACGCGCTGGGCCATGCCCGAAATGTAGCGGCAACGACAGATTTTCGATCAATACCGAAAAGGGTGTCTGGAATTGTCGCGGCTGCGGCCTCGGCGGCGACGTCATCAAGCTTGTCGAATATCTCGACGGCGTTGATTTTATAGGCGCCTGTACAACGCTTGCCGGAGAGTTGCCACCGGAGGCGAAGCCGAATGGCCGCAACAACAATGTAGAGCCGCGCAAAATCGCGGCCGCTGAATATCGTTATGAGGATGAAGACGGCACCCTAAGCCTCGTGGTCGAGCGGGTCGAGTACCAGAACCTCGATGGAACGTTCGTCCTCACCGAAGACGGCAAGCGGAAAAAGACATTCCGCCAGCGGCGGCCGGATCCAAAGCGGGCGGGATCTTGGATCTGGAACGCCGATGGCGTGCGCCCGCTGCCTTATCGCTTGCCGGAGTTGATTGAGGCGGTCGGTAGCGGGCACATGGTCGTTGTCGTCGAGGGCGAGGCCAAAGTCGATCTGTTGCGCTCTTTGAATGTGCCGGCGACTTGTTGCGCGGGCGGGGCGAAGAAATGGCGCTCTGACCACTCCAAATTTTTGCACGAGGCCGACGTTGTGATCCTGCCGGATAATGACGCGGCTGGGCACGCTCACGTCGCCGTCGTCGCCGCCTCACTGCAGGACATTGCGGCTTCGATCCGCGTGCTCGATCTGCCCGGCCTGCCGCCGAAGGGCGACATCATCGATTGGGCGGAAGCCGGTGGCACGGTCGAGCGGTTGTGCGATCTGATTGCGCGTGAGGCCAGGCCATGGCCGCGCAACAACCCTGCGCCTAAACGCTGTTACAACCTGGTTTCGCGCTGCGCTGCAGACATCGTGCCTGAAGCAATCGATTGGCTCTGGCCGGGGCGCGTAGCGATCGGAAAGCAAACTCTTTTTGCCGGTGAGGCCGGTTTGGGCAAATCCCAAGTTGGCATCGCCATGACCGCGGCCGTGACGACCGGCGGAAGTTGGCCGTGCGAGGAAGGGCGAGCGCCGCTCGGGAACGTCATTATTCTGTCAGCAGAGGATGATCCTGCCGATACAATCGTCCCGCGCCTTATGGCTGCCGGCGCCGATCGGCGCCGCGTGGAGATCGTCACCGCCGTGCGCTCCGAAGATGGCTCGGGGTGCCGCGCTTTCAATCTCCAAATGGATCTTGAGCTATTGGAGCGGAAAGCTGCCGAGAAAGGCAACGTACGCATGATCTTGATGGACCCAATTTCGTCTTACCTCGGGCCCAAGATCGACTCGCACATCAACGCAGCGGTGCGCGGCGTGCTTGAGCCGCTCAGTGAGCTGGCGGCCCGCCTCAAGATCGCGGTTGTTGCCATCACCCATCCGCCGAAGGGCACCGGAGTAACGGCGATCAATCGTTTCATCGGATCCGTCGCGTTTGTGGCAACGGCACGAGCCGCTTTTATGGTGACGCGCGATCCGGACGACGAAACCAGGCGGCTTTTTCTGCCGGTGAAAAACAATCTGGCGCCGCTCGGCAAGGGCCTCGCCTTCCGACTTAAAGAGCGTATTGTCGGCGAGGAAGCGAAGGGCGCGGTCACATCAATGGTCGCGTGGGAAAGCGAGCACGTAAACACCACCGCGGACGCGGCATTGCAGGCGGCGGATGAACGCTCCACCGCAAAGCGCCCCGGCGAAGAAGGAATAGAGTTTTTGCGAGAGCTTCTCGCCAATGGTCCGGTGCCAATGTCCCAAATCAAGGATCAGGCCGAAGGTGCCGGCTTGTCGTGGGCAACGGTCCGGCGGGCTAAGAAGGCACTTGGCATTAAGTCGTCCAAATCAAACATGGAGGGCGGGTGGGCTTGGGAGCTCCCCAAGAAGGTGCCCAAATCTGGCGAAGATGCTCAAATTTCAGAAGTGAGCCCCTTCGGTCCAAGTGAGCACCTTCGGTCCGCGTCGGAGGATGACTTGGCGCCCGGCGGTGAGACGGTGGTATGAGCGGAGCGCGCGAGATTCTTTGTCACCTGAAGGCGATCGGTGCGACGATCGAACCTAGTGGAGACCGCCTGCTTCTCCGCGCCGGGCTCAAGCCTATTCCCGCGACCTTCATTCGCCGCGTTCGCGAGGTGAAGCCTGAGCTTTTGGCGCTGCTGCATGAACAGGTCGCGGCATTTTCGGTAAAGCCTGACTTTGCCCGCGTCGTACCAGCCTCCGATGATGAACCCAGTTTGGAGCAACCGTGCGCGGCCCGCCGGGGCAGAGTGGTTGAACTTGACGGCGCGTTCCTGCACTTCTGCGTCTCATGCGGCCGCTTTGCCCCATTCGGCCGTGGCGTGCAATTGAGAGCTGGCCGGCCGGGCCGCTGGTATTGCAGCAAGCATCGGCCGTGCGGCGGCTCGCGAAAATAATCGCTCCGGAGCGCAGCCCTTTATGGGGTTCAATAAAAATCCCACTTTCTTCTTCTTCGCCAAAATGGGATTTTTGGGAAATTACGGACGGAAATTACCTCGCCGGTGCAATGGGAGATAATTCCAGAATACGACAAAATGATGCTGCACCGTGTCGCCTGGCTGCCTTAAAAGTGCAGCGACTGATTTTGGGCGGTTCGATCATGTTTGTTAGGTGTGGTGCTAGGCTCCGATTCAATATTCGCACCTACGAGCGCCTCAACGCTCGTGATCCTGCGCTCGCCGTGCGCTACTTACGTCGCTCTGGCGGTCAGTGCAAACGGCCCCCGGTGGCCGGCAGCACCCGCTGCAGGCTACATGGCGGTTGTTCCACCGGGCCGAAAACTCCTGAAGGCAAAGCCCGCAGCAATGCCGCTGCCACGACGGGGCGCGCGCGATGGGTGGTCGAATGGACAGCCAAGGGCCAGCCATTCCCCTGCGGCCGAAAGAAAGGTGGCCGGAATTTGCCGTTGCAAGAGCGCGAACAGCTCGCTGTCGAAAAACGGCGACGGCGCCAAGCTCGCATCTTGCTCCGAGAGCTTCGAGCTGCACGAAGGAGGGAGCGTGTGCATTGGCACACCAAAACCATTGGTGAAATAGACCGGTCCAAAGTCACGGGAAGTCCAATAGACTGGCGCGCGCTTTCCGGCTGAGCAAAAACCGACCAGTAGCTCGTTGGTTCTGTCACTGGTGGGTCCGCCGCCAAAGGACCAAATATTGTTGACGACCGCGCCGAAATCCCACGGGCTCGCATCCTTGTGCAGGAATGCTATTGACGGTCCGGAGCCCCATTTGTTGACGCCGAGAGCGGAGTTCGTTGCTGTCGGATAATAGAGCACTGGCCCGGCCCCCCAGTAGAAGCCGGTGCCGTGCTCCGGCGACAAAAAGAACGTCGTGTATCCGTTGGAAAGGCCGTCGACCCAAGGATCGCCGAGGTTTTTCGTTGGCAGCACTTCCGCCGGTAGCTTTGTGCGGGTGATCAGCGACCAGTCGTCGTTCAAACGAAATGGCACCACCGCCTGATCGACGTCGAAGACGTCCTTGGTCGTCTTATTTGCCCCATCCCAGATATCCGCTTCATAGCGCAGAGGCAGCGTGATGTAGCGGGTTACGGGGTTCTCAGCTTCCTTGGACAACTCGGTGTCGCTCACCGGCGCGCCCGACTGTGCCAGGGATTGGCTACTCCAGAGGGCCGCAATGGTCACCACCACGCGCTTCCTCATCGCCAGGGCACTACTCGAATGCAAATATGCGCTTCCAATCGTTCTTCATGCTGATCACTGACCAGCCGTCTTTCTTCGCTTCGTCGTACAATGCCTGCGTGAATGTGCCGACCTTGGTGTCCGGCAACCCCTGCGCCGGACCGTAGGCATATTCGCGCGCGGCATCGTCATGCAGCACCAGCATCATCAGCCGCGCACCGTCGCCCGCACCGGCGTACTCCAGCATCTGCTGGTCGCCGGTCGAGTTGCCGAACGCCGCATATGGCCGGCGTCCGATCATCATATGAATACCTTCCGGCTTGCCGCCAAAGTCGTCGAACAGCGTGAGTTTCGGCTCCTTGGTGAGGATCGGCTTGCCGTCCCTGTCGTAGCTGTACTTGGTGGCCGAAGCGGTTCCGACCACCTGCTCGGGCGGAATGCCGTACACCTTCTCGGACCCCATACGGGCGAAGTCCTGGCCGCCCCCAGTGACGATGTAGGTCTTGTAGCCATTGGCCCGCAGGTACTGCAACACTTCGAGCATGGGCTGGTACGCAAGCTCAGTGTAGGGGCGGTTCCAGCGCGGGTGCTTAGCGGTCGTGAGCCACGTTTGCACTTCGGCCTTGAACTCATCCACGGTCATGCCGGTGAGGGCAGCGCCAAGGATTTCTTCGAGGTCATGAGTTGTGAACTTCGCCATCGCCTCGCGGTTGCCTGAGAGTACGGTTTTGAACGGCTCGACTTCTTTTAGCCCAGGCTTGGCCTTTGCAAGCGCGGGCACTCGTTCGAGCGCGTACGTCATGAACGTGTACATCGGATGCTCGACCCATAGCGTCCCATCCTGGTCAAAGGTGGCGATGCGCTCTTCGGGTGGCACGAACTTCGGGCTTGCTTGGTCCGTAGTGGCTCGCACAAAGTCGACGAGCGCCTGCTTCGCAGGCCCGTCATTCCACGACGGTAACACGCCGCCAAGCGGTACGGTCTCTGCCTGCGCGGAAGCGGCAAGGAGCGTTCCTGACAAAGCCGGAAGCACCGCGAATGTCGAGAGGAGAGCACGGCGGTCGATGTCGAAAGAAGAGATGCGCGGTTTCATGTTCGTATCCATTCAGATGAGCGCCACCGGCTCGCAGCGGGATGAAATGCTTGTTCGGGTCTCGCCGCGCTGTGCAGGCGCCCCGATGGGGCGCCCGCTTGCTCACATTGAGTTTCTCAGGCGGCTAGTCGCTTGCGTGCCCGGAAGCCTTTATCGCTTCCATTACTTGCGAGAGGTTGTAGCTCGCTGGCGATTGCATCGGCGGGAACGCCTTGAGCGACTCGAACCAGTTAAGCCAAAGCTGCTGGCCGATAGGCAGCATGTTCCAGTCGTACTGGTAGGCCGTCGAGGGAGAGGCGAGCGCCCCTCCGAGGCTCATGGCCGATTTCAGACTGGTACCGACTGCCTGCTCGAACGGATCGCGCTTGATGTTCTGAACCAGGGTCCAGTGAAACGGGATGAGAGGTAATATCCAGCCCTCTGCCCCGGACTTCGACATCGTGTAGTACATCTTCCAGTTCTTGTAACGTACCGCCGACGGCGTCGCGCCCGAGAAGTAATAGAAGACCTCTCGCGCCGACTTCGGGGACTTGCCGGTCAAGTAGTCGATTTGATTTACGCCATCGAGCGTCGTCTTGACGATGCCCGGGTAGGTGCCTTGCTCAAGCTGCTTCTTTAGGCCGTCTCCTTTCGGACCACCAGCGATCTCGACAAGTGTGGGCAGCCAGTCGAGGGAGGAGAACATCTCCGAATATAACGTGCCCGGCTTAATAACGCCCGGCCAGCGAATGACTTGCGGAACGCGATAACCGCCTTCATAGGCTTCGCCCTTCTGGCCCTTGAACGGCGTCACACCGCCATCGGGGAAGGTGATCGTCTCTGCGCCGTTATCCGTGGTGAAGACCACGATGGTGTTATCGAGTGCGCCCATGTCCTCGAGTTTCTTGAGAACATAGCCAATGTTGTCGTCGAGCTGCTTCATGCCGGCTTCGTTGATACCCCAATCCTTTTTGCCTTTCGTGCCCAGCATGGCCTCGTACTTCGGCGACAGCATGGTGACGATGTGCATGCGCGCTGGGTTGTACCAGGCGAAGAACGGCTTGCCGGTCTTCTTGGGATCGTTGCGGTCGAGGAAATCGATGACCTTAGCCGAGATCTCCTCGTCCACGGTTCTTGACCGGTCGAGCGTCAGCGGACCCTCGTCGTGGCAGGTCTGGTTCTTCGCCGTGCCATCCGAGGACTTACACGCGATAACTGGGCGCGGCGGCATGAGGCAAAGCGTCGTTTTGGGATCGACCGCGCCGGGGGGGTCCGTAAGGCCGGGGACCGGCGTGTTCTTGCACGGCGGCGCGATGCCCTGCTCCGTCGGCGAGTTGTTGATGTCCGGGAAACTCACCTGTTGCATCGCGTCAAGGTGATAGAGGTAACCCCAGTACTCTTGGAAGCCATGCGCTGTTGGCAGCGCGTCGGTGTGGTCACCGAGGTGGTTCTTGCCGAACTGGCCGGTGTTGTAACCAAGGTCCAAGAGGAACTTCGCCACGGTCGGGGTGCCGGGCAACAGGTAGGTCGGGCTGCCGGGCAGTTGCGGCGGGATCATGCCGGTGCGAAGCGGGTACATCCCAGTAAAGAATGCGTTGCGCCCGGACGTGCAGCTCTGCATCGCGTAAGAGTCGGTGAAAGTTCCGCCCTCATGCGCAATGCGATCGATGTTAGGTGTTTCCCCTAATGCCCAGCCTCGATGATAGACACCAACATTCATCAGGCCGATGTCATCGCCCATGATGAAGAGGATATTGGGCTTCTGCGGCTGTTGTGCAGACGCTGAGAAGCTCGTCGCCGTCACGGCGGCGATCCCGGCACACAAACCGAGCCACAACTTTCGTGACACTTTCATTAGCTGGTTCCTCCTTGTTGCAGAGTTCAACGGCAGCTCAGACCCTCTCTCGAATGACACATCGGAAACCCAGATGGCTTGTAGACGTGTCCACGTCTTCCGCGCGGCGAGCGGCTGGGCGGTAGCGGCGGCAGTAATTCGGCGCGCACAGATGCGAGCCGCCTTTGATGACTTTGCGCGAGATTTTGCTTTGCGACTGCAGAGGGTCGTAGCTTCCTTCCTCGTGTCCGCCGCGTGGGTTTATCGGAACGCAGCACGCCTTCGGCTCATCGGCCTGGTGCTTGTTGGTCCACCAATCAGTAGTCCACTCCCAAACGTTGCCGATCATGTCGCAAACGCCGTAGCCGTTCGGTGGAAACGCCGTTACAGGTGAGGTTCGGTCAAAGCCGTCGTCGCAGCGGTTTTCGTGCGGAAAGTTGCCCTGCCAGGTGTTGGCCATGTGTTGGCCGCCGAGCGTGAATTCGTTGCCCCAAGCGAACTCGGCGCCGTCAAGGCCGCCACGCGCGGCGAATTCCCATTCGGCTTCGGTCGGCAACTCTTTGCCAGCCCACTTTGCGTAGGCGAGTGCATCGCTAAACGCCACATGCAAGACTGGATGATTATCGCGCGTGTTGATGTTGCTCTTCGGCCCGTAGGGGTGCCGCCAGTCAGCACCCTTGGTGTAGGCCCACCACTCGCCAAGATTTTTCAGATCGATCGGATGCGACGGCGGAGTGAAGACCAGCGAGCCGGCATAGAGCATGTGGGGGAGCGCCCCAGGATAGTTTTTCGGGTCGGGCCGAATTTCGGCGAACGTCCGGTGGCCGGTGGCGCGGACGAATTCTTTGAATTGCCGGTTGGTTACCGGGGTGCGGTCGATCAAGAAGCCGTTGAGGCTTACTCTGTGGGCCGGCGCTTCTTCCGGGTAGTGCTTATCCGATCCCATGCGGAACGTGCCGCCGGGTACCCAAACCATATTTGGCGGCGCCTCTTGTTCCGGACTTTGCACCGACGCGACAAACGTACGGTCACGCACCGGGTCTCGCATCGCTACAAGCTTCATGAACAGTCCAATCCCGCGCTTAAAGAGTATCAGCCACCGCCTGGCCTGACGATGACAAGAGCGTGAGGAAGTTCATATTTTTGCGTCGCAAACTTCGTAAAAGCCTAAACACTAACACCAATGTCAGCTTGTGCGTACGCGGCAGATCAATCTCCGGTCGGGGCTAAAGGCAAAGGCAAGCGCGGGATGGAGTGGCTAAACGGCTAAAGGCTGAACGCATCCTTCACTTTGTAAGCATTGCGGATCGCGGATTGGTGGGCGGCCCCGGCGAAAGTGAGAAGGTAAGCCATGTGTTCCAGCCAGAGGGCCGATTAAGCCCATCAAATTCCGCGTAGGCTTTTAAATTGAGATAGCCTTGCAGCTGCCCAATCGGGAAGATGTATCCGATCTGCGGCCCGATTCCGACAACTTGCGATTGGAAGCACCCTAGGTGGTCGCCCGAGCCGCTGTCACAACCGATCTCCTTGTAAGCATAGCCAACGGCTCCGACAAGAAACTGTTTAGTTAGAAATTGTGAAGCTCCCCAATCGAAGTGCCAATCAACGCCACTTTGATAGTTCGTGCTCGGATTTATGAAGTTGTAGGTAAAGCCGGTCACGGCAGAAATTTCATGGCCTGTTTGGGGATTGAAATACGTATATCCCCCACCGCCATCAACGGCACCGTGACCGATGCCGAAATTGGCTAGATTAGCCGGATTGTAGTTGCCGACGGGGATGTCGCCGGTTCCATAGACCATCCAACTATTGACACCGCTGTTCCAGCGTATACTGCCCACCGGGTACAAATCTCCGACGCCCGTCGCGGTTTGGCTGATGCTGCCCTGCCGCGTAATAGCGAATGGTCCTGAAGCGAGCGTCAGTGTGCCGTCCAGTGCGGTGCTGTTGTTCCCTACAATACCAAACCCACCGAGCGCTAATTGACCGCCAAGCACCGGAGTCGCGAACACGTAATTAAGATACGGGAGAACGACGTCAATCTTTGAGGTCACAATAACATTGAGATTCACGTTGACCGTCGGGCTAAGCTTCCCAATGCTAATTTCACGCGCAGCGGCGACGGAACCGCTTCCGCTCACTAAATCGTAATAGTTGATTGCCGTAAACGCGAAGCCGGGCTGCGCTGGGACTGCCGCAAGGCTGCCGTAAATACCCGGAAGCCAGAAGCTGATGCCATTTTCGTCGGCCAGTGCGCTGTTTGATGCTGCGGTGGCGGAAGAAACCGCAAGAGCCATTACAACGAAGCGGGATCGACCGAATAAAAAAATGCGTGCTGCGCGGAAAGCCGGTCCCATGATCGCCCCCGATTTTCACAGCGTCTGCCAAGATGCCGGTGGCGAGTTTAGTATGACAAAGCGAGGCGCGACACATTGGATGTGACGCTGAATTTGGATAGGTAGCAATGATTTTAGCAAGCTGTGGCCCGTTGGCCACGGGATCGACCCTAAAAGCTCTCCGCAGCCTGTCTCAGGTCCGCGCTCTGCCCTTACATCTTGGGCCATAGTGTGACGCTCGCAAGTAGCCGCCAATGTCGCATATGGGTCATTCGCGTCGTTTGAGCGATGTCGGTATGTCTGCTTCACCCCCAACTACGGACGTATCACTGCGACGCATCGAACCGACGCTTTGGGCCAAACGCAGACATTCCAGTCCAGGCGTTGAAGTGCGGCTTTTCAGCAGGTGCGGACTAGACGGCCTGTTTAGTCTTCTGGCGGGATCGGTCCATCGGTTTGCAATTTCTCGTCCTGCAACTGAGCGGGGGAGCCGAGGTATTCCACGCGCGCACCTTTAATGTCGCCGTTGAACTTGAACGGAGCCTGATCGTAGTACTCAATCCCTACCGGCGAACCGAGGTCGATGCCGAAGTCCAGGCAATCGTTGGCGGTGAATATCAGCGGCGCGCTAACGGGCACTACGCCCGACGCGACTTCGTTGCCATTGACTTTCAGTACCACCTTCAGCAGGCCCGGCCGGCTTGGGCTCGACATACGAAGTCTCGACTTCAATCTTCACCTTGCCGGTGGGCAGTTTTTCCTTTGCCTTGATCATGGGTGCGTTGAATCTCGAAGAGATTGTATTCGTACGACAAAGTATGCCGTCCTTGACGTAGCAGGTAAGTCCGCCGGAAAAACCGCCCAGCGCGTAAATCACGCCGTTGGGATTGGCTGGCACGTCCGCGTCAACGGTCACGACGGTTGTCTTTGTTGCCGAGGGCCGGCGCGGTAACTTCCGGCATTCGCGTGATCGCGCCCGGGAAGGTCCATGATGTGTATGGAGGCACGACGCGCAGTTCGGGGTGGAGCACGGGAATCCACAGGCCGCCGCCGACGGGCAAGCCATTGTTCTTGGTGAACTCGATCAGAAACAGGTCCTTCATGTCGGCCAGCTTCTGCCGGCATCTTGTCGGCGAGGTCGTTGGCCTGCGACCAGTCTTTGTTCAGGTTGTAGAGTTCCCACTTGTCCTTGTCCGGGGTCCATTCGTGGATGCCCTTGGGCAAGCCGGGAACCCACGGCATGCGCGGACCAAACGCCGACGCAATCCAGCCTCGTGATAAATGCCGCGGCTGCCCATGATCTCGAAGTACTGCGTGTGTTTCGACCTCCTTGGCCTTGGCATCGTTGAATGTGTCGGCGAAGCTGACGCCGTCGAATGGGATCTTGCGGAATACCGTTGACCACGCGCGGCGGCGTGATGCCGAAGACGTCGTAGATGGTCGGCACCACGTCGTTCACGTGGTGGAACTGCGGACGCGGCGTGGCGTCAGGCTTGATCTTTGCGGGCCAGCGGATGGCCATCGGATTGCGCGTGCCGCCGAAATGCGAGGCGATGAGTTTGGTCGCTTGGTACGGCGTGCTGCCCGCCCAGGCCCAGCCGGCGTGATACATGTTGTCGGTCTTGGGCGAGCCCAGCACGTCGAGGCCGCCCAGCGCGTCCAGCGCCTGGATCTGCTGCTTCGTCGTGGTGGGAATGCCATTCTGCGCGAGCAATTCGCTGATCGTGCCGTTCTGGCCTTCGGCGGAGGCGCCGTTGTCGCCCCAGATGTAAAGGATGAGCGTGTTGTCGCGGTAGCCGAGCTGTTCGATCTCATCGACGAGGCGGCCGACTTGCGCGTCCACGTGCTCGGTGAATCCGGCGAACACCTCCATCAGACGGCGTTGAAAGGGTTTTTCATCTTCGGGGATTGAGTCCCAGGAAGCCAGCGTGGCCGGGCCGCGGCGTCAGTTCGTGCATCCGGCGGAATCCAGCCCATCTGCTTGGCGCGCTTGAAGACCCGCTCGCGGTATTGTCCCAGCCGTCGTCGAACTTGCCCTTGTATTTGTCGGCCCATTCCTTCGGGACTTGATGCGGGCCGTGAGACGCGCCGCTCGCCCAATACATGAAGAACGGCTTGTCGGGAGTGAAAGGCCTTATGCTGGCGCAACCATTCGATGGCGTCATCGGCAAGGTCTTCGCTCAGGTGATAATAGTTGTGGCCGCCCGAAGTGTGGGGATGCTCGACGTAGGCCGTGTTGCGCACCAGGCTGCGGCTCGTATTGCGACGCCTCGCCGGCGAGGAAGCCGTAGAAATATTCGAAGCCATAACCGGTCGGCCAGTAATCGAACGGCCCGGCGGCAGTCGTCTGTTCGGCAGGCGTATTGTGCCATTTGCCCGAACGCCGCGGTGCTGTAGCCGTAATCCTTGAGCACTTCGGCCACGGTCGCGCTGCTCTTCGGGATGATGCCGGTGTAGCCATCCCAGTCATTCGCCAGTTCGGCGATCTGGCCGTTGGCGACGCGGTGATGGTTGCGCCCCGTCAGCAACGCGGCGCGCGTGGGCGAACACATCGCCGTCGTGTGAAACCGATTGTAGGAAATGCCTTCCTTGGCGATCCTGCTCAGGGTCGGCGTGTGAATCTCGCCGCCGTAAGTGTCCGATTGGCCGGGGCCGACATCGTCAATGAGCACGATGAGAATGTTCGGCGCATCCTTTGGCAGATGGCTCACGGGCGGGAGCGGACTGTAGATAGACTCCTGCATGGTCCGCGCCGGCAATGCTGCCGGAGTGTTTGGGCGGGAACGGCAAGACTTCCTGCGCCACCGGCCGGCATCGCAAAGCCGGCGCCCAGCGTGAGGGTAAGTAACCCTCCTAACAGCTTCAAGCTCATCGGACGTCTCCTTCGAGCGTGAATATTGAACCTTGAATACCAATGCGGGCCCAGCTCACCGGAAATATGCGTCAGTGCGCGGGCCCGCCCTAGGTATGTTCGGCCACTAATGTGACGCTCGCAAGAGGGTCGCTGCGCCGCGGCTAATGTCGCACTTCGGTCATTCTCGACCGATGCATTCAGTAGCCGTGCCGATCAATGTCCGTTGTTACTCCAATAACGACATTGTTGTTCGGCCCAGCGAAATGACGCAATGGGCCATGAGCCGAACTCACGCACCGCAGCAAAACAGCGACGATATTCAATCGTTTCGGTCGGCGGCGGTCTGAGCGGATGGTGAGGCCGAGCGCGTGATTGTTTGGGTTCTCGTGTCGCACCCGAGAGCGGGCCGGGATTTTCTACCCTCACTCACTCCATGAAATTAGAGTGGCGAGCATCCGCTATCCAGGCGGGTCACCCGCCCACTGGCAATTGAACATGGAAGACTGATCCCTGTGGCATGCCAGGCGTAACCCAAAGCCGCCCACCATGAGCCTCCACGATTGATTGACAGATAGAAAGGCCCATCCCCATTCCCTCCAGTTTAGTCGTAAAAAATGCCTCGAAGATACGGTCCTTGTCCTTACCAGCTATTCCCGTACCAAAATCTTCCACGGTGACCGCAATACCGTAAGCTTCCTCAATGGTATTGGAACTCACCCGCAATACACGCGCACGATCGGTGACGGAGACCATCGCTTCGACGGCGTTCATAATCAGATTGAGGAGAACTTGCTGCAATGGCACACGCTCACCCGCGATTTTCGGAAGGTCTTCGCGTAATTCCGATCGCAGCACGATTTTGTGACGCTCAAGCTCGCCCCTGACAAGAGCGAAAACGTCGCGCACGAGATCATTGACGTCAAACAACTCCTTTTTTTGGCCATCCTTACGGAACATTGCGCGGATACCTGCGACGATGTCACTGGCGCGATGGCTATTTTCGACGACTTCGCTCTAAAGCTCGTCGTACCTCATGAAGGTCAGGCTCCGTCCTTGCAAGCCATCGCAATCCGGCGTTGCCGTTTGCGGCCATCGCGGCCAGCGGCTGGTTGATTTCGTGTGCTATCGAAGCCGTCATCGTCGTCAGCATCGTCCGCCGAGCAAATTGTGCGAGCTCCGCCCGGGCTTCGCGCAACAAATTCTCGGCATCCTTGAGTTCCGTGACGTCGCGCCCCATTGCGTAAATTCGGCCCCCATCGGGCGCAGAATTCCATGAAATCCAACGATACGAGCCGTCCTTGTGGCGGAAGCGGTTCTCAAAACGCACCGTTTTTCGCCCGGCAGCAAGGTGGCCGATTTCGTCAAACGTTCTATCCTGATCATCCGGGTGCAGAAGCCATTGGGAAGTCCTGCCGAGCAACTCAGAGTTCGACCAGCCGAGTGTCGCGGTCCAAGCCGGGTTGACGCTGAGGTATTTACCCTCCAGATCGGCCACCACCAGCAAATCCTGTGAGACATTCCAAATCTGGAGACGTTCTCGCGTCTCGTCCTCGACGCGCTGCTCCAGGGTCTCGTTGAGTTCGCGCAGTGCCTTCTCGGCCTCGATCTGTTTCGTGATATCTGTGTTGGTACCGAACCAGCGGACGACTTCGCCTGCCTCGTTGCGGATCGGCAGGGCGCGCGAAAGGAACCAGCGGTAGCTGCCGTCCGCGCCACGCAGAGGAAAGGTGTCTTCCCAAGGCGTCCCGCTTTCAAAACTTTCTCTGATACGCCGCACGACACGGTCGACATGCTCGGGGTGGTGTACCTTCTGCCAACCCCAGCCCTCCATGTCTTCAAGAGTGGTACCGGTATAGTCGTGCCATCGTTTGTTGTACCAGTAAATCCAGCCGTTTTGGTCGGCGGTCCAAGCGAACTGGCTGATGTTGTCGGCGAGCTCACGAAAACGCACCTCGCTTTCGCGTAGCGCCTTCTCATTGGCAGTGAGCACCGCTTCAGCGCGCTTGCGCTCGGTTATTTCCTCTGCGACCACATTGACCCCAACAATACTTCCATCAGGGCTCTTCAACGGGTGCCAGTTTGTAATCCAGATGTGGTCGGCGTTGAGTTTGTCAGATCGCTGCCCCCGAACTTCGATGCCCGTGACCGGCTTCCCCGTGCGCATGACCGCTTCAACAATTTTCTCGACCTGATCTGCTACCTGTGGAACAGTTTCGCGAACCGACCGCCCGATGTGGTCGGCGATAGAAAGGCCGCAAATCTCCGTCAATCGCCGGTTGATCTGCACGTAATGACAATCGGGAGAAAGGAATGCGAGGCCGACCGGAGCAGTGTCGTAAATCAGTTGGAGCTCTGGCAACTGCTCGTAAAATTTCTCAGGGGCCGCCCCTTCGCGAGATGAAGTGCTCATCACCTTCACCTCCGGAATATGCTCATAACGAAGATATCGCATTGCAGAAAAAGCGGCCAGTTTCGTTGTCGGACCACCGCATGAAGCCGGTCATCGGAAGGGATAAAAAGAGCGAACGTGCATGCGTTGCAACGAAGTCTCGTAGCACAGCGACGAGTTGGGTCATTCACGTCATTGCCGTCGCAGGATTTTAATCCGCGATGTCCGCTGTTGCTCCAAAAGCGGAAGTGAAATCAGGCAATTGGCATCTGCCATGATGGGCCTTTGTGGGTTGATGTCGTCGCCCGGCGCGTGATTTAAGCTCCCAAACCGGAGCCTCGAATTATGCGCTACGAACTCACCGATTATGAATGGGCCGCCATCAAGCCGTTCCTGCCGAACAAGCCGCGCGGCGTTCCGCGTGTAAATGACCGCCGCGTGCTCAACGGCATCTTCTGGGTCCTGCGTTCGGGTGCGCCGTGGCGCGATCTGCCGGACAACTTCGGCCCATACACCACCTGCTACAATCGCTTTGTTCGCTGGCGCAGGGCTGGCGTGTGGGACCAACTCATGAATGCGTTGGCCGCAGGCCATGATGCAGCCGTGCAGATGATTGATACGTCCATCGTCCGCGTGCATCAGCATGGAGCTTGCATCGCTGGCAATAGTGAACAACTGATGGGCCGGTCGCGTGGCGGACTGACGACCAAGATTCACGCAGTCGTCGATACCAGCGGGCTGCCTGTCCGTCTCGCGCTGACTACTGGCGAAGCGCACGACAACCGTCTTGTCCTCACCCTGCTGTCTGCGCTGAAATCGGGAGCAATGCTGCTCGCTGATCGCGGGTTTGACGCTGATTGGATCAGAGCATTTGTGAGCCGAGCACGGCGCATGGGCGAACATTCCGCCGAGACGGAACCGGACGGAGCCGATCTGCTTCAGCCCGCCACCTCTATCGTGCGCGCAATTTGGTCGAGCGGTTCTTTAACAAGATCAAGCAGTGTCGGCGGGTCGCAACGCGCTACGACAAGCTCGCGGCGAATTACCTCGCCTTCATCCAGCTTGCGTCAATCAGGCTATGGCTGCGCGTTTGGTGGGACGGGGCCCGCCCTAAGAAATTGCTTTTTGACGGCTGGGGTGATTGCGCGTCCATAGTCCAAACCCTTAATGAAAGCCAGTATTATGCATCTCCCGCAACACTGCCCGCATGGAAGGTTGCTTGGCATGCTTGGGAAATTACAGACGACGAGTTCGAGGCAGCCGTATCAAAAATCGAACAGCAATTTCAAAATCGAGAATTAAAGACTTTCAGCGAACTTTTTCATATCTTTGGTCTGCGGCTTTTCTTCGCGAAGGTCGGCGTAATCGACAAGAGCAGAAACGACGTTGTGCAGGAGTGCAAGGGGTACCTCGACGATCTCAATCAATCCGGTCGCTTTCCAGATCCTTTGGCGGACCGAGAAGATCAACTCGCCGGAGCCGAAGGTGTCGGTTTTGCGGAAGGCAATTCACCGGAGTTGAAGAGTGTACTGACGTATTTTGAAGAGCTGTCTGCGTCAGTGCTCAAAGAAGGCCTCCCAGAAAAAGCGCAAGAACTTGTTCGGATCATGGAAAGGGATGTCCAAGACTTCTTTCGACGGCTCTGCATCAATAATGTCACCTCAAGTCCCTTCTTTGAGATACCGGTGCTGGCGTACGTGAGACCGGATGAATTTGTCGACCGCCTGCTTGCTCTAAAACCCGCCGCGCAACGTTCGGTGTTCACGACGTTCCGCGGGCGGTACGAGCGAGGCGGACTCGATGGTTCATTGAATGAAGAAAGACCATGGCTGAAAGAAGTAAAGCAGGGACTTGAGAGTAGAATGCCTGACATGCGCCCTATGACACGCTACAGAATAGAAATACTGCTGTCGCGCAGCGTCGATCCTTTTCTCACCGATCGGGGACCAAGTGTGGCCGGATCCAGAGGCTCCGATACAGGTGATTCCGCGCGATCGAAACCGCGCCGGCAGCAACTCTGACATTTTCGGTCAACCCGAAAGGCAGTTCAGCAAGTATCGTCCTCGCAGAGGGCCGGACAAGCGTACGCGGGACACGATTATCGCGACTTGGGCCCCATCAATTATTGGCCGGCAATAAATGGTCGATCTTCTCCGTCGCGAATTCAAAATCTAAAATGGATCGCGGTTCTGATGTGCGATCACAGAATTTTGGCACCTACATTGGTTTCCCGGTCGATTCCCGAGTCCGTTCGTCGGCTTAGAAAGCCCGGGGCGGGCGCGCCTTGATTTGCACCCCGAACCGGCGACGATACGTCCATGGGTTTCAATAGCCGAAAGATGACAGCCGGCCGGAAAGCTAAGGCCGACGCTGAGGGCGGTGCCGCAAATCGCGGGACGTTGACCTGCGCAGGCTCGACCGGCAGCACACTTCAGGGACATACAGGGCTTAGCCAATATGAATCGTGCAAAATCAATCCCGGTGGGTACCGGGTGGGTATTTGAGCAGCCGCAAGTAATCAAGTGAGCCCTGGAAATCAGCGAAAATCCACCCTTTCCAGCCGATCTTTGACATTGGCTGTCGATCAGCATCGTCATTGCGCGGCCGGTGCTTCAGCCTCGACATAGCGCGGGAACACCGGCGTCGACGCGGGAAGCTTCGCGCCGCCGGCGAGCCGATGCTTGCCGCCGAGGAACGAAAATGTCCGCTCGCCGGCGGGGACGGCGAGAAGATCGAGCAGCTTCTCCGCCGACGCCGGGACGAACGGCTGCGCCAAGATGGCGATCTGCCGCAACGCCTCCGCGGTCACGTAAAGCACGGTGCCCTGCCGCGCCGGATCGGTCTTGGCCAGCGCCCAGGGCGCCTCGCCGGCGAAATAGCGATTGGCGTCGGCGACCACGGCCCACATCGCGTTGAGCACCTGGTGCAATTGCTGGGTCGCCATGACCTCGCGCGCCTTGCCGATCATGGCGTCAGCGGCGGCAAGGATTGCATGATCAGCAGCGCTCAAGGCCGCGGGCGGCGGCAGCACGCCGTCGCGCTGGCGCGCGATCATCGACAGCGAACGCTGCGCCAGATTGCCCAGATCGTTGGCGAGATCTGCGTTGATGCGGTTGATGATGGCTTCGTGGCTGTAATTTCCGTCCTGCCCGAACGGCACCTCGCGCAGGAAGAAATAGCGCAGCGGATCGGCGCCGTAGGCCTTCACCAGATCGAACGGATCGATGACGTTGCCGACCGACTTCGACATTTTCTCGCCGCGGTTGAAGAGAAAACCGTGGGAGAAAATGCGCCGCGGCACGGCGACGCCAGCCGACATCAGGAAAGCCGGCCAGTACACCGCGTGAAAGCGCACAATGTCTTTGCCGATCACATGCAGATTGGCCGGCCAGTAGCGGCGGAATTTTTCCGAATCGGTATCAGGATAATCGACGGCGGTGAGGTAGTTGGTCAGCGCGTCGACCCACACATACATCACGTGCTTGGGGTCGCCCGGCACCGGCACGCCCCAGTCGAAAGTGGTGCGCGAGATCGACAGATCCTGCAGGCCGCCTTTGACGAAGCTTGTGACCTCGTTCAGCCGTTCGCGCGGCAGCACGTAATTCGGATCGCTGGCATAGAGCGCCAGCAGCTTGTCCTGATAGGCGGAGAGCTTGAAAAAGTAACTCTCCTCCTCGACCCAATCGACCGGCGTGCCCTGCGGGCCGACGCGCTGCCCCTTTTCGTCGAGCCTGGTCTCGCTTTCGTCGTAATAGGCTTCGTCGCGCACAGAGTACCAGCCGGAATATTTGTCGAGATAAATGTCGCCGGCGGCCTGCATCGCTTCCCAGATAGCAGCGGAGGCGCGGTAGTGGCGCGGCTCGGTGGTGCGGATGAATTCGTCGTTCGAGCAATTGAGCAATTTCACCATCGCCCGGAAGCGCGGCACGTTGCGCTCGACCAGTTCGCGGGGTGTGATCTTCTCCTTGGCGGCCGTCTGCAGCATCTTGCTGCCGTGCTCGTCGGTGCCGGTCAGAAAGAACACGTCATAGCCGTCGAGCCGCATGAAGCGGGCGATCGCGTCGGTCGCGATCGCCTCATAAGCGTGCCCGATATGCGGCGCGCCGTTCGGATAGGCAATCGCGGTGGTGATGTAATAGGGCGTGCCGGCCATCTAATTCAGCGCCGCAGATTGGCGCTCCGAAAGAGCAAGGCCGGGAAAGCCCGGCCCAGGACGGCGCATAGGTATCAACCGCGGGTGGCCTCGGCAAGCAAGCCGAACACGCTGAACACCAAAGGTTTTCGCTCCAAATTGTAGGTTTCGGCGTTGCGCGCGGCGGCGTTGATCCGCTCCCACGCTTCCGCCAGACGCTCAAGCTGAGCGAGCGCGCCGGCATCGTTGGTTTTGCGATCGAGCCATCGCGACAGCCAGCCATTGACGGTATCGACAAAAGCGGTAAGCGGGCGCGGGTCGGTGCCGGCCAGCGCATCGCCAAGCGCATGCAGCGTGTTGGTGTTGAGCGCCGGCAGTCGGTCGAGCTCGTCGAGCGTTCGCTGGCGAAGCTTAAGCGCATCCTCGTCGAGGAATGCCGCGGCGCGCGCCACGCTGCCGTCGGCCGCAGCCGCCGCCGCTTGGACATGGGGATCGTCGACAGTCGAACCGACGGAAGCCGCCAGCGCGCTGGCGACGTCCGCCTGCGTCAACGGCCGCATCGGCAAGACGGCGCAGCGTGAGCGCAGCGTCGGCAGCACCTTCGATGCCGCGTGGCACACCAAGATCAGCAGCGCGCGCTCTGGCGGTTCCTCGAGCACCTTGAGTAGCGCGTTGGCGCCGGCGCGGTTGAGCTCGTCAACCGCGTCGACGATCGCGACCCGCCAGCCGCCCTCGCCGGCGGTCGCGCCGAAAAACGACACCGTGCGGCGGACGTCCTCGACGGCAATTTGCTGGCGCAGCACGCCTTTTTCGTTGGGCGTGCGCGCAAGGATCAGAAGATCGCCATGCCCTTGTGCGGCCACGCGGCGCGCCACAGGGTGCTCGGGATCGACCGCGAGCAACGTCGCGGCCGCGACCGCCGGCGCTGCCGGGTCCGCATGGGCGAGCACAAATCGCGCCATGCGGTAGGCCAGCGTCGCCTTGCCGATGCCTTTCTGGCCAATCAGCATGAAAGCGTGCGGCACGCGTCCGCCGCGATAGGCGGCAAGGAGCGCCGCCTCGGTGGCCGCATGGCCGAACAGCTTGTCGGTCAGGCGCGGCGGCGGTGCTTCGTCGAAGTCTTGCTCGGCTTCGCTCACGAGGCTGCATCCGCGAAGCTCAGCGGCGCCAAAGCCGGCTGCAAGCGAGAGCTCACCGCCTGCCAGATGCGCTTCGCCACCATTTTCTTCGGCGCGCTGGCGTCGACGATCACGCAGCGGTCCGGCTCGGCGGCGGCCAGCATGAGATAGGCTTGGCGCAGCCGCTCATGAAAGTCGAGTTGCTCTGCCTCGAACCGATCGGGATTTGCGCCGCCGCGCCGGCCGGCCGCGCGACGCAGTCCGACCTCGGCGGGGACGTCGAGCACTACGGTCAGGTCTGGCCGCAGATCGCCGACACAGACCCGCTCCAGCGCTTTGATGAAGCGATGGTCGACCTCGCCGAGCACACCCTGGTAGACGCGCGTGGAATCGGCAAAGCGGTCCGAGATCACCCATTTGCCGGCATCGAGCGCCGGCCGGATCGTGCATTGGATATGGTCGTCGCGGGCGGCGGCGAACAGGATCGCCTCTGCTTCAGGACCGAGCGGCTTGGCCGCACCGGAGAGCAGAACATAGCGCATGATTTCCGCGCCGGGTGAGCCACCAGGCTCGCGGGTGAGCTTTACGCCGATGCCATGCGACTCGAGCCGCGACGCCAGCGTGACGGCTTGCGTTGATTTGCCGGTCCCCTCCCCACCTTCGAAGGTGATGAACTTTCCCTTCATCGCATTGGTCCGATGACGGCTGGTCCCAAAAGCCGCGTCAAGGTCAAACGACCAGATAGTGGACGCCCGAAAAACGCATTAGTTTCAAATCATTATGGCTCTTTATTCAGAGGTCGCGCAGAGCAGCGAACATGCGGGCGACTCCCTATATTTAGGCGGGGATTGCGGCGCTGCCGCGGCGTGGGCGCCTCCCGCGGCCACAGGAGAAGGCTCGAGCCTTCATAGCCGATTCACGCCGGCCCGAAACAGCCCGATCACCAGCTCCGTCGCCGCATCCATCGCCCGACCCGACATGCTCCCCTTGCCGACATCGTCCGCGGCTTGCAGCGGCACTTCAAGCGCCAGGTTCTCGGCGCGCCAGACCTTGAGCTTGCCGATGCTCTGGCCTCTGGTGATCGGAGCGGGCACCGGCCCGTTGTAGACGATCCGCGCCACCAGCCGTTCGCTGCCATTGCGCGGCATCATCACCCGGATGGTGCCCGGCCCGACCAGCGGCACGTAGCTGCGCTCGCCGCCAAACACCTTGGCCTCGCCGATCGTCTGCCCCTCGGCAAACAACACGCGCGCCTCGAAACCATGGAAGCCCCAGTCGAGCATCTTGCGCGCCTCATCGGCGCGTTCCTTTTCCGAACCGGCGCCGGTGACGACGACGATCAGCCGGAATTCATCCTGCACTGCCGAGCCGACCAGATTGAAGCCAGCCTCCGAGGTCTCGCCGGTCTTGAGCCCGTCGGCGCCGATCCCCATCGCCAAGAGCGGATTGCGGTTTTGCTGGCGGATCTTGTTCCAGGTGAACTCGCGCTCCGAAAAGTACGGGTAGAATTCCGGATAGGTCCGCATGATGTGGCGTGCGAGGTACGCCATTTCCCGCGGCGTGACCCGCAAGTTGGGATCGGAATAGCCGGTGGCGTTTGTGAAGGTCGATTTTTCCAGACCGATCTCGCGCGCCCGCTGCGTCAGCTTGGCGCCGAATTCAGCCTCGTTGCCGGCGAGCGCCTCGGCAATGGCGATGCAGGCGTCGTTTGCCGAATCGACAATGATGCCGTGAAGCAGGTCGTCGAGTTTTACGCGGCTGTGGATGGCGGCGAACATCGTGGAGCCGTGCGAGGGCGCCCCACCCTTGCGCCAGGCGTTCTCGCTGATGACGTATTCGTCGTCGAGCTTGATGCGGCCTTGCTTGATTTCGTTGAATACGTATTCGAGCGTCATCAGCTTGGCGAGGCTCGCTGGGGCCACGAGCTGCTCACCGTTCTTTTCGAACAGCACGCTGTCGCTCTCGGGATCGAGCAGCAAAGCCGCCGGCAGGTTGGTCTGGAACGTCTCGTCCTTGCGCACGGTCATGTTCGAAGCGGCATGACCGGCGGCCAAGGTGGCGATCAGCAATCCGGCGGCGGCGGCATAAGCCGGCCATTGCGGCCGCAGGCCCTGACGATGCCGGATGTGCAACAAAGCCTCCACTTTGATGTGCTGCGCGGCGGAGCCGCTGTCACGTCCGCCTGCCGCATGCATAGAACATGATCCAGAAAAGCGGAAACCGGCAAAAGAGATCGCGCGCTACCAAACAGCGCAGGTAAGTTTAGTAGAGTCCGCGCCCGTTGAGGTATTGGTCGGTGCCGTCCCGGCCGCTCGGCCCTTCCGTATAGGACAACGGCCGCGCTCCGGCCGTATCGGCGTCGTTGGCCGAGGCGCTGGCATAGTGGGTATTGCGCATGATCGAAGCGGTCGATCCCGCCGGCACAATCCGAGTTGCCGCGAGCTTGACGCTGCCCGGCGCCGGCGCCGGCTCATCCTGCCGTAGCGTCGCCGCCAGGAGACGATCGTCAGAGCCGTCCAGCGGTGCACGCCCGACATACTCGACCTTCACCCAGGCGGTGCCGTTGGCGCGGAAGCCCAGCAGATCGGCGGCTCGGGTCGAGACGTCGATGATGCGGTTGCCGTGATACGGCCCGCGGTCGTTGATGCGTACGATAAGCGAGCGGCCGTTGGAAAGGTTGGTCACCCGCGCATAGCTCGGCAGCGGCAGCGTCGGGTGCGCAGCGGTAATGCCGTTGCGGTCGAAAATCTCGCGGTTTGCGGTCAGGCGGCCATGGAAGTCGTCGCCATACCAGGAAGCGAGGCCGGAGGCCTGATAGTTTGGATTGTCCTCGGGCACGTAGGTGCGCCCGGCGACCGTGTATGCCGGGCCGATGTGATACTGGCCGCCGCCTTTCGGCACCTGATCGCCGTCGGCGACGACGCGCGGACTTGGCGAGACGCCGTAGCGTGGGTCGACGTTGCTGCTGGAGCAATTGGCAAGAGCCATGCAGAGCAACGCGCAGGCGCCGATTGGCGCAAAACGTCCCGCTATCGCGCTGTGTCGACCCCGCATCGTCCCCGATCCCGTCTGCAAGGTATCAAACTGGAGCGTGGTTAGATTGTGGCAAAAGATGCGCGGCGGAACTTCGATAGTGAATGGAGCGTTGCGGTTGGCCCTTTGCTTTAAGGCCAACCGCATCGCCACTCTGGCTTTTTGAGATGAGGGCTGTGCCCTGCCCGCTGAGCGGGGGAGAGGCTCGTCGCGATCAGACGAGCGGCACGCCCGAATAGAGAAGGATTTGTAAGAGAACGAGACCACCTATGAAGGTCCCGAACACAACGCGCACAATGGTCTCCCAGGTTGCTTGACGCCGTTCCTGAAAGTACTCGACCAAGTTCGTAGCAATTGCTGTCATCGGCAGTGATGCCCTTCTTCTGACCTATCTATCTCGATTTTCTGGAGGATTTGGCCGGCACAATGGCTCGGCTAGGGGTCACAAAGCATGTATTGGCTAAAATGTCCACCCGCCTGTTGAGGTAAATTTTCCCATGCCGACAGGCGCCATTGAGGCGGTTTTTGCGGCCGAAATCGGCCTGAAAATCGTGAATTTCGGCGGCCATTCTGCGTCGCAAAACGGCAAGCGACTGAGCCTGCGGGAGCGGGGCTTTCCGCGCTTGTCGCCACACGCCAAGCGGTCCCCGCGCGGGCGCGCCGGCGCAGTTGGCGATTAACGCGGCGGCAGCCGCTCGAAGGCTGGCAGGCCGTCGGGGATGTGATGGAAAGCTTGTCGATGGTGAAGATCGCCATCTGCGGGCTGCCGAAGACATTTGGATCGTCAAGCGTGCCGGCTTTCAGAATCACGGCCGGCAGCCCCGGGCGCCGGGTCACGAGGTGGGTGCCGCATTCGCCGCAAAATTCCCGCGTCACCGCGTTTTCAAGGTCGCGGCGGGAAAACTGCTTGGGCTTGCCTTTGGTGTAGCGAAAGCCCGCGGGCGGCATGAGCAGAAACATGTTCGGCGCGCCGCCGCTGATATACTGGCATTCGCGGCAATGACATTGCGCTTTGAACATCGGCTCGCCTTCAGCCGCGTAGCGCACCTCGCCGCAATAGCATCCGCCTTCAAGTTTCATGGCATTCACTTCGCTGAACCGTCGCACCAAAGTCCCTTGTCAGGGATAATACACGCATCCTGCCTTGTCGCCCCGGCCGTATCGCGGCAATTGGCCAACGCCTGGCTTTTGGCTTCCCCGCTGGTTTGCGCCATGGCCCAGCCAAATCCCGGCGTACCGCTTTCCGGGTCAAGCGCTTCCGCAACGCACTGGTTCTGGAAGGTGGCGACGATCTTGCACAAATCCCTCGCGGTCTGGGATCCGTTCGATTTGCAGCCGGCGAGCGCGCTGGTTTTTGCCTCTTCCGATGTGCGCGAATCGACTTGGGTAAAGATGGACACGCCCTCCTTGGCCACGTCGGATGGCAGCCCAAGCGCGACGGCACCCGCCGCCCTGCCCGGGCAGGCAGATGCCATCGTCGCCATGAACATCACTGCACCAAAGAGGAACGCGGACTTCATTGGCATGCCTTCCCCAAGCCCAGGAGACAAAAGCTATCAAAGCGCACGATACAGAATCTTCCGCGCGGAGGGGAAGCCGTCGTTGGCTGTTGCATCACCAGCCAACAAATGAGCGCGCCCGACGGACGATCGGACCCTTGTTGGTCAAATCGCCTCGCGACGAAGCCGCGTCGCATGATGCGACTCGGCGCTCGGTGGTGCGCGAGGCTCGGCGCCGGCACCCTGGTTCAGCGCGTTGGTCCCTTCGAGGCGCTCCATCGTCTCTGCTGCGCCGCGCCTTCGTCTTGCTGCATCTTTTCGAGGATGAGGTAGTAATTCTTTACATACTCGTCCGGGCTCGCACTCACTTTGCTGCACAAACCTGTCGCCATAACTGCGGCAGCGATCTTGTCTCCATCGGTCATTTCTGGATCTCCGGCTGATTGTACTGTCGCCGTGACGTAGGCCGCAAAGCCGTGGCAGAGCAAGCCAGATCGCGGCGAACGATTAAATAAGATAAACTACCTCAAGGTCTTGTATTCAGAAATTCCAGCGCCAGCTTTAAGGTGCACCTGAAAAATATTTTTCAAGTATTCATGAAAGGTAATTACTATGACCAATACTCCAGGTTCCGCTTCTGGCGACCAGAAGCCCAATACGCCAGCTAACCCGCAACAGAACCAGACCAATCCGCCGAAGCCCGCTGACAAGCCGGCCGAACAACAGAAGTAAGCGCTTCGCAATCGCTTTATTTGGAAGGCTCGGTCAAGCACCGGGCCTTTTTTTCATTTCGGGATTGGCAGTGAAACCGTCGGGCGTTCGTTTATAGCGCATGGCGCGCTTGGTTTGCGACAACACTGGCTGGGTCTGAGAAATCCCGATCGCCCCTGGCGTCGCAAGAGCCACCGGGGCGACGCCTCCGCTGTGACGTCGGAATGCCTGGCGAACTATTTAATCCGAGCGGCGGCATTGACCTGCTCCGATTTTCCACCCGGAGCGTCGGTGGGGGCTTTGCTGAAGGCTGCGCTTCCCGTCCAGGCTTGTCGGGAAGCGTTGGCGGCCGCGGTTATCCACAAGCAGCACATGCTTGCAAGGTTTCTTCTCGGAACGGAACGGCGGCGGCCGCATTGCTTCAGAAGCCGCCCCGAGTCCAGATCATATGCCCGACAACGAGAACGACCTTCGTCGTGCCAAGGAAATTGTCGCCGAGGCGCAGCGCTTTGTGCATGAACAAAAAGGCAAGATCATTCGCTTGAAGACTGCAGGCAGGGACACGTGCAACGCCGAAAAAACACTTCAGTTGTTCGAATCAAACCTGAAGGTGTTTGAGGACCACCGGGACGTGCTCCAGAGAGCGATACAATGATGCGGTTCGGGCCCCTTGGCGGGGTTAGTCCGCCCCTACCCTCGTCGGCCTAGGTTCGAACAGTTACCACCCCCGGCCGCGCAGCCACGTCAACGCACGACCAAGGCGGATGCATCGATCGCAGTCGTCGTCAACGAACTCGTGGCCGGTAGTCTCAGTGGTGATCGGTCAAGAATGGGTCACGTCAAACGGGCTGTTGCCCTTGCGTTCACACTCTAGCAGCAGCTATGTGATTGAAATCCCTCATGTGGAAGGGTGGCCGAGTGGTTTAAGGCACCGGTCTTGAAAATTCGCGGAGGCACTCCCTTTACTTCCCGCGATGTCTCGAACCATCTGCATTTGTTGGCTGCACCACTCTTCGCCATGCTGGGCAGTCTCGCCCGATCCCAGCAGGTTTCGGGGAGTTTGGGTCCAAGATTGGGTCCAACGATTTGGCATCGCCCTCAGCAGCGAGGGTCGCAGGCAGTGCCTGGGCGGACCCGAATAAGAGAGAAGGGGCAGGACCCGCCTGTGCGAAGTCTCGGCTGTAACGGGTGCCTATCAATAAGAATAGCAAGCGGCGCGCCGAACACCTAGGCAATCGCGCTCGGGGTTCACCCGTCATGGTTGCTCGACGAGCGATCCACATTCATCTAAAGGTTTATTCAGGGTCGGGAGTGACTGTGGGAGCGACAGTATGCAGAATTCCATAAAGATAGCATTCTCAGCGGCAGTACTGACCGCCGTTGCCACCTTCGCCATGCCCGCGAGCGCATGCAAGGAAGGCGACGGAAATTGCACTAGTGCGCCCGGCCATAATAAAATCGTACCTGGGCCACTCGCCGGCGCTGGACTTCCGTTCATCGCAGTCGGCTATGGCATCTATTGGCTGGTTCGTCGCCGCCGCAACTCGCAGTAATCCTCCCTCCAAAATCTAAGCACTGCAGCCGCCTCATCCGGCGGCTTTCGTCGTTCCTGCAACAGGAAGATGCATGGCATGGGCTGGGCTGCGCGAAGTCCCTTCCGAAGATGGTCCCCAGTAAGGGGAAGAGGCCTAGCGTGAGGCTGCGCGATAGGTCTGAGGGAGCACAGGGGGGACGCAGAGGCGTAAAGGTGCGTTCCGCTGCGGCTATTCCTAGGTTGAAGGAACCTGCGGAGAAGTACGGCGCCGCTAAAAAGAAGTCCCGATGAGGCTATGCGAAAAAGCCGTCAGCGGGACCAAGTAGCTTCCAGATTGAGCGACACGTGGGGGCGTCACTCGCGACTGAGCAAAGCTCCTCCTTGGCCTATCGCCAATCCCCAAAGTAAGGGGGTACCAGCATTATGGGCGGCGCCATGACCCCCAAAGACTGCCGTGCAAAGGCGGACCAATATTTCGAGTGGGTGCAGAACGCCAAGACAGACTATGAGCGCAGTGTGTATCTGAAATTGGCCCGCGCTTGGCTAGAGGCTGCGTTATTCAATGATGATGCTCCGCCAGCTATGCCGCCAGCCCCACTTCTTCAGGTGAACCGAAGGCGTGATTGATCGGCCTCAGTGCAGGAGGTTTGGGTATGGATGATCGCGAGCGCTCAGTTAGCGCGGAGTTGGATTACCAATTAGCCGCTCGCTATTTTGCATCTGCGTTTGAACACTGCGAACGACTGCCCGTCCGAGATCAGCGATCATTGCTGAGGGACATCTCTAAGCGACTATCTGAGCGCTTGTCGGTGGTCGATCCTGAAGCGCCAGATTGTAGAGGCGACCTAGCGCTAAATCGGCTCAACCCTCACCAAGCCGGGCGGTCCGCGGTCAACAAGCAGTCGCATCCGTTTCAACCACGCCGGCAACGCCCGCAGGTCACCGACGGTGCGGACGCCCGGGAGTTCCGCTCCTTCGCCAAATTCCACAACGACGCTGTCATCGATCCGATGAAGGTGAAGCTGCACGTCGCCCATATTCTTCGGGAGATAACAAATGAAAGCCATGTAGCCGACCGTAGGTTTGCGCTGACCGAAAATGCCCTACGCAGCGGCCAATTTCACCTTGATCAGCGTCGTAGACCCAACGAAGTCTTGCCAAAAGTTAAGCTTCCGGCCACGCGGCGGTAATGCTCACGCACCCACATTCCCTAGGCGGACACATTGGAGATCGTGCCATGTCCGCGCATAAACCTCCGCTTTGCCCCAGCTGTGCTAGGCCAATGCAACTATTCAGCAGAACATCGCGATTTGGCGGGTTGCCTGATCTGTATTCCTTCTACTGCTGCGTATGTGACGCGTGGCATGTTGAGGAAGGCGACGCAGGCGCGGATCAGTAGATTAATCACCGCGCAGGTTTGGCGGCTTAACTTTTCGAAGATGCAGGAGTTATTGCAGCTACCCGCGCGCTCTTTTTTTGAGCATTAATTTCACTCATAAAGCGGCGTTCCTCTGCTATCTTCAAATGGCTTACCTCATCTGATAACAGTTTGAAGTCAGCCCGCAGACGGGAAAGCTTTCGTTGCATTGTCACCATGAAAATGATGATGAGCAGCCAGCCGAGTGCGGTCCCGAACACAAGGGCATCGCTTGCAGCAATCTGAGCTAATGACATGGCATATTCTCCATGTCGCCTGGCAGCGAAGGTTGGCCCCGACGGAAAATGGTGGCAAACCATCGGGGCCGACAAAGTTGAGGGTCTTGTTATGGGAGCGGGCGTATCTGGTCGCCCACGCCGTTCGTGGTTCTGACAGATAATCCCGGCGCAAGCTTGGCAGGCCCTTGGCAATCGCGGGGCTGGGGGAACCTCAAGCTGCGGCAGACGCAGGCCTGATGACCGAAAACCCGCCGCTTCCCGCAGCCCTGGACTTGTCGAAGAAAAGGACGCCTGCTTCATTGTGAGCGACCACAACGGCCAAGCTCTCAGCTACGTCTATTTCGAGAAAGAGCCCGGACGGCGGACTGCTGCTAATCTGCTGACGAAAGACGAAGCGCGGCGCATTGCTGCGAACATCGCCAAGCTGCCGGACTTGCTGTTAAGCTGATGCTGATACACTGGAAAAGCATCGCCGCTATTGTAGGATTGATTGCGTATGTTGTTTGTTTTTGGCTGTGGCGATATTACGAATATCCACTAATGGCGGCGATTTCTCTAAATGAGTGGATCGTGCTCATCGCAACAGCCGTTTCAGCAGCTGCGGCAGTGGTCGTTGCAAAATTCACAATCGTTCTAGCCGATGTAGGAAGAGGGCAAGTCGCCGACGCTAGAATTCTCCAACGAGCATACGTAAGTGTGGAGCCTCAGGGTATTGAGTGGCTTATTCCCCAACGGCAATTTATTGGCCAGGTAGTCTTCAAGAATGTTGGCAAGCTTCCCGCCACCGAGTTCGATAGTGTCGTTAAGATCGAAGTTCACGACGCTGAATGGAAGGTACCCAACTTGACTGACGCCGATCTGCCTGGGTTTATCGGTGTTATCCCCATTGGCGCCGAAGCGCCGCAGGGAAGCGCAGGAATCACGCAAAGTGAAATAGAGCAAGCGCAAGTCAGTGGCGATAAATATTTCTATGTGTTTGGCAGAGCTAAGTTCAAGGACGGGTTTGGCACCGACCGTCACGTCAACTTTTGTCACCGATATCCCTGGGCCAAGGTTGCTGCTCTACCCCCAACTACTACTATCATCATCCCCAAGGAGTTCGCCCGTTATCACCAATACGGCAACAATTCGGACTAATGTGCTACTTGGTCGCTACTTCGTGGCCATCGAGCATCACGTCGATCTTGAAGAGCCAGCGCGAAGGTTAGGCGCGATTGAGCCTTGGGAAACGCCCAAATGATTTTCGCTCTGCGTGGGGGTCTTGGTGCGCTGTTGGCACTCAGCATTGTCGCAGCGTCCAATGCGAAAGCTGACGACGTCGGTGGTGCGAACCACCTTTTGCCAGCGTGCAGAAGCCTCGCTGCTCGGCAAGCGGGAGTGAACTCTTTCGAGACCGGCTATTGCGCAGGACTTATTGAGGGCCTGCGTAGTACGACCAGGTTTCTCGATCCCTTGTGGGCTGGTGAGTTGTCAAAGCTGCCGGGGACGACATTGGTCTGGCGTTCTTGTATCCCAGATGATGTAACCCTTTCACAATCGGCAGCGGTTATCGTGCATTGGCTTGATCTGCATCCAGAACGCTGGCACGAGGATTTAACAAAGTTAGCCATGCAAGCGATGCACGATGCTTGGCCCTGCAAAACAGGCCTACCGGTACCTGAGAAAGACCGCTAGTAAAAGGATGCTTCGCGCTATTTGCGCAGCCGCACCCATACTCTTCAAAATTCCCCACAGTTAGCGCAGCACCAATGCAGCCTTTTCCTCCTCTGCGCATTGGACTGGCGGGACCGGCACTTCGATATATTCTCGCAGCGAAGCTCAAGCGGATGAGGCGTTTCGATGTGGGCGCAACTCCAGGCAGTCACGATCGGCTTTATTGCCGCGGCGCTATTCGTGGCTGTTGAGAAACTCGAACCAAATCGTCAGTTCGCCTATCTATTCATGTTCCTAATCCTCGCCGTTGGTGCTCTGGCGATAGCCGAACAGTTGTTGTTTTAAGTCCTGCGATCGATGTCAGAGCCACGCAACTTGCGAAGGCCCAATGCGCGGTTGAGGCTCGAACCGATTATTTGCTCTCCATGGTCCTTTTCTCCGCCGAGTTCGATAGTCACTTCGATCAACGGCTGCTCCCGGTTTACTAAGATGCCAAGGCGCGCATAGGGCCAAACCTCTTTCAACTCGAGCACATCCCCTACCCTGCTTAACTTCCACGGTCCGAGGATTTTGGCAGCGGCGGGCTTCACCGTGACGGGCAGCCAGCGGTCGATCTCATGCAAACAGGCTACGAGTTCGGCCTTGTTGTAAGGGGTAAAGGACTCTTTCATGGCAACTAAATCTCTGCGCAGCGGTCACTGTTTGCAACGGCTTTCTTGCGGTGCAATGCCTCAAGTGCGCAACGAGTGCAGTGTGGGTTGGGTATGTATGCTTGGAATTTCCACACAGTTTGCGCAGCACCTATGCGCCGATCGCGGCGAGCGAATTTTGCCCCCGCCCCCCTCGCCGATGGCCCTCCTCGCCAATGACGCCGCTCGCGGATACGAGCAAACAAACAACAACAAACAAGTAGACGTGCGCTGATTTAACTTCGAGCTGGCCGCGTTATCTGATAAACTCAGCGGTGCGAAGTAAGCGGGCTGGCGAGCGGTGTGAAGCACTCGCCTAGCCCTAACCCCAACCATGGAGACCAATCGATGGTCGAGGCTACTCCCAGCCTAACCCAAGCCCAACGTCTAGCCCAGCGCCAAGCTCAAGTAGTGCTAGTGCTGACGAAGCAACGAGCAATAGCCGAGCTCAAGGACCAAATTCGGCGGCAAGGGAAGATCAAGTTGAGCAAGGTGCCACAGCACGAGTTCGTGGCAATGGCCAGGACCAGACTGATTGATGATGCAGCCTATCGCACCCGGCTAATTGCTGAGGCCAGGCCGATTGTAGATCAATGGACAGCAGAGGGGTTCTTCGGCAAACGCGCAGCGCTGGCTGTGCAGCACTCGCAAGATTTGCACAAGCCAAGAAGCGCTGCGCCGCAGGCACTTCCGTTGTGCGAAACTCATGATCGAAATGGAGCTACGCAATGACGATCTACGGTTACGCAAGAGTGTCAACTGATGGGCAGTCGCTTGAAGCTCAACAAGCTGCGTTGTCAGCCGCTGGCGCTGAGAAGGTTTTCGCTGAGAAGGTCAGCGGAGCGGTCACTGATCGAAGGGCCTTAGCTAAGGCTGTGGCGGCCCTAGACGAAGGCGATGTGTTGCTAGTGACTAAGCTCGACCGCTTGGCACGCAGCACCAGGGACCTACTCAACACCCTTGCGGCTATCGGTGATCGTGGTGCGGGGTTCAAGTCTCTCGGCGATCCGTGGGCCGATACCGACCACGCCACACGGCAAGCTGATGATTACGGTCCTTGGGGGATTGGCTGAGTTTGAGCGTCATCTGATCCTGGCTCGGACCAACGAGGGGCGCGAACGAGCGAAGGCGCGGGGAGTGCGGTTCGGGCGCAAGCTCAAGCTTACCAAGCATCAGCGAATGGAGGCCTTGGCCCGGCGTGAAGCTGGCGAGGCGCTGACCGATATTGCCAGGACCTTCGGGGTAAGCCACTCAACAATATCGCGGCTAGCGGTGTGACTTTTATGCAATAGCGCCCGGCAAAATGCGCGCCGGGTGATCAAACGCTATGGCGTCGGAGTTCGAGTTCGTTATCCTGCCCACGTCTCCTTATGTGGGATGTGAAACTCTAAGTCCTGGCTGGGGGGTCGGGACTTTTTTTCTGCACTGTGTCTTTGCACGCATCCCGTCGCCAACAGAGGCCACCGGCCATGCGGAAAACGACTTGGGTTACCTCACAGAGCAAACCGCGCTGCGAGATATGCAAAGGTAGTTTCGGCCTTATTCGCTGCCGAGTTGCACAGAAACAGTTTTGCTCAAAGCAATGCTTAGAGCGGTACTTGGCCGAGAGGACGCAGCGGGTCGCCAGCTTCAAACAGTCGATCGACCTGCCCCAAACCCACTAAGAGCCAATTCGGCTTTTGCCTTCCACCGAACGTCTGTTGACGTTTGCCATGCTGTCTGAGGCAATTTTGGTCAGTTGAACTACCAACTCGCTCCACTCCGCATAATTCGTGATCTCGTTCTCAAGCCGGGCACCATCAAAGTGCAGCTTCTCGCGCAACCCTTGAAGGCCTTCAACAAGATGGTCGATCTCGCGAACCGATCGACCGGATATCCGATGAACTAAGCCGGAAAAGTCGTCCACCGTCGTTTTGTTTTCAGTTGGTGATCTGTCTTTTTTAGCTCGCAACAAATCACGCATATCAACATCAATTGCGGCTTCGTAGTTTGATAATTCTTTGATACTCATCAGACGCCACCCCTCAATTTGTCAGCCACTTTTAGATGGCTCGAAGGGTAACCAAACAAATCAGGAAGTGCTAAAATGTGACAACTTCTGGGCCATTTTGCCTTATTAGTAAACGCGACCAGATGAGCTCATCTTTCAGATGCTGGAGATTGTAGTCATTGTGTGATGTAGCCCTTGCCTCGATCAACTTCGGCTGCCAAGGCAATAGCCCTCGCTGGCGATACCTCGGGCACTGCGCCAGGGCAACAGCGGACCTTCGCGATACCTTGGCACGGTGGTGATCCTGCGCGGGAAGCTCTCCCATTCCCAACCCTTCGGCCTGTCGCTGATTAGCCACGGGCCAAGTCCACTGCCGAGGATGGTGCGGTAGCGATCGTCCTCATTCATTGCTCAACCTTCGTAGTTGGCCGTGAGAGGGGGCCGGACCAGTGAACGCTGGGAGCAGTCTCATCGGCGCGGTGCTCAATGAGCTTTGGTGGGGCTTTGCTACGTTCGATTGCGCGGTCGAGCATTGCCACGAAGCTGGCTTCGTCGCCGAGGACTGCCGTCACCGCTAGCTTGGCGTGATAGTATGGTGCTGCTTCAATTGCCGCTCTCATCCGCACCGACAATGGAAGCTGATCATTCAAATAGACCGCGCGAAGGAATTCCAGCGGTGACGGTTGTTCACTCAAGCTCGCCTCCACTGGTTTGAATAGCTATGAATAGCTCGAATACCTCTTTTCCTAACAAGAAAAGAGGGTGGGAAATTATAATGCGACACTTTTTTTCGCATGCGATTTTCGCGCTCCAGGCACTTTTGTCGTGCTCCTCGTGTCAGCAATTTTCTCACCGAAGCCTGTTCGCGTCTTACGTTTATGTCGGGACATGAGCTATTCAAGCTATTCATAGCTATTCAAACCCTCCGCACGACCACCACGTCGAACTGGCCACCGCCTTCGGTGCGGCGATCTTCGCGGAGCCGGCATTCGATCCCGATTGCTGCGAGAGGCTTCGTGACCCGGCTGAGTTCGGTGCTGAGACGGGTGGCGTCCCTTGGCCAATCACGGGGACCGGCGGTGCCTTTAAACGTTTCTAGCTTCCGGTAGAGGTCAGACATTTTCCCCGCGAAGCCATCCGGATGTTTTTTCATGAAGGCCACGACCGCACGACCAACAGCGCTCGCCTCTGCGGATGCGACCATACTGGCGGCGGTGGTGAGCCGTGGCGATTGGCTGCGTAAGCGTCGACGAATTCCCACTCGCGGAAGCCCATCGCCCGACAGCCGGCCTCGGCGAAGCGCTCGAAGTCCATGAGCCGTGCCGGGTCTTTGACGACGATCGCTTTCCAGCACCTTAGCGCACCGACAAGGCCGTCGAGCAACGCGCCAAAGACGCCAGGCCATATCCGCTCAAAGTCCTCCGCAAGATCGGCGTCACCACGGCGAACGGCGATTGGCAAGATTTGCAGTTTGATCGTTCGACTTGCGAGGTCGCTACGCTGTGTCAGATCATCGGGAATGCCGTTGAACAGAACCGGTTTCTGCACCGCATAGACGTGCTCCTCATCGTTGGTGTAATGGGCGCGTGTTCCCGAGGCGATGCCAGTTGCGAGCATGCAAAGGGTGTCGCTCCATTCCGCCGTCATCCAACTCAGGTTGTCCAATCCGACTGTCCATCCATTCCTTGCGGCGATCAGCAGGTCTTCAACCTTTCGGCTCGGCCGACGCAACGTCGCGGAATTCGGATCGATCAGCCTCAACAGCATTCGGCTTGCGGTCGACTTGCCAGCTTCGGATGGACCGCAAACGTCGATCAGCGGATAGGGGCCAACGGGGTTTAGCGCTTGAAGCAGCCAGCCCACGGCCAACACAAATTCCTCCGGCTGCACATTCAGCACTCGCCGTAGCGGCTCCACGCTACCGCCTCGCGTAGGGTCCGGCAGCGCCAGCATGGGCCCGCTTCTCACGAATGCGACACCCGCCTGGCGCGAGACTTCCCAGCCCTCCGCCGTGACACGGACTGCCCGCCAATCCTCGCCACCGAGGTCGATCCAAATTACCTCACGATCGCCGCCAACTCGGATTGCCGGCTGGAGCTCTCCTCCCTTGAACCTTGCTATCCCTTCAAGCTGGGCGACGGCATCGCGTGCCGCGCCTGATCCGGGCACTTGCTCGACCCATTGATCGCCAAGCTTGACCTGATTTCGTCGGCCGTACTCGCTTCGCAGCCATTGATCGAACGCCCGACTTCCAATGCGGTAGTTCTCCCAATGGCCGCCCACGCGGATGCTTGCGTAACTCTCATCAGTTGGTGAATGCCACAGCCGCACATCGTTGCTCATTCCAATCGCGACTAGCTTAGTTGCTTGGCTCTGCTCACCGTCGTCCGCTCGCTTGTCGCGGACGATTTTCACCGCTTGATCGATAGCTGCAACGGTGGTGCAGAGTTGCGCCGCTATCGCCTTGCGCTGCTCAGCGTACGCAAGCGGATCAGTTTCGCGAAGGTCAGCTAATCGATTTAACGCCAACTGTTTCTCATCAGCGGTAATCGGTTGGACCGGCTCTTTCAGATCAGTGGGATGGAACTTGATCCCCATCCCTACCCCTTCGGTCTTCGCCCCAACCTCCGCCATCGCCGCCTGAAGCGCATCGGCCACCGCTCCATCGGCGATCTCGGGCTTCGCTCCGATCGTTCGTCCGAACCTCCGCAACAGCCCCACGCCCACCGAGGCCGGTTGTGTCACTTCCGACAATTCTCGCGCAAGTGGTGGAGCAGTCGAAATAAAAAGGGCCTCAGCCTTCCGCGTGGCCCTAGCAGCTTCGAATGCCTTTCTCACCTCCGGAACTTCACGCTTCCATTGCCCGCCAATGCTCCTGACGCAATCTTCCTCAGCCCTCGGATCGGCGGCAGCGATCTCAAAGTAAATCTTCCGCGCCTTCTCGATGTCATCCGCCGCAACGGCTGCATCTAGCAGCGCAACCGCAGCCAGCCCACCCGCTCCACGATGTACTTGTGCCATCACCGGCTTCCCCTCCAGATCACCTCTCGATCGTACCGCTCGATCCCGCTCTCCTCCCGCAAGCTGCGTTCGTACTCTGCGTTGGCAAGGTTGCGCTCTGCGACACGATCCAACGCAGCCTGATAGCGATCGCGGGCGGTCACCTCGGGATCGCCCCTCAACCTCGCCCCAGCCTGCCGATGCGCAATGCGATAATCCCGTTCACGCTCTCGCTGCAACTCGTCGCGTTCGCGTTGCTTGAGCATCTCCTCACTCTGCCCGTGCAACTCCCAAGCCTTCGCCAGCGGCATCGCACCAGGCACTCGTCGAGGATGCTCCGCCACCCACGCCCGTTGAACTTTCAGGATATGATCGGCTTGCTCTCTCAGCAATCCCGCTTCCCACAACGCATCGATCACCTCTGCCCGCTCGGGCATCAGCTTCGTCAATTCTTCTATTTGCTTCCGATTTGCCCAGATCGGCATGTCTTCGATCCGGGGCAAATCCAGATCAGTCGGAGCCACTCTTTTCTTCTCGCTCATCTCCCATTCTCCTTTCTCGCCGTCTCACTTCGTCTCACCCTTCGGTTTTCCGTAGCCTGGGGCGTGAGGAAGCATAACATCGCAGAGCTGGTCGATTATCGCGACGCCAGGCGGAAGGCCCAATGGCTTAGGTTCAACCCAGCCATTCTCAGCCCCCATCGTCCCCACCCTTCGCTCTGTCGTTGGTGTTGCTAGCGACGCAGGTTGATGAACATCCTGCGTGTCACGCCGCACCGCATCTCTCATCGCGGCATCAATCCCCGCTTGGATTTCACGCTCGGTTGGTTGGTGGTAGTTGGTCAATCCTCGAAAGCCGACCCCTTCGTGACGACGATCATCATTGTTGCTCATCACTATTTCCTCTCACTGACGATTGCGCTGTCAGGGCCGAAGCTATTCAAAATATCCTTGCCCGCAGGTTTAGTGCTGCCTGCCACTGGTCCGTGCTGACCCTGCACTCCTGACTGGCCGTAAAGGGTTCGACCAGCGCCCGGTCCGCCGCCACCGACGTTCAGAGCGACTTCATTTCCCAATTTGGTCGCGCCAACACCAGCCATGTTGCCCCCGATCATCGGCGTAGCGGGGTTGGGGAGCTTGGTGCTTCTGCCGCCCATGTCTCCGGTTACGTGGTTGGACATCTGTTGGCCGAGTTGGTCGGCCCCGCCGGGCGCCACCCTCTGACTTGGTTGCCCGGTGAAGTAAGTGTTGACCTTGGCGAGACTTCGGCTGCCGGGACCTCCGCCCTTTCCACCGCTGCCACTCAATGCGTTAGATCGCTTCATTGCCATTTCCATTTCTCCTTTGGTTCACTTCACCCGTTGAACTTTGCCGAATGGTCTGTCCAAAATGTCAGCAGCGGCCTTGGCCTTGCAGCGACCACAGCGATGATCCCATTCGCCATCCTGATCTCGACTGATCCGCCACCTACGCGCTTTCAGCTCGCCCACGCAGGCCATGAAGGACCCCGGTCCGCCACGCTCGAACTCCGCCTGGAGCCCGCACCCATCGCAGCTCCAAATGAAGCAATCTTCGTACTCGCTCATGCTCATTCCCCGTCTCCTAAGTCCAATGATTGAACTCTATAGGCACAGCAACACAGTCTCCGATCTCGATGAAGCTCACTCAGGGATATTGCCCCCGCGTTCCTGTTAGTTGTTGGAAAGCCAGCCCAGGCGCTAGCGGGCCGCTGAGGATAAATTCGCGATAAGGGTTCGTTGGCCCGCCAGTGGCATTTGGGTTCGGTATCCATCGGCATTTGGGAACGATCTTCAGAGGCACGGACCCTCCAGGAAGTTGAACGCCAGCCGCGTACACGTTCGCTACAGCGCCTGCATCCAAAGGGTCCGCATATGGCGTGGGAACCCAATTAGGCGGAATTTGCTGCGCGCCAGGCTGATCACTTACGACCGTGCCTGCGGGGATGACGGAGCCGAATGCATGATCGGCGCAAAGCAAGTAGGTCGCCATCAGTGCACCAACAACGTTAGGATCAGCGCTGCACCAAGCAGACTAATGCCAATCCCCAACATTATCTTCTCGAAGCGGGTGAAGGGGATCATTTCGCGTCCCTCGCAACACCACCCAACGGACTGACTGCACCGCGCTTTGCATCAGGCAACAACTTGCTAGTGCTTTGTTGCTTTGCTCGTTGCGCTGTAGCCCGTTCCGTCGGGAGGTAAGGGTACAGATCGGTTGCGGGCCGCCGGATGCGATACAAATGCGGCACGGCCCAATGCGGTTCGCGAACCTCCTTCATCCTGCTAGCCATGCGCTGCCCTCTTCGCCAGCTTCTTGGCCAAGACACGATTTTTTTCCATCAGCCCGACCAACTCCGCCCAGCCAGGGGCGAGCCGCTCAACAATCAAATATTTGTAGTCAGGCGGTAGCCCTGCAAAGAACAGCGCCATGCCCTCGAAGATTTCCTTCTGCGCGGCGAACAATGTCCCAAGCGGCAAGTGGCCGGATTGGATGTAGCGCTGGAGATGTTGAAGTCGGGGCAACATATCGTCTACCCACTTCTCTACAAAGCGGGTGGTCTCCTCCTCTTCCTCCTTCGCCTCCTCAATGAGATCAACGATGGTGAGCTGGGTCATAGTCGTCTCCGTGGTCGTGAAAGTGAAAGGGTTGGGAACGGGGCTGCGCTGCTATGGTTTGGTTCGGTCCGAGCCCCGTCCCCATCTCCGGCTGGGCTAGCCGAAGCGCTGCTGATCAAAGAATTCGGCGCAGAGGTCTCGACAACTTCGGCAGAAGGTGTGGCTGCCAATGTTGGAGCACACTCTGCGCCGTTGCCCGCGTCAGCCGAGATGAGAGCCGTTGCGGGCAAACTTGCTAGCGAGCGTGCGACTTCGAAGTGTTCACCGCAGGGCACCATCTCCCCGATGGCATAATTAAGTGGCGGTTCATCTGGGACCCTCACCGGATCAGCCCACGGCCCAGCGGCAGAAGGGTAGGAGACGTGTGGCTCGCTACCACTGACATATTCTCTGCCCTGCCTTCCACTGCTAATGCTAGTGTCGATGCCAAGGTTGGCCATCGCGAACATCGTCGAGGGTTCGTGTTCGGCCCGATGCTGCGCTTGCTCATTCTTGAGCACAGTAAGGGATCTTTTTGCTCTGCTTGGTGAGATGGACCGGGGCTCACGCCGCATCTCCATGCAGCACCGCGTCTTTCAACAGCTCAGTAAGGTCGAGCCGCTCCGGTCTGTTTTTCTTGGCGTGGTAATGCCAAAGCACTCGACAGTTCGTGCAACAGAAACGCTGGTTCGGGACACGAGCGAGATCGGTTGGCTGGTAAGGCCTTGAGCACTGGTCGCAGATGAAGATCGGCATCACTTCTCCCATTCGGGTTTTTTACTCGTAAGAGACATGGAGCTAACTTGCATTCCACTGCATTACTTCATAACGGTTGCATCTCGGGCGACATCAAATCCCACAACTGGCAGTAGGGGACAGTGTGCCCTACCCCTTAGATATAGGTACTCGGACCCCTCATTTCAAGGGGTCATGCGATCTAATCCCTTGGTGGATAAGGCACTTTTCCCCCAGCGGATATTCCGCCACTATGGTTGGGCCACCATCTTGGGTTGCCTTATTATAAATATTTTTTCTTTTTGGTGCCCGATCGCATGGCGAAAGGGAAAGGGCGACCTCGATTTGAGATCGCCCCCTCCACGCCGCTACCCAAACCCTAGGCGACTTTGCGCTCTGGCTCGGTTTGCATTTTGCTGAGCAGCTCTTGTAGCTGCTTGATCGTATCGCTGGCTTTGTACTCGGCGTCTTTAGGCGACAGCTTCCACAACTTTTTGAAAAGTGCTTTCACCGCCCTGTCGCAGTCCTCAGTGGGCCTTGCAAGTCTTGTCGCCGCCTTGGTACCGACTATTCGAAAAGCTTCGTTGAGGCTCAGATCCGACATGCGTGTCGGATCTTGAAGTGGCAGCTTTTGCTTTTTCTCCGCCAAGTCCATGTATCGTTGAGCAGTCCGCTCATTGAACTTGCAATTGGCCGCAAGCCAGCTACCCCAAAGTCCGTAGCCAACTTCCTTGTGTTTGGTTCTGGTCAGTCGCTCGCCAAAAGCAATCGCTTTAAGCACTACGCCATTGGCCACTAACTCGGCATACTCGGCGTTGATGCGCTGGGCGATTTCTGGAAGTGACGGTGCCCGCTCGCCAGACGACGGTACAGGCTTTAGATCAGGCTTTAGATCAGGCTTTAGATCGGTCATCGCGTACTCCTTATAGCGGGTTATCCGCTAGGCCGATGACGCCACAAGCTTCGTCCCCGAGCAAACAACAAACAACAAGACCGTCGGGACAAGCGAATATCGGCTGACACCAAACAATTCAGGTAGGGAGTATCAGAGATTTGCGCACGCACTTGTGATCCGCGCTGCGGGTGGATGTTCACGATGTCAAAGAACCTGATCTCATCAGCCAGCGCATGACGCTGGGACGCCCCGAAGGGCGTTTCGATCTCACCGCGCCTTAACATCCTCGACTAGGCGCTCCGCTTCCTTCAGGCATCCTTGCATGAGGCGGCGTGTTGCCGGGTGTGCGTAGCCTGGATCAGCCGCTTTCAAAGCAGCTACTTTCCTCACAAGCTTCGTTAGTGCGTTACATTGTTTGAGTTGTTCGGGTGTCCAGTCCGATATCATTTGCCTATCCCCTTGGCTGGGTTTCGATCTACTCACTGCATTCGGTCCCAAGCAGGGTCCCATATGCCGCCCTCCCTAAACTCGGATGTACCAAACGTTGTCATGAGAAAGTCCTTCTCAGCGTCTGCATCACTGCGAAATGGGCCGTGCAGCGCAGTGGGATTGGAGTGGTAGACAGGAAAGTGAGAAAGATCAGGAAGCGCCAAGACGCTGAACGTATCGATATGTCGCTAGGTCGTGATCAGCTTGGTCGGGTTTGGTGGGTCAACTCCTCTAGCTTCCGCTCCAACTGCACGACCGGCACTCGGAGCAATCGACCGATCCGAATGGTGGGAATGTCCCCGCGCCGGGCGGCTTCGTAAGAGGCGTTGCGGCCGAGGTCGAAGTAGACGCGCCCGGCTTCGGGCACGGTCAGGGTTTTGGGTTGGTCCATCGCGGCACCTTCCTTTCGATCCCGCATCATCGCATAGGTGCATCGATAGTCCCATTCACAAAGTCGTGCACACCTATTGATGGGACTATCGTGCCGTGCTATGCCGTGCCGTCCTGGAGGTGCGAAATGGCACGAAAGCGGAAGCCGGCCGACACCGTTGCGCTACAAGTCCGCATGCCTGAGGCCTTGCGGCAACGGCTGGCAGCCGAGGCAGAGAAGGCAAATCGATCACTCAACAGCGAGGTACTTTGGCGTCTCGGGCAAACATTCGGGGAAGAGTGGCTGCGGTTCATTGCTGGCGTTGAAGAAAGGGAAAAGCGGGAGAAGGAATTGCGAGAACAGCTATATCAGGACCCCGCCTATAAAGACTTCGTCGAACGGAGGATGGCGGAGCTTATGGAGAAGGACCCCGATCTAAGGAAAGACAAATGACTAAGCGGCGCACCTATGGCGATGGCGGGATTGATGCTCGCGGAGACGGTTCGTGGCGGCTGCGCTATCGCGTCAATGGCAAACGCTTTACCAAATCATTTCGCGGAAACAAGACTGAGGCGCAGAAGGAACTGCGCCGATTGCTCCGCTCGGGCGACATCGGAGAACATGTCACGCCAGATAAGATGACCACTCAGGCAATGGGCGGAACATTGGATTTCAATTGGTGCGCCAGGGAACAAGCGGCGACGGGAAGTTGGGCAGCGTACAGTCGAGCGCTACGCGGAACTAATTCGTTGTCATGTCCTGCCGACGTTGGGGGAGCGGTCTTTGCAACAACTGCAATCGTCCGAGATCGACACTTTATACGTTCGTCTAGCCGATAAGATTTCCGCTCGCACTGCACACCATGTTCATAGTGTGCTCGGCGCTTGCCTCGGTGCAGCAGCACGAACGCGGAAGCTGGTCCGCAATCCGATGCTGGAGCTGGCGAAAGTGCCCTCCCCTAGCGAAGCCGATCACGGTGCTGACGTTGGACGAAGATCAGTTGCTTGCATTGGTCCGAGGCTTCAAGGGATCGGCGCTTTACGTGATCGTCGCCGTAGCGGCATTTACGGGTGCGAGGCGAAATGAAATCCTCGCACTGCGTTGGGGGGACTTGGATCGAAGGTCGGTAAGACGCTGCGGATCGAACGGGCGCTTGAAGTAAACAGACGCTCATGGATTGCGGATTAAAGGGCCTAAGACTGAACGCGGTAAGCGGACCATCACGATTGACGATGACCTATTGGCCCTGCTCCTTGCACAGCGTGAGCGACATCTGCGCATAGCGGCTGGCGTGCCCGATAGCATGAAGGTTGACCTATCGCTGGTCAAACTGCCCACCGGAGCGTTGATATTTCCAAACCCGCCAGCGCCGGGCGACGGCTTTTCTTTCACCAAGCTTCGCAATCCGAGGAACACCACGAAGGAGTTTGTCCGTAAGGCGACGGCTTTAGGCTTTGGGGGGCTGCGATTACATGACTTGCGGGGCGCCCATGAGACGATCCTGCTCGATAAGGGCGTGCCCGTTCACGTTGTGGCGGCGCGGTGTGGGCATGATCCGGCAGTGCTATTGCGGAGCTATGCTAAGCGGACGAGGAAAGCAGATATCAGTGCGGCGGCGGTTATCGGAGCGTTGTCGAAGGGTACGCTATTGTGAATTGGGTCCAACTTGGGTCCAGCGCGGTGGCCGTTGCCAAGACGTTCTATTTGGTTGCGTAGCTATGTGATTGATATCTCAGCGTTGGAAGGGTGGCCGAGTGGTTTAAGGCACCGGTCTTGAAAACCGGCAGGGGGTTCCGCTCCCTCGTGGGTTCGAATCCCACCCCTTCCGCCAAAAATTCTCCCACGCGTGTCGCGCGCTTCGCCGAAAAAAGCGATAGACCGGATCGAGAAAGGATGGGCAGGTGCGAGCAAGCCGCGCTAGCAGAGGCGAAGGCGTACACCTCCAGACAAGCAGTGGAGCGAGATATCGATCGCGGCAGACCGATTAGGGTCGCCGTGTTGTCGGATTGCCTATCCCCTGCAATTGGTTGTTGAGCCGCGCTGCTCCTGGAGCAGCCGCAAGAGCCGCTTGCCCGACCGGAGACAGACAAGAGGGCAAATAGTTTGCCCAAATCGGAGTCCCGAAGAACATTTCCGGGCTATATTCAATCGGATAGCTGAGCGACAGCGGATCTTTTTCGCCGTCGCTTTGCTGCGAAATCACCTTTGCGTCTATGTTGCCGCCCTTTAACGTCCCCAGAACGGCAGACACGGTCGGCTTCTGTCTTGCACCGTTCGCGAGCTGTTGCGGAGTGTATTTTAGCCAGTCTCTCGGGAAGTATTTTTGCCTGATGCAAACAGGCAGGACGGTTATCAGGAGAGTGTCTTTCACCTGCCGGCTGAAATTCAATAAATTTTGGCCGTTCGCGCCACCGGCGCTCGTTACAGCCGGGCCTTTAAAGGCCGCGAGGGTCCAGTTTGGACCGCCGTTGACGTCCATGAGAACCGTGAAATCGATTTGTAAATCCATCTGCCCGAACGCATAACCACTAAATCCAGTAAGCGAGATTTGCTGTCCATACAGAGTGCCTCCCGCGGTCGAGCCCGGCGTCAGCAATACGGCGACATCCTGCATTCGCGCAGATATCGCGTAAGTCGCGAGGGCTTCCTTCAGCCCAAGCCGCCCTCCAAGCAGGGCGCCATGATCACACGGTGACTCGCCCAGCGGACCTTCATAGGGGTGCTCGGCCAAACTCTTAGGCACCTTCGGAAATGGCTTGTCGGCGTGGCCCGGGATTTTTCTGACCGCCGTATATCGGGGGTTTTCAGGTGATCCCACCAGGCGGGCAAAATCTACCGACTGATATATGTCGATAGAGCGGTCTGCCTGCTCGCTAAGCTGGCCGCCAACTGCAAGCGTTAAATTCGTGCCTGCGGCCGGTAGGTTCTTGATGAAATTAGCAGATGGGTTCAACGCACCGGTGTCAGTGACTTGCAGCGTGAGCTTGTAGTCGGCAACGTATTCTATCTCGACGAACAAATTCTTCAGATTGAACACGCGATCTGGTGAAGGATGTTGCGAAGGACGATGCAAAGGCAGTCCGGGAAGATCCAGATAGTACGGAAGTTCTGAGGTGTCGTTCGCCGCCTCCCAGAGTTCGCATTTTATGTTAGCGACAAGAGCCGCGACGGACGGTCCGGATGGCGCGACGGCTAGCGAGGGATCCTCCCAAAGTACGAGCGGAGGCAACCCGCATCCAGTTAATGCGCACGCCAATACGCAAGCCATAACGCCCCTGATCGCGGCCATTGTAACGCCCCCGCGCAATCATTTTACGTTTCAAGCTCACAGCCCCTGTGCGCCGGCCCCATTCGACAGGACGCATCCCAAACGTGCAATGGTCAAAATATCTCCTTATTCGCGAAAATCTCTTTTGTTGTATTTTGGCAACTTTCAACTGGGGGAAGCGCTACCCTGGGAGTTTGGTCGCCTCGGACGTGTTTCCTAATGCGGCTTGGTCGCCGCCGCGGTGATGGCCGCCAGCGCACCACTCAAAGCCTTGACCGTCGCCTCGGCCTCGGGTCCGAGCCCGTGGCGTTTGGCGATCCAGCCTGGGTCGTTGTACGACACGAAGGTCTTGCCTGACGCGTCCTGCCAAACCAGCACCTTGAGTGGCAGGTCGATGCCGACCGTCTGTGCCGCCTGCATGAGCGGCGTGCCGCCCTTGGCGTTGCCGAAGATCAACAGATCGGTCGGTGCCAGCTTCATGCCGACGGCCACCGCGCCCGCCGCGTGATCGACGTGAGCGAACACGGTGAGGCCTTTTGCCTTCACCTCGGCTTCGAGCTTGGCCATTGTTTCCTGCGGCCCATAACTGCTCGGGACCGTGATCAATCCCTCGGCTGCCATTGCATGTGCTCCCAGTAGGCAGATCGCGACAATCGCTGCGAAGACTTTAGAGACTAATCCCATCGCCTGCCCCGATTGCCGCCCGCCCCTTCTATCGGGCCGTCGGTTCCGGCAGCCTATCAACGAAAAGTGTCATCGGTCTTGCGGCATGCTCGTGCGTGATAGGATGCCTGTGTGCATATATTGCCTATTGCGCGTGTTGCATCACGGTTTGAGCGGACGGTAGCGATATGACCCATAGCGATATTCCTCGGCATATTTCAAAGCCTCAGCCATTGGATCGCGGCGAGCTTCCCGGCCAGGTGGTGATGGTCATGCAGGGCGGCGGCGCACCGGGCGTCTATCAGGCCGGAGCCTACGAGGCGCTGCACGATGCCGGGATCGAGCCCGATTGGGTGATCGGCACGTCGATCGGCGCGATCAACGGTGTCCTTATAGCCGGCAATCCGGTCGAGCGCCGGGTCGAACGGTTGCGGGAATTCTGGACGCGCCTGGCCAACCAATGGATCGAGCCCTGGAACCAGCTGGCGCCGCTGGTTTGGGGCGTGCCGGGCTTTTACTTTCCCAACCCCATGCTCGCCCGCGGCGTCGACGCCAATGTCGGGATCGAGCGCGCAGCTCTCTATTATGTCGATCCGCTGAAGAAGCTCCTGCCGACGCTGGTCGATTTCGATTTGGTGAATTCCGGTAAGCCGCGTTTCACGCTCGGGCTCGTCACCGTGCGCAGCGGGCAGATGCGCTACTTCGATACCAGCGTCGAGAAGGTCAGTCTCGAGCACGTGCTGGGCTCGAGCGCCATTCCGCCCTCGTTCCCGGCGGTGCGGATCGACGGCGAGGCGTACTGGGACGGCGGCCTCTATTCGAACACGCCGGTCGAGGTGGTGTTCGACGACAATCCACGCCGCAGCTCGGTGGTGTTTGCGGTGCAGATCTGGCATTCGCGCGGGCTCGAGCCGGAGTCCATCGCGACAGTCTTCATGCGGCAAAAGGACATTCTGTTCGGAAGCCGCACCAAGAGTCACATCGCGCGGCAAGCGCAGATTCATCGGATGCGTCACGTCGTGCGTGAATTGTACGACATGCTGCCGGACGAACAGAAGAACTCGCCCAAAGCCAAGGAGCTGGCCGGCTGGGGCTGCGGGACCCAGATGCACCTGATCGAGATCAATGCCGAGCCGATCGACGGCGAGACCAATGCGCGCGACTTCGATTTCTCGCAGGCCGCAATCGATGCCCGCTGGCAGGCCGGCTACGCGGACACCTGCCGCATGATCGAACGGCGGCCTTGGAGCGATCCGATCGATCCCGAGGTCGGCGTGGCGGTGTATGCATCCGACGCCTCCGAAGTGCCGGCTGTGTGATACCGCGAGCTCGGCCTGCGGTGCGGAGCGCCAGCAAATCATGATCAGCCGCCGCGCGATGCTCGCGGGCGGTCCACTGGCGCTGGCCGGCGGCGGACCGCGGACGCGCGCGGTGGGCGCGGCTGAGAAGCCGCTTCTGCCGCCGGGTTTGCCGCAAGGCGTTTACGATACCGCCACGCTCGAGGCGCTGCCCGGCAAGAAGCCGCTGATCAAGCTCTCCTACCGGCCGCCAAATTACGAGACGCCGCTGTCGCATTTCACCTCGGAATTCACGCCGAATGAATCCTTCTTCGTGCGCTACCATTTGGCTGGAATTCCAGACGAGATCGATGCGCAACGGTGGACGCTGAAAGTCGGCGGCGAAGGCGCCGGCAAACAGCTTGAATTGAGCTTGCCGGATTTGCAGTCGAACTTTGAAGCCGTCGAGATCGCCGCGGTCTGCCAATGCTCCGGCAATCGCCGCGGCTTTTCCGAGCCGCATGTGGCCGGCGTCGAATGGGGCCTCGGCGCCGTCGGCAACGCGGTATGGAAAGGCGCGCGATTGAAGGACGTGCTGAGCCGCGCGAACCTGCGCCCCGACGTCATCGAGATCGTCGTCAATGGCGCGGATGGGCCGGTGCTCGATGGCACCCCCGATTTCGTCAAGAGCATTCCGCTTGGCAAGGCGCTCAACGACAACACGCTGATTGCCTATGCCATGAATGGCGCGCCGCTGCCGCTGCATAATGGTTATCCGCTCCGCCTGATCGTGCCGGGCTGGACCGCCACTTACTGGATGAAGCATCTCGACACGATCGAGGCCTCTACCAAGCCGTTCACCGGCTATTGGATGAAGAGCGCCTATCGAATCCCAACCGGGAAGTTTGCCATCACCGAACATTTCGCGTCGCAGATGACGGCGACCAACGAGCCGATCACCGAGATCGTGGTCAGTTCGATGATCACCGCGCCGCAAATCGGCGACGTCGTGCGGGCCAATGCCACAGCCGAGATCCGCGGCTTCGCCTGGGACGCCGGCGCCGGCATCCGCCGTGTGGAAATTTCCACCGACGGCGGTGAAGTTTGGCATGAGGCGAAATTAGGAAGGGACTTCGGCCGTTTCGCCTTTCGAGTCTTCAGCCTGCCTTTCACACCGCGGCGCGCCGGGACGTTTCAGCTGTTGGCAAAAGCCACCAATTCGCTCGGTCAAGCGCAGGCGGACAAGCTGATCTTCAACCCAGCGGGCTACAACAACAACGTGCCCCGCCCGCTGACCATCACCGTGGTATGAGCGCAACCGATGTGGCGCATTTTTGCTGCAGCTGCTTTTCTTGTTTTCGGAGCCGGTGCCCAGGCCGAAGAAGACGTCACGCTCAAGGCCGGCCCCGGCCGCGAGGTCGTCGAAAATTATTGCAACGCCTGCCATTCGCTCGATTATCCGCGCATCAACGCGCCGTTTCTCAACCGCCAGGGCTGGGAAACCGAAGTCAACAAGATGATCACGGCCTACGGCGCGCCGATCATGCCGGCCGACGCCAAAATCATCGTTGACTATCTCACTGCCAACTACGGCAACGGCCGCTGAGCGAAGGCTCGGCGACGCGGCGCCAACGATAGGAACGCGCAGGCTTCAGGCGGGCGGCACGGCGCCGGCCCGCTGCGTGATCAGCCCGTAATGCTCGATACGCCGGTGCTGGGCGAAATTGAACATTTGCTCTTTGTTGTGCCGGCTGATGTCGAGATTGCATCTCGCCACGAAGACTTCATCGCCCTTGCCGGCCGCTTGGGCGACGATTTCGCCGGACGGGGCGACGATGCAGCTGCCGGCCAGAAGCTCGCTGCCCTCTTCGTTGCCGGCCTTGGCGATGCCGACGACCCAGGTGCTGTTCTGATAGGCGCCGGCCTGCATGCACAGATGGTTGTGAAAGTCGGCGAGATGATCGTAGACCGGAACCCACGGCAGATGGGTCGGCGTGTTGTAGCCGAGCAAAATCAGCTCGACGCTTTGCATGCCCATGACGCGGTAGGTCTCCGGCCAGCGGCGATCGTTGCAGATGCACATACCGACATTGGCGCCGAACGCGGGCCAGACCGGAAATCCCAGATCGCCCGGCTCGAAGTAGCGCTTTTCGAGATGCTGATACGGGTAATGCGGCCGGTTGTCGGCGTGGCCCGGCAGATGCACTTTGCGGTACTTGCCGACGATCGCGGCGTCCTTGTCTACCAGGATCGCGGTGTTGTAGCGGTGCGTGACGCCGTTGTCTTTCGCCAGTTCGGCATATCCGAGATAGAAGCCGATGCCGAGCGATTTCGCCGTGTCGAACAGCGGCCGCGTCGCCGGACTGGGCATCTCGCGCTCGAAGAAGCTGTCGATCTCGGCGTCGTCTTCCATCCACCAGCGCGGAAAGAAGGTGGTGAGCGCCAGTTCCGGGAACACCACGATATCGCCGCCACGGGCCTTGGCCTCGCGCATCATTTCGAGGAGCCGCGACACCACTCGCTGGCGCGACTCCTCGCGGGCGATCGGTCCCATCTGGGCTCCGGCCACGTTGATGAAACGCTCCATGGCGCCCTCCCGTTGGGTCTGTGTCTTACGCCTTGCCCTGCGCCAGCTCCGGCGTGCGGTGCTTGTTGATCTTCATCCAGACGTGGTCGCCCGAGGTGGTCTTGCCGTAGCGGGGCGGCCGCCCTGTGCCGGAGCAGGTCGGCAGGCATTCGATCACCGCGTCGTAATTCGGCTGATGGAAGAATGCCATCGACAAGCGGCGGCTTCCGACGGCCTTGTCGCGCGGCGGATTGACGACCCGATGCAGGGTCGAAACCCAGCGGTCATTGGTCCATTCGGCCATCAGGTCACCGAGATTGACGACAAAGGTGCCGGGCAGCGTCGGCACGTCGATCCAGTTGCCGTCTTTCTGCACCTGCAGGCCGCCTGGCGCGTTGTCCGGCTTGAGGATGGTCAGACTGCCGTAATCGGTGTGCGCGCCGGCGCGCAATTGGCCGGGCAGCGGCGGTTTCGCCTGCTCGGGATAATGCAACACGCTGAAATTGGTGATGTGGCGGTCGACCTTGTCGTCGAAATAATGTTTGTCCATGCCGAGCCCGACGGCGAAGATGCGCATCAGCGTCGTCGCCACCCGCTCCATCTGGCGGTAATAGGCCTCCCACACCGGCCGCATGCCCGGCACGGATTCCGGCCAGAGATTGGGGGCAAAAAATTTGCCGGGACCGGCGGCGCGGTGATAGGCGTCATCGGGCGGATCGACCGGGCCGATCGAAAACAATTCCTTGAAATCCGGCGGCAATTCTTCGTCCAGCGAATAAGACAAGGCTTCGCTGCCGAGCGAAATATAGCCGCGATAACGGTCCGCCGGCATGCGCAGCTTTAGCTTCTCTTCCAGCGGCCGGTCGAAATAGGCGGACGAAGTCTTGCGCATCTCCTCGATCAGGCTGTCCGGCACGCCGTGCCCTTCGACGATCAAAAAGCCGAGGCTGGAACAGGCTTGATCGACGGCTTTGGCGACGTCCGCCTCGCCTTTTGCGCCGCCGCCGAGGAATGGAGCGATATCAATGGCCGGAACGGTATCCATTGCGCGAGCTCCGTTGTGCCGATGTCATGTCGCCCATGTCGTGTCGCTTGTGTCATGCCGCGTCGCGGTCCGTGGGCTTGCGTGAGTCTTCCAGCAGCACCCCCAACTCGGCATGCCAGCAGAGCGTCTCGCGCTCGCCGACCTTGTAGACATAGTCCTGGGCGTGACGATGTTGCTCGACATGTACATATTGCCCCGGCGCCACCTCGAACACGTCGGTTTCCAGCGAGCCTAAAAACTCGCTGGCGATGTATTTGCCTTCGATGCGGTTAGCCATGTCGTCTTTTTCACCGGTGTTCATCAGGTCGGCGCGCACCGAGAACCAGACGTCCTTGCCGACCGGCACGTGCCGGATCTCCGGCGGTACTCTGACATAGACCAATTGACCGAGCGTCTCGACGAATACGATCGAGCCGCTGCGCGATTGGATCCGCCCTTGGAACAGATTGTTGTTGCCGATGAATTCGGCGACGAATTTGGTGCGCGGGCTCTCGTGGACTTGGCGCGAGGTGCCGATCTGCTGGATCACCGCGTCGCTCATGACGATGACCCTGTCGGCAAGCGACATCGCTTCCTGCTGCGAGTGCGTGACCATGATGAAGGTCATGTTCAGTTCGCGCTGAACCCGCTTGAGCTCGATCATCATCGCCTGGCGCAGATTGAAATCGAGCGATCCGAGCGGCTCGTCGAGCAACAATACGGTCGGCCGGCTGATCAGGGCGCGCGCCAGCGCCACGCGCTGCTGCTGGCCGCCGGACAAGTCGCGCGGCCGCCGGTCGGCGAACGTCGTCAGTCCCACCATGTTGAGCATTTCCCAAACCCGCCGGTCGCGCTCGGTCTTTTCCATGCCCTTCATCTTCAAGCTGAATTCGACGTTCTGGAACACCGTGCGATGCGGAAACAGCGCGAAGCTCTGAAACATCATCGAGGTGTCGCGCAGCGCCGGCGGCAGGTCGGTAACGTCCTTGCCGGCGATGAAGATCTTGCCTTCGGTCGTCTCCTCGAGACCGCCGATCATGCGCAACGTCGTGGTCTTGCCGCAGCCGGACGGCCCGAGCATGGCGACGAATTCGCCATGCCTGATCTCGGCATTGAAATCGATGACGGCGCGCGCTCCACCCGGATAGGTTTTGGAGGCGTGTTCAAGGACGACGTCGAAGTCGCTCATCGCCCTATCTGAATATTACGCTGGAGCATGATCCGTTCCGAAAAGCCACGCGTTGGCATCATGCTCTAGCTCGCGGATTTCGCCACGGCGTTGATCATGTTCCACACCAGATCGAACGGCACGCCGTCGAGCGCACCTTCGTGGTTGAACTCCGCCAGCACCTTGACGGCCTGGCGCAAATCCAAGTTCTCGCCGGCGTGCTCTTCCAGTTGCGCCAGCGCTGCGGGAAACGGTACTTCGCGCGCCTTCTTGGTGCGCAGATGCTCTTGCACCAGCGCATTGAGGTGCTCGTAGGTCTGTTTGAGCGAAGAACCGTTGTACGGCCGCCCGAGCAGGCCTGAGATGCCGTTGGCGCTCAGCCGCTGGCGCAACCCCTCGGGCAGCGACTGCGCCAGGCCTTCGATCACCTCGCCGATGCCGAAGCCCTGGGTGAACAGGCCGCGGATCGTATCCATCGTATTGTCGCCACCGCCGCCGTACATGCGGATCTGCGCCTGCGACAACGCGCTGCCCATGGCTTTGGCCTGATCGATGTGAACGTCGCGCTCGGCCTCGATGCGCAGCTTCGCCAGTTCAAGGAAAGTCGCGGCCTCGTTGTACTTCTTGAGCGCTTCAGCCTTGGCCTCGATCCCGATCGCTTCGGCTTCAAGCTGCCGCTGCGCGTTGGCGATGCGCAGCTGCTCGACTTCCATCTCGGCGCGGCCGCGCGCCCCCGCCTCGCGTTCGATGCCTTCGGCGCCAATCTTCTGCGCCTCGGTCGTGGCGCGCGCGCGGGTCAGCGTTGCCTGTGCCTCAAGGTCGGCGGCAAGCTTGCGCGCCTCGGCCTGAGTGACCGAATGCATGCGCATCACCTGCGCCTTGCTTTCCTCATCGATCCGGCGTGCCTCCGCGGCCTTCCCCGCCTCGATCACCTCGACCTGGCGCGCGCGTTCCGCGTCGGCCACCACGCGCACCGACTCGACGGTGTGCGCGGCCTTCTCGCGCTCCGCGGTACTGGCGAGTCGCTGCGCTTCCGCGATTTCGAGCTCCCGGGTCTTGGCGGCGAGCGCGATCTCGCGGTCGCGCTCCGCCTGCTCGCGGGCGAGGAAACGTTCGATATCAGACCGCTCGCGCTCGCCTTCCTTCTTGATCAGCGCAATCTCGCGACCCATCTCTTCGAGCTGCGTCGCCAGCGCGCTGCGGACTTGGGCGGATTCGCGCTGCGAGGCCTCCTCGATGATGGCGATATCCTTCTGGATTTGCGCGGCTTCGAGCGCCTGTTGCTTGCGGATTTCCTCCTGCTCGACTTCCCAGCGGCGGTCGAGCACAAAGCGCTGCTGCTCGCTCAAGATCCGGGCGCGCTCGTCGGATATCTCCTTTTCCTGCTTGGCGACGGCGACCGCTTCATCGCGATCGACCTGAAGGATGCCGAGCCGGGTCTCCAGACTGCGCTTGCGAACCGACAGCGCCGTCTCCTCGCTCACCTGATGGCGCTGGTCGCGCGCCCGCTCTTCGGCGCCGGCGACCGCGGTGGCGCGGGCGATGTCGGCTTCCTGGCGCTCGCGCTCCTTGGCGGCGAGGTCGATCGCTTTGTCGCGTTCGGCGCGCTCGCGCGCCAGGCTGCGGGTGATTTCGGCAAGCTCGGCTTCCCGCGCCTTGGCGATCAAGGCGATCTCGCGGTCGCGGCGCTCCTGCTCTAGCGCCAGTTCTTTCTGTACCTGCACGATTTCGCGGCGTTGCGCCTCGGCGGTGAAGGCGATATCGCGCTCGGTGCGCAGTTGTTCCAGAGCCTTTTCGTTCTCGAGCTCGCGCTGCTCCACGGCCAAACGCTGATCCAGCACGAAGGTCTGCTTCTCGCGCAACTGCTTGGCCTGCTCGTTGGCGATCTCCTTGTCCTGGCTGGCGCGGGCAACCGCCTCCTGGCGCTCGATTTCCAGGAGTTCAAGCTGGGTGGTGAGGTCCTTGTTGCGGATGGCGACTGTGGTCTGCTTCTCGGTGGTGTGGACCTTGCGCCGCGCCTCGGAGGTGATCTCGGTGATGACCTTGAGGCCCTCGGCGTCGAACACGTTGTCGGAGCGGAAATATTCCTTGGTCGATTGCTCGAGCGCGACGATGGTCACTTCCTCGAGCATCAGGCCGTTGGCGGCGAAGCTCTCGCTGACATTGTCCTTGATCTCGCCGGCGAAGGCATCGCGGTTCTCGTGCAATTGCTTGAGCGTCTTGGTCGCCGCATAGCTGCGCAACGCGCCGACCACCTTTGCTTCCTGGAGGTTGCGCACCTTGTCGGCATCAAAGGTCTTTTCGCCGAGCGTGCGGCTCGCGGTCAGCACGGCCTCTTCGGTATGACCCACATGGGCGTACAATTCGGTGGTGACGTCGACGCGGATATTGTCGGCGGTCAGTACCGCCTGCTCCCGTGCCCGGCTCACCGAGAACTTGATCGTCTCCAGCGAGACCCAGGTGATCTCGTGAAACACCGGCAGCACGATAGCGCCCTTGCCCAGGCATATTTTGCTGCCGAGGAAGCCGGTGCGGATGAATCCCATATTGGATGGGGCGCGCTTGTATATCCAAATTGAGATTATGTAGAAGATCGCGATCACGACGATCGCGATGACGATGAGACTGATAACGACCTCAAGCATAGCGCACTCGTCCCAGTTCGTGGCGTTTCAGCGTTGTCATGTGCCGCAGCCGTTCACACCATTTGAACGGCGCGGGTCGAAGCATTAGCCCGGCGCTCTCCGAAATCGAACAGCTTCGGGGTTTTCCTATTCCGCCGCATGCCGTCGCGCAGCTCGTCGGTGGCGCGGCGATCGATGTCGAAGCGGTTGCCGATGAGGACGACGCCATAGTCTTCGCGCGCCTTGGTCGCGGACATCAGCTTGCGGGCGACGTCGTTGCGGGTGCGGACCGGATCGCGCTCCAGCGGGTCGCCCCAACCGCCACCGCCGGCGGTGCGGAAAATGACGCGGTCGCCGTTGCGGACGCGCACATTGTCGATCTTCGACGGCAATGGTTCGCGGCTGCCGTCCTTGCGCACCAGCCATTTCTCCGAGCACGCGGCCGGGCGGCCGCCGAGGATGCCCCAGGGCTGGGTGTCGTGGCGATCGTCGTGGATCGAGATGTCGCCTTCCTCGAGGAAGTAGAAGATCTTCTCCACGCCGTTGCCGCCGCGGTGCTTGCCGGCGCCGCCGCTGTCGATGATCGTCGTGTAGCCTTCGACCAGCATCGGATAATAGGTCTCGAGGTACTCGCTCGGGATATTCTGAAACAGCGGCCACCACGAATGACCGTCGAGGCCGTCGCCGACCGGACGGCCCGGAATGCCGCCGTAGAGAATTTCCATGAGCTGGAACGGCCGTCCGGCCTTGTCGACGCCGGAATAGAGGAAATGCGGGCTCGAGCCGTAACCGGCGGCAGTCGCCATCTCCGGCGCGTTGTAGCTCAGCGCGCCGCCGAGCACATCGAATTGCCGTGACAATGTGTGAGTGCGGCTGCCCAACGATGCCGGGAAGTTGGGATTGAGCAGCGAGCCCTTCGGCATCGTCACGTGAATGAGATCGTAAAAGCCGTCGTTGAACAGGATCTGGGGGTCGAACACCATGATCATGTAGACCCCGATGAACATCTTGAACATGCCTTCGTGCAGATAGAAGTTGATCGGGCCCGGCGCTTGCGCCGACGTGCCGGTCCAATCAAAGAAGGCATGGTCGCCCTCGCGCCAGACTGTCAGCTTCATTCTGAAGGGGCCGTTACCGCGGCCGTCGTCGTCGACATAGTCCTCGAACGACTTCGGCTCCTCGGGCAAATTCTTGACGATCAGCTGTCGCATCGCGCGGTTGGTGCGCTCGAGCAGCGCTTCGCAGGCCTGCTTGTAGGTGTCGCGCCCGAACCGGTCGCAAATCTCGATGACGCGCTTCTCGCCGGCGCGGCAGCCGGCGATGATCGCCATCAGATCGCTGAAATTCATCTCCGGCGTGCGGGTATTGTTCATGATCAGGTCGAGCACCGGCTTGTTGAGTTCACCGCGCTCGTAAAGCTTGATCGGCGGAATGCGGATGCCTTCGCTGAAGATCGAGGCGGCATCTGTCGGCATGCTGCCCGGCACGGCGCCGCCGCAATCCAGCATGTGCCCGAACATCGAGGTGAAGCCGACCAGATCGCCCTGGTGAAAGATCGGGATCAGCACCATGAAGTCGTTGAGATGGCTGATCGCGCCGGCGCACGCGTACGGGTCGTTCTGCAGGATGACGTCGCCCGGCTCCAGGTTGAAGTTGCTCTGCTTGAGCATGTTGGAAATGTACGAGCCGAACTGGCCGACGATCATTTGCCCCTTGGAGTCGCAGATCATCGGGAATTCGTCGTGCTGCTCGCGGATCACCGGCGACATCGCCGAGCGGAACAGCACTGCATCCATCTCGTGGCGGGCATTGCGCAACGCGTTCTCGATCAGGTCGAGCGAGACGGTGTCGAGGCGGCGGCTGTCGCGCGGTGCCGGCGCCCTCGAAATCTCGACGCCGCGCGCCCCGCCGTTGGAGCGGACGGCCGACGGACGCGAGGCCGGCGGCTCGGTGCGCGCCTCAAGAGCAGCCGAGTCGCCGAACATCGCAGCGCAGCGGCGGAGCGCCGCTTCGGTCGCGCGACTGAGGGCGGCGCCCTCATCGCCATTGGCCCGCGCCGAGCCGAATTGCATCTTCGCGGTGTCGTCAACCATCAGTTTGCACAACACCGTCACGGATCCGCGTTCGGTCTTGTGCTCGACGACTTCCGACGACCAGCGCGAGCCGAACCGCTCGTTGAGCATCGCGTAGAGATCGCCATCCGCGGCCGCTCCAGAAGACAGGCTGGCCGAAGTCAAATCCGCCGACGTCGGTGGCCGGACGCTCGCGCCCAGCAACCCCAATTCCTTGGTCTGGGTCGAGAAAATGCTGTCGAACTGCTGCTTGTTGGCCTTGAGCAGGTCGTCGAAACTCACCGTGCTGCTCAACGGGCTGAAATTCGCCATTGCGTCGTCTCCAGGCGTCCTCAAGACGCCTTATCGGGCCTGATCAGAATACTCAGATACTCGTCGACCTCGCCAGTATGATTGGGATGGATGACGGTCGTTGCGTCCATCTGGATGATGATCGCCGGGCCGCGGATGCGGTTGCCGGCTTTGAGCTTGACGCGATCATAAACATTAACCGACATGAAGCCGCCATCGAAATAGGCGCGATGCTGCTCGACCACCGCGTGAGCGACATCCGGACCTTCTTTGCCGAACTTCGGCAAGCTGATTTTTTGCACCGCGCCGATTCCGACCGCGCGGAGGTTAACGAGCTCGACCGGCTGCGTGAGCTTGAAACCGTAGATGCGCTCGTGCGCCAGGCCGAAGCGGCCGGCGAGATCGTCGAGCGCGCCGTTGCCAAGCCGGTCCGGATCGATCTCAAGGGAGAACTCGTAGCCTTGGCGGAAATAACGGACATCCGCCTCGTAGTTCAAGCGTTGCCGCGACTCGTCGATGCCCTCCTCGCGCAGCCAGGCCCGCGCGTCGCGGCCGAGCCTGGTCAGAATATCGCCGATCTGGGCGGGGTCGGCATCGTCGATGGTGCGTACGAAGGTTTGGGCGAATTCGTTTTTCACGTCAGAGTAGAGAAAGCCCAACGCCGACAGCACGCCGGGCGTCGGCGGCACGATGACCGGATAGCAGCCGGCAAGCACCGCCATGGCGTTGCCGTGGAGCGGGCCGGCGCCGCCGAACGGCACCAGTGCGAAGTCGCGAGGATCGAGGCCCTTCTGCACGGTGACGAGCCGGAGCGCGCCGAACATGTTCTCGTTGACGATATCGAGAATGCCTTGGGCCGCCTGATGCAGATCGAGTGAGAGGGCGCGGGCAATCTTGGCGACCGCCTCCTCGGCGGCTTTGGTATCGAGCACCATCTTGCCGCCGAGAAGCCGCGGCGGCAGGCGGCCAAGCACCACATTGGCATCAGTGACCGTCGGCCGGTCGCCGCCCATGCCATAGCAGGCCGGACCCGGCACTGCGCCGGCGCTCTCCGGTCCGACGCGAAGTGCGCCGGTCATCGGCACGTGCGCGATCGAGCCGCCGCCAGCGCCGACACTATGCACATCGACCGACGGCACTTTGATCGGATAAGAGCCGATCGCCGTCTGCCGCGAGATCGTCGGCTTGCCGTCTTGTATGAGCGAAACGTCGGTGGACGTGCCGCCCATGTCGAAACCGAGCGCCTGCGGATAGCCGGCGAGCGACGCCATGAACGCCGCGCCAGATACCCCGCCGGCCGGACCGGACAGCATGGTGTGGACCGGCGATTGGCTGGCGCGCTCGACGCTCATCAGGCCGCCGTCGGAGCGCACTATATTGACGCCGGATTGGAGCTGAACGCGGTGGAGCTTCTCCTCGAAGCCGCTCAGATAGCGCCGCATGTTCGGGCGGACATACGCGTTCATTACGGTGACCAGCGTGCGCTCGTATTCACGAAACTCCGGCAGGATTTCCGACGACAGCGACACCGTCATGTCGGGCGCGATTTCCTCGACCAGCGCCTTGACCCGCTGTTCGTGCTGCGGGTTGGCGTAGGAATGCATCAACGACACGGTGATGGCTTCGGCGCCGAGATCGATCAGCTCCTGGATCGCTTTGCGGGCGGACGCTTCATCGAGCGGCGTAATCACATCGCCGCGGGCACTGACGCGCTCGCGAATCCCACGGGTCAGTTCGAGGTCAGCCAGCGGATCGGGCTTGATCATAATGATCCAGCCGGCCAGCGGTCCGGGCGTCTGCGAGCGCGCCAGATGCAGAACCTGCTCGAAGTTCTCGGTGACCAAGAGACCGACTTTGGCGCCCTTCGCTTCCAAAACGATGTTGGTGGACACTGTCGTACCGTGCAGCAGCGCGACGATGTCGCTGGCGGCGACACCGGTTTCCTCGATCAGCTGCTGAATGCCGTTAAGAATGCCGACGGACTGATCGCTGGGCGTTGACGGCGTCTTGAGAAGTCGCATCGCGCCCGAGCGCTCGTCGAACAGAAGCAGATCTGTAAATGTCCCGCCGACATCGATGCCGAGGCGGCTACTCATGGCACCTATCACCCCCTGCGCTGGCCACTTCGGCATGTTCGCCGAAGCCCCGACCAATCCCCTCTGTTGTCGCTACTCCCACGGGGTCCGCGCCGCCATGGCGCGTACACAGGCGCGCTTTCTAATGCGCCTATTTTTGCAGCAATAGTCCCGGGGCGGCGCATAGTCCCGGAGCCGCGAGGCGTTGTCAACTCGTTCCGTCGCGGTTGTTGTTGCTGCGTTTTTCCCGTCGTTGGCGGGTTTTGACATCACACCGGAATGATTTACCATCTTCCAACGGGACTACAACAAGACGGCGAAGATGGCGGACGATACCACCAAACAACAGCAGCTCTGGATGTGGGTCATCGCCCTCATCATCCTGCTTATTTTCCTGTATTTCTACCGCCCGTTCGAGACCTATCTGGTCGCGCACATCCCGTCGATCCATTTCAGCAACGTCGTGTTCTGGTTCGCGTCGCTCGTCGGCATCCTCGCCTATGCGTTCGCGCACGGGCAGTCGTTTCGCACGGAAATTTTCCGCAACGTCACCGAACTGAATGTCGATGCCTTGGTGTTTGACACGCTGCAGGCGGCGATTCTGGCGGCGGTGATTTTCTCCGCCGGCGCGACGTTGCAGGCGATCGAAGTGTTGAGCGAATATTTTGTCAACCGCGGGCCGATTTTCGACGCCGCCTTTGGGCTGAAGCTGCTCGCCATTGTCCTGTTGGTGATCTTGGCGTTAATTTTCTACTTGCTGCACTATGTCGTGCGTGCAATGCGGATCGGCTGGCGTCCGCAGGCCGCGCCGCCGCGGGCACGCTAGAAGCTTACACCAACTTGCTGCAAATCTCCGCTCATTCCCGCGTAAGCGGCAATCCAGCTTGAGCTGGCCGATGCGCGCTCATCGTCGGGATTGGGTCCCCGCCTCCGCGGGGACGGCCCGGGGCGTTGACCAGATTGTTAAACACGGCAAGCGAGCGCTCGATGCGCGCGCGTTCAAGGCCGCGCACGATGAAGATGAGACGCGAGCGCCGGTCGGCGTCGGGCCACGCGTCCAGGTGGCTGGGCGGGTGCACGATATGCTGAACGCCGTTGATCAAGACCGGGGTCGGCACACCTTCGATATTCAATAGACCCTTGAGACGAAGCACGTCGGCGCCGTAGCGATGCAACAGCATGCTGGCCCAAACGCCAAACGCGGTCCAATCCAGCGGCCGGTCGAAGACGGCGGCAAAGGATTGAACTTCCGACGTGTGCGCGTGCGATGAATGCTGGTCGACCTCTTCTGCAGTCCAATGGGCCGCCTCGCGGAATTTGCCGGCTGCATCGTAGATGTCGTCGGTCAGCAACTGATGCACCTCGCCGCCGATCTCGCCCGAATCGACGGTGTGCGCTGAAACATTGAGGCCGCGCAGGCGGCGCCGCAGCGCCGCGAGCGTGGTCTCATCAGACAGATCGGTCTTGGTCACCACCAACCGGTCCGCCATTGAAACTTGCTTGACCGATTCCCCAAAGCGATCGAGCTGGCTTGCGCCATTGACGGCGTCGACGGTCGTGATGATTCCGGACAGACGGAAATGATGGCGAAGCACGGCTTCCGACAGTAGCGTGTAGGCGATCGGCGCTGGATCGGCCAGGCCCGAGGTCTCGATGACGACGCGGCGAAAACGCGGGATGTCGCCTCGCGTGCGCCGCGACAACAGATCGCGCAGCGCCTTTTGCAGATCGCCACGAACGGCGCAGCACAGGCAGCCGTTTTCCAGGAGCAGCGTACTTTCGGCGACGTTCTGCAACAGATGATGGTCGAGGCCGACCTCGCCGAATTCGTTGACCAGAACGGCAACGTCGGACAATTCCGGCGAACGCAGCAGGCGCTGCAATAGCGTCGTCTTCCCGCTGCCAAGGAAGCCGGTGACGATGTTGACGGGCGTCAGGTCGCCGTAATCTGCCATGGCCTCCGGCTCAATTCCGACCGTTTGCGAGCGCTGCGAGATAGCTTTCGTCAAGCGGATCGATGGTCCGTCCGGATAGCCGCTCGGCGGCGCCCCACACGTCGCCGACGGTGTCGACGATCGCAGTGCGGCCGGTCAGACTGGTCAGCAAATATGAATTGCCGGACCAATCCTTCACAACGACGCCGTGATGTTTCAGCACGGCGTTGAGGAGGCGGGTCCGCGCCTGACGCTCGCGTAATCGCGTCTGCGGTTCGGTCCGTCCGGCGAATACCGCGGGCGCGCTTGCGCTGTCGCTCCAATGGCCTTTGCCGCCAAGAACACCACAGAGCGCACACATAGCGCTAACACTTAGCGCGCCTGCGCTACCGCGGCGGAAGCGGTTTGCCGCGGATTGCGGCGGCGGAAGTCATCGGCGATCTCGTCGAACGTGCAGAACTTCACGCCCGCATGCTTGGAGATGTAGTCGTACACCCGCTCCAGCATCAGCAGAACCTGCGGGCGGCCGGAGACGTCCGGGTGAATGGTCATCGTGAAGACCGCATAGTCGTATTCGCGATAGACCCAATCGAACTGGTCGCACCACAGTTCCTCGATGTCGCGCGGCTTGATGAAGCCGTGGCTGTTCGGCGCGCTTTTGATGAACATCATCGGCGGCAGATCGTCGAGATACCAGCTGCCCGGGATGTCGATGAGATCGGTCTCCTCGCCGCGCACCAACGGCTTCATCCATTCGCTCGGCTGCTTGGAATAGTCGATCAGCGTCCAGCTGTCCCCTACCCGCACGTAGAACGGATGGAAATCGTTGTTCATCAGGCTGTGGTCGTATTTGATGCCCTTCCTCAGCAACAGCTCGTTGGTGACGTTCGAGAATTCCCACCACGGCGCCACGTAGCCGGTCGGACGCCGCCCGGCGAGCCGCTCGATCAGGTCGATGCACTTGTCCATGACCGCCTCTTCCTGCTCCGGCGTCATGGCGATCGGATTCTCGTGCGAATAGCCGTGCATACCGATCTCGTGCCCGGCATCGACCACCATCTTGCACTGGATCGGGAACGTCTCGATCGAGTGGCCGGGAATGAACCAGCTGGTCGTGATGCCCAATTTATCAAACAGCTTGACCAGCCGCGGCACGCCGACTTCGCCGGCGAACAGGCCGCGCGAGATATCGCAAGGCGAATTCTCGCCGCCATAGGAGCCGAGCCAGCCGGCGACCGCATCAACATCGACGCCGATGGCACAGAAGATCTCCTTTTTGCCGCTGCCGCCGGATCGCGGCGTCGATCGCGCGCTGCGCGCCGTTTCGCCGCCTGATGTGACCAGCGGGCGTGGCTGATAACGCGGTCCGGTGGCGGAGCCATAGCCCGCGCGGACGCCGCTGGTGGATGGACGAGTACGACTGTCGTCGGTCATTGATGCCCCACTAACGCAAGGTTCGTTGAATCACCGCAGGCCGCTGATTAGCAAACAGCAGGCCGATTGATCGGGACAGTCCCATGTTGCGCGCGGACCGGCAAGAGGCCGCGGCCAACAAGCGCGAGGATCCGAGCTGTCAGTGAAGTCGTTGACAAGAAGCGCTTGGCGACGCCATGCTCGGTCGATCCCCTTGAGGTCCGGAGGACGGCGATGAACGACTGGCAACGCGAGACGCGGGCGGACTACCACCGCAAAGGGTTTGCGAGCCGGTCCGGCTATGGCCGAAGCCCGGCCCTGGTCATCGTCGATTTCATTAACGGATTTACCGATCCGACAACGCCGCTGGGCGGCGATTTCGCCTGGGAGATTAATGCGACGCGACAGCTGCTCGAGGCCTTCCGCGGCGGCAAGCTGCCGGTTTTCTACACCACGGTGGCCTATGCCGAAGATATGCACGATGCCGGCGTGTTCGTGAAAAAGGTGCCCTCGCTGGCAATCCTCCAGCACGGCTCGCCGATGATCGAAGTCGACCAGAGGATCGCACCGCTGCCCGGCGAGAAAGTACTCACAAAGAAATATGCCAGCGCGTTCTTTGGCACTAGCCTCGACATGGATCTGCGTCTACTCGGCATTGATACCGTGCTGCTTGCGGGCTGCACCACCAGCGGATGTATCCGCGCCTCCGCAGTCGATTCGCTGCAATATGGTTATCACACCGTCGTCGTTCGTGAGGCCGTTGGCGACCGCGCGCCCGGGCCGCACGAGGCCAACCTTTTCGATATCGATGCCAAATATGGCGACGTCGTTGATCTCGCCGACGCGCTTGATTATCTGCGATCTTTTGTCGGTAATGTCGACTTTGCGGCCAGGGCACAGGAGGATTTCGATCGCTGGTGGCCCCGCGCGCAACGCGGTTGAGCCTCGAACGTGGAAGCCTGACAATGGCAAGCACGCCCCGCCCGCAACTGTCGTCTGCCTTCGACGGCATGCTCGCGCAAACTAAGAAGCGTTTTGAGGCTCTCTATCGCGGCGGAGCGCAACAGAGCGGTGAGGCGGCCGCGCCGGCAACGCCGTCTTTCAGTCGCGTCGCCGCGACGCGCATGCCGGTCGCCTCGCCCAGGCTTGGCGCCGATACACCTGCTGCCCGCCGGCTTAATGAACGTTTCGGCAGTGACTGGCGCTTCGAAGTCGCCGAACAAACACGCGACGGCGATGAAGCAATCGTACTCGGCAAGCTCAGTTTCGGCCGCGACAATGCCGTGCGGACGCAATTCGGGCGTGCCTGGATTTCCGGCGTTCCCGTGACCGCCGCAAGTGGCGGCGTGAGATTCAAGATCGGCGGCTCGGGCACCGAGGCGGACGAGCGCGAGGCGTTCCGCCGCGCCGCTGAAGCGGCGCTGATGAACTGCGTCGATTTGATTTAATCCGACAAGCCGACGACCTGCGGCGCGAGCGCGTCAATGCGCCGCCGAGGCGCTGCGCGGCGTTTGCCGGGCGACCTCGCTCTTCTCGGCATATTCGCCGCACCAGTCGTTGCCGAACGTGATCGGCCAGGCGCCGACGCCGTTTTCGCGCCGGGCCGGCGGAAAGCGACGGCAGTAGCCAACCGCCTGATCGGAGTCCGGGTCGGCTCCCTCGGTCGGGTGGAAATGCCACCACCGGCAGCCGGAGCAGACGAATTTGGCGGTCACGGCCATCGCACGCACTCCTTCTCAATCTTAGACCATGATCCGATCAAGTTGAATCGGATCATGGCCTAGATTTTGCGTTGGAGCATGATCTTTTCCGAAAACCGGCTTCCACTTTTCGGGATCATGCTCTGGACGGCATTCAACCACTATTTGTTGGTCCTCCTCAACTCTCCCGCGCAAGCGATCTAAGGCTTCAACGCTCACAAGTGACGAAGCGTTGCAGTTAACGGCGCTTACGCCGCGCGGTTGCCGTCGGGGGTTGCGCGAGCCTGACATTGCTGACAATGTTTCGCGCGAGATCAGCATAGTTTTAGGCGTTGTGCATCCGGGTCTGGCACGGCGGCGCGAGGACAGCGGCGATTCATGGCGCGCGTAGGCGTCGATGTCGGCGGGACCAATACCGACCTCGTGCTCGAGGCGGACCACGGCGTGTTCGTTCATAAGGTCGCCAGCACGCCGCACGACCAGTCCGAGGGCGTGCTCAAGGGACTGCGCGAACTGTGCGACATTTCCGGCGTCCGCCCCGACGACGTCTCGTTGATCGTGCACGGCACCACGGTCGCCACCAACATCACCATCGAGCATAACGGTGCCGAAGTCGGTATGCTGACGTCGCGCAACTTCCGCGACATTCTGCATATCGGCCGGCACAAGCGGCCGTATAATTTCTCGTTACATTTCGAGGTGCCGTGGCAAGCGCGTCCGCTGGTCAAGCGCCGCAACCGCATCGCCGTGACTGAGCGCATCCTGCCGCCCGACGGCACGATCGAAATTCCGCTCGCCGAAACCGAAGTGGTCGAGGCGATCAAGCTGTTCAAGCGCCGCGGCATCAAATCCGTCGTCATCGGTTTTCTGTTTTCGTTTCTCAACGACGCGCACGAGCGGCGCGCCGCCGAAATCGCCCGTGCCGAGATGCCGGACGCCTATATCTGCACATCGTCCGAAGTTGCCAACGTGATCCGTGAATACGAGCGGTTCTCGACCGCGGCGATGAACGCCTTTGTCGGGCCGAAGACTTCGCTTTATCTGAACAGCCTGCAGGACCGGCTGAGCCAGAACGGCTTTCGCGCCAACCTGCGCGTCATTCAATCCAATGGCGGCATCGCCACGGTCGAGACCTGCTCGCAAAAAGCGGTCGGCATTTTGATGTCGGGTCCGGCGGGCGGCGTAATCGGCGGCCGCGCCGAAGGCCTGTTGTGCGGCCGCTCCAACCTGATCACCGTCGATATCGGCGGCACGTCCGCCGACATCAGCACCATACCCGACGGCCGCATCAAGATCATGAATGCGCGCGATTCATACGTGAACGGCCATCCGATCCTGGTGCCGATGATCGATCTGGTGTCGATCGGCGCCGGCGGCGGCTCGATCGCCTATATCGACTCCGCCGGCGGCTTCCATGTCGGGCCGCGCTCGGCCGGCGCCGAACCCGGCCCGGCCTGCTACGGCAAAGGCGGCGAGGAGCCGACTGTGACCGATGCGCAGGTTGTCCTCGGCCGGCTGGACGTCGACAAGATGCTCGGCGGCGACCTGCCGCTTAATGCCGACCTGGCGCATAAAGCCGTCGAAGCAAAAATCGCCAAGCCGCTCGGCCTGTCGATCAAGGATGCGGCGCTCGGCATCGTTAAGGTCATCAATTCGAACATGGCGTTGGCCATCCGCTCGAACTCGGTGGCGCGCGGCATCGATCCGCGCGAGTTCGCGCTGGTGCCGTTCGGCGGCGCCGGTCCCCTGCACGGCGTGGCGCTCGCCGAAGCAATCTCGGCGAAGGAGATCATCGTGCCGGTTGCCCCGGGCATCACTGCGGCGATGGGATTATTGCAGACTGACATGCAATACGAGCACGCCCGGTCGCTGATCGTTTCGCTCAAACATGCGGATGACGCCGCGGTCGGGCGGATCAACGCCGTCGTCGACGAACTGATCGAGCGCTGCCGGCACGATCTGGAGAAGGACGGCGTCGCGCCAGAGCGTCAGAAGTTTCAGAAACTCGCCGAATGTCGCTATCACGGCCAGGGCTTTGAGCTGCGCGCGCAGCTTCCGGCCGGCAAGGTGACCGCGGCGAATCTAAGCGAAGTGGTCACCGGCTTTCATCAGCAACACCGGATCGACTACGGCTATCACTTCGAGGATGGCGAAGTCGAGCTGATAACCGTCAGGGTGATCGGGCGCGAGGACGTGGTGCCGCTCAAGGTCGCGCGCATCGACAAGGCGTCCGACGGGAACATCGCCGACGCCCTGCTTTACACCCGTCCAACCACGTTCGACGACGGTCAGACACTCGACACGCCGCGCTATAACCGCGATCGCCTCAAGGCCGGGCACCGGATCGCCGGGCCGGCGATTCTGATCCAGCACAATTCGACGACATTATTGCCGCCCGGCTATGCCGCCGAGGTGGCCGAATTCGGCAATCTCCACCTCCGCCACGCCGGCTGAAAGCGATCGAACTATGGCGCAAACGATCGATCCCATTACGCTGCAAGTGATCAACGGCGCCTTGCAGACGATCGCCGAAGAGATGGGGCACGTGCTCTACCGCATGTCGTTCTCATCGATCATCCGGGAGTTGCAGGATCTCGGCGCCGGATTGTTCGACACCGAGTTCAACACGCTCTGCGAGTTGGAATCGACGCCGCTGCATATCGGCTCGCTGCCCGGCTATCTGGCCGGCATTGCGGAAACGCTGCAGGACGGCGAGTGGCATGACGGCGACCTGGTCATCCACAACCACCCGTATCACGGCTCGAGCCATTCGCCGGACATCGCCATCGTCGTGCCGATCTTCCACGAGGGCGGATTGGTCGGATTTTCCGCCAATACCGCGCACCATCTCGACATCGGCGCGGCGACGCCGGGTCTGATCATCGACATCCCCGACGTGTTCGCCGAGGGCATGCTGTTTGCCGGCACCAAGCTTTACGAGCGCGGTAAGCGCAACGAGGCGGTGTGGAACTTCATAGGGCGCAACAGCCGCGCCGCGCGCCAATTGCAGGACGATCTCGACGCGCAGATTGCGTCTGCTCGCCTCGGCGCCAAACGCTTCGCCGAACTTATGGACCGCTACGGCCGGCAGATGGTGCTCGATGCTACCAGACAGCTGATGGACTATACCGAGCGGGTGCTACGTCAGCGGATTGCCGCCATCCCCGACGGCGAGTACCGCGCCGAAGGTTTCCTCGATGACGACGGCAAGAATCGCGACGTGCGCCTGCCGATCAAGGTGTGTGTCCGCGTCAAAGGCGACGATATCGAAATCGACCTCACCGGTTCATCCAAGCAGGTCGAAACCGCGTTCAACGTACCGTTCGAGGGCTCGACCAAGGTCGCCTGTTTCTGCGCCGTCCGTTCGCTGCTGCTCGACGCGGTGACATCGGACGTGAAAGTCCCCTCGAACCAGGGATCGTTCCGGCCGGTGAAAGTCACCGCGCCAAAGGGATCGATCTATAATCCGATCTATCCGGCCGCCGCCGAAGCGCGGTTCGCGCAGATCAATCGGGTGATCGATCTGATCTACAAGGCGCTGGCGCCGGTATTGCCGAACGATATCATCGCCGGCAGCTCGGCGAGCCTTTCGTTCTGCTCCTACGCCGGCATTCGCCCCTCGGGCGACTATTGGGTCTTCCTGGAGGTCAACGAGGGCTCCTATGGCGGCCGGCCGCGCTCGGACGGTCCGGACTGCATCGACAGCCTGATGGCCAATACGCGCAACAATCCGATCGAAGATCTGGCGATGCATCTGCCGATGATCTGCGACCGCTACGAGCTGCGCGACGACGTCATGCCCGGCGCCGGCCGTTTCCGCGGCGGGATCGGTGTGGTCAAGGCGCAGCGTGTTTTGACCGACGCCTTCATCACCCACGAAAACGAGCGGCATTTCGACGTGCCGTGGGGCATTTTCGGCGGTGATCCCGGACAGGTCGGCAAGGTCGACATCTACAACGTCGCGCGCCCCGACGACGTCAAGCATATGCCGGCGAAGTTTTCCGGCATGCGGGTCGCGGCGGGCGACGTGCATGTCTTCTACGCGCCGTGCGGCGGCGGTTACGGCGACCCGCTCGAGCGGCCTGCCGCGAAGGTGCTCGACGATGTGCTGGACGGCTTCTGCACCGTCGAACACGCCCGCGCGGCCTACGGCGTCATCGTCGATCTGACCGCGGAGACCGTGGACGAGGCAGCGACCAAAGCCTTGCGTGAAGGTATGCGCGCGACCCCTCGCGTCAAGGCGGAGACTTCGACAGTCGCCGCTTCGCCGCGCCCGGCGCCGCGATCGCGTGCAACGTCGGTGCCTTCGATGCAGCCGGCCAGCGGCTCAAGACCTCCAGCTAGACAACCGAGCCCGGTCGCGCCGCAATCCCCGCCTGCCGTGCCTTTTGCCGCCAGCAGCAATGGCGCTTCGCTGGGCGAAGCCTTGCGCGGATTGCGCGACGCCTACGGCAGCGCCTGGAGTTTCGAAATCATCAAGCACAGCACCAATGGCGGCACGATCGAGGTGATCGGCCAATTGCGCGCCAATGGCGCGACCGTGCGCGAGATCGTGGTCGCCGCCGCGCCGCTAGGCGGTTCGCTCGGCGAGCTGTTGCAGCGAACTGCCAACGACAGCCTCTGCAAGTGCGTCGAGACGCTGATGCGCAATGGACGCTAGATTGCGGCGGGTTTAGCGGAAAGGTCGGGTCGTCCTTGGAGCAAAGAGCCACAATTTTTGTCGAGGTGATGATCGTCATCGCGGTCATTGGCGTGCTGGCGTTCCTGATCGGGCTGATCGTACGCCTTCCGCAGCAGGCGGCGGCGAACGGCAAGGGTCAGGCGGAGCCATCGCCGCGCTGGTACGAATTCACGCTGGCTTTGATCCTGCTCGCCGCCATCGCCGCTTTCGCCATTTGGCTGATCTCCAGCGGCACGCACTGGGTGTGGGGCGAGACAATCGAGGATTGGCGGTCGGACGACCGCACCATCGCCTTCGCCGCGGTGATGGTGGCGCTTGCCGTTATCGGGCTCGTCGTCTCGCTGGTCTATGCGCTGGTCCAGTCATCGCAAGGCGCCGCCGCGCGAGGGACGGTGGCGCGTCGGCCGGCCGAAACGGCAGCGGAAGCAGCGCTGGCAGACGCGGCGCAGGCGCCGCCGTCGCCGTCGCCATTGCGCGTGCTCGGCTTACTCGTTTTGGTGGTCGCGATCCTGCTGTTGTGCTGGATCGCGCTGGCGCCCGCCGCGCAATATGGCCTGATCGGGCAACTGATCTATCCGGCGGCTCTCGGCGTGACGCTGGTGCTGCTGTTCGACAAGGCGACGCGGACCTGGAGCGTCAAGCCGCGGGCCGAGTCATTCCGCGAATGGCTGTTGTGCGACTTGCTGGCATTCCTGCTGATCCTGGCTTTTTTGAACCTGCGCGGCGCGCCGAAGCCGGAAGGCTATTCCGGCAGTTTCTGGGACTTGCTCAACGTGGTGCTGTTCTTCATCGCCTTCTGGGTCATCGATCGCACTGCGGTCCGCGGCCGCTTCCTCATCGGTTATGGTTATCTCGTCGTGCTGCCCGTCTTGCTGTTGATCTGGCAATCGGTGCTGGGGGTTGCCGCGCCGGGGTCGTGGTGGGCCTCGATCTGGCCGTTCCTGATCCTGGCCGGGGTGTTCTTCGTGCTCGAGGCGGTGACGCTCGTGGCGTCCACCGGCGAGCGGCAGACCCTGCCAGCCGTCAAGGACACGCTGTTCGTCGTGCTCTACGCCGTGTTGTTGATCGTCGCCGCGAAATCGGTTTGAGGAGCAAAATAATGAACCGTCGGTTCAAGCGCCCCCTTGCCGTTGGCGACATGACGTGTTCCTGTTCCATCTTCATCATGCGGTTGGCCGGGACTTCCGCAGTTAATCGAGGGGCTTAGTCAAAATGTCGGGGTGGCGGCTGTTCTGGGCGCTTGTGGGCTATGTGGCTTTCATCGTCATTCTGATCTTTCTGTATTTCTACAAGCCGTTCGAAGATTTCTTCACGCTGGTCATCAACGGGCTGAGCTACGACAATGCGATGTTCTGGGTGGTCTTGATCACCGCGATCATTGGATTTTGCGGCTACCATTATCGCGCCTATCGGCTTTACATCGTGCAGCGCCACAGCGTCGACGGCATGGTGCTGGCGTCGCTGCGCGGCTCCGCCTTCATCGCCATATTGTTTTGCTCCGGCGCCGCGGCGCAGTCGCTCCTGATCCTTTGCGCCTATCTGTTGCAGAGCGACTACACGCTCGGCGCCGAGTTTGGCTCGCGCCTGGGCGCCGTCGTCGGCATGGTGATCCTGACCGTGATCTTCTGCCTGATCTTTTGGGTGCTGAAGGCGATCCGCCAGTCCGCCACGGCTAGCGGGACCGTCGATACAGGATCGTATAAACTACAATAAACAAACCAATCATCGCCAACGAGAACAGCGTCGAGGCGGTGCCGAGCGCGAAAATGGTCGGCTGCACGCGCTGCGTCATTGCGGCATTGATGTCGAGGGGTAACGTGTTGGTCGCTCCCGACAGCAGCGTGGTGCGGGCGAACTCGTCGTAGGACAGCGTAAAGCCGAACAGGCCGGCCGCGACGATGCCCGGCGTGATCAGCGGCAGCGTAATTTCCTTGAACACCGTCCATTCGTCGGCGCCCATGTCGCGCGCCGCCTCCTCGAGCCGGTGGTCGAAGCGGTTGAACACCGCCATCATGACCAGAAAGCCGAATGGCAAAGTCCAGACCACGTGAACGCCGAGGCCGGAATAATACCAGGCCGGCGGAATGCCGACCTGGCGCATCAGCGAGGCCAAACCGAGGCTGAGCAGTACGCCCGGCACCATCAGTCCCGCCATCACCGCGTAGAACAGCGCCCCGGAGCCGCGAAACTTCTTGCGAAACGCCATCGCCAGCATGGTGGAGAAGATCGCGGTGATCACCATCACGATCACAGCCAGGATCAGCGAACGCACCAGCGAGCTCTTGATATCGCCGACCGCCGATGGCCCAGCCAGCTTCTCCCACCAGAAAAAGCTCAACCCCCGCATCGGAAAAGTCACGCCGCCGCGCGGTCCCTGGAAGGACAGCGTGAACATCGCGAACATCGGCCCATAAACGAAAATCAGAAAGATCACGTAATAGACGCTGAAACCCGCCTTGATGCGCGTCTTGCGACGACGTTCCGGCGTCGAGCGCGCCATCGCTAAAGCTCCTTGCGGATATCGACGATGCGCAGAATGACCACGACGCCGATCATCATCGCCAGCATCAACATGAAAGCGTTGACGGCGGCGAACGGATAATTGGCGATGGCGTAGTAATTCAAGATGACGGTGCCGGTGGTCGAGGTCTTGCCGCCGTAGACCACCACGGCGGTGGCGAACTCGCCCATCACCATGACGAACACGAAGATCATGCCGATGGCGATGCCGGGCAGCGACAGCGGAAAGATGATCTCGCGGAAAATCTGGAACGGGGTTGCGCCCATGTCGCGCGCGGCTTCGAGCAGCGTCCGGTCGATCTTGGCCAGCGAAAAGAAGATCGGGCCCACGGCCAGCACGACGTAGAGCTGGACGAGCGCCATGGTGTAACTGAACTCGGAATAGAGGAAGAAGCTGACCGGCTCCTCGATGGCGCCGATGTCGATCAGGAACTCATTGATCAGCCCATGCCTCCCCAGCATGGGCAGCCAGGCGACGGCGCGGATGAGATAGCTGGTCCAGAACGGCACCATGGCCAACAGGAACAACGACAGCTGCCATTTGAAATCCTCGACCTGCATCGACAGGAAGTACGCCAACGGATAGGCCAGGATCAGGCAGAGCGCCATCACCGTGATGGTGAAGCGAAACGTGGTCCACAGCGTACGAATGAAGATCGACGGTGTCAGGAAGTCGCCGTTGTTTGGATCAAAGAAACCCTCCACCACGAAGAACGCGCGGTAGTTCTCAAGCGTGAAGGCCGGCGTCATGCCGTGACCGCTCGATTTCCAGAAGCTGAAAATGAAGATCGAGAGCAGCGGCAGAAACAGAAAGACAACGAGCCAGGTGGTCGCCGGCGCAATCAGGATTGGCACCGGAAAGCCGGGTTCGCGGCGGTATTTGCGCTTGATGTCGTCTTCGGCGCGCACCACCGGCGCACCGCCGATCAGGCCGCGCGGCGTAGTTTGAGCAATCCTGGCGTAGGTCTCGACTGTCGTCACGCGTCAAACCACGTTCAAACGTAGCGCCGCCGGCCTTTATGGGGCCGGCGGCATCGTTTCGCAACCGTCTTGAAGGGTCTTCTCAAAGCCTAGGCCGTGAGGAACTCCGTCCATCTCTTCACGAGATAATCGTTCTCTTGCATGATCGAGTTCCAGACGTTGATCTTCGAATAGCGATTCCAGTACGAGCCGCCCGACCGGATGTCGCCTTTCTTGATGATGATGGTGCCGAATGGATCCGGCAAATCCATCGCCGCCGGCTTGCCCATATACCAGTAGTCCCATTCTTCCGGCTTGAGGTACTTCTTCGCGTTGTCGGGGACCGAGTGATAGTAGCCCTGACGCGCGACGAACGCGGCCGCCCAGCCATCGAGCCACCAATTGATGTACTCATAGGCCTGGTCGAGCTGCTTGCCTTTGACCTTGGCGGAGATCGCCATGCCGCCGTGCCAGCCGCGCATGCCCTCCTTCGGGAAGGCATAGACGCACGGCACCCCTTCGGCCTGGATCGCGGCGACCGCCGGCGACCACATGCTCTCCAGCGCCACTTCGCCGTTGACCATGAGGTTGACCGATTGGCCGAAATTCTCCCAGAAGGCGCGGAAGTGCCCAGCCTTCTTGAGCGGGATCAAATAGTCTATCAGGAAGTCGATTTCGGCCTTGGTCATGTTGCCTTTGTCGCCGAACTTTTTCAGACCAAGCGCTTCGATCGCCAACGCCGCATCCATCACGCCGATTTGCGGCACGTTGAGCAACGCGACCTTGCCCTTGAAGTCCTTGTTGAGGAGCTCGCCCCAGCTCTCGATCGCCCGGCCGGTCGCCTTCGGGTTGTATCCCAGCGAGTCGGCGTTGTGCCATGCCGGACACATGATGATGTGTTGCGACGGGCCCTTCACGATCGTGCCGCTCTCATCACACCACATCAGCTTGAATGGCGCGTCGCCCTGTCCTTCACTCAATTCCGGCGTCAGCTTGCCGGTCTTGGTGAGGTTGGTGACCTTTTCCCAGTCCTTGAGCTTCTTGGTGTCGATGGGCTGCCACACCTTCGCGGGCGCCATCACCCGCATATCGTTGAAGTAGCCTTCGGCGATCTCGTACTGGTCGTTCTGGTTCAGCATCTTGCCGAACATTTCGCCATAACCCATCGCCTGACCGGAGACCGGGAAACCCAAATCCTTCGTCGCCTTGTCCGAGATTTCGTTGATCTCACTGACGCCGAGGCCGATGCTGCGCAGTCCGTCTGCCGCTTCCGCGATGCGCTGGAAGCTAAAGCCGGTCGCTGCCGCGGCGGCGATGCCCGCCGTGGTTGTCATGAATGAACGACGCGAGAACTTTCCTTGCCGAACCTGTCCTGGGCTTTCGTACGCCATGCCCGCCTCCGTTTTGTTTGAGAAGCCTATCAGAGCTTTAGGTTATTGAAGCCCGGTGCGGCGGTCAGCCAAAGCTCTTGTGCGCCGCTTCAATTTGCGAATGATACGCATCAGGTTCCAAGCTTGTCAAACCGCAATGAGGAGCGCGAAACGTGAGCGTACTGATCAAAAACGGGCGTATCGTTACCGCGGTCGACGACTATTACGCTGACGTCTTTGTTAACGGCTCGACGGTCGCGCTGATCGGCAAGGACCTGACAATCGACGCCGACCAGCTGATCGACGCCGCCGGCAAGCTGGTGATACCGGGCGGAGTCGATCCGCATACGCACCTGGAGTTGCCGTTCGGCGGCACGACTACGTCTGATACGTTCGAGACCGGCACGCGCGCCGCGGCGTACGGTGGCACGACCTGCATCATCGATTTTGCCGTGCAGACGCGGGGCACTTCGACGCTGAAGGCGCTCGACGACTGGCACGCCAAGGCGCAGAGCAAAACCGCGATCGACTACGCCTTTCATATGATCATCACCGACATGCCGCAGGAACGCATCGGCGAGATGCGCAGCCTGTCCGATAGCGGCATCACCAGCTACAAGCTGTTCATGGCGTATCCTGGCGCGCTCTTGTCCGACGACGGCACGATCTTTCGCGCCATGCGCAAAGCCGGCGAGGATGGCACGCTGGTCTGCATGCATGCCGAGAACGGCATCGTGATCGACGAACTCGTTAAAATCGCGCTGGCGCAAAAGAAAGTCGAACCGAAATATCACGCGCTGACGCGGCCGACGCGGCTGGAAGCCGAAGGCGTGCACCGCGCCTTGTCGATCGCGGAAGTGGCGCGTGCGCCAGTCTACATCGTGCACCTGAGCTGTTACGACGCGTTGCAGGAGCTGCGCCTGGCGCAAGCGCGCGGCGTCATGGCCCATGCTGAGACCTGCCCGCAATATCTGTTGCTCGACGTCGAGCGCTATGACGAAGCGGGATTTGACGGCGCCAAATACGTGCTGACGCCGCCGCTGCGCGAACAATGGAATCACGATGAGCTCTGGGGCGGCCTGCGCTCACACGCGCTCGATGTCATCTCGACCGACCATTGCCCGTTCTGCCTCAAGGAGCAGAAGGAACTGGGGCGCAACGACTTCAGCAAGATTCCCAACGGCGGTCCCGGCATCGAGAGCCGCATGAGCCTGATCTACCATTATGGCGTCAGCCAGGGGCATATCTCGCTCAATCGCTTCGTCGAGTTGACCTCGACCGCGCCGGCGAAGATTTTCGGCCTGTTTCCGAAAAAGGGCACCGTCGCCGTCGGCAGCGATGCCGACATCGTGATCTTCGATCCGGCGCGCGAAGAGGTGATCAGCGCCTTTAACAGCAGGACCCATCACGCCAATATCGACTACTGCGCCTATGAAGGTTTCAAGGTGAAGGGTTACACCGAGACCGTGCTGTCGCGTGGCAAGATCGTGATCGACAAAGGCAATTATGTCGGTCGCGCCGGCGATGGCGCCTTCGTCAAACGCGGCGCATATGGCGGACAATACGCCAACATCCACGCCAATATGGCGAAGGACGTGCTGGCGCCGCGCGCCAGTCTCGGCTCGCCGGCCCGCCGGCTTGCCTGACTGTCATTGCGAGCGGGGCGAAGCAATCCAGCTTCAGGCGCATGAAACTGGATTGCTTCGTCGCTATAGCCCGTTGAAGACGGGCGTGAACGCCCCATTGCCTCGCAATGACGAAATGCAAAGGTCCTACAGTGCTGGAAGAGCCGCGGGTCCGCCCACGCCGGCCTCGTACGCGGCGCCGACGCGAAACAGCTGATCTTCGCGGAACGGGCGGCCCACGAGTTGCATCGCTTGCGGCAAGCCGTTGCGGGTAAAACCGATCGGCACCGACAAACCAGGCAAGCCGAGATAGTTGAACGGCCGGGTATTGGCGACGATCTGGCCAAGGACCTCTTGCATGGCGGCGCCGCCACCGACATCGGTTTCGGCGGCCGTCGGCACTGGCCGTTTCAAGACCGGAACATGCAGCACGTCGCATCTGAAAAAAGCGTCGTGCAGCAGCTCGTTGAGCAGCTTGGCGCGCATCCGCACCGCCTCGTTATAGAGCGGGGCGGGTACGCCCAAGCCGACCAAGAGGCGCGCACGCGACTGCTTGGCATAATCCTGCGCCCGCTCGCGCAGCCACGGCAGATGCAACCCGGCCGCTTCCGGCCATAACACGCCGTTGGAAAGGTCATTGATGGCGCCGTGATCGCCGACTGGCACGTCGACGATTTTTGCGCCGCGCATCTCCAACACAGCGCGGCTTGCGCCGATCAATTCCGCCACCTCGGGATCGATGCCGTCAAAATAATAGTGGTCCGGCACGCCGATAGTCACGCCGGCAAGCGCGCCGGGATTTGCGGCCTCATCCAGACCGCGTTCGTAATCTGGCGCCGGCCGCCGGCTCGACATGCCGTCGTGCGGGTCCGCTCCCGCAATCACCGAGAGCAATCGCGCGCAGTCTCCGACGCTGCGCGCCAGCACGCCGATGCAATCGAGCGAGTGCGACAGCGGCATGGCGCCGTGGCGGCTGACGCGGCCGAGTGTTGGCTTGATACCCACGACGCCGCAGGCGGCCGCCGGCAATCGGACCGAACCGCCAGTGTCCGAGCCAAGTGCGCCAAACACCAGGCCGGCGGCCACCGCCGCGCCCGAACCCGACGACGAGCCGCCGGTGATGTGATCGGGATTCCAGGGGTTGCGGCAGCGGCCGAAATGCTCGTTGTGGCCGGTCGGCCCCATGGCAAATTCCGCCATGTTGAGGCGGCCGATCTCGACGCCGCCCGCCGCATCGAGCCGGGTCAGCACTGTCGCCGTGTGTTCGGGGACGAAGTCGGCGCGGATCTTTGAGCCGCAGGTGCAGATCTCGCCGACGCGATAGAACATGTCCTTGTGCGCCAATGGCACGCCGTGCAACGGACCGAGCGGGCGGCCTGATTTGACGGCCGTGTCGGCGGCGCGGGCTCGTTCTCTTGCGGCCTCAGCAGTTACGCGGATGAAGCAATTGAGCTTTGGCTGCAATCGCTCGATGCGATCGAGGCAGGCTTCGGTTAGGGCTTCGGCGCGTACGCTTCCCTGCGCAATCGCGGCCGCCGCGTCGCGCAATGTGAGCGCCGTCAAATCGCTCACGCACCGGCTCCCGGGCCGTCGTCCTCGAGGAGCCGAAAAAATCGTTCGTTGGTGTCGTCGAACGACGGCGATCCCAGCAAGACGGCAGCCCGTTCGATGCGCGCCAGCGAGCGCGCCACCGGGCCGATATCGTCGGCGTTCACGGCCACGCCGCTCGCTGCCAGGACCTCCGCCAGTGCCGCTTCGCTGATATCGTTGCGCGCCTTTGCGCTCATGCCGCAGTCTCCGCCGCCCAAAGAACTGTACACACTTTTCAATGCGTAGCACACTTGCGGACGGCTTTTCGCTGTCGTCCCCGTGCGGCAATTTTTTGGAGCGTCTGAAATGAACGAACGCGTGCGACCAAATCTCCGTTCACGCCTCGCGAGCAAAGAGCTGCTGGTGGCGCCCGGCGTGTTCGATGGCATTTCGGCGAAAATCGCCGATCAGATAGGGTTCGAAGCGCTGTACATGACGGGCTACGGCACGGTGGCGTCGCATCTGGGGTTGCCGGATGCCGGCATCGCCACCTACACGGATATGGTCGGCCGTGTCGGCGTCATCGCCAAGGGTACGCAGACGCCGCTGATCGCCGACGGCGATACCGGCTACGGCGGATTGCTCAACGTCCAATATTCGGTGCGCGGCTACGAGGCGGCCGGCGCGGTCGCGATTCAGCTCGAAGACCAGGAATTTCCGAAAAAGTGTGGGCACATGCTCGGCCGTCGCGTGGTGCCGATCGACGACATGGTCGACAAGATCAAGGTCGCCACCTCCAGCCGCGACGACGGCAATTTCCTGATCATCGCGCGCACCGATGCCCGCACCACGCTTGGCCTCGACGAAGCGCTTCGGCGCGCCGACGCCTACGCCAAAGCCGGCGCGGATATTCTGTTCGTCGAAAGCCCCGAAAGCATCGAGGAGATGCGCACCATTGGGCGAACATTCGATCGACCGCTGGTCGCCAACATGGTCGAGGGCGGCCGCACGCCGGTCATGGACAAGAAAACCCTGGAAGAGCTCGGCTATTCGATCGCCATCTTTCCGGCCTTCGGCTTTCTCGCCGCCGGCGAAGCGCTGCGCCAGGTCTACGGCCATCTCAAAGCGCACGGCTCAAGCGTCGGCGGTAACGTTCCGCTCTACAAGTTCAGCGAGTTCAGCGAACTGATGGGATTCGGCGCTGTCGCCGCGTTCGATAAAAAGTACGGGCGCTAGCAGACGGCCAGCGCGCGTCGCGTCCTAAGCCGGCACCAGCCGGAAGCGCTCCCACTTCGTCGGCGCCTTCTTGAGCGCCTCGGTCCAATGCCCGTTCGTCGCGTCCTTGTGCGGGGTGACGCGTCGCCCGGCAAAAGCAAATTCCGCGTCGATCGGGGCCAATGGAAACGGCGACAAGGCATAAACGCCTGCTTCTCGCGGCGTGATCGTCACCGCCGCGTCGTTCTCGGCATCAAGCGGCACGTACTCGAAGGTCTGGGTGCCGCGCTCGCTCGGATGCACCCGATTAAAGTAGAGCGCCAGCGTGTCGATGAATTGCAGCTGCTTGTAATTCTGGAACAGCTGCTTTTCGTCGAGCCGATCGGCGAGCGTTCCGTCCTTGCCGATGATCTCTTTCAGCCTTTTTTGGCGCGCCAGTTCGCCGTCGAGCATGCGCTCCGCCAGCGGCCGCTCTGTTTCCGGGAATTGCTTGATCAGCACATGGTTGGAGAGCCCATAGCGGCCGTTATAGAGGCCCCAGCTGTGCATACTCGATATCAGGCCGCAGAACGGATGCTGCCGCTCGTTGAAGTCGGGCGACAGCCGGCTGGTGACAGTGATGTACTGCGCCGGTGTCTCGATCAGATTATAAGGCAGGCCGGTCTTGGCGTCGGTGACCGGGTCGCGGTCGAACTCGATCCAGCCGGCGTCGTGATGGGCGATGACGTAGACCATCAGATCGAGCGGCGCCAACGGCTCGAACTTTTCGTTGCCGAAGGCGTGCGCGAACTGCCCGCACAAAGCGGTGTGCTCATACATCATGATCGCCAATCGCGGTGTACCGGCAGGTGCGGTCTGGATAATCATGGCGGCTTCGTGCTGCGCTGGGTATTAACTCGCTGGCAGGATTTTAGCGCGTTTCGGCTGAGCATTCACTATTTTTCCCGGCGAAGGTATGGTCGGCTTGGTAAAGGCAGAGGTGCGGTGATGACGGTTGCGCCGGTCGAAACGGCAAGGCTGACGTCCGATCCGGTGGCACCGGAACAACTGCGACGCGACGTCCGGCGGCTGTTCGATGCGATGGCCACCGGCGGCATCGGCATTGTGCCGCTCGATGTCGCCTATGCGGTGGTCGCGACCATGCCCGGCGGCATCCGCCGCATCTTTGAAGCCAAGCGACGATCCTACGACAAGCCATCCGGCATGTTCGGCAATTGGCGCATGAGTCGCGAAATTCATGAGATGGATGAACGGCGGCACGCCATGGTCCGAGAGATCGTCGAAGAGGAGCGGATTCCATTTTCCGTCGTGGCGCCGTTTCGCGCCGATCATCCGTTGTTCGCCGCCGTCGATCCTTTTGTGCTGCAGAACTCGTCGAAGGGTGGCACGCTGGACATGCTGCTCAATGCCGGCCAGTTCCACGACGCCATCGCCGAAGGCTCGCTGGCGCGTGGCACGGCGGTGTTCGGCTCATCGGCGAATTTGTCGCTCACCGGCAGCAAATATCGCTACCAGGATATCGACCCACCGATCCGCGATGCCGCCGCCGTCTATTTCGACTATGGCCAATCGAAATACGCGCATAAAGACGGGCTTTCCAGCACCATCATCGACTTTAAGGATTTCTCCGTGATCCGCGTCGGCCATTGCTTCGAACAGCTGAAGAAGGCGTTCGCCACGCGTTTCGGTGCGACCTTGAAAAACTGACCGTCAGGACTGCTATATGAGCGACACCTATAAGGAAATCGGTTTCGACTTCGAACCGCATTGGCTTCGGCAGACGCGCCGGCGTCGTTGTGGTCGACTTTCAAAAAGGCTTCACGGACGGCCGCTTTCCACTGGGCGGCCGTCCGATGGTCGATCGTGCCGTCAACAACACGGCGACGCTGCTTGCCGCGGCGCGCAAGGCGGGACTGCCCGTTGCGTCCTGCTACACCGCTTATACCAGCGCGCGCGACGCGCCGCTGTGGAAGGTCCCTGCGGTGGTCAACGACTTCCACCACGGTCATCCCTCGACCGAGCTTGACGAGCGCATCTACGACAAAAGCTACGACATGATCGTGTGCAAGACCGCGCCGTCGATCTTCTTCAACACGCCGGTCGCGTCGTATTTCGTCAAGGAAGGCGTCGATACCGTGATCATCACCGGCTGCAATACGTCGGGTTGCGTGCGGGCCAGCATCAACGACGCCTTCTCGTACGGCTTCCGCGTCATTGTGCCGGAGCCGTGTTGCGGCGATGTCGAAGAAGGCCCGCATCGGGACAACCTGCGCGATGTCGGCCGCCGCTATGCCGACGTCGTCGGCCTCGACGAGGTGCTTGCCTACATCGAGACGGCGGGGCGGCGGAATGACTGAGCTAACGTGACCGCGCCAGGTTTGGTCGCCGATCCCGGATCGATCGAGGCGATCGCATCTGCAATCCAAAGCCGGCGCACCGATCCGGTCGCGCTCCTTGAAGCCTCCCTGCGCCGCATCGATGCGGTCGAAAAGCAGGTGCACGGCTGGTGCGTGCTTGATCGCGATGGAGCGATGGCGCAGGCGCGGGCGTTGCGGGCGGAAGCTGAGAAGGGCCACATCCGCGGCCCGCTGCACGGAATTCCGGTTGCGATCAAAGACGTGCTCGACATCGCCGGGCTGCCGACCCGCGCCGGCAGCAAGACGCGCGCAGACATTGCGCCGAGCACGATCGACGCGCAGGTGGTCACGCAGCTGCGCGTGGCCGGCGCGGTCATTCTCGGCAAGGCGCATACCACCGAGTTCGCCTATTTCGACGGCCCGCCGCCGACCCGCAACCCGCACAACACCGCACATACGCCCGGCGGCTCGAGCGCCGGACCCGCGGCCGTGGTCGCCGCCGGCATGGCGCCGCTGAGCCTCGGCACCCAAACCGCCGGTTCGGTGAACCGCCCGGCCGCCTATTGCGGGATCGCGGCGTTCAAGCCGAGCAGCCGCGCTTGGTCGAGTTTCGGGCTGGTGCCGTTTTCGCCAAGCTTCGACACGGTCGGCGTCTTCGGCCACCGCGTGAGCGACGTCGTCGCCGCCGCACACGTGCTCATGCCGGCCTATCTACGCGATAGCCGGGTCGCAAATCCCGCGGGGCTCTCGATCGGCTTTATCGACGATCCAATCTTGTCGGCCGCTAGTGCGGCGGTCGCCGATACGCTGCGGATTGCTGCTGACAAGCTCACTGGTTCCGGCGTGCGCGTCGAGCGAATTGAACCGCCGGTGCCGTTTGCCGATGTTGGCGGCTGGCACAAGGCGATGATCGAGTACGAAGTCGCCCGCGCCTATCCTGGCCTCGAGCACAATCCCGACGTGAGCGGTGGCCTGCGCGACGCCATCGCGCGCGGGCGGATGATCGACGATGCCGCCTATCGCGATGCCTACGCGGCGCTGGACGCGGCGCGGGAACGCTTCTGGACCGCGACCGCCGAAGTCGACGCGCTGGTCTTTCCGACCGCTCCCGACATCGCGCCCGCGGGAATGAAAACCGGCGATCCCCGTTTCATCGTCCCGTTCACGGCCTTCGGCGGCCCGATCGTTTCCATTCCGGTCGGCTTCGGCGCCGGCGGCTTGCCGTTGGGATTGATGCTCATTGGTTCGCCGGGCACAGATGTTAAAACCGCCGACATCGCGCGACAGGTTGCGCCGGTCGTCGAACTCCCGCGCTGAGCGCGGAATATTCGGCTTGAAGCGCCGCGAGCGCCGTTGCACAGTTTAAGTGCCGGGGAACTAATCGTACTGCGACCGCTGCGCGCGTTTGTTGGTCGCGCGAAGGCTAGCGGGCTGACATCCAAGTACACATTGCTAGGTACATATGGCGTTTCGGATTTCGGTCGATACCGGCGGCACTTTCACCGACGTCGTCATTGCCGATGCCGGCGGCATTCGCGCCATCGGCAAGGCGCTGACGACGCCCAATCGCATTTTCGACGGCATGCGCGCCGCGATCGAAGTGGCGGCGCAGGAGATCGGGCTCGACGGCAAAGTGTTGCTCGGCAAGAGCGACATGCTGATCTATGGCACGACGCGCGCGACCAACGCCGTCGTCACCAAGTCAACGGCCAAAACCGCGTTCCTGACCACCCGCGGCTTTCGCGACGTGCTGGTGCTCAAGGAAGGCGGCAAATACGATCCGCACGATTACAGCTACGACTACCCTCCCCCTTACATTCCGCGGCGCTACACGTTCGAGCTCGACGAGCGCGTCGACGCGCAAGGCAACGTGGTGCGGCCGCTCGACCAGAAGCAGGCGCGCGAGGTCATCCGCACGCTGGCGGAGCGCAAGTTCGAGGCGGTCTCGGTTTGCCTGTTGTGGTCGATCGCCAACGGCAGCCACGAGCAGGCGATCGGACGGCTGATCGAGCAAGAGCTGCCCGGCGTGCCCTACACCCTCTCCCACGAGCTTATTCCAATCGTCCGCGAATACCGCCGCGCGTCGACGACTGCGATCGATGCATCGCTCAAGCCTCTGATGCAGCAGCATCTGCGCGAGATGGAAAGCGATCTGCGCGCCGCCGGATTTGCCGGCGAGCTTCTGATCGGCACTTCCGCCGGCGGTTGCCAGCACGTCACCGAAGTGGTCGGACGGCCGGTGACGATGCTGAAATCCGGCCCGGCAATGGCGCCGGTCGCCGGCAAGGCGTACATCACCATCGAGGATCTCGGACGCGACGCCATCGTCTGCGATACCGGCGGCACCACCTTCGACGTCGGCTTGGTGCGCGACGGCGAACTGGTCTACACCCGCGACAGCTGGCTCGGCCGCCGCTGGCTCGGCCACATGGTGGCGATGTCGACGGTCGATGTGCGCAGCATTGGCGCCGGCGGCGGCTCGATCGCCTGGATCGATGCCGGCGGCCTCCTTCGCGTCGGCCCGCAAAGCGCCGGCGCTGTTCCGGGTCCGGCTTGTTATGGTGCGGGTGGCGATCAGCCGACGGTCACGGATGCTTGCGTGGTGCTCGGCTGGTTCGACCCGGATTATTTCAACGGCGGCCGCATGAAGCTCGATGCCGCCGCCGCGCATCGCGTGATCGAGAAATTGGCACAGAAGATAGGGCGCGGCGTGCCGGACACTGCGTTCGCGATCATCACCATCGCCAACGAGCTGATGATCAAGGCGATCCACGAAATCACGGTGAGCGAAGGCGTCAATCCGCGCGAGAGCGTCATCGTCGCGGGCGGTGGCGCCGCCGGATTCAATATCCTGCCGATTGCGCGCGAGCTTGGCTGTCCGACCACGATTTTGCCGAAGACAGCCAGCGCGATGTCTGCTTGCGGCATGCAATATTCGGACATCGTGTTCGAGCAGACGCGAAGCCGGGTGACCATGTCCGGCAGCTTTGATCTTGATGGCGTCAACGCAGCGCTGTCCGAGATCGACGCTGCGCTCGATCAGTTCTGCAAGAATTTGCACGGCGCCGAGGGGGCGGCTGCGCGCAAGGAATATCTGGTCGAGGCGCGCTACAAGTCGCAGGTCTGGGAACTCGACACCCCGCTGCCGGTCGAGCGGTTCCGCACCCAGAAAGACGTGGCGGCGTTGGTCGAGGCTTTCCACACCGTGCACGATCGGGTCTATGCCGTCCGCGACGAGCAGAGCGAAGTCGAATGCGTCAACTGGCGCGGCCGGATTTCGATCCGCTTATCGAAACCGGCGAAGCCGGTGCACAGGAAGACGACGCGGCGCAAGCCGAAGCCGTGGACCCGGCGCGACGCTTATTTCGGGCCGCACGATCTGCGCAAGACGCCAGTGTTCCGCGGCAGCGAGCTTGAGCCCGGCGCGCTGATCACCGGTCCCGCGATCATCGAGGAGCCGACCACGACCATCGTCGTCTATCCACAGATGAGCGCAACCGTCAGCCCCTCGGGCCATTATATCTTGAAGTCGTAGTGAGCAGCACGATGGCCAAAGCAAAATCGAAGCCGAAAGCCAAAGCGAAGTCGAAACCGGCAGCGCAGTCAAAGCGCGCGTCGCGATCCGATGCTCTCGATCCGGTGGTGATGACCGTCATCGCCAACCGGCTCGACGGCATCGTTCGTGAAATGACCAACACGCTGCTGCGCGCCGCGCGTTCCGCCGTGATATCGAGCGCGCGGGATTTCTCGTGCTGCATCCTCACCGGCGACAATCAGCTGCTTGCCTCGGCCGAGGGCTTGCCAGTCCACATTTTCGGCGCCCATCTGCAGGCCGAGAATATGTGCCGCTATCACCAAGGCGACATCCGCGAGGGCGATGCGTATCTCGACAACGACCCCTACGGCGGCAACACCCATCCGGCCGACCACACCTTCCTGGTGCCGGTCTTTATCGGCGGCGAGCATCTCTTCACCACCGTCGCCAAATGCCACATGGCCGATATCGGCAACAGCATTCCGTCGAGCTATTTCGCCAAGGCGCTCGACGTGTACGAGGAAGGCGCGCTGGTTTTCCCGGGCGTGCGTATCCAGCGCAACTACAAGAACGAGCCCGACGTCATCCGCATGTGCCGGGCGCGCATCCGCGTGCCCGATCAATGGTATGGCGACGCGCTCGCAGCGCTCGGCTCGGCGCGCATCGCCGAGCGGCGGCTCAAGGAGCTGTACCGCAAGTATGGGCCCAAGACGATCAAGACCTTCATCAAGGACTGGTTCGATTATTCGGAGCGGCGCGCGGTCGAATCGATCCGCAAGCTTCCGAAGGCGCGGATCACCAATAAAGGCCACTCAGATCCGCTCGAAGGCATTCTGCCGAACGGCCTCGAGCTTAAAGTGACCGTCGAGATCGATCCCAAGAAGGCGATGATCGACGTCGATCTGCGCGACAATCCACCCTGTGTCGATTGTGGGCTGAACACCTCGCGCGCCGCCGCGACCAGCGCGGTGGTCGGCGCGATCTTCAACAGTCTCGATAAGGACATCCCGCGCAACGCCGGGTCATTCCGCCGGCTGTCGTTCCAATATGCCGACAACAGCGTCGTCGCCTCGCCGGTCTTTCCGCACAGCTGCTCGACGGCGACGACCAATGTTGCCGAGCGCCTGGTGAACATCACCCAATCGGCGTTCGCCCGTCTCGGCGAGGGCCACGGTCTCGCCGAAGGCGGCACCGGGCTTGGCGCCGGCATGGCGGTGTTGTCCGGCAAGGACCATCGGCGCAACGACGCCCGCTATGTCAACCGCATGATGCTCTCGACCAATGGCGGGCCGGCGAGCCCGACCGCGGACGGCTGGGTCAATTATGCGATCCCGGTCATCGCCGGCCTGATGTATCGCGACAGTGTTGAGATCGACGAGCTCAAGCACCCGTTCAGGGTGGAGTCGCTGGGCGTGGTCGCGGATTCCGCCGGCGCGGGCCGCCATCGCGGCGCGCCGGCGCAGGAGGTGACCTATACCGCGTTGGAGAATCCAGTCCAGGTGGTTATTCCCTGCGACGGGCAATTCGCTCCGCCACGCGGCGTCAATGGCGGCCATGATGGCACACCCGGCTCCACCCATCTCATCGACCACAACGGCCATACGACGAAATTGCCGAACCTGGTGAACATGCATATCCGCAAGGATCAGCATATTCGCGGCCGCGACTCTAGCGGCGGCGGCTATGGCGATCCGCTGACCCGCGATCCGGCTCGCGTGCTGACCGACGCGCTCGAAGGCTACGAATCGATCGGCAAGGCGCGCGACATCTATGGCGTCGTGTTCACCGGCCGCATCGAAGACGACAGCCTCGCCGTGGATGCCGCCGCGACCAAGGCGCGACGCGCTGAGCTCGGCTCAGCGACCAAAACGCGTGGCCGCGATCCGGCCGCGGAATAAAGAGCACTCAGTCTTCGTTGTAGAAGTGGGTTTCCAACAACAGGCAGCCGCCGTCCGACTTGAATGGGCCGTGATACACGCCGGGCGGACGCACTGCGTAGGTGTAGCCTTGGAATTTCTCGCCGCTGTTGCCGGTTTCGTCATTGCCGACGATCAAGTCGCCTGACACCAGAAACACCTCCTCCCAGTATTCGTGGACAAACGGCTTGGTAGTGTAGGTGCCGGGCGCGAAACGCAGAAGCCGGGTGCGGTTGCCGCGTCTTGCCTTCTCGTCGAGCGCGCCGGCGACGATCTTCTCCTGAATGCCCGCCGGGTAGCCGGGCAGTGCGTGCCAGCCTTCGCCCATATCGAGGGCGTGAAACTCTTTGTGTCCTTTGTCGAAACCCATCGTGCTCTCCTCGTCCCGGCGGAGCGGCGTATTGGCGTAAAACGGTGTGAACGTGGACCCCTTCTAAAAGATACTGGCGCGCTCATACTGCAGCGGCCAAGGCACGGTCTTCGCCTTCAGCGCGTTGGCCGCATGCAGCGGCCAGTACGGATCGAACAACAGGATGCGACCGAGCGCGACCAGATCGGCGCGGCCGTTGGCGATGATTTCTTCCGCGGCCTCAGGCGAGGAGATCAGGCCGACGGCGGCCGTCGCGATCCCCGTCTCCTGGCGCACGCGTTCGGCGTACGGCACCTGATAGCCGGGATGGCTAGGCAGGCGCTGCGCCGGGTCGTTGCCGCCGGAGGAGCAATCGATCAGATCGACGCCGCCGCGGTCCTTGAGCATGCGGCAAAGGTGGATCGTATCCTCGATATCCCATCCGCCGGGCACCCATTCGGTCACCGAGAGCCGCACGAACAGCGGCAACTCCGTCGGCCACTCTTCCCGGATCGCATCAATCGTCTCACAGAGAAAACGCGCGCGGTTCTCGAACGAGCCGCCATAGCGATCGGTGCGTTGGTTGCTCGAGGCGGCCAGAAATTCGTTGATCAGATAGCCGTGCGCGGCATGCAACTCGAGGATCTTGAAGCCCGCTTCGCGGGCGCGGCGTGTCGCCGACTTGAACGCCGCAATGACCGCGGCGATCGCCGCGTCGTCCATGGCGCGCAGCGCGGTCGTGCGATTGCCGAACGGCGCGGGCGACGGGCAAATCACCTCCCACGCGCCTTCCGCGGCCGTTAGAGGCTGCGTTCCTTCCCAGGGCCGCGACACCGAGCCTTTGCGCCCGGAATGCGCGAGCTGAATGGCCGGTACTGCGCCCTGCGCCGTGACAAAGGCGGCGATCCGCGCCAAGCGGTCGCGCTGCTGGTCGTTCCACAATCCAAGGCAATGCTTGGTGATGCGGCCGCGGGGTTCCACGTGGCAGGCTTCGACGCAGACGATGCCGGCACCGCCGACGGCGCGCGCGGCCAGGTGCGCGAAATGCCAATCGTCGGCGAGGCCGTCCTGCGCCGAATACTGGCACATCGGCGACATCATGATGCGATTGCGCGTCTCGACCGACCGCAGCGTCAAAGGGCGGAACAGGTGCGGCTGTGATTCCCGCCGCAGAATGCGGCGCGCGTTTTCGGTCGACATCCGGAAAATGACCTAGCCTCGGAGCATCTGGCGCTGATATCTACTAAGCCGATCGCCGGGTGACCAGTCGCCATTGGTGCAACGCTCGTCTTCGCCCAGAAGTGAACCAATGAACAACCCCCAACGACTGAAAGAGCTGTTGGCGCGCCGTGCCGCGGTGACGGTGCCCGGCGCGGCCAACGCCCTGTTCGCACGGGTCATCGAAGAGCTCGGCTTCGAGGCGGTGTACGTCACCGGCGCCGGCATCGCCAACATGCTGCTGGGCGCGCCGGATGTCGGGCTCACGACCATGACCGAGGTCCGCGATACGGCGGCGGCGATCGCGGAGGCGGTATCGGTCCCGATCATCGTCGATGCCGATACCGGCTATGGCAATGCGGTCAACGTCGTGCGTGCGGTTCGCGCCTTGGAGCGCGCCGGCGCAGCCGGCATCCAGATCGAAGACCAAGTGTTCCCGAAGAAATGCGGACACTTTGCCGGCAAGGACGTGATCGCGCGGGAGGAGATGGTGCAGAAAATCAAGGCGGCTGTCGACACGCGCCACGATCAATCACTGCAGATTATCGCGCGCACTGATGCGTACGCAGTCGAAGGCCTGGAGCGGGCGCTTGAGCGCGCCCAGGCTTATGTCGCCGCCGGCGCCGACGCGACTTTTGTCGAGGCGCCGACCACGCTTGAGGAACTCGCCCGCATTCCCAAAGCCCTCGATGTGCCGCAAGTCGCCAACATCGTGTTCGGCGGCAAGACGCCTGATCCTGGGCGTGAGAAACTTGCCGAACTCGGCTTCTCGATCGTGCTTTACGCCAATGCGGCGCTGCAGGCCGCGCTGAAAGCGTCCTACGACGTGCTGAGCGTGCTCAAGAGCGAAGGTTCGCTGCGGTCGGTTTCGGATCGGCTTGCCTCGTTCGAGGAACGCCAGCGCACCGTCGCTAAGGACGAATGGGACGCGCGCGAGGCGCGCTATCGCGTGTGAGGAATGCACAATGACCAAGAGCGCAACGCCGCGGCCCTGGGACGGCATCATCTCACCGGACGAGCAGCGCGCCTATAACGCCGCCGGTTTCGGCCGGACGTCCGGGCTCGGCACGCGGCCGGCGTTGCTCATCATCGACGTCCAATACCGCACCGTCGGCACAACGCCGAAGCCGTTCTGGGAAGCGATCAAGGAATTTCCGACTGCCTGCGGCGATGTCGGCTGGGCGGCGGTTGCCAACATCGCGCACCTTCTCGGCCATTTTCGCGAGCGCGGCTGGCCAGTGCTCTATCCGCACGTATCGCCCAAGGAAAGCTTCGATTACGGTCGGCTATCCGACAAAGTCCCGGCTATCATGACGGTGGCGGCGAAAGGCTACGAGTTCGTCGCCCAGGTCGCGCCGCGCACCAACGATATCCTGCTACCCAAGAAGCATCCCAGTGCGTTCTTCGGCACGCCGCTGGCCAGCTATTTGATCAACGTCGCTGCGGATACGCTGGTTGTCACCGGATGCACCACCAGCGGCTGCGTGCGCGGCAGCGTGGTCGACGCCTTCGCCTACAACTTCCGTGTTTTGGTTCCCGAGGATGCGGTCTACGATCGCTCCACGACGTCGCACGCGGTCAATCTGTTCGACATGGCGTCGAAATACGCCGACGTGATGCCGACCGACGACGCGCTTGCCGCCCTGCGGGCGATCGGCTGAGAAATCGCGAAGACCAAGACGATGAACGCTTTCGATCTCGTGATCAGAGGCGGCGACGCCATCCTTCCCGGGCGCGGACGCGCGGCGTGCGATATCGCCGTCCGCGACGGCAAGATCGCCGCTGTTCTCGCGCCCGGCGAGGCTGCTGCCGCGCACGAGGAGATCTCGGCGCGAGGCCTCGTGATCATACCCGGCGCCGTCGACGTGCACCTGCATCTTGGCCACGGCAAGGACATTTCGCGCCCACGCGAGCCGGCTGACGCCGACCGGGAAACGGCGGCGGCGGCCAAGGGCGGCGTCACCACCTTCATCCCCTATCTGATGGCGACCGAGCCGTTCGAGACGATCTTCGACGATGTCGTCGCCGTCACCGAGAAGGGCGCACGCATCGACTTCGGCTACCATTTCATCATTTCGACCGAGGCGCAGCTCGCCGGCGTTCCGGCCTATGTCCACGATTACGGCGCGCCGAGTTTCAAGATTTTCATGAACAATCGCGGCGGCGAAGGCGCTCGTCTCGGCCTGCCGGATATCGACGACGGCTTTCTGTTCCGGCTGTGCGAAGCTGCCGCGCAGAACGGCGGCATGGTTTGTCCGCATCCGGAAACGATCGAGATCGCTTGGGTGCTGCGCGGTCGGCTCAAAGCGACAGACCCTGACGGCACCGGAAGTCTCAAAACCTGGAACGCAACGCGCCCGCCGTTCGTCGAGGCCGACGCGGTCCAGCGCGCCGCCTATATCGCCCACACGGCGGGCGCGCCGCTTTACGTCGTCCACACGTCTTCGGCCGAAGCTTTGGAGGCAGCGCTGCGGCATCGCGGCGCCGGGGCAACGGTGCACATCGAAACCTGTCCGCATTATCTGACACACGATATCGGCTGGTCCGGCGGCGACGCTGGCAAGATCAATCCGCCGCTCCGCGAAGCGTCAGATCGCGAGCGGTTGTGGCGAGGGCTGCGCGACGGCGAGATCGACACCGTCGCCACCGATCACGTGCATCGCGATATTTCCGCCAAGGCCGGCGGCATCTGGACAGCGTCGCCCGGCTGTCCCGGACTCGAGACGTTGCTTCCGGTCCTGCTCAGCGAAGGGCACCACAAACGCGGCTTGCCGCTTGAACGCATCGCCGCGTTAGCCGCAACCAATCCGGCGCGTATCATGGGGCTCGGCCACTTGAAGGGAAGCATAAGCCCGGGGCTCGATGCCGATCTGGCGCTGGTCGATCTCGGCGCCGAATGGACGCTGCAGCGTGGCGACGTGGTGTCGAGCGCCGGGTATTCGATCTATGAGGGCCATCGCTTCAAGGGGCGGGTGCGCCACGCGTTGGTGCGCGGTCACGCCGTTCTGCGCGATGATGCGCTTGTCGATAACGCCGTCGGGCGCGGTCGCTACGTTCGACGGCGCTTGCCGTCCTGATGTTGGCGAAGGTCAGCGCTTCGGCACGATCGCAAACACGCGCAGCGGGCTGCCGCTGCCTTGAAGGATCTTAAGCGGGGCGGCAACGATGAGGGCGCCGGTCGCCGGCAGGCGATCGAGGTTGCGAAGACATTGCAGCCCATATTTGCCGGCACCGTGCATATAGTAATGGCATGGATAGGGCGGCTTGAAATGCGCCGCCTGGCCGGCGTCGGTGCCGATCGTTTCGGTGCCGAAGCCGAGCACGTCGCGCTCCTGCACCAGGAAGCGCACGCAGTCCGGACCGGGACCCGGCGTGTGCTGGCCGCTGTCGTCGAGATTTTGATAAGCCACCGGATCGGTGCGCTTCCACCAGTCCGTCCGCATCAACACCCATGACGCTACCGCTATGCGGCCGTGGCGTTTTTCCCAAGCTTTGACGTGCGCCGCGGTGAGCAGGAAATCGGCGTCGTTCTGCGCTTCAGTGCTGCAATCGATGACGCAGGCCGGCGCAATGAAATGCTCGATCGGCAGCGCATCGACCGAATTGTCCGGCAAATCGCGGCCGGAAATCCAGTGAATTGGCGCGTCGAAATGTGTGCCGGTATGCTCGCCGAAGCTGACATTATTCCAGTACCAGGCGGGCCCGCGATCGTCGTAGCGGGAGATTTCCTCGATGCGGAACGGGCGGCTTTGGCCCATTTCCGGCGGCAGCACGATCGGCGGAAAATCCGGCGACAGTGTTTGGGTCAGGTCGACCAGGGTGACGCCGCGCGGCGTGATGACGCCACTCAGCAACGCCGCTGGATCGTTCGTCATCGCTTTTGGCGAGCGCTTTTTGGCAGGTGCTTTTTTGGCAACTTTCATCGCGCGCCTTCTTCGAGCTCGCGCTCGAGCGCTTTCGGATTGTCGAGATGCCGTGCCAGCCAGTCCTGCGCGACGTCGCCCGGGTAGACGTCCTCGACCGAGCCTTTCAGCGCCTCCACCACGGCCGCAGCCAGCGACCCGGGCGAAAGCTTCGGCGGCATTTCCAGCTGGTCCCATTCATCGTCGATCGGACCGGGAAAGAGATTGATCACACGAACGCCGGCGGGGCGCAGTTCAGCACGCAACGCTTGCGACAACGAACAAGCGGCTGCCTTCGAGGCCGAGTAGGTGCCATGCGGCGGATAATTGGCGAGTGCGAATATCGACAGCAGATTGACCCAGGCGATCGCGTTTACCGGCTCATCGGCTGCGCGCGCCTTGAGCAGCGGCGCAAATTCCTGTGCGAGCCGCAACAGGCCCAGATAATTCACATCCATTTGCGATTGCGCGGTTTCGATGCCACGGCGCGAGGCGGCGGAAAACGCGCTGTGATGATCGGCGGTGTTGATCAGGATATCGACCTTGGCGCCGATCTCGCCGGCAAGCTCCCGCACCGATTTGCCGTCGGTGACATCGAGCGGGACGATGGTCGCCGGCGGCAGCTCGCGCAACGCTTCCAAGCCGGCAACCTTTTTCCACGGCTCGGCTTCGCCGATCCAGATGACCTCCGCGCCGGCCGCAGCGAGCGCGCGCACGATGGCTTGTCCGACCACCGATTTGCCATCAGTCACCAGGACCTTACGCCCGCGCGGATCGCAGGTCATTTCGCGCAGCCTTGGATCGTCCGACAAATCCGGCCTCCCCTGTTCCGGCACGGCGATCAGCGCCGCCTGCCCGGCCCGGTCAAGCGCTGCTTCGACGCGCACGCGGCAGGGCGCGGTTCCAACCCTTTCATGCAAATAGGCAATGACATTGACGCCAGTGTCGAGGCGAACGATGCCGACGGGCCACGGCAGCCGTTCGCGGAAGTATAATTCCTGCGCGTTGCGCAATGTCGTCTCAGTGAGAAGCTCGCCGCGGCCATCCTGTTGCCGCCAGACTAGGCGGTGCGACAGGCAATCGCGACAGACCTCACGCGGCGGGTACTGGATCGCGCCGCAGTCGCGGCAGATTTGCAGCTCGAACCGGCCGCGGGCCGCCGCTGCCGTCAAACCGAGTGCGACACGGCTGCGCGCTGCCGGCGGCAGCGTCGGCTGGCGCGTGCGCAGGATCGGATTCTTGCGCTTGGGAATTTTCGCAGCTTTTGGCATCTTCCGTTCCTTCGCGATCAACAGGGCTAAGCCGCGGCCAGCAAGGCGGCGCCGCTGCAGACCCCGCGATCGTAGTTGATCATGCCGAAGCCCGAGACCAATCCGTGCCGCGCCTTGGCGACGCGCGCGCCCCTTGTCTCGCCGGTGAGCTGACGAATGGCCTCGGTGATGCCGAGGTGGCCACCGGCAGCACCGGCCTGCCCGACCGACAGTTGCCCGCCGCAGGTGTTGAACGGAAAACTCCCGTGGGCCTCGAACGTATTGGCACGAATGAACGCCGTCCCTTCACCTTCCTTGCAGAAACCGAGCCCCTCGAACTGCAACACGTTGATCACCGGATAGTCGTCGTAGGTTTCAAGAAAATCGATATCGTCCGGTCCGACCGCTGCCTGCGCGTAGAGCGCGTCGCGATCCATCGCCCAGCCGCCGCGATATTGCACCGGATCGTCGGGAAAGGCGTTGTGCCGCTCAATGGCGCCGAGCAGTCGGGCGAAGCGCAAGCCAAATTCTACCGCGGTCGCGCGCCGCATCACCAGAAACCCCTCCGCGCCGGCACAAGGCATGACGCAGTCGAATAGCCGCAGCGGGTCGGCAACGAGGCGCGCGTCGAGATATTGCTCGAGCGTCAGCGGCTTTTTGAACAACGCAATGGGATTTTTCAGCGCATTATTGCGCTGGGCGACACACAGTTTGCCGAAATCCTTCCGCTCCGCGCCGAATGTCCGCATGTAATAGGCGGTGAGAAAAGCGAAACTCGTATTCGGGCCGCCTGAGCCGTAGGGATAAACGGCATCCTGTGAGAACTGGCTGAACGCCGAAGTGCTGCGGCGGAAGCTGTCGGTATGGTTGGTGTCGCCGCCGATGCAAGCGACGATCTCGGCATCGCCGCTCTGTACCGCGCGCGCGGCGCGCCGGATCGAGACGATGCCGGAGGCGCCGCCCATCGGCACGTGGTCGAGCCATCGCACCGTCAGCCCCAGGTGCTGCGTCAAGCCAACCGCCGTGTCGGGTGCGAGCGTGAAGCTTGCGACCGCAAGGCCGTCGATGCGCGACTTCGGTATTTTCGCCGCGGCGATCAGTCCGGCGAGCGCACTGCCGAGGAACCAATGCGCGCTCCTGATGGAATAGCGAACGTAGGGAACCGTGAGCGGTGCGGCCAGCACCACGTCGTCATAGCCCGCCGGCGCCACCATCAGGCCGATCCGCCGAGATAGGTCGCGACCACGCGCGGATCGTGGGCGAGCGCGGCAGCCGGACCTTGGTGGGTGATTTCGCCCATTTCGAGCACGTAGCCGTAGTCGGCGGTCTCGAGCGCGGCGCGGGCGTTTTGCTCTACCAGGAGGATCGACACGCCGAGATCGCGCAACGAGGCGACGATGCGAAGAATTTCACGCACGATCAGCGGCGCCAGTCCGAGGCTCGGCTCATCGAGTAAAAGAAGCCGCGGCTTCGCCATCAGCGCGCGGCCAAGCGCCAGCATCTGCCGTTCGCCGCCGGACAGCGTCTGCGCCTTCTGCCGACGGCGCTCGGCGAGGCGGGGAAAGCGCGCATAAACCTGCTGCAGGCTTTGTTTCACCTCGGCCCCGTTGCGGCGCCGGGTATATGCACCGAGCAAGAGATTATCGGCAACCGTCAGGTCGCCGAACAGCTCGCGGCTTTCCGGCACTAGACAGAAACCGCGTTCAACGCGCTCTTCGACGTCAAGTCGCTCGAGATCGACGCCATCGTAGATCACTTGGCCCCGGCAGCGCAGCAGTCCGGCCGCCGCCGCAAGCAAGGTGGTCTTGCCGGCGCCATTCGGGCCGATGACAGTGACGATCTGGCCGGGCTGCATCGTCAATGCGACGCCGCGCACGGCCTCGACCTTGCCGTAGGCGACATGCAGGTCCTTGATTTCGAGGAGCGCCGTCATGCCACGCTGCCCAGATAGGCCTCCTGGACGCGCGGGTCGGCGCGCACCATGGCCGGAGATCCTTCGACCAGCTTGGAGCCGAAATCCATCACCATGATCCGGTCCACCAAGCCCATGACAAATTCGACGTCGTGTTCGACCAGCAGCACGGTCACGCCCTCGGTGCGCAGACCGCGGAGCAAATCCGCCAGCGCCAGCTTTTCGGGCCGGCTCAGGCCTGCGGCCGGTTCGTCGAGAATGATCAACGCCGGATCGGCGGCGAGCGCACGCGCGACTTCGAGGATGCGCTGGCGACCGAGCGGCAGGTTGCCGGCCTGATCGTAAGGCCGGTCGCCAAGCCCGACTTGCTTGAGCTGGACCAAGGCTTCGAAACGAGCCCGCGCCTCCTCGCCACGGTCCAGCCGCAGCGCGCCTTGGAGAAAGCCGGCGCGCGTGCGCACGTAGGTACCAAGCAGCACATTGTCGATCAGCGACATGGTTGGCCGCAGCTTCACATGCTGAAAAGTGCGGGCGATTCCGGCCTCGGCAATGCGGCGCTGGCCGGCGCGGGTAATGTCCTCGCCAAGGAAGGAAATATGACCGTCGTCGCTCTTCAGCGCTCCCGTAATGAGATTGAACACGGTGCTCTTGCCGGCGCCGTTCGGGCCGATCAGGCCGACGATTTCGCCGGCTTCGACCTTGAAGCCAACGCGACTGACGGCTTCGAGGCCGCCGAAGCGCTTGAGCAGCCGTTCGACCGTCAACAGCGGCGTGCCGCGTTGCGGCATGGCGCGTCGCGGCAACGGTTCGGCCGCAGCGATCACGGGTTTGGTCCGCCCTGGCAAATAACGCAACACGAGCGGCATCACCCCGCGCCGGGCAAATTGCAAGGCCAGCACGTAAATGATGGCAAAAACGATGACTTCCAGCTGCTGGCCGTTGGCCGCGAAGTGCGGCAGCACATCCTGCAGCGCGTTTTGCAACAACGTAACGAGAGCCGCGCCGACCACGGCGCCCAGGATTTGTCCCGAGCCGCCGAGGATCGCCATGAACAGATACTGGATGCCCATGCGCAGATCGAATGGCGCCGGGCTGACATAGCGGCTCATATGGGCGTATAGCCAGCCGGACAGTCCGGCGAGCACGGCGGCGATGACGAAGATGATCAGCCGGATGCGAAACACGCTGATGCCGAGACTTTCGACCATTACGACGCCGCCGCGCAGGCTGCGAACCGCCCGCCCCTCGCGCGAGTTCAGGAGGTTGGCGATGACGGCGCAGGCGATCGCGAGCATGCCCCAGATCAGATAATAGATCGCGCTATTGGGCTCGAGTGACAGCGGTCCGATGGTGATCGGTGGCACGCCGCTGATGCCGTTGTTGCGGCCGAGCGTCTCCATGTTGCCGAATAGAAAATAGATCGACAAACCCCAGGCGATGGTGCCGAGCGGCAGAAAATGGCCGCCGAGCCGTAACGTAACGGCGCCGAGAAGCGCCGCGACAATGCCGGTGAGGGCCAGTGCAAATAACAGGCCGAGCCAGGGCGAAGCGCCATGCGCCGTCGTCAGCCAGGCCGTCGCGTAAGCGCCGATGCCGACAAACGCGGCTTGGCCAAACGACGTCAATCCGCCGACGCCGGTGAGCAACACCACGCCAAGCGCGACCAGCGCATAGATGCCGATATAGTTGAGCAAGGTGATGGTGAACTCGGCGACCCACAGCGGCGCCACCAGCAAAAATGCAATGGCGAGGACCAGCAATACGGCGCCGGGACGAAGGCTCATCCCTCGACCTCCGCGTCTTCCTCATCGGTCTGATCGAGCGACAACGAGCGCCACAGCAGCACCGGGATTAGCACGCTGAAGACGACCACCTCTTTGAGCGAGCTGCTCCAGAACGAGGCGAAGCTCTCCAGGAGGCCAATGAAAACCGCGCCGATGGCGGTGCCCGGATAGCTCACCAGGCCGCCGATGATGGCGCCGACAAACGCCTTTAGCCCGATGATGAAGCCGGAATTGTAATACAGCGTGGTCGTCGGCCCGATGAGGATTCCCGATATGGCGCCAAGGAGCGACGCGAGTAAGAATGCCAGCGTGCCGGTGTTGCCCGGCCGGATGCCGACGATGCGCGCGCCGGTGCGGTTGACCGCAGTTGCGCGCAGCGCCTTGCCAGCGAGCGTGCGCTCGAAGAACAGAAACAGCAGCAAGCTGAATACCAAAGCGGTCGCGACCATCAGCAACGTCTGCGACGTCACGATCACACTGCCGAACCGGAACACCTCGGTGGTCAGCGGCTTGGTGCGGAAACCTTCCGGTCCGAAGAACAACAGGCCCAGCCCCGACAGCGCGAAGGTGAGCGCCACCGAAACAATGAGCAGAAGCAGGACCGAAGCGTCGGCGATCGGCCGCAGCGCAATGCGCTCGATCAGCGGCGCGATCGGAACAACAAGCGCGACGGCGAGCGGAATTTGCGCCCAACCGGGCAAGCTCGCGCCGGCGAACAGCCAGGCGATCGCGGCCGGGATCAACGGCAGCGCGCCGTAGCCAAGAAGGCCCCACCCAATGCGTTCCGGCTGGCGGCGCCGCCAATGATGAATGCTGACCACAAGGCAGGCGATGACCGCCAAAGTCGCGACCAGATAAACAGTGCCGGGCATGCGGCCGAGCTGCAGCGACGCCAACGTGAGCGCCGAAAAGGCGACGATGTCGCCGAACGGCACGAACACGACGCGCGTCACCGAGAAGATCAGAACCAGGCCAAGCCCGACGAGAACGTAAATTGATCCGGTGGCGATGCCGTCAATGCCGAGGATGAGAGCGATGTCGGGGGTCATGGGTGCGCCAACGTGTCAGCCCCGCCGCGCCTTCAACCACACAACACCGCCGCGATCTGTGGTATGTCGAGATCCGGACCACAGGGACATTTCGCTGCCGCCGCTCTGGTTGAAACGTCACAAAACCATTGCCGGCAAATTGTTTCAAGCTTAAAATGTCTCGCGAACACACCTATCGACGAAACAGCATGGTCATTGGCTTTTCGCCGCAAACCCGGAGGTTCTCGTGAGCAATTTGCTGCGTCTCGCCGGTGCCGCCGCGATCGCTTCACTGATAGCGCTGCCGGCCAAGGCCGCCGATATCACCGTCGGCCTCGTCACCTCGATGACCGGACCGGGCGCGTCGATCGGCATCCCTTATGCCAAGGGCGCCGCAGCGGGCTTGGTCTATAAGGGCGAGATCAACGGCGTCAAAATAAACCTGATGCAGCTCGACGATGCCTCCGATCCGTCGACCGGCACGCGCGACGCGCGCAAATTGATCGAGCAGGACAAAGTCGACGTTCTCATGGGCGCCGGCTCTACGCCGACGACGCTGGCGATCACCACTGTCGGTCATGAGCTCAAAGTTCCGGTGATTGCGCTGGCGCCGGCCGACGTGCCCGGCGAACCCGGCTCGTGGATGGTCTGCATCCCGCAGCCGCCGCCGCTCATGGTATCCGTCGTCGTCGACTACATGAAATCCGTCGGCGTCAAAACCGTCGGCTATATCGGCTACAACGACGGCTGGGGCGATCTCGTCTATAACGGACTGGAGAAATCCGCCGACGGCATCAAGATCGTCACCAACGAGCGCTATGCGCGCGCCGACACGTCGGTGACCGCGCAGGCCCTGCACATCGTCAGTGCGGCGCCAGACGCCGTGATGACCGGCGGATCGGGGACGCCCGGCGCGCTCCCCTTCATCGCTTTGCGCGAGCGCGGCTATACCAAGGAAATCTACGGCACGCCGGCACTGATCAACCCGGATTTCGTCCGCGTCGGCGGCGCCGCGGTCGAGGGCGTGATCGCCTCGACCGGCCCGGTGGTGGTGGCCGACCAGTTGCCGGATACCGCTCCGACCAAGAAGATTTCGCTGGAGTATGCGGCCGCTTATCAGAAGGCCAATAACGAGCCGGCGCGCGGCGCGTTCGGCCCTTATGCCTTCGACGGCTGGCTGGTCATGCTCGATGCGGCGAAGCGGGCTCTCGCCACCGGCGCGCAGCCCGGCACGCCGGAATTCCGCACCGCGTTACGGGATGCTCTGGTCACCGCCAAGGACGTGGTCGGCACCCACGGCATCTACAACTTCAAGCCAGGCTACAGCTTCGGCGTCGACAAGCGGGCGCTGGTGCTGGTGAAGCTCGTCGACGGCAAATGGAAGCTGATGCAGTAGTGCGCGCATGTCCCGGAAAAGTGGCACCCGGTTTTCCAATAAGGACATGCGCAACTAAAAATCATTCTAGCGCGTCACGCTTTTCGCCCGCGAAGGCGCGGGTGCGGAACGATTTTCGACGCCGGGCCGTTGGCGAAATAGGCCTGCAGCCGCACGGCATCCTCGCTGCTGGCGATCAAACGCTCCACCATGTCCAGGAGCTGCAGGAATTCGGCCTGGCTTAAACAGCCAAACTGCGCGTCGTTGACTTGCCGCTGCACCGGAGCGAGCTCGGCTAAGAGCGCATCCCCCTTCGCGGAGACTTGAAGCTTCACCCGGCGCCGGTCGTCCGGGTCGATCGACTTGTGGATCAGGCCGCGCTTGAGGAGCTTATTGGTAACGGTAGTGACGAACGCACCGCTGAGATGAAGATGCTCGGCGACGCGGTTGACGTTAACGTCGCCTTCTTCGGCATCGAGGTGCCGGATCGAGATCAAGGTCGTGTATTCGATACCAGCCAGGCCGATGCGCGCGCCATGGCCGCTGCGCACGGCTTCGTGCCGCGCGAAGAATCCGAACAGGCCGTGGACCAGCCGGCGGAAGTTACGGTCGGAGCCGTTGATCAGCATTTCGGCCCGCGAAATCGTCAACGGTGCTTTTTTGTGCGTGTGACTCGAAGAAGGGCGCGTCGCCTTCTCTCTGAGCTTTCTTTTTTCAACCGGCATGACTCGTGCTTAACCCGATTTGCTGCGATTCTCAAACAATCCGGCAGCGCCGCGCTGCGTTGATGAAAAATTCCGCCTTGTATACCTTCGAAAGTTAGCTAATCTTACTATCGGCTGGACGACGGCCGCAAGACAATTGCGGCTCGAGACTTAAGACGATCTTGGCTCACGACAATTTGCGGCCATCGACAGTTAGCGCGGATCACGGCAATCGCCACCACTTCCCTCCTCACCATGCGCGACGTGACGGTGCGGTTCGGCGGCGTCGTCGCGCTCGATCATGTCAGCTTCGAGGTTGCGCACGCGCAGATTTGCGGCCTGATCGGCCCGAACGGCGCCGGCAAGACCACCTTGTTCAATTGCCTGTCGCAGCTTTATCGCGCCTGGGAGGGCGAGATCGTCTTTGACGGGCATCGCCTGACCGGCGCGCCGGCGCACCGCATGACGTCGCTCGGTATCGGCCGCACGTTCCAGAACCTGGCATTGTTCGGCTCGCTCACCGTACTCGAAAACATCATGCTCGGCGGACACGCTCGAACCGGCGCCGGCTTTGTCGCCCATGCCTTAGCGGCGCCGATCGTAGCCCGCGAAGAGGAATTCCTGCGCGGCCGCGCCCACGAGTTGGTCGCGTTTGTGAACCTGCGCGAGGTCGCCGATCGCATGGTCGGGGACTTGCCGTTCGGCCATCGCAAGCGGGTGGAATTGGCCCGCGCGTTGGCGTCCGAGCCCAAGCTGCTCTTGCTCGACGAACCGGCGGCCGGGCTCAATCGCGATGAGGTCGATCACCTGCGTGACCTGATCTGGCAAATCCGCGATCGGCTGGGCGTCACCACGCTGTTGGTCGAGCATCACATGAATCTGGTGATGAGCGCGTCCGACACCGTCGTCGCGCTCAATTTCGGCCGCAAAATCGCCGACGGACCGCCGCGCGAGGTGCAGCAGCAGCCCGACGTGATCGACGCTTATCTCGGACACGCGCGGTGATGGCTGCTCTGCTCGAAGTGGCAAATCTCGGCGCCTTTTACGGTGCGACGCAGGCGCTCCACGGTCTTAGTTTTGCTCTCGAGCAGGGTGGCATCACCACGCTTCTTGGCGCCAACGGCGCCGGCAAGACGACGACGCTGCGCGCCATCTCAGGCCTGGTCAAAACCATCGGCGAAGTCCGCTTCGAAGGCGCGCGGATCGACGGGCGCAAAGCGGAAGACATTGCGCGACGCGGCATCGCCCACGTGCCCGACGGCCGCGGCACGTTCGCGGAATTCACCGTCGAAGAAAACTTGAGGCTCGGCGCCCATGCGCGGCGTGATCACGCCAATGTCGGGCGCGATTTCGACGTGGTCTTCAACTACTTTCCAAGACTTAAAGAACGGCGCCGGCAGCAAGCCGGCACGCTGTCGGGCGGCGAGCAGCAGATGCTGGCGATCAGCCGCGGACTGATGATGCGGCCGAAGCTGTTTCTGCTCGACGAGCCGTCGTTCGGCTTGGCGCCGCTGGTAGTGCAGGAAATATTTGCCATCATGCGGGCGATTAACCGCGAGCAGAAAGTCAGCATGCTTCTGGTCGAACAGAACGCCAATCTGGCGCTCGATCTCGCCGACCATGCCTATTTGCTGGAAACCGGCCGCGTCGTTTTGTCCGGCTCCGCCGACGACATCAAGCAGAACACAGCCGTGCGGCGGTCTTACCTCGGCTACTGAGCAAACATGGAAGCATTGCTGCACCAGATCATTTCCGGGCTCGCGACCGGTGGCATTTATGCCAGCATCGCGCTGGCTTTGGTCATGGTCTATCAGGCCACCCATCTGGTTAATTTCGCCCAGGGCGAAATGGCGATGTTCTCGACCTACGGAGCCTGGACGCTGATCCGCGCCGGTGTCCCCTATTGGGAGGCTTTCGTGATCGTTGTCGTCGCCTCGTTCGTCATCGGCGTCTTGCTGGAACGTTTTGTGGTGCGGCCGGTGGCGGCGCGCTCAGTGCTGTCCGTGGTCGTGATCTTCATCGGGCTGTTGGTGATTTTCAACAGCGTCGCCGGATGGATTTGGACCTATTCGGTGCAGACCTTTCCCAGCCCGTTTCTCGACAATGTGTTTCCCGGCAACAAATACATCACCAGTCATGAGTTCGGCTCGCTCATCGTCATGCTGATCGAGCTTGCCGTGCTGTTTGTCTTCTTCCGCTTCACCAGCCTTGGCCTGGCGATGCGCGCGGCCGCGTACAATCCGATATCGAGCCGGCTCGTTGGCGTGCGCGTCGATCTGATGCTGGCGCTCGGCTGGGGAATTGCCGCGGCGCTTGGCGCGGTCGCCGGTATGATGGTCGCCCCGATTGTGTATCTTGATCCCAACATGATGTCGGGCATCCTGCTTTACGGCTTTGCCGGCGCATTGCTCGGCGGCATCGACTCGCCGGCCGGCGCGGTCGCCGGCGGCCTCCTGCTCGGCGTGGTCGAGAACCTTGCCGGTGCTTATGTCGTCGGCACCGATCTGAAATTGACGCTGGCGCTGGTCATCATCGTCGGCGTGCTGACCGTTCGGCCTTCCGGCCTGTTCGGCAACACTGTCGTGTCGCGGGTCTGAGCATGGCGAGCGAAATGCTTTCCGATGCCGGCCGTGCCGACAGGACCGCATCGCGTAGCTCCGAACGTACGCGCCGCGCGATCGCGATCGCCTTGCTGCTCTTGGTCGCTATCGTCTTGCCGTTTCTCGTCAGCAACTATCGGACCTTCCAGCTCACCTTGATGATCGCCTACGCGATCGCGCTTCTCGGTCTCAATATCCTGACCGGCTACAACGGCCAGATCTCGCTCGGGCACGGCGCCTTCTTTGCGCTCGGGTCCTATGTCGCCGCGATCATGATGGATCGCTGGGACCTGCCTTATTGGTCGACGCTGCCGGCGGCCGGCCTGGCCTGCTTTGTCGCCGGTTTCCTGTTCGGCCTGCCGGCCTTGCGGCTCGAAGGGCTTTACCTAGCGCTAGCCACCTTTGCGCTCGCGGTCGCGACGCCGCAAATCCTCAAATACAAAGGCATTGAGGAATGGACGGGCGGCGTGCAGGGCATCAACATCCTCAAGCCGCAGGCGCCCTGGCATCTGCCACTCAGTCCCGATCAGTGGCTCTACTTCTTCGCGCTGGCCGTGGCGGTTGTGATGTTTATCGTCGGCTCTCGCCTCGTCCGGGGTCGCGTCGGCCGCGCGCTGGTGGCCATTCGCGATAATCCAACGGCTGCGGCGACCATGGGCGTCAATACCGCGCTCTACAAGACGCTGACCTTCGGCGTCAGCGCGCTCTTCACCGGGGTCGGCGGCGCGCTCAGCGCGATCGCCGTGCAATTTGTCGCCCCGGACAGTTTCGGATTCCTGCTGTCGATCTCGTTTCTAGTCGGCATCGTCATCGGCGGCTTCGCCTCGATATCCGGCGCGATCTACGGCGCCTTCTTCATCGAATTCGTCCCCAACATCGCCGACAGCATTTCGAAATCGGCGCCGTGGGCGGTCTATGGCGCCTTTCTGGTGGCCTCGGTCTATTTCATGCCAAACGGCATAGCCGGGGTCGTTCGCGGCGCCGCCAACCGCATTTTCCGGGTTCGGTCGTCGTCGAATATAGCTTCGAAAGAAAGCAATTGAAATAAGGTATGCAGCATGCAACGATAGCGGACCGTTCAACGCCGCGCCGCCTGCTCCAGGGGAGGACAGCGATGTATCTGATGAACGCCTGGTACGCCGCCGGCTGGTCGAGCGAGATCACCAAGAAGCCGCTCGCCCGCACCATTCTCGACGAGCCGATCGTGATGTATCGGGGCGCCGACAGCCGCATCGCGGCGCTGGAGGACCGCTGCTGCCATCGCGGCATGCCGCTGTCGCAGGGCGAGGTGTTCGACAACAATATCCGCTGCGAATATCACGGCATGCTGTTCGACGGCGCCGGTCGCTGTGTCGACATTCCCGGGCAAGAAAAGATTCCAGCAGCGGCCAAGGTCCGCAGCTTCCCGATCGAGGAGCGCAACGACATCGTCTGGATCTGGATGGGCGAGTCGGAAAAGGCTGCCCCTTCGCAAATCGTCAGCTATCCATGGCATGACACCTGGCCCTACAAGGCCAAGAGCGAAATTCTCAAATGCAATTATCTGTTGGCGTCGGACAATTTGCTCGATCAGACGCACGCCGCCTACGTCCACAAGTCGACGCTGTCGAGCAATCCGGACGCCTACGCGACCGCCAAGATGGAGACGACGCCGACCCCCGACGGCGTCAAATTCATCCGCTGGATGCTCAATTGCGAGCCGCCGAATCTTTACGCCGGCGCCGTGCCGTTCAAGGGCCGCGTCGATCGTTGGGGTGAATTCGAATACGTCGCCCCATCCTGCATTCTCCAATTCACCGGCGCCGTCGACGTCGGCACGGGAGCCTATGAAAAAGGCAACCGCGACGGCGGCTTCGGCCTTCGCATGTTCTACGGCATCACGCCGGAAACCGAGGACACAACCTGGTTCTTCTGGTCCACGGCCAATGGCCACCGGCAAAACGATCCGGAAGCGACCGAGCAATTGTTCCGCTCGATTGAGGAAGCCTTCAAGGAAGACGACCACGTGCTGGAGGTGCAGCACGCGACACTGCGCCGGCTCGGCGAGCGCCGCCTGATCAACATCGCGTCCGATGTCGCGCGCGTCCACGCGCGCAACGCGCTCGAGCGCAAGATCGCGGCCGAGCGGGGAATTCCGAGAGAAGAAGTGGTGACGACGGTTTAGCCGGGGTAGCAAACGGGCGCGAGCCCAAAGAGGTAGTGGAGGCAGTGGAGACGGTCATGTCGATGCAATCCTCAAATGCGGCCATTCTAGCAATAGCGCTTGTGCTGGGGACCGGCGTGGCTCTGGCGCAGAACAAATACGACCCCGGCGCCAGCGACACCGAAATCGTTATCGGTCAGACCAACCCGTATAGCGGACCGCTGTCGTCCTACAGCACCCAGGGCCGGGTGCAGGCGGCCTACTACACCATGATCAACGAGCAGGGCGGGGTGAACGGCCGCAAGATCAAGCTGATTTCGCTCGATGACGGCTATAGCCCGCCGCGTACCGTCGAGCAGCACCGCAAATTGGTCGAGGAAGACAATGTGCTGGCCATCGTCGGCACCATGGGAACGCCGACCAACTCCGCCATCATCAAATACATGAATTCCAAGCAGGTGCCGCAGATCTTCCTCGCCACGGGAGCGTCCAAGTGGGGCGCCAATCCGAAGGAATTCCCGTGGACCATGGGCTGGTATCCGACCTATCGCAATGAGGGCGTGATCTACGGCAAGTACATCGTCGGCAATATCAAGGATGCCAAGATCGCCGTGCTTTATCAGAACGACGATTACGGCAAGGACTTCGTCAACGGATTCAAATACGGCCTCGGTGCCGATGCGGGCAAATTGATCGTCAAGGAAGTGACCTATGAGGTGTCCGATCCCACGGTCGATTCACAGATCGTGACGCTCAAGGATTCCGGCGCCAACGTGTTCTTCAGCGCTACCACCAACAAGGTGGCGGCGCAGGCGATCCGCAAAGCCTACGACATCGACTGGCATCCGACCCAGTTCCTAGTCAACAACGCCTCGTCGATCGCGACCGTGCTGACGCCGGCCGGCCTCGACAAGTCGGTCGGCATCATCTCCACGGCCTACATCAAGGACCCGAGCGACCCGCAATTCGCCAGCGATCCGGGGATCGCCTGGTATCGCGAATTCATGGCCAAATACTATCCGCAAGGCGACATCAACGATCCGCAGAACGAGATCGGCCTGTCGATCGCACAGACCTGGGTGCAGGTGCTCAAGCAGGCCGGCAACGATCTTACCCGCGAGAACATCCTCAAGCAGGCGACCAATATCCACGACCTGCAGCTGCCGCTGCTCTTGCCGGGTATCACGCTCAACACCAGCCCGACCAACTACTATCCGGTGACGCAGCAGCAGTTGACCAAGTTCGACGGCAAGAGCTGGGTCCGCTTCGGCGACGTGCTGAGCGGCTCGTGACCGGATAGTCTTTGCGACATAGTCGCGGGACGCCGCGGCGCTCTGATCGCGGCGTCCCAATGAGGCGCGCTCATGGAAATTAAGCGGATCCTGACGTTCGTCGATGAGGTGCGAGGTGAGGCCGGGCGGCGCACCGAGCCGCCGCTGCGCAAAAGCGCCGTGGTGGCGGTCGTGCCAAATCCGTTTGCCGGCAAGTACGTGGAAGACTTGTCGCCGCTGACGGCAGCGAGCGAGGCCATCGGTCGGGAGATTTGCGCCATCGCAGTTGCTTTGCTCGCGCCCTACAAACCCGTGAGCTACGGCAAGGCCGCGGTGATCGGGCTTGCCGGCGAGCAGGAGCACGGTAACGCCATGCTGACCACGACCTTCGGCAACGTGATGCGCGAAGCGGCCGGCGGCGGCAAGGCGTGGATTTCCTCGTTCACCAAGCGCGCGGCTCCGGGTGCGACTATCGATATTCCGTTCGCGCACAAGGACGCGCTCTACGTCCGCTCGCACTATGACGGCATCAGCATCACGCTGCACGAGGCCCCCCTGCCCGACGAGATCGCGCTGATCTGTGCCTACGCGACGCGCGGCCGGCCCAATCATCGCGTCGGTGGGCTTGCCGCCGCTGACATCAAGGGTCTCGACGGCCTCACCTGATCCTGCACGGCGTCATTGGATTGCCGCTTCACGGAGTTTGACATGAGCGATTGCAAGACCGGCGCCGAGCACATCAAGTCACTCAGGGATGGCCGCACCGTCTATCTTGACGGCAAGCTCATCGGCGACGTCACCGAGCACCCGGCCTTCCGCAACGCCGTGCATTCCGCCGCCGCGCTCTACGATTTCCAAGCGCAGCCCGACAATCTCGAGCTGATGACGTTCCGGCCAAACGGCTCCAATCGCCGCGTCAACAAAGCCTGGCAGATGCCGCGGAGCTACGAGGAGATGGTGCAGCGGCGCAAGGCCTTGCAGGCCTGGGCGGCGCTGTCCTGCGGTTACTTCGGTCGTTCCCCCGATCACTTGGCGTCGTCTTTGGTTGGCCAACTCATGGGCATCGATGTGTTCCGCAAACGCAGCGCCGAACGCGCCAAGGCTTTTGCCGAGTATTTCGACTATGCCAGCAAGAACGATCTGTTCCTCACCTATGTCATCATCAATCCCCAGGCGCAGCGGAGCAAGGATTGGAGTGAGCAGGATGAGGATTTGGTGGCGCGGATCGTCGATGAGGATTCGAGCGGCGTCACCATCCGCGGCGCCAAGATGCTCGGCACCTCCTCGATCATGGCCAACGAGGTGTTCGTCGCCAACTTGCAGCCGCTGAAGGCGGGCGAGGAAGATCTGGCGTTCTCCTGCGCGCTGCCGATGAACGCCAAGGGTCTGCGCGTGTTGTCGCGCAAGTCCTATGAGCAGCACGCGGTTTCGGTCTATGACAATCCGGTCTCGTCGCGCTTCGATGAAAACGACGCGTTGATGTATTTCGACGACGTCAAGGTGCCGTGGGAGCGGCTGTTCGTGCACCGCGACCCGGACATGTGCCGGGCGCAGTTTCACGATACCCAGGGCCACGCCTATCAGAACTATCAGGCGCAGATCAGGCTGTCGGTGAAGCTCGACTTTCTGGCGGGTCTCGCCCGCCGCGTCACTGAGGCGATCGGCACCACGAATATCCCTTCGGTGTCGGAACAGCTTGGCATGCTGGCGGCCCAGGTTGGAATGGTCCATGCGATGCTGTCCGGCATGGAAGCCTCGGGCTCGCAGCTCGGCGAATGGTACGTGCCGAACAAGCATTTCATGTATTCGGCGCAGGTGCTGACCCAGGATCTTTACCCGCGCGTGGTGCAGACCATCCGCGATCTCGCCGGTGGCGCGCTGATCATGCTGCCATCCTCCGTACTTGATTTCGGCAACCCGGAGACGGCGGCGATCATCAACAAGACCCAGCGCTCGGCCACGATGCAGCCGGAGCAAAAGGTAAAGTTCCTCAAGGCCGCGTGGGACGCGATCGGCTCCGAATTCGGTTCGCGGCATACGCAATACGAAATGTTCTACGCCGGCGCCCGCTTTGTCACCTGCGGCCACAGCTTCCGCACCTTCGACTGGAAGAATGCGACCGGCCTGGTGGATTCGCTGCTGGCGTCTTACGATCTGCAGAGCGAATTGGCGCGCGCCACACACTGACGAGAGTTCCATGAAGCTCGCGATCGTCAATCTCGGACAGATCGTCTCCGGAGATTGGCACGATCCCTTTGCCGCCGGCGATACCATCCTCACCGATAGCGACCGTATCGCGCAGGTCGGCACGGCGCCCGCGGCGGCGGTCGAGGCCGCCGACGTGGTGATCGATGCCGGCGGCATGACGGCGATCCCAGGCCTGATCGACTCCCATGTCCATGTCACCTTCGGCGATTACACGCCGCGGCAACGCACCGTCGGGTTTCTCGAAAGCTACCTGCATGGCGGCGTCACCACATCGATCTCGGCTTCCGAAGTGCATGTGCCCGGCCGCCCGAGCGACCCCGAAGGCGTGAAAGCGCTGGCGCTCGCCGCCCAGCGCTGCTTTGCCACCTATCGCCCGGGCGGAATGAAGGTCATCGCCGGCTCGGTGATCCTCGAGCCGGGCCTGACCGCAACGGACTTCAAGGAACTCGCGGTCAAAGGCGTAACGCTGGCGAAAGCCGGCTTTGGCGCTGTTAAGACCGCTTACGACTATGTGCCGTTGGTCGAGGATGCCAAGGCCGCGGGCTTGATCACCACCTGCCACACCGGTGGCTCTTCGATCCCAGGCTCGGGCGCGATCACTGGCGATCATCTGCTCGCCATGCACCCCCATGTGTCGTTCCACATCAACGGCGGCCCAACCGCCATGCCCGATGCGGACTTCGAGCGCATCATCAGGGAAAGTCAGATCGCGCTACAGGTGTGCACCGCCGGCAATCTGCGCACGACGCTATTGTGCGCGCGTCTGGCGGCCCAGTTCGACGCCTTCGACCGCTTCATCATGGGAACCGACACGCCGACCGGCTCCGGCATCATGCCGCTCGGCATGCTCTATACCATCGCCCATTGCAGCAGCCTGACCGACATGGCGCCGGAGCTTTTCATCTGCGCCGCCTCGGGCAGTAACGCTCGGGTTTACGGCCTCAATTGCGGCTACCTCGCCCCCGGCAAAGCCGCCGACATCGTGCTGATCGACGCGCCCGACGGCGGCACGCAGGCGACCGCGCTCGCCGCCATCAAGCACGGCGACATCGCCGCTATCGGCGGCGTCGTCACCGCGGGCGTGCCGCGTTTTGTCGGGCGAAGCCGCAACACACCGGCAACGACCCGCAAGGCCCGGGTGGTGCGCTCCAGCGTCATGCAGGACTTCGCCACCGCGAGCCATTGAGCATTTGGCGTTCGGCAGCAGCCGCTCGCGAACGCTCACGGCAGGCTATGATCCCTCGATCTGCCGACCGCGCGGCCGTTGCCAGGGATGGCGCGACACTACTAGAACTTTCCGGCATATCACTCTGTACGGTCTATGATGACTTTTGACGACGCATTCCGGCGCCGGCTGGGCGAGCTTCTGGCCTGGCGTCGTGATGTACGGCGGTTTCGAACCGAGGCTCTACCGCCAGGCACCCTGGAGCGCCTGATAGAATTGGCGTGCCTTGCGCCTTCGGTCGGCTTGAGCCAGCCGTGGCGCTTTGTCATCGTCGATGACGCGCAACGCCGCCAGGCCGTGCTTGAAGACTTCAAGTGCTGCAACGCCGACGCACTGAACGCCTACCAAGACAATTTGGCCAGCAAATATGCCCGGCTGAAGCTCGCCGGCCTTGAAGAGGCCCCTTGCCAGCTTGCGGTATTCGCCGATGCCACGACCGACCAAGGACACGGTCTTGGCCGTCGAACGATGCCGGAAATGGCCGAATACTCGGTGGTCGCGGCGATCCACACGCTATGGCTGGCGGCGCGCGCCGAGGGCATCGGCATGGGCTGGGTGTCGATACTGACGCCGGGGCGGCCGAACAAAATTCTAGACGTGCCGGAGAGCTGGCGCTTTCTCGGCTACTTCTGCGTTGGCTATCCGCAAGCCGAGACCGATGTCCCCGAGCTCGAGCGCGCCGGTTGGGAAACGCGCCGCAGCTCTCAGGCATTCATCCTGCGCCGTTGAAGCAGGGAGAGAAACTAGCGCGTGCCGCCCTTTTGCGAACCGGACGAGGGCGCGCCACGTGCAGCCGAGTTGGCGTCAACCCTCTCGGCTGCACGCGCGTCCAATCAAGGCTTCATCGCGCCGGTCGCGCTGGTGTAGACAGCGTAGAGCGACGTCGAGCCGCACATATACAGCCGGTTTCGGAACGTGCCGCCGAAGCTCGGCCGTTTGCAGCCGCATCAAGCACTTAGCTGTAAAACTCGCGCTTTAGCGCATCAAACAAATCAATCGGATAGCGGCGTTCTGGAAAACCCGGAGCGCGCGCCATGACCGCCCGCAAGCAGGCCAGCACGCGCCGGGTCAGCTATCGCAGCATCGTCGCCAGCCGCGAATTCGCGCTCGGCTTTGCCGAAGTGCGCACCGGTCTGCCGTTCAATCCGGACAATGACGAATGGAATTACGAGCGCGGCAGGTGCTTCGGCATGATCGCGCCGATCGACATGCCGTTGCGGATTGGCGGCAAGCTGAATCCGAAAGCGCTCAAGCTCGCGGAAATGGCGTTCTCACGAAAGTTGTTGATATGACGAAGGCGAAAAAGGCGCCGGTGCAGAAGACCGAACTCGATCGGATCGTCGCGCAATTGCGCACGATGCTTCGCCGCGACACGACCAGTGCGATCGAGAAAGGCAAGCTCTTACTGCGGAGCCGCGAACTGCTTGCGGACGAACACGGCCAGTGGATGCCATGGCTCGCCGAGAATTTCGATATGAGCTACCGCTCGGCGATCAACTACTGCAACGCCGCCTCGTACGTCGCGCACAAGAGCAAATCTGCAACCGTTGCAGATTTCGCCAGCCTGTCGCCGACCCTGCTCTACCGGCTGGCGGCGGGCCATTTCTCCGAGCCGCAGGAAGCCGCGATCCTGGCCGAAGCCAAGGCCGATAAACGCGTCGACGAGGATGCGGCGTTGGCGATCTGCGATGCGCTCGAACCGGATGAGCCCGACGACGCCGATGATGATGCCGACAAGGCGCAGCCTGCGGAGGACTCCGAGATTGCTGCGATGCTTGACGGGCCGCCGCCGGACGTGCCGCCGCCGGAGTCCGTCAAGCCACATGACCTTCGCGACCTTCAGTTGGCGCACTTCGATCGCATCGTGACCGAGCTACTGTCGCACGTCACCAAGCCGCTCGCGGACACCGAAGGCACCAAGCACAGCGACGCTGATCTGGAAAGGCTCGCAGACTTCATTGCGACCGTTCGCGATCGCCGGGCCGCCCAATCGGCCGCCGCCGAAGCCAAAGCGAACCCGGTGTTTGCGGTGTTTGCCAAAAAGGTCGCCGACCAAATCCATAGGGTGATTGTCAGTCACCTCACCAGCAAGCTCACCGAAGTGGAAAAGGCGCTGGCGCTGATAACCGAGCCCGAAGACCGCGCCGCCCTTCGGCGGATCGATTTCGCCTTGGAGCAACTCAGCGTAGGGGCGGCGACTTGGCGGAGCCGCTTAACGCCGAAAGAGCCGGGTGCAGTGCCCCTCAAGTTGCTCAAGAAAGAACCTTGAGCGATGACCGCCAGCAGCAAGCGCAAAGCCCGCAGCAACAAGATCGCGCGCCGTGCGATGATCAAGCCGTATGTCGCCGAGCTCGAGCGCGCCAAGGTGCCGCCGGGCGTCGTCAAGCAAGCGAGCAAGCTGATCGCGATCCTGGTCAGGAGAACATGAAAACATGAAACGCAAGCTGAAAAAGCAAAAGCCGCAAAAGCGCCAGCGCGCGCAAGCGCGAGCGGTCGTCATCCCATCTGATCCGTCTTTGCGGGCACACGCGGCAGCGATCCGCGAACTTGGGCGGCGAAGCTTCGATCACATCGTCGAAATCGGCGAGCCACTGATCGAATGCCGCAAAATCCTCAAAGCCAAGCGTGTTTAGATGGCTTGGCTCAAGGTGGAATTTAAGTGGTCCCGGCGGCAGGCCGAGCGGTTCATTGACGTAGCCGAGAACCGGGAAAAGTGCGCAACTGTTGCGCACTTTGATTTGGGCGTTGCGGCATTGTATTTGCTGGCGAAAGCGCCGCCAGAGACGCTTCAGCTAGTCGGCGAGCGCATCGAGGCGGGAGGCCGACCGAGCGTGCGCGCGCTGGCGCAATTGACACGGGCGCATCCCGCAACGCTGGCCGATCCGACTGCAGCGATCGGGCCTCGGCTCACCCACAGCTGGCCGCCGCCCGACCAGGCGCCGACGACCGCTGCGGATATGACGCTGCCGCCGCTGCATGTGCGAATGTTCATCCGCGACCTCGAAAACATCGCGATCAAACTCGGCATCATGATCGACCAAGCGGTTGGCGCGGCGGCGCTTACGGCGCAGGATCGCACGGCGATCAAGGACTACTGCGATGTCATTGCCGACCGTACTTCGACGATTGCGCAGAGTGTTGTTGAACGCCCGCAGCTAAGGATCGTCAGCAACAACGACGAAACCGGCGGAGGCGTCGGGTGAAGGGAAGCGGGATGATGATGAGTGAACCCCTCAGATGCCGCAGTTGCGGGTGCGAGCTTCATACACGCGAGGTCCGCGAGGTTGTAGCCTCCGATGGACGGCCGCACGCTCCGTTCTGCGAGCGCTGTGCCAAGTCAGCCGAAGGCATTTCGTTCGCCCAATGGCTCGACGAACAATGGCAGCGGAGTGTGATAACGTGAAAAACGCCGAGCTCCTCGCGGAGCCCGGCGTCCTTTGAAACAGATCCCGGTGGGCGGTTGGCGCCGTTCCACCATCGAAGCCTGAAACCGGAGAGCCCCGGCTAATGCAAGCTCAGCTTACATTTAGCGCACCCCGGTCCAGGCCGCAAGCCGCAAGAGGCGAGGCCGATGGATCCAATTACCACGAACGACAATCCCCGTCATCCGCACACTTTCGCCGTCGATAAGCGCCGGGTGTTTCAGCTGCGCTGTTGGGCGCGAGCCTACCTTTGGACTGCTGGCGAAATACTCTGGCTGGCCGAGGCCGTCGACGTGTTGCAAAAGGATGCCGAAGCCTCCGGCCTGGTCGCCGAGATCGGCATGGACGAAGTGCAGCGCATCCTCAGCGCCGCGTTCGGGATGGCGAGGCGACCATGAGCGCCGCGGACATTTTCAACGACTGTTGCGCAGCCTTGGCCGACGCGGCGACCGCGACCGACAAATCAACAATTTTCCAGCAAGCGTCCTACGACATTGGTCTTGCGGTCGCCGATGACGAGATCGACAGGAACGCCGCGATCGATGAGTTGTTTGCTATCGGTCGTGACTATGCAGTCTCTGACGAGGACGACGAGCAACGTCGCATCATCGTCGCGCAATTTCATCAAGCCGACTGCGATCGTCGAACCGAACGCCAGCATGAGCGCGGCGACGCGTTCGAAAACGACGGCAACGGCAACGGCCACGACGCTGACGCGACAGCGCAGCAGGGCGACCCGCTGCCCTACGTCGATCTCGCAGCCGCGCTGACCGAACGACAATGGCTGGTCGCCGATCGCATCCCGATGTTCAACGTCACACTGTTCAGTGGCGAGGGCGCGATCGGCAAGAGCATCGCGCTGATGCAACTGAGCGCGGCAATCTGTGCTCGGCAAAGACTGGTTTAGCACGCTGCCGGTGTTCGGCCCGGTGCTCTACTTGCATCGCCGAGGAGGACGCCGACGAGATCAATCGACGCTTCGAGGCGATCGCGCAGCATTTACAGCTCGTCATGGCAAGAGCTGGCTCAACCAAGGCTTGCGCATCTCTGTCGTTCGCCGGTCGTGATGTCATTCTCAGTCGAGCCGGATAAGAACGGCGTCGTGCTCACCGACGCCGCTGTTTGAGCAGATCAAGCGCGACGCGATGGCGCTACGGCCGAAGCTGATCGTAATTGACACCGTCGCTGACGTGTTCGCCGGTAAGGCAATTGATCGCGCACAGACCCGGCAATCTCATCACCCTGATGCGCCGACTTGCCTATCGATGTCGGCAGCGCTCTTGATCATCGCCGCGCATCCGAGCCTGGCCGGTATCGCGACCGACACCGGCCTGTCGGGCTCGACCGCCTGGCACAACTCAGTCCGCGCGCGGATGTATTTACAAGCCGCGCCAGGCGACGACACCGCGCTGCGCGTGCTCGAGTCAAGAAAAACAATATGGCCCGGTCACTTTCTCGATCGTGCTTGCGCTGGAAAGATGGCGTCTACGTCGTTCTAGCCCGGCGTGGGATCGCTGCAACAGTGGCCGCCGAGCAGGATGCCGATCACCTGTTCCTGAAGCCGTCGCACCGCCTCGCCGACCAGGGACGCAACGTCAGCGACAAAGTCAGCTCGTCGTATGCGCCAACCGTCTTTGCCAGTGAGCCCGACGCCAAAGACGCCAAGGCGAGCAAGAAGGTATTTGCCGAAGCAATGGCCCGGCTGTTCAAGGCGGGGAAAATCCGGGTCGTCCCGTTTGGGCCAGCCTCGAAGATGCGCAGCAGGATCGTGAGGTCGAGCGCCAAGACGGCCAAGAAACGGCAACCACCGCCATTCCTCACCTTCCAACGCTCGTTCCGACGACCTTCCAACGCCTTCCGACGACCTTCCAAGGGGGTGTGACCCCACACCCCCCATACCCCCCAGCCCGTTGGAAGCGGGCAAGAGGGCGTTGGAAGCCCCGCCCGATCCAACGGGCACCCAAGAGGGATACAGCGCGCGCGTGGAGGTCGGCGACAGGGACGGGCCAGCTCGGCGTCCCCGCATCACCGGCGACTTGGAACTCATCGGGGTCGAGCCGCCCGGCACCGCTTGCGTCCACTGCGGCCAGGCGGACGGCACGCCGGTCTACCTGTTCCGCGATCCGCGGCAGGGCGTCGCCAGCCAGCCGCTGCATGAGAGCTGCGCTGCGGCGTTCTTCAAACGGGGAGGTTCGTGATGACGATCGACGACAACAAACTCGACCCACGCGTTACGTCGGCTATCGAGCGGAGTGTGGATTTCCTCGCCGACGCTCTGTCGGATGAAGCCTTGGACCAATTATGGGCTTTCTCGGAAGGGCTCGACACGTTCGATCGTATGCTCGCGCTCAAGCGTGCATCTGCGTGTCGTCGCTTTCCACTCGATCCCATAAGCTCAACAGGCACGTGCCGAGCTCGACGGCGATGGGGATGGGGATGGTGATATTCGTGACCGTTCAATTGGTTAGATGCCTTGGGTTCTCACTCCGGGGCGGGGACCATCCAAAACCTGCCGGGGCCACGCGCACGCGGCGCGCCCGTAGGAGCGCGTCTATTTTTTGGTGTGCAACCTTATTCGCTCAACTTTGGGGATAGGTTAGCCAGCTTGGCGTTGGGGAGCGGCGAGGAGGCGGGCGGCTTCGGCCTCGATGGCTGGCCAGTGTTTGGCGACCAGGCGCCCGGCTTCGCTGGTCAGTTCGGTCATGCGGTTGCGGATGTAGCCGCGAATCAAGATCGGCGTCAGGCCATGCCCGTAGCGCGCCAGGAGCCCGGCAAAGATCAGGTCCCCGGCCAGCAGCTCGTCGCGATCGCCTCGTCTTCTTTCCCGGTAGCTGGTCAGAGCGAGGCGACCGGCGAGGGCGACGACGGCCATGCGCTCGAGGTCCTCGGCGGAGTTGCGGTCCTTCCACGCCATGAAAACATCGCCCTCGAACAACCGCAGTCCGCAGCGCTGTGCTGGTGGCCGGATTGCGACGTCGAGTGCGCGACTGATGACCTCAAGTGCGGCGTCGTGCGAAACGACCTGTCTGCGATTGATCTCCATGATGGGGCTATCCTCTGCACAGGCGATCGCCACCGGCGCCAGGCTCGAGGCGGCCAGGCCGGAACGCACCAGGCCTCGGCGGGTGACAGCCCTCGATCGCGAACGCGCACCGGCGGCCTCCGCTGGCCCGGCACGGCGGTGCTAATATCGAGCGATGGAATGGCTGGTCGATCTCGGTATCCTTAAGCGCAAACGGCGCTATGCGCTCTGGGGCGATGCCCGTGAGCAGGTCGCGCGGTCGCTGGTTCGCCGCTTTGCAGAAAGGCGTCTGGTGCGGCGCGCGGTGCACGGCAGAGCGCGTGCCGTGCGTCGGCTTGGCGATCGCCGGTGTGAAGGAAGCGAGCGGGCCGCGTCTGCCCCACGTGCTGCGCGTGCTGCGGCATCTGGATCTTGTGGTCGATTCCAGGAACGAGACGGATCAGGTGCCGCTTGGTGTTGGGCGATCCCTGCGTCCTCGTCGGCGATGGCGGCGATGGCACAGTCGCAGTGCCGGATCGAGGGCGACGCGCTGGTGATGGTCCAAACACAGCATTCGGCGCCGGACCAACCATATTGGGGCGAGCTGAGGGATTCTCTTGCGCGGAAGGCGATTGACGCGGGAGCGAATCCAAAGTTTGGATTCGTTTGTGCTGCAAACGCGTTCCTGAGCTCGAGGAGCATCTCGTCCGACGCGGAGATAAACCGCAATGCGTTTAGTATTGCTGCAGATGCCGATCTCGTCTGACGCGGGCGCGAAAGCACATTGTGTTTTCGTTTTTGCTGCAGACGCCTGCAGCGTGTCTCACGTGAGATGCGATGACCATTCGTCTGACGCGGGAGCAAATCCAAAGTTTGGTTCGTTTGTGCTGCAAACGCGTTCCCGAGCTCGAGGAGCTCACGCGAGAGGCGCTCGCGATCCGCTCGCTAGTCGCTGCCATTTTTGGCAGCGACTGATCCGTCAGATCGGCCCCGTGAGGTTTTTGGGGACGTTTCAATTGAGTACCGTGGTACTAAAGTTCAGAAACCGGCCAAATCGAACATTGGAAGTCGATCCACTTCTGCGACTTCCCGTAAATGTGGGCAGAAAAGTGCCCGCTTTACTCGAGAGCTCACGCGAGAGCGCTGGCGATCCGTCGCTCGTCCGCCGTGGCGTGCGCCATCACTTCGGCGCTCGATTCAGCCGTGGCGCGCGCTTGCTGCGCGTTGCCATTGCTGCCGCCGATCAGCGTCACCAACATCGACAGTTGCGCCTCGAGCACGACGATGCTTTCGCGCAACGCTGCGATCGCCTGGTCGATCATCACCGCGAGCTCGATGCGCTGTTGCGCCAAGCGCTTGCGCCGATCGCATCGATCTGATCCTCTGATCGAATCAACGCGGCTCGGTGGTGATGTCGTTTGCGTCGTCGACATGATCGTTCTGGCAGTCTTTGAACACCATCTCCGCGGCGCGCGACGAGGCGGCGGTTGCTCAAGATCGGCGATCTCACGCTGCGCGATGTCCTCGAGCAGCTCGAGCCCTCGAGGCGGCGAGCCGCTCGCGCCATCGCGTCGCGTTCTTCGCGGTTCATCTTACCAGCTCACGTTTTGAACGACTGCCACATGCGCCGCGTTGCGCATCACCCACGCGGCCCGCAAGATCATCCGCAGTCCGATCACATCAACCTGGAATAGGCTCTTGACCGGCGTTGCAACCACACCGCCGGTGACGATGTCGGTCGGCGTCGTGGTTATCGTAGTGCAGCGTGCTGCCGATCGACGTGGAAAACTCCGGCAGACCGGCGAGGCCGCTGACAAAGCTGCTGCGCTCGATCGCGATGACACTGCCCTTCGTCATAGCGCGACCGATGCGAGGACGGTGTAATAGTCGCTGCTGCTTCCACATTCTCAGATGACGCCGCTTGGCTTGGCGCGCAGATCAGCACCGGCTCGAGGCCGCCGCCTGCACGGGCGAGCGCGTCGACCAGGGCGCCGATGTCGCGTGCTGATCGCCCACGGCGCCGCTACGGTCGTCGGCGTCACGCTGGTCGCGCCGATCAGGATGCCTGCAGGTCCGTTGGCGTCGGCGGGCGTGGTGCTAGAACATCCGCAGATCGAGCAGCGTCGCCGCGGCTTCGCGGATCGCCATCGTGACGAATTCTTCGATGCTGTCGGCTCTCGACCATCTCCCTCGTGAAGGTCGAGAGCACCGCCAACTTTCGCGGCTCCAACACTGGTCCCGGCGCGATGCCGGGCTGTCGAAGCGGAATCGCTTGGCCTTCGCCGATCCAGCCGCCCGCAGTGGCGCCGGTCGGATCATAAACGCGGCCGGGAATAACGATCGAGGCGACGCGTGCGAGATCAACTTTGACGCCCGCCTCGATCATGCGCCGCCCCTGCCGACAAAGCGACAATTCGCTGAATGAGCTGTGAGGCGATGATTTGATGGCCGACGAGCCCGAACCAGGCCGGATCGGTCAGCGTGGCGGGCGCTGTCGCGGCCCGCAGCATGAGCTCGAGCTGCTCGTCCTTGCCGTACAGACTGCGCGCGACTTTCTCCGTGACTTACGCCGGTCGATGTGACCGCGCAGCACCGCGGCGGCGGCGCGGTAGAGCGTGTTGCCGGAGCGTGGCCGCAACATCGGCGCCGGTGTGTTTCGTTGCGCTATGGTCATCGCAATGTTCTCCGTAATCCATTCGTCGACGAGCTGAGACACGGCGAGCTCGACCAGGTCGCGGCGCCAGGCCTCGTTCTCGCTCAAGCGATCGCTGGCGATCAGCGCCTCGATCAGCCGATCCTGCTCGGCCTCGATGCGATAGACCGCACGCACCGGCTCGCGCTGGCGCTCGCGGTATCGTCGCTGCTTGAGGGCGACCGTGGTCATAGCGGCGATCCTACGCCGGACCGCATCGCGCGCGTCGTTACGGGTAACGGGAAATTTGCGCAAACATCGCAAGCCGGTGTCACGTGACACCGGAAATCACGGCTTATCGCTCAAGCACTTGGCGCAAGGCCCGAAAAGCCGGTGCCACGTGGCACCGGAAATCCGTATCTCATATGAGACACGATGACTTGCTCGCTTGCGAGTCAAAGAAAAGGCCCGCATTCTGCGCGGGCCAGTTGGCAACTGAACACATTGTGAGACGCCCGCACCATAGGCCAAGGGGCGTCGCATGCAACAACCTCACCCGCCGCTGTCGCTGTCCGATTCCGAACTCGAGTGCCTGACCCGCCTGGCCGCGCCGCTCGAGCTCGCGATGCGCGATCCGTTCCTGCGCGCCGTCGCGCACGAGCTCGGCCACTATCGGCCGGACGAGATCGGAGCGGGCACGGTGCATAGGGTCGCGCGGTCGTTGCAGCGCGAATTCTACGTCGCACCGGCGCCAGGCAATTTTAAAATCGGCAAATATCGCTAGGTCGTCGTGTCGTTCTGGGCCTGCTGCGCAGCTCGAGAGCAATCGCGAGCGCCTGGCGCTGCATTGCCTCGAGCTCGGCGGCTATCACCACCTACGCGCCGAGGATCCGCGAGCGTCGCCGCGTCAACGGCCGCCAGGTCACCGCGACGCCGTTGTTGTTTCCCGTCGTATCTGTTCGTGCTGATCGAGGCGCAATGGCACGCGGCACGTTGGTCGCCTGGCGTGCTCAAGCTCGTCATGGGCGGCGATGCACCGGCACGCGTGCCCGACAAGGTGATCGGCGAGCTCCGCGGGCGCGAGCGCAACGGCTTGATCGTCCTGCCGCCGCCGCCAGGCTTCCATCACGGCGATCGCGTGAGGATCATGCGCGGTGTGTTTGCTGGCCAGCTCGGCCTCTATGCCGGTCAGCGCCCGCACGAGCGGGTCGCGGTGCTGCTGCAGATCTGCAGCGTCGAGCTCAACAAGACCGACATTGTCAGCGCGGGCGGGTGAACGTAGGATGCGCTCCGACCCGCCGCGGAAACGGCGGGCCGGAACGACTTGATCGAGCAACGCCGTGAGAGGGCGTCGTGATCCAACCCGACAATCATAGCACGCAGCCGGACGACGACGAGCCCTTGCTCGACGGCGAGGACATTGCCTGCCTCGGCATGCACAGGGCTGATGATCCGTTTCGAGATTTAAACGGCAGCTGGCCCGATGATGCGTTTGCGAAGCCGTCGAAGCCGACGGCGCCGCGTAAGCCGCGTCTCCGGACTGTCCTCGACCAAGCCAAAAAGGCCGGAGCAACCGCCGTCACGCGCGACGGTGTGACGTACACGTTCGGCCAGGCCGAACAACAAACCGACACCGATCGCGAGATCACGGAATTCGAGGCGCGTCATGGCAAAGCGTGACGTGAAGGGACTGCATCGCGTCGTCAGCAAAGACCGCGAATATTGGTACGCCTGGCGCGGCGGGCCACGACTGCGCGGCGACTACGGCACAGCCGCACTTTTGGGCCTCGTACGATGCGGCAATTCGCGAGCGGCACATTCCGGAGCCGGGAAAATTCCGCGCGCTGGTGACGCTCTACAGGGCGAGCGCGGACTATGAGAAGCTCGCCATTGCGACCAAGGCGCATTGGGGTCCGTGGCTCGATCGCCTCGCTGCCTATTTCGGCACCCTGTCGATCGCCGCCCTCGACAATCCGAAGGTCCGGCCGATCATCCGGCAGTGGCGCAATCGTTATGCCGACAAGCCGCGCACCGCCGACATGGGCATGCAGGTCTTGTCGCGGGTCTGCGGCTATGCCGTCGAGCAGGGCAAGCTCACGGTAAATCCCTGCGAGGGAATCAAGGCGCTCTATTCCGCCGATCGCGCCGCCATCATCTGGACCGATGCCGACATCGCCCGCATCAAACAAACCGGCACCGCCGAGGTCGGTCATGCGATCGACCTCGCCGCCCTGACCGGACTGCGCCGCGGCGATCTGTTGCGGCTGTCGTGGTCGCATGTGCACGACAACGAAATCTGTATCCCGACCAACAAGTCCGGCCGCCGGGTCGACGCTCGCATCCCGCTCTATGCCGATCTGCGCGCCGCACTGGCACGCATCCCGAAACGCGCGATGACGATCCTGACAAACTCGAAGGGACAACCTTGGACCAACACCGGCTTTGGCCAGATGATCACCGCGGCAAAGGGCAGAGCCGGAATCGGCGACGAGCTTCACTTCCATGACTTGAGAGGAACCGGCGGCGACTAAGTTCTATGCCGCCGGATTGTCGCTGCGCGTGATCGCCGAAATTCTCGGTTGGACCGAGAGCAGCGTCGACAACATCATCCGCAAGTATGTCGACCGCACCGCCGCGACCGAGGCGGTCATTCGGTTGCTCGATCGGAGGGCGCCTGACGGGACAATTGTCCCTCCAGAGCAGACGGGATGAGGCGGAATGAGGAACAAACGCTGGAAAACTCACTGTAAAACTTTTCGAGGAATGGCAGAAACCATTGTGCCGCAAGCACTTCCGATTTCGCTATCTGTGCCGCCGAAGCACAGATTGGCGACCGTCTCCGGGATGTGAATCTTGCCGAGCAGCTCGCCAGCGGGCGTGTAGCAGCGCACCCCGTCTTCCTTCGGATCACCCCAGCCGACCGAACACCAGATATTGCCCGCGGTGTCGGCGCGCATGCCGTCGGTAATGCTGGGCTTGGGCATTTCCGCGAACACCTTGCCGTTCGATGCCTTGCCGCCCTCGATATCGACGTCGAACACGCGTATGTGCGAGGGGTTGTTCGGGCCGTCGGTGAAGCCGGTGTCGATGACGTAAAGCTTCTTCTCGTCCGGCGACAAGGTGATGCCGTTGGGCTCGACGAAATCGTCGACCACGACTTTGATGTCGCCCGATTTCGGGTCGACCCGATAGACATTGTGCTTTTCCTGCTCGGGTGCGGCTTTGACGCCCTCGTAGTTGCCGCCGATGCCGTAGATCGGGTCGGTGAACCAGATCGAGCCGTCGGAGGCGACGACCGCGTCGTTCGGCGAATTCAGCTTCTTGCCATTATATTTGTCAGCGATGATCGTGATCGAGCCGTCGAGCTCGGTGCGGGTGACCCGCCGGCCGCTATGCTCGCAGGTGATGAGCCGCCCTTCCCGATCGATGGTATTGCCGTTTGAGTTCATCGACGGCTGGCGAAACACGCTGACATGGCCGTCATCCTCGCAATAGCGGATGATGCGGTTGTTGGGAATGTCGCTGAACAGGACGTAGCGGCCAGCGGCGAAATAGACCGGACCTTCGGCCCAGCGGAATCCGGTGGCGACGCGCTCGACCGCCATGGTGCCGGCGAAGGCCGGGAAACCGCTGGCGCCGAACGCGCCCTGGGGCTTTGCGAGTGACTCGACATGAGGATCGGGATAACGCCCGCCGGGCAACGGCCCGAGCGGCAGTGGGTCAGTTGGCGTGACCGGAGCCCCGGTCTCGCCGAGCGGCGGCACGGTCGCGGCGGCGGCGCCCGTCAGGGTTGCGGCCGTTGCAGCCGCCGTTGTCGCTAAGAATGCGCGTCGATGCATTGCCTTCCTCCCGATGATTATTAGTCCGGAGGCGACGGATTGGCACAATCCGGCGCATCACGGATCATGATTAGGCGCAAGTGCGCCGCAGCAATTAGAAACGGACAGTGTGTCGTCAGAATGATGACCAAGCGGCGCGATCGGAGCCCAGCGGCCTGACAACCGTTGCGTATTGGAATCGTTCCGCCGTCATAGGTCACAACGGCGCCGGCACGACGTGCTGGTTGGCGCGGCGCTACAGGTGGCAGTACCAATAGTAACGTTGCCAGATGCTGCCCGTCCTGACGTAGGCACCAAACTTGTTGCGGAGAAGATAATTCTCTTTGGCGCTGTCGTATTCCACTTTCGAGGCCTTACGGCAGGCGGCCGCCGGTGGTTGTTGCGCGTTTGTTGCCGAGCCTGATAGCGCCATCACCATCGCCAGGGCGAGGCGGCCGAAGGCCAGTCTTCGTATTCCCCCCTTCATGTTTCCCCCCTCACACTGCCCCCGGGGTTGTTGTTAAAGCCCCTTGGGGTTCGCCATAAACTCCTCGATGATCTCGGGCGGCGGCTTGACGAAGTCGGAAACGCGGCTGACGGATAGCCCATTCAGCCGCTTCAGTTTCACCGCCAGCTCCGCCATCTTCACCACGATCGGGATGCCATTGATGACCGGCGCGCCGTCGACCACGTGATTGCTCAGCGAAGCAAACAATAGCATCGGAATGCCGCCACCGGGAATCAGCACGTCGCACCCGGCCGCGACCAGTGGACGCGCCTGTTCGGCGAACAGCCGCACCACCTCGGCGGCGAGGCCTTCGGACTCGTAAGCCTTCAAAATCTGTCCGGGCTCGAAGGTCATGGCATGGACGCCGGCGACCCGCCTCTCCAGGCCGTATTTGGTGATCTGGTGGTGAAACCACGAAATGTAGCGCGGGTTGATGGTCACGATGCCGCTGCGCTGGCCGAGCTGACAGGCATGAAGCATCGACGCCTCGCCGAGCGCCACGACCGGAATGTCGACCACCGCGCGCGCCTCATAAAGCCCGGCGTCCTGAAAGTGTCCCATGACGAAGGCGTCGTAGCCCTCGCGTTCTGCCTTGACAGCGTTGCAGATCACTTCCCGGGCGCAGCGGAATTCGACGATCGCATGCGCATAATTATCGTGCGGCGTGATGCCTTTGACGTCGACGGTCGTGCCCGGATCGACGATGGTCGCAAGGTGACGCCGCAGCCGGTCCCAGTAGACTTTGCCGTTCGGCTCATCGACATAGCTTTGATACCAGATGCGGATCGGTTGCATGCTTTCGTTCCGGATTAGTTGTTAGAGGCTGAAACTCGCGACACTGGCGCCGCCGCAGACATAAAGCACCTGTCCGGTGATGAACGAGCTTGCCGGATCGGCGAAGAACAGCACGGCGCGCGCCACGTCGTCGCTCTTGCCGAGGCGACCCACTGGAATCGCTTTCGCCAGCGAGGCGGCGCGTTCGCTGCCGGGGCGCACCACCTGGCCGAACATTTCGGTATCCTCGATCGGCCCTGGCGCCACCACGTTCACCGTAATGCCGGACGGCGCGAGCTCGAGCGCCCAGGTGCGCGCCATGCCGATCATGCCGGCCTTGGTCGCGGAATAAACGGTGCGCGTCGGCAGGCCGAGCGCCGCGCGCGAGGAAATCAGCACGATGCGGCCGTATTTTCGCTCGCGCATGGCGGGCAGCGCCGCTTGCACGAGAAGGATTGCGGCGCCGAGATGCAGCTGGGTCAGGTCGTCCAGGTCTTCCTGCTGGACGTCGGGCAGAAGATTGGGCCGGATGATCCCGGCATTATGGACCACGGTGCCGATCGCGAATTGCCCGGCAAGGCTTGCGGCCGCGTCCCGCGTGGCCCGCGCATCGGTCAGATCGACTTCGACTGGGTGCAGCGCCGGGTTCGACCAATCCGGCTTGCGGCGGGCGAGCGACACCACCTCGTGACCGGCGTCGATCAGGCGACGACAGATGGTGGCGCCAATACCGGCGCTTCCGCCGGTGACAATGGCGACCGGGCGTTCGCTCATCTTTAAGCTCACATAAAGAGTTGAATGCTGCGCAAAGCGGCGTCGCAATTGACCAGATCGACGCGCTTCAATTTGATCTTTAGCTTGCCGTCGATCATCGACAGCGTGTGAGTGGCCCAGGCGGCATACAGATCCTGCTCGTCGAGCCGGGTTTCCACATAGTGCATCGGCGTCCAGGTGACATATTCGTTCCCCGCCTCGTCGCGCTTTTCGATCTGCGGAATTTGCAGGACGTGATGGCAGCGGCTCTTGGGCTTTTGCGAAAATGTCCGATTGCCCTTGAGTCGCTCGACGCGGATGCGAAGCAGGAGTTTATCTTCGTACATCAGCGAAGTCGCGAGCCGTGGATCGGTCTGGCCCCATTCCAGCGGCATCCAATAGTGACCGTCATCGGCGAACAGATCGAGCCACTCCTCGAAGCGGTGCTGGTCGATCAACCGGGCTTCGTGCAGGACGAAGCCGATCAGGTCCTGATCAGTCGGCGCAGTCATCCGACACAATCCGTCACAGCGACATGGTCATGAATTTCGACCACGCCCGGAATTGGTTGCGCATCTGCCATTCCGAGGTGCCGTTCATCACAGCGGTCTCCTGCTCCACTTCCGCCGGATCGTACAGACGCTGAATGTTGACCCAGGGATTGGCGTCGACATGCAGTCCCTCCTGGGCGCGCTCGTACATTTCAAGGTCGTCATGGCCGACGATCGAGGTCGGCGCGTTGATCAGGCGGGTATAGGTCAGGGTGCGCTCGAGGAGCTGGTCCGGCGCGTCGACCAGACGGAAAGTCCAGGATTCGGCGAGCGTGCGGTTAGGCGCGATCGGCTTGAACAGCCGAATTGCCTGGATCGGCCCCTTCACCGTGAAATTGGGAAAGTATGAGGTGTTGTGGCGGTTCTCGTCGAGGATCGCCTTGGCGCGTTCCTCGCCATAGGCGGCAACCATCTTCTCGAAATAACCGGGGATCGCCGAATAGTCGGAATGGATCGAATGGTGCACGCCGGTATGGCCATGGCCATTGCGCCAGACGCGGATGCCCATTTTTTCGAAGAATTCGTAGGGCGATATGAACGGCGCATAGATTTCGACCGCCGGCGGCTTTTTGTTGCTGCCGGGAAACATCTTCTTCCACACCTCGACCGCCGTGCCCGCAGACGATTCATGGGCGACCATCGGATGGCAGGTGTCGGTCAGATTTTCGACCAGCATTTTCCAGTTGCAATTGTGCATGTAGCGCAGCACGCCGCCGGCCACTTCCAGCCGTCCGGCCGGAGAACGATCGACCATGTTGTCGATGGTCGAAAGGCTGTCGCCGAAATAGTCGTCGAAGCCAGGCCCGACGTCGCTCATCTTGGCGAATACGAAGCCGCGGTAATTCTTCATATGCCGGACGCGGGGAATGCCCTTATAGGCCTCGCTCTCCTCAAGCCCGGTGTGCTCGTAGCCCTTGCGCAGCGGGATCGCGAGCAGCGAGCCGTCGGTCTTGAACGACCAGGCGTGATAGGGGCAACGAAAGAATTTCCCCGCATTGCCGCAGGTGTCGATGGTGATGCGGGTGCCCTTGTGCGGGCAGCGATTATAGAGGACGTGGACCGCGCCGTCGGTGTGGCGCACCATCAGCACCGGCTGCCGGCCGATCGTGGTTCCATAATAGTCGCCCGGATTGGGCACCTGGCTGTCGTGGCCAACATAGATCCAGGTGTTGGCAAACAGGTGGTCCATCTCCAGGTCGAAGATTTCCTGGTCGACATAGACGTCGCGGTGGACTTCGGTCGCGCGCACCAGGTCACGAACCGCTGCTGCGTTGCCGTCGTAATGGCCCATGCCTAGCTCCCGTATTCTCCGTGGCGTGCCTAGCAAACTCCGCTCATTCCCCCGCGCAAGCGGCAATCCAGCATCGCCAACGCTCCAACATTTCTCCTGGGTCCCCGCCTTCGCGGGGACGACTGGATCGCGGTCGCCTCGTTGATATCATGATACGCCGCCCTAGAGATCGATCACCAGCCGCGGCGTCTTCGCCCGTGACACGCAAATCTGCATCACTTTGTTTCCGGCACGCTCGTCGTCGGACAGGATATGATCGCGATGGTCGGGCACACCCTCGAGCACGGCAACCTGACAAATGCCGCACTCGCCGCGCTGGCAATCGTACAGCGGGTCGATGCCTTCATCGATCAGCACCTGCAGGATGCTTTTGTCAGGCGGAACCATGAAGGTCAGGCCGGAGCGCTGCAACACCACCTCGATTGCGGTATCTTCTGCCATCATCCTCTCTTTGCCGACATGACGTTTGACGATAGTCAAATGGAGCTGTCCACCGGCTACCAATCGGAATACTTTAAGCTTAAAATAACTCGCCGGCAACGCCTGCCGGCGATCGCGGCGCGCGAGGAGAACAGCCGTATGTCAGTGCTCGCTAGCACGCTGCCGGGCGCGTCCCCGGGACGATCGCTTCCCGAACTGGTTGCCCCGCTCGATCGGACGCTGCCGAGGATGCTGGCACGCCAAGCCGAGCGCTACGGGCCGCGCCGCCTGGTCACGATCGGTGGCGTTACTTTGACATATGCCGAAACAACGCAAGCGGCAGCCGGCCACGGTGCCGCACTGGCCGCTGCCGGGGTCAAGCCGGGCGATCGCGTCGCCATCATGTGCGGCAATCGCGCCGAGCTGCTGCTGACGATCCTGGGCTGCGGCTGGCTCGGCGCCATCGCGGTGCCGATCAATACCGCTTCGCGCGGCGCACAGTTGGAGCACATTCTCGGCAATTGCGGCGCGCGGCTTATGGTCATCGAGCGCGAACTGATGTCCGCGCTCGCGCCTTTGGATCGCGCGCGCGTGCCGCTCCAAACCCTGTGGCTGGTCGGCGAAGGGCCGATCGCCGGCTTGGAACAATTTGCGTCCACGCCGTTTCCGCCGCCGCAACAGGGCGGGCCGCCCCACCCGGTCGAGCCTGGCGATACCTTTGCCATTCTCTACACCTCCGGGACCACCGGGTTGTCGAAGGGCGTGTGCTGCCCGCATGCCCAGTATTTCTGGTGGGCGTTCTATACCGGCGAACTTCTCGGCGTGCGCGAGAACGACGTGCTGATGACGACGTTGCCGATGTTCCACACCAACGCCTTGAACGCGTTTTTCCAGGCGCTGCTCAATGGCGCGACGTTGATTGTCGAGCCGCGGTTTTCGGCGTCCGGCTTCATGACGGCGCTGGCGGCACACAACGCGACCGTCACCTACGTGCTCGGCGCCATGGTGCCGATGCTCTTGGCGCAGCCGCCGAGCGTCGCGGATCGTGCGCACAAGGTGCGCATTGCACTGGCCCCCGCGGTGCCGGCGCATTTCCACGCCGAATTCATCGAGCGTTTCGGCTTCGGGCTCCTTGACGGCTATGGCTCGACGGAAACCAACTGCATCATGGGCGCGCCGCTCACCGAGCAGCGGCCCGGTCTGATGGGACGCTTGCTGGCGGGCTTTTCCGCCCGCGTCGTCGATGCCAACGACAACGAAGTCGCCGACGGCGAAGCCGGCGAATTGATGCTGCGCGCCGACCAGCCGTTCGTCTTCGCCACCGGCTATTTCGGCATGCCGGAAAAGACTGTGGAGGCATGGCGCAATCTGTGGTTCCACACCGGCGACCGCGTGGTTCGGGAAAGCGACGGCTTCTATCGCTTCATCGACAGGATGAAAGACGCAATCCGCCGGCGTGGCGAGAATATCTCCTCGTATGAAGTCGAGCAGGTGCTGGTGAGCCACCCGCAGGTGGAGAACGTAGCGGTGTTCCCGGTGCGCTCGGAGCTGGCCGAGGACGAGGTGATGGCGGCCGTGGTGCTGCGCCCAGGGGCGAAGATCACCTGCGCGGAGCTACTCGATTATTGCCAGCCGCGGATGCCCTATTTCGCCGTGCCGCGCTATGTCGAATTCGTCGATGCCTTGCCGGTCACCGAGAACGGCAAGGTGACCAAATATAAGCTCCGCGAACGCGGCGTGACGGCGGCGACCTGGGATCGTGAGAAAGCCGGCTACAAGATATCGCGCAAGAGCCCGTCCTAAGGCGTGTACTTATAAAATCGCAAATCGACCGCAACCTGGATCAAAGTCCGCTTTGGTTCGCGCTTTGCGGATTCGAGTCAAACATTCGCAACGTCCGGGAGGTTCCAAAAACAGACATCGCGCTAGATGGGGACGCGTGCCGGGCGCTCCACAGCCGAAAATTTCAATCTTGCCTCGATACACGTTTTGGATAGCATGGGCTCTTTCTGGCGATTGGCGAGGACGACACGTAAGCCGAAGCGCAATTCCAGCCGAAAATTGCGGGAGCGTGGCCATGGCAGATATGCAGGCCGTTGTCGTGATTCACGGAATGGGCGAGCAGATCCCGATGGACACCATCAAGGGATTCGTCGACGCCGTCTGGCAGAAGGACAACATCATCACCGCCAACGGACTGCCTGACCCGGCCGAGGTCTGGAGTAAGCCCGATGCCCGCACCGGCTCGCTTGAGCTGCGTCGTATTACGACGCGCGAAAGCATCGTCAGTCTGCCGCAATTTCCAACCGGGGTGCGGACCGACTTTTATGAATTGTACTGGGCCGACCTCACCGGCGGCGCGACCTGGGATTCGCTGAAGTCGTGGGTCAGCGGCTTATTGTTCCGGCCGCTGAGTCGCGTGCCGCCCAAAGTCCGGCTCGCATGGCTGGTGCTGTGGCTTGGCTCGCTGCTGGTCGTCGCGCTCGGCATTCTTGCAGTCCTCCCCGCCAGCGTTTGGAACGGTACCCCGCTTGCCGGTCTCAGTAATTGGCAATGGCTGCTGGCAGCCGGTGCAGTCGCCATCATCGCGCTAGTGCACCAGATGGGCACCTCGACGTTTGGCCGGGTTGTACGTTACACGCGCGCCGATCCAGACATATTGCGGCGCGCGCCGCGGTGCGCGACCGCGGGCTCAAACTGTTGAGGTCCCTGCATGACGGTCCTCATTACAAGCGCATCGTCATTGTCGCCCATAGTCTCGGCACGATGCTGGCCCACGACCTTCTCAGTTATTTCTGGGCCGAGCGCGAGGCGGCGCGGACCATAAGGGAGGGCACTCTCGAATTCGATGCCTTGTGCGCGCTCGAACAGGCGGCCGCCCAAGTTGCGCTGTCTCCGGACGACCAGGCTGACGGCGTATGCCCTCGCGCAGCGCGCGTTGCGCCATCGGCTCTGCGACCGCCCGGTACCGGCGGCCAATCAACCCGATCCACGCTGGCTGATCAGCGATCTGGTGACCCTGGGGAGTCCTTTGACGCATGCGGAATTTCTCATCGCCGCCGACCGCGCCGACTTGGAGCGGCGTCTGGCTGCTCGCGAACTGCCGAAATCGCCACCCTACCGCGAACGCCTCGACCCCAACGTTCTCCACCACGCGCAAGCAACGCACGCCATGCCGATCGCCAACCCACCAGACCAAACACGGCTGATGAGCTATCCGGTAGTCAACACCAACGATATTTGGATGCTCCACCACGCCGCGCCGTTTGCGGCCGTGCGATGGACTAACATCTACGATCCAGCGATGCTGGTGTTCTTCGGCGACGTCATCAGCGGCCCGCTTCGCCGCCTTTTTGGCCCGGCCATCGTTGACATCAATCTCAAGGAGCGACGTGGCAATCGCCGGTCTATGACTTTTACCCACACCAAGTACTGGGCGCTTGACGAAGCTTCGCGCATCAGAGCTTGCAGGGAAGCCGTCAACTTGCTCGATCGGCCCTGACATGGCTCAGGGTCCGGCCGACAGCACCCCTTTGTTGTATTGCCCCGATGTCACACCGATAGCTGCTTATGGGTACGCGGCCTAGTTCACCAACCCGCCCCACACGTCGCGTGCGACGCCGACGCAAAGCTCCAATTTTTTTCGCTCGTCGTCGACGGAGACAACGTTGCCTTCGGCGGTCGAGGAAAACCCGCATTGCGGGCTGATGGCGAGTTGCTCGAGCGGCACGATCTTGGCCGCTTCGTCGATCCGCCGCTTGAGGGCATCCTTGGATTCGAGCGTGGCGAACTTCGAGCTGACCAGGCCGAGCACGACCTTCTTGCCTTTCGGCAGGAAACGCAGCGGCGCGAAACCGCCGGAGCGCTCGTCGTCATATTCGAGGAAATACCCGTCGACGGCGATCTCGCCCAACAGAACCTCGGCGACCGGGTCGTAGCCGCCCTGGCTCAGCCACGAGCTTTGATAGTTGCCGCGGCAAAGGTGAATGCAGACCGCCATATCCTTGGGCCGATCCTTGATCGCGTCGTTGATCAGTCGAGCCGACAGGCGTGCCATCTTCTGAGTGTCTTCGTTGCTGCGCCCCATCGCCGCGCCGATCTTGTCGTCGCACAGGAACGCGAGAAACGTGTCGTCAAGCTGCAGATAGCGGCAGCCCGCCCGGCAAAGATCGTCGACCTCCGCCGCATAGGCCCGCGATAGATCGGTGAAGAACTGATCGGGGTCGGGATACACATTACGGTCGATGATCTTTTCGCCGCCCTGCACGATCATCATCGATGGAGATGGAATGCAGACCTTGGCGGTCTTGCTGGTGGCTGATTTGAGGAACGCGAAGTCCTCGAGCTGGATCGGATGCGGTCGGGTGATCCGTGCATGCACCTTCACTTCGGGCGGCACCCATTCGAGCTGGACGCCGTCCTGGCGGTGCCATTTCAGCGGATTGTGTCCTTCTTCGAACACGACGCCGCCGATCTCGGTGAGGAAATCGAGGTGCCAGTAATCGCGCCGAAGTTCGCCGTCAGTGATGCCTTCGAGGCCGGCATCTTCCTGCAGCTTGACGACCTCGCGGATGCTTTCGTCCTCGATCTCGCGCAAGCGCTCTGCCGTGATGTTCTTGCGTAGCCGCTGCATGCGGGCCTGCTGCAATTTGGCCGGACGCAGCAGGCTGCCGACATGATCGGCGCGAAACGGACCTTTGGCGTTGGTCGGCATGGCTTCCTCCCTCCTCCGGTGCAGCGCGCTTGATCGCCCTCAGATCGAGCGCTGCGCGCGATCTTTCTCGTTCTGCGCCTTGATCGCGTCGCGCGCCGCCTGCCATTGTGCGTCGGTCCAGTGACGCAGCTCGTAGAAATTCGAACCGGTGGCGTGGCTCTGGCTGCCGTCGAGCGTGATCGTTTGCCCGGTCAGCCACTCGCAGCCGTCGGCAATCAGAAATGTCGCGAGGTTTTGCAGTTCCTCCATGCGGCCGACACGGCCCATTGGATTGTCACGCACCGCGCGATCGTCCGGCCCCTGGCCGGGGCTGAGACGTTTGCTCGCACCTTCGGTCGGGATGACGCCAGGCGCGATAGCATTGAGCCGGATGCCGTGGCCGGCCCATTCAGTGGCGAGCGACATGGTCATCGTATAAATCGCCGACTTGCTCATGGCCGACGGCACCACATACGGACTGCCGTTATAGATCCACGTCACCACGATTGACACGACATTGCCGCGATGACCGCCGGCGATCCAGCGCTTGCCGACCGCGTGCGTGACATAGAAGGTGCCATGCATCACGATATTGGCGACCGCGTCGAAGCCGCGCGAACTCAAGTCTTCGGTGCGGGAGATGAAATTTCCGGCGGCATTGTTGATCAGGTCGGTGAGCGGCGCGGAAACGAAAATATCAGCCACCATCGCATCGACCGCCGCCGGATCGCGAATATCGACGCCGTAAGCGGTGACCTTGCCGCCGTACTTGCTCATGAGCTCGGCGGCCGTCTTCTCGCATACTTTTTGCCGCCGGCCGCAGATAAAAAGCTCGGCGCCGAGCTGCAAAAATCTTTCCGCCATGCCCTTGCCCAGGCCGGTGCCGCCACCGGTCACCAGGATGCGCCGGCCGCGCAACAAGCCATCCTTGAACATGCGCTTCCCTTTTCGTTTTTGGTCTGCTTCGCCCTTGCTTAGCGCGCCGGCAAGGCACCGTCACTGTCGATCACGTCGGCCAGCATCGCCAGCGTACGCAGCGATGCCCGATGGGCATCCATGTCGCCGGACGCGCAGCAATCGGCCAATAGGCGAACATGAAAGCCGATGTCGGCGGCGTCACGCACCGTGTGCTCCACCGAAAATTGCGTGGCGAGGCCCATGACGTTGAGGCGGGTGATGCCGCGGCTGCGAAGTTCGCTCTCGAGTTCGGTGCGGCGAAAGCTGCTGTTGCCATTGGTCGCCACCACGATTTCATCGTCTCTTGGCTCAAAGCCCGTCAACGCCGCCGCGCCCCATGAGCCGCGCCTGAGCGCGCCGAGCGTTTCGGTTTTGAGAAACAAACGGCAATTGCGCATCAGGTCGGAATAGTCCGCAGCGAAGGCGATATGCACATGGACGATGGTCCACCCGGCGTTGCGCGCCGCCGCCAATGCGCGTTTGCTGGCGTCGAGAAAGTTGGCGGCGTCTTTGGTATTGCGGTCCAGCGAAAACGGAATGCGCCCGTCGGGATGACAAATGTCGTTCTGGAAATGCAGCGCCAGCAATGCGTCGCTCATGAAATGCCGTTCCGGATTTCTGTTCGCGTATTGGTCGATCTTGACGTTTTAAGCTTAAAATGTCCAATTGCCGCGCCGTGATGACGGCGACAATCGAGCGAGGAGGTCCTTCATGAGCGATGCTGCGGCGAATAGCGGACCTCCCGCGCCGGACGTCGATCCGAGCGCGCTGAAAGAAATCGCCCCCGGCGTTTTTGTCATCACCGATCGCCGCATTCCGCTGGTGCCGAATATCGGCATCATTGTCGGCAAGGATGCGGCGCTGGTCGTCGATACCGGCATGGGCCCGGTCAACGGCCGGAAAGTGCTGGAGTGCGCCAAGAAGCTCGCCGGCCAGCGGCATTTGATCCTGACGCTCACACATTTCCATCCCGAGCACGGCTTTGGTGCCCAGGTTTTCAAAGGCACAGCGAAGATTCATTACAATCGCTCACAGCGCGATGAGCTGCGCGCCAAAGGCGAAGGCTATCTCGGCATGTTCAAGACCTTCGGCCCGAGTGTTGCGGCCGCCCTCGAAGGCACGCAACTGGTGCAGCCGGACGATGTCTACGACGGCGCCGCAACGTCAATCGATCTCGGCGGCCGCGCGGTCGAGCTGCGGACCTGGGGGCTCGCGCACACCGCCGGCGATCAAGTGGTGTGGCTGCCGCAGGAGCGCATCCTGTTCACCGGCGACCTCGCCGAGGAGCGGATGTTTCCGATCTTTCCGTGGTTTCCGCCCGACGACGCCGATATTAACGGCGCGCGCTGGGCGGACGTTCTCTCCGAGTTGATCACTTGGAAACCGGCGATCGTCGTGCCAGGCCACGGCGACATCGGGGGTGCGGAGATTCTCGCCGCCGTGCGCGACTATATGGTCGACCTGAGCAAACGCGTGGCCGCCGAACGCAAGTCCGGCAAGGATGCCGATGCCATCGTTGCCTCGCTCGGACCAAAAGTCCGCGCTGAGTATCCGAACTGGTCGTCGCCGGAATGGATCGATTTCGCCATCAAGTATTATTCGACGCTGAGCTAGCGTGATCTGAACGGCCAAGGCAGCTCCCGTCCGCCGGCCAGGCCGTTCGGACGGAAAAGAATAATGAGCAGCATGATCAGCGCCAGGATCACGTCGCCGACGCCAGGCGGCGCGCCGATGGTCACTTTGCCGATCGGCACGCCGATCTCGATCTGACGCAGCAATTCGGTCAGCACGGCAATGACTACGGCGCCCGCGACCGCGCCGGTCAGGCTGCCACGGCCGCCGATGATCAGCATCGCCACGATCAGAAAAGTCAGATCGAGATAGAAATTCTCCACCCGGACGCTGCCGAGGAAATGTGCCAGCAGCACGCCGGCGATACCCGATAGGAATGCCGAAATGACAAAGGCGATGAGACGGTGCCGCACCACATCTACACCGGAGGCTTGCGCCGCCGCCTCGTCCTCACGCGAGGCCCGCAGCTGTAGGGCGGAGCGCGTTTCCTGGTATGCGAAGGCGATAACCATGGCGGCGATCGCCCAGCCGAGCGCGGTCCACAGATCGACGTAGGCCGGCAGACCCATGAGTGAGTTCTGCCCGCCGGTCACCGCCGTCCAGTTGCCCAGCACAATGTAAGTGATAACAAGCACGGCGAAGGTCGCGATGCTCGCCGACACCCCTGAGAGGCGCATCAGCGGCCAGCCGACGATCAGCGCGAAGACCGCCGCGACGCCGCCGCCGGCCAGCGCACCCGGCAGGCTCGGCCATTGCGCGTGCGCGATCACCGGCGGCAAATCCGGCAGGAACACCGACTTGGCCGCGGCCTTCATGGTCAGCAGCGCCGAGACATAGGCGCCGACCGCCATGAAGGCGACATTGCCGAAGGACAGCACGCCGGAATTGCCGACAAAGACATAAAGCCCGACCACGGCGATGAGATTGATCAGCCCCTGCGTCGTCCGCCGTTGCAGCACCGCCGGCGCAAACGAGGCGGCCAAAGCGATGACGACAACAATCGCAATCAGCGCGAGCAGCGGCCATAATCGCGGCAGCCAACTCGACCGTCGCGGCTTCGCGCCAGCCGGCGGCATCAAATACGCTCCTTAAGGCCGCGCGCCGGGATCAATCCTTGCGGGCGGAACAAAAGAACGAGCGCCACGGCGACAAACACAAAGGCCTCGCGGAACGCCCGCAGCTCGGGCGGCAGCAGCGCCTGCAGCAAGATCGAGGCGGCGCCGACCAGAAAACCACCGAGCGCCGCGCCGGTGAGGCTGCCGAGGCCACCGATCACGGTGCCGACAAAAGCGATGACGACGAGTTGCAAGCCCATGCGCGGCTGCACCACGCCGGTCTGCACGACGACCAGGCACGACACCGCGGCGGCGAGGACGCCGCTCAATGCAAACGCCATGGCGATGACGCGGTTGGCGCGGACGCCGAGCACCCGCGCCATGCGGAAATCTTCCGCCGCGGCGCGCATCTGCAGCCCGAGCCGGGTGGTCTGCAGAAACCAGGTCAGTGCGATCAGGAGAATAGCGCTCACCAGAATGGTAGCGACCTGTAGCAGCTGCAGGCGGATGCCGAGCAGTTCAATCTGGTGGCCGAGCGCCGGCAGGAAATCCAGACCTTTGAGCCGCGAGCCGACCACGAGGATGAGAAGCTTCTGCAGGAAAAAACTCACTGCGAACGATGAAATCAACAGCGTCGTCGGATCGGCGTTGCGCAGCGGCCGAAACGCGGCGCGCTCCGTGATGAGCGCCAGTGCGACGGCGACGACGATGGCGCCGAACAGCATCACCGGAACCGGCAGTCCGAACAGCGCCAACAGCGTGTAGGCAGCAAACGTAATCAGCTCACCGTGCGCAAAGTTGATCAGCCGCATCACGCCGAAGATCAGGCCGATGCCGAGCGCGGTCAGGGCATAGAGGCTGCCGACGCTCACCGCATCGACCAAGGTCTGGACCACGCGCTCCATTATTGGCCGCCTGCGGGCTCGCGCATGTGGACGCCGAAATAGGCGGCATCGAAACGCCGATCGTTTTTGATCTCGGCGGCGGTGCCGCTCAAGCCGAACTCGCCGCCGCTCATGACGTGCACTTGGTCCGAAAGACCAAAGATCCGCTCGGCATTCTGCTCGATCAGGAGAATGGTAACGCCCCGATCGCGCACCGATTTCAGCAAGGTGTAGACCTGGTCGACCACGGTCGGCGCCAAGCCGAGCGACGGCTCGTCGAGCATCAAGAGTCGCGGCCGCGACAGCAGCGCGCGAGCGATCGCCAGCTGCTGTTGCTCGCCGCCGGAAAGCTGCCCGGCCGGTTGCCGCCGGCGCTCGCCGAGGATCGGGAACGTGGCCAGCGAGCGATCGATGTCGGCGCGCACATTGTCGGCGTCGGTCCGCACCGTAGCGCCGAGCATGAGGTTTTCCATGACCGTGAGGCTTCCGAAAATGTGCCGGCCCTCGGGCACTAGCGCGAGGCCGCGCGCGACCACATCCTCGAGTGCGATGCCGACCAGCGATTTGCCGGCAAAGACGATGCTGCCGGCAGCGGGCGCGACAATGCCGGCGACCGCCGAGATCAGCGACGTCTTCCCTGCCCCATTCGGTCCGACGATGCTGACGATTTCGCCTTCATTCACCCGCAGATCGACACCGCGCAGGGCGGTGACGGCGCCATAGCGCACAATCAGACCGGAAACCTCGAGCAACGGCACACTTTCGCTCATTGCAACGTTTCGGGCCCGAGATAGGCGCGGCGCACGCCGGCGTCAGCGCGGATCTCGGCAGGCGTTCCGGCGGCGATGGTCTTGCCGCCGTCGAGCACGTGGATTCGCTCGCAGAGATTCATAACCAGCGCCATGTTGTGCTCGATCACCAGCACGCCGCAATCGTATTTCGATCGGACGTCCAGAATCAGCTCACGGAGCTCTTCGGCTTCCGCAGCCGCAAGCCCGGCGGCCGGCTCGTCGAGCAAGAGGAAGCGCGGATTGATGGCGAGCGCGCGCGCCAGCCCGACGCGGCGTTCTTCTCCATAGCTGAGACCGGAGGCGGGCCGATGCGATTTATCGCCGAGCCGCAGTTCACCGAGGATTTCGGCCGCGCGCCGACGCGCCTCGGCGCGTCCGAGCCCCTGCCCGACATAGCCGATCTCGACATTCTCACTGACAGTGAGGCCGCGGAATAGGCGCACCGCCTGGAAGGTCCGCACCACGCCGGCGTGGGGAAAGCCGTGGCGCGGCAATCTGGTGCAATCGCGCTCGCCGACGACAATCGCGCCGGTGAGCGGCCGCTGGAATCCGGACAGCACGTTGACAAGTGTCGTCTTGCCGGCGCCGTTTGGCCCGATCAGTCCCAGGATCTCGCCGCGCTCGAGGGCGATGCTGACCTGATCGACGGCGACCAAGCCGCCGAACCGGACGCTCACCGCGTGCGCCGCAAGGTGCATGGCTGAGCGTCCGGGCGAGGTCGGTCGATTTACTGCAACGGCGGGAACGATTCCACGGTGAAGCGGCCGACGCAGGCGAACTTGCCGTTGGTCGCCGCGAGGATCGCCATCGGCCGCGTCGTCTGAATGTGCAGCTTGTTGGTATAGGTCGTCGGTCCGATGATCAGCGGCTGCTTGTTGAAGGTGTCGAGCACCGCCGCGACTTTGGCGCCGTCGAGCGAACCGGCTTTGTTGGCGGCCTCCGCCCACGCCTGCACCGCCGCATAGCCGCGCAGACCATAAGATACATCGGCCTTCTTGCCGTACTTGGCCTCAAAGCGCTTGAAGAAGCCGTTCACGGCGGCGTCCGGATCGTCGCCGTATTTCGAGCCGTAGCTGATGACGTAGAAATTGCTGAGATCGGGGATCGAGCCGATCCAGTAGTCGCCATCGAGCGATTCACCGGTCACGATCGGTGCGTCGACGCCGGCGGCGCGCAGCTGGCGCATGGCGCTCGGCCCGCCCGGCGCGTACGAGCAAAAGAAGATCACATCCGGCTTTTTGCTCAGGCTGGTGATGCGGGTGACCTGCGCCGCGATCGAGGGATCGCCGTTGAGAAAGGTGTCCTGGCCGAGCAGTCCGTCTTTACCGGCGAGCTCGGTCCAGCGAGTAGCGAAACTGGCGCACAGCGATTTGGTATAGGCGATGGTGTTGTCGAGGAGGACGTAGGCGGTCTTCCAGCCCTTCTGCTTGTAGCCCCATTCGGCCAACAGCGCGCCCTGCGCCTGGCTGGCGTTCGAGGTCGAATAAGCGAGCGAGCCGACGCCCTGCACGCCAAACTTGGGATCCGAGGCGCCGGAAAAAGCGATCACGCCTTTCTCCTGGGCGACGTAAGCGCCCGGCGCGCCGAAATCGAAGTCGCTCGGAAACAGGATGGCCTTGGCGCCTTTGCCGATGACGTCGACGGCGCCGTCGGGCCCGAGCAGCGGCTCCGATTTATTGTCGAACTCGACTACTTCGATCGGTTGGCCGAGCACGCCGCCGGCGGCATTGATCTCGGCGACCGCGAGTTTCGCGCCAGCGATGGTGTCGGCATCGATCGGCGCAAACCAGCCGGAGAACGACATCACCAGTCCGAAGACCGGCTTGTCTGCCGCCCATGTCGTAGTCGTCGCTGCCGCCGCGATCGCCGATGCCGCCACAGCTGCCATGCCGATTTTTCTCAAGCCAATTGTCCGCAACATTTACCTACTCCCCGTGTTTTCGCTCCCGACGCCGCCACGGCATCCTACGGGAAATTACTTCAAGCTTAAAGGGATTTCCGGCGCCGCGCTTCACACGCCGAGATAGCGGTGCGTCAACTCCGACGCTTCCGCGAGCGCCCGCGACGTGCCGGTCCAGACCACACGGCCGCGCTCGATGATGTAGTGGCGATCGGCGATGCGGGTCAGCGCATCGACACTCTTGTCGATGACCAGGATCGATTGGCCGGCTTTGCGTAACAGTTCCAGGCATCGCCAGATTTCGTCGCGGATCAAGGGCGCGAGCCCCTCAGTCGCCTCGTCGAGGATCAGCAGACGCGGATTGGTCATCAGCGCCCGGCCGATCGCCAGCATTTGCTGCTCGCCGCCGGAGAGCAGATTGGCCATCGCGCCCGCGCGCTCGGCGAGCCGCGGAAACAGCGCAAACACCTTGGCGAGCGTCCATGGATCGGCGGCGCCGTTGCGGTTGGCGGCGGTGGCGAGCAAATTTTCGCGCGCGGTTAAATTCGGAAAGACTTGACGGCCTTCGGGCACAAGTCCGAGTCCGAGCTTGGCGATCCGGTAGGCTGGAAGCCCGCGGATTTGATTACCGCCGAAACGGATCGAGCCGGCCGCGCACGGCGTCAGCCCCATGATCGAGCGCACGGTCGTGGTCTTGCCCATGCCGTTGCGGCCCATCAGCGACACCATCTCGCCCGGCGCGATGACAAGCGAGATACCGAACAGAACACGGCTCAGGCCGTAGCTGGTTTCGATGTCGGCGACTTCGAGCAGCGGCGTGTCAGCCATGACGCTTACCCTCGCCGGCGCTTTCTTTTTCGCCGAGATAAGCTTGGCGAACCGCGGCGTCGACCCGGATCGCTTCCGGCTGACCGCTGGCGATGATGCGGCCATAGACCAGCACGGTCAGGCGATCGGCGAGAGCGAACACCGCTTCCATGTCGTGCTCGATCAACAAAATGGTGACGTTGCCCTTGAGCTCGCGGAGCATCGCCACCATGCGGGTGGACTTTTCCGGTCCCATGCCGGCCATCGGCTCGTCGAGCAAGAGAAGCCGCGGCGCGGTCGCCAGCGCCATGGCGATCTCCAGCTGCCGGTGCTCGCCGTGGCTGAGCTTGTCGACCCGCACCATGGCGCGCTCCTTGAGGCCGACGCGCTCGAGTGCGGCGAGCGCCGGTTTCCGCAGCTCGTCCTCGTGGCGGGTATCGCGCCAGAACCGAAACGAGTGGCCGCAATGCGCCTGCACGGCGAGCGCGACATTGTCGAGCGCGGTGAAGTCGCGGAACAGCGAGGTGATCTGGAACGAGCGCGCCAGTCCGAGCTGGCTGCGCCGATAGACCGGCAGCCCGGTAATGTCGGCGCCGTCAAAGCGAATGCTGCCCTCCTGCGGCGTGATTTCGCCGCTGAGCAAGCCGATCAGCGTGGTCTTGCCGGCGCCGTTCGGGCCGATCACGGCATGGACTTCGTTCGGCGCAATATCGAGCGCGATCCTGTCGGCCGCGACCACGCCGCCGAAGCGCCTGGTCAAGCGTTCGGTCTGCAAGAGCGCGCTAGCCACCGCGCCGCCCTTCAAGCAGACCGCCGACGCCGCCGTGCACATAGATCGCCACCAGCAGCAGGATCGGGCCGAGGATCAGGTCGGGATATTCGGTGAACCGCGACAAGCCCTCCTGCAGCAGCAGGAACGTCACCGCACCGATCACCGGTCCGAACAGCGTGCCGAGGCCGCCGAGCACCACCATCACGATCAGATCGCCCGAGCGCGTCCAATGCATCAGCGCCGGACTGATGAAGTTGGTGTGATTGGCAAGGAGCGCACCCGCCAGCCCGCACAGCGCGCCGGCGATGACAAAGGCGGCGAGTTTGTAGCGCACGGTCGGGAAACCGATGGCGCGCATGCGCCGCTCGTTGGACCGCGTGCCGCGAATAGCGAGGCCAAAACGGGAATTGACCAAGCGCGAGATCAAATAAATGCTCGCCAGCAGGATGGCGAAACACAGATAGTAGAACAGCGTCCGGTTGTTGAGATCGATCAGGCCGGCGAAATCGCTGCGCTTATAGACGGTCAGGCCGTCGTCGCCGCCATAGCGATCAAGCCCGATGGCGACGTAGTAGATCATCTGCGCGAAGGCGAGCGTGATCATGATGAAATAGACACCGCGGGTGCGCAGGCTGAGCGCACCGACGACTAGTGCATAGAGCGCCGAGGCGGCAACGGCGACCGGCCACTGGACAAACCCGGAGCCGATGCCTTCCTTGGCCAGGATGCCGACCGCATAGCCGCCGATGCCGAGATAGGCGGCATGGCCGAAACTGACCATGCCGCCATAACCCATGATCAAATTGAGGCTGACCGCGCCGATCGCCAGGATCAGCACGCGGGTGAACAGCGTCAGCACGAAGGTGTTGCCGGTCACCAGCGAATAGACCGGAAATAGCGCGAGGATCACCAACAAGGCGGCGGTGAACACCGTGCGCGGCTTGAGCGTCAGGGACGGTCGCGCGGCGAACGTCGGGTCGAGCGAGGCGCTCATCGGCTCGCCGCCGGGAACAGCCCTTCCGGCCGAAACACCAGGATCGCCGCCATCAGCATGTAGATCGACATCGACGACAACGACGGTCCGAGCGTTTGCGCCGCATTGGTGCTGAGAACGTGACGCAGCAAATCCGGCAGGAAGGCGCGTCCGATCGTGTCGATGAGGCCGACAATGAGCGCGGCCACGAACGCGCCCCGGATCGAGCCGATGCCGCCGATGATGATCACCACAAAGGCGAGGATAAGAATATTCTCGCCCATGCCGATCTGGACGGTAAGGATTGGCGCCTGCATCACGCCGGCAAAGCCTGCAAGCGCCGCGCCAAGGCCGAATACCAGCGTGTAGAGAAGCTTGATGTTGATGCCGAGGGCGCCCACCATCTCGCGGTTGGAGGCGCCGGCGCGGATCAGCATGCCGAGCCGTGTGCGCATGACGACGACATAGAGTCCGGCCGCGACGGCCAGCGTCGCAATGATAATGACCAGGCGATAGATCGGATAATAGACACCGGGCAAAATCTGCACCGCGGTGAGCATCTGCGGCGGCAGCGACAGTGTCCTGCCTTCCGGCCCCCAAACCAGCCGTACCAGCTCGTTGAAAAACAAAATCAGGCCGAACGTGCCGAGCACGTGGTCGAGATGATCGCGCCTGTACAAGGGTCTGATCGCGATCACTTCGAGCACCATGCCGGCGATCAGCGAGGCAAGCAGCGCCCCGATCAGCGCGATGACAAAACTTCCGGTCAGCACCGCGAAAGTAGCGGCGAAATAAGCGCCGAGCATATACAGCGAGCCATGCGCCAGGTTGACCAGGTCCATGATGCCGAAGACCAAGGTCAAGCCGGCGGCCAATAGAAACAGCAACATGCCAAGCTGCACGCCGTTGAGGCATTGCTCGATGAAATACAGCATGGCCTAATTATCCCCTCCCCGCGGCTTGAAGCGTAGCAGGGAGGGGGCCGGGGTGGGAGCTTAACCTAGTGGCGCGCCACAACGACTACTCGCCCAATTTCATCGGGCAGCGGTCGTGGAAGCGGTCCTGGTCGTTCTCGACGATGGTGGCGACGGTCTTGAGCACATAGTCGTCACCCTGCTTCACCACATCTTGCAGATAGAAATTCTGGATCGGGATATGGTTGTTGCCGAACTTGAAGTTGCCGCGCACCGATTTGAAATCGGCCTTTTCCATCGCCTTGCGCATCTCTTCTTGCTTGGAGAGATCGCCGTTGACCGCTAGCACCGCGCTGTTGAGCAGCGACACCGCGTCATAAGTCTGCGCGCCGTAATACGAAGGCCGCAGCTTGTACTTGGCGATGTAGTCGGCGACAAATTTCTTGTTCGTGTCGTTGGGAAGATCGTTCACCCATTCCTGGGTGCCGGGAATTCCAAGCGCCATATCCTTGAGCCGCGGGATCGACAGCTCGTCGATCGTGAAGCCCTGGTACAGCGGGATTTGTCCCTTGAGCCCTGACTGCACGTATTGGGTAACGAACTGCACCCCGGCGCCGCCGGGATAGAACACGAAAATCGCCTCGGCGCCGGAGGCGCGCGCTTTGGACAATTCAGTGGAGAAATCGAGCTGGTCGGGCCAGCGCGTATATTCCTCGCCGAGCACTTGGCCTTTGTAGGTGATTTTCAGGCCGGCCAGCATGTCCCTGCCGGCGGCATAATTCGGACCGATCAGAAAGACAGATTTCACGCCCTTCTGATTCATGTACATGCCCATCGCTTCCGGCGTCTGGTCGTTCTGCCAGGAGGTCGAAAACACGTAAGGCGAGCAGCGTTCGCCGGCAAACGCCGACGCGCCCGCGTTGGTCACGACCGTGATGGTCTTGGAATCGACCAGCGGCTTGAGCGACGCCAAGAGCACGTTCGACCAGATATAGCCGGCGATGAAGTCGACATGATCGGATTCGATCAGCTTCTGGGTCTTCTGCACGCCGACGTCGGGCTTTTGCGTGTCGTCTTCATAGATCACCTCGACCGGCAGGCCGCCCAGCTTGCGTCCGAGATGATCGAGGCCAAGCTCGAAGGCATTGCGCATATCGTTACCGATCGCGGCGGTCGGGCCGCTGAACGTGCTGATGAAGCCGATCTTGATGGTCTTCTGCTCGGCGAGCGCCGGGCTAGCGGCCAGCGCGAGCGCCGTTGCGGCCAAAACTCCTATCCTGATCATTGCATGCATCCCTCTGATTGCCGCGCTTCGGCGCGGAGGCGTTTCGTGTTGTTGTCGCTTGTTACCCCCCGTGAATGGCCGATTTGACCGTGCCGCTGCAGCCTAATCAAGCCGGACGTGCAACTTGGTGAATCGCACAATGACGCAGGGAGAATTGAGCCTGTTTGCGCGGCCCGGTGGCCAAAAACCGGGCAGCGCCCTGCCCGCGGACGGGATCACGACGGCGGACGGTATCATTCGTGTGCGCTTGGCAGGAGTTAGGTTGATGCCCATGTTCTGGCCGCGGGCCGCTTGAGCGTCGGTACCGCGCCGCGGGCTGATGGCCGGGACCTCGTGGCAGATTCTGAGAGGCGACATCAACCTCGCGATAGGCGGCATCAACTCCTGCAAGCAGACAAAAATGGCACAGAATTTCGAGTTCGGACTGGATACCTTTGGCGATATCACGATCGGCCCCGACGGGAAGCCGCTGTCGCACGCGCAGGTGATCCGCAACGTCGTCGACGAGGGCGTGCTGGCTGACCAGGTCGGCGTCGATGCCTTCGGCGTCGGCGAGCATCACCGGCCGGATTTTGCCGTCTCAGCGCCTGAGGTCGTGCTGGCCACGATCGCGGGCCGTACCAAACGGATCCGGCTCGGCTCGGCGGTGACGGTGTTGTCGTCGGACGATCCGATCCGGGTGTTCGAGCGTTTCTCGACGCTCAATGGTGCTTCAAACGGGCGCGCGGAAGTCACGCTGGGGCGCGGCTCGTTCATCGAGTTGTTTCCGCTGTTCGGCTACGACCTGTCCCAATACGAGGTCTTGTTCGAAGACAAGCTCGATCTGTTTGCCGCTCTGATCCGTTCGGACGCCGTGACCTGGGAGGGCCAGACCCGGCCGCCGCTGAAGAACCAGCGGGTGTTCCCGCCGGTCGATGGCGGGCCGCTGCGCACCTGGATCGGCGTTGGCGGCAGTCCGGAATCCGTGGTCCGCGCCGCGCGCTATGAGTTGCCGCTGGCGCTTGCCATTATCGGCGGCGACCCGGCGCGCTTTAAGCCCTATGTCGACCTTTACCATCGCGCGTTTGCGCAACTCGGCAAGCCGGCGCTGCCGATCGCCGTGCACTCGCCCGGCTATATCGCCGACACCGACGAAGCGGCGCGCGAAGAATACTGGCAAGGCTACAAGGTCATGCACGACCGGATCGGCGCCGAGCGCGGCTGGCCGCCGATGGCGCGCGGCGCCTTCGAGCAGGAAGTCGAGCGTGGCGCGCTCCATGTCGGCGCGCCGGAAACGGTGGCGCGCAAGATCGCCAAGACAGCGAAGGCGCTTGGCATCGTCCGCTTCGATCTCAAATACTCGGCCGGCACGCTCCCTCACGACAAGCTCATGCATTGCATCGAGCTTTACGGGACGAAGGTGATGCCGATGGTGCAGGAGATGCTGGCGGAGCAAATGTCGCCGGCGGTGTGAACGGCATCAAAGGCATTGGAATTTACATCAAATGATGATATATGCGTGCCTTAAGCGGAGGCAATTATGCGAACGACTCTTGCGCTCGATGATGAGCAATTGGCCAGAGCTCAAGAGTTCACTGGCCTAACGGAGAAGTCGGCGCTGGTCCGGGAAGCGCTCAAAGCTTTGATTGAGCGTGAAGCCGCACGGCGGTTGGCGCGACTTGGTGGCAGCCAACTGCGGTTGAAAGCGCCGCGACGTCGGCGGACGAAGCGGAAGTGATTTTAGCCGACACCTCTATTTGGGTGGATCACCTGCGACGCCGCAATGCCGCTTTCGCGCAGTTGCTTGAAGCTGTCGAGGTCCTTGGGCATCCGTTCGTTGTGGGCGAACTGGCGTTGGGTCATCTAGACCCGCGAGCTCCGCTTCTCCGCGACCTGCGTGATTTGCCCCAATCAATCGTTGCGTCACATCAGGAGGTGCTGCATTTCATCAATGAGTATCGACTGTTTGGGCGCGGCATCGGCTATGTTGATGTGCATCTCCTTGCGGCCACGCGCTTAACCCGGGGCGCCGCTCTTTGGACGCGAGATCAGCAGTTGCGTCGTGTTGCCGACCGATTGAAGCTTGCTGCAAGCTTTTAGTAGATCCGTGAAGGCTCGCGACCGCTCTAAGTCCCCACCAATCCCAATTGCGGGCTCGACGGCTCGGCATGGGTGCGCTTGGCAATGCGGCCGGCGAGCCGCGACAGGCGGCCGGCTTCGACGGCGGCGCGCATGCTTTTCGCCATCACGACCGGATCGCGCGCTTTCGACACCGCGGTGTTGAGAAGGACGGCCGAGCAGCCGAGCTCCATGGCGAGCGCGGCGTCGGAAGCGGTGCCGATGCCGGCATCGAGCACGACCGGCACCGGCGAGCGCGTGCAGACAAGCTCGATCAGATGCGGATTGGAAATGCCGAGTCCAGAGCCGATCGGCGAACCGAGCGGCATCACCGCGGCGGCGCCGGCATCGGCAAGCTTGCGGCAGGTCACCGGATCCTCGGTACAGTAAGGCAAGACGACAAAGCCCTTGGCGACCAGTGTTTCGGTGGCGCGCACCAATTCCTCGACGTCGGGATAGAGCAGCTCGCGGTCGCCGATCACTTCGAGCTTGATCCAGTTGGTGTCGAGGGCCTCACGCGCCAGCTCGGCAGTCAGCACCGCGTCCTTCGCGGTCTGGCAGCCGGCGGTGTTCGGGAGAAAGCGCACCCGGCCGGCCAAAAGGTCGATCAGGCTCTCGTCGTCGCCGGCGAGGCTGATGCGGCGGATCGAGGCGGTGACCATCGCGGTGCCGCTCGCCTCGACGGCGTCGAGCAAGATTTTGCGATTGGGATAACCGGCGGTGCCGAGGAACAGGCGGGAGCCGAATTCCTGCCCGGCAATGATCAGCGGATCGGACATGTGTTTCTGTTTCTCCTCAACCCGTCACCCACCCTGCCGGGCACGCACGATTTCGACGTTGTCGCCGGCCCTAAGCTGAGTTGCGGGCCAAGCCGCACGCGGAACCACGGCGCCATTGAGCGCGACAGCGATGCCTTTCTGCTCGGTGTCGACGGCCTTCTCCGCCAGCAAAGCTTCGAGCGTCGCAGCCGCGAGCGGCTCGCTTTCGCCATTTATCCGGATCAACGCGTCGGTCATCGACTTCTCCAACATCACTCGGCAGCGCGCGCCGGCAGAAACCGCTCGAGACCGAATGGCTTGATCGCCGGATCGACGACATCGTCGAGGATCAGGCGAGCCATCGCATCCGCCGTAATCGGCGCCAACAGAATGCCGTTGCGATGATGGCCGGTCGCGTAGAACAAGCCGTCGAGCGGCCCGGGCCCGAGGATCGGCGCATCGTCGCGGCTGCCCGGCCGATGTCCGACCCAGATCTCGTCGACCGGCAACTCCTCGACCGCCGGCACCGCGCGCCATGCCGCTTCCAGCAACGTCAACAGACCGCCGGCAGTGATCGTATCGTCAAAGCCTTTTTCCTCGACCGTGCCGCCGACGATGAGCCGGCCATCGCGGCGCGGCACCAGATAAACGCCCGGCGCCCACAGCACATGCGACAGTAGCGGCGCCGCCGCATCCATGCGCAGCGCCAGCATTTGGCCTTTGACCGGACGCACCGGAGGCCGCCGGTCCGGGGGTAGTCCACCTATGGTGCGCGACCAGGCGCCGGCCGCGAGCACGACGATATCGGCCGTGACGGTGGTGCCGTCCTCGAGCACGACGCCGCGCGCCTGCCCGCCTTGGACAATGATTTCTTTGACCGGGCAATGCTCGCGGGTTTCGGCGCCTGCGGCCTCGGCCGCGATATGCAACGCTTGCGCCAGCTTGCGGTTGTCGACCTGATGGTCTTCCGGTGAGAACAGCGCGCCGGCGATTTTTCCTGCAAGCCGCGGCTCGCGGGCGCGCGTCGCCGCGGCCGATAGCCATTCGAGCGGTAGACCGAGGCTGCGTTGAAACTCCAAGCCGTGCGCAATCGTCGCCTGATCGTCGGCCGTGAGCGCCAGCACCAGCGTGCCTTCGCCGCGCAATTCCACGTCGACGCCACTGGCGCGCAGCAGCTCATCGGCAAAAGCCGGCCAGCGCGCCTGGCTCTCGCGGCCGAGCGCCACCAAAGCCTCTTCGCCCGGCTCGGCTTCGCAACAGGCGGCGAGCATACCGGCCGCCGCGTAGCTTGCGCCCGCTCCCGCTTCGCCGCGGTCGAACACGGTCACTGTCGCGCGGCCCGCGAGCCGCCAGGCAATGCCAAGCCCGACCACACCCGCGCCGATGATCACCACGCGTGGTTTGGCCCTGATTGTTGCGATGGCAGGAATTGTATCGTTCAACGCGGCTCCCTTCGCTGGTATGACCCAGACAGTTTGCCAGCCCCACATATAATATCAGCAGCTTAGCCATACAAACCGGCATAAAGCGGCGCCTTGAATTGCAAAGGCTTTTCTCGCGCCTACAAACCCGATGCGTTCCCTTAAAAACGAAACCGGCAGCGTTAGCGGCGCCGCCGGCTTCAAACTTCAACCCTGATGAAAGCAGAAAGGCTCAGTTTCTAGAATGATGGACGTACCTGCTTTGCAGCAGGGGGACAAGGGCTTTCAACATTGGCAGCCGATTTATGCAGAGCGTGGGATTGCGCTTATACCGTGCGGTGACGACAAGGTGCCGCTGGTAAAGAACCCGCAGAAGTTCGGGCGGGACGCTAGTGCCGAGATAGCAACCAAGTTCAGCGACGCTAGTGCATTCGGCTACTATTGCGGCCGGCGCAACGGGATTACGGTTCTTGATGTCGATACGACGGATGAGCGCGTACTTGCGGACGCTGTGTCTCGGCACGGCCAGACCCCCATTGTAGTGCGCACCGGCTCGGGGAAATTCCACGCTCTCTATCGCCACAACAACGAGCGCCGATGTGTGCGTGCGTGGGAAGGGCTGCCGATAGACCTGCTTGGTGCTGGTCTAGCGATAGCGCCTCCTAGCCGTGTGGCGAAGGGCGAGTACCGGATTATCGAGGGTCACCTCGACGATCTCGACTGCCTGCCGATCATGCGGGAGCTGGAAGATCGACTCTATGTGAGTTGGGCGAACGGTCCGCGGCCGCAAAGGCGGGGCGAGGGTCGGAATAACGATCTGTGGCGCAGGCTAATGCGGGAAGCTCACCACGTAGACGACTACGAAACAGCTTTTGGATCGAGCGCAAACGCTTAACGAGGAGTTCGCAGAACCGATGGAGCACACGGAGGTCGCCAAGGTCGCCAAGAGCGCGTGGGGGTATACAGAGAGCGGCGAGAATTGTTTTGGACAGCACGGTGTATGGTTCGCGACGCCCGAGGCGAATGAGCTGATTACCTCATCGCAGGACGAGTTCTTATTACTGTCCTATCTGCGAGCCAATAACGGGCCAGATAGCACATTCTGGGTCGCCGACGGTCTGGCAGGCACCCTCAGATGGCGCCGCCAAAGACTAGCCGCCGCGAGACACTCGCTAATCCAGCGCGGCTACATCAAGCGCCTGCGGGGTGGCAACCAATACACCGGGCCAGCTCTCTACCGATGGCACCGGCAGAGAAGAAGGGTGTACGTTGAGGATAGGTGTCCAGATTTGGACAGTCTCAATTGAAGCCAAACCCCAAGGCTTCCGAGAATGTCCGGACAAACCGACGCCGATATAGCGAAGTAAGAGCCTTTGAAATGTCGGAAGCCCTGTTTCAGGACCGACGCGAGGGCAGAATGAAGTTCGTCGCAAAATCCATCGCACTAGCTGCGCTCGTCCTAGTGACAGTAAGCCCGAGCTATGCCCAGCCGCTAAAATCAACCTCAATTCCTTCAAGTCTCGCTGATGACAAAAAGAGACTTCTGCCGGACGTGATGACCGAATTCTATGGCTCTTTCGACAAAGCGATCGGGTGTTGGATGACCAAACACAAAGACAGCACCTATTGCGTGAAACCACTTAAATTGGATGTGAGATCGTCGAAGCTTTTCATTGTTGCTGGCGGGCAACAAGTAAACGAAGAGGGCCAGCCTAATGGGTCTCACGCAGCTTCGGGAGTATTAGGTCTCATTGTACTGACGCCGAACGGTGCAAACTTAGGCGTTATTGCTACAAATCTCTACGCACCGTACGGAAGTTGGGGACTATCTCCTGAGCGTGAGTCAGTTACCTTTCAGCGACTTGGACCAAACGAAGCATATGGCTGGGTAGCGAGGTCGGGGGATGTTCACACTGGCGCAGAGATTCAATTGGCCGAGGTGTATGGTGTGATTGGTAAAACCGTGAAGCTCTTAACGACGATTACATCGTCCTGTTCGGACAAAACAGGAGCAGGAGCAGTAGGCCCGCTAACTGACATTTCGACTAATTTAGTGTTCGACACTCGTTCATCCGCCAGCTCCTTTTTTCCTATCCTGTTGCGGCTTTCCGGGCTTAAAGCCGGGCACCCGTTCCGCGACAACTACCGCTTGGTCTTCGATGAGAACTCCCTCACATACCGGGACACAGCAGGCCATCCATGCTGGCCCTAGTGAGCGCTCTCGGAAACCCACCTCGACTGCCCTAAGACCGTACTTTTGGGGACGTTCACACGTTGTGAGGCGTGTGAATATTCAATATCCTACGGTTCAGCCAACCGAAGTTTCGCTCGCGATCATTTTTCTTCATTGTGGAAGTGGCTGACGCAGGCGATGCAGCGTGATCTCCGGCGGGCAATTGTACCTCACAGGAACCACCGAAGAGCCTGCACCGACAGACGTGTAGCCGATCATGTCACGGTACTTCCATGGACCGGAACCCATATGACGTGGCAGGACCGAAGACAAAGTGATCGGAATGCGCCCGGGAAGGCAGATTTGCCCTCCATGGGTGTGCCCGCTGAGGAGCAAGCTAAAGTCAGCATAGGAAGCCTGTTGATAGACCTCCGGTGTGTGCGATAGCAGGATCGAAAAATCCCTGAAGGGGATTCCGGTCGCAGCCTTCTCGATATTATCAACGCGGTAAAAATGCGCGTCATCGATACCGGCCAAGTATATACGTTGATTGCCACGCTCAATCGTATGATTTTCGTTTAGTAGCATTTGGACACCCATGTCCTCCAGGCCGGGCACCATTTGAATTGTGTCGTGATTACCCAGCACACCATAGATCGGTCTTTTGAGTGCTGAGCAAAGCCGAGCCATTCCTCCAAGTGCCGGTTCGTAGGCTCCGAACGTCTGCGCCCTATAGTCACCCGTGAGAACACACAGATCATAATCGATATCTGGCAAGATAGTCGCGAGCCGCACCATAGCGGCTTCATTCATCTCGATATGAAGATCGCTCAAATGGAGAATTGTAAAGCCGTCGAATGCCTTTGGGATGCGCGACGAAATTACATCATGGCGCCTTAGTTCGACCTGCGCGGCGTTCCTCCGCCCCCGTCCATAAAGACCCGTCAGCTTGAGGAAGGAACGAATAGCAACATGGGATAGACCCAGATTCTCGATGTGAAAATAGTTTATGCCCTGTCCAAAAACCTGGGCTTCGTGATCGGCTTCGATCCCGAGGCGCAATCGACAGTGCAGGCGCCCTAGGCGCTTCTCCAAAGGCTCATCGATGTCTTGACTTACTTTTCAATCCAAGCGGATGGACACCGTTCGAGCAAGAGCAGCGCCTTTACTATCCGTGGGTGTTCTGGCGAGCTTCGGCAAGAGAGTCGGGCGTCGGCGGCACGTTTTGGTGCGTCACGGTAGTATGGTCGCATCCGAGTTGTAAATTTAGATCGAACAAAATGGACGTAGAATGCGAATCGGTATCGATTTAGGCGGAACTAAGATCGAGGCAATTGCCCTCGACGAAAATGGAGCTACGCTATTACGGCGTCGCGTGCCAACGCCGAATGGAGACTATGTCGGCACCTTGAACGCCATCGCCGACCTTGTACTTTTATCCGAAAGGGAACTTTGCCAAAACGGCTCGGTGGGCGTCGCATCTCCCGGAGCAATCTCAACTAGGACTGGCCTCCTCAAAAACTCTAACAGCACCGTCTTGAACGGCAGGCCGCTAGTCCGTGATCTTTCTCAAAGGCTCGGGCGGCAAATCCAATTGGAAAATGACGCAAATTGCTTTGCCCTTTCTGAGGCAATCGACGGAGCAGCCGAAGGTGCCAATGTAGTGTTTGGAGTTATCCTTGGTACGGGTGTTGGCGGGGGCATTGTCATTGGCGAGGAGCTTATTGCGGGACACAACAAGATCGCCGGAGAATGGGGTCATAATCCCCTGCCATGGGCTACCGAGAGCGAGCGGCCGGGCGCGCCGTGCTACTGCGGCAAGTCAGGCTGTGTCGAGACGTTCCTGTCTGGTGCCGGTCTAGCGCGCGACTATCGCAGCCGTACCGGCAATCATTTGACGGCGGAGGAAATCGCGCTTGCCGCTAGCGGTGGCGACAAATCTGCACAGGAGTGCCTAACGGTCTATCAGGACCGCCTGGCGCGTAGCCTCTCGGTTGTCATTAATCTCCTGGACCCCGATGTGATCGTGCTCGGCGGCGGCCTCTCCAACATAGTGCAGTTGTACGCGGGACTTTCCTCGCTTACCGAGATTTACACGTTTTCTGATGGCCTCGACACACCCATCGTGCGCGCGACTCACGGTGATTCGAGCGGGGTGCGTGGTGCCGCTTGGCTTTGGTCGGCCGTAATCCCTACGTGACGACCAACGTAACGCTCCCCCGTAAACATTCTCCGCTGCGTGCTGGGCACCTCGCAGTGAGCAACATACCGTCACTCTGATTGTTAGAAATTCGGTTCCAACAAGCGTGTTGGATTGCGACCGCTCAAGGCGACGGACGAGCGCGTGTCGGTCGGCCTACTTTCGGATCGGGTGAGAAGACAGCCTTGCGATAAAGCGGCTTCGTTCCCAAAGCTCTGTATCGCGGCCATCCATGGTCTGTTGCACCTTTTGGATGGCATCTTCGTCGTCAGCGCCTTGGATATCCTCGGCGCCCCAAAAGTGATCGGCGCGACCAATGATGTACGTGCGATATGTGGGCGCAGCGTTCCCGTGTCTCAGGCCGGAGTGCTACCGGACTCTTCACCGACGCTTGGACAGAGTTGCAGCCGGTGATGGCTTCCATGTAGGTGTGCGAGCGCGTTGCAGTAAGGTCCCGCCCCGTGAATTGGCAGAGGCGCTTCTATCCTCGGCGGCACAGCATCAAGTCTGCTGGATGGCTGAGAGAAGCCAATTGCCGCCACGGACGCGCATGAAGGTCCACAATTCGGTGACCTCGCTCCGCTCGCCGCCTTCGACGGTGCGTCCGCTCGCGCGTTCGACCATACTGTCTTTAAGCGCGAATCTCATGGCCACGGTCGCATAATCGGTATCGCCTTCGCGCCAGGCTTCCGCTAGATCGCCTTGCAGCAGCTTCACATCAAAGATGCGATTGATTAGACCGCGACTCGCGTTGCCCGCTAGCTGCTCGGAGAAATAGGACAGCATCTCGGGCGTGACCTTCGCGCGCAGGGCCGAAAGGTCTTCTGTTGAATAAGCCGCCTGGATGTCGCCGAGCAATCGTTCGAACATGTCATAATCCGACTTTGCGATGGCAAGAGGTTCCCCGGCCGGTCGGGCATTGGTACTATCCAATGCTCCACCGAGACCGCCAAAACTATGTCCGGTTGCAGGATACGCTGCCGCATAGGCAGGAGCCCGCATATTTCGTCGCTGCCACCAGGCGAAGATCAGCCGAGCGACAATCACGACCAGCATGACTTGCAACAGCAGACCGATGATCGAGGCGAAGCCCGCCATGCCACCGAAAAATCCCTGCCCGAATAGCAGGCCAAACAGACCCGCACCCAGGAAACCGGCAGCAATCCCGCCGAACAATCCGCCGCCGAAAAAGCCAGGACGGACTGCAGTCTGTCCGATGGGCGCGGCGCTGCCGGGTTGGGTCATCGAATTCTGGATGGGCGCGGCAGTAGGCGCGGTGGGCGTGCTTGGTGGCGCCGAGTATGTGCGCGTACCTCGGCTACCTCCTGAGAAGCCGCCACCAGCGCGTGCGTGCGCATCAGCAGTAATCAACACAAACGCTGCCGCGATCACGGCAAGCGCGATCAGCCAGCGATGGCAAAACATGACATTTATTCCCGGCCAAAATTGAGTTACTAAAAATAAGTATGGGCCAGATGGCTTGTAAGGGGTCTGCCGTACCTTAAGCCGCGGCAGATGACGCTCAATCTGCCTTAGAAAACCAGAGTTCTTGCGGTTCAACATCTGACCGAGACAAAAGCGGGTCACTTCGCAATTCGACCTAGCAGGCTGTTGAAGAAGTGGGTCGCGGTTTGGCTGATTGAGTGATTCACTTTCTCCGAAACGATTCGGAGGTTAGGTGATGCGGGGTGGGGATAAGCGGACTGGCGAGCTTTTCAGCTACGTCGACCTTGAGAAGCGGGTTCGGTCGGATCATCCGCTGAGAGCGATCAGAGGGCTTGTGAACGAGGCGCTGGTCGCGCTGGAGCACGAATTCTTCGCGCTTTATGCGCCGATCGGGCGGCCGTCGATCCCGCCGGAGAAGCTGCTGCGGCGATGCTGTTGCAGGCGTTCTATTCAATCCGGTCGGAACGGCAGCTGATGGAGCGGCTGGAGTATCATCTGCTATTCCGCTGGTTCGTCGGAATCGGGGTCGATGCTGCCGTGTGGGACCATTCGGTGTTCTCAAAGAACCGTGACCGGCTGCTCGAAGGGAATATCGCCGCAAGGTTCCTGGCGGCGGTTCTGGATCAGCCGCGGGTGAAGAAGCTGCTATCCACCGAGCACTTCACGGTCGACGGGACGCTGATCGAAGCGTGGGCTTCGTTGAAGAGCTTTAAGCCACGGGACGGATCGGACGAGCCGCCGGCCGGTGGCGGGCGCAATACCGAAGCCGATTTCCACGGCAAGAAGCGGTCGAACGAGACGCATGTCTCGACGACGGATCCCGATGCACGGCTCTACCGCAAGGGGCCGGGCAAGGAAGCCAAGCTCTGCTTCATCGGCCATGGCTTGATGGAGAACCGCCATGGCCTTCTGGTTGATGCTTGCCTGACGCCGGCTGACGGCCATGCCGAGCGGGTAGCGGCGCTCGCCATGATCGAACCGCGCGCCGACCGACCGCGCGCGATCACGCTCGGTGCCGACAAGGCCTACGACGCGGAAGACTTCGTCAATGAGCTGCGCTCGATGACAGTGACACCGCATGTGGCGCAGAACACCAGCGGCCGAAGTTCGGCGATCGACGCACGCACGACGCGGCACGGCGGCTATGCCGTCAGTCAGCGCGTCCGCAAGCGCATCGAAGAGGCGTTCGGCTGGATCAAGACGGTGGCCAGGCAGGAGAAGACGAAGTTCCGCGGTCGCGGCCGCGTCGGGTGGGCCTTCGCCTTCGCTGCCGCCGCCTACAATCTGGTGCGATTGCCGAAGCTCATCGCGGAAAATGGTTGATGGCAAAGCTTCCCGCCTTCGCCAAGGCTTTTGCCGCTCGCTGGCGTATCGTCGAGACAGGCTTCGCATGCGATGGTGCCTGACTTCTTCAACGGCCTGCTAGCGCCCGATGTGGTCTACCTCACCCAAGACACCCGACCGCCCTTGCGCTCGCTAAAATCAGCCAGCGGCTCATCCAGGGCCTTGAGTTCGGTCGCGTATCGCAGCACGCGCGACCATTTGCTTTTTCCGATTATCGATCTTGTCTGGATTGGACGTGCAAGAATTACCGCTGGCTTAAACCTCAGCTTCCACAGCTTAAGCTGTCGCTAACTACAAGAGACTACGCTGACATTGGGACAATGCGGGACGGGATTCCGCGCTGGACCGGGGCCTCAGCGCAACGCTTTGCGTTCCCCGCGCTGAGGCTTCCCCTATCCGAGCAGCTAAAAGTACGTCTGCTTGGAAAAAAGATGAACCATCAGAATTTTTAGGTCGAGCAAAAGCGACCAATGCGAAACATAATAATAGTCGGCTTCGATTTGGCCCAATCCCAAGTTAGCTGAATCGGGTGGGATCTTTAAGGCTAAGAGACCTGGCTTAAACCGACAATTTTGGAGAGCTTCAAGAAAGAGAGGGGAGACTACAACACCTTCTTGGAAGCTTGGTCCTACAATGGACACGTCGCCGCGCAACACGTTTAGCAGCGAAGGGGCACGATCCACTCCCGTATAGACCAAGAAATGGGCGATACTTTCCCGACATGTCTCAGTGGAAAATCGCCAGACAGAGACATTTAGCCCATAGCAATTCTTGCGCCTGACGGAGAAAACTGGACTGTGGGGCTCAAGCTTTATGAGGACGATGGCTAGCAAGAACAGTGGCGAGAGGATCGCCAGTACCAGCAGTGCCACAACGATATCGAAGACGCGCTTTATGCTTAGCTGAAACCAGCCACGTTGGACCGAAGACATTCTGGCAAATTCGCAGGAAGGGACTGAAAATGAATGACGCAATTCGCCTCAGCCCGACCGAGACGGCGAATTACCCAAACGGTTTCAACGAAATAGCGATTGGGGAATATGATATTCGTCACAGCCCTGCGCATTGCGGGTTTTTTTCGCCGAGCGGCGATACGGTGCGCCCTTAGCGGCACCGGCAGGGTGTTAAGCGGCGGGGTTCAGCCCACAGCGAGGCTGATCAGGGTGTTCAGTGGCGGTACCAAAGGACCCCGTGATCGACGCGCTTGTAAAGGTTGCTAACAATTCCTCCCACGCAATAGCCCAGTTGCAGAAGGGCAAAATTTCCCATCGAAACTAGTGCCGCACCAAGCAAGCCCCACCCGTTAGCGAGCCCGTAGAGAATCGTCAGTCCAAGAGCAAGCAGGACACCAGGCAATAAAGAAAAAGCCTTGCAACGGGCGCCCAGAAGAATACCCAGCGCCGCACACGAAAGTGCGATAGCCAACATTGGCGGTCCCCCCGTGAAGGCGGTCTAGGAGCCACCCTCACGTCGCGTCCTATGCGTTCCCCAACGCATCAATCAGCCTCATTAGCAAATGCGGCGAAAGCGAGTTCATTGCACTGCAATATGGGACCAGTCCAAATGGACCGAAGGAATGCCGGGAACGAAGGACAAGTGCCTTAACATTGGTTTTGCACGATTGGACGTCAACTTCGCCACCAGCCCGGTGCTGCGCGCCAAACTAGCAAGAATTACAGAAGGAACAGAAGAGAATGCCCGAGCCTCAAATCGATGTGCCCGCCAATCGTGTCAACGGCCGCATGTGGCAGCCGGGCAAGTCTGGCAATCCCAATGGCCGACCCATTGGCGCTCGCGGTCGCTTCAGTCAACGGTTCGTTGCCGATCTAACTGACGCCTGGGAGAAACACGGGGCGGCAGCACTTGAACAGACGGCCAAGCTTTACCCTGATCGGTTTGTCGGCATCTGCTCCCACCTAATCCCGAAAGACGTATCGGTAAGTCTTACAGCGGCGTTGCCGGGCAATCTGGAAGCGAGCGACTGGACGCTGATCTTGGAGGTGCTGAGTGCCGTCAAGCGCGGCTTGCCGGATGCGGGTGTTCGGCCACCCGGCGAGGTTATGTCCTTTGTGCTCGCCGCGATCCGGGCGCACGACGCCAAAGTAATCGAGGGTGCGGAATAGCGGCTGTTTTATTTATGTGAAACACCGCCGTCGTGCTTGATCATGTGGCTGCCCGCGGAATGGACATGTCCGCGAGCCGGCGCCGTCGGGAGGCATCGGGTTTCCAGGGGTATGTGCAGCTAAATGACCGCCACTCCGCTTAATCCGAACGGGGCGATTTTAAACACTGCAACTCCGCTTAGACCCAAACGGAGCGAACTCGTGCAGCTTCGGACACGCCGGATGGTGTCAACCCGTCCTTATAGCTTATCCACAGTTCGTCACATGGCTGCCATGATCGGCAGGAACAAGAAGCGTCGCATCGAGGGGATGCGGGACTTGGAGTGTGGAACGCGACCACGTTGTGCGTTCCGCGCCGCCATTTCGGGGAAGACTTTTGCACCCGGCTTGGAGGAGCCCCCGATGTTCAAAATGCCCGCATATGATCCGGTCGGAATTGCAATCCTGGGATTTGGTGTCTTGGCCGTGGTGGCTCTGGCTTTTGCCTTTTAGCTAGTCGGCAAGCCCGAACAATCTGCAAAGTCTGCGTAGAGAGAGTGCCGCTATGCTGCTCCCAATGGACTTCCGGCGTCAGGCTCGCGTGTGCGCGCGCTTAGCCGAAGAATGCGATGATAGGCGCCTAGCCGAGCGCCTCAAAACGATGGCTTCGGATTTGCTGGCTAAAGCTGGCGATATCGAAGAGTTGCCCATCGAACGGATCCGACGGCAAGACCGAAATTGTTTTGTGCTTTCGTAGTCGGCGGTGCGTGGCTTCGCCTTGGACACCGCAAAAATCCTGAATACGACGCGATACACGGCGCTCGCCCCGGACCGCTTCAAAGGGTTGGGCGGCTCTAGCAGGCCGTTGAAGAAGTCAGGCACCATCGCATGCGAAGCCTGTCTCGACGATACGCCAGCGAGCGGCAAAAGCCTTGGCGAAGGCGGGAAGCTTTGCCATCAACCATTTTCCGCGATGAGCTTCGGCAATCGCACCAGATTGTAGGCGGCGGCAGCGAAGGCGAAGGCCCACCCGACGCGGCCGCGACCGCGGAACTTCGTCTTCTCCTGCCTGGCCACCGTCTTGATCCAGCCGAACGCCTCTTCGATGCGCTTGCGGACGCGCTGACTGACGGCATAGCCGCCGTGCCGCGTCGTGCGTGCGTCGATCGCCGAACTTCGGCCGCTGGTGTTCTGCGCCACATGCGGTGTCACTGTCATCGAGCGCAGCTCATTGACGAAGTCTTCCGCGTCGTAGGCCTTGTCGGCACCGAGCGTGATCGCGCGCGGTCGGTCGGCGCGCGGTTCGATCATGGCGAGCGCCGCTACCCGCTCGGCATGGCCGTCAGCCGGCGTCAGGCAAGCATCAACCAGAAGGCCATGGCGGTTCTCCATCAAGCCATGGCCGATGAAGCAGAGCTTGGCTTCCTTGCCCGGCCCCTTGCGGTAGAGCCGTGCATCGGGATCCGTCGTCGAGACATGCGTCTCGTTCGACCGCTTCTTGCCGTGGAAATCGGCTTCGGTATTGCGCCCGCCACCGGCCGGCGGCTCGTCCGATCCGTCCCGTGGCTTAAAGCTCTTCAACGAAGCCCACGCTTCGATCAGCGTCCCGTCGACCGTGAAGTGCTCGGTGGATAGCAGCTTCTTCACCCGCGGCTGATCCAGAACCGCCGCCAGGAACCTTGCGGCGATATTCCCTTCGAGCAGCCGGTCACGGTTCTTTGAGAACACCGAATGGTCCCACACGGCAGCATCGACCCCGATTCCGACGAACCAGCGGAATAGCAGATCATACTCCAGCCGCTCCATCAGCTGCCGTTCCGACCGGATTGAATAGAACGCCTGCAACAGCATCGCTCGCAGCAGCTTCTCCGGCGGGATCGACGGCCGCCCGATCGGCGCATAAAGCGCGAAGAATTCGTGCTCCAGCGCGACCAGCGCCTCGTTCACAAGCCCTCTGATCGCTCTCAGCGGATGATCCGACCGAACCCGCTTCTCAAGGTCGACGTAGCTGAAAAGCTCGCCAGTCCGCTTATCCCCACCCCGCATCACCTAACCTCCGAATTGTTTCGGAGAAAGTGAATCACTCAATCAGCCAAACCGCGACCCACTTCTTCAACAGCCTGCTAGGCCGCATCTCAAACTGCCCCTATTATGTTTGCATGGGGCGGGTATTCATTCCCACTTTTTTGGTTCTTGCAGCGGCCACCGTTGCAATCCTATCTGAGATCGTCGCGCATAATGGCTTTGGCATCGCTACCGATGCGATCCGAACCGGCGCCCTTCGAGCCGCCGCTTGCGCTGTCATTGTTCTAACATTCGGAATCTTAGTGAAGCGGAACAGGTAATGTGCCGCCACCATCCACACCGCTAGGTATATCACATGCACTGCGCTAACTTTCCTCGGCACCTTGGGCGCTTAATTACTCGTTGCCTGATCGCCACCCCGATGGCCGACACCCAGCGAATGCGACAACTACTTTGCAAACGCTAGATACGCTTCCGTCAAAATATGAAAGGCTCTAGGCCGGCGCTGAATCTTCTATGTTGATCGGTTCACCCGCCACACCCTCTTGGAGTTGCTCAAGGAGCGCCCGGCCTCGCTCGACGATTGCCTGCCGCATTCGAGAGACAATTGGATGTCCGCCGGCTGGCATCGCGACCACCTCAAATTCTGCGGCGGCAACTTCCGAGATGACTGATTTTGCCAAAGTATTGACGCGGCCAAGAACTTGCCGCGGATTTAGCCCGCATTCGCGAGCAAATTGCCGCCAGTGCTTTGCCTCAAGTTGCTCGCCTCTGTTGCTGTCACCAATTTTATGAACCAAATTTTTGGTCACGTTCTCCCAAACTTCGCCGCACATTACATCGTACGCCGGTGCAAGCGAGACGCCGTTGCCGCGGATCATGATCGAATAGTTCTTGGCGTGAGCATCGGTGTTGCAAGCCAGCACGTTAAAGATCACCATATCGAGCAAACGCAAGATCTCTGTTGGAGGCATCTGCCGCCGTGTCAATGCAAACATCTCTTTTAGCGTCGGTCCACCAATTCCGGTCTTGTTAAATTCGTACTTGGCGGCTGGCGGCCTGCCTAGCGCTTGACAATAGTCCTCCTGATGCAGGCGACGCCAACGGCCACTCTGGTACCTTCGATCATATCGCTCCACGAGTAGATAGGTTCTTTTGCCGGCGCGACCCGTGGTGACGTGGGGTGCCGAAAGATTGATGCGTCGCGCCAACGTCAGGCAGAACGCTTCATTATAAATGCTGCCGCTAAGTAGAGGCGCGTCCGGCTTGAGGATGTGCGTTGATGGAGAGCCGTTCATCGGAACCGAGATGCGGCCAGCTTCGTCAACGGCAACAGCGAGCTTGGTCTGTGCACCCGCGAGGGACATTGACACTCCTTCCTCTCCGGCGAGGAATGGCTTGCTAGGCAGCCCCTCAATGAGTCCCTCGAGATCGGCTGGACTTTCTATTGACCGCCACTGAACTGTGGCGGTCCTGCCAGTTTGCCCTATAGAGAGGGCGCCCGCCGTGTCGCCGCCGATCTGCGACAACAGGCCGATCACATCGCTCCGCGACAATCCAAGAAGTTGTCCAAGAGTTCGCAGTTGTTCGCTTTCAGGCAGCAGGTTGGCCGCCCACGGAAGAAAAATATCGGACTCGATTCGATCCGCCTTTAACGGCATCGTTATCGAAATTGGAAATGATCCCCGCAACGCAACCCAATCGGGATCGTACGTAAAGCCGGGTCCGTTTCTATCGACGTCAATCCTGCCGACGAGTTGCTGCTCAAAGTGAACGGGGAGATTGACCATCCGATTCCTGTGCTTCCTCTGTAAGATCGGGCAGCTCGGGGCCGGCATAATCGGCAGGCGTCTGTGACCCCAGAATGTCCGCCGGTTTGAACCCCAAGGCCTGCGCTACGAGCAGGCTTCGTCCTAGCTGGCAAGATGGCTTCCCAGCCTCAAGTTCGATGAGAAATCTGCGCCCTACGCCTGTCGCAAGCGCCAACTGAGCCTGTCGGATTTTCAGTTCTTTTCGCCGCCTGCGGATCAGCGAGCCAAACGCCGAGGCTGTTGCCAGTGCACGCTGCTCAACTGAGCTGTCATCAAGTGCGTCCACGCCCGACCCCGTGCTCGCGATAGCTGAGATCTCTTGATCCGAAAGGTCAAAATTGTATGAAAATGTACCCGCACGGGAGCTTTTGGACTCTACAGGGGACATCGGGCGCAATTGTTCCCGACCGGGTACTCGCCGAAGATCAATACTCTTGCCGATTTGAGCTATTGTCCCGGGTGCGAACCCCGCGTGCGCGATCGCTATAGGCCGTCCGGGCCGGCCACGTACCACACGTGTGCGCCTGCTCGTTGAATTGCCGGGAGCGTCAAGCTTCCGCTTCTTCTTCGTTTTCGTCATCACCTCTTTGCATCGACACAAGCGATAACGCCAAAGCGCTTAAGCCGTTCAGCGATTCTTTTTTGGCAGGGGACGTTACGTTCCGCGACTTGACGAAAAGCGTTCGGCCGAGAAGTCCGCCTATGTGGACGAGATCTTCTTCATCGCAGGTGGCTGCCACTGCCAAGGCCGCGCCTTCGAGATGGCTCCGACGATAACAGAACAGAGCGACCGATGATCGCCGTTCCGGCGGCACTTCGGCAACCGGTACCGGCAAACCTCGCTTTGCGGCATCGTAGAGACTGAACAGTAGTTGTTCACTGATTGGGCAGACTTCTTCTTGCGGAAGATAAACCATCATTTTCTCCTTGAAATTGGATATCCGCGGCTCAAGCCAGCAGGATGACGCAGCGCGGAGGTAGCTTGAGCATCCGCGCTTGCAGCGTGGTGGCCTCTACGATCCGCTCGATCGTGTAGCCGTCCACTTCAAGATCGAGAAAGCGTCGCTCAAGTTCTATTTTTGCGGCCGACGTGTCGACGGCAGCGACGGCATACTCTACGCGCACGATGTCGCCGTCTTCATTCTCAAATTTTACGGTCGTCACAAAAGGCCGATGCACGGCATGCCACTCCACGGCGGCTATCAAACGTGCTCAGTTTTAATAAATGCTTACTGTTCGGGCGCAGAGTGCCGCCGCCATCCACACCGGTAGGTTTATCACATGCACTGCGCTAACTTTCCTGGGGATTTGGGCCGTCAAATCACCCGTTGCCTGATCGCCCATCCCGATGGCGCCGACACAATTGAATTGGCTCATTGGGCACGCCGAACCGCTGACATGCCGGGAGTGCCTTGCGGCTGGCGCGCTAGATCAAACTGACATGGCTATTCTGCGCGGAATCAAGGAAAGCCTCCCAGCGGCCAATTCTAAGTCACCGCAGGCGGTTCTAGAGTTTGTCCGGGGATGCTGTGCGAGCGGCCAAAGCAAAAACAATCGAATCCACCGAATAAAAGATCGAGAAAGCGTCGCTCAAGTTCTATTTTTGCGGCCGACGTGTCGACGGCAGCGACGGCATACTCTACGCGCACGATGTCGCCGTCTTCATTCTCAAATTTTACGGTCGTCACAAAAGGCCGATGCACGGCATGCCACTCCACGGCGGCTATCAAACGTGCTCAGTTTTAATAAATGCTTACTGTTCGGGCGCAGAGTGCCGCCGCCATCCACACCGGTAGGTTTATCACATGCACTGCGCTAACTTTCCTGGGGATTTGGGCCGTCAAATCACCCGTTGCCTGATCGCCCATCCCGATGGCGCCGACACAATTGAATTGGCTCATTGGGCACGCCGAACCGCTGACATGCCGGGAGTGCCTTGCGGCTGGCGCGCTAGATCAAACTGACATGGCTATTCTGCGCGGAATCAAGGAAAGCCTCCCAGCGGCCAATTCTAAGTCACCGCAGGCGGTTCTAGAGTTTGTCCGGGGATGCTGTGCGAGCGGCCAAAGCAAACAATCGAGTCCACCGAATAAAAGATCGAGAAAGCGTCGCTCAAGTTCTATTTTTGCGGCCGACGTGTCGACGGCAGCGACGGCATACTCTACGCGCACGATGTCGCCGTCTTCATTCTCAAATTTTACGGTCGTCACAAAAGGCCGATGCACGGCATGCCACTCCACGGCGGCTATCAAACGTGCTCAGTTTTAATAAATGCTTACTGTTCGGGCGCAGAGTGCCGCCGCCATCCACACCGGTAGGTTTATCACATGCACTGCGCTAACTTTCCTGGGGATTTGGGCCGTCAAATCACCCGTTGCCTGATCGCCCATCCCGATGGCGCCGACACAATTGAATTGGCTCATTGGGCACGCCGAACCGCTGACATGCCGGGAGTGCCTTGCGGCTGGCGCGCTAGATCAAACTGACATGGCTATTCTGCGCGGAATCAAGGAAAGCCTCCCAGCGGCCAATTCTGAGTCACCGCAGGCGGTTCTAGAGTTTGTCCGGGGATGCTGTGCGAGCGGCCAAAGCAAAAACAATCGAGTCCACCGAATAATAGCCGCCCTCGTGGCTTCCTCATAAGCCCGCACGCACTGGCTGGCCGACAAGCTCGGCCAGTTGATCAGGTCAAAAGACGCCAAGTATGCTGCTAGTCGCGCGCCTTGATCTCTCGCGTCAGGACGCCGTGCTCGTCGACGTACCAATCGCCGATCCTCATCCTGATCGCCGGCGACATGCCCTGATTGCTCTCTGCGCGCGGCCGATTCCTGTGACGCAGGCGCTCGATCTCAAGCTCAACTAACAAATCAGAATCGTAAGTCATGACCCGTCCCCCGACAATGCGAGGCGCCAGCCTTGGCCCGAAACGTGGCGGGGATTGGGCGATCTTGGCGGCTTTATTTGTTTACTGGCGGCGAAGAAAAAGCCCCAACCGCGGGGCCGGGCTCTAGTTAGTGCAAGCATGCCATGCGGCGGGCCGGAGCAGCCCGCCTCGTTGGCCGTGGTACGGTTAGCCAGCATTTGAAATCAAAGGAACGGCCTCGGTGGATCGCTTAGCCGCGTGGGACCGGCGAACCTCCATTGCCGCCAGGTCCCGCATGTTACTCGCCTGACCTTGCGAGCCCTGGCCTCGGGACCCTCCGGATGCCGGGGCTTCTTATTTTCCGCAAGCCAGCCTATCACCTATACGAAAAACCCCGCCGGATAACGCGCGCCCCCACAACCTTCCGAATGGTTCAGTTAGGGTGTCCCCATAGCAAACTATCTTTTTGGCTGGTTCACTAATTCACTTGACGGCTCAAAACAGACTTGTATATTGGAAACCAACTTAGTGAACCGGAGGGTTTCCAAGTGTGCTTCATTCGCGCCTATCTTCGGGCCTCGACCGATGAACAGGATGCGGCCCGGGCAGAGGGCCAAATCAAGGCATTTGCAGCCGAGCGCGGCATGCAGATCGCCGCTTGGTATCGCGAGAATGAGAGCGGCGCCAAGCTGGCGCGGCCCAAGCTATTCGAATTGCTGTCAGATTCGCACCCCGGCGATGTCCTGCTCGTCGAGCAGGTCGACCGGCTGTCCCGGCTGAATGCCGCGGACTGGGATCGTTTGAAGGTCGAGCTAAAAGCCCGACAGGTCCGTGTTGTCGCCCTCGACCTGCCGACAAGCTGGGCCATGGCGACCGGCAAGGTGGACGACTTCACTGCACGCATGTTCGCAGCGATCAACGACATGATGCTGGACATGCTGGCCGCTGTCGCCCGCAAGGATTATGAGGATCGCCGCCGCCGCCAGATGCAGGGGCAAGCCAAGGCGAAGGTCGAAGGCAAATATGTCGGCCGTCCCGAAAACAAGCGCCGCAACAAGCGGATAGCCGATATGCTGGCCGCTGGCACGTCCTATAGCGATGTGCAGAAGGCAACCGGATGCAGCCGCGCCACGGTCGCCAAGGTTGCCAAGCGCGCCAAAGCCGCGTAGGAGCCACATGTTCGCGTTTCGTTCTGGTGGGTCGCCATAAGCCCGAAGCACTACGGACGCACCGGCGGCCACGGCTGGCCCGCCGCGACGCACAGAAATGCGTAACACCAAAAGCCGCGCCGACTATATGCGCCGCTACCGCGCTTCCAAGCGGGTAAAGGAACTGACCTGCCGGCGCTGTGGCACACCCTTCCAGGCAGCGCACAAAGGCCGCAAATATTGCTCGGATGCGTGCCGCGACGGCCACCCTACAAAGATCGCGCTCAGGGAGGCCTGGGGGCTCGGGTGCGGCAAGTTGGCCGAACTCGGAACCCCGATTTATGTGCAACTGGATTGCTCAGGCAAGGTCACCCTGAAGGCCCGGTTTCCCGGAGCCCTCGGCCACGCCCTTATCATCCTCTCAGGCTATAGGGCCGGCGGACTGACCTGGATGTATGATCTAATCTGCGCCGTCGTCTTTCCCTTTCCTGACAATATATGCCGACGCTGGAAGACTCTGCATTCGGCCCTTTGGCTCAAAACATCTGCGCTGCGCGCTCCAATCACTGAGAAACTAAAAGAATACATCGCCCCCACGGCTGCCGAGATCGCCGAGACTGCCGAGATAGTCCGGCAGGGCGCGAAATTGCGAGAGCAAGAAAAGGTCCTATCTTGGTTGCCTGAGAGAACGGCGAAGTATTGGGAAAGTCAGAAAAGCCAAAACGAGAAATTGGACTGGATAATTGCGCGGCAGAATGAAGCCGCCTACGGCCGCAGAATTAAGCCGAAAAACTCATTGGATGATCTAAAATGAAAACGGACGGACTAGAACTCTTGGACGCAACGTATTTAGCTCTGCTCGCTGTTGGTGACATACTGACGCCGAGTTAACAATGCAGGCTTCAAGAGAATTTCCGCAAACTGGCAGACGTATGCCAACAGCGCGGCGAAATCATTCCAGGCAATTTTTTATATGCTCTTGCTCAGGAGCGGGATTATGGCTGCCGCCCCTACATTCCAGAGGAAGGCAAGCGCGCGGTGCATTAATTCGAGCCCGAGTAAATGGCTCTCGGCTCTACGGGTATCCTTAGCCCGACTGGCGCGTTCCTAAATACTGCGACCCCGCTCAATCCGGATGGGGCCATCCTAAACACGGCCACCCCACTTAATCCGCAAGGGGCGATATTAAACACCAATGGCATTTCGTCGAGCGGGGCGATCTCTTCCCCGTTCGGCGCCTATCCCCAGACCGTTCCGGGGATGCAGAGTTGGGCCGGATTCTGTGGCGGCAACGTCCAAGCTCCGTCGTTTCTGCCGCAGACGTTAGGCTTTGCCCAGGCTGGCGCCACACCCACTCAGCCAGGCACATAGCAATGAAGCATGGTGACTTTAAGGATGATTTTGAGGACGTATGGCGGGAAGCCATGATCAAGGCAAGCAAATTGCCGAATGCGAAGAAGCGTATGGCGGCACTTCGACACTTCAAGCGCGCCCACGAGGAGTGCGAGGAATTTGACCCTGGGGCAGGCCAGCGCATTATCCTGAAAGCAGCGGAGAAGATGGGATGGCGCCGCAAATAAAGAACGCCGGAGCCTTCCCCCCGTATTTGCCTATTCGGCCCGCAACGAAGCGTGACGGATCGCGCCCGGCGGTCGCGGTGACGTAGGGGGATGAAATGACCGAACCAAGAATTCCTTCCAACATTCGCGAATTCAACGAGGTTACGGGCGTCATTTTTGCACAACTTTATGCAGCGTTTCCCGATCTTGTGGACATCAATGCTGATGTGGTCGCGCAAGCGCTTGGGCATTCGCTGCAAGATAAATTAGAATCAGGCCGACTATTCGGCGTGGTATTGAGCTTAACGACAGGTTGGCTTGCTTCCGAGGGCTTTATTCATCCATTCGGCGATCATCCTCGCTCGCGCGTTTGTCTCACCGCCAAGGCACTCGCTGCGATGAACGCCGTTCCGGAAAAGTTAAGTGGGTCGTTCGGTATTCAGATTACGGAGGCCGCCAAGCAGGGAAAGTCAGAAGATGGCAAACTCAAGCTCGGCGAGCTTGTCGGATCATTGCTTGGTAGCTTCGCCGGTTCTGCTGCCAAAGCCATCGGCAGCGGTTGATTGCGAAACACCGCCAACGCCAAGGGCGGCCGAAGCGGCCATAGCAGATAACAAAAATAAGCCATGGAGTGACCGCGCGGCGCGTGCTCTAATGACGGCGCCAGAGGCCGACAGCTCCTGTCCCGCAGTCTCGCTCGGGGGTCTATTTGGCTTAGCGTAACGATGCTTGGCGAATTGCGGTCAATCTCGCCAGAGCAAGCCCCTGGTTATTGCCATGCATGTTTATTTGGTAGTCATTGGAATTTTTCCAGCAATCTTGAGCTCGACCTTGTCGGCTCGTTCGGATGAGATTCCAAACCTCGATGTAAAGCAGCTCTGCCGCGGAATTGCTAGTCAAGCTACTGATCCGCTGGCTGGAGGTGAACCGACTGTTACATTTGAGCGGTGCATGAGTGGCGAGCAAACCGATCGAGAGGCATTGAAGAAGGTGTGGTCGACATTTTCCGTGGACGATAAGAAGCATTGCACGGCAGAGACCAAAATGGGCGGAGAATTGAGTTATACTGAACTCATAACCTGTCTTGAGATGGCTCTAGCCGTAAGATCCGAACGCCCTGACAGCAACCAAGCGGGCTCGTCAGCGATCGGGTATCACTCGTCATTGAAGGACAGGCAAGCATACTTCCGCGGGCATACAAAACGACTCTCGACGTTGCCAAGACGATATCAAGGCGGGCACATTCGCGGCGCCTTGCAATACGAATCAGACCACTTTCCTGACCAAAACTACTGACCTGATTGCTGGGCGCGTCACGCCACCATCCATACCGGTAGGTTTATCACATGCACTGCGCTAACTTTCCTCGTCACTTGGGGCGTTTAATCACCCGCTGCCTGATCGCCCACCCCGAGGGCGCCGACACGATTGAATTGGCTCATTGGGCGTACGGCGAGGTTCTACCGCGGTACGCGCGTCACAACGCGCGCCGGCATTGTCTCTCGTTCGGCATTCCACGTGTTGGCAAGCGCTCCAGGCGGTTTATTTGGGCGCTGCCGCTAGAGCCGCGAAATCATTGAGATTGCGCCGCCTTACGGCTGGGCGATAGCGGTGTGGTAGGCTGCCGCCACCCTATTGAGACTTCGAAATTGAACGCGCAGGCGAGGGACTTCCAATATGACCTAGCAGGCTGTTGAAGAAGTGGGTCGCGGTTTGGCTGATTGAGTGATTCACTTTCTCCGAAACGATTCGGAGGTTAGGTGATGCGGGGTGGGGATAAGCGGACTGGCGAGCTTTTCAGCTACGTCGACCTTGAGAAGCGGGTTCGGTCGGATCATCCGCTGAGAGCGATCAGAGGGCTTGTGAACGAGGCGCTGGTCGCGCTGGAGCACGAATTCTTCGCGCTTTATGCGCCGATCGGGCGGCCGTCGATCCCGCCGGAGAAGCTGCTGCGAGCGATGCTGTTGCAGGCGTTCTATTCAATCCGGTCGGAACGGCAGCTGATGGAGCGGCTGGAGTATGATCTGCTATTCCGCTGGTTCGTCGGAATCGGGGTCGATGCTGCCGTGTGGGACCATTCGGTGTTCTCAAAGAACCGTGACCGGCTGCTCGAAGGGAATATCGCCGCAAGGTTCCTGGCGGCGGTTCTGGATCAGCCGCGGGTGAAGAAGCTGCTATCCACCGAGCACTTCACGGTCGACGGGACGCTGATCGAAGCGTGGGCTTCGTTGAAGAGCTTTAAGCCACGGGACGGATCGGACGAGCCGCCGGCCGGTGGCGGGCGCAATACCGAAGCCGATTTCCACGGCAAGAAGCGGTCGAACGAGACGCATGTCTCGACGACGGATCCCGATGCACGGCTCTACCGCAAGGGGCCGGGCAAGGAAGCCAAGCTCTGCTTCATCGGCCATGGCTTGATGGAGAACCGCCATGGCCTTCTGGTTGATGCTTGCCTGACGCCGGCTGACGGCCATGCCGAGCGGGTAGCGGCGCTCGCCATGATCGAACCGCGCGCCGACCGACCGCGCGCGATCACGCTCGGTGCCGACAAGGCCTACGACGCGGAAGACTTCGTCAATGAGCTGCGCTCGATGACAGTGACACCGCATGTGGCGCAGAACACCAGCGGCCGAAGTTCGGCGATCGACGCACGCACGACGCGGCACGGCGGCTATGCCGTCAGTCAGCGCGTCCGCAAGCGCATCGAAGAGGCGTTCGGCTGGATCAAGACGGTGGCCAGGCAGGAGAAGACGAAGTTCCGCGGTCGCGGCCGCGTCGGGTGGGCCTTCGCCTTCGCTGCCGCCGCCTACAATCTGGTGCGATTGCCGAAGCTCATCGCGGAAAATGGTTGATGGCAAAGCTTCCCGCCTTCGCCAAGGCTTTTGCCGCTCGCTGGCGTATCGTCGAGACAGGCTTCGCATGCGATGGTGCCTGACTTCTTCAACGGCCTGCTAGGGGGCTATGATGAGGAAGATACTGCTACTGATGCTAGTACTGGTGTCGTCGGCGGCTCATGCCGAAAGCCTTAACTCACTCAAGAATTTCACCGGCATTTGGGCGCCGGCTGAAGGTGGCGCCGCGCTACCGAGCGTCGCCTGCCAAAAGGAACTATCAGGCGGTGGCCATCGAACTCCCAGCGAAGCACGCCCATATGAACTACTCGGGATCTGCGAGCGCGGGATCGATTGTCTCTATCAACCAACCTATTGCGACGCTACGAATATCACGCCTCACGGGTCGGGCGTCGAGTTCGACGACGATGCACGACCAAGGGCGATTACATCGACGAGTTTCATTCTGGGATAACGGATTTAGGCCACGGCGCAATCGTGTTGTCGCGCACTCCAACCAAATCAGGTGATGGCGGGTATTCTCCTTCGCCGAAGCTCCGTTATATCCGCTGCAACCAGACCTACAACTGCGTTCGATGAAGCGCTCGCCACGATCGATCGGGCTCTAACAGCCACTCACCGCTGCTTTTATTTTTCCTGCGATGCCGCTCGCCGGGCCCGCATGACGACTCCGCGGCACCGCTTCGCTGGGTCTGGAATGACCCGCCTATTGCATCATTGCCAAAAGGGCGAGGATAGAACCTAGCGCCACGACGAAGGCGCCAGCGATACTCATCCAAGCTACAGTCTCTCGGCGCCCAGCATGCTTGGTCGTACCCGCCGCGATCGCCTTGCGCTGAGCCGACAAATCGTTGGCTGTCGCGATCGCTTGCCGGTGCAGTTGAGCGGTTAATCGTGCGCGCCGTTCGTGCGCAATGCGGTCGAGTCCGGGCGGAAGTCCGCGCTGTGTGTCACTCATAGTACGACCCACTACCCCTCGGCAGACCAAATCGTTTCAGCCTAAGACGCATACGTCAATCCGCCATCGCCCGCTAAAAGAGCGTGGGCGTCGCCTTAGCTTTCATTTTTTGCGCCGATTGCGCGGGGTGAGCGGAGGAACGAAAACTGATTGGCCAGCATTTCTGTAAAGGCATGGCGAACGAAATCAGCATCGAGGTCGACGGGAAGACGATCAAGGGTTCATATGAAGTGAACCGCGGGAAGATTATGGTAAGCGGCGGCATACTAGGCGGTAAATCGGCGCCACTCGGCGCGGCTTCCACTACCGAACTTCTGGCCCGTAGGTTATTGCGTGAGTTGTACGTTGAGTTGCGACGGCCTCAAGCTATCCCGCCGCGCTGATCAGCGCTTGCGAAGGCCTGCGGACCCCCAGCCCCAGGCGCCCTATGCCGCGGCCTGTCCTGCTAAAATCCCTCCGCCAAAATCCTACGTCGGCGGCGACTGCGGCGGCAAGGGGAAGCCCCGGCACAGCGGGCTCACTCGCGCGCCAGGGCCCCGGTGCAGTGTCGGGTACTCCCAATGGACATCCCGTCCCCACTGTCCCGGTGACGATGCTACGCGCCGGCAGTTAGTGGCGGCTTAAAGGGCATGTGGTCTGAAAGTTGGTGCGCCGGCCGCGGGGGCCTTGAGTTGGGCCGCAGCCGGCGCTTGGGTCGCCCCCAAGTCGGATGACAGGGAAGAGGGCCGTCCGCCGCTGGCGCCTTCGGTCAAATCATAGCCGCGCTGATACCGGCGTGAAGCTGGGGCGATTACCTAGGCGTTCGGCAAAGAAAAACCCCGGCCAGTGAGAGGCTGACCGGGGCGACTTTGGGCTATCTGCGAGAGCGTCATCCACGAGACCCTCGCACCGGGCATTTCACGCTGAAGTCCTTCGGGAGTCAACCGACGCATTAAGGCCCGGCCACGTTACCGGCGCACAGTCCATTACGACGAAGGAATTACGATGGAAAACTACTTTGGCAAACACTCCGTTTACGCATCGTAACGAGTCAGATGTGCGGCGAGCGGGCACCGCATCTTTCCTTGCGGCAATGAGTTGGCTGGACACGTTGCTGAACGAGGGCGAGCGTGCTGCCCGCCTTCGCTCGGACCTGCCGTACTTTGCCGAGCACTGTCTCAAGCTCCGGCCGAAGGCTGGCTCCTTAGCTCCATTCGTCTTCAATCCTGCACAGCTTGAGATTCTATCGTCGGATTGAAGAACAGAAGGCCAAGACTGGCCGCGTTCGGGTTATCATTCTGAAGGCTCGACAGCTCGGCATATCAACTTATGTCTCGGCGCGTTTCTTTCATCGCTGTCTCTTTGAACCGGGATTAAGAACTTTCATCCTCGGCCACGAAAGACGTGCAAGCACCAATTTATTTGAGATGGTGAAGAGGTTTTATGAGCACCTTCCCGAGGATGTGCGGCCGGCGACCGGCACATTCAACGCCGAGACACTCTTATTCAACAACGACTCCGGCTATGTCGTCAGCGTCGCCACACTAGACGGCGCCGGACGCTCAGCTACGGCGCAATTGCTGCACGCCTCCGAGGCAGCATTCTGGCCGGACCTTGAAACTCAGATCGCTTCATTGTTTCAAATCGTACCTGACGTTGATGGATCGGAAGCCATTATCGAAAGCACAGCGAATGGCTACAACGACTTTCACAAACTCTGGCGCCTTGCCGAAGCCGGCGCATCGGAATGGCTGCCGATCTTTCTACCGTGGTCGCTAGACCCGGCCTATCGAAAGAAACCCGATGATGATTTTGCAATCTCCGCCGAGGAGACGGAGCTCAAAGAGCTATACGGCCTGGACGACGAACAGCTCGCTTGGCGGCGCGCGAAGCAGCAACAGCTCGGCGAGCGTCTGCCGCAAGAGTTTCCCCTCATTGCAAGCGAGGCTTTTATTTCCAGTACGTTCGACGGCTTCATTCCACCCGCACTCGTCCTTAAAGCGCGGAAAGAGCGGATTGAGGAAGATAATTTTGGCTGGGGCCTGATTGTCGGCGTTGCCCCCGCCGGCATGGGACCAGACAGAACAAGCGTCGCCTGGAGACGTGGGCGCCGCATCTTGAAGGTCGAGTCTCGCAGAAACATGGACACTATGGAGGTGGCCGGCTGGGTTCAAAAAATCATTCGAGAGGACAAGCCGGAACGGGTGCACATTGATGTCGGCGGCCTCGGTGTCGGTGTCTATGACCGACTGCGGGAGCAGGGCGTAAGCCGCAGCGTTGTCAACGCCGTCAGTTTTGGCGGAAAGCCGAACGAGCCACCGCCGCTTGACGAACTCGGAAACCCCGCGGGAGGTCCTGCTAACAGGCGCGCAGAGCTGTGGCAGAACATGAAAGGCGTTTTGGAGGAAGGCCGCTTCGAATTGCCAGACTCCGACAGCCTGCAAGCTGATTTAATCAGTCCCGGCTACAAATACGACAGCGCCGGCCGATTGCTGATAGAGAGCAAGCAAGACATGCGTAAGCGCGGCGTACCGTCACCAGATGAGGCCGACGCCGTCGCTCTTTGTTTTTCGGAGCCCGGCGGTGTTGGTTATGTGCGTACTGCAAACTTTTCCCGAGACCTGAGAGAGATTTACGGCAATTCCTACCAATGAACGACGAGATCAAAACTGTTCACGTCCATATAGAAAAACCATCGCGTAGCAAGCCGGGCGGTGTGAGTATCACCGGCCACTACCGGGTGGATGAAAAATTCGTCGTCCTGTGCAGACCGGACGGCGTGCCTATTGAGTTCAAGGGCAAGAGGTTCCGAGGAGAATTCGGGACCAGATCAGGCGAGCTTAGCGAGCGCGAGGTGGCGGGGATACTAACGAAGGAATTCAGGCGCGAGCTAAAGCGCGAACTAAGGCGGAGCCCACACCCGCCTGCAACATTCTTTGGTGGACCAATATCCTACCCGCGGGGCTTCTAAAAGGTGCCGGCGTTACACCGCCGGATCGAAAGGCGGGCGGCGACTTTAGGGAGTCCGCTGGTGGGTTTTGCTACCCTTCAGCCACCACCCCAGCGGCTAGCATCGGATGCGAATCCACGGTCACGGCTGAGTGAGTGCGGGCGGTATTTTTTAAGGCGGTGTTCTGTGCGCTTGCGTTCGACTTTTGCCGAGATGCGCACGACGCCCCAGCCGAAGATACCGACTTTCGGTTCCTCAGTCATGTCGGCAAGTCGCACGGCACTTCTGGATTGAAACCCAAGAGGGGCATCGGCGCGGGCGTGATAACCTAGCGCGCCGAAACAATGACAAAGCGGCCGTCGCACTAAGCGACACCAACGCAAACAGACGACGGGCCGCCTTCTATTTACCCAATGTTCCCGTCTTGCACCTCACTCTTGGGCATTGAAGTAGGCGACCATAATGTCGTGACGATGGACCTCGCCGCACTTGAACGAATTGGTGCAATATTCGCGCCGGTACGTGTTCGTACGCCTGCTGCGTGATAAATTGCGGAAGCGGCTTTTCAAACAAAAGGGACGGAAACGACGATGCCTGCAGGTACGGTCAAATTCTACAACGGCGAAAAAGGTTTTGGATTCATTTCTCGCGACGATGGTTCGGGAGAAATATTTGTACACATCTCGAATTGCGCGGAGGAGATCGAAGAGCTCGTTAAGGGTCAACGCGTGCGGTTCGACGAAGACATCAGCAAGCGCTCCGGCAAGCCGGAAGCGATTGCGGTCGAGCTCCTGTGAAAGTATAACGCGCCATCACGGCGGCCCGAACTCAGGATGTTCTTCGTGGAATATTTTACGCGCGGCTTGCCGCCGACGCCGCGCAATAAATCCGCGGACTCCATATCCGCAGACGAAGCCTACAACGAACAAAATAAGCGAGAGTGCAATCAATTCCACAGCGCGGCTCGCTGCTGTGACCAACGGTATTGTGTGGCAGTTTAGCTTACAGGCTAAAAGTCATACTTGTGTTGACGCGACGCCCGATCGAGCGCGCATAAAGGGCCCCGACGCGCCTCTGGGATGAGGATGACGCGCCGGGGGCTTTGGCCACAACTTGTCTGCGGTTATGGGTGGGACTCGCTGCGGCCGAGTGCACAACTTTATCAGGTGAGTCGCGAATCAGCTATGATTCGCCGTGCTCGTTAGCTGTAGAAGCAAAGCCACACGCTTTCATCTACCGCAAACGAGTGGCCCCGACGGAGATGGGTCCGCCGGGGCCCTCGTAGCCTCGGCGACCCGCGGGATTGCGGGTGGGGAGTGCCTTGGCCACAAGTACCGAGGACGGACACACGCACGCTGCGGGGTTCGCAGCGTGTACTCCCCCAATGCCCAGACAAGCTGAGCGTGCTCGACCAAGCTGGCAACGAGCGGGCGCTACGCGGTCGCAATCTGGGCAATGATTTGGCGTTTATCTACGCGCGGAACAACGAGCGGCCAGTAACTAGGTGTTTTCACCTAGCAGGCCGTTGAAGAAGTCAGGCACCATCGCATGCGAAGCCTGTCTCGACGATACGCCAGCGAGCGGCAAAAGCCTTGGCGAAGGCGGGAAGCTTTGCCATCAACCATTTTCCGCGATGAGCTTCGGCAATCGCACCAGATTGTAGGCGGCGGCGGCGAAGGCGAAGGCCCACCCGACGCGGCCGCGACCGCGGAACTTCGTCTTCTCCTGCCTGGCCACCGTCTTGATCCAGCCGAACGCCTCTTCGATGCGCTTGCGGACGCGCTGACTGACGGCATAGCCGCCGTGCCGCGTCGTGCGTGCGTCGATCGCCGAACTTCGGCCGCTGGTGTTCTGCGCCACATGCGGTGTCACTGTCATCGAGCGCAGCTCATTGACGAAGTCTTCCGCGTCGTAGGCCTTGTCGGCACCGAGCGTGATCGCGCGCGGTCGGTCGGCGCGCGGTTCGATCATGGCGAGCGCCGCTACCCGCTCGGCATGGCCGTCAGCCGGCGTCAGGCAAGCATCAACCAGAAGGCCATGGCGGTTCTCCATCAAGCCATGGCCGATGAAGCAGAGCTTGGCTTCCTTGCCCGGCCCCTTGCGGTAGAGCCGTGCATCGGGATCCGTCGTCGAGACATGCGTCTCGTTCGACCGCTTCTTGCCGTGGAAATCGGCTTCGGTATTGCGCCCGCCACCGGCCGGCGGCTCGTCCGATCCGTCCCGTGGCTTAAAGCTCTTCAACGAAGCCCACGCTTCGATCAGCGTCCCGTCGACCGTGAAGTGCTCGGTGGATAGCAGCTTCTTCACCCGCGGCTGATCCAGAACCGCCGCCAGGAACCTTGCGGCGATATTCCCTTCGAGCAGCCGGTCACGGTTCTTTGAGAACACCGAATGGTCCCACACGGCAGCATCGACCCCGATTCCGACGAACCAGCGGAATAGCAGATCATACTCCAGCCGCTCCATCAGCTGCCGTTCCGACCGGATTGAATAGAACGCCTGCAACAGCATCGCTCGCAGCAGCTTCTCCGGCGGGATCGACGGCCGCCCGATCGGCGCATAAAGCGCGAAGAATTCGTGCTCCAGCGCGACCAGCGCCTCGTTCACAAGCCCTCTGATCGCTCTCAGCGGATGATCCGACCGAACCCGCTTCTCAAGGTCGACGTAGCTGAAAAGCTCGCCAGTCCGCTTATCCCCACCCCGCATCACCTAACCTCCGAATTGTTTCGGAGAAAGTGAATCACTCAATCAGCCAAACCGCGACCCACTTCTTCAACAGCCTGCTAGGCCGGTGTTCTTTCGAAACGACACGACGCCGTTGTGAGATTGTTGCACGGACGGCGTATCCACACGCTAAACCGAAGAGGTACCAACAAGTAGCCAAATTAGATCCGACATCGGCCTCAAGCTTCAAAATACCGGCTGTTGGGAACCCCAAGCGCGGTTGAAGCAAAGGGGCGCGCGCGCTTGGGGCCCTGAGGCAGCATCGGGGGTCGGGATGCTTCTTTTAGCTGCCTCGGCACAGACCCAGCATAGATGGGCAGCCGGCTCCATCGCGATCGAGGATTAACGTTAGGGGTGGCGCCTTAAGGTTTATTCCAGGTCGCACTCGCATCGCCGGCTGGCGTTGCTACAGAGTAACGCAGGGCTGAGCGTCAGTTTTTCTGACACGCGCGACTTAGACCGCGGGCGGGGCCGAACTCCGTCGCTCAATGTCGTAGTGCGGTCCTTTGTTTAAAGGCGATCTGGGATGGTATTGCGAACGGTTATCGCTGGCACGCTCATCTCAGTTGCATGGTCCGCAATTTTACTCACAGCTTGGGCTTTTACATACGTCTTATACTGGTAGACAACATGTCGCGTGAATTGGACCTGAGAACATTGGAGCTTTGCCGAACGGATATTGAGCGAATTGGCCGCGAAGTATTAGAGAGAGAAAGACCGAAAGTAGCGCGAGAGCTGAGAGACCTTTGCAGCCTGTTGCGTTCACGGGTTATAACTTCGCACAAATTCGATGACGTTATTGAGCCGCTAGATCGAATCATTGAGACGGCGACACTCATCGAGCAACAACGCAAATCGGACGATGCGTGCCATGGATTGCGACTGGCGTTGCAAAGCTTGGCAATGACCTTAGTCGACTATCGCGCCGGCGTTCGGTAGCGCTAGAGGGGGATCCGTTCCAGTTCCGATTGGGGCAGCGGACAAGGACGGGGCTCTTCATTGTCTCCCCCGACGGTTTTTTGTGATGCCAGTCACAGCCAGGTCGAAGCGGCGCGCCGTAATTGCAAGACAGCCGGGCGGAACTTGTGTGAGGGAGCGCGTGCTATGAACGAGACAATCTCGCCGCCGAGCCTGTTCTTCAAGAGGTTTCATGGACGGAAACGGCAGACTATCGTCGACCTGATCAGCGACAGCACTACTGGCCTAACCCGTAGCGAAGTCGCGGCTGCGATTGACAGTCCGACAAACTGCGTTTCCGTGATGATAAACCAGATCAACAAGGAACTGGCCAACCAGGGCTGGAAAATCAACTCCACTGACCTTGAGCGGCAACCGGGGCGTCGCGGCGCGCCGGGGCGGCGCTATCGGCTCGTGCGCCTACCGTTCGCTATGTCGTAATACTGCGGCCGTTTCAGCAGCTCCGGCAGCTTGGCGATGTGGTCGGCGATGCGCCGCGTGAGAAGGGCTGGTCCTCGAGCTTGTGTCATTGGCACGTGTGACTTTTTGCACGAGACCAGGACCCATAATGAAGACAATTATTACATCTGCGTTACCGCAAAGTCAGGCTCCCGAATGTATACCGCACTGATTTAGCTTGGGAGCGCGCCATGAAAACGTTATGCGCTGCAACTGCGCTAATTGGTGGAGCAACACTCTTTTGCAATCTCGCCTCTGCCCACAGCTTCTATGACGAGGAATGCTGCCACGAGAAAGACTGCCGTGCAGTGAAGTGCAATGAGATCATGAGTTTCGGCACTAACAAAGGCTGGTCTTGGCGTAAGGCCTTTTTCCCAGCCGACCGGCTGCATCTTAGCCCGGATGGCAATTGCCACGTCTGCATCTCACCCGGCGTGTCGCCCGGCATCTGCATCTACCTGCCACCGGGCATATAGCTCGCGCCTTTCGGCAATCCCGCCAGCTTGGCGATGTTGGCAGCGATGCGCCGTGCTTCGTCGCGGGTATGTAGATTGGCCGCCGCACGCCTTCCGGGGTCGGCTTCGAAATACACGTAAGCCAACGCTTGACGGTTATTGTCTCTGACAATGAAACAACTGCGGTCGAACTCTTCGATATCCCACGGCGGCGGAAAGCGTCTCACTTCATCAGGCACTCGACGCCTTCGAGCGCCAGCACCAAGCGAAGCGACACACAGATTTCGAGCAGATCCTTTTCGCCTTGTGCCGCTTCGGCCAGCTGACTTGAGACATGCCGCCAAGCGGCCTTGCGGCGGTACTGCTCGGGTATCGGGGTCGTATCACTTTGTGATTATCCCGTCGACGCAAACGGCAACACCATACCGGTGTGACAACGAGGCTGAATTGCTCGTCGGCATCCGATCCATGGTCGTTCGCCGGAAAAGAGCGTCCATCGCCAACGTCTTCTCCTGTGACCGGTCATGATAGTGTAGATGCGCTGTCCTCGGAAGTGGGCTCCCGTTTGAACGAAAAAGCTGAACGAGCTACAATTTCAGTTGAGACCGGTTGGGGTTACGAGTATGCGTCGTTGTTTGTACATCGCATCGATTTTATATTTCGGCTTACTCACCGCCGCGGTTGCGGGACGTTATGGCGATTGGGTCCTCGAACAACACAGCAACACCGTGCGGACGCTTTCATTTAAGCAAACAGCACAGGTTGGGAATCATCTCACGACGGCCGAATTAGCAATCGTGTGTGACAAACGAGACAGCTCAACTTCCTTGGGAGCAATGCTAATCCCCTTTAACTGGCTATTTGAAAACCAACATGAGACAGTCCCCGTGTTGATTGAAAAAAATGACGACGAGCTGGAGCAAACTGACCTTTTGCAACGATGGCACAATGTGGCTAACGACTATCTTTTCTCGGTCTTCAAGCCTGATGTGGAGGAATTGACGTCGTTCATCAAAGCGAAAGAGGCCGAAGGGGTAAAATCAATACACTTCTTTATTCCAAACGACTCGGAGGACGGGCCTCAGTCATCTTTGCACGTAGCTATCGGGATCGTAGGGTTTTCGGAAGGGTTTAAAGTGTTTCAGAAGTCCTGTGCTTCGGCACAGTAAATTTCCGATTTTTATCCGGGTACCTTTCTTCGAGTAGCCTATGGCAAAGAAGAAGACTGTAAAAGCAAAGGCATCCAAGGCAAAGGAACCATCGCGCAGTCATTGGGAATACGAAACTGCGTCCGTATCGCGCATCACCGAAGCGTCAGCGATTAACGGGATGCTCAATGCGCTTGGGGCACAGGGTTGGGAATTGGTTACGGCAATTCCGGAAGATGATGCGACATACCTAATACTCAAAAGGCTGAAGACTTGACTCTGGTTTGCCAGGGACGAGTGCAGTCGAAGAAGCATTGGAGCAGAGTGCGGGACTTGAGCGCCGCTGCCAACGGCAGCCGGACTGCCAATTGCAAGGATGGCAGGAAGGTGCTCGCGTATCGAGCGACTTGCGTGCTCTAAGGCTAAGCGGACAAGTGATCAGGTTTTCAGACGGCGGCGTGCCCAAATCCAAGCCGCGAGGCAAAGCGCGGAGGAGATGGAAAGCGCCAGAATGGCTTGTGCGTAGTGTTCCATGCCGACCTCCAATACACTCCCGACCTCAAGATCCTCAGTGCATTAGACGCTGCGCCTACATCACAGTGACGAGAATTCAAACGGCTGTTTAACTCGATCCTGCGCCAATATCAAGAAAGCTTCAGCGACTTTTGTCCCAATGTGCCACATTGGCCACACTGCGATGTGGACCAATTCGCAAAGAGCGGCATAAGGCGACAGCAACACTGTGTTTTCGATTTTCCCGGTCTAAATCCACTCATTTTCAAAGGCTAATCAGTGCGGATTGCCGCTAGCAAACGCGCAATATCGGGTGGAAAACTAACTGGTTAGGGGAGACGGTGACATGAAGGCACGTGCCCGCCTATTCCCTCGCTGTCTTTTTAAACAGGAATCGGTCTTTAGAGGCTATTTCAGGACTCTGGTATTAAACCGTTTCCGTCGCCTGGGATTTGCAATCGCCCGTGTAGTTCGCGACAAAAAAATGCACTGCTTCGTCGGCAAGCACTACCGGGTCGTTCATGCCTTGTTGCGCCGCTTCGATGATATGTTTGGCAATTACCTCGCGCATCGCGCGGGCATAGCCTGCTCGGGCTAACCGACTGCCCGATTTTTCGATACGGCACCACGCATCATCGAGTGCTGACGCCAATACTTCAACGAGTTCGGGATCGAACGACGTTTGCTTTGCAACGAATTTTAAAAACTCCACCATGGCAAGCCTCTTAATTTGCGCCGTGCCAAGGCTAGACGCCCACTCGAACAACAAGAAAATTCTGCCCGCACAGAGATGCCGAACAGCCGGTCTTTATTCGATTAGGCTATCGATCAGACGGGCCACGGGAAAAAAGTAGATTGCCGTTCCAATGGCGATCGTCGCAAACCAGACGCACGCCATGCGCCAGTCCGGCAAATTTACCAACAGACTACTCATACGCGCACCCCCCAAATTTCAGGTGTTACCAAGCCGCCTGGCTTCGTTCTCCAATCTTCTGACAACGACTTCAATAAACATGGTTAATGCGCTAAAATGGCAATCCCGCGGCATTGAGGCGACTTTCGTAAGATATTGATTTTGCGATATTATCGGCCACTCGTATCGACGGCCCAATCAGGGCAACAGCCAGGTTTGCGCAAAATTTACTTAAACTGTGAAACATCCGAGACGCCTCGCCGATTTGTTGTTTGAATGTCTCGGCTGTTGGGGCAACGCGGCAGGTTCTCATGAAGAACGCCCTTGCCAATGACCACTCGCACGAACGCTACGTTGTTGAAGTCGACGGCGTCGTGAAATGCGAATATCGAGTGTTCGTAAAGGCCCTGACGGCGAGCTTACAGCTAAAGCAAGAATTTCCGAACAGCAGCATCAAATTGCGCGACGCTGAAGAAAATTCGTCCATTCATTAGGTTGCCAACTGCGGCGGCGGCTTGATGCTCAGGCGTAATTTGAGGATTACGACGCAAACAATATACTTTTGCCCAAATTCAGCATTGCTATGTCACGAGATCCTAGAGCTGACGTGACGATGGCGAAGCAAAAGCGGCCAAACGAAGACAAGCCGTGGTCTACAATGGATCTGTTTGATTTGCGCCGCGCGATCGAACAGGGCGAGTCTATTGAATTGACTGCGGCTGTTCTTGGCCGGGCCATAGAAGATGTTCAGCAAAAAGCCACGGAATTAAGTCTGATCGAAAATAGCGACCGTTGATTGGACCAGCAGGCGTGCCATGAAGGTAATGAGTACCGTATTGACGAGCGCACTTCTGCTCTCCGGATGCAGTCAGATAAACGAGCAGTTCTATTCAAAAAAGGCCTTCAACTCGCAATCCTTCGATGCCGATATCGCCGAATGCAAACACCAAAACACGTCGTTTTTGGCATTGCAAAGTCCCCCAGCCGACCTGAAGAAGCGGGCCGACGATGCGATGGTCCGAGAGTGCATGAAGGCAAAAGGCTACACGGTTGAGACACAGCCCACGTTGTCGCGCTGATCTTCTTCACGCCGGTGCCGTAAGGATCGCATCGTGACGTCTCCGGGCATGCGATCGTGCGAACTCGCAGAGTTTAGCCGAATTCTGATTGTAGTTTTTCCAGTATGGGACGACGCGCCTCCGTTAGTGCGGCTCTGGCGCGGGCGTATTGCTCATCATCTAGCCAAGCCCAATCGTGAGGCTGAACGGGTACGCCAAACAACACTTGAGGCAGAGGAAGATCGGAGGGCCAAGTTTCTTTAATTCGCTCCAACACGATTTCGCTGCGTTCCATTGACGCGACTCCTTACACAGGGCTCGGAAAAACACCGAGCCCGGCGAGTTGGTAAAATCCGCGAGCGATCGCTACTAGCTGTCGCTTCGCGTCTGCTCGTCAGGATTTATGGCCGCAGGATCGAAAGCCGGTGTCTCCTCGGCGATGCTCGGCGCTTCTGCTACTTTGGCGACATGGGACATGCCGTCCGACACGATATTAGTCAGCTGCATCACCGACTGACTTAATGAGGCAAATTCCACAATATCGTGATGAATTCGCGCCGCCTCATCATCTAATTTTTGCCGAACGTGGCTCAGCCCGCTGATCAGATGATCGACCTCGCGAGTAGCATCACCCGAGACGCGATTCACCAGGGATGCAAGTTCGCGAGCCGCGTCTTCAGAGTTATTGTTTGATTCGCGAACGGCGCTGCGTTGTCGGCGCACCAATTCCCGAATGTTTCCTTCCACCTCGGCTGGCTTATCACTCCGCTGCAGTCCACGCGGTTTCAGAATACTCATGACGCCACCCCTCACTAACGATCGTTTTCATGACCAAACAAACAAACGCTATAGGAGTGGGGCGTGCGAAAATGTGGCGCTTTTTTGGTGATCGTCGCCACATTTCTAGGATTGCTGGTTGTTTGTAGGCAACTAATCAAGGCTTCAGATAGCAGCGTCACAAATCCATCCAAATATAGAAACCCTTCGGTTCAAAGGGGCAGACATCGTTGATCGGTCGAAAATGACCCAACTCGGACGTGGCCGGCCTTGATAGACACTATGCCTAGCGCGCCATAAAGTTGCGGCCGTTGGCTTACCGGGGGAGCTGTCTGCAAGGCGCAAGAGCGACTCCAGACGAGGCCCTCAAGTTATCTGAACGGGCGGGCTCTTGAACGGCGAGACTGGGCATGTGCTTTTCTGCAGCTGCAAGCTTTTCTGCTGCTGCCGTTTGTGCGGGAATAGGCGTTATGACCGTGCGGCGGGCGAGCAAAGCCGATCTCATGCTCGCATTCATTCCAATCATCTTTTCGCTGCATCAAGCGCTTGAGGGCCTCGTATGGCTAACACTTGCCGAGGGCCCGGGGCGGTGTGCGGGTTATAGCTATGCCACGATCGCTTTTTGCTTTTGGCCGCTTTACGTTCCTATCGCGGCTTGGCGGTCCGAGACTGACTCTCCGCCTGCGAATGTTTATGCTTTGCTTTTTATTGTTGGGCACCGTACTGGTCGCAGCCGCAGCTTGGGTACTATTTGCCGGGCTTACAATCGATTTTGCAACGAATCAAATTCGGTATCTTCCTACGAAGCGCTATCCCCCTGTATTTGACTACCTCTACGCCGCCTGTGTGACAGGTCCGCTTTTGCTGCACCGAAGTATTTATCTTCGTATATTTGGGTGTTTGATACTGCTCTTCTTCGGCGTTTCAATTCTGGTGTTTAACCCAGCGCGCTATTCTGTCTGGTGTTTTTTCGCGGCGGTCTGCTCGATCGTTTTGTACCTCTTCGTAGCATCCCGAAACGGGTTAGGGCGACGACGCTCTGCGCCGATGCCGAATGAGGTGCCGGCAATCGATCCTCAAAAAATCTGAGACAGGATTGACCGTTTGATGACGACGAATCAAAGGCGCTGCCAAGTCAAGACAGTTTGGCCGGGCACCCCTTCGGCCAATGCTATGTTCGCCACCATTCCTGGCTGCAATCGCGGCGTCACCACGGGAAAACGAATCGCGATTAGAAGAGCCCTTTCAACGAACCGGAATGAAATTGCAGACGAGATATTCCACACTTTGCGAGCGGCCGTCGATCTGGCCGCAATGTCGCCTTATGGCCCAAAGCGTCAGTTCGCTGCGGCGCAACCATACGTCCGAAGTTGGGGGTGAAGCCGACATACAAAGACAGCTCACCCGACGCGTTTGACCCATAAGAGACATGGAGCGAGGTTTATTCGATCACCGCGTCGGCAGTCGCGAGCAGCGAAGGTGGCACCGTGAGGCCGAGTGCCTTTGCGGTCTTGAGATTGATGGCTAATTCGTACTTGGTGGGTGCCTGCACCGGAAGGCCAGCTGGCTTCTCGCCCTTGAGTATGCGGTCGACGTAGCTCGCCGCGCCGCGATACTCGCTCAACAGATCAGACCCGTAGGACATCAACCCGCCTGTGCTGACAAAATAGCGGAAGGGGTAAATCGCGGGCAGCTTATAGCGGGCCGCAAGCGCGGGGATTAATTCCGGATGGTTAGCTCCGAACTGGCTTGCCGTGACGATAAGCCCGCCGTTTGAACCCTGCGCGAATGCCGCAACGGCGCGCTCGGTATCACCGACATCGCGTAGATCGACCGCACTCAACTCCAGGCCGATCGGAGCCACCGTCTGTATTGCAGCAAATTGGCCGATGCCGGCGGCTTGCTTTTCATCGCGCAGAACTGCTGCCCGCGTCACGCCCGGCGCGACCTCTTTGAGCAATTGAAGCCATTTTGCAGCAAGCGAGTATTCGAAAATGACGAAACCTGTGGAATTGCCACCGGGACGTGACATGCTCGCGATCAAACCGGATCCCACCGGATCGACGACGGAAACGAACACGATCGGCACGGTGCGGCTCGCCTGCTGCGATGCTATTACGGCCGGCGTGGTAGCGGCCAGGATAACATCGGGCTCGAGCGCGACCAATTCCGCCGCGTATTTGCGATACTGGCTGCCATCGCCTGCGGCCCAACGTGTGTCGATTTCCACGTCGCGGCCGCGTGCCCAGCCCGCTTCTTGTAATCCCTGCACGAACACTGCGAGGCGAGCCCGCGCTTCCGGATCGTCCGCGGCCAAGTTCGACAGCACGCCGATGTGCCGCATCCGGTTCGGTTGCTGCGCGCGCGCTGCAAGTGGCCATGCTAATGCTGTGCCGCCCAATGCAGCTATGAATTTTCGCCTTGCGATATTGATCGCCATCGGACCCTCCAGCGGGGGTCACGCGCACAGTATCATTGCGCACGATAACACGCCTCAACACCGCGGTCTGTGACGTAATTTACGGTCCTTGGGCAGGCGGGGAATGTCGGCTCATGATGCTGTGGACGGCTCCTCCACCGGCACGCGAGTGCCTTGGATGTGGGTGCTGTTAAGGCTCCCACGATTTGGAGGAGCCAAGTCATGGAAGCTATCACGACAATCGGTCTGGATATAGCGAAGTCGGTTTTCAGGTCCACGGCATCGATGCGGAGGGCAATGTGATCGTGCGTCGTCAGCTCAAGCGGCGCTACGTGCTGGCCTTCTTCCAGAAGCTGCCGCGTTGCCTGGTCGGTATCGAGGCCTGCGCGTCGTCGCATCATTGGTCGCGCGAGCTCCAAGCGCTTGGCCACACCGTACGTCTGATGCCGCCGGCCTATGTGAAGCCCTATGTGAAGCGGCACAAGAACGATGCCACTGACGCCGAAGCGATCTGCGAGGCGGTCACCAGACCGAACATGCGGTTCGTCGCGACCAAGACGCCGGAGCAACAGAGCTGCCTGACGCTGCACCGTACCCGGCACTTGTTCATCCGCCAGCAAACTTCGGTGATCAATTCGATCCGCGCGCACCTGGCGGAGTTCGGGATCGTCGCGCCGGTCGGACGCAATGGTGTCGAGCAACTGCTCAGTGTCGCACAGGCCGAACACATGGCCGCACCGACCAATGCTGCACTCGTGAAGAAAGCCCTTGCCAACTCGGAGCCGTCCACACATGGCCCATTTCGACGTTCGCGACGCTGCAACATTATGTCTGAGATTGAGGGATGAACGGACGCAACGCGGACATCGCAATTCGGTAGAAACTGACCCCAAGCCGACATCCCTGTTCGATAGACACGTTTCGCTGCTAACCCTAAACTCCGCTCGAAATCACGCTAGGGCGGGCGTCAGCTATGGCCGAAGCGCGTGCTGAACGACGGCTTGCCGCAATCCTCGCGACCGACGTCGTAGGCTACAGTCGCTTGATGGGCGGCGATGAAGAGGGCACCCTCGCCGCACTCAAATCCCTACGCGAATCCCTCATCGACCCAAAGATCGCGGAGCATCGCGGCCGCATCGTCAAGACCACGGGTGACGGCGCTCTAGTCGAGTTTGCCAGCGCGGTCGATGCCGTGCGCTGTGCAATCGATATCCAACGCGCCATGATAGAGCGGAACGCCGAAATCCCCGAAGATCGCCGCATCGAACTTCGTATCGGCATCAATGTCGGTGACATCATCATCGAAGGAGAGGACATCTATGGCGACGGCGTCAACATCGCAGCCCGACTCGAAGGTATTGCTGAAGCAGGTGGAATTTGCATTTCGCGTCAAGCGTTCGACCAGATCGAAGGCAAACTCTAACTTGCCTATCGGCAAATGGGTCCACAAAATCTCAAGAACATAACGAAGCCAATCGAGGTATTTTCGGTTGAGGTCGATGAAACTGAGGGAACTCCTGGCCAATTAAAACCCAGCCAGGAGATCAAATATTGCCGGACACCTGACGGGGTGCGTCTGGCCTACGCAATTTCAGGCAGTGGGCCGCCGCTGGTGAAGTCGGCGAATTGGATGAACCACCTCGAATACGATTGGGAAAGCCCGGTGTGGCGACACGTCCTTCGTGGGCTATCTATCGACCACACGTTGATCCGATATGATGCGCGCGGCAACGGCATGTCCGACTGGGACGTCGATGAGCTTTCCCTCGACGCCTGGGTGGGCGACCTGGAAACGGTGGTCGATGCCGCTCGGGTTGAGCGTTTCCCGCTGATCGGAATCTCGCAAGGCTGCGCCGTTGCTGTCAGCTACGCCGTGCGGCACCCGGAGCGGGTATCCCACCTTGTGCTTTATGGCGGCTTTGCACTTGGTGGAAAGAGGCGCGCGCCGCAAGAAAAAGAAAAGCGCAATGCAATGACGACTTTGATGCGCCTCGGTTGGGGCACAGACAACCCGTCATTTCGACAAATGTTTACGGGCCTGTTCCTCCCAGGTGCGACGCAAGAACAGGCGGCTTCTTTCAACGAACTGCAACGCCGGACGACATCACCCGAATGTGCCGCTCGTTACTTCGACGTCGTGGGGGACATCGACATCACGAATCTACTCGCAAAGGTCACCGCGAAGACACTCGTGATGCATGTGCGCGGCGACCTTGTTTGTCCAATCGAGGCTGGGCGAGTGCTGGCCGATGGCATTCCCGGCGCTCGATTTGTCGCGCTCCAGGGCCAAAACCATTTATTCCAGGAAAAAGAGCAGGCTTCGCAGCGGTTCTTCGAGGAAATCAAGTTATTCTTAGGCAGCTAATTGGGCGGTCGATGCAGTCCAGTGAGCGTAACCTCCGCCCTCGTAGTCCGAGCGACATGGCAGCGATTGGCCCATCGCGCCATTTCGCTGCGGCGCGGCTGTTCGGTCGCTTTTGGACTGAAGCGGACATTGAGCCGGATTTACGAGTACACGCCCTAGGCAGCGCCTCCGCACCCGCCAGGCTGCAGATCATGCTCCTTGGGTTGCCGAGTATCAGCCAATCCAAAGACACCTCGTGGTCTATCGCCCATGCGATGATTTTCTCCTCGAATTCCACGTCCTCAGCACTTAGATCGCACTGGCGAACGTCCTGCAGGAATTCTGGCCGCTCGATCATGATCGAAGCTCTCATGCCAGCCTTCTCGAATGTACCGAGTGCTGAGCAGATCGACGATTTCCTCAGCACGCCGGACCATTGCGGCCTGGTCACGGATATCGGGTCTGGCTACAGCAACCGCCGGCACGGCCAAGGCTGGCAATGCGGCGGCGGTGGTTACGAGTGAGCGTCGAGATAGTGCAGACATTCCATCCTCCTACGTTGGAATGGCGCGGAGGAGGATTCGCAATGAGGCGGTCCGGCATATATAGCGGGAAGGCTCATTCCGGTGCGCTCCTACCGCGCCGGGTTGAGAAGTCCCGGCCGGGTGTTCGCGCACTCAGTCCGGGCGCTGCGATTAAACTCTCGAGTTTTTAAGAATGCAATTCGAGCAGGACCGTTTCAGTCGGAGAGCTTGGCAGGGCTGGTTCGCAAATTACGAAGTGTTCACGAGCAACAAAAACGCTTCACACGTACGAAGAACCAAAATGTTGTTCGCAAAATGCGAAGTTTTCAGGTTTTTCTTCACGCAATCGTGAATTTAATCATGGCTTGGGTCCTTACCGTGCACCAGAATGTGGCATCCGAGCCCGCCCGACGAAATGAACCCGTTGATAATGGGGGCAACCTGTCAAATACCGCCGCGCCCCCCAAAAGTGCATGGTAAAGCCAAGTTCGTGGGGGTCAGCTCAAACTGAGAGTTATGGCCTTGTCTAAAGGAAAACAGAGAATTCAAGGAAACCGATGCTGCGCGGCTGATAAGGGCTGCGCAGAAGTCTGGGGTTCGCAAATTCACGGTCCGCGTTACGCCGGCCGGGGCTCTCGAAATCGAGACGCACACCACTGAGCCCACCACTACTATTGACGCCGACGAATGGAAGGTGGCGTCATGACCGAGGAAAAGCTTAAGGCGCTAGCGAGAAAAATTCTCAACAGCGTTCCTGGCGGCATGGAGGGGCCGGACATTGCCGGGCTCGCCATGCTCTTTGTGTCCATACTCATCTTCAAGAGCCCTTCTGAGAGTCGAGAAGAGGTTGTTGATCAGTTGGAGCGGGGTTTTCATGCCGCGATCGCTGATGGTAAAGCAAGGGCGGCTCAGCGTGAAGCGCCCAAGCAATGACGCGCCCCCTGCCCCGCTTCGTTAATGCGTTCAGGTCCAAAGGGCGGCGCTACTACTATTTCAGGCGACCCGGGGTAAAGCCGATACGCCTTCCCGATTTCGGCACGCCGGAATTTGAGATCGCCTACCAGAAGGCATTGCACGCGGACGCACCCGAGATCGGGGCGGGCCGCACCCTGCCCGGCACCGTCAACGCCGCGGTGGTGAGCTATTACAAATCCCTGGCCTTCCGCGAGCTGGCGCAGTCGAGTCAGTACATGCGCCGCTCGTATCTCGAAAGGTTTCGCGAGAAACACGGCGACAGCAGACTTGCAACCATGCCCCCCGAGTTCATCGTCAAGATGATGAACCTGATGGAGCCATTCTCGGCACGCAATTGGTTCAAGTGTGTGCGGGCGCTGATGCAGCACGCGGTCGCTACGGGATTGTGCAAGGTGGACCCGACGCAGGGCGTGAAGCTGCCCAAGGCTAAGAGCGACGGCATTCACGCTTGGTCTGAGGCAGAGATTTCTCAATACGAGGCGCAGCACGCGCTGGGCACCAAGCCGCGGCTGGCTTTGGCGCTCGCGCTTTACACCGGACAGCGACGCGGCGATCTGGTCCGCATGGGCCGGCAGCACGTCCGCAATGGTGTGATCGAAGTGCGGCAGGATAAGACTAAGACCGTCCTGCAAATCCCGCTGCACGGCGTGCTGCTGGCGATCATGGAGTCTATGCCGAGCGGGCATTTGACGTTCCTGACGACCAAGACCGGCAAGTCTTACGCGCCGAGCGATCTGAGCGACGAATTTAGAGTTTGGTGTGATGCGGCCGGGCTGCCGCATTGCTCAATCCACGGACTCCGCAAGGCCGCTGCGAGGCGTCTGGCAGAGGCTGGATGCAGCGCGCACGAGATCGCGGCGATCACCGGGCACAAGACGTTGAAGGAAGTCGAGCGCTACACCCGATCGGCTGAGCAGGCGCGGCTGGCAAAGCAAGCGATGGCGCGGCAGCAGAACAAATCGTGAGGGCAAACTTACAAACTCTTAGCCCCGGACTTACAAACCGAAAGCTAAGTAGGCGATATGAAATGAGAAAAGCATCGGCCCGATTTACCAGACAGGTTCGACGGGTGTAATCTCAGCCGCGTCTTACACACGCGGCACCCCTGGCCGATGCCCGGATGATGGTGATTTTTGATGCCGCCGACAAGAGGCAGCTCCCTGGCGCCAGCTATACCTTGGCCGCGGCTTTTGCCGCAGACTTTGCCCCAGTTTTGGCTGGGCGCTCCGCGTCGGCCTTGGCCAACGCGTCGAACTCCATCAACCGCTCAAGAAGCGGTTCCATCTCCTTGAGCGGCATCATATTTGGGCCGTCGGATGGCGCCCGATCCGGGTTCTGATGGGTCTCGATGAATAGGCCGGCGACGCCAACGGCGACGGCCGCCCGAGCAAGCACCGGCACAAATTGGCGCTCGCCGCCGGAGGAGGTCCCCTTGCCGCCCGGCTGCTGCACGGAGTGGGTCGCGTCGAAGATCACCGGCGCACCGGTCCGCGCCAGCAGCGGCAGCGCTCGCATGTCGGAGACCAGCGTGTTGTAACCGAACGATACGCCGCGCTCGGTCACGAGCACATTGGCGTTGCCTGCGCCGGTGATTTTCTCCACCACATTGGCCATGTCCCAGGGGGCGAGGAATTGCCCCTTCTTGACGTTGACGGCGCGCCCGGTTTTGGCGGCGGCGACCAACAAATCCGTTTGCCGGCAGAGGAATGCCGGGATCTGCAAGACATCGACCACTTGCGCGATCGGCGCGCATTGATCCGGCTCGTGCACGTCGGTGAGCACCGTCACGCCGAGCTTGTCCTTTAGTTCGGCGAAAATCGTCAGCGCCTTGTCGAGCCCGAGGCCGCGCGCGCTCTTGGCGCTGGTGCGGTTCGCTTTGTCGAACGAGGTTTTAAAGACAAACCCGATGCCGCGCCGCGCCGTGATCTCCTTGAGCGCGCCGGCCATGTCGAGGGCATGGGTGCGGCTTTCAAGCACGCACGGCCCGGCAATCAGCGCCAGCGGCAAGGCGTTGCCGAACCGCGCCTTGCCGACGGTAACGATGTTGTTGGGCCGTGTTGTCATTCGCTGACCATGAACATCCGTGGCAAGAGCGTCAACGGCCCGCGTCGTCATTCCGGATCGCCGCGCAGCGGCGAGTCCGGAATCCATAACCCCAGGTCAGCGAATATGGATTCCGGGCTCCTCGCTGCGCTCGGCCCCGGAATGACAACTAAGATCACTTCACGGCCGAGAACGCGGTCGGCTTGAGGAACGCGCTTTTGATGTTGGCGATGATCGGCCCGTCCTTCTCGCTGTCGTCGCGCGCGTTGATCCAGGCAGGGTCGGCGAGGAAGGCGGTCCATACCTTCTCGCGCTCGGCCAGCGATTCCCAGGCGAGCAGATAGTGCAAATCGTTGTTGCCGTCGCCGACCAGGACGGTCCAGAAGCCCGCTTGCCGGATGCCGTGCTTGGCCCAGATTTTCAGCGTGTGGTCCTCGAAGCGCTTGAGCAGCGCCGGCAGGCGGCCGGGGATGCATTGATAGATGCGCAGTTCGTAGATCATCCACAAAGCCCTTCTCGTTAGCGACGTCACCTAGCCCAGGGACGGGCGCCGCCATCTCGTTGTTGTCATGCCGGCCTTGTGCCGGGCATCCCGATTATGCAGGCAGAGTGCTTGTGAAATCGAGATGGCCGGGACAAGCCCCGGCCATGACACGACGGCGAAGGCTACACCAGCCGGCTTTGCTCCACCGCCGCGCCGATAAAAGAGGCGAACAGCGGATGCGGCGCGAACGGCCGCGATTTCAGCTCGGGATGGAATTGTACGCCGATGAACCAGGGATGGTCCTCGTATTCGATGATTTCCGGTAGTAATCCGTCCGGCGACATGCCGGAAAAGCGCATGCCGTGCTGAGCCAAGCGGTCCTTATAGGCAGTGTTGACCTCGTAGCGATGACGGTGGCGTTCGGAAATTTCCGCCGCCTGATAAATGTCGGCGATCTTGCTGCCGCGCGCCAGCAAAGCCGGATAGGCGCCAAGCCGCATGGTGCCGCCGAGATCGCTGCCCAGCCCGCGCTTCTGCAGCTCATTGCCTTTCATCCACTCGGTCATCAGGCCGACCACCGGCTCCTTGGTCGGAACGAATTCGGTCGAGTTGGCCGCTTCAATGCCGCACAGATTTCGCGCCGCTTCGATCACCGCCATTTGCATGCCGAAACAGATGCCGAAATACGGCACCTGGCGTTCGCGGGCGAACTGCGCGGCGCGGATTTTCCCTTCGGCGCCGCGCTGGCCGAAGCCGCCAGGCACCAGGATGCCGTCGACGTGCTCGAGGAACGGCGCCGGGTCCTCGTTCTCGAATACCTCGCTCTCGATCCAGTCGAGATTGACTTTGACCTTGTTGGCGACGCCGCCATGCGACAGCGCCTCGATCAGCGACTTATAGGCATCCTTCATGCCGGTATATTTGCCGACAATGGCGATGGTTACGTCGCCTTCCGGATTGCGAACGCGCTCGTTGATAAAGCGCCAGGTGGCGAGGTCCGGCTCGGGCGGATTTTCGATGCCGAAGGCGGCGAGCACTTCGTTGTCGAGCCCGCCGGCGTGATAGGCCTCCGGCACCGCGTAGATATTATCGACATCGAGCGCCTCGATCACGGCGCTTTCGCGCACGTTGCAGAACAGCGCCAGCTTGCGCCGCTCGCTTTCGGGGATCGGCCGGTCCGAGCGGCACAACAGGATATCGGGCTGGATGCCGATGGCGCGCAGTTCGCGCACCGAGTGCTGCGTCGGCTTGGTCTTGAGCTCGCCGGCGCTCGGAATGAACGGCATCAGCGTCAGGTGGATATAGACCGCGTGATGCCGCGGCAGGTCGTTGCCGAGCTGGCGGATGGCTTCGAAGAACGGCAGACCCTCGATATCGCCGACGGTGCCGCCGATTTCGCACAGCACGAAATCGTAGCCTTCGTTACCGTCGCGGATGAACTCCTTGATGGCGTTGGTGACGTGCGGAATGACCTGGATGGTGGCGCCGAGATAGTCGCCGCGGCGCTCCTTGGCGAGGATCTCCTGATAGATGCGGCCGGTGGTGATGTTATCGCTGCGCGTCGCGGGCCGGCCGGTGAAGCGCTCGTAGTGGCCGAGGTCCAGATCGGTCTCGGCGCCGTCATCAGTGACGAAAACCTCGCCGTGCTGATAGGGCGACATCGTGCCCGGATCGACATTGAGGTAGGGATCGAGCTTACGCAGCCGCACCTTGTAGCCGCGCGCTTGCAACAGCGCGCCGAGCGCCGCCGAAGCGAGACCCTTGCCCAATGAGGAAACCACGCCGCCGGTGATGAAAATGTACCGCGCCATGGGATTTAAGCTCTAGCCGCCATCGGCCGATTCGACGAGGGGTTTTCCGGAATGGCTGCCGCGCGGGCTGTGCCACGAGCACGAAAAACGTTGAACTTGCAACAGGCTCCGGCGGAATCCTCAGGTCGCGCGGGAGCGGCCCCCGCTCCTTTCGTCAGGCTTGCGGGGAAAGTCGCGTGCGCCATTGCCTTTTAACCTATTTCGACTGCGGCACTTCCGGCCCGCTGGGCGCGGCCGGCGGGCTATTTGCCGGGGCCTTGTCGCCCCCCAATTGATTGAGCACGCCGCCGCCTTGGCTGAGTGGCGGTGGCACGCTGCCAGGCGCCTGCTGGGTGGCTGGCGGCCCGCCGGTATTGATGATCGAGGCCGGGTGGCGGCCAAGACCGGCAAACCATGACAGTGCCAGGCTGGTGAGGAAGAAGCCGGCCGCCAGCAACGCCGTGGTCCGGGTCAGCACGTTGGCCGTGCCGCGCCCGGTCATAAAGCCGGAAGTGGAGCTGACGAGCCCGCCGCCCTCGGATTTCTGCAGCAGAACCACCGCGATCATCCCGAGGACGAGCATCAGGTGGATGACGATTAGAAAGTACATCGCGTCTTTGTCCGCTCACCGGCTGGTTACGGGTTTATGCTTACCGCACGGCCCAATAGCCCCTGATATAGGGGGGCCGGGGCGTCTCTACAGCATCGTTTCCGGATTTTCTATGGCGGGTTTCGGCCTTAAGGCCAAGACCTCTCTGACAGGGCTTTGGCGCTAGCGATAGACGCTGGCAATCGCCAGGAACTCAGTAGCCTTCAGACTTGCACCGCCGACTAGAGCGCCATCGACATTGTCGACCCCCAGCAAAGCACCGCAATTCTTCGGATTAACCGAGCCGCCGTAAAGAATGCGCGCCGCCTCCCCGGCTCCGCCGTAGCGTGCGACGAGCCGCTCGCGGATCGAGCTGTGCATATCGGCGACGTCGGCCGCAGTCGGCGTAAGCCCGGTGCCGATCGCCCACACCGGCTCGTACGCAATCACAAAGCCCGTGGAATCGTCGGACAGCGAGCCCTCGAGTTGTGCGGCTACGACATCGAGCGCACGGCCCGCTTGGCGCTCGGCGCGCGACTCGCCGACACAGACGATCGCGACGATGCCGGCGCGCTGCGCCGCCAACGCCTTGGCGCGCACGTCGGCGTCGGTTTCGCCGTGATAATGCCGCCGCTCCGAGTGGCCGACGATCACCGCCACGGCGCCGGAGTCCTTGAGCATCTCCGCCGAAATATCGCCGGTATACGCGCCCGAAGGCAGCGCGTGACAATCCTGGGCGCCGATGAGAACCGGCGAGCTGCGCGCGGCATCCGCAAAGCGCACGATTAGGGTCGCGGGCGGGCAGACCATCAGCTCCACCTTTGGAACCGCGGGCGCGCCGGCAATGACGGCTTTCAGTTCGCCGATCGAGACGAGCAAGCCGTTCATTTTCCAATTGCCGGCGAGCAGCGGACGGCGCGCCATTGTTGCGTCTCTCACCCGATTGAGCGTGCTGGCCGAAATGCCGGCGACAAAGAGGCGTTAGCAGACGCCTTGCCTGCGGAAAAGAGCCGTCTTACGCAGGTGTTTCGGTCGGTTGCGGGTCCGTGTGTCGGTCCCTATGATGCGCCGCTCCGCCGGGCACCCCATCGGCACAACAAAAGCTGGACGTTAATGCTTCGAGGTATCCGCAAAGCCTCCGCCAATTGGCTCGGCCGCATCGTCATGGGCGTGGTCATGGGTTTGTTGGCCGCGGTGTTCGCGCTGTGGGGGATCAACGACATCTTCAGAAACTTTGGTCGCTCGTCGCTGGCCAAGGTCGGCGACATCGAAATCCCGATCGAGGTGTTCCGCCAGACCTTCAACGACCGGGTGCATCAGGCCAGCGATCGGATCAGGCGGCCGCTGACGCCGGATGAGGCGAAAGCGATGGGTCTCGATCGCCAGGTGCTGCGCGAACTGATGGCCAATGCCAGCCTCGATCAGCAAGCGCGGCGGATGGGGCTGGGCATTCCCGACGCCGAAATCGTGCGGCATACCATGGAGGATCCGGAGTTTCACGGCCCAACCGGCAAGTTCGATCGTGCCCACTTCGAACGCGTCCTGCGCCAAAACGGTTTTACCGAGCAACGCTATGTCGGCGAGCTGCGGCACATCATTCTGCGCAAGCAGATCATCGACACGCTGGCCGGCGGCTTGCCGGCGCCGAAGGCCTGGCTCGACGCCATCAATCAGTTTCAGAACCAGCAGCGCAGCATCGAATATGTGACGCTCGGGGCGGCGCAGGCCGGCGACCTGCCGCAGCCGACGGCGGAAGAGCTCGCCAAATATTTCGAGGCGCACAAATTCCTGTTCCGGGCGCCGGAATACCGCAAGATCGAGACGGTAGCTGTCACGCCGGGCGAGCTTGGCAAGTGGATGGAAATCCCTGACGCCGACATCAAAGCCTGGTTCGACGAGCATCGCAGCCATTATCTGCGGCCGGAGCGGCGGCATATCGAGCAGATCGTGTTTGCGAACTTGGCGGACGCCGAAGCCGCCGCGGCGCGCGTGAAGGACGGCCTGAGTTTCGCCGCGCTTGCCGGCGAACGCGGCCTGACCGACAAGGACATCGATCTCGGCACCTTGGCGAAATCCGACGTCGTCGACCCCGCCGTCGCCAATGCCGCCTTCGCGCTCAACGTCGGTGAGGTCAGCGCGCCGGTCCAGGGGCGCTTCGGTCCGGCGATCGTCACCGTGCTCGGCGTCGAGCCGGAAGAGGTCAAGCCGTTCGCCGAACTGGCGCCGCAGATCCGCAACGACATCGCCATGGAGCGCGCCAAGCCCGACGTGAAACGCTTGCAAGAGCAGATCGAGGACGAGCGGGCCGGCGGCGCCTCCCTCGCCCAGGTGGCGGAGAAGCTGAAACTTTCGGTCGTCACCTATAACGTCGATCGCAGCGGCCGCGAGCCGAGTGGCAAGGTCGCCACGCTCCCTGCCGCTGGCCAGGTGGTTGCTGCGGCGTTCAATTCCGACGTCGGCGTCGACAATGATCCGGTCGAGGCTGACGGCGGCTACGTCTGGTACAACGTGGTCAGCATCACGCCGGCGCGCGATCGCACCCTCGACGAAGTCAAGGATCAGGTCGAAGCGCGCTGGCGCGAGGACGAAATCGCGTCGCGGCTGAAGACCAAATCGGCCGAGCTCGTCGACAAGCTGAAAGCCGGAACGCCGTTTGACGCGGTCGGTGGCGCCGCCGGGCTCAAGGTGCAAACCGCCGACAGGCTGACGCGCAACAAGCGCGACGGCGACGTGTCGGCGAAAGTCGTCGCCGCGGTATTTCAGACCGCCAAGGACGGCTTCGGCAGCGCGCAAGGCGACGCGGCGAGCGATTGGGTCGTGTTCCGCGTCGCCGACGTCACTACGCCGCCATTCGACGCCAATTCGCCGGAATTCAAACGCCTCGCCGACACGGTGAAGAACCAGGAAGGCAAGGACATCTACGAGCAATACGTAGCCTGGCTCGAACAACAGCTCGGCATGAGCGTCAATCAGGCAGCGCTGGCACAGGCTCTCGGAAGCGGCTCAGCGGACACCAACTGATGCGGGAAGAGTTTGCGAATGAGCTGATCATTCGTCATGGCCGGACTTGTTCCGGCCATCCACGTCTTCGTTTTCACGCGGAACCAAAGACGTGGATGCCCGCGACAAGCGCGGGCATGACGAAGCAGTCAAATTCCGCCGTCTGCTAAAGATGCAGATCGAGCCTTCGGCTGCCGCGTTTGCCGCACGCTATGCGGCGGGCGAGGCGCAGATCGTTTGGACGACTTTGGTCGCCGATCTGGAAACACCGGTCTCGGCCTTTCTCAAAATCACCGGCGCGCGAGCCAAAAGCTCCTTACCAATGAGTTTTTTGCTCGAATCCGTCGAAGGCGGCGAGGTGCGCGGCCGCTATTCGATCATCGGGCTTGAGCCGGACATCATCTTTCGCTCTAGCGGCGCGCAGGCGCAGATCAACCGGACGCCACAGAACAATCCGGAAGCGTTCGCGCCGGCGGGAGCGCCGCCGCTTGCCGCGCTGCGCGCCCTGATTGCCGAAAGCCGCATCGCCTTGCCGGACGACTTGCCGCCGATGGCCGCCGGCGTGTTCGGCTATCTCGGCTACGACATGGTGCGGCAGATGGAGGATACGCTCGGCGCGCCGCCGCCCGATCCGATCGGCATTCCCGAGGCGATCCTCGTCCGCCCGACCCTGGTGATCGCCTTCGACGCGGTCAAGGACACCATCACCGTCGTGACACCGGTTCGGCCTCGGACCGGCGTCGCCGCCAAGGCGGCGCTGGCGCGCGCGGTCGAGCGCTTGTCGGCGATCGTCGACGCGCTTGACCAGCCGCTCGACAAATCGTCCACCGCGATCGATGCCGGACCGCTCGACGTCGTGCCACGCTCGAACACGGCGCCGGAGGATTTCAAGCGCACGGTGTTGCGGGCGAAAGAATACATCGCCGCCGGCGATATCTTTCAGGTGGTGCTGTCGCAGCGTTTCGAAGCGCCGTTTGCGCTCGCCCCGTTCGCGCTCTACCGCGCTTTGCGCCGGGTCAATCCCTCGCCCTATTTGTTTTTCCTCGACTGCGGCACCTTTGCGGTCGTCGGGTCGAGCCCGGAAATCCTGGTCAAGACCTCCGGCGAAACCGTCACCATTCGCCCGGTCGCCGGCACGCGGCGGCGCGGCGCCACGCCCCACGAGGACAAGGCGCTGGAGGACGAACTTCTTGCCGACCCCAAGGAGCGCGCCGAGCATCTGATGCTGCTCGACCTCGGCCGCAACGATGTCGGCCGCGTCGCCGAAATCGGCACGGTCAAGGTCACCGATCAGTTCTTCATCGAGCGCTTCAGCCAGGTGATGCACATCGTCTCGAACGTCGAAGGCAAGCTGCGCCAGGACTGCGATCCGCTCGACGCGCTCGCCGCCGGCTTTCCCGCCGGCACCGTGTCGGGCGCGCCGAAGGTACGCGCCATGCAGATCATCGACGAGCTGGAGAAGGAAAAGCGCGGGCTCTATGCCGGCAGCGTCGGCTATTTCTCCGCCGGCACCGATATGGACACCTGCATCGTGCTGCGCACGGCGCTGATCAAGGACGGCGTCATGTATGTCCAGGCCGGCGCCGGCATCGTCGCCGACTCAGATCCGGCGTTCGAGCAGCAGGAGTGCATCAACAAGGCCAAGGCGCTGTTCCGCGCCGCCGAAGAAGCCAAGCGCTTCGCTTCGACCGCGCGGCGCGGGCAGTAAGTTATTCCGATCGGATCGAACCGGGCGTCATTGCGAGGAGCGATGGCGACGAAGCAATCCAGCTTCTTGCGCAAGCCCCCTAGATTGCTTCGCTTCGCTCGCAATGACGATTGGGACGATCAGTCCGTGCGCTACTTGAGCCGCGACATATTCTGGCCGCCGCAAATGCCGAGGGCGCAGCCTTCGACGCGGATCGTTGTCGGGCCAAGCTCGAGCAGACGTCCCGCATAACCATTGCCGTTGTCGACGTTGTAGAGCCGTCCCGACCATCGCCCCGGCCCGTCCGGCACCAGCGAATACAGAACAGCGACGCCGACCAGCGGCCGGCCGCGTTGCGCCGGATCGGGATTGTTCTTGTCGGTCCACGGCCGCCCGGTTTCCGGATCGACCGGCGATTTCGGCTTGGCGATAGTCGCGCATAAAGCGGCGCCGCACGACGCCACGCGAACGTAGGCGCCATCCTGCGCCAGCCATAGTCCTTTAGGATCGGCGAGCGCCGCTACGGCGCCGGCAAGGACAAACAACGCAACGCATACGGCAGAGAACCTGCGAAATTTCATGTGCTTCATTGTCATTAGCCCCAGACGCACCCGGCAAGGCCAAAATGTTCGGCTTTTTGTGGCAAGGCAAGGGCAGGAGAGGCCTCAACGCAACAAAAAGCCCGGGACTTTCGTCCCGGGCTCTTGTCGCAAAAGTTCTGCGTCGATCAGTAGCGGCCGCCCCAGAAGTTGAAGCGCCAGACCAGTTCGGTAAACACCGCCTGCGTGTAGTGGGTGGTGTTGAGCGACAAGCCGGACGGTGCGCCGGTCGCCGTGAAAACGAACGACGGGTTGGCAGTATTGAACTGCGAGTAGCGGTATTCGGTCTTCAGGAACAGGCCGGGGACCGGCAGCCAGTCGAACGCATACTCAAAGCCGCTGCCGACAAACCAGCCATTATAGTTCTGCGCCGGCAGGCTGCCGCCGCTCGGACCGCCGAATACTGGGCCAACGCCCGAGAAATTGTAGTTGATTTGATCGAAGCGGGCCTGCGTGAAGCCGCCGTCGAAATAGGTCAGGAACCGCGGGCTGACGAGGTAGCCGGCACGGCCGCCAACGGCCCAGGTGCTCGACTCGTTTTCGGTCCCGACCGCAAGCGGGTTGCTGTTCTGGCCCCTGATGCTGCCGCCCGCCCAGTCGCCGAACGCGCCAATGACGATTGGGAGACTCCAGCTGCCAAGCGGCATATTGAACTGATAGTCGCAGCCGCCCTGGCCAATGCCGAACCAGCCTTTGCCGCCGTTCGTCACCTGGGCGGAGGCACGAGTGCCAGTCGCAGTGACGAAGGGCTGACTATCCTCGTTCCACCAGCCATAGCCGCCGCCGCCGGCGATGTAGCAGCCGGTCCAGTTGTAGACCGGTGGCGGCGGAGGCGCCTTGTAGTAGTTGGGAGCGGGCGCCGGCAAATCAGCGGCATTTGCAAAGCCGATTGCGGCAAGCGTCATCAGAGCAGCGGTCGCAAGAATCTTTGTTTTCATGATAAGCCCCTTTTGCCCCGAACGAACGTCATTGGGATGTCCCGACGGCGAGTCATTCCAAGGAGTTGTAACAGACAGGGCGGGCGGTTTCTGTGCCTTTTGGGCAACAAGCCCGAACATAATGCGATATCGCCTTCAGCATCCCTGAATCGTCATGCCCGGCCTTGTGCCGGGCATCCATGTCTTAAAAGCGATGCAGGTTCAAAGACGTGGATGGCCGGGACAAGCCCGGCCATGACGAGCGGACGGTGCCGGCGCCGAAGCAGCAAGCGCTATTTAGTCAGCGCTTTCTTCGCCTTCGTCGGACAGCCTTTCGACTGAGGCGACCTTCTCGCCGTCGGCGGTCGAGAACACGATGACGCCTTGGGTCGAGCGGCCGGCGATGCGGATGCCGTCGACCGGGCAGCGGATCAATTGGCCGCCGTCGGTGACCAGCATGATCTGGTCGCTGTCCTCGACCGGGAAGGACGCGACCAGCCTGCCGTTCCTGTCGGTGATCGCCATGGCGACGATGCCTTTGCCGCCGCGTCCGGTGGTGCGGTACTCGTATGACGACGTGCGCTTGCCGAAGCCTTTTTCGGAGATGGTGAGCACGAACTGCTCGGCCGCCGACAATTCCGCATAGCGCGTTTGCCCGAGCTCGATCGCGCCCTCGGCTTCTTCGCTGTCGACGCCGTTTTCCTCGGCCTCGCCGTTGCCGCCGCGGCGAACCGCGCTGGCGCGCTTGAGATAGGCCATGCGCTCGTCGGCGGTCGCCTCGACGTGACGCAGGATCGACAGCGAGATCATCTTGTCGCCGTCGGCGAGCGCGATGCCGCGCACGCCCATCGAGGTGCGGCCCTGGAACACCCGCACGTCATCGACCGCGAAGCGGATGCATTGGCCGGCGGCCGAGGTTAACAGCACGTCGTCGTTCTCGGTGCAAATCTGCACGTCGACGATGTTGTCGCCCTCGTCGAGCTTCATGGCGATGATGCCGGAGCGGCGCACGTCGGCAAAATCCGACAGCTTGTTGCGTCGTACCGTGCCGCGCGTGGTGGCAAACATTACGTCGAGCTTGTCCCAGGTCGCCTCGTCCTCGGGCAGCGGCATGATGGTGGTGATGCTTTCGCCCTGCTCGAGCGGCAGGATATTGATCAAGGCCTTGCCGCGCGCCTGCGGCGCGGCCAGCGGCAGCCGCCAGACTTTCTCTTTGTAGACCTGCCCGCGCGAGGAGAAAAACAGCACCGGCGTGTGGGTCGAGGCGACGAACAGCCTTGTGACGAAATCCTCCTCCCGCGTCTGCATGCCGCTGCGGCCTTTGCCGCCGCGCCTCTGCGCCCGATAAGTGGAGAGCGGCACGCGCTTGACGTAGCCGGCGTGCGAAACGGTGACGACCATGTCCTCCCGCTGGATCAGGTCCTCGTCTTCCATCTCGCCTTCTTGATCGAGAATGACGGTGCGGCGGGGCGTGGCGAACTCGTTCTTGATCGCGATGAGCTCGTCCTTGACAATGGTTTGAATGCGCGCACGTGAGCGCAGAATGTCGAGATATTCGGCGATCTCGTCGGCGAGCTTGTCGAGCTCGGCCTTGATCTCATCGCGGCCGAGCGCTGTCAGGCGCTGCAGGCGCAGATCGAGAATGGCCTTGGCTTGCTCAGCCGACAGCCGCGTGGTGCCGGCCGGCGACACGCTGTGGCGCGGGTCGTCGATCAGGGTGACCATGGCGGCGACGTCGCGCGCCGCCCAGTCGCGCTTCATCAATTCGTCGCGCGCTTCGCCGGCGTCCTTGGCGGCGCGAATAAGCTTGATCATCTCGTCGATATTGGCCACCGCGATGGCCAGCCCGACCAGGATGTGAGCGCGGTCCCGCGCCTTGCCGAGGAGATGCTTGGTGCGCCGATAGATCACCTCTTCGCGGAAGGCGACGAACAAAGTCAGCAGATCCTTCAGGTTCATCACCTGCGGCCGGCCGGCGTCGAGCGCCACCATGTTGGCGCCGAACGACGATTGCAGCGCGGTGAAGCGGTACAGCTGGTTGAGCACCACGTCCGGCACGGCGTCGCGGCGCAATTCGACCACAACGCGATAGCCGTCGCGGTCGGATTCATCGCGTAACGCGGCGATGCCTTCGATCTTCTTTTCGCGCACCAATTCGCCGATGCGCTCGACCATGTGCGCCTTGTTGACCTGATAAGGGATTTCCGAGACGACGATTGCCTCGCGCTCGCCGCGCAAGGTCTCGAACTCAACCTTGCCGCGCATGACGATGGAGCCGCGGCCCAGATGATAGGCGGCGCGAATGCCCTGGCGGCCGAGAATGATGCCGCCGGTCGGGAAATCGGGTCCGGGCACGATGGCGATCAGATCCTCGATCGACAGGGCGGGATTGTCGATCAGCGCGATGCACGCGTCGATCACTTCGCCGAGATTGTGCGGCGGTATATTGGTCGCCATGCCGACGGCGATGCCGCCGGCGCCGTTGACCAGGAGATTGGGAAAGCGCGCCGGCAGCACCATCGGCTCGCGCTCGGAATTGTCGTAATTGGGCTGGAAGGCGACGGTGTCCTTGTCGAGATCCTCGACCAGCGAGCCGGCCACGCGGTGCAGCCGCACCTCGGTGTAGCGCATCGCCGCCGGCGCATCGCCGTCGACCGAGCCGAAATTGCCCTGCCCGTCGATCAGCGGCAGGCGCATGGAAAAATCCTGCGCCATGCGCACCAGCGCGTCATAGACCGACTGATCGCCGTGCGGATGATATTTGCCGATCACGTCGCCGACGACGCGGGCGGACTTGCGGTACGGCTTGTTCCACTCGTAGCCATTCTCGTGCATCGAGTAGAGAATGCGTCGATGCACCGGCTTGAGCCCGTCGCGCGCGTCCGGCAGCGCCCGCGCCACGATCACGCTCATGGCGTAATCGAGGTAGGAGCGCTTCATCTCCTCGGTGATGGAAATCGGGCGAATATCCGAGGGGCCGCCGTCCGCCGGCGGGAGATCGTTATCGTCAGCCAAGAGCTAAAAATCCTACGCGAATTTATCGTGATTTTCTTAGCCGATCGGGCGGTCTCGCGCCACCTTTATCGGCTGCCGACATGTATGGTTTTCCACTTCAATTTCAAGGCGTTATGACACAAAGCGGAGCGGCTTTCGCGTAACAGCCAGAACGGCGCAGCAAAGCGGGACTTGGCGCTCGTTCGCGCCGACATACGACCCGGATAGAATGCGCAAATCATCGCTTCCCAACGATAAGCACGCATGACCCCGCTCGACTTCACGATATCGGCCCTGGTGACGCTGTTCGTCGTGGTCGATCCGATCGGTCTGGCGCCAACATTCCTGGCGGTGACCGAGGGATTGCCGCGGCGCGCCAAGTGGAGCGTGGCGCTGCGCGCCAGCATCATTGCCGGCGCCATCCTGATCGGCGTTGCGCTGCTCGGCGACTGGCTGTTCCGCACGCTGGGCATTTCGTTGCCGGCGTTCCGCATCGCCGGCGGCTTGTTGCTGTTCGCCATCGCCTTCGAGATGGTGTTTGGCATTCGCATGCGCCGCGAGGGCCAAGCCGCCGAAGAGGCGGTCGAGGAGCATGTGCGCAACGTCGCGGCCTTCCCGCTGGCGATTCCGCTTTTGGCGGGGCCGGGCGCCATCACCGCCGTCGTGCTGCTGGCCGGGCGGGCGGCCGGCAATCTCTTGCTGACCGGCTTGGTGCTGGGAGTCGTCGTTGTCGTCGCCACAAGCTGCTTCGTCGCCTTCATCCTTGCCGGCCGGATCAGCCGCCTGCTGGGCATGACCGGCAACATCGTGCTGTCGCGATTGCTCGGCGTCCTGCTCGCGGCGCTTGCCGTGCAATATGTCGTTGACGGCATCCGCGCCGTCTGGCCGGCGTAGACGCGCTAAGCGTTCATTAACCATGAACGACTGGTTGTTATAAAGATCAATAAAGGCAAGGCGTTAGTTCAAGTGATTATGAATTAGGTACGCATTAGGTGCGTCTCCGCGCACTGACCACCACATGGGGGAGGAGAGTTCTAATAAGGAGTGAGGAGCATGCCGCTTAGGACAGTAAGACAGGAAGAGTTTCCTCCACGGCGATGAAATCACGCACAAGCCAACCGGGCAATCGTATCGCGCCTATCCCGGCATGCCAGACATCGTCGAAGCGGTTACCACGGATGTTGGCGATTATCGAGAGTACGAAATCAGACAGATGGCAGGGAGGCTGTTGGCGGAAAGACTAAATAAGAAGGCCTAAGAAAGCGTGGCCGAACGAGCGAGACCAGCGCGCTCGGATTATCGGCGAATGGTTCCAGGCTGAGGCGCGGTTCCTTGCCTGACGCGACCGTCCTGAGAACGCACCGATCATGGTCGAGCAACCGTCCGAAACGGTGCCAGACGAATTGCGCCCGGTTTTCGCCTTCGCCCTAAGCAAATATCCGCTGGCTACCGTCGTTCGGGTTCGCCGGCTAATGGTGTCTGCCTCGCAATCCTGTGGTTGCGGTCACAGTCTCCGCCCGCCCCCTATGCATTAGTGCATGTCGGACATGCTCCGGGCACTTGCAAGTGGGGAGAGACACCATGACCGGAATAGCCAACAGCGCCGTCCACCATCCTCGCAGCATCGCGCTGAACGAGGACCAGATATTTCGTCTTTGGTCTGCCGCTATAAAGGACGATGACAAACAGCTCGATGAGGTAATTCGAAGAGTGTATCGCGACCTGTTTACATACGATCGCGATCGCTTCGAAGAGGCGATCTATTTGACAATAACACGCGGCGCTAGCGCTGGCAGTGCACTCGCGGAAATCCTCAACGAGCTTCCGGTGTCTCGCCGCACTGACCTTCAACTCCACTAAGAGCGGCGGGCATTGAGCAACTCTGGTGCGACATTATGCTGGGAGAAGTCGTGCCTGTCTTTCGATTTAGTAGGCCCATCCGGGCGACGACCCCCATCCCCCGATACCCCATCGCCGCCCGGACACAAGAGCCTGCAAGCTGAGGCAACAACTTGTAGCAGCCCCGAACATTCGCGCTTCGGGGTTCTTTTTTGTTATAGGCAACCGCATTCGCACGCGAGCCGCCGCATTATTCCCCGGTAGCTCAGTGGTAGAGCAACCGGCCGTTAGGGTCTTGCCACTGGGCCCACTAGGTGCGGCATAGGTACGGAATGTATTGTTGAGTTGCTTTATGAAGGAACCTGTGGAAAAAGGACGGAGCCGCGAAATCGCAATCGGCCTCCGGTGATTATGCTTCTTGTGGGGTTCGTGGGCTACGGAGTGGAAAATGAAAAAGCTGATCTTGTCGTCCGCATTACTCGCAGCCTTTTGCCTCCCGGCACTGGCAGATCGCGATGGCGATAAGGATGGATGGCGCGACCGCGATCACCACTCCCATGGAGTGCCCGGGCCGTTAGTGGGCGCTGGGCTTCCATTCCTTGCGGTGGGCTTGGGCGCTTATTGGTTGGCTCACCGTCGCCGCAGCTCGCGGTGAGTTCCTCGCCTGACTCCCGTCAACTTTGCGAAGATGCAGGAGCTATTGCAGCGACCCGTGCTCTCGTCTTTTGACCGTTAATTTCACTCATAAAGCGGCGTTCCTCTGCTATCTTCAAATGGCTTACCTCATCTGATAACAGTTTGAAGTCAGCCCGCAGACGGGAAAGCTTTCGTTGCATTGTCACCATGAAAATGATGATGAGCAGCCAACCGAGTGCGGTCCCGAACACAAGGGCATCGCTTGCAGCAATCTGAGCTAATGACATGGCATATTCTCCATGTCGCCTGGCAGCAAAGGTTGGCCCCGACGGACAATGGTGGCAAACCATCGGGGCCGACAAAGTTGAGGGTCTTGTTATGGGAGCGGGCTTATCTGGTCCCCCGCGCCGTTCGTGGTTCTGACAGATAATCCCGGCGCAAGCTTGGCAGGCCCTTGGCAATGGCGGGGCTAGGGGAACCTTCGAGCTACGGCAGACGCAAGCCTGATGACCGAAAGCCGCCGCTTCCCGCCGCCCTGGAATGTCGAAGAAAACGGACGCTTGCTTCATTGTGCGCGATCGCAACAAGCAGGCACTTGCGTTCGTCTATTTCGCAAGGGCGGCGATCGGCGGCAAAGCTGCTGACCAGGGATGAAGCGCGGCGGATAGCCACTAATATAGCGAAGTTGCCAGGGCTATTGGGACGGCCGCAATACTAAATACCCGCCGCGTGATAATCTCTCCGGCATGCCATTCGCCATTCAATGGACTGGCATAACCGGACCAACGACAACTCGGCGCGACACCGCGCTTGAGGCGTTGAAATGCGCGACAGAATTACTCGGCAAGGGTCGCTATAACGTCGTGATTGTCGATTTGGCTGAAGGCGGCAAAGCGTATGCGCCCGAAGATTTCGCGCAGTTCTATTTGAACCACGGAATGCGGTAGTGGCGAATATCACCAAGCTGCCGGAACTGTTACCGACAGAAGGCGATATGACAGTCGATCCCCCCTGCAACACGACAATGGCGTATCGCAAATCCCTGGGCCCTTTCAAAAATGAGGCCATAGCCCCAAGTGTGTACTCCATTAGAACTGCGGGCCAGGCATTGAAATGCCGACGCCGATGTTGAAACCGTTGCGACGACCGTCAATCCAAGAATGGCGGCTGCAATAAAACGCTTCATAGTGCCCTCCCTTTGCGCAATGACCGAATAAAAAGCGAGCCCCAACAAAGTAATGGAAGGGCTCGCTGAGGTAAGCGATGCTACTGATAAACCGCTATTTCGAGATTTGACCCCTACCCTTTTTAGCACCCCGTTCCCCGACGACACATTGTCACAACGAGATTGCGGCACGAGCGCGGCTCGCCTGAGGAAACCCTGCGGCAAACGCAGAAAACCCCGAGGTGTAAGGCCTCGGGGTTCCAGAGCTTTCGCTCTTATTAGGCATCAGGCTGTGCGGCGGGGTCATCTTTGGGGGATGGGGGCGCCACACAGCCTGCGAATTCGGACGGCAAGCAATCCTGTCGGGGATGGGGGTGCCGCCTTAGCCTAACGAAGGGAGTAAGGATGATCGTGCTGTCGCACTCTATTGTCCGTGAGACCAGCGAACCTGTACTTCGGTATATGCGGGTGGATAGTCCCAACGTTGGCTGCGAAGGGAGTCTCAGGATAAAGAGAAGCAAGAGAAGAGTAGCACCCTGCCCCTTGCGTCACTCTTTCGGGCGGGGCGAACTACGCCATCCTGCTTAGCAGTGAGCGAACGTAATTCTTCGCGATGCTCCAATCTTCGCCTTCGCGGCTTTTAAGCTCTTCGTAGTGGATAGCTAGCTCTGCGAAGTCGTTCAAGCGCATGGGCAAGACTGAAAGGATCGGCTTTCAGATATTCATCGATATGTCTTTCAATCAAGATATCGCGATGCGGATCGTTCGATTTCGCCAGGTCACGCAATGCGGCCGCGCATGGCCCGAGCCGATGCATTTCAGTTCGCGCAACTCTGCTTTCTCCCATGACAAGGTTATAAACCTACCGTGCCACCGATGCCTGAGCAGCGGAGGCTTAACGTTAATCGCGCGCCGGTCCGGCTTCATTGATCCACTTCTCGACCTTGTAGAAGTTGCGTCCGTCGGCGTAGAGCGGATTGTCGGTTTCTTCGTGGGACCAGTCGTCTCATATCAATTGAGGCTAAGCTGCATCGCAATCTTGCCACTTGCCGGATCGCTTGTGGCAGCTTTCGGTTAGTTCTGCCTACGTTACGCTAACGCTCCAAAAGGGGTCCCTATGGCTAAGATCACCCCAACAATCCAGTCTTGCGTAATCCAAAATTCGCGAAGCTGGTATTTGATGAGGCACGCCAACCGATGGTTTGGCTTTTGGTCAGTCGTCGTCTTCGTAAATCAGCGAAGGCCATATGGAAGGAAGAGAAGCCCATTGCTCAACAATTTTGGGCGAAATTGTATGACAAGGACAGTGACGAGACCTTGGATGAGCCAAACCTAGACGCGATTTTCATGCTTATCGCATATGCAATCGAGAACCTTCTTAAGGGACTTATGCTGGCGAAAGGGATTGCGAAATTTGAAGGTCAGAACCTTCCGGATCAACTCGTAACCCATGACCTTCGCAAGCTTCACGAGCGGGCCAGGCCTAAAGCTACCGTCTCACTACACCTGTTGGATGCCCTCACGTACATGTCGGTGTGGCGTGCACGCTATCCTCTTCCGCGAGAGCTTGAAGACTTTTGGCCAATGGACGATGAGGGCAATCCCAAATTTACGTCGCTGCCAGCGTCCCTCGATGAATGCTGGGCCTACTGCGATACCCTTGACGAGGAGCTAAAGGGATATTTGTCAGAAAATGATCGCGCTGGCATCGACGACCTTGCGAAGCCTTAAGAAAACCGAAGCAGGGTATGGGTTCTTAGATTTTTCGCAAAATATGTCTGGGACCTATGCGCCGATCCAAGCCGAAGGATTTTGGGGGTGCCCCCATGGCGAAGGCGACCCTCCTTGCAATGCGCAGCGCTGACGCAGCGACCAAACAAACATCAAACAAACAAGGATGATGCTGCGCTATTTGTTAGGTCGCAAGCGCAACATCTGATAAAGTAAAGCGGCCAGCCGAAGCGCGGCAGCACCTCGACTGGCCTAACTCCAACCATAGGTGCAGTCTGATGGTCGAAGCTAATTCCAGTCTAACGCAAGCCCAACGTCTAGCCCAGCGACAGCTCCAAGCGGTTCGAGTGTGAGCGTCGAGCGCAGGAAGAGATCAAGGACCAGATACGACGAGAGGGTCGCGTCAAACTCCGCTCAGTGCCACGTCGCGAGATCATCGCAATGGCCAGAGCTGCAATCCTCAAGGACGCAGCCTACCGCGCAAAGCTGATTCGCCGACGCAAAGCTGATCGTGGAGCAGTGGCAGTGGGGGCCACGTGGTGGGCTGCACATAACTTAGGAAATACGAGCGTAGCGGAAGTGGCTGCAAATCGGCCCTTACTTCGTAACGCAACTCACGCACATAATGGAGCGGGGAAATGATAGTTGGATACGCGAGGGTTTCGACAGATGGCCAGTCCCTCGAAGCACAACACAGTGCCTTGCAGGCGGCTGGTGCTGAGCGGGTGTTTGCTGAGAAGCAATCGGGTGTGAAGACAGACCGCGCTGCGTTGGCCCGATGTATGCGGTCGCTGGAGCCTGGTGACACGCTGGTAGTGACTAAGCTAGACCGCTTGGCTCGCAGCACCAGGGACTTGCTCAACACCCTAGCTACGATCGGGGATGCGGGAGCTAGCTTCAAGTCTCTAGGCGATGCTTGGTGCGATACAACGACGCCAACTGGGAAGCTGATGCTGACAGTGCTGGGAGGATTGGCGGAATACGAACGTCATCTCATATTGGCCCGCACTGATGAAGGACGGAAGCGAGCAAAGGCCCGAGGCGTGGCCTTTGGTCCTAAGTTCAAGCTCACTAAGCATCAACGAGACGAAGCCCGAGCCCGACGCCAGGCGGGCGAAGCACTGACGGATATCGCTCGAACCTTTGGCGTGAGCCGGATGACGATCTCGCGACTTAGCGTTTAGCTTTGGTAGCTAAGCGGACCCGAATAAGGAAGAGCCTATGCCTATGGTGTGGGCTCGCCGCGCGGCCTAAGGGCCGGTGTGACTTTTATGCAATAGCGCCCGGCAAACTACGTGCCGGCAGCAACAACACTCTGGCGGCCGGACATTGAGTTCGCTATTCTGCCGGTGCTCTCTTTTTGCGGTTGCAGCAACTTGAAGTCCCGACCATTCGTCGGGACTTTTTTTCTGCCTACGTTGATGTTGCTGCGGGGAGAAGGCGCTAGCGCGACGCGCGGCTGGCCAGGTGCTGGCAGAGATTGGCCGAAGTTATAACGTGAGCCATTCCACTATTTCGCGGCTGGGCTGTTCCGCCGACACAAGTGGAACCTAGGAAAGTCTTGCGAGTTGCCTTTACTGGATGGGCTTCTGTCCCCAAGGCGAAACCCGTCCATGATGTCCCTGTACTGTAAGCCCCGGACGTCCCTGTTCCGGGGCTTACTTTTGGCCGCGTCTCAGTTGGCGGCCTTAACAGTCGGCTCGGCTAACGGCCTTGCCATAGCTCTTCACGCAGCAATCTGTACGCGACCCGGCACTGATTTGTGGCCTGGGATAATGAACTTGAATAAGACTTGTCGCTGCCCAATGCCTTCCAGCAAATCTTCGATCGCTCTAGGCAATTGATTGTAAAGCTCCTGGGGAGTAGCACCTTCGAGATGAAGTCCGGGCAAGTCGGTAGAAGCGATGTACCAAACTTCGGCCTCGGCATCCCAACCAGCTTTGACGGTGATATGCATCGAAATCTCCCGACCTTGAATATATTCTGACCGGCTCGTTGGTGCTAGCCCTCGCTGGCGATACCGCGGGCACTGCGCCCTACGCGGGATCGTTTCGAAGTCACAGCCCTTCGGCCTGTCGCTGATCAGCCACGGGCCAAGTCCGCTACCAAGGACGGTGCGATAGCCATCTTCATCTTTCATCGCTGAGCCTTCGCGTTGGTCGGGAGATTGGTCCACTCCATTGGACGCTGGGTGCGGTTTCGCGCGGGTTGTGCTCGATCATCTTCGGTGGGGCTTTGCTACGTTCAATCGCGCGGTCAAGCATAGCCGCGAAGCTGGCGCCATCCATGCTGTCGATCGCCATCGCAGTCAGCTTTGGATGCTCATGCTGTAGCGCAGCCATCGCAGCACGCATTCGCCGAGTGATTGGTTGGGAGGGGCTGCGATAAATCTTCTGGAGCAAGCTGAGCGAAGTCTCGCCAGGGGCTAGCTCGAAAAGCTCCCCGTCACCACTCACATATTCCATCTCAGGAAAGTCACTCATCTTTGCTCTTCAGGTTTCTACTCTATTCTTATGTTTGATAGGTTTGATAGGTTTGATAGGTTTGATAGTACCAAGTCGCTGGGCGTGGCCGGGCCCTAAGATTTTCGGGCATGACACTGCTATCAAACCTATCAAACGTGCTTCCTGCCTTTCATTCCGTCTTCTGTCCCCAATCCTCGATATCAGCGAGCCACTGCCAAGTGTTGCCGGCGCGGGCGAGCCAGTTTGAGCGGGCTTCGGCGAGCGGAGGAAAAATCCAGCCCCAGGCTTTGCCATTGCTCTTGTGCGTGCAGCCCATCTCCTTCACGAATTCGGCGAGTTCGTCTGGGGTGATGTATTTGTTACGAGGGTTGTGGTTCTTAGCGTCTTCGATCAGGAATTTGGAGGCTACCCAGCGCGGGTTCTTCTCGCTTGGCTTTGGAAGCTCGCCAACGCTGAGCAGGTGCACGTACCATTGCTCAAGGCCGGTCATCCCGAGCATTTTCTGGTCAAGCAACGCCTTGGTTTGGGGAACGTGCTCACGCGGGTGCCAGCCGTCGAGGTCGAGGTGGAACAAATCGTAAAGCATCGCCCCAGCGCCGCCGTCCTCGATCTCGGCGAAGAGCGGCGTGAAATAACTTTTGTTTTGTTTCCATCTTTCGTTGATCCGGTTGACGGCGTAGCGCCGCTCATCGTGGCTGGCGGGTACAATCCACTTATCGTTGCCGCTCATGTACAGCCCGAGCCGATTGACCCATTGAAAGGAGTTGATCCCCTTCGGCTCGATCATGAGCCACTTTTCGGTGGTGAGGGTCTTTAGCTTTCGGTCTGCTTCTTTGTCGCCTGCCCATATCGCTTCATCGAGGAACAGGTACAGTTTGTTTTGAAGATGAGCGTTGTGTTTGCCGGTCAGATGTTCCGAGGCGTAAATCTGCAAACCGTGCTGACCGAAAATCCGCATTAGGGTGTAACCCCAAGCGCCTTTGCCAGCGCCCTTGCCGCCGAGCAATGCCAACGCCACCTCAGGCGGCAAGCCGGGGTTCTGAAGTTTCCAAGCAGTCCACCGCTTGATGTAATCCTCAAACTCTTGATTGCCGTTTGCCAGCACCTCAGCGATGTGCCGCTGCATCAGCCGCCAACTGCCCTTTCGCGGTTCAACACCCCAGCCACGCCATAGGTTTAAGTAGCCTCCAGGCAACACTGCTGGCCCGTTCGGCACTAGAGTCCATGCCTTCGTATTGCCGACGCTGAGGATGAGTTAGCCAATATGCGGCTAACGGTATTCGCCCATGTGGGCCACCATGATCAACATGCTGGTTGGCGTAGCGTTCGCGAAAGCTCGTGAAGCTCTGGTACCCTAATTCTTTGGCGCCCGGCATAATCACACTTGGCACCCATTCCATCACGACACACTTACCGCCAAGGTTGCCAATCACAGCGTGTTTGTTGTTTAGCGTCTTAATTGCTTCTGGCGGCGCAACTGGCACCAACAACTCGTTAGACGGTACCGCCAGCGCCATCCCGGATTTCGGCTCCGCCTCCCCTTCTCGCTCAGCCTCTGGCTCCTCCTTCGGCAGCTTGGCAATCGCCGCCTGAAGCGCCTCCCCCACTTCATTCACGGCGGGCTTTGTTTCTCCCAGCTTCCTTTCGAACCTCCGCAACACCATCGGCGCAGGCACCACCGCAGGCTCAGGCGTAGCCGCGGGCGTAACGGTTGTAGTCTCGACTCTAGATTGTGTCGCAGCCGAAAAAAATCCCCGCGCCCACTCTTCTCGTTGGTCCGCGGCGGCATCGTTGTTGCCCCGCACGACTTCACAGGCTGCGCCCTGGAGCTCCGGCGCCTGCACAGCAATCTCGGTTAGGAGGTCAGCAACCCTCGGCTGATCTCCCTCGTCCCTGGCCGCTCGAAGCTCAACGAGCCACTCGCGCCTAGCCCTGACCTCAACTGCGGCTGTCATCACCGGTATCCTTTCCAGATCACCTCACGATCGTATCGCTCAACCGCATCAGCATCCTCGCGGAACCTCCGTTCGTATGCTGCATCCGCCAACTTTCGTTCGTGCCAATAGTCGATCACTTCCTGATAGCGTTGGCGCCGCAGTTCCTCACCCCTCAACTCACCGAGTTCGCGCCGTTGGCGTTCCGCCAGCACCTCTCCGCTTTGCGCATGAAGTCGTTCGGCGTCGCCACCACCTAGCGCAGGCATCCGGGGCTTTCTCGGCTTCCTCGCCTCCTCAAGGATTTCGCGGGCTTGCTTATCGGTGAGCCCGGCATCGACCAACCGACGGACCTCGACTTTCCGTTCTGGCACCAGCCGACAGATTTCCTCGATCTGCGCAGGGCTAGCCCGCTTCGGTGGCATCGGCGGGATGTTGGCGTATAGCTCGGCATAGTGTGGTCGCAGCTTGATGGCTTCTTCTCGGGTCATTGGCCTTCTCCTACTCCACTCCTTCCGCCCGCATCTCTGCAAGCAATCGCTGAAGCATCAGTAGCTCGGTGTCGATTGCCCGCAGCGTCTCGACCACCCTCATCAGCACAGGAGGGCGATCTCCCAGCCGACGCAGCTTGTCGATGATTGCGGGTGGCAGCGACGGTCCCTCTGCCATCTCGCCCTCCCCCGTCTCACTTGGCCTTCGATTGAGGGGCGTGAGGAAGCATGACATCGCAGAGCTGGTCGATTATCGCGACGCCAGGCGGAAGGCCCAATGGCTTAGGTTCAACCCAGCCATTCTCAGCCCCCATCGTCCCCACCCTTCGCTCTGTCGTTGGTGTTGCTAGCGACGCAGGTTGATGAACATCCCGCGTGTCACGCCGCACCGCATCTCTCATCGCGGCATCAATGCCCGCTTGGATTTCACGCTCGGTTGGTTGGTGGTAGTTGGTCAATCCTCGAAAGCCGATCCCTTCGTGACGACGGTCATCATTGTTGCTCACAGCTATTTCCTCTCACTGACGATCGGGCTGTCGGGGCCGAAACTATTCAAAATATCCTTGCCCGCAGGTTTGGTGCTGCCCGCTACTGGGCCGTGCTGACCCTGCACTCCGGATTGGCCGTAAAGAGTTCGTCCGGCGCCCGGTCCGCCGCCACCCACGTTCAGAGCGACTTCATTTCCCAATTTGGTCGCGCCAACACCGGGCATTTTGCCGGCGATCAAGCACATTCTGTCGGCCGCCCTTAGTCCGTATCGTGGTTCGACGCATGAAGGCTTCTGAGACGGCCTTGAAGGTCTCAGCTTCGGCAGGCTCGCCACCTTCGGCAATGGTCAAGGCGCGGGTACGCGCAGCAGCGAGAGACATCGCCGGATAGAGGCCAAGGGTGAGCCGTCGCGAACACCGTTGGCGGTGAGATGGAGGGTCCAGGACTTGCGCTGCTTCCCGACCCTTAGCGCGAGACCCTTGACGGTCTCATCGAAGTAGTCGGTTTGGGCCGATTGCGGTTTGGCCCTGGCGCAAAAGCGGTCGGTGAGCAGCAGTCGCATTGGCGCGTACCTAAAATGGTTAATTTGTACCTAATAGGTACCGCTGCCAACGCTGCCCGCAATAGCCTGCTACGCGGAGCGTCAAGAAACGCCGATGGAATGGGGATAACTCGGCCATCATCGCAATGGGCTGAGACAGCCCGCAATTCGAAGCTACAGCTTCAGCTTTTCTTAACCATGACAGGTCAGGTTGGGTTTGGGTGGATCTTTTGAGTCTGCGCGTAGCGACCCCCGCCCGTTAGACCCGACATGACCGTCTCCGGAGGCTCTGCCGCCAGCTCTTATCTCGCCAGCCAGCAGGTGCCGTCGATCACCCAGCACAAGCGCGGCCGCCATCCCTCGATCAGCGACGTCGAAATGCAAGGCGCGAACGCTGCGGGCACCTCGGGCCCCGCGAGCCCAAGCGGCAAGGCTAGGCACAAAGTCGACATCACCGCCTGATGGAACACCGACCTTCGAGCCCGATCCCATTTCGCGTCCGCCCGGCCGAGCCCGGCGACATCCCGGCGCTGATGCGGCTCAAGCGCCTGTTGGCGGCGGACGAGAATTCGCTGCATGCGGTGCGCGCCAGCGCCGCCGACTGGTTGCGCGACGGCTTTGGCCCTCACCCCGGTTTCACCGCCTTCGTCGCGGAGATTGAAGGCGCCAAAGCCGTTGTCGGCATGGCGACGTGCAGCCGCCGCACCATCACCGGCTGGAGCGGGCCGGTGGTTTTTCTGCAGGACCTTTATGTCGAGCCCGATTATCGCAAACACGGCATTGCCCGGGCGCTGGTGGCGCGGGTCGCCGCGTTTGCGCACGACCTCGGCAGCCCGATCGTCGAGCTCACGGTGCGTGCCGACAACCCGGCGCAGGAATTTTATCAGCGCAACGGCTTCGCGCATTTGCCGCACTGTCTGACCTACGTGCTGGCCGGCCCGGCGCTCGAAGCGCTCGCCGCGCGCGACAAGGATCAATTGGCGCTGACGGGGTAGGTTTAAGTCGTCATTGCGGGCCGGCGCGAAGCGGCGAGCCCGGAACGACAACGCGCCCTCACCACCAGCGCGGCTGCCAGATCATCAGCGCGAAAATAGCGAGCACGCCGGCGAACGCCGGCCAGCCCAGCACGAACCAGATGCGAAACAGCCGGCGGTAAGCTTCAGGCAACGGCTTCGCATCCACTGCCGCCTCGTGGGCAAGCTTGCGCATGCGCATTTGGATGAACACCACCGGCAGCCAGCAAAGCCCGACCAGCACATAGAGCAGCAGCGAAAGGACGATCCAGGATTCCTCGAGCGGCGACAGCCCGATGGATCGCGCCAGGAGCCAGCCGCTGACCGGCTGCACCACGACGGCCGTGGCGGTGAAGATCAGGTCGGCCAGCACCACGAAGCGAGCGATCACGGCGATCACGCCGGCGTGGCCGGTGCGATGCGCCATCAGCATGAAATAGGCGATGCCGAGACCGGTGCCGAACAGCACCGACGCGCCGAGCGCATGGATGAATTTGTAGATGAAGATCGCTTCCATCAGCGCTCGTCCAGGATCGAAAGCGTGAACAGCAAAGCCAGCAAGCCGGGAACGCCGACGGCGAAGACCGAGACCGGGTATTGCATGCGGCTCAGCTCGGCGATGGCATTCATGATGGTCCCTAACAAGGTGAGTATCAGAAGTGTGATGATGGCGAACCGCGCCGTTCGCCGCACCAGCATGGCGACGCCGAGCGCGAATTCGACCGCCCCCGCCACGAATTCGGGCACCACCTCCAACACAAAAGCCGAGCGCGACAGGCTCCACAACGGCGCGGCCAGCTTGCTTGCAGTGATGAATTCCAAGGCGCCGATCGATATCGAGCATGCCGCAAGCCCGATGATCGCGATCGGCTTGAGCAGATAGAGCCGGGCGAACCAGCGGTCCTGCACGCTCGCCGGCCGCGCCGCCAGAATCTGCTCGAGACTCTTTGGCGCGATACCGGTCGCCGCCATCCACGGAGCGGGATCGCCGACCACGCCGGCGGTCAACTGCGCAAGCGACGTCGAGCGCGCCGGGCTGCGCCAGCCGAGCCAGCCCGCGGCGTCGGCGAGCGCTGCGACGATTTTTCCGACCACGTCGGGCAGCGGCAGCACCTGGCGCGGCGGAAAACCCTGCCAGCCGCGGACCGCGGTGACGATGGCGCTCAGTGCATGCACCTGCGGATGCGCCACGTGCCACACCACCCTGCCCGGCGCTCCGGGCGCGAGCGCGCGCACGACCGTCTCGGCAACATCGTCGAGCCCAATCACCTGGATGCGGGCGTGACTGCCGACGATCGGGACAAAACCCGGAAAGGCGGCGATGCCGCGCAGCATCGCGGTGCCGCCATAGACGCCGGATCCGAGCACCAGCGCCGGCCGCAAGATCACCCAATCAAGCGGCAAGGTCGCCAAGTAGGCCTCGGCCGCCGCCTTGGTGCGCGAGAATGGCGACGGCCCCTCCGCCTCCGCACCGATCGCCGAAACATGCACGACGTGTTTTACGCCGGCACGCACACAGCCGTCGAACAGCGCCTTGGTGCCCGTAAGCTGTACGCGCTCGACATGGTCGCGCAGGCTGTCCTGCAGCACACCGACGCAATTGACGACGGCATCGATGTTTTGCAGGAGCGGCTGCCACCCCGCAGCGTCGTGGAGCCGCGCAAAGTCGGCAACGACCCACTGGGCGTACGGCATGCGGCGCTGCGCCGCCCCGATCGATCGCCCGGCGCCGATCACCTCGTGACCGGCGGCATGTAAGCGGGCGAGACAAGCTGAACCGATCAAGCCGTAAGCGCCAGTGACCAGAACCCGCATCGTGCAGGCTAAGGCAAGCCGGGTTTCGTCATTGCGAGCGAAGCGAAGCAATCCAGGATTCGGTGCCTCAAGCCTGGATTGCTTCGTCGCTTCACTCCTCGCAATGACGGCTCTGGCCGCGCAATCACGTCAGAAACTCGACGCGGCCGTCATCGAGATCGTAACGCGCCGCCAGCACCTTGACCTTGTTGGCCTTGATCAGATGCGAAACGATTTGGCTGGTGTTCGCGATCTTCGCCGTGGTTCGCTTCGCGCTCTCGCGCACGGTGTTGTCGACGAAATCACCGGGCTTGCCGTAGGCCGCCTTCGCCGCCGGCACGATGGCGGCGACCATGGGACCGATCGAGCCGGGAAACTTGGTGTGCTTTTCGACGACCTCGCAGGCGGCCGCCACGGCTCCGCACCGTTCATGGCCGAGGACGACAACCAGTGGAACGCCGAGATGTTCGGTGCCGTATTCGATCGTCCCCATCGTCGCCGTATCCGCCATGTTGCCGGCGTTGCGGGCGACGAAGAGTTCGCCGACGCCAAGCCCGCCGAACAGCAACTCCGGGGGGACCCGGCTGTCGGCGCACGACAGGATCGCGGCCCACGGGGTTTGCCCCTTCGCCACCTGTTCGCGCTGCTTGAGCAGATCGACGGCGCAGACTTGCGGCGCGCTGACGTATTTGTCGTTGCCGGCCTTCAGCCGGGCAATGGCCTCGTCAGCCGTCACGCTCGTCGTTGCCCCGGCCGCGAACGCCAGCGGCGTGCCGATGGCGCTCGATGCCGCAACGCTCGCGGCCGCGAGCGAGATGAAATTACGCCGGCTTGGTGAAAATTGACGACATGCCATGCACATTGATTCGCCCCTCTTTGTTCGACGGCGTTCGGTCACGTCACGATAGGCTCATTGGCCGAACGCAACTTGGTACATGATTCGGCCCGGCACGAACGTGAATAGGCCGGCGATCACCAAGGCGCCGGCGAAGATACCGATCATGGTCCAGCGATGGTATTCGACGGCATGGCGATGGGCATACCAGACGCCAAGCGGCAGCATGATCAGCGTGAAGATCGCCAGCAGATGGATCGGACTCCACGGTCCCCACAGCCGGAGCTGATGAATCCAGAACGCGCTGATCGAGACCGCGAGCATCAGCGCCACCCAGATCCAGCCGACGGTGCGATGCGGCAGCGTGCCCTTGGGCGCGCTCAATTGCACGACGCCGAGCACGAATGCGCTCATGGCGGCGAAGGCGTGGAGCTGGATCGCCGGGCTGGCGTCAAGGAGCGGAGCGAGAGTCATACGGCCGACACTTCGCGATCGTCATTCCGGCCGAACGAGCAACGCGAGTGAGAGCCGGAATCCATAATCACGACACTCGTAGGATTGGCGCTGGAGCTTAAGCCTCAACGAAAGTGAGTATGGATTCCGGGTTCGCGCCCCTGGCGCGCCCCGGAATGACAATTTCAAAACGGAATCTCGTCGTCCATGTCGCCGCGCGCGCCGCGCCCGGCGGCGCCGGCTGCCGCCGCCACCTTGCGGGTCGGTCCCGGCGAGCCGAACTCGCCGCCGGCATCTTCGGAGCCGAAATCGCCGCCGCCGGCAGCGCCGCCGGCGCGATCGAGCAGCGTCAGCTCGCCGCGGAAGCCCTGCAGCACCACTTCGGTTGAGTAGCGGTCCTGGCCGGACTGGTCCTGCCATTTGCGCGTCTGCAATTGGCCCTCCAGGTAAACCTTCGAGCCCTTCTTGAGGTATTGCTCGGCAATACGACAGAGATTCTCATTGAAGATGACAACGCGATGCCACTCGGTCTTTTCCTTGCGCTCGCCGGTCGCTTTGTCGCGCCACGAGTTGGAGGTCGCCAGCCGCAGATTGGCGACCGGGCGTCCATCCTGGGTGCGACGGATTTCGGGATCGGCGCCCAGATTGCCGATGAGGATCACCTTGTTGACGCTTCCTGCCATGACTGCCTCGCTTGAGCGACTTGCTCCGGTCGTTCCCGTGATAATTCGCCATCAACCTAGTGGCGGTCCCTCCCCCTGCAAGGGCGATTGGGCCGCGCGGGATGTTATCCACACGGATACCGCCGGGAGGGCCGTTCCAGCCTATGTTCTTATTTTGTTCCAGCGCCCAATGCAAGCTGTAACGTCGGGCAATGCAAGCATTTCGAGGCCTGGACCGCACGCTGATCGAGCTGTCTGAATGAACCAGCACATTCTGGATCCTGACCTATTTGGTTCCATCGCACCGGCGATTTCCCGGGATTGTGGCGCCAGCGTAACACCCCCTCGCCCCAGACCGTGGTACTTTCACCTTGCCGCTAATCGCCGGGGGGTGATGATGCGCATCGCAAAGGCCGCCATTGCAATCATGGCGGCGGCCTTGAGTTTGGCGGGCAGCGCCCGAGCAGCAGACTGCCGGTAAAAGCGCTCGCGGCACCGGCTCTCGTCTATGATTGGACCGGCTTCTATCTTGGCGCCAATGTCGGCGTCAGCGCCGGCGTCGCGCCGATCACGCAAACATCGACTTTCCTGCCGGCGCCGCCTGGCCCTCCGGGAATCAACAATCAATCGACTCACAACTTGTTCAGCGCCATTGGCGGCGGCCAGATCGGTTACAATCGACAGTTTGGCAGGTTTGTTGCGGGCATCGAAGCTGACATGCAGGCCAGCGGCCAGCGCAGCGATCAAAGCTGCCTCACGTTTTGCGACTTCAATTTTATGGCTCCGGCTAACGTTCAATTCGACAGCGTGCAGCAGCGCATCGCCTGGTTTGCCACCGTGCGGCCGCGCGTCGGCTACGCCAGCGGGCCGGTGCTGTTCTATGTGACCGGCGGCCTCGCCGTTGCGAATATCAGGACGTCCTACAGCACCACCGAGCTCGCCCAATTCAGCGGCCAAGCCTCGGACACGCGGGCGGGCGGGGCGGTCGGCGCCGGCATCGAAGCGGCGCTGATCGGAAACTGGACCGCGAAGATCGAGTATCTGTATCTCGACTTCGGCAACGTCAGCGACACGTTCGTCTATCAGACCGTGGGATTTTTCGGCCCTGGCTCGGCACGTTCCGACGTTAGTGGGCGCGTCGTCGATCATGTGGCGCGCGCCGGCGTCAACTATCGGTTCGGCGATCCGGCGGCTCCCGCGTTGTGGTGGGATGCGGCGCCGGTTACGGCGCCACTGATCACCAAGGGGCCGGTCGTCGATCCGGTGGCGTACAGCTGGACCGGCTTCTATGTCGGCGGCAACGTTGGCTACAGCGTTGGCAACGACCCGCTGCAAGAAAATATCTTCGGCGTCTTCGGCAACGGCAATGAGCGTCTTACACTGGTGCCGCGCGGCGTGGTCGGCGGCGGCCAGGCCGGCTACAATTATCAGCCGGTCCAGCGGTTCGTGGTCGGCGTCGAGGGCGACATTCAAGGAGCCAATCAGCGCGACACCGCATGCTTCAGCTGGTGCCCGCCAATCCCGCTGGCCACACCGACGACTTACAGCCAAACGCTGAACTGGTTTGCCACCGCGCGCGGGCGCGCTGGCGTCACCGCCGGACCTGCGCTGTTCTACGTCACCGGCGGCGGCGCCTGGACCCGCATCAACACCACCGCCAGCCAGACCAACAGCATCACCAACATCAATGGCGTCACCACGCTCTTCACTGGTGCCGGATCGTTCGCCGACAATCTCTCGGGCTGGACCGCGGGTTTCGGTGCCGAGGGCGCGATCGCCGGCCGCTGGACCGCGAAGGTCGAGTATCTCTACATGGATTTTGGCAGCATCGCGCACCAATACCCGGCGGCGATTCCGACCAACCTCGCCGATACGAACATCCACTTCTCGACGCGGGTTCGCGACAACGTGTTCCGCGTCGGCGTCAACTATCATCTCTGAGAGCGACGGCCCCGTCTCACGCGCTCGGTTTCGCGCCATACCTGCCCCGCAAAGGGCGACGCCGCGCCATCGGCGTTCTTCACATTGGAGCCGCCGCATGGGCAGTGTGCTCAATGTCCTCCTTTTGTTCTGGCGACGGGCCCAGGTGCAACAGGCCGATTCGTAACGAATTGCTAACCACAGCCTATGACAGGCTCGGCGGCTGCCGATAACAGCGGGCGCCATCGCCACATTTGACTCGTGGCGGTTAACCAATCTACATGCGGAATTCAAAGGGGATTTGCGGGCGAGACATCGCAAGCAGATGTAATTACGACATTTTCTGGTCAAATTGTCCGGGTGAATTGTCGCGGCATGTTGCCTTTAGGTGACATGAATCTCAGGCGCGATGGGCTACTTGTTGCGCGATGGTGGGGCTGTATGGGGATCACATCGACGGCCGGGGTAGTCCGTCGCGTGTGATTTGAGTCAGGGAGATTTGGCATGAAGCGTATCTTGATTGCGAGCGCCCTTGCGCTCGCTGCTGGGGGACAAGCACTCGCTGCCGACCTCCCGCCACCTCCGCCGGCGCCGCGCGCTCCGGCGACCTACATTCCGGTCGCGCCGTACTACAACTGGACCGGCTTCTATATCGGCGGCAATCTCGGCGCTGCTTTCACCAGCGCAAGTTTCTCGGACACGGCCGGAAGCACCTTCACCAATTCGAGCAACACCACGTTCCTCGGCGGCGGCCAGGTCGGCGTCAATTACGAGTTCTGGGGCGGCGTGGTCGTCGGCGCCGAGGCGATGTTCGATTGGGCGCCCAATCAGAACAACACCTTCACGGCGACTGTTCCGGCAGCGGCCGGCTTGGGGGGCGGTGGCACGGGCACAGCCTCTGCACAGATCAACAATCGCTGGCTGACAACGGCAACCGGCAAGCTCGGTTATGCCTGGGATCGCGTGCTGCTGTACGGCAAGGGCGGTGGCGCTTGGGTTGGGCAGAGTAATTCTGCATTGACAACTACAGGGCTTGCTGGTGGCCCGTTCAGCATCTCAAACTCCAACAGCAACAATTTGGGTTGGACGGCCGGTGTCGGCGTCGAATGGGCGTTCTGGGGCACCTGGGCGGCGCGCGCCGAGTACGACTATATCGGGTTGAATAACCAGACCTACAACGTGTCTAACGCGACGCCCGCTGTTGTAGACACGATCACGGCGAACAAACGCAGCATCAACATGGTCACCGCCGGCGTGAACTACAAATTCGGCCCGTGGTAAGGGGCTAGAGCGGAACTTCTTCAAAGCCCCGGGTTCCCTGCCCGGGGCTTTTTGTTTTGCCTAAACCATACGCGCGCACGCCGTGCCACGCGCCATCGTGACGCCATCGTTGCTACGCATTGATGCAGCGTGCCGTGGGGAATCTGCGGGGATCGAAAGTTCCAACGCCGATGCCTTGTCTGCACGGGGGGCGCGATCGGCGGGCTGCGTGGGGATCACACCGACGGCCGGGGTAGTCCGTCACGTGTGATTTGAGTCAGGGAGATTGGCATGAAGCGTATCTTGATTGCGAGCGTGCTTGCGCTCGCTGCTGGGGGACAAGCACTCGCTGCCGACCTCCCGCCGCCGCCGCCACGCGCGCCGGTAGCCTACGTTCCGGTGGCGCCGCCCTACAACTGGACCGGCTTCTATATCGGCGGCAATCTCGGCGCCGGTTTCAGCACCGGCAATTTCTCGGACACGCTCGGCAGCACGTTCACGAACTCGACCAACACCACGTTCCTGGGCGGCGGCCAGGTCGGAGTCAATTACGAATTCTGGGGCGGCCTTGTCATCGGCGCCGAGGCCATGTTCGATTGGGCTCCCAATCAGAACAACACCTTTACGGCAACTCTCCCGGCAGCCGCTGGCGGCGGCACGGCCACCGCATCCATCAACAATCGCTGGCTGACAACGGCGACAGGCAAGCTTGGCTATGCGTGGGACCGCGTGCTGCTCTACGGCAAGGGCGGTGGCGCCTGGGTTGGGCAGAGCAATTCCGGGATCACTACTACAAATCCTGGTGGCCCGTTTACCGTCTCCAGCTCCAGCACCAATTGGGGCTGGACCGCGGGCCTAGGTGTCGAGTGGGCATTCTGGGGCAACTGGTCCGCGCGCGCCGAGTGGGATTATGTGGCTCTGAACAACCAGTCGATCGCCGTGACCAACGCGGCGGCTACGTTCACCGACGCCGTCTCGGCTAACAACCGCAACATCAACATGTTTACCGCCGGCGTGAACTACAAATTCGGGCCGTGGTGATCGGCTTGGCACGCCCGAGAATAAAGCCCCAGGTCCCTGCCCGGGGCTTTTTTTGCCAAGCGCGTCCATTTCCGCAGTGCAGCGGCCATTGTGACGCCATCGTTGCCACCCTATGATCAAGCGTGTCGCGGGGATTTGCGGGGAAAATTGAGTTCCATCGCCGATGTCTCGCCTGCACGAGGGCGCGATCAGCCGCGGGGTTATTGTCGCCGGCTACTTGCAGGGGCAACTCTGATGAAGCGCATTTTCATTGCGGGGGCATTCTTGCTGGCCGCAGCAGCAAAAGCATTAGCGGCTGATATGCCGATGCCCGGACCGCCGGTGCCGCCACCGGCCTACATTCCGGTCGTTCCGTTTTACAACTGGAGCGGCTTCTATCTCGGCATCAATGGCGGCGGCGGCTTTGGCAACAGCAACTGGACCGACCCTGTTGACGGCGCGACTGGCAATTTCACCGTTAGCGGGTTCCTGATCGGCGGCACGGTCGGCTTTAACTACCAGATCGGCTCCTGGGTGCTGGGCGTTGAAGGCGACGGCGACTGGGCCAATCTCACCGGCACCACCTTCAATGCCTCGTGCGGTGGCGTCGGTTGCACCACCCAGAGCAATTGGCTGGCGACCGTGCGCGGCCGCGCCGGCTACGCCTGGGACCGCGTGTTCCTCTACGGCACCGGCGGCGCCGCCTTCGCCAATGTCCAGGCGGCCGCCGGCGCGCTGCCGTTCAGCAACACGACCCAAGCCGGCTGGACCGCCGGCGTCGGCGTCGAATACGCCATCTGGCCGAACTTGACCGCCAAGCTCGAATATCTGTTCGTCGATCTTGCGAACTCCACCTGCGGCGTGCCGAGTTGCAGCGGCGGTGTTCCTCCGGGTCCCGGCGTCAACACCACGGTCTCGCTCAACGAGAACATCATCCGGGGCGGCCTCAACTTCAAATTCGGCTGGTAGCGCCGAGCGACAGGCGGCGAACGGCGCGCGCTCGGCTGGGCGCAGCGCCCCGCAATTTACCAGTCGACGAACTCCTCAGGCCCGCCGAATTGAGGCGCACGCGCTCGATAATGCGGTAGATCGTCACGGATCGCACAGACAGCGAACCGGCACTGCATGTGGAACTGCGGGTGAAACGCGTCATCCGGCAGCAGATAGCCGTTTACGCCACGTAGATTGAGCGTCGCCACCTCTATGAACAGCTTGGTCCCGCATACGCCGCAGATCGAGCGCGCGTTGCGCTTCAAGATCCAAGAAGTAGGTTCGCCTCTAATGATCCTCACCGCTTCCGCCGGACAGACCGACTCAGGAACATACGCTGCTCCGTGCATGGCCTGGCAATCGTCGCAGTGGCAGAAAAATTGAGCGAGCGGTTCCGCCGAGATTTCTATTTCGACCTCCCCGCAACGACATCTGACCAGCATGTGCCTCTCCCGCCTCAGTGCTGGACCTGGAGCACGTTTCCACCTACCGTCCGGCTTTGGGCGGCCGGGGGCTAACTAAGTGGACCATGTATCGAGCGCCAAGGCCTGCAACGCGCTTTTGATCTATCCTCAATTCGACGCCGATACCTTTTGGAATTTCAAGCGCACCGCTGAACTCTTCGGCGCCAAATATCCGGCGCCGCCGCTGGGCATGATAACGCTGGCGGCGCTACTGCCGGGTTTCTGGTCGCTGCGGCTGGTCAACCGCAACACCGAGCAATTGAGCGACGACGACCTCGACTGGGCCGATCTGGTCTTGACCGGCGGCATGCTGCCGCAACAGAACGACACGCTCGATGTCGTCGATCTCTGCCGTGCGCGCGGCAAGCCCGTCGTTGTCGGCGGCCCCGGGGTGACATCGTCGCCGCATCTCTATCAGACGGCATTTGGCCAAGGGACAGGACGGAGAATCCTCTCGGCCCAAGTGAGATAACAAATTTTCAAACTAATCGCCTAGAATTCAACATGGGAAGCACTCGCATTCACGGCGAACTTCCTATGCTCGGTTTTGATATTTCCGAAAGTACCATCTCTCGTTGGATGCGTCGGGCACCAAAGGATCCTGAGTGCGCCAAGCGATGGCTCGTGTTCCTGCGAAACCATCGCGAAGCAGTCGCCGCGATGGATTTCTACACCGTACCCACAATCACATTCGGAACTCTCTGTCGCTTCTTCATCATCGCGACCGACAACTATACGCCCCAGATAACATGACGCAGCTGTCTACGCCAGTGGGGCAGCTGAATTCCAAATGTCTTCGTGAGCAGCGAATTCGAAAGAACGGAATATGCTGGACGATGAGCAAGGGTGGGATATTCGGCGGTCGCGATCGGCGTGATGCCGCGGGCGATCAGCGGACGGCCGTTCGTCGCCGCAGCGAGCCATGGCGTGTTTGCTGAGGCCTTGGAGGCGTTGTGCAAGATAGCCTGTGCGAAGTCGTACCATGAGGCAACGCCGCTGGCAGTCATGTGGTACGTGCCGCTGACGTTCGCCAGGGAATCGCGCGAGATTTCCGCGCGCAGCGAGGGAAGCCGAGAATCTGGGTGTCGCGTCGGCGATTTCGCGGCTCCAGGTGGGTGCTCCGACTTGATCGTGGACGACTTTCAACTCTTCGCGCTGCGATGCGAGTCGCAAGATTGTGAGAAGAAAATTACGGCCGCTCGTGGAGTAGACCCAGGCGGTGCGGAAAATCAGGTGAGGGACGCCGGAATCGCGAATCGCCTGCTCACCCGCCAGTTTTGTCTTGCCATAAACGCTTAGGGGATTTGGAGGATCGGTTTCTTCGTAAGGAGAATTCTTCAATCCGTCAAACACATAGTCAGTCGAGTAATGGACTAGACTTGCGTCGATCTTCTTTGCTTCCTCTGCCATCAGCGCGAGTGCATCGCCATTGATGGCGTGAGCGAGAGCTTCCTCTTTTTCCGCCTGATCGACCGCGGTATAAGCGGCCGCGTTGACGATCAGATTCGGCCGAACCTTTCTGATAACTTGGCGAATTTCTTCGGGGTTCGCTAGATTTAGTTGCTCCCGATCTAACGCGACGACTTCTCCCACTCGTGGAAGCAGAATGCAGGAGTTCCCCTCCGATTTGACCAGTCTTACCCGTGAGCAAAATCTTGGGCTTCATCTCGGCGGGATATTGCGGCAGAAATTCGAGTGGAATGTCGGCGAGCTTTGAATATTTAGCATCCTTTGCGGAGACCAGCGGGTTTTCGACTCCCCAGGAGATATTGAGTGTCGGGTCATTCCAGAGCACGCCGTATTCGTCGTTAATCTCATAGAACTCACCGCATTTGTAAAGGAACTGGACTGTATCTGTAAGAGCCAGGAAGCCGTGTGCGAAGCCGCCGGGAATGTAAATCTGATTATGTTTCTGCGCGGAGAGAATGACGGTGGTCCATTTTCCGAAATTGGGGGAGCCGGATCGAATGTCCACAACGACGTCGAGTGCTTCTCCTTCGACGACTCGGCAGAGCTTTGCTTGTGGATGATGGAGTTGATAATGAAGCCCGCGCAGGGTTCCTCGCGTTGATCGAGAGTGGTTATCCTGGACGAAGTTATCGACGATACCCAATTCGGCAAATTGGGCTGCGTGGTAAGTCTCCATGAAAAATCCCCGCGCGTCGGCAATTATTTTCGGGCGCAACTCCCAAACGCCGGGAAGCGCTTGTCTCAACGCGTTGCAAAGGGGGTGAATCCCTCCTGGAGCTTTAAGGTGGCGCCGCAAATGAACGAACGGGGATCTCCCTAGCGACGGCTTGGATTCTCTCGCTACAGGATCATGAGTAAGATTGTGAACGTGACTGCGCGATCGCGTGGAGAGACGAATCGCGATTCTCATAATATTTTTCATAATAGGAACGATACTCGCCACCACGGACCCCGGCCATCCATTCCTGATTGCATTTGTACCAATCGATTGTCTGGCGCAAACCTTCTTCGAGCGATATTGCCGGCTTCCAGCCAAGCTCGCGCTCCATTTTGGAGCACTTCAAAGCGTACCGGCGATCGTGGCCGGGGCGATCCTTCACGTAGGCGAGCAATGTTTCCGGCTTTCCCATCACACGGAGGAGGCGCTGCGCCATGGAAAGGTTCTCTTCGATATCGACGCCGCCAAGGTTGTAAACCTCGCCGACGCGTCCGCGCTCCAGGACCGCAAGAACGCCGCGGCAGTTATCTTCCACGTGCAGCCAATCGCGTTGTTGCTTTCCGTCGCCATAGATCGGAAGAGGCTTATCATCCATGGCATTTGTGATCATCAGCGGCAGGAACTTTTCAGGAAATTGAAACGGGCCGTAGTTATTTGAAGAGCGCGTGATGATGGCCGGAAATCCGTAAGTGCGAACATAAGAGCGCACAAGGAGATCCGACGCCGCCTTCGATGACGAGTACGGGCTGCTCGGCTGCAGAGGCGAATCTTCGTCCGCGAAGACCCCATGCTGCATGTCGCCGTAAACTTCGTCCGTAGAGATATGAATGAACCGCGCGATATTCAGCTTTCGCGCCACTTGGAGCAAAATGAAAGTGCCCTTGACGTTCGTTTCGATGGACGCGGCAGGTTCGTAGATGCTTCTGTCGACATGGGATTCCGCAGCGAAATGAACCACGGCGTCGCAGCCTGCCATGGCCGCCTCGACGCGCCGTGCGTCGCAGATATCTCCCTTAACGAACTGATATCGCGGATTGGCGGCGACATGACTCCAAATTGGCAAGATTGCCCGCATAGGTCAGCTTGTCGTAATTGACGACCGAGTAGCTCCGCTCCAGGCCCAGGACATGACGAATAAAATTTGAGCCAATGAAGCCCGCACCGCCCGTCACGAAAAGCTTCATCTCGTGACTTCCTGACGCGCCGTCTTCTCCGCAGCCGTCATTTTGTTAGCGCCGGTTTCGGCAACAAGATTATTCGCCCGGAGGAGAGATTCGAACTGCCCGGCGTCGGTCCACCAGCCATCCAATTTCTCGTACGTCAACTTCCCCTCTTCGATATAGAAATTATTAACGTCGGTGATTTCCAGTTCGCCGCGTCCCGACGGTTTCAGTCGGCGGATTTTCTGGAAAACCGTCGCGTCATAAAAATAGATCCCGATCACGGCGTAATTCGATTTGGGAACTTTCGGTTTTTCCTCGATTCCCACCACGTTCTGCCCGCGGATTTCCGCGACTCCGAATCGACCGGCATCGATTACTTCCTTGAGAAGTATCTTCGCGCCATCTTTCTGCGTCGTGAAATTGTTGGGCTGCATGGCAGATGTTATTCTCAATGATGTTGTCCCCGAGGATGACGCAGATCGGTTCTCCAGCGGCGAAAAATTCGGCGAGGCCCAGGGCTTCGGCGATACCGCCTTCGCCTTCCTGATAGGTATAGTTCAGATGCTTCAGGCCGAAGTCGCGGCCATTTCCAAGCAAGCGGAGAAAATCTCCGGCATTTTTACCTCCGGTAACAAGCAGGATTTCTTCGATCCCGGCATTTACCAGCGTTTGGATAGGGTAATACACCATCGGCTTATCATAGACGGGCAGCAAATGTTTATTCGTCACCCGCGTCAGTGGATTCAGCCGACTGCCCGTTCCGCCAGCTAGTACAACGCCTTTCATATACGATGTTTCTCCTCGCCAGTAACCTGTTCATTCTAGACTGTCGTAAAGTTAGATTATTGTCCCCGTCCGTCGTCTAGCAACTGATGTGCTCTGGTTCACAAGACCTCACATTCTATTACCACCGAGACCGAACTTGTCTGGTATTGGCCAAGTCAATCTCCGAGTGACCGAATGCGTTTGCCGGACCGCGGCCCCCTGATCGGGAAGCCGAGACTCGGCGACCTTTATCCCCGCTTCGCCCATGCGGGGTAGTTGTCATCGTTATTCGGATGTCTTGAGAAAAGGTGCGTCCGCATGGCTCTTATTCTAGGTTGAAAACCACACTACTGTTGACACAAATAATAATAAAAATCAATATCAGGTAAGCGCAACATTATTCGCTTCCGTCCGGCTCTAATTACAAACTTCCTGCAGTCGTTTTGATTTGGGGAACGGGACAGACCTTCAAAAGGAAGTTGACAGCCCGAGTTTTTTTACCAGCGGGAGTGAGAAAGAGGGGAATCCGACATGCTTTGGAGCAGCCTAACCCGATACGATTCTAGAGTCGTATCGGAAAATGATCGCGAACAAATTTGACGGATCGAGATTTCGCCGACGAGAAGGTCGGCCGAGGATGGGTGAAGAAATCGAATGTTTGATCGTGCAAATGGCTACCGAAAATCCCAGGGGGGTTTATGATCGCATTGGGAGCTTCGAGGAATCTAGGACATCGCAGTCCATCAGTTGGTGGGCGACATCCTCCATCGCCATACCCTTTCTCCTGCCCGGAAGCGCAAGCAAGTGATTCGTTGGAAAGACTTTAGCGCCGATCAGGTCGGCCTGGCACGAATGACCATCGAGAAGTGCGCGCCTAGCACCAGTAACCCATCGGCTGGGCTACTAGCCGCAAAGAACTTCCGGGACTGTGGCATACGGCCGATTCCGAGCTCAGCGATTCGGCCGTCAGTCTGGCCCGTCTGGAGGCCAATCCCCAGCCTATAATTTTATTACGTACCGAAATTTTTCCAATGCAGTGACATGAATGTGCAAAGGAGTTCTCACCAAAAATCGATTCGGGATGCGAGACTCCGGAAAATCTCGCCGAATACGAAACTCAGGGCCATATTAGCCTCCAAACTCTATCGAACTAGACCCTGATAATCTGGGGATTGAAGCACCTTACCAAGTTCTTCGCCGGCCGCAAGCTGATGGTGATCAGCCTCGATACGCGTCGAGAATTCATATCGCATCGTCAACTTCGAGAGGCCAATCCAGCTACGATTATCGTTTGCCGCCTGGCGATTAAGCCCGATTGAGTTTCTTTGGAGTCGCATGCTTGTACAATTACGAAATTACCTGCAGCGTGCGGGACCATTCTCTCGCGCGGGCTAAATTTTGGCGACGACAGGCTGGTGAAAGAACGCGACAAAACCATTCTGATCCTGGCACCGTTTATACCGCGGAAACGATGACGATAGCCGGTCCGAGAAGGATGAATTGTTGGAGTGTGTCGGTTTTCGGGTCGCATCCAGCTTTGATACCACCAGACCAACGGGGCATCCAACCGCCTACGATAAAGCGAATGGCGAGCGGCTCATGCCTGCCGGAATCGCACTTAAGTTCTGATTCCTAGCAGCTGTGCATGACTTCTGTTCCTAAAAACCCGTGATTCGAGCAAATCCTTCCGGTGAGCGGCACATGCAAAACCTCTATATGGCAAGTGATCTATGCGACGAAATCGCGGGAATGTTGAATGCGTTTATCGCCGACCGTAAATCGGGACGGGTATTTTCGACCGACCGCGGACGACCATTAGTGCCATCCAACGTGCCCCGCGATTCTCTCCACAATTTCGGAGCGGCGGGTTCCACGCGTTTAGAAGGTTTAGGGCGACACAAATCAGAATGAAGAGCACTCCGTGGGAGTTGGAGAAATTCTGGCTTGGCCACGCCAATGATGTCACTGACAAGTACACGGAAGGAATCGAAAATGATGTGGCGCTCAGACAGGAGTGGGCGAACCGTATCGGGCTTGGTTTTAGCTTAATTGCACCCCAATGCAGCCCACTGCACCCCACTGCACCCGAAAGAGGCAGTTGCAAATGCCGCTTGAATTAGTAACACTAGAGAAGTTGAGCAGGCTTTGGGCGGTTAGCTCAGCGGTTAGAGCATCCGGTTTACACCCGGAAGGTCCAGCGTTCAAATCGCTGACCGCCCACCATTAAGTGTTATCCGCGGGGACGTAGTTCAGTCGGTTAGAACGCTGCCCTGTCACGGCAGAGGTCGCGAGTTCGAGTCTCGTCGTCCCCGCCATTCTTATCTTAATCACTTAGGCGGATTTCATTGAAACTATTGGGGGCACAAAAAGGGCGCGTTTCGCGCCCTTTTTGTGCCATTTTTAGGCGATCCAGAGCTTCCTATCCAGCAACGCGTGTTGCTCCATCCTCATCAGAAGAAAAGACCAGCGACATCACCGCCGCCTGCGCTGCATGCTTTGCGGGCGTTACTGCCTGCGTGTAAACGTCCAACGTTGAGCGGAACGACGAATGCCGCAGCAGCTCCTGCATCACCTTGAACTCAGTCCCCACGCTTCGCAGCAGGGTCGAGTAGGTGTGACGGAACGTATGCCATCCGAATCGCTCCTGAATTCCGACTCGTTGAGCTGCAGGACCTATGTATTTGCGCAAGATCGCCTGGCCCCAGTACGGTCTTCGGCCTCGATAGCGCTTGCTTGCAAAAACCCAGTCCTCGGGCCTGATGTAGGTACAACGTTTTCTCCACTGCGTCAGAGCGTCCGCGAGAGTCGGATGCATTGGCACTGGCTTTTGCGATGATTCGGTCTTGCACGGGCCTACCACTCCGTACACGATGGAACGGATGACGCTCATCGTGCCGCGCTCGAAATCGATATCGCCCCACTTTAGGCCGAATATCTCGCTCTGCCGCAACCCGGTTGATGCGGCAAGAAGGACTAATGTGCGTTCTCGAAGTGCCAGGCCGTCGATTAGCGCCTTGATTTCGGCGGGCACCAGAGTGGCCGGCGGTGTTCGGCGTTTGGCGCTCTGACGAATGAGGTAGATTGGGTTGCGGTCAAACAGCTCATATCGGCAGGCGTGATTAAAGAGGACGGACATCAGGTTTCGGATTTTGGCACAACTGCTTTTTGCTAATGGCAATCCGCGAAGCCAGGACTCGACTTGTATGGTTCTAACCTCGGCAAGTCCGTATTTCTGCCAGTGAGGGAGAATCCAGCGAGTCAAGTACGCCTTATAGATTTTCTTGGTCGCGTGACTGCGCCAAGTGTTTTCCTTTGGGAGTTCGCGTTGCTCGCGACCGCGTCCGGATGGCGGTCTGCAGCGCGACGAAGGAGCCCCGCGAGTAGTCCACCACGTCGGCCTTGCCGAGTTTCAGATGGCCGGTCAGGGCGGCAACGTCGTCGCCCATCGTTTCACAGCGCAGCGGCCTGTCGGTGTCTGGCGTGCGCCCATGCGCATGAAGGAAGATGGACGGCGATCACCTGCCGGCCTTGGCCAGTTCCAACTATTTGGATTTCGCGAAAGGGCGACTTTCGAAATTCGGCACGCCTGTCCGACTCAAGCCTCAACCGCTGAAACTTCTTCTCCTGCTTGTACAGCGTCCTGGTGAAGTAGTTACTCGCGAGGAAATCCAGCAGCAGTTGTGGGGCGACAGCAACACCTTCGTTGATTTCGACCTGGGACTGAACCACTGTTTCGGCAGATCCGCGCCGTTCTCGGGGACGACGCCGCGTCGCCGCGTTACGTCGAGACGGTTCCGCGAAGCGGATACCGGTTCATCGCTCCCGTCACACACGTCCCGGCACAAGCCGAAACGTCTTCAGCGCCAGTTCGACCAGCGGACACACGTCCCCTTAGTAGCGACGGGAAATTGCGCAGCCGCGTCGTGCTCTGGTCGGCGGCAGTCCTGGCAATGCTGCTCGTCATCCTAAGTATTGTTGTCATCGCGACACGAAGCCGCGCGCACGAAGCCAAGCTCAGACCGGCTCCGACCCGCATCATGCTGGCAGTGCTTCCCTTCGAGAATCTCACCGGCGATTCGCAACAGGAATACCTGAGTGACGGTGTCACCGACGAACTGATCATGCATCTCAGCCGTTTCAGTCCCGGGTACCTGGGCATTATTTCGCGGACATCATCGATGAAATACAAGGGAGCAGCCAAAGGCGTCGATCAGATCAGCCGCGAGTTGGGTGTTTCCTACCTGCTGGAGGGCAGCATAAAGCGCAATGGGAAGAAGTTGCACGTCTCGGCTGAACTGATACAGGCCAGTGATCAAACTCATCTGTGGGCCGAAAGCTACGACAGCGATGTGACTGGCGAGCAGATCCTCGCGATGGAAGAAGAAGTCGCTTCGCGGATCGCCCGGTCGCTTTCGATCGTGCTACCTCAGACGCACAACCGTCCTTCAAGCACCACCAATGCTGCTGCCTATGACGACTACCTGAAAGGCCGCTACTACTGGAACAGGCGCACGGAAGAAGGCTTCAACCAGGCAATCGATTATTTTCAGCAGGCCATCGCGATCGATCCTGCTTACGCCGAGCCTTACGCGGGACTGGCCGACTCCTACAACCTGTTTATCGAATATTTCGATCTTGGATCGACGACTGAATTCGCGCAACGCTCCGAACAAGCTGCGCAGAAAGCGGTCGAACTCGATGACACGCTCGCCGAAGGGCACGCCGCACTGGGATTCAATCTGTGGCGCTATCAATGGGATTTTTCAGCCGCCGAACGGGAGTTCCGCAAGGCCCTGGAGGTGGACCCCAATTATGCGAACGCGCATCATTGGTACGGCCTTTACCTGGCTTCGCGCGGCCGCTTCGCCGAAGGGCGAACCGAACTGTCGCAGGCGCGTGCACTCGATCCACTGTCGCTAATCATTATGACCAATGCAGGATGGATCGATTATTTCGCACGCGATTCCGACGCAGCGATTACGAAGTATCGAGAAGCGACCAGCATCAGCCCGGATTTCGTTCCAGCTATCGTCAAGCTGTCGTGGGCCTATGAAGAGAAGCAAATGTGGAAAGAGGCAGCCGACGCGCGTGAGCGTTTCTATCGGGCTGCCGGCTACCCCTCGGTTTCGGAACAAATTCAGCACGCGTATGTGGACGCAGGCTACCCGGGAGTGCTGAAATTCGTGCTCGGCGAAGCCGCAAAACCCGATCGGAAGCAGTACTACAGCGATTACGAGACCGCCAGGATGAACGCTCTGCTGGGAAATAAAGAACAGGCGTTAGTGAATTTAAAGCGAGCATTCAACAATCGCAGCGGATGGCTGGTGTTCCTGGAACAGGAGCCCGCCTTCGATGTACTGAAAGGCGTACCCGAGTTCCAAGATCTGGTTCGGCACATTCAAAGATGAGGCCTGAAGCTCGACTTCCCTATTGCGGCTTTCCCACAGAATTAGGTTGGCTCGATTGGTTGTTCCCCTGGCTTTTGGTCAAGGACAAACCCGATTCCGACAGCACGAAAGTTTCAGCCAGGGAGTGATTCCCGGAATCCGGAACAAGACGAGATTTCTGCTAGTTTCCGCAGATTTCCTTGCATAATGAAGATGCAAAAGTTAGATTTTGCCGCTACACACAACTTATTCCGAGCAGACTCCCCCCTGATTCGGGCCATTGAGGTCGACATCATTCATGCGCATGCCACTGCGTATTGCCATTCTGCTCTCCTCTTTCGTTCTCTCCCTTGTTGCGGTACCGATGATGCATGCGCAGGAATTCGGTCCCCCTTCTCCTGACGAACTCGCAATCACCAGCGTTCCCGAACAACCCGGCGCGCCGGCAGTCGTCCTTTCCCACGAGGAGATTTGCGACGATGACCTGCACTATTGCTCGGTTTATCAAAGAATCAAGATCCTGACTGAAGCTGGCATTCAAAAGTATTCAGACGTCTCGCTGTATTCGTACCGCGGACGCTCGGTGGCCGAGGTGCGCGCCCGCACCATTCATGCTGACGGGAAGATCGTGAATTTCGAAGGCAAGCCTTTCGACAAGACTGTCTATAAGGGACATGGAGTCCGGGTCAATATAAAGAGCTTTTCGGTCCCCGACGTGCAAGTGGGAAGCATTATCGAATATCGCTACTTCTACCGATATCCGGACCACGTGTTCTACGCTCCGCCACGCTGGGTCTTGGAGGAGGCGCTGTTCCAAAAACACGTGCAGTTCCGGTACATTCCCAGTTCGATCGTCTTTGGATCGTCGAGTCGAACCCTGGTTGACGAGCACGGCACTATCGTGGGGATGGGCTGGGCTGGATCATTGCCTAAGGGAATAGTGCCCAAAATCGTCGAGCTGCCTAAGACGGAAATCTCGCTGGACGCAGATAACGTCGCGCCGTTCGTCGAGGAAGATCACACGTTGCCGACCCAGATGCTCAAATCCCACCTCCAGATTTATTACCGCACCAATGAGACAGTCGACGGCTGGTGGAAGAACGAAGGCAAGATCTGGAATAAGAGCGTTGAGAAGTTCGTGGGCAAGACTGACGGACTCGCCGACGTAATCAGCAAAGTTACCTCGCCCAGCGACACTCCAGAACAAAAAGTGAAGAAGCTGTATGCCTTCGTAAAGACTCTCGACAATTACACCTACCTGCCGGAGAAAAGCGCGATTGAACAAAAGACATTGGGCTTGCAGCAGAACCGCGGTGCTGCCGACGTAATTCGCCAAAAAGGAGGCGATCGCGACGAAATCACGCGGACCTTCATCGCACTGCTGAAGACAGCGGGATTTCCAGCCTACGCAATGCGAGTCGGTGATCGGTCGGACGAGATCTTCGACAAGACGTATCTGAGCAGGAACCAGTTCGACGCGGAGATTGCGATTGTTCAGCTTGATGGCAAGGATGTCTTTCTCGATCCCGGAAGCCGGTACGCGCCTTACGGTCTTCTGAACTGGCGCTACACCGCCTGCGGCGGCATTCGTCAAAATGCCAAGGGCACTGAGTTCGCTGAATCGCCGCTGCCGAGCTATATGCAGGCGCTCACCAAGCGCGCGGTAAGGGTCATGTTGAACGAAGATGGCTCTGCTACCGGCACGATGGCGGTCTTGTTCGGAGGACAGGAGTCGCTGATCCGCCGTGAGGACGGCTCCAAGACGGACGATGAGGGGCGCAAAAAGCTTCTGGAAGACGAGGTACGCAGCTGGTTACCGGGTGGCGCCCAAGTCACTTTAACGAAGAGCCCTCAATGGGACGCAATCGAGTCGCCCTTGATTGCGGAGTTCAAGGTATCGACGCCGTTGGCTGTCAGTGCCGGACACCGCTGGACGATTCCAGTAAACCTGCTAGAAGTCAACGAGACTCCGATGTTCCCGCACGCGGAGCGCGTAAACCATGTCTATCTGAATTATCCGTTTCGAGAGATTGACGACGTCGGCATCACAGTTCCCGTAAGTATGTCAGTGGAAACCCTGCCGCAATCGGAAGAGGTAAAACTGAACTATGCGCTCTGCAGCACGCAGAGGTCGCAGAAGGGGCAGCAAATCCTGTCGCAGCGCGACTTTGTTCTCGCCGACATGGCAATTCCGGTTTCCGAGTACAAACAACTCAAGGCCTTTTACGACAAGATAAAGTCGGTTGACGAGGAACAGGCTGTTCTCAGGGGGAATACCAGTGCCAAGGTCAACTAAGCTGCGCTTCGCTGTCCTGATTTCACTGCTGGGGCTCTGTCTGGGATCGGCATCCGCTGCGACTGTTTCTGTTCCTGATTGGCTGAAACAGGCAGCGGCGGAAAAGCTCCCGGTCTATCCTGCCGAGACTAAGGCGGTGGTGCTGGACGATCAGACCGAGATCACCATCGAAGGGCCGGGCCAGTACGTGGAACATGACCGGCGAATCGTGAAAATTTTGCGGCCAGATGGCCGCGACTATGCGCAGCTGAGAGTACATCTTCGTCAGCAGGACAAGTTGCTGTCGGTTCATGCCTGGAGCATCGACAGCAGCGGGCACGAATTCGAAGTGAAAGACAAGGAGTTTGAAGACGTCGCCAATCTCCCGAGCGAAATCCTATATTCCGATGTGCGATTCAGGCATGCGCGAGCGCCAGCCGGCGAGCAGCCAGGCACGATCATAGGATTCGAGTACGAGGTTCGTTACGTGAACTGGCTGAAGCAGGTGAGCTGGGTCTATCAGGAACGCATCCCGGTGCGCCGCACTGAATTTACGCTTCAGTTGCCGGCAGGGTGGGAGTACAAGTCGGCGTGGTCGGGCGGCAAGGATCCTACGCCGGACCGTCTGGCAGACAATCGGTGGAAGTGGACGCAATCGGATGTGCCTGCAATTCACGATGATGAAGAGCTGATGCCGCGTCCTTACGGTCTCGAGGCGCGAGGAGAATTTGCCTACTTCGGTCCAAATAGTGGAACCGGGCAAGGCGGATCATGGGAAAACATCGCGAAATGGCAATCGGAGCTGGCCGCTGGACGGCGAACACCTTCTGCGCAGATCACTGCTAAAGCCCATGATCTGATCGCCGGGAAGAGCGATTTCGACAGCAAGGTCCGCGCAATCACGGATTACGTACAGAGCAACATTCGCTACGTAGGAATCGAGATTGGCATCGGCGGATATCAGCCTCATGCAGCGGCCGACGTCTTCCGTTACGGATATGGCGATTGCAAAGACAAGGCGACGCTGCTCAGTTCGATGCTGCAGGAAGCAGGAGTGCGGTCCGAATATGTGATCGTAGAAACAGATCGCGGCATCGTTCATCCCGAACTGCCCGCGCTAGTGTTCGATCACATGATCGTCGCCATCGAGTTGCCGCAGGATGTACCGCTTTCGAAATATGAGAGTGTAGTGAAATCGAAATCCGGCAAAAAATATCTCCTGTTCGATCCGACCAGTGAGTACACGCCACTCGGAGAGCTACCTTCTTATGCGGAGAACAACTACGTTCTGCTGGTAGCGGACGGAAGCGGGGAACTGCTGCACCTTCCTGTGCTCGATCCTGGGGCGAATATTCTGGAACGCACGGGAAAGTTCAAGCTCGCAATCGATGGAACGCTGGCTGGCGAAGTGGTGGAAGATCGCACCGGATATCATGCGCTGCGTCAGCGTTATGCTTTCAAAGCGGCTAACGAGCAGCAACGATCTAAATATGTCGAGAGCTTTTTGAATCAATCGCTCAAACAGTTCTCGTTGCAGAATCCGCAGATAGAAGGATTGGACACACGCGGGAAGTTGACCTTGAAGTACGGCTTCACGACCACCAGCTACGCCCAGAAAATGGGAGCGTTAATGCTGGTGCGTCCACGAGTAGTCGGCGAAAAAGATCTGGGATTGGACTTCAGCAAACCGCGCCTCTATCCAGTGGAGCTACACGGCAGCAGCAAGGAAAGCGACACCTACGAAATCGAATTGCCCGAGGGCTATACGGTCGACGATATTCCTGACCCTGTAAAGATTGACGTAGGCTTCGCAAGCTATCAGAGCAAGACAGAAATCAAGGGTCAAACGTTGAGCTATCACCGGGAATACGTCGTACGCTCCGTGGAAATCGATCCCGAGAAGTTTGCGCAACTGAAAGCCTTCGAAGGACGCATCGGTGCAGATGAACGCGCAGCGGTGGTGTTGAAGAAAGCGCCGTAGTCGGCCGTTAGTTGTCAGTAGTCAGTAATCATAAGCCCTTCACAGCCAATCGCCTGGCCGCACACACCTGCGTGGCCATCCCCGCCTGAATATGCATTCCTGTTAACGCAGGAAATGCTGGCTCATTCGTTCCAAAGAAAGTTGAACAGTTTCTTTGAGCCAACGGTCTTCACTTATGAGAGCCGAAGAGCGAACAATGAGTGGTTTGGAGCGGGAAATCTTGGCAGATGCGGTGGCGTTGCCAGAGGAGCGCGCGGTCAGCGAATCGGTTGAAGCGCTGGTTCACGAGCACGCCCGCATGGTGTTCAAGATCGCGTATTCAGTCCTGCGGCATCACGCTGATGCCGAGGATGTGGCACAAGAAGTGTTCTTGCGGGTGCTGCGCCACGCGAAAGAACTGGAGAGCGTTCGAAATCAGAGAGCGTGGGTGGCGAAGATTGCATGGCGGATGGCTGTCGATCGTGTGAAGCGTCGCGAGCAACCGCAGGAAGAAGTCACGAGTGCAATCGAAGATCTGGGAGTCGATCAGATCGGCATGGATGATTCGTTGGCAGAACAGCAGCGTTTGGAACTGCTGCGGGCGATGATTGCCACCCTACCTCGCGATCTGCGGGAACCGCTGGTTCTTTCAACCGTGCAAGAGATGTCGAACTCGGATATTGCCGAGGTACTGGCGATTCCCGAAGCCTCGGTGCGAACAAGAATGGCACGAGCACGAACGATGTTAAGGCAGAAACTGGAAGCGATTTCAGAAGGAAGATCGAGATGAATTCCGAGCAGACGAAACTCGATAAGTTTTTGGACGAGGCGCTCAAGAGCTACTCCGAGGCAGAGCCGCGCATTGGCTTCGAGTCGCGCATCATCGCAAATCTGCGCGTGGCGCCTGCGCAACCTTGGTGGCGATTGAAGCTTGCTTACGCGAGTGCGGCGATCGTGATGGTCTGTGCGATGTGTTATGGAGTATATCGGCTGGCGAGCAGTGGGCCAGAAATAGCCCCGCGCAGATAATTGCGAATCGAGTGCCTGCTCCGGAACTGGTTCGAAGCGGTCCCCGAGTGGTTTCGACGGTGCCAGTCCGCGGACGCACTCAGCGAGTACAGGTTCGCAGAAATGAAGACGAGCAGCAGCGAGTCACGCTGGCGTCGCAGCTTCCGGCTCCCATGCCGTTAACGCAACAGGAGAAATTGCTGCTCGCATTCGCGCGCGAGAATCCGAATGAACTTGCGTCCACCGTAATGTGGCAGGAGAGAATGCGCGCGCCTGCTGAACAACCAACTGTGTCTGATCGAGGAGAACAACAATGATGCGTGGTCTTAGAGCAATTGTGGTTGCGCTTTTACTGACGAGTGTCGGTTACTGCCAGAGTGAGCAGAAGTCGACTACAACAACCGAACAGAAGCAAACACCGGCCAATGAAACCGCCGATACCTATCGGCTCGACATCGTGATTCGTGAGTTGCAGGACGGAAAGCTTGCTTCAACTCGCGACTATACTGCCTTGGTGCAGGAACACGGCTATCGACCGCGCACGATTAAGATTGGATCACGTCTCCCGTTGGGCGGCACGTCCGGGAACCCGAACGTCCAGTATTTCGATGTAGGTACCAATCTCACCTTTCATATCCGGACGATCGAAGGTCGACTGATCCTCTCATTGAGCGCGGAAGTCAGCAGCGTGGCGACAGCTGAATCATCATCCAACACGAAGGCCGCAGATTACCCCATCGTTCGGCAGCTCCGTACCGATCAGGAAGCGGCTATTCCGCTCGGAAAGCCCACACTGCTCAACAGCGTCGATGATCCGAATAGCAATCACAAGTTCCAGATTGAAGTGACAGCGACCAAAGAGAAGATCTAGTTACCGGCGGGTGTAGCTGGTGGCTGTAGCTCGGGTCGTTAAACTCCAGCGACGAGCTACCAGCTACCCAAGGCAAAAACCAACCTACGCGTTCACCCGCTTCATTCCACCTTCCGGATAGCGCAAGCCAGCCGCAGCTCCCGCCGGAATTGCCTGATCGATACGCGCCAAGTCCTGCGGTGTAAGTTTCACACTGATGGCACCGGAGTTTTCTTCCAAATACTTCACGCGCTTGGTACCGGGAATCGGGATGATGTCTTCACCTTGCGCCAACAGCCACGCGAGCGCGAGCTGCGCAGGCGTGCAATTCTTTTCGCGTGCGATCTGCTTGACCGTTTCGGCGATCGCCATGTTCTTGCGAAAGTTCTCGTCCTGAAAGCGCGGATTCTGGCGGCGCCAGTCGGTGGGGTCGAGATCCTCTGGTTTCTGGATACGCCCCGTCAAAAAACCGCGGCCGAGCGGGCTATAGGGAACAAAGCTGATACCAAGTTCGCGGCAGGCCGGCAGAACCTCCTCTTCGGGATCACGCGTCCACAGCGAGTACTCGGTTTGCAGCGCAGCGATGGCGTGAACTTTCTGTGCGCGGCGAATTGTCTTGGCTCCTGCTTCGGAGAGTCCGAGGTAGCGCACCTTTCCCTGCGTGATCAGCTTCGCCATGGCGCCGACGGTGTCTTCGATCGGAACGTCGAAATCGACGCGGTGCTGGTAATAGAGATCGATGACATCGACCCCGAGCCGCTTCAGGCTGGCGTCGCAGGCTTGAGCAACGTACTCGGGCTTGCCGCTGACGCCGACGAAGTTGCCGCTGGCGTCGCGCACGTTACCGAATTTCGTCGCCAAGAAAACTTCGTCGCGACGGCCCTTGATGGCTCGGCCCACAAGCTCTTCATTCTCGCCTCGGCCGTACACGTCGGCGGTGTCGAGAAAGTTGATTCCCATGTCGAGAGCGCGATGAATCGTGGCGATGGATTCCTGCTCATCGCCCGGCCCGTAAAATTCCGACATGCCCATGCAGCCGAGCCCAATAGCAGAAAGCTGCGCCTGAGTGCGGTCGAGTTGGCGGTATTCCATCGTGAGTTGCTTCGTAGGATTCATCATGATTTCCTTTCGCATGTGAATAAGACGCGAACGACAGATAAGATGCCACGCAAAGCGGGGGCGCTTCAGTGATTCGAAAGAGCGGCGGCGGGCAAACTCGGGGGTTACTCTGAATTTTTCAACGGGTACGGCCAATTCGGTAAAGTAAACGCGGCGCCATCGACCCATAGGGTTTGTCCTGAGATGTACGCAGCATCGTCGCTCGCCAGGAATACTACGGCTTTGCCCACATCGCGCGGAGTGCCCACTCTTCCGAGTGGGGTTGCCTTGCTCCAGGTAGCTTCGTAGTCGGAAGCCTCACGAGAGGTGCGCTCGGTCAAGATCGCTCCGGGTGCGACACAGTTCACGCGAATCCCGAATTCCGCCAACTCGACTGCAGCGGCTTTCGTAAACTGTTCTATGCCTCCTTTGCTGGCTGTATAGGAAACGAGGCGCGGGAATGGATGCTTGTTGCAACCAGAGCCGATGTTGATGATGCAGCCACTTTTCTGCGACTTCATCATTCGTCCGGCCGCCTGTGTGCAAAGGAAGCAGCCCTTGAGATTGGTACGAATATCGCGGTCCCAATCGGCTTCGGAGAGTTCCAATAAAGGGGCGAACGTCTGAACGCCGGCATTGTTTACGAGGAGATTGAGTCGAGGCACTCGCTCGCGCAACTCACCGAACATTCGATCCACGTCCTGGATGAGTCCGACATCGCCACGGATCGCCCACGATCTAACACCAAGCATCGCGATCTCGCCCACAGTCTGCTCCGCTCCGGTTGAGTCCTCAAGAAAGTTGACGATGACATTGCAGCCCGCGGCCGCGAGTTCGAGGGCAATTCCCTTCCCGACTCCAGAGTTGCCGCCCGTCACCAGCGCATGCTGCCCTTCGAGCAACTTGCCCACTTAACCTCCTTCGCACCCGGATGATTTGTGTGCTGGAGTTTACTCGACTGTGACGGATTTGACGAGGTTGCGCGGACGGTCGACATCGACTCCGCGCTGCACGGCGATGTGATAGGCCAGCATCTGCAAAGGAACGATTTCGAGGATCGGCGAAAGCAGCTCAGGCGCTTTGGGAACGGTGATGACATGATGCGCTGCATCCGCGACTTCGGAGTCACCTTCGGTGGCGATCGCGATTACGCGTCCACCGGTTTCTTTTACCTCGCGCAGGTTGTTGATGGACTTTTCAGCGCGCAACACGGATTGCGGATCGTTCAGGTCGCGCGTGGCGATGCCCACGACGGTAACGTGTTCGTCGATGAGTGCGTAAGGACCATGCTTGATTTCACCGGCGGGATAGCCTTCCGCGTGGATGTAGGAAGTTTCTTTCAGCTTGAGCGCGCCATCGAGCGCAATGGGATAGTGCACGTTGCGGCCAATGTACAGAAAGTCTTCGATCTTGTAGTACTTCTTCGCCAGATCGTGGCAGAGGTCGTTCTGGTTCAGAACGGTCTCGATTTTGTCAGGAAGAGCGAGGAGTTCGTCCACTAGTCCGGCAACCTTCTGATCGGTGAGCGTGCCACGTGTTTCGCCGAGGTAGACGGCGAGGAGGTACAGGGCAACCAATTGCGCGCCAAAGGCCTTGGTCGACGCGATGCTGATCTCAGGCCCGGCTTGCGTGTGGATCACAGCGTCAGCTTCACGGGCGATGGTGGAATCGAGAACGTTGGTGATAGCCAGGGTGCGGGATCCGCGCGATTGCGCGAGCCGCTGCGCGCCCAACGTGTCGGCGGTCTCGCCTGACTGCGTGATTACGATGGTCAGCTCTTCGGGACCGGTGATGGGATTGCCGTACTCGAACTCACTGGCGTATTCGACATCGACAGGAATGCCTGCCAGTTCCTGGATCATGTGACGACCGGCGATGCCGGCATGGCGACTCGTGCCCGAAGCGGCAATGGTGATCTTCTTGAAAGTAACCGACGCATCGCGCGGGATTCTGCGCGTGACCGCCAGTTCAACCCGCCTGGTCTTCGAGGAGAGATTGTCGGCGATGGTGTCGCGGACAGCCTGGGGCTGCTCGAAGATCTCCTTGATCATGTAGTGCGGGAAGCGGCCTTTATCGGGCATGAAAACTCCATTCAAAGAACTATATAGCACTTGGATATCGAAAAGGGCGGGTGCAGGTCAAGTTTGTCCGCACATTGGGATGTGATGCAAAGAACAGAAATGCAGATCCCTTGCTCGCTGTGCTCGCTTGTGATGACAAGCAAAATCCGGGCGGACAGGAATGTCCGCTCCACACAATCGAAGGCCACCACCGCTATGGAGCGCTAGACGCGACCGGCGAAGATGGTGCGGACGACTTCGCCCTTCGGCGTGAGCACGGCAAAATCGGCGTCGGCGCCGACGGCGATCTTTCCCTTGCGATCACTTACACCGATAACTCGCGCGGGATTCAACGTCGCGAGGCGCACCGCATCCTGCAGCTTCCAATCGGCGAACTTGGTAACGTTGCGAACGGCGCGATCGAGTGTCAGCACGCTTCCGGCGAGAACGCCATCGAGTTCGGCGCGATCGCCTTTTACCTGCACTTCGAAACTACCGAGCATGTACCGGCCGTCGCCCATGCCAGTTGCGCTGATGCCATCGGTGACCAGCACAGCGGACTCAATTCCCTTCGCGCGCAGGAAGAGGCGCACCATGTCGGGATGCACGTGGATGCCGTCGGCAATGATCTCGGCGGTAAGGCGTGAGTCGGTAAGCACTGTGCCAAGAATGCCGGGCTCGCGATGGTCGAGCGGGCGCATGGCGTTAAAGGTGTGCGTTGCATGGCGGCCGCCGGCGGCGATACCGGCTTCGGTTTCCTCGCGTGTGGCGTTGGAATGGCCGAGGCTGATGCAGACGCCCTTCGCGCTCGCGTTGGCGATCATGGCTGGAGCGTTTTTGGTCTCGGGAGCAACAGTCATCACTTTGACGTGGCCGCGCGCGGCCTTCCAGAACTTCTCGAAGAGCTCGACGGAGGGCTCCTGGATGTATTCCGGCGGATGCACGCCTTTTTTCGAGTGGCTGATGAACGGACCTTCGAGATGAAGGCCGAGCGGGACGGCGCGATCGCTGCGATCCCACGAAGGATGTTTGCCTTCGATGGCGTCGGCGAGTTTCTGCAGCGAATCGACGGTGCGATCAACAGCCGCGGTGACGGTGGTCGGGCAATAGCTGGTGACGCCATGCTTGGCCAGCGAACGCTCGACGGCAGCGAGCGCATCGGGCGTGGCTTCCATGATGTCGTGGCCGCCGTTGCCGTGGATGTGAATATCGATGAAGCCGGGCGCGAGGATTGCGTCGCCGAAATCGGTGATCCGCGCGGTGATGGTGGTTTCAGAGTGCGAGCGCGAGGTGACCTCGAGGATGCGTCCATCTTCGATGGTTACGATGGCGTCCTCGATGACTTCGGTCGGAGTAAAAAGCTTGGATGATAACAGTACGTTTTTCAAGTCAGTAAGAAAGCGGCTGAAGGATCAACTGGCGATTCTAGCAAAGTGGGTTGGTGGTGGTCGAAATTGGCGGACGGGTGGTGGGAACTGCAGATCCTTCGCTCGCTGACGCGAGCTCGTGATGACAAACAAATCGTGGAGTTTATGTTCTCCACTTCTTATCTTCTGCGAGACTCTCGCGGACTCGGAATTCGGTGATCTTGCGGACGAGATCCAGGGGTAGCGGATCTTCGAGCGGAAACTGAATCGCTGCATCCGACGTCTTGAATTTTGCGAGATCCTTTGCGAAGGCTTTGACTGCCGAGGGCGTGGGATAGAAGCCGATGTGATGTTTGTACGCGGCGAAGGTCACAAGGATCCTCGTTGTGTGGCTAACTTATTCGTTCGACTACGTATTGCTTGAGGGAGCCGACCGACTGCACGGTCATGGCCAATTTGCCCCAGCGGGCTAGCGGCATCACATCGGTCGGGCTGAACGCGGTGGCATCTGTGAAGCCGAGGTAGAGGTAGTCGAAGAATTCAGGGCGCCAGCCCGGCGGAGCTATCCCCGGGTTGAGCTGGGCGGGGAAGGCGAGGTCAGGGAACTGCGGCGGAGCTAGGAAGCGCGCTTCGGACCGCCTCCGTCAAGCACCCAGTAGACGAAGGCAAAGGCAACGATCGTGTAGAACCAGACCAGGAATCCGGTCTTGAGCAGATCCGTCGCCGAATTTGTCTCCGGCCCGCCCTCAACCAGGTCGACGATCAGCCGGCCGGTACCCCAGCCGCATCGGCGACCAGCACCGTCACCAGCGCCAGGGACAGCGCCCGGCCAGCGACAGACCGGCGGTCGATGCGACCCCGGTCAGTGGCGATGATGGCCACCAGAAGCAGTGCCTCCACCGCCGGGACTGCCCATGACGGACCAAGGCTGAACCTGGCAGGCAGCAGCAGCGGCACGGCCATCGCCACGACCAGCGTGCAGGCCATCGGCCAGCGTTTCTCGGCCACGTGCCCTGCCCCGCGATCCCGGGCCCGGCGCGGACCGCGGGGTGCGCTTTCTCCCTGCCAGCCCACCAGTCGCGGACACTGACCTCCACCTTCGCAGTTGCGGGCGGTCGGCCAGCGGCAGCGTCGGCCTCGGCGATCAGGGCGCGGGCAGCGTCCATCATCGCCGTTACCTCCCCATGGTCGCTGGTGACCGGCACGCTTACGACAATCCAGGCCTGGTCATGCCGCGCCTGCGCCTGTACGGGCACCTTCGTGGCCAGCGCCAGCTTCTGATAACACCGAAGCCACTCGCCGGTCACCGCCCCAGCCAGCGGTACCCGCACCGTCATGTGCCCGTCGGCGGAGTGGAGTTCGATGTCCGCCTTGGGATCGATGTCTGTCATCGGTGACCCGGCCTCCCCTCTGCAGGGCCGGTGCCTTCTGCTTGGAGAGTACGACGCGGCAGGCAGGTAAACCGCTGTGGGGCCTTCATCCCCGCTACGGCGGCCAGCCGCGGCCCTAGGTGAACAAGAGCGCCATGCCATCGGTGTGCGACCGGGCGTAGCCGCCGTCAGGGGCCCGCGCTTGCACGGATCCAGGCACGAGGTCACCAGCCTTGCGGCGTTCGCTAAGCGAAACGGTCGATCGCTATGATCAGCGCAGTTGCCACACCGAGTACCGCAATCGCGACTCCGGCGACTGTAAGGCGGACCATCTCGCCGCCGCGTCGATGTGGCGCAGAAGATGGATTGAGCCTGTCGGTAAACCGCCGGTACCTCAGGAATCCGTCAACCGCGAACCCGGAGCCCAAGCAGCGCGAAGCACACTCCGAGAACGACGTACAAGTCCCCCAGTGCTGGGTTGGTGTTCCTCAATGAGGGGAGTACACCGCCGAAGCCAAGAGACAACGCGTAGGCCCCGAACGCGGTCCGGTACCAGGCGAGAAGTGATCGCTCACTCGCCAAGGATGTGCGGTCTTCGGCGAGGCTGGTGCGGCTTTGCGCCAGCTCGTCCCGCGTACTGCTGACCTCGGCGCTAGCCCGATCATCGGCGCCGTCTTGGTCCATTTGCTACACCCTAGCGCCCCTGCGGGGAAGCCGGAAAACCCCGCAGGCCAGGAGCCGCTATTGTGCGCGGATTCGTGCACTCGACGCGGCAGGACAGGTGAGACGAGGAAGACACCGCAGGCTCCACACGGACGAGCGTCTCCCGCTCGCCGAGGTCAGCGCGGCGACGAGAGACCACCCGAGACAACAGGGGCGCACGCCGTACGGCCAGTAACCGAACGACGGCATCACAGTGGCTCTCAGAGCATGATCACGGCAAATAAGCGCCGCTCACGCCTCACGGCACGCTGCCGCCTCGTGGTCGGGGTCTTGAGGCCGCGAACTGGCCTGCAAGATCGGCACGTAAGCGTTGAGATAGATCCGGGTCCAGACACTCGATATCCAGGGCCACATGCCCGTCCAGCACGTCATTCACCGTCGCGACCCGCGCCATGAAGACCACCTGCACCGAAGCGCCTACCGGACCGTACAACTCGGCGGTCAGAAGCGGAGCTTCACTGCTACCGCAACGGCACTTGTGCCGGGAGGGGGCTAAAACGTCAGGACCTTGTACGCCACGACTTTCCCGCGATGAGCCGTGCTCTTTTAGGTCAGGATCACCCGGAGGGGGTGATTTATCTGCGGAACAACCCGCCTACGGTGCGCTTGATGGTCCGATCAGGGGCAAGATCAACATCAGACGCAAGAGGCGGGGCAATGAGCGCTGATGGGCTGCCGAGCTGGCGTGAGACGACCGCGAAACAGTCAGTCGTTGAATTCGCCGCCGCCGCGACCGATCCTGATTCACCGGACCTCATTCCCGGGCGGGGACCGCGTCGCGGTATTCGACAACGACGGCACGCTGTGGACCAGCAGCCCGTCTACGCCCAGCTGGTCTTCGCGCGGACCGGGCGGCCGAGCTGGGTCATCCCACCAGCCCGGAAGAGCTGCATGCGGGCGGGATGGCGGCCCTGATGAAGCTGGTGGCGCTCACCCACGCGGGCATCACCACCGAGGAATTCGATGCCGCCTGCCAGAGCTGGCTGGCCTCGCCATTGCAGTACCAAATCATGCCGCTGACTTTTGCTGAACGGTTACGCAGGAAGGGAGTTGACCGCCATGGCGAACGGACGAACCACGCTTGTGCGGGACGCGGCGACGCCCGCTCAAACTCAATCGGGAAGCTTTCTCACGCGGTTTCGTCGGACGGCGCTAATCGGATTGGTCGCCGCGCTTTCGCTCGGCGCGGCCGCGTGCGCCGGCTCCTCGTCCAGTTCGCCGCCGACGGCGACGAGTTCGGGCTCGTCGGTCGCCCTAGTCGCGAAATGGGGGATCGTGACGATCCAGATGGCGATAGTCGGCCATCCCGGGAACCCCTCGGTAGGGGTCCTGCAGACATTCGGGTTCGGTGGAGGGGAAAACTGGGTCCAGCCACCGAAGGGCCCGGGCATCTACAAGAGCTGCAGCGACGCGCCGCCATCGCCGAAGAGCTGCCTCACGGTGGGCAGCGTCAAGTACACGTACGGGATCGGCGAATTCGAGACCACCGTCAGCCAGTACGTCACGTTCCTGAACACGGTCGACCCGAACGGGAAGAATCCGCACGACCTCTACATCGACAACATGAGCCCCACCGTCTGGCCCCAGTACGGCTCGGTCAGGTACACGGCCGACGCGAGCCCCGGCGGGCACTACTCGGTGGCTTACCCGGAGTGGGCCGACAAGCCCTTCAATTTCGGGGACTTCAGTCGCGGCGCCCGCTTTGCCAACTCGCTGACCAACGGCACGATACTCTCCAAGACCCAGTCGTCGTCGGGCGGCTTCAAGTACATCACGTACAAGGTGCGGCTCTCGCCGCAGACCGAGCAGGGCATGTACGACATGAGGCAAGGAGCTCCGACGCGAACCAAGGCGACGGGCTTCGTCCTGCCAAGCAACAACGAGTGGGTCAAGGCCGCGTACTACGATCCCAAGGGCGGTGGGACAGACTCCTACTGGGAGTACCCCACGGGCCCGTTCGACCCGCCGCACCCTTCGAAGTTGAATCCCGGTACGGGCGATGTCGTCAATGCTGGCACGCAGCCGCTGGCAACCTACAACCCGAACGACCCCATGGGCAACCTGGACACGCCGGGTTCCCCGCCAGGCCCAGCCCCCACCTGGTGTCCGTGGCAGGCCGGGCCGTCCTGCGCAAAGGTCTTCCCGACCGGCTTCCCGACGGGAGACCCCGACTTCCAATCGAGCTACATGGGAAACGTGAGCACGGTCGGCCAGACGAAGACTCCCTCGCCCTGGGGCACGTACGACATGGCAGGTAACGTCGTCGAGGTCCTCGACACAGTCGCGCCGCTGCCGCCGGGACACAACTTCATCCGGAACTGGCGGTACTACCACGGGGGCATTGCCAATGCGCCGGCGTATCAGCTGGCGATCTCGGCATTCGGCTACAACCCGGGGGACTCGCAGGCCCAAGCGTTCTATCCCTGGAGCGGCTTCCGCCTCGGCGTCATCGGAGAAGTCAGCTAGTTCGGTATGTCCAGCCAGATTGCCGGGCAAACACGGTCGAGCCGAGCCGAAAGGAGGACGGCGTGAGCGGAGAGACGGAACCAAGGGTGCTGATCGTCTACCACACAGTCACCAAACAGTCGGGCAGAGTCGCCGACGCGATAGCCAAGGAGCTCGAGGCGCGAGGCTGTGAGGTAACGAAGGCGATGATCGAGTTCACCGACAAACGGTGGGTGCAGAAGCTCTCGCAGTTCCCGATGAAGCGCCCGATGGCCCAGATAGCGAGCATCCTTCCCGCACAGATGCGTCACAAGACCGGCGAGATCCGCATTCCCGCGGAAGCACAAGCGGGCGATTACGACCTCGTGCTGATCGCGTCCCCCACCTGGTGGTTCCAGACGTGCATGCCGATCCGCTCGTACCTGGAGTCACCCGCCGCGAGGGTAGTCCTCGACGGCAAGCCCTTCGCAACCGTGTCGATCTCCCGCCGCTACTACAGCATCAATCTCGGGCAACAGCGAAAGCTCGGTGAAAAGAACGGCGGGCGGTTCACCGGCAAGACGCACTTCGTGGCGGCCGGCGGACAGGTCAAGTCGATGCTCTCGTGGCTTGGATACATGAAGCACGGCGAGCCACAGGAGCGCGTCATGGGGCTGAAGATGCCGGCGCCGAATCTGAAGCCCGACTTCGAAGAACAGGCGAAAACGTTCGCCGACGGCCTCGTGGACAGAGTTCTGCGGCCAGTCGCCGCGGATGCCGGGGAGTGAGAGGTCCGCTCCGTTGCAGGCTCGCCAGTGCAATGTGCCGGAGTCTGGGTTTCAGCCGCCGGCCGTTCCTGGCGGCCGGCAATTCGAACGGCGACCTGCCGATGCTCGAGTTCACCCAGCATCCCGACAAGCCCGCCCTTCGCCTGCTCGTCCGCCACGACGACGGCCAGCGCGAGTTCGACTACACCAGCGGCGCCGAGCAGGCACTGGACCGGGCAACCAAGAGCGGCTGGACGAGCGTCGGCATGAAAACGACTGGGCCACCATCTTCTGACATGCGCCTGCCCGGCACATGCGATCGCCAGGCTCCCGCGCAGCGAGCGGAAGAGCACTGAGCAGGCGAGCGCCCTGCCAGGCCCGGTTCCACCGCCGCACCGACCCCCGCGTGACCCGCGGATCGTGTGCGATCTGATTGATCCTGTCCCCCGGCGGCGGGCCGCCCGGCCGCCTGCAGCGCAGCCGCTCGCGCCGCTGCTGCCCGGCGGGCCAGTACCCGCCTCGTTGCGCATACCACGTGGTCCCGTCATACGACGGCGCGCCCGACGTCACGACCTGATCTCTACGAGTTCATCTTGGTTAGCGGTAGTTTGTTAATTGTGGACGTATAGGTGCAGGCCGTGGCCTGCGCCGACGGAGTCGAGCAGTTCCTGGAGCTGGCGGGGCGGGGGCGCCTTGGACCAGGCGGCCCACCAGCGCTGCAATGCGATCCACGGGGAAAGCCAGGCTCGGACGGCCCTGATCGCCCGGGGCCACGACGGCGGCGGCGGGCCGGCGCGGCGGCGGGCGGCCCCCCTCTCTCCGCCGCCGGGTTCCGGCTGCGGGGCCGCGACGTCGTGGTGCGGCGGGTGATCAGCGAACCAGGCATCCCAGCAGAAGCTGAACGCGCAGTTGACCAGCACCGGTGCCGGCGGATCGCGACATCGGAGCGGACCTGGAAGTCAGCCCAGCCCAGCTCGTCCTTGACCTGCTTGTAACTCTGCTCGATCCAGTGCCGGATGCCGTAAATCCGCACGATCTCCGCCAGGTCCGCCGCCGGGTGCGGGCTGCCGCCCTCGCGCGGGCCGCCGGGGCGCGGCAAGTTGGTGGCCAGGTACCAGGTGGCCTTGTCCGGCAGGGTGCCCGGGTCGGCCGTGGCGACCACCAGGCGGGTGGTCCCGTCCGGTCCCCACCAGCCCAGCCTCGCGTCAGCGGCCCACCAGGTCTCGGTGTGCCCATCCCGGAAGGTCCGGGTCACCGCCTCCCAGTCGCCGGGATCATCGGGGCCGTGCCAGGCCAGGGCGCGGGCGGCGTCCGCCGGGGTGTGCGCATCAGGCCCGTAGGCCCAGGTCCCGTGCCGGGGCTTGAGCGCCATCACGAACGGCAGCCCGGCCTGCGCGAGCTCGCCGCGGAACCCGTCCTGATCGCCGTAGGCGCTGTCCGCGGCCACCGCCCGGAACGCGAACCCCGCGTCCCTGGCCCGGACCGCGAGATCCGCGCCGATCGCCAGCTTGGTCCGGAACCCCGGGTCGCTCTTGCCCTTCGCGAAGTGCCTGGCCGGGGTGTACGGCACCGCGTCCACCGGGTAATACAGCCGCTCATCGGCCCAGACCGTGGTGACGGTGACGACCCCGTTGTCGGTCTTGCCGTACCGGCCCAGCCACTGACGGCCCACGTGCGCGGTCCTGGCCCCGTCCTTGCGGTCCCCGCTGTCATCGATCACCAGCACCCCGCCGCCGTGCGGCGCGGTCGCCGGATCCGCCCGCAACAGCTCCAGCCGCCGGGCATTGACCCGGTCCGGATCCCACCGGGACTCCGACAGGAAGAACTGCAGCCGCTGCACCGCCGCATGCTGCGCCCCGGCCACCGGCTCGGCCCCGGCCAGCGCGGTCAGCGTCTTGTTCCGGTCCCGCGGTGCCAGCAGCCCGGCCAGGTACTCCCGGAACCCCCGCCGCTGCGCTAACGAACCGACAGGTCATCGAACCGCACCGCATACCCCTCGAGCGGGCCCGGTGCCACCGGACACGGCAGGCGTCGCGTCATCACGCACCCCACAGCAGGTCATGCCACTCCTATATCACGGCATACCGCAAACCCGTTCCGAGGTCAACAAACTACCGTTAGGCGCGCCATGAGCCCCCCGGACCTGCGCCCGGCGCCGCCCGATCGCCTCGGAGGAGATTCGACTCCGCCTATCAGGCTCTGTTGCGAGTCTTTGGTGGGCTTGACGCAGACGGGCCGCCGTTCGGTGCGCCCGCGGCGAACGGCAGCTCGGCGGTGGGGGCGTTTCATGTCGGCGTTCTGTCGCATGCCGGGCGGTGCCCGGGATCTTGGTCTTTCTTCGGCTGTGGTTGTGCCAGAGCCGGTGGCGACCGAACAGCAGGGACGCGCCGCGGATCGGCCATCCTCACCTACTCGCGGGCGAGCATGGCCTGGGCCTCGCGTTCGAGGTTGATGTAGGGATCGCCGCTGACGTCGACGGCGACGCGCTTGATGGTGCCGCCGGTGAAGGTGTGCGGGTGAGCGCCCGGGTAGTCGTCGGTGACGGGTTCGCCGCTGTCGCGGCCCACGCACAGGCCCTCGCCCGCGACCGAGAACATCCCGGGCTGGGTCTTGATGCGGCCTTCGCCGACCTTCTTGTCGCCGTGGTACAGGGACAGGATCCCGGTGGACACGTGGGGCGGGTCCTCGCCGTCCTTGCCGAAGGAGGCCGACAGGATCAGGTTCTCGCCCGGTGGGCAGGTCCTGGGTCGCCGTCGATCTTCTGCTCCATCATGCCGACGAAGTTGTAGACGTAGTGCAGCCGGTTGTCCTTGACGTACAGGGCGTGCCCGCCGAACCGCGACCCGTGCGCGAACAGCACACCCTGCGCGCCGGGGGCGGGTATGTCCACCAGCGCCCCGATGGTGTAGGAGCGGTTGCGGACGTTCACCGCCTGCGCCTCGGGCACCTCGGCGGTGCCGGGGAAGTAGACGTAGCGGTCGCGGGGCGAGGCCAGCTGCGGCCGCGGCGTGCTGATGATCTCCAGCGGGGACCGGTCATCCAGCGGGAAGCCCGCGTTGTCGCCGGCCTCGGCGAACCACAGGTTGACCAGCTCGCGGACCTTGTCCGGGTGCTCGGCGGCCAGGTCGTGCAGCTCGGCCCGGTCGGTATCGGTGTGGTACAGCTCCCAGGTGTCGTCGTTGAAGTCGCTCCAGCCGCTGAGCGTCGGGTGGGTGGTGACGGCCTTCCAGCCGTCATGCCAGATCCCGCGGGAGCCGAGCATCGAGTAGAACTGGGTCTTGCGCGCCGACGGCGCGGACGGATCGTCCACGCTGTAGCGCATGCTGACCCCGTCGAAGCGGCTCTGCACGTGGCCCTTGATCGTGGCCGGTGCCTGCACCCCGAGGGTGTCCAGGATGGTCGGCACGATGTCGATGGCGTGGTGGTACTGGTGGCGCAGCTCGCCCCGGCCCGCCGTGGCCTTGGGCCAGGAGATGATGCACGGGTCGGCGGTGCCGCCGTTGAACTCATACCGCTTCCACATCTTGAACGGCGTGTTGAACGCCATCGCCCAGCCGTTGGGGTAGTGGTTGTAGGTCTTGGTCCCGCCGAGCTCATCGAGCATCGCCAGGTTCGCCTGCATGTTCGTCGGGGATGCCGTTCGAACAGCTTGTTCTCGTTGACCGACCCGTTCGGGCCGCCCTCGCCGCTGGCCCCGTTGTCCGACACCAGGATCACCAGCGTGTTGTCCCGCTGCCCGGACTCCTCCAGGTAGTCCAGCAGCCGGCCGATGTGGTGGTCGGCGTGCGCCAGGAACCCCGCGTACACCTCGGCCATCCGGCGAACAGCCGCTTCTCCTCCGCCGACAGCGAATCCCACGGCCGGGTGACGTCCAGCGGCGGGAACGGCTGGCCCTTGGGCCCCGTGCGGGTCTCCGGGGTGCCGATCGGGTTGACCGGCGGCAGCTCGGTGTCGGCCGGGACGATGCCCATCTGCTTCTGCCGGGCCAGCGTCTGCTCCCGGATCGCCTCATACCCCATGTCGAAACGGCCCTTGAACTTGTCGGCCCATTCCTTCGAGACATGGTGCGGCGCGTGCGCGGCGCCGGGCGCGTAGTACAGGAAGAACGGCTTGTCCGGCGCGACCGTCTTGGCGTCCTTGATGAACTCCAGCGCCTTGTCGGTCAGGTCCTCGGTCAGGTGGTAGCCCTCGGCCGGGGACTTCGGCTGGTCCACCGGGTGGTTGTCGTAGACCAGGTCCGGGTACCACTGGTTGGTCTCCGCGCCCAGGAACCCGTACCAGCGCTCGAACCCCCGCCCGGACGGCCAGTTCCGCCGGGTCGAGGCGACGTTCATCTCGATCGTCGGGCACAGGTGCCACTTGCCGACCATGTAGGTGTTCCAGCCCAGCTCGCCCAGGATCTCGGGCAGCATGCCGTTCTCCGGCGGGATCGTCCCGCTGGCGTTCGGGAACCCACTAGCCGCCTCGGTGATGCACGCCATCGAGTTGCGGGTGTGGTTGCGGCCGGTCAGCAGGCACGACCGGGTCGGCGAGCACAACGCCGTCGTGTGCCACTGCGTGTACCGCACCCCCTCAGCCGCGATCCGGTCGATGTTCGGCGTCTCGATCGGCCCGCCATAGCTGCTCATCGCCGAGAAGCCCACATCATCCAGCACGATATACACCACGCTCGGCGCCCCATCGGGGGCCTTCGGCGGCTCGAACGGCGACCAGTCCGGAACCGAGTCCCGGATATCGACGTTGATCGTGCCCTTGAACGTCTCGCTCACCTCGCTGCCCCTTCCGCCTGAAGACATGTGACTGGTTCCCGCCTTGGACGTGACCTCCCGGAGGAAAGCCGCTTTGCGCCATCCACGTGTTCGCCTGCAGCCCCGGAGGTACTTCCCCTCGCAATGCGTGCCTCCACGCCCACGGAGCGCGCCGTGGCGATAAGGCTGCATCTTCGCCCCTGATCATCTGACAGTGGCCCATTCCGCTGCGCATCACCCACCAGGGGTGAGCCTCCGAACAGGCTGCCGCCGCGGCGCTGCTCACTGGAGGGCAAGCCCGGCGCAGCCATGAACAACTACCCGTCCGCTACCCCGACCGTGATGGGAGCGGGTCCTTCATATCCCGATCCTCAGGACTTGCCGGGCTCGTAGGCCTCGGTGAACAGGTCGCCCTGGGCGGCCCCGGCGCCGGACTTGCCGCCGCCGCGGCCGCGCAGGACGAAGGCGATGCCGACCGCGACCACGGCGCCGGCGATCGGCCCGGCGACATAGACCCAGTAGCTGGTGAAGGTGGTGCTGGCCAGGTCGGGCCCGAAGGTGCGGGCCGGGTTCATCGAGGCGCCGGAGATGGGGCTGCCCCACAGGCCGGCCAGGGCGATGTAGCTGCCGACCCCGAACGCGCCGATGACGCCAACGTTCTGGGCGCCCGAGGCGGTGCCCAGGATCACGCTGACCAGGCCCGCGGTCAAGATGAGTTCCATCCAGAACGCGGCCCCGGCGGAGTAGCCGCTGGCGGGGTAGTTGGACCCGTAGCTGGCCGAGACATTGATAATGGCGTGCAGGACCAGGGCGGCGAGGGTGGCCCCGGCCAGCTGCACCACGATGTAGCCGGGGACCCGGTTCCACGGGAAGTCGCGGCGCAGGGCGAAGGCGATGCTGACGGCCGGGTTCAGGTGGGCGCCGGAGATCTTGCCCATGAACAAGATGATGGCCATGACCGTCAGCGCGGGCGCGGTGACGGCGGCGGTGTGGCTGATCACGCCCGGGAAGGCGTGGCCCATCATGCCCCCGCCGGCCGCCGCCAGCACCAGGAAGAAGGTGCCGAGCAGTTCGGAGAACAGCCGCCGCCACTCCTGACGCGGGTCGTTGAAGTCGGTGATGCGGTCCATGATGCTCTGCTCGTAACGGGCGATCAGGCCGGGGGGCTCGGTGCGGGTACTTGCTGTTCCGCGGTCATGGCTGCCTCACGTCGGGGTCAGGTCGGGGAGCATGTGCCCGGGCAGCTCGCCCATCAAGGGCGGCGGTGCCGGGATCTTAGAGGTCGGGTTCGGCGGTGATCCGTCCCGAGGCGGCGTCGACGCCATCACATGGAAGTCCATCGGAACTCCCGGCACGGTCAGCACCGGGCAGGGGTGTCAGCGGATGGGTCATTCCCCGGCCCGGCGGCGCCGGGGCTTTGGGGCATCACAGGTCAAACACCATCTTCAAGTCGTTCTGCATGCTCACGACCGTCCAGCCGCGTTCTTTCGCCTTGGCCAGAGCCCTCTCCGAACCCGTATCGTAGGCGAACTCCCGCCCGGCATCGTCGTGGCGGATCAGCAGCCCGAACCGGGCCGTCCGCAGCATCGCGGCGTCCCCGTCGGCGTTGCCGCCTGCCAGCAGCGGCTTGCGCCCGGTGCGGGTCCAGAGGTGGACCGGCTTGCCCGGGCCATCATCGACCGGCTGTTCCATACCCTTGGTGCGGTACACCTGACCGTGGCCCGGCTCTGTCACCGACCGCACGAACTCCAGGATCTGAGTCTTCGCCTGCCCGTCGGCCCAGCTCGGCAGCTGATCGGCCATCCCCGAGCTCCTCTCATCTCCCAGCTCACCGGGGCTAGGCTCAGGCCCAGGCCCGGTGCTTGTGCCGGCGCGCGGGCCTGTCAGGCGGTCACGCCGAAGTGCTGCCGCCTTAGATTTCGGTGGTGGCTTCGGCCTTGCCGTCCTTGACGGCGGCCTGGAGCGCGGCGTAGTCGAGCTCGTTCTGGTCGGCGTAGGTTTCGGCGAAGTCGGCGATGGCCTGGTCGAACTTGGCCGAGCCGCCGAGGTAGGCGGCCAGCGCGATGCGGTCCCCGGAACGGGCGTGCGCCCGGGCCAGGGTCCACCCGCACAGCCGGGCGTACACCGCCATGCCCTGGGGGAGCAATAGCTCGATCGGCACCGAGAACTTCCAGTCCTTCAGCTGGCGGACGTAGAAGTCGCGGTCTATCCCGTCGAGGGGGTTGGGGACGCGGGTCCAGCCGAGGAAGATGTCGCTCTGGGCCTGCTGCAGGTGCTGCCCGGCGACCACCCGCTCACCCTGGTTGTTGTACTGGCTGCGCCCGGCAGTACTCCGCCAGGACCGACGGCTGGGCCTCCTTGGCCTGCAGGAACAGCGGCTCAACCCCGTCAGCGGCGTCCATCAGCACGACCCAGGCGCGGGTGCCGACGCTGCCGACCCCGACGACCTTGCGGGCCACCTGCACCAGGGTGAACTGCTCGAGCAGGTGCCGCCGGTCGGACTGCAGGGTGCGCCGGTACTTGCCCAGCACGGTGCCGATCAGCTTGTAGATCGCGTCGGCCTGCACGCCGGCGAAGACCTCCTCGACCGGGACGATCATCGGCGGGTCGCTGATGATCCGCCGCTGCCCGTCGACCACGGTGGTCAGCTTGCCCAGCGCCTTCGTGCTGTCGCTGGTGTGGGCCTTGGCCAGCATCTTCTCGGCGGCCTTGAACCTTTTCGCCTTGACCTGGGACCTGAATTCGGCGAGGGCCGGCTCGATGTCCAGGTGCGCGTACCAGACGTCCAGGAAGGCCTGCCCCGCGAACTCGCGCATCGCGGTGCGGTAACCTTCTCCCGCGGCCAGGGCGATCTTGCGCCGGGCCTTGGCGGGAAAGCCGCTGTCCCGTGCGGCCACGGCCAGGCTCGCGGCCAGCCGCTTGACGTCCCACTCGAACGGCCCGGGCAGGGTCTCGTCGAAGTCGTTGACGTCGAAGACCAGGTTGCGCTCCGGCGAGGCGAACGCGCCGAAATTCGACAGGTGCGCGTCCCCGCACAGCTGCACCCGCAGCCCCGAGGCGGGCGTGCCGGCCAGGTCCGCCGCCATCGGCAGCGCCGCGCCCCGGTAGAAGGTGAACGGGGACACCAGCATCCGCCCGTGCCGGACCGGCACCAGCTCCGGCACCCGCGACTGCGCCTGGCCCAGCAGCAGCCCGACCGGATCCCGCCCCCGGCCCGGCGAGAACTCCGCATGCGATTCCAGCGGGGCCACCGCCCGGGCGTCCT